>NZ_LT635494.1:1099973-1144189 GCF_900120385.1 Olsenella phocaeensis | reverse complement strand
CGCCGAGGGCAGGCTGTCTGACGCCCGCCTCAAGCTGGCGACCGTCTCCGAGCGGCGCAACCACCTCGCCGTGCGCGAGGAGGAGCTCTCGCGCCAGCTCGCCGACCTCGACCGGAGGCGGGGGACCATGGAGCGCAGCGCCCGCGCACTTGACGTCCTCCAGCTGAGGGTGGAGCCCCTGCACGGGCGCTACGAGGCCGTCCGCGAGCGGGCACTCGCCTGGGCGGCTCGCCTCAAGGACCGCGCGTCGCTTGCCGAGGCGGATTCCGACTCCCTCAAGAAGACCATCTCGGACGCACGCGAGGCGGTGGCACAGGCGAGCCGCGAGCTCGACGCCGCACGGGAGTCCTCGGGCGAGGTGAAGGTCGAGTCAGGCAAGATCGAGGTGCAGGTCCAGAACGCCATCCAGTCCATAGAGGGCAGCGGCTGGGGCCTCGACGACGCCCTCCGGCTCCCCGAGCCCGACGACCGCGCCCAGATGGAGCGCGACGTCGCCCGGCTCAAGGGTGACCTCGCCCACATCGGCCCCGTCAACGAGGTCGCCATGGACGAGTACGAGAGGCTCAAGGAGCGCGCGGACTACATCGGCGAGCAGGTCGAGGACCTCGAGAACGCCCGCAAGTCCCTGCAGAAGATCACCGCGGCGATCGAGCGCAAGATGCGCCGCCAGTTCCTGGTGGTCTTCGACCAGGTGAACGCGAACTTCTCCGAGATCTTCTCCCTGCTCTTCCCGGGCGGCCACGCCCACCTCGAGATGTGCGACCCCGACCACCTGGACGAGACGGGCATAGAGATCGTGGCCCAGCCGCGCGGCAAGCGCATCCAGAAGATGACGCTCATGAGCGGCGGCGAGAAGTCCCTCACCGCGCTCGCCCTCCTCTTTGCCGTCTACAAGACCAGGACGGTGCCCTTCTACGTGTTCGACGAGGTTGAGGCCGCCCTCGACGACTCCAACCTCTCCAAGTTGCTCGACGCCATCGAGCGGCTCAAGGACTCCACCCAGCTCATCGTCATCTCGCACCAGCGCAGGACGATGGAGCAGGCGGACGTCCTCTACGGCGTGTCAATGCAGGCCGACGGCGTGAGCCATGTGGTAAGCCAGCGCCTCGACCGTGCCAGCGGAAAGGTGGTGGAGGCCTGATGGGTCTTCGCGACAGGCTGCGCGAGGGTCTCACCCGCTCGCGCGAGGCGATATCCGAGATCTTCTACATGGGCGGCGAGGTGGACGAGGAGTTCTGGGAGGAGCTCGAGGATCGCCTCGTGATGGGTGACATGGGGGCGGAGGTGGCCATGCAGGTCACCGACGACCTGCGCGAACAGGCCGCGCGCGAGGGCCTCAGGACCTCCCGACAGCTGAAGGAGGCCCTCGCCCAGCGCATAGCGGGGGAGTTCGCGCATGCCGAGCGCGACCCCTTCCGGGACCTCCCGTCCTGCGTCCTCTTCGTGGGCATCAACGGGGCGGGGAAGACCACCACGGTGGGCAAGCTCGCCGGCGTCGCCCGCTCGGAGGGGCGCTCCTGCCTCGTGGGAGGCGCCGACACCTTCCGTGCCGCCGCGATCGAGCAGCTCCAGGTCTGGGGCGAGCGCGCGGGGGTCGAGGTCGTCACGCGGGAGCGCGGCGCCGACCCGGCGAGCGTCTGCTATGACGTGATCGAGAGGGCCGAGCGCGAGGGCTGCGACCTCGTGCTCATCGACACCGCAGGCCGCCTGCACACCTCCCCCGAGCTCATGCGCGAGCTCCAGAAGGTGGTCAAGGTGACGCGCAGGCGCGCGGGCATGCCCGTCTCGGTCGTGCTCGTCATAGACGCCACCACCGGGCAGAACGGCCTCGCCCAGGCCAAGGAGTTCAACGAGGCCCTCGAGCTCGACGGCCTCGTGGTGACCAAGCTCGACGGCACCGCCAAGGGCGGCATCGCCGTCGCCATATCGCATGACCTTGCCCTCCCCATCCTGCGCATAGGCGTGGGCGAGGGAATCGACGACCTCCAGAGCTTCGACGCGCTCGAGTTCTCGCGCGCGCTCGTGGGCGAGGGAGAGGGGGAGTAGACGATGTTCAACAGCCTTTCCGACCGCCTCCAGGGAACCTTCGACAAGCTGCGCGGCAAGGGCCGCCTCACGGAGGACGACATCAACGTCGCCATGCGAGAGATCCGCATGGCCCTGCTCGAGGCGGACGTCAACTACCGCGTCGTCAAGGGCTTTGTGGCGGCGTGCAAGGAGAAGTGTCTGACCTCCGAGGTCATGGAGTCCCTCACGCCCTCGCAGAACGTGGTGCGCATCGTCCTCGACCAGCTCACGCAGCTCCTGGGCTCGACCGAGTCCAAGCTCGTCCTGGCGCAGAACCGCACGCCCAACGTGATCATGCTCGTGGGCCTGCAGGGCTCGGGCAAGACAACGGCCGCGGCGAAGCTCGCCTACCTGCTCAAGCGGCAGGGTCACAGCCCCCTGCTCGCTGCCTGCGACCCCCACCGGCCGGCCGCCGCCGACCAGCTGGCGACCCTGGCGGGAGAGATCGGCGTCGGCGTCTGGCGCGGCGATGTCAAGGATGCCGTCCAGGTGGCCTCGGGAGCCATCCGGCAGGCCGTCGACCACCTCAACGACATCGTGATCGTGGACACGGCCGGCCGCCTGCAGATCGACGAGGAGATGATGCAGGAGGCCGTCGACATCAAGGCGGCCGTCAAGCCCGACCAGATCCTCATGGTGGTCGACGCCATGGCCGGCCAGGACGTGGTCAACGTCGTCTCGACCTTCGCCGAGCGCGTCGACTTCGACGGCGTGATCATGTCCAAGCTCGACGGCGACGCCCGTGGCGGCGGCGCGCTCTCGGTCCGCGAGGTCACCGGCAAGCCCATCAAGTTCGTCTCGATGGGGGAGAAGCCCGACTCCCTCGAGGTCTTCCACCCCGACCGCATGGCCAAGCGCATCCTGGGCATGGGCGACGTCGTGGGCATCATCGAGCAGGCCCAGCAGGTCGCCGACCAGCAGCAGGTCGAGGACGCCGAGCGCATGCTCCGCGAGGGCTTCACCATGGACGACTACCTCTCGCAGCTGCAGCAGATCCGCAAGATGGGCGGTCTCAAGAAGATGATCGGCATGCTGCCCGGAGGAGAGCGCATGCTGCAGCAGGCGGGCGGCCAGATGGGCGACGAGCAGATCGTGCGCATCGAGTCGATCATCCGTTCCATGAGCAAGGAGGAGCGCCTCAAGCCCAAGAAGATCAACGGCCAGCGCCGCAAGCGCATCGCCGCAGGGTCGGGCCGCAGCGTCCAGGAGGTCAACCAGGTCCTCAAGCAATGGGGCGAGATGAACAAGATGATGGGCAAGATGCGGCAGATGACGGGGGCTGCCGGCATGGGCTCCAAGAAGTCCATGCGCCAGATGCGCGGGATGATGCGTAACATGGGCATGGGCGGCGGCGTGGGAGGCATGGACCTCTCGGCGCTCCAGAAGATGTACGGTGGCAAGGGCGGTCGGAAGTTCTAGCGCCATTCGCCGCAGACAACCCGGTCAAGGAGGGCCGCGCTTCGGACCGTTGGGTTCCGGGGTGCGGCCTTTTGCTCGTCTAGGTTAGCTGTGCGAGAGGTACCAGCGCCCCTCTCGCCAGGCGACTAGTAATGCACCACCACGACGTCTCCGACCTTGGCCAGGTCGTACAACTCCTCTGCCTTCGCGCTGGGGAGGTTGATGCAGCCGTGGCTGCCGTCGGTCTGGTAGATGCTCCCGCCGAACCGCGAGCGCCAGCTCGCGTCGTGGAAGGCGTAGAGGTTGTCGATGAAGGGCACCCAGTAGCTCACGTGGCTGACGTAGTCCGGCTCCCCGTCGTGGTCCTCGTCGATGCCCTTGAGGGTCTGGTTGGTCCCCATGTGGGAGTTGACGGAATAGACGCCCTCCGGGGTGCCGTGGTCCTGGCTCGTGTTGCCGGAGACGAAGTCCGACTCCCAGACGAGGCTACCGCCGTCATACATGCGGGCGTGCTGGTTCGTGAGGTCGACGTCGATGTAGCGGTCCCCCCAGTCGGCGGCGCCACGCTTCCCGTACTGCGCGGCGGTGCTCGACCAGGGGAGCTCGACGGAGGTGGCGCTGCCGGCCCTCACGTTCTGTGCGAGGGTTTCCGCGAGCTCGGTGCCGTTGAGGTTCCAGCCGTAGCGTCCGCCACTCACCTTGATGGTGACCCCGTCGGGACGCGTGTACGTGCGCGTGGTGCCCACCGTGTCGAGCTGGCGCGAGAGCTCGCCCGTGGTCCAGGCCTTGATAGCCTCATCGTCCAGGGTGACGGAGAGGTCGTCCTGGACGTGGACCCACTCGGCGATCCTGCCGGCGTCGACCGTTGCGACGGCATTGCCGTCGACCGTGAGGGTCTGGGTCGCGGCGAGGTAGGAGTTGGCAGTCTTGACGGCCTCTGCGAGCCGCCCGTCGCCCGAGAGGATGCTGGGCTGCGCGAGCGCCGACTCGTCGAGCGCAAGCGATGTAGCGCCCTCCTTAAGCGCGGAGCCGACGGCCTTGGTCACGCTCGCGGCGTCGAGGGCCGTTCCCGCCTTCTCGGGGCTCACCACGAAGCCGGAGCTCGTCGGGTCATAGCCGACCGAGGCGTTCACGGGCTGGGTGGCATGGGCGTTGACGGCGTCCACGGCCTTTCCCACCAGCCCGTCGAGCTTGGACGCGTCGAAGGAGGCCTGGGGCCGCACGTCCACCTTGCTGCCCCTAATCGCGGCGACGGGCCAGGCCCAGGCGTTGGTCTGCGCGAGCGCGTCGCGGGCGAAGGCGTCGACGTCGCAGCTGAGGTCCACGTCCGACGCCGAGACCTTGAGGTCGAGTCCCTCGCCCGACACGGCGAGCGCGTAGCTGCTGGTGGCGACGGTCTGCTGTCGGGCCANAGCAGCTCCAGGTCTGGGGCGAGCGCGCGGGGGTCGAGGTCGTCACGCGGGAGCGCGGCGCCGACCCGGCGAGCGTCTGCTATGACGTGATCGAGAGGGCCGAGCGCGAGGGCTGCGACCTCGTGCTCATCGACACCGCAGGCCGCCTGCACACCTCCCCCGAGCTCATGCGCGAGCTCCAGAAGGTGGTCAAGGTGACGCGCAGGCGCGCGGGCATGCCCGTCTCGGTCGTGCTCGTCATAGACGCCACCACCGGGCAGAACGGCCTCGCCCAGGCCAAGGAGTTCAACGAGGCCCTCGAGCTCGACGGCCTCGTGGTGACCAAGCTCGACGGCACCGCCAAGGGCGGCATCGCCGTCGCCATATCGCATGACCTTGCCCTCCCCATCCTGCGCATAGGCGTGGGCGAGGGAATCGACGACCTCCAGAGCTTCGACGCGCTCGAGTTCTCGCGCGCGCTCGTGGGCGAGGGAGAGGGGGAGTAGACGATGTTCAACAGCCTTTCCGACCGCCTCCAGGGAACCTTCGACAAGCTGCGCGGCAAGGGCCGCCTCACGGAGGACGACATCAACGTCGCCATGCGAGAGATCCGCATGGCCCTGCTCGAGGCGGACGTCAACTACCGCGTCGTCAAGGGCTTTGTGGCGGCGTGCAAGGAGAAGTGTCTGACCTCCGAGGTCATGGAGTCCCTCACGCCCTCGCAGAACGTGGTGCGCATCGTCCTCGACCAGCTCACGCAGCTCCTGGGCTCGACCGAGTCCAAGCTCGTCCTGGCGCAGAACCGCACGCCCAACGTGATCATGCTCGTGGGCCTGCAGGGCTCGGGCAAGACAACGGCCGCGGCGAAGCTCGCCTACCTGCTCAAGAGGCAGGGTCACAGCCCCCTGCTCGCTGCCTGCGACACCCACCGGCCGGCCGCCGCCGACCAGCTGGCGACCCTGGCGGGAGAGATCGGCGTCGGCGTCTGGCGCGGCGATGTCAAGGATGCCGTCCAGGTGGCCTCGGGAGCCATCCGGCAGGCCGTCGACCACCTCAACGACATCGTGATCGTGGACACGGCCGGCCGCCTGCAGATCGACGAGGAGATGATGCAGGAGGCCGTCGACATCAAGGCGGCCGTCAAGCCCGACCAGATCCTCANGAGCGCAAGCGATGTAGCGCCCTCCTTAAGCGCGGAGCCGACGGCCTTGGTCACGCTCGCGGCGTCGAGGGCCGTTCCCGCCTTCTCGGGGCTCACCACGAAGCCGGAGCTCGTCGGGTCATAGCCGACCGAGGCGTTCACGGGCTGGGTGGCATGGGCGTTGACGGCGTCCACGGCCTTTCCCACCAGCCCGTCGAGCTTGGACGCGTCGAAGGAGGCCTGGGGCCGCACGTCCACCTTGCTGCCCCTAATCGCGGCGACGGGCCAGGCCCAGGCGTTGGTCTGCGCGAGCGCGTCGCGGGCGAAGGCGTCGACGTCGCAGCTGAGGTCCACGTCCGACGCCGAGACCTTGAGGTCGAGTCCCTCGCCCGACACGGCGAGCGCGTAGCTGCTGGTGGCGACGGTCTGCTGTCGGGCCACGGAGGCCGGCGTCTCGAGCGAGACGTCGACGCCGTTGACCGAGGTGTTGGGCATGAAGACGTTGGACCAGACTGCGACGCCGCCCAGGTAGACCGCGGCGAGACCAGCCACCACGGCGGCCGCGACCTTGGGGGCGCGGCCGGAGCCACCCCTGCCGGGGGTCTCGTCCTGGCGCGTTGGCCCGTCGGCGGGGGAGAAGTGCGAGCCGATCCTCGAGCGGCTGAGGGAGCTCAGCGCCGGGTCGGGCACGAAGGGTGTCGTCTTGGGGTCCTCTTGCAGGCTCATGGCCTCATCCCTTGGTACGTCGTCATTTCCTGCTGCATGGGTAGGGAGTAATAGTACCCTTCGGCTAGGGCATTCTACCAATGGAGGGCGCAACGATGGCAATTCTTCGCATGGCGACGGAGGGCGACCCGCGCCTCGACCCCTACCTACGACTCACCGACCGCCAGCTCAGGAGCCTTCGCGACGAGTTGGAGGCAAGGTGCGTCCTCGAGTCTCTCAACGTCATCGAGCTGGCCGTGGGAGAGGGCCTGGAGCTCGAGTCCGTCCTCGTGGACGAGAGGCACCTGGGCACCCTGCTCGGGCGCGTCCCGCAGCTCGAGGAAGCCGGACTGCCCATCTACTGCTGCGACCGGGAGCTGCTCCAGGACGTGACGGGCATCAGCAAGTCGAGGGGATATCTCGCGGTCGCCCGCAGGCCCCGGCCCCTCTCCGCCGCCGAGGCGCTCTGCGGGGCGTGTCGCGTCGCCGTGCTCGAGAGCCTGGTCGACATCACCAACGTCGGCGCCCTCTTCCGCTCCGCGGCTGCCTTGGGGGTCGACGCGATGCTCCTCTCGCCCAGCTGTGCCGACCCGCTCAACCGACGCGCCATCAGGGTGTCCATGGGAACGGTGTTCAAGCTTCCCTGGGCCGTCGCCGAGGGCGACTGGCCCGGAGACGCCTTCGACGCGCTCCGCTCCGAGGGCTTCCACGTCACGGGCATGGCGCTCGTGGAGGGCGCCCTGCGGCTCGACGACACGTCGCTCAAGGAGCACTCGCGCCTCGCGCTCGCATTTGGCAGCGAGGGCTGGGGGCTCAGCCGCGAGGCGCTCGCCGCCTGCGACGACTGCGCCATCATCCCGATGTCCGCGGGCGTGGACTCCCTCAACGTGGCTGCCAGCAGCGCCGTCGCCTTCTGGGAGCTCTGCGCGAGGCGCTAGGCTCGTCCCCTCCCCACGCTCCTCCATCCGCACGCCGCCCTCGCGCCGGACCTGGAGGAGCGTGCCGACAGAAAGGGCCCCGCCCTCTCCGAATAGGAAAGCGTGGGCTTGATGCTCTTCGCTTGCCGATCGGAGAGGGCGGGGCCTGGGATTGGAGCGTTGCGCTAGTCCTGCTGGTACTTGGGCGCGAAGCCGTCGTCGCGGTTGAGGATGTTCATGAACTCCTCGCCGGTGATGGTCTCCTTCTTCTGCAGGTAGTGCGAAATCTCGTGCAGCTTGAAGCGATTCTCGCGCAGGGTCCTGAGGGCGGTCTGGTGGCCCTCCTCCACGAGCGCGCGCACCTCCTCGTCCACCTCGCGGGCGGTGCCCTCCGAGCAGGTGAGCTGGGAGCCGCCACCCAGGTAGCGGTTGGTCGTCTCGCCCAGGGCGGTCATGCCGAACTTGTCCGACATACCCAGCTGGGTCACCATCGCCCGGGCGATCTTGGTGGCCTTCTCGATGTCGTTCGCGGCACCTGAGGTCATGTGGCCGAAGATCAGCTCCTCCGCCGCGCGCCCGCCGCAGAGCACGGCGATGCGCTGCTTGTACTCCTCGCGGGTGGTGAGGTAGTGCTCGTCCTCCTCCGCCTGCATGGTGAAGCCCAGGGCGCCCGAGGTGCGGGGCACGATGGTGATCTTCGAGACGGGGGCCTTGCCGTCCTGCACGGCGGCGACGATGGCATGGCCGGTTTCGTGGTAGGCGACGACCTCCTTCTCGTGCTCCGAGAGGACCGTCGACTTCTTCTTCTCGCCGGCGATGACGGTGTCCACGGACTCCTCGATGTCGGTCTGGGTGACCTTCTTGCGTCCCATGCGCACCGCGCGCAGCGCCGCCTCGTTGATCATGTTGGCGAGGTCGGCCCCCGAGGCGCCGGGGGTCTGGCGCGCCACGGCGCCGAAGTCGACGCCGCCCTCCATCTTCACGTCGTTGGCGTGGAGCTTGAGGATGGACTCGCGGCCCGCGAGGTCGGGGAGCTCGACGGGGATGCGGCGGTCGAAGCGGCCGGGGCGCAGGAGCGCCGGGTCGAGGGAGTCGGGACGGTTGGTGGCGGCGAGCACCACGATGCCCTTGTGGTTGTCGAAGCCGTCCATCTCGGCCAGGAGCTGGTTCAGGGTCTGCTCGCGCTCGTCGTTGGTGCTCAGGCCCGCGTCACGCCTCTTGCCCACGGTGTCGATCTCGTCGATGAAGATGATGCAGGGCGCCTTCTCCTTGGCCTGCTTGAAGAGGTCACGTACCTTGGCGGCGCCGCGGCCGACGAACATCTCGACGAACTCGGAGCCGCTGATGGAGAAGAAGGGCACCTTGGCCTCGCCGGCGACGGCCTTGGCGAGCAGGGTCTTGCCGGTGCCCGGAGGGCCCACGAGCAGGGCGCCCCTGGGGCAGCGCGCGCCGATCTGGTTGTACTTCTCGGGGCTCTCGAGGAAGCTCACTATCTCCTCCAAGGACTCCTTGGCCTCGTCCTGGCCGGCGACGTCCTGGAAGGTTATGCCGGTCTCCTCCCCCTTGACCTCCTTGGCGCCGGAGCGCCCGAGCCCTGCGCCTCCCAGGCCAAAGCCACCGCCGAAGTTCATCGAGGGTCCGTCCTCGCCCATGGACTTCTTGAGCCTGCGGTTGAGCAGCCAGCCGCCGCCGAAGATGAAGAGCAGAGGGAGGCCATACGAGAGCAGCAGGTAGAACCACACGCTGGAGCTCTGGTCGGGGATGTTTGCCGATATGTCGACGTTGTGCTGTCGAAGCTTGTCAACCAGCGTCGAGTCGCCGGGGAACTGCGTGGTCTCGTATATCTTCTCGCTGTCGCCCTCCCCGGTGGTGAAGCGGATCTTGCCGTTCGAGGTGTCGAGCTGGAGCTGCCTCACCTCGTCCGAGTCCACCATCCCGAGGAACTGGCTGTAGCTGACGCTGGTCACCTGGCTGCTCACGATGCTGGGGTAGAGCGTCGTCCGAACAGCGATGGCCAGGGCGATGGCGATGACCATGTAGAGGATCATCGACTGTCGCTTCTTCCTGTTGTCCATCTCCATCTGGCATTTCTCCTTCTGCCGTGCCTCTGGGCGCGTGCTGGTGTTCGAGCCGTGATTCCCCCGTCCCCTCGCGAGGGGGCGGTTCTGCTTTAGATACCCAAGTTGGGGCGCTTCACTCCCGCTCCACAGGAAGTGGGGCGGGGGAGAGGCGCCTTCCCCCTGCCGCGGAAGCAGGTCGCATGCGAGGCGCATTCGTGCCGGGATGCGGGCCCTCTCGCCTTCGCCCTAGGGGCGCTTGCCCTCGCCCATGCGGCCGGAGCGGTAGGCGTCGAGGAGGCGAGAGAGGTCCTGGATCTGCGCGCGAATGCTGCGCCCGGTGTCGGTGTCGGCGATTTTGAGGGGACGGTCGGCCTGCTCGATGACGGTGACGTCGCTCTCTATGTCCGCGTTCTGGTCGAGTGCCGCGTCCACGCCCTGGAAGGGCTCGTGCGCCTTGATGCGCATGCCGCCCGCGCCGAAGATGAGCGTGTAGCCCGCGATGCCGGTCTTCTTGTGGTAGGCATGGCAGAAGCCGCCGTCTATCACGAGGAGCCTCCCCCCGGCGCGGCAGGGGCTCTCGCCCGCGCGCGCCCTCACGGGGGTGTGGCCGTTGATGATGTGCGAGTGCCTCCCGGTGAGTCCGAACTCCGCGAGCACGCGCTCGCAGACCTCAGGGGAGTTGGTCAGACGGTAGTAGGGGTCCTCCGGCTCCTCCCACGTCGCGCGGTCGGCCACGAAGGTGCGCTCGAAGGTCTTGACGACGCGGCCCGAGAGCGGGGAGTGCCGGCCGCACCAGAGGTACCACATCCAGTCCAGCGCGGGCTGGTCCCCCCGCGTCCACGCGCGGCGCGCGATGCGGTCGCAGAAGTCCATGTACCCGCGGCCCGCGTACTTGACGCCCTCGCCCGTGACGGTGCTGGGGCGCCCGTCCTCGTCGAGCGGCAGGCAGCCATGGAAGAGCAGGTTGCCGTTGCGCACGAGGTAGAGGCTGCCGTGCTCGTAGAGGAAGGCGACGTGGCGACGCAGGCGGTCGCTCGCGCGGAAGGACTTGACCAGGCCGCGCACGACCTCGGCCTCCTCGGGGTCGAGCTCGTAGGGGTGGGCCGTGTTGATGGTGGGGAAGTCGCAGGTCCTGAGCTCGTGCTCCTGTCCGCCGATGGCCACCGTGCCGTCCACCACGTCGATCTTGTCCAGGAGCAGGCGGTCCTGCATGCCGAAGTCGGGGTGCCTCTGGATGAGCTGGCCCTCGAGCTTGAAGAGGATCACGCTGATGGCCTTCTCCATGGGGGAGATGACGTCATAGTCCACATAGGTCTTCTCGGCGAAGAGGGCGAGCTGGCGCAGGCTGATGCCATAGGCGCTCTCGAGCACCTCGAGGGTGCGATAGCGCACGTTGGCGCGGACGACGGCGGCCACGCAGGCCTCGGAGCCGGCCACCGCGCCCATCCAGCAGATGTCGTGGTTGCCCCACTGGATGTCGAGCGAATGGTAGGCCATCAGGCGCTCGATGATCTTGTCGGCGTGCGCGCCCCGGTCAAAGAGGTCGCCTACCACGTGCAGGTGGTCGACGGCGAGTCGCTTGATGAGCGAGCTCAGCGACACGAGGAAGTCATCGGCGGAACCTGTGCCCACGATCGACGAGATGATCTGCTCGTGGTACTCGTGGCGGCTCGTCTCTCCCTGGCCGGAGGCGTGCAGCAGCTCGTCGATGATGTAGGCGTACTCGACGGGCATCGCCTTGCGCACCTTGGAGCGGGTGTAGAAGCCCGAGAGGTAACGGGCAAGGCGCACCAGGCGGAAGAGCGTCGCCGCATACCACTCGTCGGTGTTGGCGCCCGCCGCGCGCACGCGGGCGAGCTTCTGCTTGGGATAGTAGATGAGGGTGCAGAGGTCGGCGCGCTGGCCGCTCCCGAGCTCGGTCGCGAAGATGCGGTCCACCTGCTCGCGGATGACGCCGGAGCAGTTGTTGAGGATGTGCTCGAAGGCCTCGTCCTCGCCGTGGACGTCGCTCATGAAGTGCTCGGTGCCCTTGGGCAGGTTGAGGATGGCCTCGAGGTTGATGATCTCGGTGAAGGCCGAGCGCATGGTGGGGAAGTTCTGCGAGAGGAGCCTAAGGTAACGGAGGTCGTCAGGGCCTCCGTGAGCCTCGTCCGCCGTCGTGCCCGTCGGTTCCAGAGCCTCGCCTGCCAAGGTGTCCCGCCCTTCTCCCCGTCGCGGCCGCGCCAGCTGGGACGAGGCCGCGGAACTCTTGTGCCATGTGCCCATCGTTGGGGACGGCGGCGTCTCTTTCAATGCGCAAGCTGTGGATTTCCGTGCGTGGTAGCCTACGGGCGGCATGGGCGCCGCTTGGCTGCGTGGTCGCGGCGCTTGTGTGGCGTCGGGCTCCGGTGGCGTCAGGCCATCCGTCTTGCCTTTCGACACGGAATTCGCGCAATTCTCGTCAAAAAGCGTGGCAAAAGACAAGATGGATGGCTGGACCCGCCCATCGATCGCCTTGCCGTCGCGTACGGAGCGGCTCTTCGACCATGTCAGCGGCCACCTTCCGGCTCGCGCGCCAGCCGGCTCCTCGGCCAGACCCGCTTGCAGCGCAGCCTCCAGCCGCCAAGCTCCATGGGACGCCACTCTTCCCTGAAGGGGCTTCGCAGGCGAGAGGGGCGTCCCGGCCGCGGGATGCCGTAGCGTTCCAGGAGCGACTCGAAGAAGCCCAGCCTGCAGACGTCCGCAAACGAGAAGCGCATGACGCGCACGCCCGCGGCGCTCAGCCTCGACTCGCGCAACCGTTCCTCCGCCAGTACCTCGACGGCGCTGCGACCCTTGGTCATCTGCGGGTTCACGTACTTCTCGCGCCCGTCCAGCTCGCCGGCGACCCGGTTCCCGTCCGGCAGCGTCCAGAGGAAGTCGACCCGGTAGCTGCGTCCGGGGGCGAACGGGTCCGGCACCTCGACCTGGAGCTCCGGAAGCTCGAAGCCCAGCTCGAGCATCGCTGCGCGGGCGATGGACTCCCCGCCGCTCTCGGCGCGGGGGTCGGCGTGCCGCAGGATGCCAAGCGCCCGGCGGAGTCCCGGCTCGCCGTGATGGAGGGCGATCAGGCGGTCGGCGAGGGTCTCCCAGTCGTCCAGTCCCATGGCCGCCATGCCCGAGTCCGCCACCGCGAGGCCGTCCCTGAAGCCAAGCCTCCTCAGGCAGTCGTAGACGCTCTGCGCAAGGTCGGTGACGTGGACGCCGTCTTTCCAGCACGCCCCTCGTGCCGACGTCGCGTGCCGAACGATTGCTCCGGTGCTTCTCGTGGGCGAGCCAGGGCTGCTCAGGACGTGGAGGGTCCCGACCTCCCGGAGGGGCACCGACAGCCCATGGGCCAGCGCCGCGGACACGTCGCAGAACACCCAGCCGGGATGCCTGGCGCAGAGCGCCCTCATCTTCCAGAGGGCCCTTTCCGGCTCTGTCTGCGCGGCCCAGGCGCTCGTGCGGACGTAGAGGCCATGATGAGGGGAGACCAGCGCGCCCTTGGCTCGCAGCCTCTGCAGCTTTGCCGCGTCCGCCCTCGTGTCGGCATGGACGAGTCTGCGCTCGCGCTCTCCGGCGTCGAGTAGCTTGCCAATCCTCTGGTCCGCGTCGCGCGACATCTCCGCTCCCCCTCCTCGTGCCCTGTGCTTGCTTGGGAGGCAAAGATACCTGTGGGAGGCGTCGTGCGCCTGCGTGAAGCTGCACGATGCCCGCAGGCGAGAGCCGCAGCCTCCTCTCAGGCGCCATTGCCAGGAGCCGCCCGACGCACCATCTTGTCTTTCGCCACGGAATGTGAGCGATTCTCGCCAAAAAGCGTGGCAATAGACAAGATGGACGACCGGGCGTCCGAAAGGCGGCGGGTCTGGCAGGCGACGGCCGGCCGGGCAGCCGAAAGATGGCGGCCTCGGCAGGCGACGGCCGGCCGCATGTGGTGAGCCTGGCGGACCTTGGACGACCGCCACGCGTACCGCCGGCGTGGAGGGTCCGTTCGCCCGCGCATTGCTACCGCCTGCGTGCTATCATCTCTCCCATCAAAAGCTGTGAAGGGGAAGAGTACCCGGGGCAGCGTGGCCAACAGAGAGCGACGAGGCTGAGAAGTCGCGGCCACGTCCCGGAGAACATCACCCCGGAGCCGCGGCCCCAAAGCGGGCGCGACCGGCAACGGGTCGCACGCTCGCGAGTAGGCGCCGTCGGAGTGGCCGCCGTCACAGGCCAGCCGAGTTTGGCGGATTTCCGCTCGCTGGGTGGTCACAAGCGAAGTGTCGTGCGAGCGCTTCGTCCCAGCAGGAGGGACGGGCGCTTTTTTCATGCGTCCGGAGGGGACGCACCCGCGGCGCGCGGGGGCGAAGGGCACGAGAGGAAGGGCGCGAGCGTGGCAAACGAGTACAAGAAGACGATGAACCTCCCCAAGACGGGGTTCCCCATGAGGGCGGGCCTGGCCCAGAACGAGCCGAAGCGCCTGGCCGAGTGGGAGGCCAACGACGTCTACGGGCAGATGCTCAAGAAGAACGAGGGGCACGAGAAGTTCGTCCTCCACGACGGCCCTCCCTACGCCAACGGGCCCATCCACCTCGGCCACGCGCAGAACAAGATCTCCAAGGACATCATCAACCGCTACTGGTCCATGCGCGGCTACCAGACCCCCTACGTGCCCGGCTGGGACTGCCACGGCCAGCCCATCGAGCACAAGGTCGAGGAGATGCTGGGCACCGAGAAGTTCAACCAGCTTCCCACGGAGAAGATCCGCGAGCTCTGCCGCAAGATGGCCGTCGAGCAGGTCGACACCCAGCGCCAGGGCTTCAAGCGCCTGGGCGTCCTCGCCGAGTGGGACAACCCCTACCTGACCTACGTCAACGACTATGACGCCACCGACGTGGAGATCTTCAAGGCGATCTTCGACAAGGGCGCCATCTACCGCGGCCGCAAGCCCGTGCATTGGTGCACCCACTGCCACACGGCGCTCGCCGAGGCGGAGATCGAGTACTCCGACGAGGTCTCGCCCGCCATCTTCGTCCGCTTCCGGATGACCACCGCGCCAGCCGGCCTCGAGCCCTATGCCGACTCGCTCTTCGTCGACATCTGGACCACGACGCCCTGGACGCTTCCTGCCGACGACGCCGTCATCCTCCATCCCGAGGCGAGCTACGTCGCCGTGCGGGTCGACGGCAGGGTCGAGCTCATGGCAGAGGCCCTGCAGGAGAGGTGCTGCGCCAAGTTTGGCTACGAGGGCGCCGAGCTCGTGCGCGACGCCGACGGCGAGCCCTGGCACGCGACGGGCACCGAGCTCCAGGGCAACCGCTACAGGCAGCCGATCTTCGGCGACCAGGGCGAGGAGGGCGTGTTCATCTTTGCCGACTACGTCACCCTGGACGACGGCACTGGCATCGTGCACAGCGCCCCCGGCCACGGCGTGGACGACTACAACGCCGGCATGCGCTTCGGCGTGCCCGTGGTCATGCCCGTCGACGACGACGGCCGCTTCTACGTGGGAGACGGCATGGGGACCGGCGGCCCCTGGGGCGGCATGGAGGTCAACGAGGCCAACCCCAAGATCATCGAGTGGCTCGACGAGCGCGGCGCGCTGATTCTCCACGAGGACATCAACCACAGCTACCCCCACTGCTGGCGCTGCAAGAACCCGGTCATCTTCCGTGCCACCAGCCAGTGGTTCGTCTCCATGGACAAGACCGGCCTCAGGAGGCAGGCGCTCGAGGAGCTCTCGCACGTCGACTTCTATCCCGCGCACTCCGTCAAGCGCATCGGCTCCATGGTCGAGGGCCGTCCGGACTGGTGCATCAGCCGCCAGCGCAACTGGGGCGTGCCCATCCCCGCCTACACCTGCCAGGACTGCGGCGAGACCGTGATGAACGACCAGACCCTCGACGCCGTGATCGAGCTCTTCCGCGAACGGGGCTCCGACTGCTGGTTCACCGAGGACCCCGCCAGCTACCTGGGCGACGCCTGCGTCTGCCCCAAGTGTGGAGGGCACCACCTCAAGGCCAACAAGGACATCCTGGACGTCTGGTGGGACTCCGGCGTGAGCCACACCGCCGTCTGCCGTCACCGCGACAACCTGCAGTTCCCCGCGGACATGTACCTCGAGGGCTCCGACCAGCACCGCGGTTGGTTCATGAGCTCGCTCATGACCTCCGTCGGCGCGTATGGCGTGGCCCCCTACAAGTCCGTGGTGAGCCAGGGCTTCACCCTGGACGGCAAGGGCCGCAAGATGTCCAAGTCCCTGGGCAACGTGATCGACCCCAACGCCGAGTGCGACACCCGCGGCGCCGACATCCTGCGCCTCTGGGTCTCGTCCGTCGACACCTCGACCGACGTCCCCTGCGACGACAGCATCCTCGAGCACGTGGGCGACGCCTACCGCAAGATCCGCAACACCCTCCGCTTCCTCCTGGGGGAGCTCGAGGGCCAGTTCGACCTCGTGGCCGACGGCCTGCCCGTCGAGGGGCTCCTGCCGTACGACCGCCTCGCCCTCGCCCGCATGTGCCAGGTGCACGACGAGGTCTCGCGCGCCTACGAGGGCTACCGGTTCAACGTGGTCTACCGCACCCTGTACGACTACATCATCACCGAGCTCTCCAACGACTACCTCAACGCGACGAAGGACCGCAGCTACTGCGGCGCCCCCGGCAGCGTCGAGCGCCGGAGCGCCCAGACCGTCTGGTCGTACGTCCTCTCCATGCTGGTCCACGACTTCCAGCCCATCCTCGCCTACACCACCGACGAGGCCATGGCGTTCTTGCCCGAGTCCCTGCGCGACGGCCAGCGCTACGCCGCGCTCCTCGACTGGTTCCAGGCACCGATGCAGGCGTCAGAGTACGAGCCGCTCCTCGCCACGTACCAGGCGATGGTCGACGCCCGCGGCGCCTTCACCAAGGCCTATGACGAGGCGCTCGCCTCCGGCGTGGTGAGCGAGAAGACCACCCAGGCCACGCGCGCCGAGCTCACCCTGACCAAGGACGCCTTCGCGCTCCTCGCAGGCGATGGCGCCCCCGACCTCGCCGAGGCCTTCGTGTGCTCCGAGGTCTGCGTCCACGAGGGAGAGGCGCTCTCCTGCGAGGTCCTTCCCGCCAACGGGGAGAAGTGCCCCCGCTGCTGGAACTGGCGCGAGCTGGGCGAGGATGGACTCTGCGCGCGCTGCTCCTCCGTCGTCGGCGCGACAGAGTAGGAGGGCTGACGTGGACGCCACGAGGCCCCTGTCCCGTCGCGGAATGCGCTCCGTGGCCTTCCTCCTTGCTGTGTGCCTCGTCGTGGTGGTCGACCAGGCGGTCAAGGCCGCGGTGCGCGCCCTCTATCCGGTGGGGGAGGGAGAGACGCTGATTCCCGGCGTGCTCGACCTCCTGCACGTGGAGAACACGGGCGCCGCCTTCAGCATGGCGCGCGGCATGGGCCCGCTGCTGGTGGTCATAGCCATCGCGGTCCTCGCCGGCTGCGTGGCCCTGGTTTGGAGGGAGGACATCCCGCTGCCCCTTGCCGTTGCCATCGGCTGCGTCGCCGGTGGGGGAGTGGGCAACATGATCGACCGCCTCTTCCAGGGCTCGGTGACCGACTTCCTCGCCACGCGCTTCGTGGACTTCCCGGTGTTCAACGTCGCGGACGTCTTCGTGACCTGCGGAGTGGCCGTCTCCGTCGTGGGCTACTACCTCTGGGACCTGAGGGGGGAGAGGGGCCCCTCTGCGACGTAGGCCGTCGAACAGTCATGCCAGCGAAGCGCAGGGCCCGCAGCCACATGGCTGCGGGCCCTGCGCTTCACATGGTCTTGCGACCTGGGCGGCACGTCCCTCTCCCCGCATCCTAGATCGAGGCGGAGTGCGTGGACGTCGGCTTGACGAGGCCCTTCTCCGCCGCGCGCCTGCGGGCGAAGATGCCCAGGCGCGAGAGGGCGAAGGCAGGTCCGTTGGTGCACCAGCTGTAGAAGAACTCGCCCACGAGGCTCCTGAGGTAGGGGAGGTCGCTGAAGGGGACCGGCTCGTAGCCGGAAAGCCTGAAGTAGGTGCGCTTGAAGGAGCCCGAGAGCGTGACTATCGATGCCACGACCTTGGGGTCCATGCGCCTGAACATCTGGCTGATCCACTCCCTGACCTCGGGGATCTCGAGCCCGAACTCGTCGATGGCGGCACCCGCGTAGCGGAAGCCGATCACATAGAAGGACCTCAGGATGCCCTCGTCGGTGACGCCGCAGCGGTCGATGACGTCGGCCATGTCGTTCCAGCGCTCGAACGAGAGCCCCGCCTTCCTGAGCACCGACGAGGAGCCGGGAAGGTCCTCTCGGTAGCAGTAGAAGGGCTCGTTTATGTAGACGATGGACTTGGCCAGGACGCAGGTCTGGATCAGGAAGGGGTTGTCCACCCAGCCGGCGCCGGGCACCTCCATGAAGCGTATGTCGTTCTGCGTCAGGAAGTCGCGCCGGTAGATGGCGGACCAGATCGAGGGGTGGTGCTGGATGAGGCGGGGGCAGTCCGCGAGCGTGAAGGGCTCGTCCTCGGGCTTGATGCGACCGTAGTAGGAGCACATGTAGAGGTGCTCCTGCGGGGTCGTGGGCATCCAGACACGTATGTAGGGCGTCTTGACCATGTCGGGCAGGCCGTGGCGCTCGGCGCACTCGAACATGACGTCGAACATGTGGGGGCGCAGGTAGTCGTCGGGCTCCAGGATGCCGACGTAGGTCCCGCGCGCCTCGGAGATCCCGCGGTTCATGTTGGCGCCGTAGCCCGAGTTCTCCTTGTCGATGACGCGCACGCGGGGGTCGCGCGCCTCGTGCTCGCGCATGATGGCCAGCGAGCCGTCGGTGGAGCCATCGTTCACGACGATGACCTCGAGCGAGCAGCGGTCATTTGCCTCGAGCGAGCTCAGCGCCTGGTCCAGGAAGGCCTCGGTGTTGTAGCAGGGAACGATGACGCTGACGTCGATGCCGTCCTGCGCCGTCCTCGTCGGGGCCACGTCTGTCATGCTCTCTTCCGTTTCTGGGCGAGGCGTCGCCCGGTCGCTTCCAAAGGAATTCGAAGGCGAGGACGTCCGCGCCCTCGCCTGGTGCGCGCGTCTAGCACCTAGCCGGCCAGCCGCTTGTAGGCGTCGCAGACCTCGTCGGTGGGGCCCACCATCCGCATCTTGCCCTTCTCGATCCAGCAGACGCGGTCGCAGATGCGTTCCACCAGGTCGATGGAGTGGCTCACGAGCAGGACGGTGACGCCGTCCGACTGGACGAGCTCCTTGATGCGGCGCTCGCACTTCTTCTGGAAGAGGAAGTCACCCACGGAGAGCGTCTCGTCGACGATCAGGATGTCGGGCTCGGTGATGGTCGCGATGGAGAAGGCGATGCGCGCCACCATACCGCTGGAGTAGTTCTTGAGCGGCATGTCCATGAAGTTCTGGAGCTCGGCGAACTCGACGATGTCCTGGAAGTGGGCGTCGATGAACTCCTTGCGATACCCCAGGAGTGCGCCGTTGAGGTAGATGTTCTCCTTGGCCGTGAGGTCCATGTCAAAGCCCGCGCCGAGCTCGATGAGGGGCGCGATGGTGCCCGTGACCTTGCAGCTGCCCTCGCTGGCGTCCAGCACGCCCGCGATGATCTTGAGCATGGTGGACTTGCCGGAGCCGTTGGTCCCCACGAGGCCGAAGGCCTCGCCGCGCTTGACCTCGAAGTCGATGTGGTCGAGCGCGCGGAACTCCTTGAACTTGAGCTCGTGTCGGGCGAGGGCGAGGAAGTACTCCTTGAGTGAGTTGAACTGCTCGGACGCGATGTTGAAGATCATCGAGACGTCTTTGACCTCGACCACGCTGGGCGCGTCCGCCGAGGGCAGGGGAGGCCTCCTGAAGCTCTCGTCCTCCTGGACGGTGACCCAGCGCGACGCCTCCATCACGACACCCGTGTGCTTGTGCCGCACGCTGACGCAGAGCCAGAACGAGCCGGTCTGCGGCGGGATGAAGCCCCATTGGGACTGGTCGTCGTAGACGCCGGAGCTGCCGTGGAGCGGCCCGTCCTCCTCCACGTCGAGCGACCAGCGATAGCGGAACTCGAGGTCCGTCCACTCCACGGCTCCCTCCACGTGGGCTGTCGCGAAGATGGGGGTCGCGTCGTCGACCGTGTCGGCCGAGAGCTTGAGGGTCACGCCCCAGCCGGGCCCCTCGGGGCTCGCTGGCGTCGCGCCGGAAACGTTGCTGCTGGTCTCGGACACGAGCTGCTCCTAGATGTAGAGGATGAACTTGCGCTCGTTCTTGCGGAAGACGAGCGCGCCGACCGCGAGCGAGACGACGGCGCAGCCCGCGCAGGCGAGGTTGAGCTTGAGGGAGGGCATGCGCCCGTAGAGGACGAGCTCCCTGATGTAGCGCACGTAGTGGTACATGGGGTTGAAGACCTCGAGGGAGCGGAGCCAGCCGGGAAGGATCTCCTCCGCGTAGAAGAGCGGCGTGGCATAGGTCCAGGCGGTGAGCACGACGCCCCAGAGGTGCATCACGTCGCGGAAGAAGACCGAGGCGGCGGAGAGGAGCAGCGAGAGGCCGGCGCAGAAGGTCCCCAGGTAGAGGACAAGGAGGGGCAGCATCAGGACGTAGACGGTGGGGGAGATGCCCACGAAGCCCATGACGAGCGCGACGGCGATGAGCGAGAAGACGAAGTTCACGACGGCGAAGAGGACCTTCTCGATGGGGAAGACCCAGCGGTCGATCTTGACCTTCTTGAGGAGCGACGCAGCCCCTATGATCGACGACATGCCCTGGCTCGTGGACTCGCTCATGAGCGAGAAGGTCACGTTGCCCAGGATGATGTAGAGCGGGAAGCTCGGGATGCCCTCCGCGGAGCGGCCGGCCAGGGCGGAGAACACCACCGCCATGACCGCCATCATCATGAGCGGGTTGAGGACGCTCCATGCGACGCCCAGGGCGCTGCGGCGATACTTGAGCTTGAAGTCCTTCGACACGAGCTGGCGCAGGATCGAGGCGTTGCGCTCGCCGGCGGGATACCACGCGTCCTCTCGGGATGTCCTCTGGGCCTTGGGCACGCCTGTGCTCGGAGCTTCTTCCAAGGTTCCTCCTGGGTATGAAATGCCTGCCCACATGCAGGTAGATGCCATGTTTGCACTAATCCTTTTAATGCTATCACACCAATGGCGGCCTCATGCAAACGCCAGACAGCACCAGGCGACGGGCATGCGGCCCGCCCATGGAAAAGGCCCGCGGGAACGAGTCCCACGGGCCTGATGCGTCTGGCTCCCCGGGCAGGATTCGAACCTGCGACACGCTGATTAACAGTCAGCTGCGCTACCACTGCGCCACCGGGGAATTCGTCGTGCGCTGTGCACGGGTGACTAGTATAGCCAAGAGAGACGGTCCTGCAAGCATGAATTTCTGGATTTTTTTCGCCCGAGGAGCAGGTCTGGCAAGGGTGGCGAATCGCCCTTGCCAGCCGACGGAATTCGTGTATCGTTCTCCTTGACCTTTAAGCGCGGTACGAGATACCGGTAAGGTGCGGGACCGATGCGTCCCTACATAGCCTCATCCCAGGTGTCTTGTACCGTCGACAGACGGTCAGGGCATTTTTTTCTAGTTCTGGGAGGAGAGCAATGGAACAGTCCAGACCCAAGGCGACCATCATGGACGGCCAGGCGATGGAGCGGGCGGTGACCCGCATAGCCCACGAGATAATCGAGCACAACGAGGGGGCCCAGCACATCGCGCTGGTCGGCATCATCCGTCGCGGAGAGACCCTGGCCAACAGGCTCGCCGAGGCCATCGAGAGGATCGAGGGCTCGCGTCCCCAGATCGGGTCGTTGGACATCAGCTTCTACCGTGACGACGTCATGCGCAACATCGCGCCCGTGCTGCACGCCACCAACATCCCCTTCTCGGTCGACGGCAAGGACATTGTCCTCGTGGACGACGTCCTCTACACCGGTCGCACGGTGCGCTCTGCCCTCAACGCGCTCATGGACTACGGCCGCCCCAAGACCGTCCAGCTGGCGGTCATGGTCGACCGCGGGCACCGCGAGCTGCCCATCCGAGCCGACTACGTGGGCAAGAACGTGCCCTCCTCCCACGAGGAGGACGTGCGCGTCTGCGTGGAGGCCCTCGACGGCCGCGACAGCGTCGAGATCTGGGACGTCAACAGCGAGAAGAACTCCGGAGGTGCCAGGTAAATGCTCTCGGTCAAGCATCTCATCGACACGTACAGCCTCACTGCCGATGACATAACGCAGATCCTCGACACGGCCGCCTCCTTCGAGTCGGTCAACAACCGCGCCATCAAGAAGGTCCCCGCCCTGCGCGGCCGCACCATCGTCAACCTCTTCCTCGAGCCCTCCACCCGCACCAAGAGCTCCTTCGAGCTGGCCGAGAAGCGCCTCTCGGCGGACAGCCTGAGCATGGGGGGCTCCACCTCGTCGGTCGTCAAGGGAGAGAGCCTGGCGGACACCATCCAGACCATCGACGCCATGAACGTCGACATGTTCATCTGCCGCGCCAAGCTGGCGGGCACCCCGCAGAAGATCACCGAGAACACCGACGCCGTGGTGATCAACGCCGGCGACGGGAAGCACCAGCATCCGACGCAGGCGATGCTCGACCTCTACACCATCCGCAAGAACTTCGGGCACCTGGACGGGCTGAAGGTCGCCATCGTGGGCGACCTCGCGCACAGCCGCGTCTGCGGGTCACTGGCGCCCGCGCTCAAGACCATGGGCGCCGACGTCACGCTGGTCGGCCCCCCGACCTTCCAGGTGGACGACCCCGACTGGTTTGGCTGCCCCCAGACCGCGAGCCTCGACGAGGTCATCGAGGACATGGACGTCGTCTACATGCTCCGCGTGCAGCTGGAGCGCATGGAGGGCGCGGCGATTCCCTCCCGCCGCGAGTACAACCGCCTCTACGGCCTTGACATGAAGCGCGTGAGCCGCATGAAGGACGATGCGATCATCTGCCACCCCGGCCCCATGAACCGCGGCATGGAGATCAACGCCGACGTGGCCGACTGCGCGCGCTCGAGGATCCTCGACCAGGTCAATGCCGGTGTCCTCACCCGCATGGCCGAGATGTACCTGCTTCTGGGAGGAGAGAACAATGCCGTTTCTGCTTAAGGCTGCCCACGTCGTCGACCCTCAGCTTGGCCTGGACGACGTCCGTGACGTGCTCGTGGACGACAAGGAGGTCGTCGCGGTCAAGGAGTCGCTCGAGGCCCCCGAGGGCTGCGAGGTCATCGACTGCTCCGGCAAGTACCTCCTTCCCGGTCTGGTGGACATGCACGTCCACTTCCGCGACCCCGGCTTCGAGTACAAGGAGACCCTCGAGACCGGCGCCCGCGCGGCCACGCACGGCGGCTTCACCGACGTCGCCACGATGCCCAACACCGACCCCGTGATCGACACCGGCACCGGCGTGCGCTACCAGATCGACCGCGCGCACGCCGCGGGGCTCTGCCACGTGCGTCCCATCGGGGCCCTGACCCGCGGACAGAGGGGCGAGGCCCTGGCCGAGATCGGCGACATGGTGATGGAGGGCGCCTGCGCCTTCTCCGACGACGGGCACGGAGTCCAGAGTGCCGGCATCATGCGCACCTGCATGGACTACGTCTCCCAGTTCGACCGCGTGGCCATCGCGCACTGCGAGGACGAGTCGCTCACGGCACACGGCGTCATCAACGAGGGCAGGGCCTCCACGAGGCTCGGCATGTTCGGCTGGCCCGCGCTGGGCGAGGAGATGGAGATCTATCGCGACATCGAGCTCTGCCGACTCACCGGCTGCCCGCTGCACATCGCGCACATCTCGACGAAGAAGGGGCTCGACCTTGTCAAGGCCGCCAAGGCTGAGGGCCTGCCCGTCACCTGCGAGGTGACCCCGCACCACCTCTTCCTCAACGAGGACGACATCACCGACGCCTACGACACCAACCTCAAGATGAACCCACCCCTGCGCCTTCCCTCCGACATGGAGGCGCTGGTCGAGGGCATCCTGGACGGGTCGATCGACTGCGTCGTGACCGACCATGCCCCCCACGCCCAGCACGAGAAGGACTGCGAGTGGGAGATAGCCTTCTTTGGCACCGTCGGGCTCGAGACCTCGCTTCCCCTCATGCTTACTCACCTTGTGCGCACGGGCCGCATGAGCTGGGATCGCCTGGTCGAGGTCATGGCGGTCAACCCGCGCCGCATCCTCAGGCTGCGCCCCGTCCGCGTCGAGGCGGGGTCGCGCGCGGACCTCACGCTGGTCGACCCCGAGCTCGAGGTCAAGGTGGACGAGGACTACCTCCAGGGGCTCTCGAAGAACTCCGCCTTCCTGGGGCAGACCCTCGTCGGTGCCGCCACGGACGTCTTCGTGGACGGTCGCCGCACCCTGGTCGATGGCGTCGTCGCCTAGCCTGGGCCTCTGTCGGACAGGAGGCGTCCCTCGGGGCGCCTCCCCTCGTAGCGGGGAGTAGCGAGTTGATTCCTAGCTCTGGCGTGGGGCTGCACGAGTTCGAGGTCGTCTCGAACGAGGAGGTCGCTACCTCCACCTGGCGGCTCGTCCTGCGCGCGCCCGCCCTGGCGGGCTCCATTCGGCCCGGCCAGTTCATGAACCTCGAGGTTCCGGGGGACCCCAGCCACCCCCTGAGGATCCCCCTCTCGTTCGCTTCGGCCGACGCCGTCGCAGGGACGGTCGATCTGGTCTATGCGGTGGTGGGCGAGGGGACGGAGCGCCTTTCGCACATGGCTCCCGGGCAGCGCTCGACGGCCGTGGGGCCAAGCGGCCATGGCTGGAGGCTGCCGGAGTCCGTGCCCGTCCGCGTCCTCCTCGTCGCGGGCGGCGTGGGCGCCCCTCCCATAGTCGCCGCCGCGGGCATGCTCGCCGGGGCAGGGGTCCCCTTCGACGCCGTCCTGGGCGCGCAGACCGCCTCCAGGCTCTGGGGAGAGGAGCGGCTCTCGTCCCTTGGCGCCGGGACGGTGCTCGTCACCACTGACGACGGGAGCCGGGGCATCAAGGGCTTCACGACCGACGCCATGTCCCGCCTTCTGGGGGAGAGGGACTACGGCCTCGTCATGAGCTGCGGGCCACAGCCCATGATGGCCGGCGTGGCAAGGCTCGCGCGCTCGGCGGGCATCGCCTGCCAGGTCTCGACGGAGCGGATGATGGGCTGCGGGTTCGGCGCCTGCAACAGCTGCAACGTGACCATGGCGGCAGGGGGCTACCGCTCCTGCTGCAGCGACGGGCCCGTCTTCGACGCGGAGGAGCTGGCATGGTGAGCGAACCCAGGATGGCCGTCGACCTTGGCGGGATCAGGATGAAGAACCCCGTCAACACCGCCTCGGGGACCTTTGGCTACGGCTGGCAGTTCGAGGGATTCTTTGACGTGTCACTGCTCGGCGCCATAACGACGAAGGGCTGCTCCGCCGTCCCCTGGGACGGCAACCCCGCGCCGCGCCTGGCGGAGGTCGACTCGGGCATCCTGAACTCGGTGGGGCTCCAGAACCCGGGCATCCCCGCCTTCGTCGAACAGGCCGGGGAGTACCTCCAGGGCCTGCGCGACCGCGGCTGCCAGGTCATCTGTCAGGTCGCTGGTCACTCGCTCGGCGAGTACGCCCGCGCCGTGGAGCTCTATGACGAGCTGGCTCCCTTCGCCTCAGGGCTCGAGATAAACATCAGCTGCCCCAACGTGAGCCAGGGGGGTGCGGCCATGGGCGCCACGCCACAGGCCGCCGCCGAGGTCATGAGGGCCGTACGCGACCGCACGAAGCTTCCCCTGGTGGTGAAGATGGCCCCCCATGACGTGTCCGAGATCGCCCGCGCGCTCGAGGCGGAGGGCGCGGACGCGCTCTCGCTCATCAACACGATCCCCGCGATGGCGATAGACGTCCGCAGCCGCAGGAGCCGCCTCTCGCGGCCCACGGCAGGCATGTCCGGCGCCGCCATACACCCCATAGCCGTGCGCATGGTGTGGGAGGCCCACAAGGCCGTGGGCCTCCCCCTCGTGGGCATCGGGGGCGTGCGAACGGGCGAGGATGCCGCGGAGCTCATCCTGGCGGGTGCCACGAGCGTCGCCGTGGGGACCGCAAACCTCACCGACCCAAGCTCTGCGCCCAGGATCCTGGCGGAGCTGACCGACTGGGTCCGCGACCAGGGGGTCGCGGACGTCAACGACCTGATTGGAGCCGTGGAATGCTAAGCGAGTCAGAGGCGCGCGAGAGCGTCATCGTCGCACTGGACTGCGACCGCAAGGAGGCCCTGCGGCTTGCCGGCCAGCTCGAGGGCAGGGCCCGCTGGGTCAAGGTGGGCATGACGCTCTTCTATGCCGAGGGGCCCTCCATCGTCCGCGAGATGGGGGAGAGGGGGCTCAGGGTCTTCCTGGACCTCAAGCTGCATGACATCCCCTTCCAGGTCTTCGGGGCCGCGCGCTCCGCCTCGCTCAGTGGGGCCGACATGCTCTCGATCCACGCGCTGGGGTCCGCGCAGATGGTGAGCCAGGCCAGGGCGGGCGTGGAGAGGGCCGCCGAGGAGTGCGGGAGAGACAGGANGTGGCGAGGGCCGTCTCCCGCGTTCCTGGCGTGGCGCGCGTCTCGCTCGCCTACGTCTGCGCGCTCGACAGCGACGAGTTCAGCGCGGCGGCGGTGAGGGCGCTGCATGAGGCGGGGGACTTCCAGAGCTTCAAGGTGCACGCGCGCCGCTCGTCGACCACCTATGAGCTCCACACGCTCGAGCTCAACCGTCTCGTCGGCTCCGTCCTCTGCGACGAGTTCCCCGACAAGAGGGTGGACGTGCACCATCCCGACGTGACCGTCTACGTCTACGTGGTGCAGGGCTGCGTCTATGTCTATGCGGCCTCCATGCCGGGCGTGGGGGGGCTTCCCGTCGGCACGGCGGGCAAGGTGGTCACCCTGCTCTCGAGCGGCTTCGACTCTCCCGTCGCGACCTGGATGGTGGGCCGCCGGGGCGCCGTCTGCGTCCCCGTGCACTTCTCGGGCCGTCCCATGACCGCGGACACCAGCGAATGGCTCTGCCAGGACATCGTCCAGGCGCTCGAGCCCTCCGGCATGGTGGGGAGGATGTACGTCGTGCCCTTCGGGGAGCGCCAGAGGGAGATCTCGCTCGCGGTGCCCCAGGGCCTGCGCATCATCACCTACCGGCGCGTCATGTTCGCCGTGTCCGAGCGCATCGCGCGGCTCGAGGGTGCCAAGGCGCTCGTGACGGGCGAGTCCCTAGGCCAGGTCGCCTCGCAGACGCTCGACAACATCGCCGCGGTCAACGAGATGGTGGGCCTGCCCGTCCTGCGCCCCCTCATCGGTTCCGACAAGCAGGAGATAATGCGCCGCGCCGAGGAGATCGGGACTTACGACATAAGCAGCCAGTCCGCCGACGACTGCTGCACCCTCTTCATGCCGCGCCGTCCCGAGACCCACGCCCGCATGGACGAGGTTCATGCCGCCTGGGACTCCTTCGACCACGACGCCATGATCGACGAGCTGGTCGAGAAGGCCGAGTACGTCGACTTCGACCAGTGCCCGTCCTACAGGCCTCCCAGGGGCCTCAGGGCGAGGCACTCGAGCCTGGCCCCGATCGAGCCTGACCGGAACGCATAGAAACCCCAGCTGACGCCCTAGATGCTTGCAGCTGCCTGCAAGTATGCCGCCAGCCAGCTGCAAGCCCAGTTTTATTCCCCGCCGCTTCGCCCCGCCCCCGCCTCCAAGATGGGGGCGGGGGTGGTCTCTTTGGCACAAAGGGGATTTGGCGGCGGAAGGAAGGGCGGGTCGATCGCGAGGTTGGGGCTCGCGCCGTCGCGAGGTACGATCGCGGCGTGCGCGCTCGCCTGTCTCCTCGCGGCAGGCGTCGGCGCCTGGGGTATGGGAGGGCGGGCATCCCAGGGAGAGGCCGCCACGGTTGACGTCGCGGCCGAGGGCGTGCCTGGGGCAGACCCGGAGGAGGCCGCCGAGGGAGGCGCCGCAGTCCAGGAGGCGCCCGAACCGGCTGCGGTGCTGGTGCACGTTGACGGGGCCGTCGCGCGTCCGGGGCTCGTCGAGCTGAGGAAGCGCAGCCCGCGCGCCAACGATGCCGTGGAGGCAGCCGGGGGGCTTCTCGACGACGCCGACTGCACGAGCCTCAACCTCGCGGCCGAGGTGAGGGATGGCGAGAAGA
Source organism: Olsenella phocaeensis (assembly GCF_900120385.1). Lineage (GTDB taxonomy): Bacteria > Actinomycetota > Coriobacteriia > Coriobacteriales > Atopobiaceae > Olsenella_I > Olsenella_I phocaeensis. The sequence continues at coordinate 1,116,402 of NZ_LT635494.1, read as the reverse complement.
TACACGTTCCCCACGAGGGCGAGGCCGCTGGGTCGGTCGGGACCGCGTCCGTCATTCCGACCGGTGGTCGCACCGAGGGCCAGCTCGTGAACCTCAACACGGCGGACGTGGCCGCGCTTCAGTCGCTTCCGGGCGTGGGCTCCGCGACAGCCAGGGCCATCGTCGAGGACCGAGAGGCTCATGGCGACTTCGCGAGCGTGGACGACCTCGCGCGCGTGTCGGGCATAGGGCAGAAGAAGCTCGAGAGGATCAGGGACCATGCCTGCGTCTAGGGCGCGGGCGGGGGAGGGGATGCCGCGCCCGCAGATTCCCACGAGCGCCCACCTGCTGGTTGCGTGCGTCCTCGTCGAGCGCGCCGTGCTGGGTGGCCGCCTGCCGTCCCCGCCTCCCTCCCACGTCACTGCGCTCGTCGTCGCGTCATGCGCGATGGTCGTCTTGGCCGCCTCGTCGGCCACTGTTGGGGACGGACTGCGCCTGCCCGTCGCAGGCGTCATCCTCACCCTGGCCCTGTCCACGTCCCTCGCCTGGGCGCTCTCGGGCCTCCTTGCCCGGGGGATGGGGCTCTGCGAGGCGGAGCTCGGTCGCGTCGCGGGGTCGAGCTGCACCCTGCTCGTGGAGTCGGACTCCGTGTGCAGGCGGGGGAGCCACTCTTGTCGTGCGAGCGTGAAGCTGCCTTCGGGCAGGAGCTGCCGCGTCTGGCTGCGCTCGCCCCAGAGGGTTTGGATGGGGGAGCTGCTTCGCTGCAGCACGCGCTGGTCGCCCCTCGACCAGGACGGCTTTGGCGCGAGCTCCAGGATGCAGGGGGCCGTTGGGAGCCTGCGGATCGTGTCCATCTCCTCCAGGTCCTGGCAGCCGGGCCCCTTGGGTCGGCTCAGGGCCTGGCGCTCGGACAGGTTGGAGGGGCTTTTCGCCCAACCCACCGACTCGGCGGCATGGATCGCGGGCGTCGCCCTCGGCAGTCCCGCGCTGGCGTGCGAGAGGGGCATGGGCGAGAGGCTCTCCCGCTGCGGGCTGTCGCACCTCCTGGCGGTCTCCGGCAGCCATCTGGCCATCGCCACCTCCATCGCCTGCACGCTCCTCCTCCGCCTCGACATGCCGCTTGCGCCCCGTCTCGCGGCCTCCCTCTCCCTGGGGATGGCGCTCGTGCTGCTCTGTGGCGCGCCACCGTCCGCCGTGAGGGCACTTCTCATGTCCGCCTCGGCCTCTGGCTCGGAGCTCCTGGGAAGGCGCGGACATGCGCTGTCGTCCCTCTGCCTCGTCGGGTTGGTGATGGCGCTCCTCGACCCCTCGCTCTCCGGGAGCCTGGGCTTCCTGCTCTCGCTCGTCTCAGTTGCGGGGCTCTGCCTCCTTTCCTGGCCGACGTCCCAGGCCCTGCGCCGGGCCCTGGGACGTCTTGCGCCCCCATGGGGCATGGGGCGCCGTCGCCTGCCCCGGCCGCTTTCCAAGCTCTCGTCCGTCACCCTCGACCTCGCGTCGGCCAGCCTCGTCGCCCAGGTTTCGACCCTGCCCCTGTGCAGCTCCGCGTTCGGGACGCTCTCGCTGGTTGCCCCCCTCTCAAACCTCCTGGCGGTCGTCCCCTTCACCCTCGGGCTCGCCACGGGCCTCCCCGGGCTCCTGCTCGAGGGTCTGCTACCCTGGGCCCGACTCCCCCTGGACGTGTCCCGATGCTGCTTCGAGCTGCTTTCCGCTCTGGTGGGCGCACTCTCCGCCCTTCCCCTCGCCGCCGTGGGACTTCCGGATTGGGGAGGGGTCGAGCCCCTCCTTTGGTCGGGCCTGGTCGCATTGGCCCTCGTCCGGTCATGCGTCCGCATGGAAGAGGACGACCACCGTGGTCGCCATGTGTCATAGTGGTCTGACGTGCAGAAGGGGGTCGTCTTGACAGGAAAGGCATCGGGGGCTCTTCTCCCCGCATATCTGGCGGTGGGCAGCAACTCCGTCAAGGCCGGGCGCGTCGTCGAAAGGCTCCGCGCGCGCCTCGACGACGGACTCGCGGCCTTCAACCTCGACGAGCGGGAGTCGGCTGCCGTGAGCGAGCCGGGTGAGCTCCTCGCCTCCCTCAACACGCTGCCCGTCGGCCCTGGCCAGCGCCTTGTCATCATCCACGGGGCGGACAAGCTTGCCAAGCCCTGCTCGGAGGCGATCGTCGGGTACCTCCAGAACCCCAATCCCGGTTGCGTCCTCNCCCCCGAAGGCCCCCCCCGCCTCTACAAGGCCGTGGCGGCGGTGGGCAGGGATGCCGTGATCGACTGCGGCGGAAAGAAGGCCTGGCAGCTCCCGGCGGAGGTCCGCCGGCTCGCCCAGCGCCGGGGGATGTCAATCGACGAGTCCGCCGCCCGCGAGCTCGTCGACCGCGTTGGCGAGTCGATCGCCCTGATAGACGGCCAGCTCAAGACCCTGAGCGAGCTCTGCCGGGCAAGCGGCTCCATCACGCGTGCGGACGTGGTGGAGCACGTCGCCCGGACGGCGGAGGTGAAGCCCTGGGACTTCCTTGACGCCGTCTGCNCGCCCGGACGGCGGAGGTGAAGCCCTGGGACTTCCTTGACGCCGTCTGCGACAGGGGCGCCGGAAGGGCCCTCTCGGTGTACGCGCTCATGCCCGCGAACTCCGAGGTCAGGCTCGTCTCGCTCCTCGCCGCGCGCCTGCGGGAGCTCGTCTGCGCCCGCTCGCTCATGCGCCGTGGCACCATCGCGGGCCTGGGCGGCGAACTCCTCGCCTATGACTCGATCGCGGCGACTCCCGCGGTGAGGCGCAAGGGGTCGAAGAGGCCAGCGAAGCCCCGCGCGAAGCAGGATTGGCAGCTCAAGAACCACCAGAGGTGGGCCGGTTCGTTTGGCGATGGTGAGCTGGAGCGCGCGCTTGTGCTCTGTGGGGGCGCGGATGCCGCCCTGAAGGGCGGCGCCGACCCACGCAGCTGCGTCAGCTCCCTCATCCTGGGCGTATGTGGCGCGGCTCCATCGCGTCACGGGAGCCTCCCGTGCTGACCTGCCCTCTCTAAATCTTTTGACATATTCCAACATCTCATCCCAAGAAGCCCTATACTACTTGCTGACATTTGCCATTAAGTAGGAGGTCCCATGCTGGGAAGGCGACCCAAGGTCAGGGAGGTGGGCCTGGTGCCCGAATACCTCCGCTTCGCACCGGACGGGGTGGCGCACGAGCGCGTGCTCGAGCTGGCCCTCGACGAGCTCGAGGCCATTCGGCTCATCGACCTCTTGGGGCTGGACCAGCAGGGGGCGGCGTCGCGCATGGGTGTGGCCCGCTCCACCGTCGCCAGCATCTATGACCGGGCGCGGAAGAAGGTCGCGGACTTTCTCGTGAATGGCGGGGAGCTGGTGGTGGGAGGCGGAAACGTCCGCCTCCGCCCCGGCATGGACGCCCGGGACGGGTCCTGGGCGCTTGAGAAGGGAGAGCGAACCATGAGGATTGCGGTCACCTATGAGGACGGGAAGGTCTTCCAGCACTTCGGGAGGACGGAGCAGTTCAAGGTGTACGAGGTCGAGGGAGGCAAGGTCACCTCGTCCCGGGTGCTGGGGTCCAACGGCGTGGGCCACGGCGCTCTGGCGGGGCTGCTCTCCGAGGGAGGGGTCGACCTCCTCGTCTGTGGCGGCATCGGCGGTGGGGCCCAGGCTGCCCTGGCCCGCGCGGGCATAGAGGTGTACCCCGGGCAGGAGGGCGATGCGGACGCGGCGGTGGACGCGTACCTTTCCGGACGGCTCGTGAAGCTCGAGTCTGCCACCTGTGACCACCACGACCACGAGCACGGCCATGGTTGCGGCAGCCACGAGGGCGATTGCGGAGGGCACGACCACGAGGGCGGCTGCTGCCATTGAGGTTCGCGAGGCGGCCGCGCCCCGGAGTCAACGCGCACATCCCGCGTAGCCGCGCGCTTGTTGGTTGCCACGTCGAGGACTGGAGGTTGGACTAACCCGATGAGAGACATCGCCATCGGTTTCGTGACTGGTCGGAAGAGCTTTCGTAACGTTCTGAAGACCTTTGCCTGCCACTGGAGGGGCCTGATCAGGGAACACCCCGTAGGCATTCACCTGATCGTTGCCTACGACCTGGAGTACAACCACACGAGCGTGGACGACTACGTCAACCTCCAGGACGAGATCAGGGACACGTTCCGGTCAGTCTCCTTCATTGGGCCCGAGTCGGTACGAGGCATGTGCGAGGACCTTTGTGGCGGAGGGGCCTTGGAGGAGAGGGAGGCACGGCAGCTCTTCGGCAGGGGCTATGCGGGCAAGAGGAACGTGGTCCTGTACGAGGCCATACGCAGGGGCATGGATGCGCTCCTCTTCCTGGATGACGACGAGTACCCCCCTTGCCGTGACGAGTCGGGATGGGCTCGCGTACTGGTGCGGCCAAGACGTCTTCCGAGAGCACGTCAAGGCGCTCGGCACGTTTGACGTGACCAACGGGTACCACTGCGGCTACGTCTCGCCCATACCCCACATGGGCTTCACGGACGACTTCACGGAGGACGACTTCAGGGTCTTCGCCGACGCCGTCAGCAACGACATCCTCAACTGGGACGGCATGTCGGCCGTGATGAGGAACGGTGGGGTGACCTACGCGGATGACGGGGCGCTCGCGGAGCCAAGGGTGACGGCCCTCGAGCGCGGGAGGACGGACGGGCTCCCGATCTCTGGGTCGAACCTCGGCATCAGGCTGACGGATCGCACGCGCACGGTCCCGTTCTTCAATCCGAGCGGGGCGAGGGGAGAGGACGCCTTCTTTGCGGCGGCGTTGGGTGACCAGAAGGTCGCGCGCGTGCCGGTCTACACCTTCCACGACGGCTTCATGCGGTATTCGGGCCTCCTGCAGGGGAACCTCCCCCTGCGCCTGGGGCGCGTCGAGGCCACGGATCCGAGGGTCGTGGAGAGGTTCTACAAGGCCTGCCTCGGGTGGATCCGCTACAAGCCGCTGCTGATGTGGCTTGCGGGGCGGGACGACTTCGATTCCAGGGCGCGGAGGGTGAGCGGGGAGCTAAGATACCTCGCCCCAAGGATGGAGAGGCGCTTTCACCTCCCGTTTGGCCAGGTTGCCAGGGAGTTCTCCCGCTTCTCCAGACGCGTGGCGCTCGACGAGGAGAACTACGAGGCGAACCTGGCCGCCTGGGAAAAGCTCATGCGGGCGACCGTCGTCCATGGGCGTCCCTAGGCCCCCACGCGACCCGGTCGCGCTTTCGGGATGGAGCCCGACATGTCTTGAGGGGGCAGCTCGGCAGGTTTGGTCCGCCGACATAAATTAGACGGACCCAGAACTCAGCTCCGGGCCCGTCGACGTTACGACGATTTGAGGGGAAGCGGCCTACTTCAGGGTGTTGACCAGCTTCTGGACGCCGCTCTTGCGGTCGGCGGCCTGGTTCTTGTGGATGATGCCCTTGGAGGCAGCCTTGTCGAGGAGACGACCGGCCTTGTTGGCGGCGTCCTGGGCGACGGTGGCGTCACCCTCCTCGACGGCAGCGCGAACCTTCTTGACGGCGGTCTTCAGCTCGGAGCGGACCGCCTTGTTGCGGACGCGGGCCTTCTCGGCGGTGATGATGCGCTTCTTCTGAGACTTGATGTTAGCCACGTGCGGTTCCTTTCAGTACTTATCCCTGAGGCCTCTGAACTTAATGAGGTGAAGGACGTGGGGAATCCGACACCTGACACGGCGAGGTCAACCAGCGCAGTATAGCACTCCACCAGCCTTTGGGATAATATCATCCGCATGACTACCAACGATACCTCACATATCCGCAACTTCTCGATCGTCGCTCACATCGACCACGGCAAGTCGACCATCTCGGACCGCATCCTCGAGTTCACCCACACGGTCGAGCAGAGGGACCTCGCCTCCCAGATGCTCGACTCCATGGACATCGAGCGGGAGCGCGGGATCACCATCAAGTCCAATGCCGTCCGCGTCATGTACGAGGCGGACGACGGGGGGACCTACCAGTTCAACCTCATCGACACGCCTGGTCACGTGGACTTCACCTACGAGGTCTCGCGCTCGCTCGCCGCCTGCGAGGGGGCCGTCCTCGTGGTGGACGCCACGCAGGGGGTCGAGGCGCAGACCGTCTCGAACGCAAGCCTCGCCATGAACGCCAACCTGGACATCGTCCCCGCGATCAACAAGATCGACCTCCCTTCGGCCCATCCCGAGGAGGTCAAGGCCGAGATCGAGGACGAGCTCGCCATTCCCGCGGAGGACAGCGTGCTCGTCTCGGGCAAGACCGGAGAGGGCATCCATGAGCTGCTCGAGGCCATCGTGTACCTCGTCTCTCCCCCCAAGGGCGACCCGGACGGCCCGCTCAAGGCGCTCATCCTGGACTCCTACTTCGACGAGTATCGCGGCGTCATCGCCACCGTGCGCGTCTTCGACGGGTCGGTGCGCAAGGGCCAGCAGCTCAAGATGATGGCCCTTGGCGACTCCTTCACCTGCTACGGCGTCGGCGTCAAGCGCCCGCTCGAGACCCCGCTCGACCAGCTTGGGGTGGGCGAGGTGGGCTACGTGGTGACGGGCCTCAAGGAGCCCGGGCTGGTCAAGACCGGCGACACCATCACCGAGGAGGCCAGGCCCTGCGCCGAGCCCTGCCCGGGCTACCACGAGGCGAAGCCCATGGTCTACACGGGGCTCTTCCCCATAGACAACAAGCAGTACGAGAACCTCCGCGACGCCCTCGAGAAGCTCCAGGTGAACGACCCCTCGCTCGTCTGGTCCCCCGAGACCAGCGTGGCCCTGGGCTTCGGCTTCCGGGTGGGCTTCCTGGGACTCCTGCACATGGAGGTTGTGAAGGAGCGCCTGGAGCGCGAGTTCGGGCTCGACCTCATAGCTACCTCGCCCTCCGTCAACTACCACGTGTTCACGACCGACGGCGAGATGGTCGAGCTCACGAGCCCCCAGGACCTGCCGGACGTCACGCGCATAGACCGCATCGAGGAGCCCTACCTCAACGCCAAGGTCATCGTGCCCCCCGAGTACATGGGCGCGGTCATGCAGCTCGCCATAGACCACCGCGGGGTCACGAGGGACATGGTCTACCTCAGCGAGAAGTCCGTCGAGATGCACTTCGACATCCCCCTCGCCGAGCTCATCCTGGACTTCTTCGACCAGCTCAAGAGCCGCACCAAGGGCTATGCGTCACTTGACTACGAGTTCGCGGACTATCGCGAGTCACCGCTCGTGAAGCTCGACATCCTGCTCGCGGGCGACGAGGTGGACGCGCTCTCGTTCATCGTGCACCGCGACAAGGCCTACGCCCTGGCGCGTGGCCTCTGCGACCGCCTGAAGGAGATAATCCCGCGGCAGCAGTTCGAGGTGCCCATCCAGGGTGCCATCGGCAACAAGATCATCAGCCGCTCCACCGTGCGTGCCGTGCGCAAGGACGTCCTGGCAAAGTGCTACGGCGGCGACATCTCGCGCAAGCGCAAGCTCCTCGAGAAGCAGAAGGAGGGCAAGAAGCGCATGAAGTCCATCGGCTCGGTCGAGGTGCCGCAGGAGGCGTTCCTCGCCGTGCTCAAGGTGGACGACGAGTGACGTCCGCGGCCAGGGGCCAGGGGACGCTTCGGATCCTCGAGGGCCTCGCCACGCCAGCCGGGCTCAGGCTTCCTGACGCCCGTCCCGTGCCGCGGGCGGACGTGCGGGCGCGTCTGGCGCAGAACCCCTTCCTCGTGGCGCCCATGGCCGGCGTCACCGACGGCGCCTACCGCCTCATGGCGAGGGCGGGCGGGGCCTCCCTCGCCTACACCGAGATGGTCTCGGTCGCCGGCATACACTTCGGCGGCCAGAAGACCTGGGACCTCGTCCTGCCCGCCGAGGGGGAGCCCGATGTCGCCGTGCAGCTCTTCGGGTCGAAGCCCGAGCAGTTCCGCGAGGCCGCCCTCGAGGTGGCCGAGCGCCTGGGGCCGCGCCTCGCCCTCATAGACGTCAACATGGCCTGTCCCGTGCCCAAGGTGACCCGCAAGGGGGAGGGGTCCGCCCTCATGGACGACCCCTCCCTCGCGGCCAGGATCGTCGGAGCCTGCCTCGAGCAGGGTCAGGTGCCCGTCACCTGCAAGATTCGCCGCGGCCGACGCGACGGGGAGGAGCAGGCGCCCGAGTTCGCCCGCGCGCTCGAGGCCGCCGGGGCAGCCGCCATCGCGGTCCACGGAAGGAGCGCGAGCCAGCTCTACCGCGGTCGCGCCGACTGGGGCGTCGTGCGCCGGGTCGCCGGGGCAGTCGACGTGCCCGTCATAGGCTCGGGTGACGTGGAGGACGCTGGGGCGGCGCTGCGGATGCTCGAGGAGACGGGCGCCGCGGGCGTGATGGTGGCCCGCGGGAGCTACGGCAACCCCTGGGTCTTCTCGTCCGCGCTGGCCCTCGCGTCGGGCGAGAAGCCTGCGGCGCCCACCCTCTCCCAGCGCCTCGCGGCCTTCGAATGCCACGTGAGACTCCTCGACGCCACCGGCGGCCACCTCGCCCGCGCCCGCAGCCTTGCCGGTTGGTACCTGAAGGGGCTCCCTCACGCCGCCGCCTGGCGGGACGGCGCCATGCGCTGCGTGAGCCTGGACGACTACCTCGGGCTCCTCGCCAGGGTGAGGGCATTCGCGGGTGGGGACGCCGCGGGCCGGGAGGACGTCCGCCGTGGGTGACGGTCCCTCGCCCAACGCCTGGGAGGGCCGCCTCCACGCCACGGCGGCAGAGGCCCTCTACCTCCACCTGCCCTTCTGCGAGAGCAAGTGCGCCTACTGCGACTTCGCCTCCTGGGTCACCCGGGAGGGCGACCCCCTCATGGGCGCCTACGCCCGCGCCCTCGGCTCCCAGGTCCGCGAGCTCAAGGGGGCGGGGCTCCTCTCCTCCTGCAGGACGGCCTACCTGGGAGGGGGCACGCCCAGCCTCCTCGGCACGGACGGGCTGTCGGACCTCGTGCGCGCCGTCGCCTCGACGACGGCGGCAGAGCTGAGTGTGGAGGCTAACCCGGAGTCCCTTGCCGAGGGGATGGCCGGCGCGCTCGCCGAGGCGGGGGCGACGCGCGTCTCCCTGGGGGTCCAGAGCCTCGACGACGGGGAGCTTCGCCTCCTGGGACGCGCGCACGACGCAAGGACGGCCCTTCGGGCGCTGGGGGACGCCGTCTCGAGCGGGCTCGACGTCTCCTGCGACCTCATGTGCGCCATCCCCCGTCAGACGTCCGAGAGCTGGGCCAGGAGCCTCCGGGGCGTGCTGGGCGAGGGGGTCGGGCACGTGAGCGTCTACCCCCTCGCCATCGAGGACGGGACGGCCTTCGGCAGGGCCGTGGACGAGGGGCTCATGGACGAGCCGGAAGACGGGCTCGCCGCGGAGCTCATGGAGGAGGCGGAGCGGATCCTGGGGGAGGCGGGCCTCTCCCGCTACGAGGTGGCGAGCTATGCCCGGCCAGGGCGCGCCTGCGCGCANCCGCCGCGGCGATTGCGGCCGGCGCCTCGAAGCTCGTGGTGGGCCGCCCCGTCACGCAGGCGGGAGACCCCGTGGCCACCTTCGAGTCCATCGTTTCCGAGCTCTGCGAGGGCTAGGCGCCCTTCGGTTGCGGTCGATTCGGGGCCATTTTGTGTAGAAGAATGGCCTTGAAGAACAAAGCTGCAGTTGTAGACTTGTAAAATACCTAGTCAATTGGCAAACTATGGGCTTGCGCCGACGGCTCGTACTTGCCGTGACGTATGGATCACGACGTATTTTTCCGATGTTTGGAGGAACCATGGCACTACCTCAGCTTACCGACGAGCAGCGCAAGGCCGCACTCGAGAAGGCCGCTGCCGCTCGCCACGAGCGCGCTGAGCTCCGCGACAAGATCAAGAGGGGTGACATCACCCTCGAGGAGGTTCTTAACTCCGAGGATCCCATCGCCAGCCGCCTGAAGGTCTCCGCCCTCATCGAGTCCCTTCCCGGCTACGGCAAGGCCAAGGCCACCAAGATCATGGACGAGCTGGGCATCTCCGCCACCCGTCGCGTCAAGGGCTTGGGTGCTCGCCAGCGTGAGCAGCTCATCGAGGTGCTCTCCAAGTAGTGCCTAGGACCCCACGACTCTTCGTCATTTCCGGACCGTCAGGAGCGGGGAAGGGTACGCTGCTCTCGCAGGTGCTGAGGCAGCGTCCCGACCTGGGCCTGACGGTCTCGGCTACCACGAGGAACCCACGCCCCGGCGAGGTGGACGGCGTCTCGTACCACTTCCTCGGCGAGGACGAGTTCTCGCGCCTCGTCGCGGAGGGCGCCTTCCTCGAGTGGGCGAACGTCCACGGGCATCGCTATGGGACGCTGAGAAGCGAGGTGGACGACCGTCTCGCCCGCGGAAGCTCGGTGGTGCTCGAGATAGACCCACAGGGAGCCTTCAACGTGCGGCGCATCTATCCTGATGCCGTGCTCGTCTTCATCGAGCCCCCCTCCATGGAGCTCCTCGAGCAGAGGCTCCGCGCCCGTGGCACCGAGGACGAGGCCTCCATAGGGCTGCGACTCTCCAACGCCAGGCTCGAGATGACGCGTGCGCACGAGTACGATGCGCGCGTCGTCAACGACGAGCTCGAGGCAGCGGCGGCCCGCCTCGCGGACACGATCGATTCATTCGAGAAAAACGGAGGGAACTCCCAAGATGGCAGTGACTAAGCCCGAGATCGACACCCTGCTCGACCAGACCGAGCAGAACCCCTTCCTCCTCTGCGCCGTCGCGTCCAAGCGCGCCTGCGACATCAACAACATGGTGCGCGGCCAGCACCTGCGCGTGACGGCCATCCAGGAGTTCGACGACATCACGCCCGTCATCTCCGGGGAGGACCCCGTCTCCATCGCCATGTCCGAGATCGAGGACGGCACCCTGAGCTTCGTCAAGGACGAGTTCGACAACCAGATCAAGGGCTCCAACGCCCAGGTCGAGCACAACCTCTAAGCGCATGCCGAGAAGAGTCTGCTTCGTCCATTACCACGAGATCGGCCTCAAGGGGAAGAACCGCTCGACCTTCGAGAACCAGCTCGTGAGGAACCTGCGCCGCGCCCTCAGGGACTGGCCCGTCGGTTCCGTCAGGCGCATCTCCGGCCACATCCTGGTCTCGCTCGAGGGTCGCGACGCCGACGAGGAGGTGGCGAGGGCCGTCTCCCGCGTTCCTGGCGTGGCGCGCGTCTCGCTCGCCTACGTCTGCGCGCTCGACAGCGACGAGTTCAGCGCGGCGGCGGTGAGGGCGCTGCATGAGGCGGGGGGCTTCCCGGGCGCATGCCCAGCCGCTCCGCCTGCGCGCACCTCGTCGAGGGTGGCTCCGTGACCATCAACGGCACCCTCGCCACCAGCAAGAGCGAGCGCGTCCTCCTGGGCGACCGCGTCCAGGCGAGCGTCCCCGAGCCCGAGCCTGCCCCGGGCTCCCTGACCCCCAACCCCGAGATACCCCTCGATGTCCGCTTCGAGGACGACTACCTCATCGTCCTCTCCAAGCAGGCGGGCCTCGTCTGCCATCCCAGCCCGGGACACGTGGACGACACACTGGCAAACGCCCTCGTCGCCCACTGCGGCATCTCTCGCCTGGGAACCCTGCAAGGGGACGACCGTCCCGGCATCGTGCACCGCCTTGACATGGACACCTCGGGGCTCATGGTCGCCGCAAAGGACGACACGACCCAGAAGGCGCTCCAGGACCTCATCCGCATGCGCGTGCTCGACCGTCGCTACGTCACGCTCGTCCAGGGCTACGTGGCCCCCGAGCAGGGCACCGTCACCACCGGCATCGCCCGCTCCACCCGAGATCGCCTGCGCATGGCGGTCTCGGACGACCCCATGGCGCGCGAGGCGATCACGACTTTCACCACCCTGGAGCGCTTCGAGGCGAGGCGCTTCGACGATGGTTACAGCCTCCTCGAGTGCCACCTCTACACCGGGCGCACCCACCAGATTCGCGTGCACATGCGCCACCTGGGCCACCAGGTCGTGGGCGACCAGCTCTACGGCCGCGGGGACGACCGGCAGAACCGGGGTCTCAGGCGCCAGTTCCTGCACTCCTGGCACATCCGCTTCGACCATCCCGCTACGGGCCAGACCATCGAGCTCGCCGACCGCCTGCCATCGGACCTCCTGGCTGTACTAGAATCTTTGAAGGGAAGCTCGATGGGTCGCACCGAGGCAGGGGAGAGGATCTGCCCCCAGCTGGGCATGGGCGACCTCTCGTAGCGCGCACACGAGGAGAGGTAGGGCCGTGTTCAACAGGTTGGGACTCACGCCGATAGTCATCTTCAACGGCATCATCTGGCTGTTCTTCACGCTCGCCTACTTCTACCAGCTGGTCTACATCATCCGCGTGATGCTGCGCGGCACGGTCGTGCTGCCGAAGGCGAAGCGGAACCACAGCTACGCCTTCGTGATCGCCGCCCACAACGAGGAGCCGGTCATCGGCAACTTGGTGCGTTCCATCCTCACCCAGGAGTATGACGGGATTATAGACTGCTTCGTCGTGGCGGACGCCTGCACCGACTCCACCGCGGACGAGGCGCGCAAGGCCGGCGCCATCACCTGGGAGCGCAACGACCTCGTGCGCAAGGGCAAGAGCTGGGTGCTCGACTACGCCTTCGACCGCATTCTCGACGAGTACGGGGAAAAGTACGAGGCCTTCTTCGTGATGGACGCGGACAACATCATCGCGCCCGACTACGTCCAGGTCATGAACCAGGCCTTCGACGCCGGCTACCTGGTCTGCACCAGCTACCGCAACTCCAAGAACTTCGACTCCAGCTGGATCAGCTCGGCGTACGCTCTCTGGTTCCTGCGCGAGGCGAAGTTCCTCAACAACGCCCGCATGATGCTGGGCACGAGCTGTGCCATCTCGGGATCGGGTTGGCTCGTCGCCGCGAGCATCATCCGCGGCATGCACGGCTGGAACTTCCACACCCTGACGGAGGACATCCAGTTCTCGACCTTCTGCTGCGCGCACGGCATCCAGATTGGCTACGCTCCCGCGGAGTTCTTCGACGAGCAGCCCCTCACCTTCAAGGCGTCCTGGATTCAGCGCATGCGCTGGACAAAGGGTTTCTACCAGGTGTTCTTCTCGTACAACAGGAACCTGCTCCATGGCATAGGCAAGGGGCAGTTCGCCTCGTATGACATGCTCATGACGGTTGCCCCGGGCATGATCCTGACGCTCCTCTCCGCCTTCGTGAACGCGTCCTATCTAATCGTAGGCTACCTGAGCCACGGCTTCATCGCCACCGATGGCGAGCTGGCCATGTGCGTGGGCTCGCTCATCATGACCTTCGCCTCTATGTACGTGGTGTTCTTCATCCTCGCCGTCATCACCACGATCAGCGAGCGCAAGCACATCCACGCCAAGAAGAAGTGGCGCATCTTCACCAACCTCTTCACCTTCCCGCTCTTCATGATGTCCTACATCCCCATCACGGTCGCGGCCCTGTTCAAGAAGGTCGAGTGGGTCCCCACGAAGCATGACATCGCGGTCAACTTCGACGATGTCATGGGGGAGGGCGCGAGGTAGCCCGAGCCTGTGCCGGATGCTAGAATCGACCACAACTTAGTCTGCAAGATGCGCCACGGCCCAGGTCGTGGCGCATCGCGAAGAAAGGGGAGCTGCATGGCAACGTTCTTCGAGGGAGAGTCCCACACCTTCTCCGAGTATCTTCTGGTTCCCGGCTACTCCTCCCACGAGAACGTCCCGGCGAACGTCTCGCTCGAGACGCCCCTCGTCAAGTTCAGGCGCGGCGAGGAGCCTGCCATCAAGATGAACATCCCCATGGTCTCGGCCATCATGCAGGCCGTCTCCGGCCCGCGCCTGGCCGTCGCCCTCGCCCAGCAGGGCGGCATCTCGTTCATCTACGGCTCGCAGACCCCCGAGGACGAGGCCGCCATGGTCCGCGAGGTCAAGACCTACAAGGCCGGCTTCGTCGTGTCCGACTCCACGCTCACGCCCGACATGACCCTGGCCGACGTGCTCGAGCTCCGCGACCGCACGGGTCACACCACCATGCCCGTGACCGAGGACGGCAGCCCCCATGGCAGGTTCTGCGGCATCGTGACCAGCCGCGACTACCGCGTGTCGCGCGACGACCGCGGCAAGCTCGTCAGCGAGTTCATGACCCCCGCCGCCGAGTGCGTGACGGCGGACACCACGGTGCCCCTCAAGGTCTGCAACGACATCATCTGGGACAACAAGGTCAACACCCTTCCCATCGTGGACAAGGACGGGAACCTCTCGTCCCTCGTCTTCCGCAAGGACTACGACTCCCACAAGTCGCGCCCCGACGAGCTCCTCGACGAGCACAAGCGCTATATCGTGGGCGCCGGCATCAACACCCGCGACTATGCGACCCGCGTGCCCCTGCTGGTGGAGGCCGGTGCCGACGTGCTCTGCATCGACTCCTCCGAGGGCTACTCCGAGTGGCAGAAGCTGACCCTGGACTGGGTGCGCGAGCATTACGGCGACTCCGTCAAGGTCGGCGCGGGCAACGTGGTCGACGCCGAGGGCTTCCGCTACCTGGCGGACTGCGGGGCCGACTTCGTCAAGGTGGGCATCGGTGGCGGCTCGATCTGCATCACTCGCGAGCAGAAGGGCATCGGCCGTGGCCAGGCCTCCGCGCTCATCGACGTTTGCCGCGCCCGCGACGAGTACTTCGAGGAGACGGGCGTCTACGTGCCCGTGTGCTCCGACGGCGGCATCGTGTACGACTACCACATGACGCTTGCCCTGGCCATGGGTGCCGACTTCCTGATGCTGGGCCGTTACTTCGCCCGCTTCGACGAGTCGCCCACGCGCAGGCTCAACGTAAACGGCTCCTACGTCAAGGAGTACTGGGGTGAGGGGTCTGCCCGCGCCCGCAACTGGGCTCGCTATGACCTCGGGGGAGAGAAGAAGGCCCTCTCGTTCGTCGAGGGCGTCGACTCCTATGTCCCCTATGCGGGCCCGCTCAAGGACAACGTCGAGAACTCCCTCACCAAGGTTCGCTCCACCATGTGCAACTGCGGGGCTCTCAACCTTCCCGAGCTGCGCGACAAGGCCAAGATCACCCTGGTCTCGGCCACCTCGCTGGTCGAGGGCGGCGCGCACGACGTCATGCTGAAGGACTCAAACTCAGACATGAACTTCCGCTCGTAAGAGGCGGCGCCCGCGACGAGCCAACCTCGTCTCGGTCGAGGCCATGCGACTTTGGGCGAGAGGTCCCCGGCACGAAGCCGGCGGGCCTCTCGCCTTGTTTTGGCTGCTGGACGTTGGGTATGATATGTAGAAGAATATCCATATCAGGGGGTGGAAGGATGAATGCCGTCGCCACGATGGAAGGCACTACGAAGCTCGGTCGTTGGGGCGGCTCACGGGCGGTGCGCATACCCAAGCCGATGTGCGACCTGCTTGGGGTCGATGTCGGAGCGACGCTTGACGCCGTCGGTGGGTCGGATGAGGAGGGACCATTCATCACCCTCAGACCCCTTGGTCCCCACCGTTCGTACGGTGACGCCCCCTATCAGAGCATAGAGAGCCTCTTTAGGGGCTACGAAGGAAGTGAGCCGAGCCCAGAGCCCGACTGGGGGGATGACGTCGGGGCGGAGGTGGTGGAGTGACGCCGCTCGAGCAGGGCGACCTCGTCGAGGTGAGCTTCACCCCGGCAGTGGGACATGAGCCTGCGAAGTCCAGGCCTGCCGTGGTTCTGAGCACCTATGGCTTCAACTGCAGGTCGAACCTGGTTGTGGTTGCGCCAGTCACCAGTACGAACAACGGCTATCCCTTGCACGTCCCGTTGAGCACGGGGCTGGTACGGGGTTACGTTCAGGTGGAGGCCCTGCGTTGCCTCGACCTCGAGCGCCGTGGATACGAGCTGCTCGGCGTCGTGCCTGAAGCCACCATGACCCGCGTGATGTCCCACGTGCGCTCGATATTTGACCTCAGGTAGGTGCCTGCCGCAGCCGGTTTGCAGGTTGCCCGGCCTACGACAGCGTTCCTTCGGGTGGCAGTGGCTTCGTTGCCGTCCCTCCCCGCCCGATTGGCCTGCCTGCGTTCGGTCGGGCTTGCGGCCTTGTCGGACGGACCCCCTGGGTTTCGCACGAGTTTTTTTGCCGCCGGGTCCCTCTGTTCCATCCGGTGGAGATAAAATTACTCTGTATGAAATTTAGTATATAAAAGCAAAGGAGTGAGAATGTCCACAAGGAGCTCTCGGGAGCTGGGCCTGGGAAGGCGGTCCCTCGTCACTGCGCTCACGCTCGCCCTGGCACTGCAGGGATTCCCCGCGGTCCCGGGCTATGCCGAACCGGCATCGGGCGCCGCCGCCGCATCGACCTCTGAGCCTGTGTCCGACGGGCAGGACGTTCCTGACGGGACGGCAGCGTCAGCAACATCGGGAGACGCTGGCGCCGAAGGCGTCGAGGCTGCCGACGCCGCTCCTGCTGACGAGGAGGCGAGTCCCTCCGCTTCTGCTGAAGCGACGGCCGCCGAAGCACCCGCCCTCGCCGCGGCAC
>NZ_LT635494.1:1098094-1099872 GCF_900120385.1 Olsenella phocaeensis | reverse complement strand
GGCCGCCGAAGCACCCGCCCTCGCCGCGGCACCGCCCGCGTCCGCCCCGACAGAGACGGTGGAGCTCTGGGTCGACGGCAGCACCGGAAGCGACGCCGACGATGGGTCGAGCACAGCGCCCCTCAAGTCCCTTGGCAAGGCGCTGGAGCTCCAAGCGGCAAACCCGGCGATAACGACCATCAAGATCAAGGGCAGCTTCTCTGCGCCCGCTGCGGCCACCATCCCCGCAGGTGTGACCCTGGTCGTCGCCGGCGTCACCACCATGGAGGGCACCGGCGCGGACGGCATCACGCTTGCGAGCGGATCGACCCTCAGGTGCCTGGATGGCGCCACGCTGACCATGTCCGGCTTTGGCACGGCACTGACCGCCAGGGCGGGTTCGACCATCACCGACGGCAGCTACGTGTTCGAGGACAACGCCGGCGGGAACGTCACCCGTGGCATCGCCCTGGGCGGAACGGTCAGGGGCAGCGGCGGCAAGGACAGCCTCACCATCACGGCTGATGACAAGAATGACACCAACTTCTACGAGTCGGGCATCACCTTCGAGAACTGCACCGTGAGCGTGAACTCCCAAACGCGCACCTGGTTCGACGCTCGTGACCTCAACCTCAAGAACGCCTCGCTCACCGTGGCGGGCTTCGGCCAGACCTACTACATGAACCAACTCAACATGAGCGACTCCGAACTGACGATCAACAAAGGGAGTTCCTGGCGCTATCCCACGGGCATGGCCATCCAGTCGTCCTGCAACATCGTGAACTCGCACATCACCTCCAACACCGGGTCGACGGCCGGCATCTCGATCGGCGGCAACGCGAGCACGACGGTCACCGTGACCAATTCCACCATCGAGCTCAACAACGGCGGCACAGGTGGGCTCAACGTCAACACCGGAAAAGTGGTCTTCGACAACTCGACACTCAAGGGCAACGGCAAGAACTCCGGCGCGCTCTTCGGCGCGCAGGGCAACGGCTACATCGAGTTCGACGGCAGCTCGCTCGTCGAGTCGCCTGCGGCGAAGAACGCAGATACGGGCGCGGGCCAGACGGGCACGAACTACGTCGTGCTCGGTGGCTCCCACCTCGTGAAGTATGCCCCGGACTACAACTCCGGCAGTGGCAGCACCGTTCCCACCAACGGCGCGGACAACGGCAACGAGCGGCTCATGCTCTTCACGCTGGCCGACGCAAGCACGAGCGCGCTTTCGCCTCTTAACTCGAACGGTACAAGCTACAGCTACCCCGTGGCCAACGCCTCGTCCGACGGACAGAAGCACGTGTGGGTCCCCGCCGAGAGCGTTACCTTCAGGCTCAATGCCCCGGACGCCGCCCAGGCGGTCGGGGCGAGATTCAGTGACGGAACGGTCGCGGACAAGGCTGCCGTCGCCATGCGCGGCTACGCGCTCGCCGACGCCACGCCCGCAGCCGGCAGCGCGCAGGTCCCAGGCGACCCCACGGCACTTGGCTATCACTTCGAGGGTTGGTTCTACAGGGATGCGGACGGTGTGGAACGCGCGTACGACAGCTCCGTCACGGTCAATGCGCCCCTGGTCGTCTATGCCAAGTGGTCGAGCGACTCCGCCAGCTATGGCATCGTCTACCACAGCAACCTTGCCGATGACGCCACCTACACCGTCTCTGCGAACAGGCCCGACCGCAGTGCGACCGTAGCGTCGATCGATGCTGCCATCGCCGCGAACGGCGCCTTCTCCCAGCCGGGCAAGATCTTCAAGGGCTGGAACACCAGCGCCGACGGCAGGGGAGAGGAGCATGCCT
>NZ_LT635494.1:1094939-1097998 GCF_900120385.1 Olsenella phocaeensis | reverse complement strand
CCGACGGACAGAAGCACGTGTGGGCCCCCGCCGAGAGCGTTACCTTCAGGCTCAATGCCCCGGACGCCGCCCAGGCGGTCGGGGCGAGATTCAGTGACGGAACGGTCGCGGACAAGGCTGCCGTCGCCATGCGCGGCTACGCGCTCGCCGACGCCACGCCCGCAGCCGGCAGCGCGCAGGTCCCAGGCGACCCCACGGCACTTGGCTATCACTTCGAGGGTTGGTTCTACAGGGATGCGGACGGTGTGGAACGCGCGTACGACAGCTCCGTCACGGTCAATGCGCCCCTGGTCGTCTATGCCAAGTGGTCGAGCGACTCCGCCAGCTATGGCATCGTCTACCACAGCAACCTTGCCGATGACGCCACCTACACCGTCTCTGCGAACAGGCCCGACCGCAGTGCGACCGTAGCGTCGATCGATGCTGCCATCGCCGCGAACGGCGCCTTCTCCCAGCCGGGCAAGATCTTCAAGGGCTGGAACACCAGCGCCGACGGCAGGGGAGAGGAGCATGCCTCTGGCGACGTCCTCACGCTTCCCACCGACAAGAGCTCCGTAGATCTCTATGCGCAGTGGGAGGACCAGCTTGCGACGGTCCGCTTCTCTGCCAACGGGGGAACTTTTTCCGATGACAGCGTGTTCAAGACCAAGACGGACGTGTTCTCCATCTCCACCGAGGCCAACGGGGGAGAGGTCGCGACCGTCAAAAGGCAGGCCAAGGTCTCGGACAACCAGAAGCTGGGCGACCTCCTGAAGTCCCTTGACGGCTCCGTCGACGCCAGCACCGCTGGCATCGCGACGCCGAGCAAGGACACAGCGGGCTTCGAGGGCATGGCGTCCCGCGCGGGTTTCCTGCTTGAGCACAAGACAAAGGATCTCACGTTTTTCGGCTACGTTTATGGCCACGAATACAGTTATTGGTACGACGACCCCCAGGGCTCCGACGTTGCGGCCCTTGACTCCGGAACCACGGTCAAGGGCGACGTCACGTACTACCTCAAGTGGAAGGACGACCCCTCCGTCCCCACCATCCAGGCGAGCGGCGCGCTCGATGCCGACATGTGGGGGGACTCCAAGGACGTGTCCAACGAGATCAAGTTCGTCGAGGCGGGCAAGGAGTTCAGCCTGACGGGGGCCATCGACACCACTGCGATCAAAGACCAGATGCGCTCTATCGAGAAGAGCTTCGGGGAGGGTCCCGAGCACTTCTCGGACATCGCGCTCTCTGGCGCTGCGTCGACGTTCACGGCCAAGATCACGCTTCCTGACGAGGTGAGGGTCCCTGCGGACCCCCAGGTTCAGGTCGCGGGCATGGGTGACCTCTTCAAGCTCGACTCCGTCACCGCCTCCGGGCAGGAGGTGACCGTCACCTTCAAGCTCAACGACGGCTTCACCAACTACCAGCTGCTGAAGGATGCGGTGGAAGGCACCGGACTGGCCGCCGGGCGTGCCGCCAGCATCGACGACTCAAACTTCATCACGGCGACTATCTCTGGTCTCACGCTGGCCGACGGCGTCCAGAACGGCGTCGAGTTCGCCGCGACCGGCGACGTGAGCGGTAACTTCTTCGCCGTCGCCAAGAAGGGGAACGAGACCAAGCGCTTCGTCTTCGACTGGACCTCCCAGCAGCTGGAGGCCGGCAGGGACCCACGTGGCGACGACGTCCGCCAGACCATGGTCTCCGTGGTCCCCTCCACCATCGGGCTGCCCGCAGACCTCGAGGCGGACGGCGACACAGAGCACGAGGCAGTGCACGAGGTCCTGCCAGGTGAGGAGGTGAACCTCACGGGCGTCGTGGGGGTGGCGAGCGTCAAGAGCCAGATGGAGGCCATCGAGGGCCAGTTTGGCACCACCCCCGACCGCTTCGAGTCCATCGCGCTCTCGGACCTCAGCTCGGGCTTCGTGGCCACGCTCACGCTTCCCGAGGGTGTGAGCCCCAAGGTCGGGCTTGGGAAGAGTGACGTCACGATTGAGGGCTTCTCCGACACCTTTGCCGTGTCGGACGTCACGACGGAGGGCAACAAGGTCACCGTCACCATGGACCTCAAGCCCGGAATCACGAACTACCAGCAGCTCAAGGATGCCGTCTCCGCAGTCTCCGACACGATGAGGCTCACGGTTCCCACGCGGGTCTCGGATGACGTCGCGGCGGGTACCCGCCTGAGCGTCACGGGCACGGTCACGGGGATCTTCCACTCGAAGGCGACCTCCGAGGGTGGGAAGACCAAGGTCTTCGCCTTCACGTGGAACGGCGAGCAGACAGACGAGGGGCGTGATGCCATCCTGTCCGCAAGCGATCCCACCATCCAGCTGACCCTCGCCACCACCTCGCCCATCGAGGGCGGTCTCGAGGGTGACATGCTCGTCGCCGGCGACACCGAGCACGACGCGGTCATAAGGGCCGAGAAGGGCTCCAGCTTCGACCTGACCGGGGCGATTGACGTCGCTCCCGTCAAGGCGCAGATGGCCGCCATCGAGGCCCGCTACCCCGGCGTCAGCCACGAGGACATCAAGCTGGACGTCAGGGACTTCGGCTTCAGCGCCAGCTTCACCGTCCCCGACGACATCGAGCTCCCCGCGTCCCTCGATCCATCTCAGGTCACGACCGAGGCGTTTGGCCCCGGCTTCAAGGTGGGTGACGTCAGGGTCGACGGCAAGACCGTCACCGTCTCCTTCGTCCTGAGCGACCCCGACCAGATCACGACCTATGACAAGCTCGAGGCCGTCGTCGACGCCGCCGGTGACGCGGGCGAGAACAGCCCCAGCTGGATGAGGCTCGTCGTCCCCGGGCTCAAGGTCTCCACGAATGCCGAAACGGGCAAGACGTTGACCATCGTGGGCACGGTCGGCGGCCATTTCGCGGCACGCGCCACCACCGACGAGGGGACCTCGAAGGTCTTCTCGTTCGTGTGGAACGGCACGCAGTGGGCGCCGGGCAAGGATGCCGTGGCGACGGACGATGACACCATCCAGCTCTCGCTCGAGGTGACCGAGCCCTCCAACCCCAACCCCAACCCCAACCCCAAGCCCAACCCCAACCCCAACCCCAAGCCCAAGCCC
>NZ_LT635494.1:1064279-1094862 GCF_900120385.1 Olsenella phocaeensis | reverse complement strand
CCCCAACCCCAACCCCAACCCCAACCCCAACCCCAACCCCAAGCCCAAGCCCGATCCGACGCCCGACCCGACGCCGGACCCGGCTCCGCAGCCCGGACCGGTGCCCGCGCTCCCAGGGCATGTGGGGCACGTGGTCCGCAAGGTCCTCTCCAGGCTCCCCAAGACCGGGGACGACCTCTCTCCCGTCGCGTACGTGGCGGTCACAGGCCTTGCCGCCGCCTCGCTGCTCGTCGCGTTCCGCCTCCGTCGCAGGGACGACAAGGCCTAGGCGCCCCGTCAGGCCTCCTTACAAGGTGCCGAGTCCGAGGGGTCAGGCTGAGCCTGGCCCCTCTTCCTTGTCGGCTCGCCTGGCAGGCGCCACGGACGTGTGGCAGCGCAGTGACCGCACGTCCGCATCAGCGCCCTGCGCGAGACCGCGACGCGTTTCTCGCTATACTCCCCCATGTATGTCTTTTTGTGCCAAGGAAAGGAACTCATGGCTGAGAACAGCGGTGTCAGGCGCGAGACGGGCGACGTTCCCGCCTATGACGCCCAGAGGATAGAGACCAAGTGGCAGGCGCGCTGGGAGGAGGAGTCGCTCTACAAGACCGACGAGGACCCCTCCAAGCCCAAGAGGTACGTGCTCGAGATGTTCCCGTACCCCTCGGGCGACCTGCACATGGGCCACGCGCGCAACTACACCATCGGTGACGCCATGGCGCGCCAGGCCCGCATGCGCGGCTTCGATGTGCTGCACCCCATGGGCTTCGACGCCTTCGGCCTGCCCGCCGAGAACGCCGCCATCAAGCACAACACCCAGGCGAGCGAGTGGACCCACCAGAACATCGCCCAGGCAGTCAAGACCATGAAGCGCATGGGCTTTTCGTATGACTACGACCGCATGTTCAACACCTGCGACCCCGAGTACTACCGCTGGGGCCAGTGGATGTTCATCAAGATGTGGGAGAAGGGCCTGGCGTACCGCGCCACCTCGCCCGTCAACTGGTGTCCCCACTGCAAGACCGTGCTCGCCAACGAGCAGGTCGTGGACGGTCGCTGCTGGAGGTGCGGCTCGATTCCCGAGAAGCGCGAGCTCTCACAGTGGTACCTCAAGATCACCGACTACGCCCAGGAGCTCCTGGACGACCTCGACAAGCTGGAGGGCTGGCCCGAGAACGTCAAGGCCCAGCAGCGCAACTGGATCGGCCGCTCCGAGGGAGCCGAGATCGACTTCGTCCTGGCGGCCGAGGACGGCGTGACCCCCACCGACCGCAAGGTCACCGTCTTCACCACCCGCGCCGACACCCTCTTCGGCGTGAGCTTCTTCCTGCTGCCCCCGGAGTCGCCGCTGGCGGCCGAGCTCGTCGCCGGCAGCGAGCACGAGGCCGAGTTCCTGGAGCTCAAGGCCGCGACCGAGAAGGTCTCGAGCGTTGACCGTCAGGGCTCCGGCAGGGAGAAGCACGGCGTCTTCACCGGGCGCTACGTCATCAACCCCATCAACGGCCGCCCCGCGCCCATCTGGGTCGCCGACTACGTCCTCATGGACTATGGCACCGGCGCCGTCATGGGCGTCCCCTGCGGCGACCAGCGCGACTTCGACTTCGCCAAGAAGTACGGCCTCGAGATAGCCCCGATCATCTGCAAGAAGGACGACCCACTCTACGAGGAGCTCAAGGACGAGCGCGAGCTGCGCGTGCGCAGCGTGGACTGGGAGCACGCCATGGACGCCGAGGGCTACCTGGTGCAGTCCGGCGAGTTCACCGGCCTCAAGGGCGGCAAGCACTCCGAGGCCGTCGACGCCATCATCAAGTGGCTGGGCGAGAGGGGCGTGGGCCGCGAGAAGGTCCAGTTCCGCCTGCGCGACTGGCTCATCAGCCGTCAGCGCTACTGGGGCAACCCCATCCCCATGATCCACTGTGACGACTGCGGCGACGTTCCCGTGCCCGAGGAGGACCTGCCCGTCCTCCTGCCCGACAACCTCGACCTCGGTGCCGGCGAGACCTTGGCCGAGTACGCCCCCTTCTACGAGACGACCTGCCCGCGCTGCGGCAGGCCCGCCCGTCGCATCACCGACACGATGGACACCTTCACCTGCTCGAGCTGGTACTACCTGCGCTACTGCGACCCGCACAACGACCAGGCCCCCTTCTCGAAGGGGTCCGTTGACCGCTGGATGCCCGTCGACAACTACGTGGGCGGCATCGAGCACGCCATCCTGCACCTGCTCTACTCGCGCTTCTGGACCAAGGTCCTGCGCGACCTGGGCATGATAGACGTGGACGAGCCCTTCACCAACCTGCTCTGCCAGGGCATGGTCAAGGACGCCAACGGCGAGACCATGAGCAAGTCCAAGGGCAACGTCGTGCCGCCCTCCAGCGTGATCGAGCCCTACGGCGCCGACACCATGCGCCTGGCCATCCTCTTCGTGGCTCCCCCCGAGAAGGACTTCGACTGGGACGAGGAGGCCGTCGCCGGCGCGAACCGCTTCATCAAGCGCGCCTGGCGCGTGGTGTGGGGCCTCTCCCAGACCGCGGACGCTAGGGCAGGGCTCGACCTCTCCGGTCTGGACGCGGCCTCCGGGGAGCTCAACCGCTGCCTCAACGAGATGGGGCTGCGCTGCACCGCCGACTTCGACCGCGGGCAGTTCAACACCGCGATATCGGCCTGCATGGAGCTGGTCAACGCGGCGAGCAAGTACCTGAACGAGACCGAGCCCGCCGGCCGCGACGCGGCGGTCTGCTACCGCACGGCGCATGCCATCGTGACCATGCTGGCCCCCATCTGCCCGCACTGGGCGGAGGAGCTCTTCCACGAGGCGCTGGGCAGGGAGGGCTCCGTCTACGACGAGCCCTGGCCCGAGTTCGACCCCGAGCAGGCAAAGAGCGACAGCGTCGAGATCGCAGTGCAGGTCAAGGGCAAGATTCGTGCCCGCATCATGGTTCCTGCGTCTGCCGGCAAGGACGAGCTGGAGGCCGCGGCGCGCGAGGCGGTCGCAGACCAGATCGCGGGCAAGGACGTGAGGAAGGTCGTCGTCGTCCCCGGCAAGCTCGTGAACATCGTCGCGATCTAGTCGCGCGGCATCGGAAAGGCATGCGAAGTCGTCTGGGCGGGGCTCCGGTCTCGCCCAGACCCGTAAGCGTGGCAGCCCGCCGGAAAGCCACCAGAAGCCACCAAGGAGCTGACATGGAGGGGGAGACGACCGCCAGGAGCGACGCCGCGGGCACCAAGCTGCCCTGGGTAGACGTCGCCAAGGGCCTGGGCATCCTCCTCGTCGCCCTGGGCCACCTCACCAACGGCGACGGCCAGAGCGTCTGGCTGCCGGCCCTGGCCGAGCTCCACTACGACCTCTACCTCTTCCACATGCCGCTCTTCTTCTTCCTGGGAGGGGTGGTCCTGCGCCCCAGGGGGCGGGGGTTTGCGGGCTTCGCCCAAAGGCGCGCCCGGGGTCTTCTCGTCCCGTACTACGTCTTCTCGCTCTACTACCTCCTCAAGCCCGTTGCCCTCGCCCTGGCGCCCTCCCTCGGGGAGTCGCTCGCCGTCGAGGGCACCCAGGACCTCGCGACGTCGGCGTTCGACGTCCTGGTCATGGGAGAGGGACTCTGGTTCCTCTGGGCGTACTTCTGGGGTCAGCTCCTCGCCTTCCTGGTGCTCCGCGCCCTCGCCGGTCCGGACGACGAGGGGGCGGGCGAGAGGGGCCACGTCCTCGCCTGTGCCCTCGTCGGGGTCCTGCTCGTCCTCGCGTCCCAGCTCTGGTGGACCGTGGGTCCGNCAAGGCCTGCGTGCCGCGCTGGGCCCTCGTTCCGCTTGCGCTGGCCCTTGCGGTCGCGCTGGGCCTCGTCGCCCACCGCGTCATGCCCGATCTCTACGTGACCCAGGAGTACGTGGCGCTCTTCCCGGACGGGGAGAGCCCCGCTCTCTCCCTGGCCGTCCTGCAGGCGGCGCTCATGCTGCTCCTGGCGCTGGCGGGGACCCTTGCCGTGGCGTTCCTCTCGCTTGCCTTGGGAGAGTGCGGCCCCCTGCGGGAGCTGGGCCGCAGGAGTCTCGTGCTCTATGCGCTCTCGGCCCCGTCGATGAACCTCTGCAAGCTGCTGCTCTTCTCGCTTGCCGGCGTCGACCTCCACGACGCGCCGTTCGCAGCGCAGCTCGGTGTGGGTGCCCTCCTCGCCCTGGCCTCCGTCCTCGTCCTCGTCCCCGTTGAGCGGCTGATCCGGCGGCACCTGCCCTTCCTCCTGGGACGACGCCGCGAGCGGTAGCTGCCGCACTTCTCACCTGCGGGCGGCGCGGGCCTCGGCGCCCCCCAAGTCGCCCGCCCGCTGCGCACTCTGGAAATGGTTTGCGCGCCATTCTCCGCTGACCTGGCATTTTGCTGAGAGACGTGCAAATCAGATCTGAACTGCGCGCCCCGGGCGGGCCCACACCGCCCCGGGCAGGCCCACACCGCCCCGCTCCCGCCTCCGCCTCTCGACGACCGGCTCCCACCCCACCCCTCCTCGCGGCGTCGCATGCCCTGGCTCTGCACTCAAGCACAAATTGCCACCTTGCCTGCGCCCGTCCATTTGAGTCGGTCCACATTGCCGACCCCACGACGCGCGCGGATACTGAGCCTCGAACCAGAAGGCAGGCCCGCGGACGCTCGCGGGCGGGGGCGTGGACGCGTCCCCTCGACGAAGGGAGCAGCAATGGACGAGGATCGCCAGGAGGTCTGGGACGCGCTCACCACCCGTGCCGGCCAGCTCTTTGGCAAGGACCCCTCCGAGTTCATCGAGGACACCAGGTTCGAGGACCTTGGCATCAAGTCCGTGCAGGTGTCGCAGATCACCACATACATCGAGGACGAGCTCGACATCGAGGTGCCCTACATGAAGTTCCGCCGCTGTGCGACCTTTGGCGAGGCCACGGATTTCGTGTGCGAGCTGCTTGACGAGTAGCGCCAGCCGTTTTCCGTGCCGCGCAGCACGGACATTTCGTTCACGTTGAGAAAGAAGTGCCGATGCTTGACTACAAGATTCCCGAGCACTGGAAGGCCGTGACCGACAAGAAGGTCTCCGACCTCGTACAGGGCAGCGGCGAGGAGTACTCGGACGAGTGGCCCGTCTACTTTGACACGGACCGCGAGCGCTACCTCTACCTGAAGCCCGAGACCTTCAAGGGCGTCGAGATGATGACCGCCTACCTCGTGGCCCGCCAGCCCAACGACAACCAGGCCGAGGTCGACCTCTCCGCCTCCGACGACCCCATGGCGCGCATGGGCCAGGGCTTCTGCCCGCCCTTCAACCAGCGCGTCTACCAGGTCGCCCCAGGCGTCATCTGCATGCAGGACCAGGAAGTCGTCATGCGCGACGGCTGCAGGATCTATGCGGACATCTTCCGCCCCGGTGACCTGGACGAGGCTGGCAACGTGATCGAGGGAGCCAAGGTCCCGGCCATCGTGTCGTGGTCCTGGTTCGGTAAGCGCCCCGGCGACGGCATGAGTGAGTGGCAGATCATGGGCGTGCCTCCCATGACCGTCTCTAAGACCGCCAAGTTCGAGTCGCCCGACCCCCTCTACTGGTGCTACCAGGGCTATGCCGTGGCCAACGTCGACGTGCGCGGCGCCGGACACTCCGAGGGCTCGGTGCACATGTTCACCCACCAGGACCGCGAGGACGGCTACGACTTCGTTGAGTGGCTCGGCATCCAGCCCTGGTGCAACGGCAACGTCGGCATGTCCGGCAACTCCGGCGTGGCCATGCACCAGTGGGGCATCGCAGCCGAGTGCCCCCCGCACCTCAAGTGCATCGCCCCCTGGGAGTGCACCACCGACCTCTACCGTGAGTCCTTCTACGAGGGCGGCGTGCCCGCGCTCTCGTTCAACAAGTTCATCGCCGCTCAGGTGACGGGCCCCAACGGCGTTGACGACCAGGTGTCCATGGCGCAGATGTACCCCACCATGAACGAGTACTGGGAGGACAAGCGCGCCGACTTCAAGAAGATCAAGATTCCCGTCTACCAGACCGCCGGCTGGTCCCACTTCCACCTGCCTGGGTCCGTCAACGCCTGGCGTCGCTGCCGCTCCCACCTCAAGTGGCTCCGCGCCCACCGCGACTTCGAGTGGCCCGACACCTATGATCCCGACAACCTCGAGGACCTCAGGCGCTTCTACGACCGCTACCTGAAGGGCATCCACAACGGCTGGGAGATGACCCCGCGCGTGCGCCTGGACATCATGGACGCCTATGACGTGGACTACCAGGAGAAGCGCCCCGAGAAGGCCTGGCCCATCAAGCGCACCGAGTACAGGAACCTCTACCTCGACGCCAGCGCACATGTTGACTCCGCCGACGTGAGCCAGGACGGCGGCAGCAAGGAGACCTTCGCCGCCGGCTTCGACAAGCCCGAGGCGGAGGCCGTGGCCAAGTACGACGCCAACAGGGGCGAGCTCGACTTCGACTACGTCCTGCCCGAGGACATCGAGGTCACCGGCTACATGGACCTCCACCTGTTCGTGTCCTGCGAGGGCCATGACGACATGGACCTCTTCGTCAACGTGCAGAAGGCTGCCGCCGACGGCACGTGGGTGCCCTGGACGACGCTCGACGAGCCGCACCCCGGCGCCTGGGGCAAGTGCCGCGTCTCCCGTGCCATCGTGGACACCAAGCTCTCCAAGAAGCACAACCCCGTGTACACGATGAGGGACGAGCCGGCCAAGCTTGCCGAGGGCGAGGTCCGCGAGGTCGAGATCGCCATCGTCCCCACCGCCCGCGTCTATCACAAGGGCGAGCGCTTCCGCATCCAGGTCTCTGGCCGCTACATCCGCGAGGGCTGGTTCGAGCCCCTGGCCTGGGACCAGGAGAACCATGGCACGCACTGCGTCCACACCGGTGGCCAGCATGCCTCCTACCTGGAGCTTCCGGTCGTTCCCCCGAGGTACCAGGCGGGCGAGTACATCCATCGCTAGGTCCGGCTGGATATCGCTATAGGTAGTCTGAGCGTGGGGTGTCCGGGCTTCGGCCGGGCACCCCTCCCGCACAAAAGGAGGAAGCATGCCGCAGAGGGCGGAGTGGAAGGTGGCGCAGGTCAGGTCCTGCGTGTGGAGGCTCACCGACGTGGGAGGCAACCGCGCGTTCTTGGTGGTGGGCGACGATGCCGCGCTCCTCGTGGACGCCGGAGAGGGGCTGGGCGACCTCAGGGCGACCGTCGAGGGCATCTCGACGCTTCCGCTCACCGTCGTCCTGACACACCATCACCACGACCACGTGGGTTGCGCCTACCAGTTTCCGGAGGCTTGGATCTCAGAGGCCGACGATGGCCGTTGGGACCAGGAGAAGGCCTTCCACCTGCGCGTTCGCGAACAGCTCGTCGAGAAGCTCGACCTCTCCGAGGACTCCTGCTTCCCCGTGCTCTCTGGCAAGCGTCCGGCAACGAGGCGCCTCGTGGAGGGACAGGCCTTCGACCTGGGCGGCGTCACGGTGAGGGCGGTCGCGCTCCCGGGACACACCAGGGGAAGCATGGGCTTTCTCGTGGGGCAGGAACGGCTGTTCCTCTCGGGCGACGCCGTCACGCCGGTCATGACCCTCTTCTACGAGGACTCCACCTCCATCGACGAGTGGGAGGAGACCTTGCGCAAGATGCAGGGGATGGACGGCTGCGACAGGTGGGTGAACGCCCACTACGACAGGGAGTACTCCAAGGCAGACCTCTCCTCCTGGCTGGACGTCGCCGAGTTCTCCAAGACCGACCGAGGCTTCCGCTGGGAGAACGACTCCCTCGGCGAGCTCCGAGGCCAGCTCCACGTGATGAGCCCCATGGACATGGACCCCAGCTCGCCCGACTTCCGTGGCCTCATCGAGAAGCCCAAGCCTCGCAAGCCTCGGGGCGAGCGCCGACACCGGCACGGGTCTGCCGGATAGGGAGGGCGCTCGAGGGCGCCGCTAGCGAGGATTCCAAACGCGTTGTCGGAGCGAACCGAGAATGCGTCGACAACGTCCATCGCGCGTGAGCCAATTCCGACGGCGTCCATCGCGCGCGAGAGAGCGCCGACAGCGCCCATCGCGCGCGACTTCCGCCCGGCAACGTCCTACGCGCGCGAAAATGCGCCGACAACGTCCAACGCGTTTTTCTCCTCTCTGCTAACTGCGCAAACGCGGAGGCGAGAGACGCGTTGGACGCTTTCGAGAGAATTTGACACGCATTGAGCGCTTTCGTCGAAGAGCGGCGCGCGTTGGGCGCTCTCGCATAAGCGCGGCGCGCGTTTGACGCCGTCGAAAGTGGAGGCCTGACACATCGGACGCTTTCGAGAGAAATTGGCGCGCAGGCGGCGGAGCGGCAGGCCAGCCTTCGCTACCGATTCCTAGGCCGCGCTCCGATGTGCCAGGGCGAAGTTGGCAAGTGCGAGACAGGCCGCCATGCACGCGATCCCAAGGGCGAACATGAGGGGGAAGCCGCCGGCGGAGTCTACCACGAGGCCCCAGAACACGGCGGCCACGGCGCTCATGAGCGACCCGACCATGGAGACGCGGGAGTAGATGTTGGTGTAGTCCCTGGACCCGAAGACGGTACGGACCAAGAGTGGCGTTTCGACCGTGGTCATGGCATACACCACGCCAAAGAGGAAGGAGCCCACGAGCAGGAGGGCGAGGGCGCCCGGGAAGAGCCACATCACGAGCACGCCCAGGACGCCGGACAGGATGCCAAACGCGGTGCCGAGCCTGGCTGACCTGTCGTTGATGACGCCCAGGAGGACCTTGCCAATTGCCTGGCCAGCCATCGCGGCCGAGGCAACCACGCCCGAGGCGGCCGCCACGTCCCCCCCGATTGAGGAGGCGTAACTGGGAAGGAACTGGTAGATGGTCTGGTTCAGCGTGATGACACCACAGAAGGCGAGCAGCGCCACGAAGGCTGGGGTCCTCATGGCGTCGGTGGCCATGGCACCCCTCGACTCGGTGACGGTGGGCTCGCCCCCTGCTGCGGCCTCGCCCTCTGCGCCATAGGGGAGGAGCCCCATGTCCTCGGGCCTGCTGCGCACCACGAGGAGCGTGAAGGGGAGCGTACCCACGAGGGTTATGGCGGCGAAGACGAGGTATGCCGTGCGCCAGCCCTCGGCATCGGAGTTGATGAGGACCGTTCCAAGCGGGTTGAAGATCACCCCGCCGATGCCTGTGAACGCCATACAAAGGCCCACGAAGAAGCCGACCCTCCGCACGCACCAGGCGTTGACGAGGGCGGGCACGGCAAGGTAGATGAGGGGCGCCACGCCCACGCCGAGCACCGCGCCGCAGGGATAGAACTGCCACAGCTCCCGGCACATGGACATGCCGACGAGGCCGAGCCCGCAGAGCACGACGCTCGCCGACAGCACGACGCGGGCGTCGGATTTGGCCAGGACCCTGCCGGCAACGGGCAGGGTGAGCATCATGGCGACGTTCAGGATCGAGAAGTACAGGGTGAACGCCGACTTTGCCACGCCGAAGTAGGCCGAGACGGGCGTGAAGAAGATGCCTGCGCAGGAAAGCACGAGCGCACAGGGCAGGCAGGTGATGACGATGCACGAGAGAACGATCAGATGGGCGTAGTGGAAGGCGCCCCTCGTGGATATCTCCTTGGACATGCTCCTCCTCGCTAGGCTTCGACGTCGGCGGGGGCGGCCTCGAACGAGAAGCCCGCCCAGCTCGGCCGTCCGGTGTAGGTCATGACGGCCTCGCTGCCCTTGAGTGCGCGGACGGCTCCGGCGGCGGCACCCTCCATCTCGAAGTCGCCGGCATATACGGCCACGGGTGCGATCCAGCCCACGCGCTCCTTGACGTAGCTGGTGAAGGCCTCGTCGTGCGAGACGCCGCCGGTGAGCACGATGCCGTCGACCCTGCCCTCCAGGGCGACGGAGAACGCCCCGATGGCCTTCGCCGTCTGGTAGGCCATGGCCTCGAAGACCAGCTTCGCCCAGGCGTCGCCCGCCTCGATGCGACGGTCGATCTCGAGGGCGTCGTCGGTGCCCAAAAGGCCCTTCAGGCCGCCCGCCTTGCCGATCACGGCGTCGATCTCGCGCCTGTCGTGGCTACCAGAGAAGGCGAGGGCCACCACGGGCTTGGCGGGAACGTCGCCGGAGCGGTTCGGCGCGAAGGGGCCCGAGCCCTCGAGCACGTCGTTGGTGTCGATCATGCGGCCCTTCCGGTGCGCCGCCACTGAGAGTCCGCCTCCCACGTGGGTCACGATGACGTTGACCTCCTCGTAGCGCCTGCCCAGCGAGGCGGCAAAGCGGATGGCGCACTCCTTCTGGTTGAGGCAGTGCACGTGGCTCTTGCGGTAGATGCCGGGGTAGCCGGTGATCCTGGCGACGTCCTCGAGCTCGTCGGTGTCGGGCTGGTTCACGGCGAAGGCGGGCTTGCCGGTCCTGCGTGCGAAGTCGAAGAGGATGGGCGCGCCCAGGATGGCGGGGTGGTTCATGCCGCACGAGAGCACGTGGTCGCATACGTTCTGGTCGATGGCGAAGATGCCTCCCACGGTGGGGCCCATGCCCCCGCAGTAGCCCGAGAAGGCATCGATGGAGTCGAGCTGGATGCCCGCCTTCGCAAGCTCCGCCAGCACGGTGTCGATGCGGTACTGGAGCTGGTCCGCGGCGGCGTCGAAGCCTTGGAGCTCGACGGGGTCGTGGCGGACGTTTGCCTTCATGAGCGTCTGCTCGCCCTCGAAGACGGCGACCTTGGTGGAGGTCGATCCGGGCGAGAGGGTTAGGATGCGGTAGGGCACGATGCTTCCTTTCTCGTGATGGGCGTGGCGCCGCTTCCCGACGTCACGCGGGCCTAATCGGACGAGAGGACCAACATGGCGATGTCGCCGACCATCTCCTCGACCGTGGCCCCACGGGAGCTGTCGGCGACGGGGCGCCTGAAGCCGGAGAGGTTGTGGCCGAAGCCCTTGCCATGGGCGAAGAGCTGGATCAGCTTGACGGCGGTGTTGGCGGTGTTGAGGTCGGGGAAGACGAGCACGTTTGCCCTGCCGGCCACCTCGGACTCGCGGCTGACCTTCTTCGCGGCGGTGGCAGGCACGATGGCGGCGTCGAGTTGGAACTCGCCGTCCGCCTTGAGCTCCGGCCTGCGCTCGTGGACGAGCCTCAGGGCCTCGCGGATCCTCTCGACGCTGGGGCTCTCGCCCGACCCGTCGGTGGAGTAGCTGACGAAGGCGCAGCGGGGCTCCCAGCCCATGAGGGAGGACGTGGAGTCGCAGGCGGCTATGGCGATGGAGGCCAGCTCCTCTGCGCTGGGCTCGGGGTTGAGGCCGCAGTCGGCCAGGGCCATCACGTCCCCCTCGGGCCCCTCGAAGCCGGGGGTCTGGGTCAGCGCGACGATGGAGGGGACGTCGACGCCGTCCTGCAGGCCGATGATCATCTGAGCGGCCATGAGCACGTCGCCGGTGGTGTTGGTGTGGCCGCAGAAGGTGCAGTCCACGTCCCCGAGCTCCTCCATCATCATGGCGTAGTAGATCGGCCTCTTTATCTTGCGACGTGCCCCCTTGGCAGAGACCAGCCGCTCCCTCCCGGCGTCCATGTACCTCTTGGCCAGGGCTTCGGCTGCCTCGGCGTCCGAGCTGTCCACGATTCGCATGCCGTCCAGCGAGACGCCCGCCTCGGCGGCGCAGGACTCGATCACGTCGCGGGGGCTCACGAGGTACGGGGCGCCGATGCCCTCGTCGGCCACGCGGCGTGCCGCCCTGAGGGTGTTCGTGCTCTCGCACTCGGGCAGCGCGACGCGCCTTGGCGCCCGCTTCGCCTTCCCGACGAGCTCGTCGATCAGATTCTGCATGTGCTTGCCTCCTGCATGAGGTCGGATTGCCATCCTTGCAGATACTAGGTCCTGCCCCCCCGGAAGCACATGGAACGGAACCCCATTCGCGCAGGCAGCTGGTCTATCATATTTGTGCATGAGCACAAGCCACGGGAGGCACTGTGAGACTTCGAACCGTGCTAAACGAGCTGCCCCTCACGGGCTACCAGGTCCAGGACCCCTCTCTGCTCGGCTGGGACGTCGTCGTGTCACCCGCCGACTACGAGGGCAGGGGAATGGAGGGGGTCGTCGTCCTCGCCACGCCGGAGCAGGTGGAGCGGCTGGGCTCGCCCCGCGAGGGGGAGGGACTGGTCCTCGAGTACCTGCGCGGCGCCGCCTCCGAACTCCCCTTGCGCCCGCCAACGGGCGTGGTCGCGGCGAGCGGCGACGTCGCGCCCTCGGAGTTCCGTGACGCCTTCCTCAGGCTGGTGAGCAGGAGCGGCGTCCTCGCCGTGAGCCGCGAGCGCCTCTTCAAGGCCTTCCTGAGCTCGTATGACATCCAGCAGTTCGCGGATCACGCGAGCGGGGTCCTGCGCAACCCCGTGCTCATATCCAACACCGACCACAAGGTGCTTGCGTCCGCGGGCGACCTGCCCCAGGGCGTCCGCGAGCTCCGGGACGTCATAGCCAGCGGCTACGTGACGGACGAGGTCGCCTCGCTCATGGAGGCGGACGGCCTCATCCGCCAGGCACGGGCCACCCGCGTCCCCGTCGTGTCCGAGAAGGGTACCACCGGGGTCCGCAACGTGAGCTCCATCATCTACTACCACCACCTCGAGCTGGGGCGCCTGGACGTCTTCGAGGTGCGCCCGCTCACGGGGCTCGACCTGGAGCTCGTGGACTATGCGGGCGCCCTCGCCGGCATCATGATCGACCGCCTGGGCGTGGCGGGGGAGCGGGTGGGCATGGGTTCCACGGTCCTCGCCGACCTCCTCGACGGCAAGCTCTCGAGCGTGGACGCCATGCGCGCCCTGGTCACGCTGCTCGGCGGCGCGGACGGCGCCCGCTACGACCTGGTGAGCGTCGTAGGCGAGGAAGGGGCCGACCGGGACTACTACCTCAAGGCGGGCCAGGTCATGCAGGCCTGCCTCGAGGACGTCATCTGGACCGTGCGAGACGGATCCGTGGTGCTCCTGCTCACCCTGGAAAAGGACGAGAGGCCCGGCTTCGACGCCTACGACCAGTTCGAGAACCTCGTGCTCAAGAACAGGGGGTTCTGCGACTTCCTCGAGCGCAACGGCATGGACGCCTACGTCTGCGAGCCCTTCGAGGACTTCTCGCTCGCCGGGGCGTCGCTCAGGCAGTGCACCGGCCTGCGGCAGGCGCTTGAGGGCCGCTCCGCCCAGGGCCCCCGCGTCCACTTCTTCTGGCACGAGCGCTTCGCCGTGATGGGCTGGAGCGCCAAGCGGGACGGCAAGCTCGCCGCGCTCCTCGACAAGCGCGTGGTGGCCATGGCCGCGTACGACCGCAGGCGTCACACCTCGTACCTCCAGACGGCGGTGATGAGCGTCCGCTACCCTGGCGAGCCCGTGGTGGCAGCCGAGGCCCTGAGCGTGCACCGCAACACCTACTTCTACAGGGTGAACAAGATCAGGGAGCTCTTCTACCTCGACCTTAAGGACGGGGACGACCGGCTCGCGGTGGCCTTCATGGCGCGCCTGCTAGAGATGAGCGAGGCCGACGGTCTTACGCTGGAGGGTCGAAATTCGGCATAAGCTGCCGTTTGCTCGACGAACGGCAGAGCGGTCTCGCGCCACTCTCTGATTCACAAATTAAGCACGATTCTTGCGTCTCGCTTTTGAACCAAAGCACAATGCCGCGCGCACTGCCGTGGCATACGGTTTCTCCCAAGGTCAGTACATGTGCTCACAGACCCAAGGAGAGGGTGCGAATGGCTAAGGTACTCGGCATCTCGTTCGGCACGAAGAACGGCAACAACGACTCCATCTGCAAGGAGGCCCTGATGGGCGCCCAGGAGGCGGGCGCCCAGATCGAGTTCATCCGCGCGCAGGACCTTGACATCAGGCACTGCACGGGCTGCATCACCTGCGTCAAGATGCTCATGGGCGGCCGCGGCAACATGTGCATCCACAAGGACGACTTCGACTGGCTGGCGCACGAGATGTTCACCGCCGACGCGATCGTCATGGTCGACCCCATCTTCGAAACGGGCGCCACGGGCCTCTTCCACACCATCATGGACCGCTTTGGGCCCCGCATGGACACCGGCAACAACTTCCTGGGCAAGATGAGCGCCGAGAAGAACATCGCCGAGGGCAAGAAGGGCGTCGTCCCGCCCTCGTTCGTCTTCCACACCGACATCCCCGTCGCTTACATCGGCATCGGCGGCTCCGACTGGGGCACCCACATCCAGTCCGACCACGCCATCCAGTCCATGACCCCGGCATGGAAGGTCTGCTACAACGAGTGGGTTCCCTGGTCCAAGACGGCCCTCATGAAGGATGAGGTTGTCAGCCGCGCCCACCAGATCGGCGCACAGATGGCGGAGTTCGCCGCCGACCCCAAGTCCGCAAGGTGGATGGGCGAGAAGGGCGTCTGCCCGCACTGCAACTGCAACGACTTCTACCTGTACCCCGGCGAGAACCGCGCCGTCTGTGCCGTCTGCGGCCTGCAGGGCAAGGTCGTCCTCGTCGACGGCAAGGTCACCGTCGAGTACGCCGAGCATGACCTCAAGGACGAGAACGGCAACACCGTCCTCGACAAGGACGGCGAGCCCGCGTTCCCCGGCATGTACGACGACCAGGGCCGCGAGCGCGCCCACGACACCATGCAGGGCAAGCAGATCCACGGCGAGGACATCGGCAAGAACGAGGGCATCCTCATGGAGCTGCAGAAGGGCGATGCCTACAAGCAGCGCGTCGCCCGCTACAAGGCCTTCGTCGAGGCAACCATGCCCGAGGAGCACGGTCTCAAGTTCCAGGAGTTCGCGGAGTAGCCCAACTCCAAGCCAAGCTTCTGCGGGGGTGCCTCGAGCCCCATCGAGAGGCACCCCCGCCATCGTGACTTGTCGCTTGGCCCATAAGAATCGAAAAAGCGCGCGGGATTCTTGTATGTCTACACCAATCCTCCACGTGCCACCCCCTGATACGCTATGGGACGCCGTCTTACCAGCAACTTTGATCCCAAGACAAAAGGAAGGTCAGCCATGCCAGAGATGAAGCAGTCCAAGTTCTTCCTGCTCGCGGACACCCTGATCAACAACGTCCCCATGGCGCTCGCCGTGTCGGCGATGTGCCAGGGTATCGCCATCCTGCAGGGGCAGGTCCCCCAGTGGAACTGGGGCATCTACGGCATCAACGCCCTCGTCGCCTATCTCATCGCGTGCGTCATCGGACTCGCCATCCAGCCGCCCAAGCGCGCGTTCAAGCTTGCCGCCAAGCATGGCGCCCCGGGCTCCAAGGAGTTCGGCACGTGGATGGGCATCCATATCAACACCTGGTACACCACCATCCTGGTCATTTGCATGACCCTCCTCAACACCGAGGTCCTGCCTCCCGTCAAGGCGCCCTTCATCGGGGTCATCATGGGCATCCTCGTCAACTACATCCCCGTGTGGGTCCTCTGCTTCGTCATCTCCCTGCTCCTCATGAAGCCGATCGAGAAGCTCGCGCACAAGCTCGTGGGTGACGAGGACGTCATCCCGAGCGGCGAGGGTTCCCAGGAGTAAGGGGCTGCCTCGGAGGCAGACTCGTGAGGTTTGATTGTTTGGGGGGCGGCCATCCTGGGTGGTCGCCCCCTTGCGTTGCGGGGCGTGTCGTAAGCGATCTGCAGATTCCCTTGTCGTTGCAGGCAGATTATCGCGCGGCCTCCCTAGGCCCTGCCCTCCGGCAGGGAGGGTCCCTGCTCGTCCACGTCCAGGAAGGTGTCCAGGAACACGTCGAGCAGCTCGTTCTTGTGCGAGGGGAGCCACGCCGCGACGACGGGCATTTTGCGCTCCATCCCCGCAAGCGGCAGCGCCACCACCTTTCCCTCTGCCGGCAGGGTGTCAGTGAGGTAGCCGGGCAGAAGCGCAAATCCCAAGCCCGCCGCCACGCAGAGCACCGAGGTCTCCACGTCCTCGGAGGAAAGGGAAACCTGAGGGTCCAGCCCGGCCTCCCTGAGCGTCTGGGATATCGTGTCCCTCTCCCCGTAGCCGCCCTTGCCCTTGTCGATGTCGACGAGCGGATAGCCCCTGAGCTCCGAAAGCTCGATCATGGCGCGGTGCGCGAGGGGATGGGAGAGGGGCACCACCGCCTTGAGGGGCCAGCTGCGCAGGCCCTGCCACTGGATGTCCTCCATGTGCTCGGAGCTATAGAAGAGGTTGATGGCGACATCTATGTCCTCCCTGCGCAGGGCATCATAAAGTTCTGCCACGTTCTTGCGCAGGAAGCTCAGCTGCACCTTGGGATGGCTCTCGTGGAAGGAATAGAGCATGTCGGCTAAGTTCGTGCGTTCGTATCCCTTGATGTAGCCGATGGCAAGGGAGCCGGAGATGCCCTCCTCGCTGCGGCGCGCCCGCTCCACGGCCTGCCTGGTCCTTGCGAGTATGGCCTGAGAATCTTCGAGAAACGACCGGCCCGCTGGTGTGAGCGTCACGTGGTGGTTGTCCCGTTCAAGGAGCCTGCAGCCCAGCTCGCGCTCGAGTGTCCTGAGCTGCTGGGAGAGTGCCGACTGGGAGACGAAGAGGCGCCTTGCGGCGCGGGTGAAGGAGAGCTCCTCCGCGACGGCGACGAAGTACTCCAGCTGTCTGCTCTGCATGCTCCCGCACTCCCTCCTTATGATAAGCATCTCTTATTATATATGCACATCTATAGCTTAATTTGTCCATCTACCTTCATCTACGATAAGAAAAAGTTAATTCATGACGGTGGTTCTTTGGATGGGGGACAAGATGTCAGAACGTACCAAGATCAAGCTCGTGTCAGAAATCGTTGGGGCAATCGTGCTCACCCTGCTCATGCAGCTCATGGGCGTCATGGGATATGGGCAGTACACCTGGATGTGCTTCCTGCCCCTGCTGATGTTCTTCGCCTTTGGGGTGGACCTCAAGAAGATTCCCGAGATGCTTCTGTGCTACGCGATCGGCGAGCTATGGTGTGTGGTGAACAGCCTGGTCACGGGGCTCTTTACCATGTGGTTTGGTGCCGACAACCTCATTCTTTCCAGCATCGTTCCCACCATCATCGTCATCTTCTGCATCCTTCTCGTGCACGAGAACCTCTTCGAGGGAAGGGTCTTCTCGAACGTGCCCTGCATCTTCATGGGGATGTCCACCTCGTTCTTCACGCTGTTCATGCAGCAGCCCATCGGATACGTCCACCTCTTCTGCTTCTGGGCCTTTGGCATCCTGCTCGCCGTCTGCCTCGTGATGGGCGGCATGCTGGTATGTGGGGCCATCTTTGGCAAGGAGCGCGCGTCCAAGGCACTCATGCCCCTAGGCGCGGATGGGAAGTAAGCGTCTTTTGACCAGGTCAATCCAAGGAGAGGAGAGGGGAGCGCCATGCCGGAGCAGGAGAGGGGACACGCCCAGAGGGCGGCGCGCACAAGCAAGGTGGTGCGCAGCCTCGAGGAGGCGCGCGCCCAGGTGCAGGGTCGTCCCGGCGCTGCGAGGTACCCGCACGTGTTCGACCCCATCGAGGTGCGGGGCAACGTGTACCGCAATCGTCTGATAGCCGCGCCCACCATGTTCTTCCACGCGGTCTACTTCATTCCCGAGATAGCCGAGAACATCTACCGCATGTGCGAGGACCGCGCCAGGGGCGGCTTCGGCTGCGTCTCAACGGGAGAGCTTCCGCTCAACTTCGAGGAGAGCCGCGGCGCCTTCATGGACCGCGCCATCGACGTGACGCACTTCTACGGCAGCGACTTCGAGGCCGCCAAGGAGTATGCCGAGCGCATCCACGCCGGCGGGGCCCTGGCGTACTTCGAGGTCTCCCACGAGGGTTTGGAGGCGGACGACGCGGCCGAGCCCGTGGGGCCTGACGACATGGTGCGCGAGGACGGGCGCCACGTCTTCGGCATGAGCAGGCAGGTGATGGAGAAGGTCTGTGCGGATTTCGAGCGCGTGGGTCGCTTCTCCACCGCCTGCGGCTTCGATGGCGTGCTCCTGCACGGTGGGCATGGCTTCCTGCTGCAGCAGTTCGTGAGCCCGGCCACCAACCATCGCACGGACGAGTTCGGTGGCTCCATAGAGAACCGCTCGCGCTTTCCCAAGATGGTCCTGCGCGCGCTTCGTGCCGGCATGGGCGAGGACAAGGTGCTCGAGCTGCGCATGAGCGCCGAGGACGGCGACGAGGGCGGCATGACGCTCGAGGACAGCTGCGGATTTGCCGAGCAGATAGACGGTCTCGTCGACATCTTCCACGTCTCGAACGGCATCAAGAAGCTGGGCAACGGCAGCGACACCTTCTCGGACATCTTCGACGTGCACGGGGTGAACCTCGAGCGTGCGGCGGCCATCAAGGGGCATCTCAGGCGCACGCTCGTCTCGGTGGTGGGCGGCTTCAACTCGGTCGCGCAGGCCGAGGAGGCCATAGCGTCGGGCAAGGCGGACTTCGTGGAATATGCACGCCAGTGCTTTGCGGATCCGGAGTTCATCGACAAGACCCTGGACGGACACGAAGACATGGTGCACCGCTGCGTGCGCTGCTTCCACTGCTACCCGGGCTTCTGCGAGCACCCCACGGACATCCCCCTGTGGTACCAGCTGCCTCCCGAGGAGTTCATGAAGGTCTACAGCCCGGCCGTCATGGGGGATTGCTCCATCAACCCCAACAGCGGCTTCGGCTACTACCCGGACCGTCTTCCCAAGCCAGAGGCCTCGCGTCGCGTGCTGGTGGTGGGCGGTGGAGTGGGCGGCATGCAGGCAGCCATCACCGCCGCGCGCCGTGGTCATGTGGTGACGCTGTGCGAGGGCGGGTCGCGCCTGGGTGGCGTGCTGCTCTTCTCGGAGCACGACCATGACAAGCGCGAGTGGTTCGACTTCATCGAGGTGCTCGAGCGCGAGCTCGAGGCCGAGGGCGTGGACGTGCGCTTGGGTACGACGGTGGACGAGGCCTTCCTTGCCGAGCTCGCCCCCGAGTACGTCATCCTTGCCGTGGGTGCCCACAATCGCGGCTGCAAGCTGCCGGGCTCCGAGCGTGCCATGGATGCCGCCGACTCCTACTACCACATGGGCGAGCTTGGGCGCTCCATCGTCATCGCCGGCGGCGGGCTCACCGCATGCGAGACGGCGCTCAACCTGGCCGCCGCGGGGCATGAGGTGACGATGGTGGTGCGCAGGCCGCGCATCACGCCTGGCACCTTCGGCTACTATCGCAACGCCCTTCTCGACGAGATGGACAAGCGCGGCATCAGACAGCTGCTCTCCACGGTGCCTCTGGAGTTCACGGACGAGGGCCTCGTCTGCGCGAAGGCGGCGGATGATCGGGGCACGCCTGGTGAGGAGCGCTTCCTCGTGAGGGCCGACAGCCTCATGTACTCCTTTGGCATGGATCCCAACGAGGAGCTGGTGGGCCGGCTGACGGCTGCGTCCGAGGCGCTGGGTGCCACGGTATTCAACGTGGGCAACTCCCGCCAGGCGAGCGTCGTGCGCGACGCCGTCCACCAGGGCGACCAGGCGGCCATGGCCATCGTGTAGGGGTCGATATCGCCCGTCCCTCATCGTGCACACGAACAAAGCTCCTCTCCCGAACGGAGGGGAGCTTTGTCGCTCCAGATGGTGCCCGGACCCTCCCCGCCACCTATCCTTGCTCCTAGAAGCAGGTTTTTGGGGCCCTCGGTTGCTGCCGCGGGCACAGGCTGCGGCAGGGGGCCGCAGGGGAGAGGAGCCGTCATGGCATACAAGGTTATGGGCGTTTGCGCTGGTCGCAAGAACGGCAACGGCGAGATCGCGGTCAAGGCCGCCCTCAAGGTCCTGCAGGACAAGGGCGCCGAGGTCGAGATGATCAACCTCTTTGACTACGACATCCTGCCCTGCACCGGCTGCGAGGGCTGCACCATGCAGATGGGCAACATCGCCATGGGCAAGCAGAAGGAGTACAAGGGCTGCGTCCTCAAGGACAAGGACGACGTCGACCAGCTCGTGGCCGAGCTGCACACCTGCAACGGCGTGATCTTCGCGGTTCCCACCTACGACCTGGCACCCAGCTCGGTCTACCTCCGCTTCGCCCAGCGCTTCCTGGCGTACGAGCTGTCCTTCCTCAAGGAGATCGGCGTGGTCAAGGACGACCCGCACACCGTGGCCGGCCTCATTGCCGTGGGTGGCTCCATGCACGACTGGCAGCCGCTGGCGCTCGAGGTGCTCCAGGCGTCCATGTTCACCATGTCCATCACGCCGGTGGACCGCCTCATGATCCAGCGCGTCGGTCGTCCCGGCAACATTCTCACGACTCCCGACCAGCTCGAGCGCGCCAAGCAGATGGGCGAGCACGTCTGGGAGGCCATGAACACGCCGGTCGAGGAGCGCGCGTGGCTGGGAGACCCCAACGACGGCGTGTGCCCCAACTGCCACAGCTCGCTCGTGTACCCCGGCGACGCTCACTGGGACGGCGTCGAGTTCCCGTACGAGTGCGCCGTGTGCGGCTGCGGCGGCAGCCTGGGCACCAATCCCGAGACGGGCAAGCCCATGCTGGTGATCGATCCCGAGCACGG
Source organism: Olsenella phocaeensis (assembly GCF_900120385.1). Classification (GTDB taxonomy): domain Bacteria; phylum Actinomycetota; class Coriobacteriia; order Coriobacteriales; family Atopobiaceae; genus Olsenella_I; species Olsenella_I phocaeensis. The sequence goes on along the minus strand of NZ_LT635494.1, from coordinate 1,074,436 downwards.
CCACATCCGCGACCGCTTCATCGACGCGTCGCGCGCGGAGCACCTGAACGAGATCGTCCAGACCCGCATCGGCTTCATGCAGCAGCAGGGCGAGATCAAGCCCCTGTACGACGAGTACAAGTCGATGGAGTTCCCCACGGTCGAGGTCAGCCGCTAGGCGATACGAGCGGGAGGCCTGGTCGCCTCTCGCTTTTTCTCTTGCGCTCTTGCCCTGCGGTCGCTCTCGCGTTCTTCTCCCTCGTTCTTGCTCTTTTGGACACTTTTCGGGGCGGGTTGGCCCCTTTCTGTCCACGGAGACAAGATCCGGCGCGCGGGCTGCGATGGAGTGCGGCGCGCGGACTGCGGTGACGCGCGGGCTGCGAGCGCGCGCGGGGTCGTGCGGCGGAGCGAGCCTGCAGCTCCCATCAATCAGCATGTGGCGCGGGCGCGCGGGGGATGCCTCGCGCGCCCGCGCTCCCTACGGGAGGGTGCCGCCGTCCGTCTCGCCCGTGCCCTACCTTTGCCCTACCTCGGTCGGCGCAGGTCGTCGCGTGCGATGCGGATGCGCGGGGTGTAGAGCCCGAGGTACAGCAGGATCCTGTACGAGAAGGCAAGCTGGTAGAGGTCCTCCCCGGAGCTCAGGTCGAAGCCGATGGTCTCGCGGATGCGGCCCAGGCGGTACAGCAGGGTGTTCTTGTGCAGGCTCAGCATCTTCGCTGCCCTCGTGGTGTTGCAGGCGTTCTGCAGGTACTCGAAGAGCGTGTCCACGAGCTCGGTCCCGTGTCCCTTGTCGTAGTCGAGGAGCCTGCGGAGGGCGGGGTGGCAGAATTGGAGGAGGTCGTGCTCGCGTCCCAGCTCCGCGAGCATCTGCACGTAGGCGTAGTCCCGGTAGCGGAAGATCCCATGGTCGTCGATCGCGTGCGACACGATGGTCCCGTAGGTGATGGCGTCGGTCGCCTGCTGGTAGTAGGTGCGGATGTCCACGAGGCTGTGGAAGGGGTTGCTTATGCCCACCGAGAGCGAGTTGGCCGCCGCGACCTTGCGCAGGACGCCCTCGGCGTAGTCGCCGACCTCCTCGCCGTTGCGCCTGTTGAGCGTCACCACGAGCGCCCCGCGGTAGAGGGCGTAGAGGCAGTGGACCAGGATGGGCATGAGCTGGTCGCGGACGTGGGACGCCGCCTTGGGCGTGAGCGCGTCGGCCTTGGGGCGCAGCACGACCATGTACAGGGTGTCCCAGGGGTGGTAGTCGATGACCTCCTGTCTGCGCTCCACCACCGCGGGGCTGGGCTGCCGGTCGTCGAGGAGCTCGACGAGGAAGTACGACCACACCTGTCCCCTGTTGCTCTCGTAGACCGGGCTCTTCTGCAGCTCCTGCGAGACGAAGTGCGTCAGCCGCCCAAAGACCTCGCGGTCGAGCTCGGAGAAGGGGTGGTTGTGCGCGACCATGAAGACGTGGGCGAAGACGACGCCGTGCACCGTCACCGCGTCGGTCATGGTGTCGGCCTCGAGGTGGTCGTTGTGCGTGACGAGGGGGCCGCCCTGGCTGCTGAGCCGCTCGTCCACCCGCTCGCGGACGATGTACGCCACGCCGTCCTTGTGCACGGAGCGGTCGTCCATGTCCTGGCGCATGACCCGCCCGAACGCGGTGGAGTCGTCCAGCTCCCCCAGATGCCAGGCGATGTAGCGGTAGGAGGTGTCCACCACGAAGATGGGGTTGCCCAGGGCGAGAGACGCCTCCTCAACCAGGTATTGGAGGCCCTTGTTCGAGAAGTGGGCGGTCAGGAGCCTCCGCACGGCGTTCGTGAGCTCCTGGTCCTCCAGGAAGAACGCCTGGATCGCGTTGAAGCAGGCGTAGGGGTCGGCAGTGGAGGAGAGCGCGACCACGTTCATGTTGTTCGCCCGCCCAAAGGACTCCGGCACGTCCTCCCCGAACACGACGAGGTTGGCGAAGCCGTCGTCCGGGACGGCGGGGATCTGGGTCGGGTCGCCAAAGTAGAGGACGTCCGGTCTCAGGGCGACCTTGCCGAAGGTCAGGAAGCTGATGGTGTACACCTCGTGCCACGGATCGGTGTAGTGTTCCCAGGCGACGGATCCCTGGGGGAGTCGTGTGACCAGCTCGTCAAGTCTCATGCAGCCTCCTGGCCGTGCCATCCCGTTCCACGGGCCGACTGGGACGTCAGTTATCGCTCTGCTTTATGTGAGGATACACAATGACTTGATTTCCTCCGCATGCAAAACTCGATGCTGCAATGGGCGGTGAGGTCGTGGCGCCGGACGGCGCGCGACATGCGAGGAAGGCGAGGTCCGGTTCATGAACAACGTGAAGCTAGGCAGGCAGGCACGGAGCGTCTCCATCGTGGGAGTGGGTTGCACCCCCTTCGCCAACTTCGAGGACCACCCCCAGACCAAGGGCATGAGCGAGGGCGACGCCTTCGGCTATGCCGCCCTCGAGGCCATCCGGGACGCGGGTCTCGAGCCCCGTGACATCCAGTACTTCTACCACGGCGCGGCGAACCCCTTCATGATCGGCGACTCGCTCACGCCCAACATGCAGGTGGCTGACTGGTTCGGCGTGCGTGGCATCGGCTCGGTGCACCACTCGGAGGCCTGCTGCACCGGCTACGTGGCACTGCAGGAGGCCGTGCAGGCCGTTGCCTCGGGCAGCTACGACGTCGTGCTCTCGGGTGCGGTCGACCTGGCCGCGTCGCTGCCCGTGGTGGACGCCCCGGGCTGCTTCCGTCGCGACTTTCCGCTCTCCGAGATGCTGCCCTCCATCCCCAAGGTCTACGACCGCGCCTACGGGCGTCCCTTCGACTCGGCCTTCGGCATCTCGTTCGACAACTGGATCAACCGCTACCGCTGGGAGTTCGACCTCACGGACGACCAGGTCGACGACGCCCTCAACGGCCTCGCCAAGTCCCTGCGTCGCGGCGCTAAGGCGAACCCCCTGGGCTTCTACGACGAGGACTTCGACGACGTCGCCAGGAAGGCGGGGCTCTCGGGCGCGGACGAGTTCCTCAAGAGCTTCGGCAACCCCAAGGTCACCCAGTACCTGCGCGTGACGGGCTTCGAGACCAAGTGCGACGGCGCCGCCGCGATCGTGGTCATGCCCACCGAGCTGGCCGTGGCGCGCGGCCTCGACCACAAGGTCGTCGAGGTCCTGGGCACGGGTGCCGCTGCCTTCGAGGGCTCCACGCCCGACAACGAGTACAACGGCACCAAGGAGGGCACGCGCCAGGTCTATGAGTACACCGGCGTGACCCCCGACGAGATCGACCTGCTCATGGTCAACGACTTCTTCCTCTGTGGCGACATCGTCTCGGCCGAGGAGGTCGGCTACGTCCCCCGTGGCGAGGCCTGGCGCTACGCCGTCGACGGCCGCTTCGCCTTCGACGGGGACAAGCCCATCAACCCCCACGGCGGCCGCTGCAACTTCGGCCATGCCCACGGTGCCTCCGGCATCGCGGACATCTACGAGGCCGTGAGGCAGATGCGCGGCGAGGCCGGCGCCACCCAGATGGCCAAGGTCCCCCAGACCACCTTCCTGCGCGGCTTCGGCGGCGGCCAGAACATCCGCTGCCAGATCCTGCGCACCGTCGACTAGCGGGCTTCCGCCAACACCAGAGAGGGGAGTACAGAGATGCTTCTAGAGGACATGGAGCCCATCGTCCAGAGGTTCTACGACGGAGTCGCCGAGGGCAAGTTGCTGGGCCGCAGGTGCGCCGAGTGCGGGGCCATCGAGTTCCCGCCGCACCTGGGCTGCAACGCCTGCGGCTACCACCAGACGGAATGGGTCGAGCTCAGCGGCCACGGCACCCTCGAGTCCTTCGTGGTGCCCGGCATCCAGAACGACAAGCCCTACCTCAAGGCGATCGCGCCCTACGGCTACGGCAAGGTTCGCCTCGACGAGGGCGCCGAGTACAGCTTCGTCGTCTTCTGTGGCAAGAAGAAGGTCGTGAAGGGCCTGCAGGAGCGCCTGTACAAGGACCAGGAGAAGATCGGCGTCCACTTCAAGCCTATCAGGCGCGAGGTGCCGCTCAAGCAGAGCTCCGACGAGCTCGTCGAGTGGTGGCAGCCCTGCTTCGAGCTCGACGAGGTCGAAGCCTAGGCGACTGCGCGCGCCAACGGAGGGCGGGGACTTCTCGCCCAAGATAAGAAGAGAGAGGTAACTGGCATGGCAAACGAGGAACTCTTCCAGCAGCTCGCGGGCTTCGCGAAGACCGCCTACGGCTTCGACGGCGACATCACCCCCCAGACCAGCTTCGACGAGCTGGGCAAGGAGTCCATGAAGATGATCGCCCTCACCTCCATGATCGAGAATGAGCTCGACGCCGAGGTGACCGTGTCAGAGATCATGAACATGGCGACCTTCGGCGAGCTCGTCGACCGCGTCGCCGAGGAGGTCGAGGAGTAGCGCTCCCGCCTCGCTTTACCTGACCGTGATCGGGGGAGGCATTCTGCGGAGTGCCTCCCCCCTTTGAAGGGAGACGACATGGACCTCATGGAAGACATGCGCGAGCGCGCAAGGAAGGACGTCCAGCGCGTCGCGTTCTTCGAGGGAGAGAACCCCACCATGATCAGGGCGGTGGCCGAGTGCCAGCGCTCGGGCGTGGCCGACTGCACCGTGGTGGGCGACGCCGCCAAGGTCCTCGCCAACGCGCGGGAGCAGGGCGTCACGCTCGAGGGCGTCACGCTCGTGGACCTCGCCGACGAGGAGGCCAACGAGGCCCTCGCCCAGCGCTTCGAGGCGCTGCCGAGCAACCGGTGGAAGCCCAAGGGCGTCCGCCGCCGCGTCGTGCGACCCATGGAGCGCGCGCTCATGATGCAGGCGCTGGACGACGTGGACGTGACCTTCGGCGGCATCGACTGCCCCACGGGGGACGTGATCCTCGGCGGGCAGACCATCGTCGGCCTCGCCGAGGGCGTGGACGTCATCTCCTCCATGGGCATCTTCGACATCCCGGGCTACGAGGGTCCCGACGGCCAGCTCCTGGGCTTCGGCGACTCTGCCGTCTGCCAGAACCCCACGCCCGAGCAGGAGGCCTCCATCGCCATCTCTGCCTGCGAGACCTGGACGGCGCTGACTGGCCGCGAGGCGCGCTGCGCGCTCCTGTCCTTCTCCACCTGCGGCTCCGGCTCCGGCGAGATGGTCCAGAAGGTCCAACGTGCACGCGACATCGCACGGGAGCGGCGCCCCGACCTCAAGATCGACGGCGAGTTCCAGCTCGACTCCGCCATCAACCCGGCCGTCGCCGCCCACAAGGTGAAGCGCGAGAGCGACGTCGCCGGCAGGGCCAACGTCATCATCTGGCCCGACCTCAACGTGGGCAACGTGGGCGTGAAGCTCGTCCAGAACTTCGGCCATGCGGACGCCTACGGCCCCATGCTCCAGGGCTTCAGGAAGATCGTCTGCGACTGCAGCCGCTCCGCCCCCGTGTCAGAGATCGTGGGCAACGTCGTGATGAGCTGCGTCCGCGCGCAGGCGCTCAAGGCCAAGGAGGCGTAGGCATGGCAGAGAGGGACTATCGCATCCTCGTCATCAATCCCGGCTCCACCTCGACGAAGGTGGGCGTCTTCGACGGAGAGACGGAGGTGCTCACCAAGACCGTGGCCCACGAGGCCTCGAAGCTCGCCGAGTTCGCGGGAATCTCGGAGCAGCTGCCCTATCGCCTCGAGACGATTGAGGCGGCCCTCGCCGAGGGCGGCGTCGACCTCGCGACCGTCGACGCCTTCGTGGGCCGTGGCGGTGGCCTCCTGCCCCTGCCGGGCGGCACCTACCGGATCGACGACGTCCTGCTCGACCATGCGACGCGCGGCGCGAACGGCGTGCAGCACCCGGCCCAGCTGGGGCCGCAGATCGCCCGTCGGCTGGCGGACGCGAGCGGCAAGCCGGCCTTCGCGGTGAACCCGCCCGACACCGACGAGCTCTGCGACGAGGCACGCATGACCGGGATCAGGGGCGTCTACCGGCACGTGCACCTGCACGCCCTCAACCTCAAGGAGACGGCCATCCGCCACGCGCGCTCGATGGGGCGGCGCTACGAGGACTGCAACTTCGTCGTGTGCCACATCGGCGGCGGCATATCGGTCTCGGCCCACCGTGGGGGCCGCATGATCGACGGCTTCGACATCGTGGGCGGGGAGGGGATGATGGCCCCCACCCGCTGCGGAGGCGTTCCCGTCGCCGAGGTCCTGAACTACCTCGAGGCGGGGCACGACGTCCGCGAGGCCCGCGCGCTCTGCATGAAGACCGGCGGCTTCGTCGACCTCCTGGGCACCTCTGACGCCATCGAGGTCACGCGGCGCGTGGCTGCCGGCGACGAGGCGGCCAGGCGGGCGTGGGAGGCTCTCCTCTACCAGCTCGACAAGAGCATCGCGAGCATGGCGGGAGCGCTGGGCGGCAAGGTCGACGGCATCCTCCTGGGCGGCGGCATGGTCCACAACGCGGACCTGGTGAGGTCGGTCGAGGAGGGCTGTGGCTGGATTGCCCCCGTGAGCGCCTACCCCGGCGAGTTCGAGCTCGAGGCCATGGCCGCCGGCGCCATCCGCGTGCTGGACGGCGAGGAGGAGGCCAAGACCTATACGGGCATCCCCACCTTCCAGGGCTTCGCCTGCTTCGAGTAGCCACGGCGCTCGCTTGGGCGAGCGGCGCCAGAGGGTTAGTCAAATGAGTCGAGGGGTCCGCCGGTATCGCCGACGGACCCCTCGGTCGTGGGCTGGCTGGACCCTGCGCTCCCTGGCTTCCCCGCGGCATCCGCTGAGGAGCCGGGGAGCGCGGAAGCCCGGTCAGGCGGCTACGCGCCCGCCTTGGCGGACCTGGGAGAAGAGGGCGACCAGGGCGACCGAGGTCACGTACCCTATGAGCACCAGCCACAGGTAGGTCTGCCACCAGGCGGCCAGCATGCCACCTACCCCCACCTGGGTGAACGCCTCGGTGAGCGAGATGATGGTCACGAAGATGAGGTTCTCGACGAACACCTGGCACCAGAGGCGCGCGGGCTTGCCCTCGAGCCCCCTGGTGAGCGCCAGCGCGATGGAGCCGGTGGGTATTACGAGCTGCGCGACCACGTTGGTGAGGAAGGCCACCGCGGTGTAGGGATACCATGTCCCCCATGCGAGTGGCGCCCCCGCGAGCAGGGTGGCGCTGGTGTTGATGACGAGCGCGAGGACGAGGTCCTGCAGGATGACGCTCCTGTTCCATTGGCACATGATTCTCTCCACTTCGACTCATGACGTGAATGCCCTGCGTATCCTATGCGCCTGGAAGACGCGGTCCAATGGTCATGGCCCCAAGAGAGCCGCCCGCCATCCGGCGGACCTTGTGCGGCGGGACAGTCCGTGCCAGGGCGGCGACGTCTGACGTTCGTCGGCAGGTCCCGCGCTTTTGCCCCTACGAACGAGAGGGAGGGCCGCACGGGACAAGACCTTGTGCGCGCGTACATATGCAACGGGCTCCCCGCATGGGAGATTAGTCACGGCTTCAGTTGTGATGCAAGGATCCGGCAATGAGGAGGAGTCACATGGCACAGCAGCTCGAGTGCGACGTCGTCGTAGTGGCGGCAGGTCTCTCAGGACTCGCGGCATCGGTGGCCGCGGCAGAGGGCGGGGCAAGGGTCATCACCCTCGAGAAGGCGTCCAATACCGGTGGCGCCGCCAACATGGGCATGGGTCCTTGCGCGGCCGGCTCGCCCGTCCAGAAGGCGTCCATGATCGAGGTCACGCCCGGCGAGCTCTTCCGTCGCCACATGTTCTACACCCACTACCAGGTCGACCCTCGCCTGGTCCGCGCCTACTACTTCAANCGCGAACGGCGTGCAGCCCCCGGCCCAGCTGGGGCCGCAGATCGCCCGTCGGCTGGCGGACGCGAGCGGCAAGCCGGCCTTCGCGGTGAACCCGCCCGACACCGACGAGCTCTGCGACGAGGCACGCATGACCGGGATCAGGGGCGTCTACCGGCACGTGCACCTGCACGCCCTCAACCTCAAGGAGACGGCCATCCGCCACGCGCGCTCGATGGGGCGGCGCTACGAGGACTGCAACTTCGTCGTGTGCCACATCGGCGGCGGCATATCGGTCTCGGCCCACCGTGGGGGCCGCATGATCGACGGCTTCGACATCGTGGGCGGGGAGGGGATGATGGCCCCCACCCGCTGCGGAGGCGTTCCCGTCGCCGAGGTCCTGAACTACCTCGAGGCGGGGCACGACGTCCGCGAGGCCCGCGCGCTCTGCNCCAAGATGATCGAGGAGAAGATCGGCCTCGAGTGGGGCAAGAACCTCTACTCCTTCGCGGTCCCCGGGATGGACGGCGACGGCTTCAACATGTGCCACGCCGTGGGCGCGGGCCACACGCCCGTCACCATGGAGATGATGTACCAGCTCCCCGACACCATGAACCACTTCTACGTGGAGGGCGCCTTCCGCCAGCCCTGCTACTGGTGCGACCGCACCGGCGAGCGCTTCATGCCCGAGGACGACATCTACAACACCACCTTCGTGGGCAACGCCATCAACCACCTTCCCGGCAAGGTCGGCTTCGCGATCTTCGACTCCAAGATGCTCAAGCACTGGAAGAAGGACGGTCCCGACATCGTCTCGCACGTGCACCCGCACGACCTCTACGAGGGCTTCGAGGAGCAGTGGCAGCGCGACCTCGACAGCTACCTCGACGGTGCCGGCAACCACGTGATCGCCCAGGCGGACACGCTCGAGGAGCTGGCCGAGAAGATCGGCATCGACCCCGAGGGCCTCGCGAAGAACGTCGCGCAGTACAACGAGATGTGCGCCGAGGGCTTTGACACCCTCTTCGAGAAGGAGCGCGAGTTCATGCTGCCCCTCGAGAGCGGTCCCTTCTACGCCTGCCGCCAGTACATGGGCGCCTACGGCACCCTGGGCGGCGTCCTGGTCAACGACCGCATGGAGGTCATGACCGACGAGCACGAGGTCATCGACGGCCTCTACTGCGTGGGCACGGACGCCTGCACCATCTACGGCGACTCCTACAACTTCGCCATCCCCGGCAACACCATGGGCTTCTGTCTGAACTCCGGTCGCATCGCCGGCGAGAACGCCGCCGAGAAGTCCGCGGACTTCTCCGGTGACGACGAGTGGGACTAGCGCCAGCGCGCGACCGATCGTGACCTGAGCGTCGCCCCCGCCCGTGCGGGGGCGACGTTTGCCAAGGGCGCGGGGGCGTCCGAGGCACGACGGATTTGGAGAGGAACACCTTGAAGCTGACCATAAACGGGCAGGAGGTCGAGGCCCAGAAGGGCCAGTCGGTCCTCGATGCCGCACTGGGAGCCGGCATCTTCGTCCCGCATCTCTGCAAGCATCCCGACCTGCGGCCCGCAGGCACCTGCGGCCTCTGCATGGTGGAGGTTGAGGGCAAGGTCGAGCCCGTCCACGCCTGCCGCACCACCGTCCGCGAGGGCATGGTCGTGAACGTCGACGGCGCCAAGGCCGACAAGGCCCGCCGCATGGCCATGGAGCTCATCCTCGCCACGCACCCCGCCGACTGCACCGGCTGCCCCAAGTTCGGCATCTGCGAGCTGCAGTCCATGTACCAGTACATGGGCGTCTCGCCGTCGCGCTGGAACTGCAAGTCTCGCCCGGTGGCGACCGACGACTCGAACCCGCTGATCACCCACATGTTCACCCGCTGCGTCCGCTGCGGGCGCTGCGTGAGAGCCTGCCGCGAGCTCCGCGGCGTGGGGGTCCTCGACTACCAGCGCACCGAGGACGGCATCCGCATAGGCACCGACGGCTCGGTCTCGCTCGAGGAGGCGGGCTGCCGCTTCTGCGGGGCCTGCGTCGAGGTCTGCCCCACGGGCTCGATCCTCGACACGCTGGGCATGATGAGGTCCGACCGCTCGCGCGAGGACAACATAGTGCCCTGCCGCTCGGGCTGCCCCGCCCACATCGACATCCCGCGCTACCTGCGCTACGCGAAGGCGGGGGAGTGGGAGAAGGCGACGGCCGTCGTCCGCGAGAAGGTCCCCTTCCCCGAGACCCTGGGCAGCATCTGCACCCACAACTGCCAGGGCGAGTGCAAGCGCAACAAGCTGCACGAGCCCCTCTCCATCTGCCGCCTGAAGCGCGCCGCCGCTGTGCGCGACACGGGCGAGTGGAGGGAGCACTGCCGCCACGAGGAGCTCACGGGCAGGCGCGTCGCCGTCGTCGGC
>NZ_LT635494.1:1053643-1063798 GCF_900120385.1 Olsenella phocaeensis | reverse complement strand
TCGCCTACGACTGCGCGCGCACCGCCGTGCGCCTGGGCGCCGCGAGCGTCGACGTCTGCTGCCTCGAGGCGGAGGACGTCATGACCTCCACCCCCGAGGAGCGCGAGGAGGCCGCGGAGGAGGGCGTGGTCCTGCACGACGCCTACGCCTTCAACTCCATCGACGAGTCCGCCGAGAGGCCCGGCCTCGTGGGCGGCATGACCATCCAGAAGATCAAGCGCTTCTACTTCGACGAGAACCACAGGGCCGTGACCGAGCTGGTCGAGGGCTCCGAGCTCACCCTTCCCGCCGACTACGTGATCTTCGCCGTGGGCCAGAAGCCCGAGGACACCCCCGGCATGGGCCTCGAGCTCACGCACGGCCCCTACGTGGTCGCCGGAAAGGGCATGGAGACCTCCGAGGAGGGCGTCTTCGCCGCGGGCGACGACGTCACGGGCACCAAGTCCGTGATCGGCGCCATCGCCCAGGGCCGCGACGCCGCGAGCTCCATCGACCGCTTCCTGGGCGGCGACGGAGACATCTCCGAGGTCCTCCTCGAGCCCGAGGTGGCGCCCGCGCGCATCGGCAGGGCCGACGAGGGCTTCTACTCGACGCAGACCCAGCCCGAGTTCGCGCCCGCCGACCAGCGCCGTGGCAGCTTCGAGCCCTTCGAGTGCCCCTTCAGCGAGGACGAGGCCAAGTTCGAGGCGAGCCGCTGCCTCCAGTGCGACCTGCGCCTGCAGCTTGCCACCCCACGCCTCTGGAACGAATACTAGGAGGGACGCACATGACCACAGTCAACTTCATGCCTGCATACAAGCAGGCACCCACGGCCCTCGACCTTCTCTCGAAGCGCGTGGACGAGGCCATCGCCAAGGCAGGGGAGGAGGACGTCACCCTGATTCTGCCGAGCACGGCGTCCGAGCTCGCGGAGAGGCTCCCAGGCGTCAAGGTCGTCCTGGCGGACGCCTCCATCGGCTTCCTCTACTCCAACGTCACCGCCACGCGGAACCTCCTCGCGGGCGAGAAGCCCTTCCCCACGGCCGCCACGCTGAGGCCGGGCAAGCTCCTCTCCTCTGGCCTCGAGTGGCTCGAGGGGGAGGGAGAGACGCGCCACGTCTGGGTGGAGGGCTCGGACGCCCCGGTCGAGCTCCCCCGTGACGCGAGCGTGCGCGACATCCTCGCCGCCTCCTCCGTGTCGGACGCGGACGTCAAGGCCGTCTACCTGGGGTATCCCGCCAGCCGCTTCGTTCCGGCGTCCGCGCTGGACGACCCGCAGGACCTCGCGACCTTCGACCTCGTGCGCGTCTACACCTCCGCGAGCTGCATGGCGAACGCCCTGCGCGAGGTGGTCGGCGAGTTCGTGCACGAGGGCTGCGGCTGCTGCGTCCTGGGACACGAGGGCGGCTATCAGATCGACGTGATCATGAACAAGGTCTGCTCCAACAAGGCCAGCGCGTCCGACGTCGCCCTCCTGCGCGACCTCTGCCCGGTCATGGGGGAGCACGCCCTCTGCGAGCTCGGCCAGACCCTGGCCCGCACCGTGAGCCAGGCGCTCGACCTCTTCGGAGACGAGATCGAGCAGCACTACGCGAAGCACCAGTGCCCTGCGGGCGAGTGCCGCGCCTACATGACCTACCATGTGCTGGTCTCGCGCTGCACGGGCTGCGGCAAGTGCCTCCCCGCCTGCGAGGAGGACGCCATCATGGGCAAGGCGCGGTTCGTGCACGTCATCGACCAGCGGGCCTGCACCAAGTGCGGCGCCTGCCTCGAGGCCTGCCCCGAGGGCGCTATCGTCATGGCCGGGGCGAAGAAGCCCAAGACGCCTCCCAAGCCCATTCCCTGCAAGGTCCACTAGGGTCCTTTGCCACGGCAGGATCGCTTCGCGACGGCCGGCCCCTCGGGGTCGGCCGTTCTGCTCTCTCCCGGCCGCCCGGCGCCGCACGATCCGGCTTCCGGCTGCACATTCCGGACGCCTGCCGCGCACTCTGGAAATGGTTTGCGCGCCATTCTCTGCTGAGCTGGGATTTTGCCACAAGGTGCGCATTTCAAATCTGAAATGCGCACCTTCCTCCGTTGACCTGCGATTTTGCGGCGAGACGCGCATTTCAGATTTAGAATGCGCGCCCCGCCGTAATAGAATGCGTGCCCTGCCGTGCGAAATGCGCACTCCGCGGCGCGACCGGCACCCCGCTTCTGCGCTAAGGTTCTGGAGGCGGCCTTCCGCTGCGGCGGGAGCCCCTCCCGCCGGCCGTGCCGCCGACTCGGCCCGTCTCGGGCCAGAGGGGAGCAGATGGGCGACTGGTGCGCCCTCTGGTCTTCAAAACCAGTTCGGGCAGGCAACTGCTCGGGTGGGTTCGATTCCCACCTGCTCCCGCCAAGCCAGCCCCGGCGCCGGGTTCGTGCCCGGCGCCCCGCACGACCCCCGACGAGGGAGGACCCCATGGCCGACAAGAGCCTCTTGCGCAGCATCCCGCGGGTGGACGCGATCCTGGGAAGCCCCCGCATGGCGGCGCTCAGGGGCCAGGTCCCGGCAGGCCAGCTCACGGACTTCGTCCGCGCCTCTCTCGCACGCCTCAGGGAGGAGGTGCTCTCGGGCGAGCGGGACCACGTCGCGGGAGAGGACGAGCTTGCCCGCGACATCGCCGACGACTACCTCGCCCGCGGTCCCCACCGGCTGAGGCGCACGATCAACGCCACGGGCGTCGTCCTCCACACCAACCTGGGGCGCGCTCCCCTGGGTCCCGAGGTCGCGGCCCACGTCGCCGAGGTGGCGCAGGGCTACTCCAACCTCGAGTACGAGCTCGGGGATGGCGCGCGGGGAGGGCGCGGCTCCTACGTCGAGGGGCTGCTCCGTGAGCTCTGCGGCGCGGAGGACGCCCTCGTCGTGAACAACAACGCGGCGGCGGCCCTCCTCATGCTCGACACGATCTGCCGCGGGAGGGACGTCGCCATCTCGCGCGGGGAGCTGGTGGAGATAGGCGGCTCCTTCCGCGTGCCGGACATCCTCGCGCGCGGCGGGGCACGCCTCGTGGAGGTCGGGACCACCAACAAGACGCACCCGGCCGACTACGAGCGCGCCGTGGCCGAGGGGGCCGGCGCCATCCTCAAGGTGCATCGGAGCAACTTCTACATGGGCGGCTTCACCGAGGAGGTGGGCCTGCCCGGGCTCTCCGCGATTGCCCGCCAGGCGAAGATCCCCCTCCTCTTCGACCTGGGTGCGGGCCTCCTGATGCCCGGCGAGGCCCTGGGGCTGCCCGGGGTGCCCTCTCCCCGCGCGGCCATAAGGGACGGTGCGGACCTCGTCTGCTTCTCGGGAGACAAGCTGGTCGGCTCGGCCCAGGCGGGCATCGTCGTGGGCAGGGCCGAGCTCGTGGCCCGGCTCAGGGAGAACCCCCTGGCCCGCGCCCTGCGCATAGACAAGCTCTCGCTCGCTGCCCTCGAGGCCNCGGCGGCGGCCCTCCTCATGCTCGACACGATCTGCCGCGGGAGGGACGTCGCCATCTCGCGCGGGGAGCTGGTGGAGATAGGCGGCTCCTTCCGCGTGCCGGACATCCTCGCGCGCGGCGGGGCACGCCTCGTGGAGGTCGGGACCACCAACAAGACGCACCCGGCCGACTACGAGCGCGCCGTGGCCGAGGGGGCCGGCGCCATCCTCAAGGTGCATCGGAGCAACTTCTACATGGGCGGCTTCACCGAGGAGGTGGGCCTGCCCGGGCTCTCCGCGATTGCCCGCCAGGCGAAGATCCCCCTCCTCTTCGACCTGGGTGCGGGCCTCCTGATGCCCGGCGAGGCCCTGGGGCTGCCCGGGGTGCCCTCTCCCCGCGCGGCCATAAGGGACGGTGCGGACCTCGTCTGCTTCTCGGGAGACAAGCTGGTCGGCTCGGCCCAGGCGGGCATCGTCGTGGGCAGGGCCGAGCTCGTGGCCCGGCTCAGGGAGAACCCCCTGGCCCGCGCCCTGCGCATAGACAAGCTCTCGCTCGCTGCCCTCGAGGCCACGCTCAGGCTCAGCCACAGCCGGGCCGACGCGCTGGGTCACGTTCCCACGCTGCGCATGCTGTCCCTCGGGCGAGAGGAGCTCCTCGCCAGGGCCGAGGCGCTGGCGGCACGGGTCGCGGGCGAGCTGCCCGCCTTCGCCTGCAGGGTGGTGGAGCTCGAGGACGAGGCCGGGGGCGGCTCTCTGCCGAGCACGCTCCTCCCGGGGGCGGGGGTGGAGCTCGAGCTCGCGGGAACGCCCTCCGCACGCCTCGAGGCACTCCTCAGGGCGGCCCCCGTCCCCGTCGTCTGCCTCTTGAGGGACGACCGCGTCGTGCTCTCCGTGCGTACCCTTCAGGAGGGCGACGAGGACGAGGTGGTGCGCGCCCTCGGGCGCATCGCGGGCGGAGGCGCCCGATGAGCGAGCTGGTCATAGGCACGGCCGGCCACGTCGACCACGGCAAGACCTGGCTGACGCGCGCCCTCACGGGGATCGACACCGACCGGCTCAAGGAGGAGCGCGAACGGGGCATCACCGTGGACCTCGGCTTCGCGCGCCTCGAGCTGCCCGACGGGCAGGTGGCGAGCGTCGTCGACGTCCCCGGCCACGAGCGCCTGGTGCGCAACATGATCGCCGGGGCCACGGGCATGGACCTGGTGCTCATGGTGGTCGCCGCGGACGAGGGCTTCATGCCCCAGACCAAGGAGCACCTGCAGATACTCGACCTCCTGGGCGTCAGGCAGGGCCTGCTCGTGCTCAGCAAGTGCGACGCCGTGGGGCCCGAGTGGGCGGACGCCGTCGAGGCGGACCTTCGGGAGCGCGTGAGGGGGAGCTTCCTGGAGGGCGCCCCCTGCGTGCGCTGCTCGGCCGTCACGGGGGAGGGCCTGGACGAGCTGAGGGACGTCATCTCAAGGCTCGCGGAGGGTCCGGGGTCCCGCGGTTCGATTCGCCGCGACCCGGACCGTGCCTGCAGGCTCCCCATAGNCACGCTCGTGCTGAGGGGCGCCCGCCGCGTCGAGCTCACGTCCCAGGGGGCCAGGGTCTTCGAGCAGGCGAGCTCCATGCTCGCCCTGCGCGACCGCCTGCTCGAGGACGCGCGCAGCCGCGAGCGCAATGCCATCTACCTGGGAAGCTCCTCCGTCCCCTCGGCCTACGTCCTGCCCGACGCGCTGTTCGCCTTCACCAGTGCCTGGCCCGGCGCGCGCTTCAGGATCTTCCAGCACGACAGCCGCGAGGTCGTCTCGGGGCTCGCCGAGGGCAGCTTCGACCTTGGCCTCACGGGGCTTCCCGCAGACGAGCCCTCGCTCGAGTGCGTGCCCCTTTGTGCCGACGACATGGTGCTCGTCACCCCCGCTGAGGACCGCTTCCGCGCGCTTGCGGGGGCTGGGGCCGAGGCCGTGCGCGAGCTGCTGCTGCGCGAGCGGACCGTCCTGAGGGGCGAGGGCAGCGGGAGCCGCTCCACTATGGACAGGATCCTGGAGGAGCTGGGGCTTACGGGCGAGGGGCTCGACGTCGTCGCGCGCACCAACGACCAGGAGACCATCCGCCAGCTCGTCGAGGCGGGCCTCGGCGTGACGGTGATGTCGTCCCGCGCGGCCAGGGCGGGGGTGGAGGCGGGCAGGCTCCTGCAGTTCGAGCTGCCCTGCCAGGCCTCGCGACGCTCCCTCTACGTCGCCTGGCGCAGGAACTCCGCGCTCGACGAGCCAACCCGGGCGTTCAGGGACTTCCTGCGGCAGCGCCTCGCGGGGGAATGACGCGCCCGTGCCCCCCGGCGGGCTCCCGGTGGTCCTCGGGCGGTCATTGGGCGTCCGGCTGACTTCGCAAATCAACCTCGGGCGCTCACCAAAGTGCAGCAAACGTGTGGGTCCGCCTCGTCGCTCCCGTCCCGTCGCCGGCGTGCTATAGTGTGCAGAGCTTAATCGTGAACGTTCGAGGAAGTGGGGCAGCGTCTTTGCCCCGCTTCCTTTTGGTATGCAGGGACGCCGCAGGGCGGGAAGGAGACAGGGTGGCATCGACTGACCTTGAGAAGCGGCTGGTCGCCGCGTTGGAGGAGGCCGCGGCCCCCCATGGCATCGACGTCGTGGACGTGGAGGTCGTGGGGTCCGCCAAGGCTCCCACGGTCCGCGTGCGCATCGACCATGCGGACGAGGGGCTCCCCACGATCTCGCTCGACGAAGTGGCGGCCCAGAGCGGCTGGATCAACGAGGCCCTCGACGCCTTCGACCCCATCGAGGGCTCCTACACCCTCGAGGTCTCGTCCCCCGGCCTCTCGCGCCCC
Organism: Olsenella phocaeensis; assembly: GCF_900120385.1. GTDB lineage: Bacteria > Actinomycetota > Coriobacteriia > Coriobacteriales > Atopobiaceae > Olsenella_I > Olsenella_I phocaeensis. The sequence continues at coordinate 1,057,565 of NZ_LT635494.1, read as the reverse complement.
CTGCGCCGCGCGCGCGACTTCGAGCGCTTCGCGGGCGAGGACGTCTCGCTGACCACCGCCGCCACGGAGGGGAGGCGCCGCTTCGCCGGGCGCCTCCTGGGCATCGAGGGCTCCCTCGTGCGCGTCGAGTGCGAGGGAGAGGAGCTCGCCTTCGAGCTCGACCAGATTAAGTCCTGCAAGATCAAGCCAAACTTCGACCGGGCGTAGCGCCGGGGCAAGGAGAGGAAGCAGCATGGCATCCGAGATGATGGAAGCGCTGATGGCGCTTTGCCAGGAGAAGCACATCGACGAGCTCTACCTGATCGACCGCCTCGAGCAGTCGCTGGCCAAGAGCTACACCGAGGTCCTGCACCTCGACTGGGGCGCGCGCGTCACCATCGACCGCGCCACCGGCAAGGTCTACGTCTACAAGCTCATCCCCCGCGACGACTCGATGGACGAGGAGACGGGCGAGTACACCGAGTTCGACGAGGAGGACGTGACCCCCAAGGACGCCTCCCGCATCGCCGCCCAGCACGCCAAGAGCGAGATCATGGACATCGTGCGCAACTCCGCGCGCCAGCAGATCTTCGAGGAGTTCTCGCACCGTATCGGCGACATCATCACCGGCACGGTGCTGCAGACCACGCCCGACTTCGCCTTCATCAAGATTCGCGAGGGCGTCGAGGCGGAGCTGCCCTACTTCGACCAGCGCCGCTTCCCCGACGAGCGCAACGAGCGCCCGCAGGGGGAGCGCTACAGCCACAACCAGCGCATCCGCGCCATCATCGTGGACGTGCGCGACCCCAACAGCTCGCAGCCCCCGATTCGCTCCGAGCGCCAGCGCCCCTCCATCGTGGTCTCGCGCACGCACCCGGACCTCCTGCGCCGCCTCTTCGAGCTCGAGGTGCCCGAGGTCTATGACGGCATCGTCGAGGTGCGCTCCGTCGCGCGCGAGCCGGGCGTGAGGTCCAAGGTGGCCGTCTCGTCCATGGACGACCGCCTCGACCCCGTCGGCGCCTGCGTCGGCCCCAAGGGCAGTCGCGTGCGCACCGTGGTCTCGGAGCTGCGCGGCGAGCGCGTGGACGTCGTCCTCTGGAGCGACGACCCCGCCAAGTGCGTCGCCAATGCCCTCTCGCCCGCCCGCGTCTCGCGCGTGATCGTGGACGACGACAACAACTACGCCACCGTCATCGTGCCCGACGACCAGCTCTCGCTGGCGATCGGCAAGGAGGGCCAGAACGCCCGCCTGGCCGCCCGCCTCACCGGCATGCACATCGACATCAAGAACGAGTCGCTTGCCGCCGACGTCATGCGCGAGCTGCCCCACGACGACGTCGACATCCTGGCGGAGGAGGGGGGCCACCGCTGCGAGTACGTGGGACCCACGGGCATCCAGTGCCGCAACATGGCCCGTCCCGGCTCCCGCTTCTGCGGCATCCACGAGAAGCTCCAGGAGCTCTCGGACGCCTCGGTCTCTGACGACCCGGACTCCCTGATCTAAGAGGTCACCCACCCCGTCCGCCCAAACGTACGTAAGAAGGTTGGTTACATGGCAAAGACCCGCGTGCATGACCTGGCAAAGGAATACGGCATGTCGAGCAAGGAGATGCTCGGTCACCTCCAGGACATGAAGATCCCCGCAAAGTCTCCCTCGTCGACGCTCGAGGACGCCTACGTCTCGATCGTCCGCAAGAAGCTCAAGCCCATNCGCGACTTCGAGCGCTTCGCGGGCGAGGACGTCTCGCTGACCACCGCCGCCACGGAGGGGAGGCGCCGCTTCGCCGGGCGCCTCCTGGGCATCGAGGGCTCCCTCGTGCGCGTCGAGTGCGAGGGAGAGGAGCTCGCCTTCGAGCTCGACCAGATTAAGTCCTGCAAGATCAAGCCAAACTTCGACCGGGCGTAGCGCCGGGGCAAGGAGAGGAAGCAGCATGGCATCCGAGATGATGGAAGCGCTGATGGCGCTTTGCCAGGAGAAGCACATCGACGAGCTCTACCTGATCGACCGCCTCGAGCAGTCGCTGGCCAAGAGCTACACCGAGGTCCTGCACCTCGACTGGGGCGCGCGCGTCACCATCGACCGCGCCACCGGCAAGGTCTACGTCTACAAGCTCATCCCCCGCGACGACTCGATGGACGAGGAGACGGGCGAGTACACCGAGTTCGACGAGGAGGACGTGACCCCCAAGGACGCCTCCCGCATCGCCGCCCAGCACGCCAAGAGCGAGATCATGGACATCGTGCGCAACTCCGCGCGCCAGCAGATCTTCGAGGAGTTCTCGCACCGTATCGGCGACATCATCACCGGCACGGTGCTGCAGACCACGCCCGACTTCGCCTTCATCAAGATTCGCGAGGGCGTCGAGGCGGAGCTGCCCTACTTCGACCAGCGCCGCTTCCCCGACGAGCGCAACGAGCGCCCGCAGGGGGAGCGCTACAGCCACAACCAGCGCATCCGCGCCATCATCGTGGACGTGCGCGACCCCAACAGCTCGCAGCCCCCGATTCGCTCCGAGCGCCAGCGCCCCTCCATCGTGGTCTCGCGCACGCACCCGGACCTCCTGCGCCGCNCTCGTCGAGGCGGGCCTCGGCGTGACGGTGATGTCGTCCCGCGCGGCCAGGGCGGGGGTGGAGGCGGGCAGGCTCCTGCAGTTCGAGCTGCCCTGCCAGGCCTCGCGACGCTCCCTCTACGTCGCCTGGCGCAGGAACTCCGCGCTCGACGAGCCAACCCGGGCGTTCAGGGACTTCCTGCGGCAGCGCCTCGCGGGGGAATGACGCGCCCGTGCCCCCCGGCGGGCTCCCGGTGGTCCTCGGGCGGTCATTGGGCGTCCGGCTGACTTCGCAAATCAACCTCGGGCGCTCACCAAAGTGCAGCAAACGTGTGGGTCCGCCTCGTCGCTCCCGTCCCGTCGCCGGCGTGCTATAGTGTGCAGAGCTTAATCGTGAACGTTCGAGGAAGTGGGGCAGCGTCTTTGCCCCGCTTCCTTTTGGTATGCAGGGACGCCGCAGGGCGGGAAGGAGACAGGGTGGCATCGACTGACCTTGAGAAGCGGCTGGTCGCCGCGTTGGAGGAGGCCGCGGCCCCCCATGGCATCGACGTCGTGGACGTGGAGGTCGTGGGGTCCGCCAAGGCTCCCACGGTCCGCGTGCGCATCGACCATGCGGACGAGGGGCTCCCCACGATCTCGCTCGACGAAGTGGCGGCCCAGAGCGGCTGGATCAACGAGGCCCTCGACGCCTTCGACCCCATCGAGGGCTCCTACACCCTCGAGGTCTCGTCCCCCGGCCTCTCGCGCCCCCTGCGCCGCGCGCGCGACTTCGAGCGCTTCGCGGGCGAGGACGTCTCGCTGACCACCGCCGCCACGGAGGGGAGGCGCCGCTTCGCCGGGCGCCTCCTGGGCATCGAGGGCTCCCTCGTGCGCGTCGAGTGCGAGGGAGAGGAGCTCGCCTTCGAGCTCGACCAGATTAAGTCCTGCAAGATCAAGCCAAACTTCGACCGGGCGTAGCGCCGGGGCAAGGAGAGGAAGCAGCATGGCATCCGAGATGATGGAAGCGCTGATGGCGCTTTGCCAGGAGAAGCACATCGACGAGCTCTACCTGATCGACCGCCTCGAGCAGTCGCTGGCCAAGAGCTACACCGAGGTCCTGCACCTCGACTGGGGCGCGCGCGTCACCATCGACCGCGCCACCGGCAAGGTCTACGTCTACAAGCTCATCCCCCGCGACGACTCGATGGACGAGGAGACGGGCGAGTACACCGAGTTCGACGAGGAGGACGTGACCCCCAAGGACGCCTCCCGCATCGCCGCCCAGCACGCCAAGAGCGAGATCATGGACATCGTGCGCAACTCCGCGCGCCAGCAGATCTTCGAGGAGTTCTCGCACCGTATCGGCGACATCATCACCGGCACGGTGCTGCAGACCACGCCCGACTTCGCCTTCA
>NZ_LT635494.1:1038422-1053210 GCF_900120385.1 Olsenella phocaeensis | reverse complement strand
TCCGCCACACCGGCGTCGCCGAGGGCGAGGCGGGTGGCATCACCCAGGCCATCGGCGCGTCGCAGGTCAGGATCAACGACCGCGTGATCACCTTCATCGACACCCCCGGCCACGAGACCTTCACGGCGATGCGCGCCCGCGGTGCCAAGGTGACGGACATCGTCATCCTGATCGTCGCCGCCGATGACGGCGTCATGCCCCAGACCATCGAGTCGATCAACCACGCCAAGGCCGCCAACGTGCCCATCATCGTGGCCGTCAACAAGATCGACAAGCCGGGCGCCGACCCCACCCGCGTGCGCCAGGAGCTCACCGAGTACGGCGTCATTCCCGAGGAGTGGGGCGGGCAGAACATGTTCGTCGACATCTCGGCCAAGAAGAAGCAGGGCATAGACACCCTCCTGGAGTCCGTTCTGCTCGAGGCCGACGTACTCGAGCTCAAGGCCAACCCCGACACCTTCGCCTCGGGCAACGTCCTCGAGGCCAAGCTGGACCGCGGTCGCGGCTCGGTCGCCACGCTGCTCATCAGCCGCGGCACCCTCCACGTGGGCGACGCCATCGTCGCGGGCATGTCCTTCGGCAAGATTCGCGCCATGGTCGACCCTCGCGGCAACAGCGTCACCGAGGCCCGTCCCTCCGACCCCGTCGAGGTGCTCGGCCTCCAGAGCGTGCCCATGGCGGGCGACGAGTTCCGCGTCTTCCAGGACGAGCGCGACGCACGGGCCCTGGCCGACGAGCGCTCGCTGAAGGCCCGCATCGAGGAGCAGAACAAGGTCAAGCACGTGACGCTCGAGAACCTCTTCTCTACTATGGAGGACTCCGAGGTCAAGGAGCTCAATCTCATCATCAAGGCCGACGTCCAGGGCTCCATCGAAGCGCTCGTCGACTCTCTGGGCAAGATGGACCAGAGCGAGGTTCGTATCAACGTGATCCACTCTGCCGTCGGTGCCATCACCGAGACCGACGTCACCCTGGCAGACGCCTCCAACGCCATCATCATCGGCTTCGGCGTTCGTCCCGAGGCGAAGGCCAGGGTTGCCGCCGAGCAGCAGGGCGTCGAGATCCGCACCTACAGCGTCATCTACAAGGCCATCGAAGAGATCGACGCCGCGCGCATCGGCATGCTCAAGCCCACCGAGCAGGAGGTCCAGACCGCCTCGATCGAGGTCCGCAACACCTTCAAGGTCCCCAAGGTCGGCATCGCCGCCGGCTGCATGGTCCAGGAGGGCGAGGTCTCGCGCGACGACAAGTGCCGCCTCGTCCGCGACGGCATCGTGGTCTACGAGGGCAAGCTCGCGTCCCTGCGCCGCTACAAGGACGACGTCAAGTCGGTCAAGGCCGGCTTCGAGTGCGGCGTGGGCCTCGAGAACTTCCAGGACATCCACGTCGGCGACATCATCGAGACCTACCGCATCGAAGAAGTCGCCCGTACGGAGTAGAAGATGAAGCAGAACCAGAATTCGCGTCGCGTCAACAAGATCGCGCGCGAGAAGCTCGCGAGCATCCTCCTCTTCGAGGTCTCCGACCCCGATCTCGCGCTGGTGACCCTCACCAGCGTGGAGGTCTCGGTCGACAAGTCGGTGCTCAAGGCCTACGTGAGCTGCGACAAGGAGAGCTACGACAAGGTGCTCGCCGCGCTCGGGCGGGCCAGGGGCCGCGTTCGCAGCCTCCTGGGCCATGCCCTGGGCTGGCGCGTCACCCCCGAGCTCATCTTCCAGATCGACACGACCGCCGACGAGGCCGAACGCATCGCACGCGCCCTCGAGAACGTGCCCAGCACGCTCGCGGTGGAGAAGGACGAGGAGGGCTATCCCGTGGGGTCTTCCGCGGGCGACGCGCCCTCCGGGGACGGCGAGGGGGAGTAGCCAGCCCGTGGACATCAGATCCAATCCGGAACAAGAGGAGAGGTTCGCCTCCATCGCCTCGGCGATGGAGGCGGCTGGCTCCATCGCCATCTGTGCGCACACCAACCCGGACGGCGACGCCCTGGGCTCGGGCCTGGCGCTTGCCGCGGCCCTGAGGGCGAAGTGGCCCGAGAAGGAGGTCGTCTCCCTCCTGGCGGACCCCGAGCCCATTCCCAGGCTCTATGACTTCCTGCCCTTCGCGGACACGCTCGTCCATGCGGCGGACTACGACGGGGCGCCCGACCTCTTCGTGAGCGTGGACCTCTCTGATGTCGCGCGCCTGCACGACGGCGAGGCGGTCATGAGGCGGGCCCGCCGGAGCGCGATAATGGACCACCATCCCTGCGAGGAGCCGTACACCGACCTCGCCCTGATTCGCCCCGACGCTGCCGCGGCGGGCGTCATCGTCGCCGAGTTCGCCCTCCACCTGGGGGTCCGGATCACACCGCAGATGGCCCAGTGCCTCTTCTGCGCCCTCTCCACCGACACCGGTCGCTTCCAATACCAGAACGCTGACGCCGAGGCATTCTCGGTGGCGTCGCTCCTGGTGGACGCAGGGGCCTCCCCCTCGGAGGTCTCCCTCAACGTGTACCAGAACTACAGCCTGCCCTTCCTACACCTCAAGTCCGCGGTGATGGGGCGCATTACCACCTTTGCCGAGGGCAAGGTGGCCTACAGCTACGCCACCGCGGCCGACCTCGAGCGCACGGGGGCCAGCCCGGATGAGTGCGACGGCCTCATCGACGTCGTCCGCAGCGTCGCGGGGTCCGAGGTGGCGCTCTTCCTCAAGGAGCTCCCCGACGGCAGGGTGAGGGGCAACCTTCGCAGCAAGTCCGACCTCGACATCTCGGGCATCGCCCGCGAGCTGGGCGGCGGGGGGCATCGCGCGGCCGCGGGCTTCACCATCGAGTCGGACCTCGACGAGGTCCTCTCTGCCGCCCTTCCCCGCCTGGTCGCCCTCTTCTCGCCTGTCGCGAGCGAAGGCGGGCGTGGGGTCCANCCCAGGCTCGCCGCGACGCCGTACGACGCGTTCCTCTCCGCCGCGCTCGAAGGACCCCTGCGTTCCGTCTCCATGCACGTGGGGAGCAACTTCCGCTTTGGCAGGGGGGGCAAGGGCGGCCCTGCGGAGCTCGCCGCCGTCGCCGCCCCGCTCGGCATGCGCGCCCACTGCCACGAGCTCGCCCGCTCGGGTGGCGAGCACATCTCGGCCACGCGCGTGCGCGGGCTCGTCCGAGGGGGTCGCGTCGAGGACGCCGCAGGGCTCCTGGGCCGGCTGCACTTCGTGTCCGGCGTGGTGGTCCACGGGAGGGGAGAGGGGACCGCTTTCGGCTTCCCCACGGCAAACGTCAGCTTCCCCCTGGGGTCCTGCGCGCCCGACCAGGGCGTCTATGCGGGCTTCGTGAGCGCGCGGGGACGCTCGTGGCCCGCCGCGATCAACGTGGGGGCGCCTCCGAGCTTCTCCGAGGCGGACCGTCCCTTCCTGGAGGCGAACCTCCTGGGCTTCTCCGGTGACCTCTATGGCCGGAGGGTCCACGTCTCGTTCGGCCGCTGGCTCAGGGACTCCCGCCCCTTCGACTCCCTCGAGGAGCTCGAGCGGGTCGTCATGGGCAACATAGCTTGGGTGCGCGCCAACTTTGGCGATCGCGCCGTGACGCTGGGAGGGGCCGCCGACCTCGAGGGGGTGGGGGCGTGATCACCGACGAGGACAAGGAGCGCGTGCGCCAGGCGACCGACATCCTGCAGCTGGTGGGAGAGACGGTGGAGCTCCGCCGCCGCGGCGCCGACTTCTGGGGCTGCTGCCCCTTCCATCACGAGAAGAGCCCGTCCTTCCACGTGAACCCCTCCACGGGCCTCTGGAAGTGCTTCGGCTGCGGCGAGGGCGGCGACCTCTTCGCCTACGTGATGAAGCGCGAGAGCCTGGACTTCCCGGACTCCATCCGCTACCTTGCCGACCGCGCCGGCATCGAGCTCAGCGAGGAGAGGACCGCCGGTCCCAGTGGCCNCGCCTCCGCGCCTCCGGCGGCGACGTGCTTGACGGCCAGTCCTGCTGCCTCGTGCGCGACGGCAGGCTCCTGGGCGTCTGGGAGCGGTCGGGCGGATGGCTCCGCTGCGGGAGCAACTTCCCCCAGGGCATAGACGGGGTGGCACGATGAGCGCCCCAAGCCTGCTCGGGTATCCGCTGCCCCTCGCTGGGGACGACGCCGCGACGCTCGTCAGGGACTCCCTCCTCCTGGACGGACGTCCTGCCCCGACCGTGCGCGCGGTCCCGGGCGGCAGGCTCTTCCTACGCGCCGGGATGGACGTCGGGACCCCCCTCNGGTCGCGCCTACCTCGCGGGGCGCGGCTTCGGATCGGCCGTCTGCCGGCGCTGGGGGCTGGGGTACGCCCCCGGGCACGGCCAGCTCGTCTCCCATCTGCGCTCCAAGGGCTTCTCCCCCCAGGAAATGCTCGCCTGCGACCTCGCGCTGGACGGGAGGGGTGGCCCGCGCGACCGCTTCTTCGACCGCGTGATGTTTCCCATCCACGACGAGCAGGGGCGCACCATCGGATTCGGCGGCCGGGTGCTCACGGACGCCAAGCCCAAGTACCTCAACACCAAGGAGACCCGCGTCTTCCACAAGGGCAAGCACCTCTTCGCCTTCCACCGCGCCAAGGAGGCCATGGTGGCGAGCGGCGAGGCGATCGTCTGCGAGGGCTACACCGACGTCATCGCCATGCACGAGGCGGGGATCACCAACGCCGTCGCCGCCCTGGGCACCGCCCTCACCCTCGACCACGTGCGCATGATCGAGCGCTTTGCCAAGTCCCGGGTCGTCTGCATGTTCGACGGCGACGAGGCCGGGCAGCGCGCGGCCGAGAGGGCGATCCAGTACATCGACAAGACGTCGGTGGAGCTGAGGTGCGTGNCGCCACGCCCGAGGGCGCGATGCCCGCCGAGGTGGTGGCGGCCGCGAGCTCCATGGTCGCCGACGCCCCACGGCTCCTGGCGGGAGGCAGGCTCCAGCTGGTGTCTGGCATGAGCGCCTCCGACCAGGCGTCCTTCCTCCTGGACGTGGTCGAGCTCTGGAGCTGCAGGCGGGCCGTCAGGTCCATGAAGGCGCGCCTCAGGAGCGCCTCCTCGCTGCCCGACGAGTCCTCACAGGAGCTCTTCAGGCGGGCGACCGACGTGCAAAAGCGCATCGGCGAGCTAGGAAGGCGCATCTCGTCGTTAGTGAGTTCGTAAATTGGGTACCATTCCCTACGCCCTTGCGTGGAAAGGAAACCAGTGGCAAACAAGAAGAACAGCACCGCTCCCAACCTCACCGACGAGCTCCAGGGGGTCGTCGAGAGGCTCGTCAAGCAGGCCTCTGGCTCCAAGTCGGTGACCGAGGACGACGTCCAGGTGGCCATCGGGGAGCTCGACGTGGACGACGACGAGCTCTCGGACCTCTATGACGCGGTGCGCGCCAAGGGCGTCCAAATCACGAGCGACGGCGAGGCCGCCAGGCCCAAGGGCGACTCCGACGACGAGGAGGACCTGGACGAGCTCGAGGAGGACGACGAGCTCGAGGAGGACGAGGAGGAGGACGAGGAGGAGGACGAGGACAGCGGCATCAAGGAGGCTCGCGCTGAGGCCCGCGCTGCCAACGAGGTCCTGCGCTCCGCCCCCAAGAGCAAGCCCCGCAAGCGCTCGTCCCGCGCCCGCGCCCGCCGCACGGACAGCTCGACAGTCATGCTCACGGGCGACCCCGTGCGCATGTACCTCAAGGAGATCGGCAAGGTCGACCTGCTGACCGCCTCGGAGGAGGTCAACCTCGCCATGAAGATCGAGGCCGGCACCGAGGCCTCGCAGAAGCTCGAGGCTGCGGACAACGGGGAGATAGAGCTCACCCGCGCCGAGATGCGCCGCCTCATGCGCATCGAGCAGGTGGGCCTCGAGGCCAAGCAGGCGCTCATCAGCGCCAACCTGCGCCTGACCGTCTCCATCGCCAAGCGCTACGTGGGTCGCGGCATGCTGTTCCTCGACCTGATCCAGGAAGGCAACCTGGGCCTCATCCGCGCGGTGGAGAAGTTCGACTACACCAAGGGCTTCAAGTTCTCCACCTATGCCACCTGGTGGATTCGCCAGGCCATCACCCGTGCCATCGCCGACCAAGCACGCACCATCCGCATCCCCGTGCACATGGTCGAGACCATCAACAAGCTCGTTCGCGTGCAGAGGCAGCTGCTCCAGGACCTCGGTCGCGACCCGACCCCCGAGGAGATCGGCGAGGAGATGGGCATCACCGCCGACCGCGTGAGGGAGATCCAGAAGATCAGCCAGGAGCCCGTCTCGCTCGAGACGCCCATCGGCGAGGAGGAGGACTCCCAGCTGGGCGACTTCATCGAGGACTCCAGCGCCGTGGCGCCCCCCGAGGCGGCAAGCGACTCGATGCTCCGCGAGCAGCTCGAGCAGGTGCTGGACAGCCTGGCCGACCGCGAGCGCAAGGTCATCAAGTTCCGCTTCGGCCTCGAGGACGGGCATCCTCGCACCCTCGAGGAGGTGGGCCGCGAGTTTGGCGTCACGCGCGAGAGGATCCGCCAGATAGAGAGCAAGACTCTGGCGAAGCTCCGGCATCCTTCCCGTTCGGGCAGGCTCAAGGACTACATGGAGGACTGAGGCTCCTCTCGCTCATGGAGAACGACCTGGCCCCCGCCGAGTGCGGGGGCCTTTTTCTGGCGTCTCCGCTCCCGCGTTCTCTATGCACCCTGCCTCCGCTTCTCCCTCTGCCCTTCTCCCTCTGCCCTTCTCCCTCTGCCCTTCTCCCACCCTTCCCCCGCGTTCTCGTTCTCTATGCAACTTGCTGAATCGATAGCCTTGCCAACTGGGCGTTTGCACGGCCGACTTCAGAGAACGGCATAGAGAACGACGGCGGAACGGCATAGAGAACGATGGTGGAATGCCGGCAGGGCGGCGGCGCAACGCCGGCGGGACGCCAGGGGGTCGATGACGGGGGAGAGGGGCGCCAGGGGAGCACGGGGGCTGCGTTCGCTCATAATGGGTGACGGGCACCGCGCGCGGGCGTACGGATGCGCCTGCGGCATCGTGCCGACCCTTGGGAGGGGGACCTCATGAAGATCAAGGCATACGTCGTGCACGAGGCCAACGGACCCTACCTGCTCGAGGACGTCGAGCTGGACGAGCCGAAGTCGGGCGAGGTCCTCGTCCGCAACGTCGCGACCGGCATCTGCCACACCGACGAGTTCGGCCGCAGCCAGGGCGTCCCCATCCCCCTTCCCCTCGTCCTCGGGCACGAGGGAGCCGGAATCGTCGAGCGCGTCGGGACCGGCGTCGAGGACCTCAAGCCCGGCGACCACGTGGGCATCACCTACGCCTTCGACAACAGCTGCGACGCCTGCAAGCACGGGGAGCCCTACTATTGCGAGAACTTCAACCCCATCAACTTCGGTGGCGTGGCGGCGACCGACGGCACCACCCGCCTGCACCAGGACGGCAGGGACGTGAGCATGTTCTTCGGCCAGTCCTCCTTTGCCACCCACTCTGTGGCCGCTGCTGCGTCGGTGGCCAAGGTGGACGATGACATTGACCTGGGGCTCGTCGCACCCTTGGGGTGTGGCGTCCAGACGGGCGCCGGCGCGGTCATCAACGCCGGGCAGGCCGATCCCAGCTCGCAGGTCGCGGTCTTTGGCTGTGGCGCCGTAGGCATGAGCGTCATCATGGGAGCTGCCGTCGTGGGCTGCAAGACCATCATCGCCGTGGGAGGCAATCCAAAGAGCCTCGAGCTCGCTCGCGAACTGGGGGAGCCACGCACACCATCAACCGTCGCGAGGTGGAGGACATCGCGGGAGAGATCCGTCGCATCACCGGTCGTGGCGCCGACATCAGCGTGGACACCTCCGGAAACGGCAACATGATGCTCAATGCCATCCGGGGCCTCAAGTTCCATGGCACCTTCCTGCCCGTGGCGGCCGCGGGCTCCCTCGAGCACTTCGAGGTCGGCGCTGACATCATGATGCCCATGCGCACCATGAGGGGTACCTGCGAGGGGGAGTCCAACCCCAAGCAGTTCATCCCCCAGATGGTCAAGTGGTACAAGGAGGGTCGCTTCCCGATCGACCGCATCCTCTCGTTCTACGACTTCAAGGACATAGACCAGGCCCTGCGGGACTCGCACGACGGCAAGATCATCAAGGCGGTGCTCAGAATCTCGTAGTCTTGCCACGAGGTCATGGCTCCAGGCCGTGATGCCGATAACGACGTGGGGCTCGGGACCCGTCCGTTCGGGGGTTCCGGTCCCCTTCCTGTAACGGGAGGGGCATGTGCGGGAGGCGGCCTGCGGTGGGGCGGGTCCGCATGCGCGCCTGGGCGCAGAGATAGCAAAAGAGCCAGGACCTGAGTCCTGGCTCCGAGTCTACATGGTGGAGAATAGGGGGTTCGAACCCCTGACCTCGTGACTGCCAGTCACGCGCTCTCCCAACTGAGCTAATTCCCCGTTCGCGTTGGTGCAGTAGCTATATTAGCAAAGGGAGAAGGTCGGTCAAGGACTTTTTTGACAAATTTTGTTGAACCCCGAAAAAGCGTCTGGATGACAATCGCACCGATGGGCGCTCTGATGGCTGACGTGGCGGAGGCCGTGGTGGCGTTCGCCACGTCCCGGTGCCGCTCATGCAGGCCAACGCTACCGTCGACACATTTTTTCCTCGTCACAACACGAGGACACTACTATGTTTTATAAGTTGCCGGATTTTATGCACAGACGCAACAGTATGTCATGGCGATTGCTCGGTTGGTCGCCGTGGGGCAGGGGGATGAGGGGCGACATGCTCAGCGACGAGCTCATGAGACGGGTGCTCGACTGGGAGGCGAGGGAGCGCGACCCAGAGCTGCTGGGGGAACTACGCGCGCTTCTCGCGCCAGGCCATGAGGACGAGCTCTTCGATGCCTTCTATCGATACCTCTCCTTTGGCACCGCAGGTATTCGCGGCGTCATGGGCGTGGGGACCAACCGCATGAACGTGCACGTGGTCGCGCAGGCGATGCAGGGCCTCGCCGACTGGGTCAATGCCAACGCGGAGCCCGGGAAGCGTCCGCGCGTCGCCCTCTGCCGCGACACGCGCAACAACTCGGAGCGATTCGAGCGCGTCGCCGCAGAGGTCTTCGCCGCGAATGGCATCGAGGTACTCATGTACCCCAGGGTCGAGCCCGTGCCCACCCTCTCCTTTGCCATACCGCGCCTGGGCTGCTCCGCCGGAGTGATGGTCACCTCGAGCCACAACCCGCGCCAGTACAACGGCTGCAAGGTATTCGCGTCGGACGGCTGCCAGATCTCCGGCGAGGTCGCAGAGGAGGTCGCCACTGCCATAGGGAGGATTGACGTGCTGGACGGGCCCAGGAGGCTGCCCTTCGAGGACTGCCTTGCCCAGGGGCTCGTCAGCTGGATTGACGACTCGGTCCTCGACGACTTCCTAGCGTGCGTGCATGCGCTCCATGTCCCTGGCTCGATCGACCCGGCTCGTCCGCCGAGGGTCGTCTACACCCCACTCAATGGCACTGGGCTCGAGTTGGTGAGACGCTCGCTCGCGAGTATCGGCGTGAGCGACGTGTCCGTCGTGCCCGAGCAGGTGGAACCCGATGGCGACTTCACGACCTGCCCCTATCCCAACCCGGAGTTCCGCGAGGCCCTGGAGCTCGCGCTCTCCCTTGCGGACGAGCTGCATCCCGACCTCGTCGTGGCGACCGACCCCGATGCGGACCGCCTGGGCAGCGCCGTCCTCCACGATGGCAGGTACGTCCTGCTCACGGGGGACGAGGTGGGCATCCTCCTCATGGACTGGATGGCACGGACGCGTGCGGAGGCGGGAGACGACCTCTCACGCAAGGTGGCCGTCTCGTCCATCGTGTCATCCGACATGTTGGACGACGTCGCGCGAGAGCACGGCTTCCAGCTGCGTCGCACGCTCACCGGCTTCAAGAACATCGGCGGCCAGATTGCCGTCCTCGAGCGGCAGGGCGGAGCCGAGCGCTGGCTCATGGGATACGAGGAGAGCTACGGATACCTGCCGGGCCCCTACGTGCGGGACAAGGACGGCGTCACGGCGCTCACCCTCCTCGTCGAGATGGCGGGCTGGTACGCCAAGAGGGGCCTCGACCTCGTCGAGGCCATGGACGTCCTGTACGAGCGGCACGGCTTCCGCCTGAACCGCACGCTCAACCTCCAGTACCCCGGCGCCGAGGGGGCCACGCTCATGGCGTCCAAGATGCGGGCCCTACGCGAGGGCGCGCCTCGGGACATCGCCGGGCGCGGGGTGACCCGCACCGTCGACTACCTCCACCCCCAACCCCTTCCGCAGCTGGGAGGTCCGGGGGACGACCGATCGCAGACGCTGCCTGCATCCGACGTCCTCGAATGGAGGCTCGACGACGGGTGCAAGGTCATGGTGAGGCCATCTGGGACCGAGCCGAAGCTCAAGTGCTATCTCTTCGGGATCGCTGGCAGCCGGGATGAGTCGACCCGAGCCCTCGACGAGCTCGAGGCGGCGACGCGCCAGCTCCTTGGCGCCTAGGGAAGGGGACGAGGTCATGGGAGACGAACTGCAGCCACGAGAGGGGCAGTGCCCACAGGGGCAGCCGCAGCCGCACGTGAGGTGCACGAGGAAGGACGCGGCCCGCTACGCGATCCTGCCCGGAGACTGGGCGCGCGTGGACCGCATGCGCGAGTTCCTCGACGACGTGCAGGACATTGCGTTCAACCGGGAGATGAAGAGCATCGTGGGCAGCTATCGGGGCGTACGCGTCATGTGCGTCTCGACTGGCATGGGCGGCGCCTCCACGGGGATAGCCGTCGAGGAGCTCCACAACGTCGGCGTCGAATGCATGATCCGCATCGGATCCTGCGGCGCCCTCCAGCCCGAGGTGGGCATGGGCGACCTCGTCGTGCTGAGCGGCGTGGTGCGCGACGACGGCGCCTCGAGGGCGTACGTGGGCGAGAACTACCCTGCCGTCCCCGACACCGATATACTCATGGCTGAGGTCCAGACGGCCCGCGAACTTGGCCTCCCGTTCCACGTCGGGCTGGGGAGGAGCCACGACAGCTTCTACACCGACCGCGAGGAGGACATAGACCGCTACTGGCACGACCGTGGCGTGCTCGGAGCCGACATGGAGACCTCGGCGCTCTTCACCATCGGACGCCTGCGCAGGGTTCGGTGCGGCTCCATCCTGAACGTCGTCTCGCTCTACGAGGGCGACCTCGCGAGCGAGATCAACGCCTACACCGGCGCGGAGGACAAGGCGGCCCAAGGCGAGAGGAACGAGATCACGCTCGCGCTCGAGACGGTCGTGCGCCTCGAGCACTACCGCAAGGCGGGGGAGTAGCGGCCGCATCGGGCAATCGGCTCATTCGGAGGGGCGCCTCGCCCCGTCCGACAGAATCTGGCATACGAAAGGAGCAAGTTCCATGTCAAGCAAGAGAGAGGGAAGTCCCTGGTCGCTCAAGCTGAACACCGCGTCGCTCGTGCTCATCCCCGCGGCCATCGGCATCAATTACGTCGGAAAGCTCTTCGCGAGCATGCTCAAGCTGCCGCTGTG
Source organism: Olsenella phocaeensis (assembly GCF_900120385.1). GTDB lineage: Bacteria > Actinomycetota > Coriobacteriia > Coriobacteriales > Atopobiaceae > Olsenella_I > Olsenella_I phocaeensis. The sequence goes on along the minus strand of NZ_LT635494.1, from coordinate 1,041,738 downwards.
GCTCGACTCGATCGGTACCTGCCTTTCGGCCTGCATGGCCGGGCCCGTGGTGGGGGCGCTCTCGGGCTTCCTGACCAACGTGATCTATGGCCTCACCATGGACCCGATCTCTACAGTGTACGGGCTCACCCAGGCGGGCATCGGCATCGCCGTGGGCCTCATGGCCTGGTACGGTCACATGCGCAAGGCGCCCGGCATCCTCGTCGCCGGCCTCGTCGCCGGCCTCGTAGCGGTCTGCATCTCGACGCCGCTCAACATGGCCTTCTGGGGAGGCTCCACGGGCAACGTCTGGGGCGACGCGGCATTCGCAGCCATGGGCTCGCAGGGCTTCCTCGCCTCCGCCGTCGACGAGATCATCGTTGACCTGCCCGACAAGATCGTGGTGCTCTTCATCACCGCCGGCATCTACAAGGTGCTGCCCAAGAGCCTCATCTCGCTCTACCAGGCGAAGGACGAGTCCCTGGACTAACGCCTCCCGTTCCTCGGGAACCCCCGGGGAGCCCCCGTTCCCTTGGTTCCCAGCCGGGACCCCTATCGAAACCGTGACCATGAAAAGCATCAGCCTGTTCGAGGAGAAGCACTCCTTCCTCAATGGACTCTCGCCCGAGACGAAGCTTCTCTACGTGGTCGTCGCCATCGCATTTCCTGCCCTCGTGGGCGGGACGGTGCCACAGCTGGCGATCATGCTCCTGAGCATTGCGCTCCTGGCGGGCTCCAAGATCCTGACAAAGTCAAAGCCCATCATCGCGGTGTCGGGCTTCGTCCTCCTCACTGTCGTGATCGTCCAGACCTTCTTCCGCGGCGGCGCCTACACCGAGCTCTTCCGCATCGGGCCCCTGGTGGCACGCCGAGAGGGATTCGACTACTCCCTGGGAATCGTCCTCAACGTCTTCAACATTATCTTCGCCTTCTGCGTTTTCGTACTCGCCACGAAACCCTCCGACATGATGCAGTCCATGGTGAGACGGGGCATCTCGCCACGCCTGGGCTACGTCTTCGTCTCGCTCTTCCAGATAATCCCGCAGATGACGGAGCACACGTCGACCATCACGGACGCCCAGCGCAGCCGGGGCATGCAAACCGAGGGAAGCCTGGGGACGAGGGTGAGGGCGTTTCTCCCCCTCATCTCTCCCGTGATCATGAGCTCGTTCACCGACACGCGCGAGCGGTCCATCGCCCTCGAGGTGCGCGGCTTCAACTCGCACGAGCGCAAGACCTTTCTGGACGAGTTTGTACCAAGCTCTGCCGACCGTCCGGTGCGGATCGCCCTCCTGGCCCTCCTCACGCTCGGCGTCGCATTCTTCGTCCTGAGAATCGTGGGGGTGGTCTCGTGGCCCAGATAGAGGTGCGAAACCTGAAGTATCGCTACCCTGACGCGAAGAGACTCGCGCTGGACGATGTGAGCTGCCAGATAGAGCGCGGCGAGTTCGTGGGCGTCATCGGCAGAAACGGCGCGGGAAAGTCGACGTTCACGCAAGCGTTGCTCGGGCTGGTCCCCAACTTCTACCACGGCGCCTACGGAGGCTCCGTGACCATCGACGGCCAGAACGTGCGGGAGTCGAGCGTGGACGAGCTCTGCCGCAAGGTGGGCCTCGTGTTCCAGAACCCCTTCAACCAGGTGACGGGATCGAAGCTCACCGTGTACGAGGAGATCGCCTTCGGGCTCGAGAACTTCGGGGTTCCTCCCAAGGAGATGCGCCGCCGCATCGACGCGGCCATGGAGCTGCTGGACATCGCCCAGTACAAGGACCGTGCTCCCTTCGACCTCTCGGGTGGCCAGATGCAGCGCATGGCCCTTGCGGGGATCATCGTCATGGAACCCGAGGTCATCGTGATGGACGAGCCCACCTCGCAGCTCGACCCCCAGGGATCTGAGGACGTGTTCCGCGCGGTGGACGTCCTGCGCGCCCAGGGCAAGACCATCGTCATGGTCGAGCACAAGATTGAGAAGATCGCGGCGTACAGCGACCGAGTGATGCTCTTGGACGAGGGCAGACTCGTGGCGATGGACACGCCCCGCGCCATCTTCTCGCGCGACGACCTCGCGGAGCACGGCGTCGTCGCGCCGACCTACACCCAGATCTGCCGGCAGCTCGGCGTGCGTTCCGCAGACGGGCTCTACCCGGTCACGCTCGAGGAGACGCGCAGCCTGCTTGGTGCGGGCGGAAGGGGCGGTGAGGTCCGATGAGCAAGATCGACGTCAGGGACCTGCACTTCTCCTATGCCAAGGGTCCCGAGGTCCTGAAGGGCCTCGACTTCTCGCTCGACGGGCGCTCCTGCGCCCTGGTGGGTCAGAACGGCGCCGGGAAGACGACCTTCGTGAAGCTCCTGAAGGGCCTGCTCAGGCCTAGCTCGGGGAGCATACTGCTTGACGGCCGCGACATCGCCGGATCCTCCGTCCCGGAGCTCGCGCGCCACGTCGGCCTTGTCTTCCAGAATCCTAACGACCAGATTTTCAAGAACAACGTGCTGGACGAGGTCATGTTCGGGCCGCTCCAGATCGGCATGGGCGAGGGCGAGGCGCGGGCCTCAGCGCTCGCCGCCCTCGAGCTGGTCGGGCTCTCTGGCCACGAGGCTGTGAACCCCTACGACTTGGGCCTCTCGGATCGCAAGATGGTGTCCATCGCGGCCATCCTCGCCATGGACACCGACGTGGTCATCTTCGACGAGCCGACCATCGCGCAGGACCATGACGGCAAGGAGCGTCTCGCCCGAATCGTGCGAGACCTGTCGTGCCAGGGGAAGGTCGTCATATCGATCCTCCACGACATGGACTTCGTGGCGCAGACCTTCGAGCGCGTCATCGCCATGGCGCACGGCGAGGTCCTCCTCGACGCGGACCCACGCTCCGTGTTCTCGCAGCGGGACGTCCTCGAGCGCGCGCGGCTGGAGCAGCCCACCACGGCGCAGCTCTGCCATGCCCTGGGCTACGAGGAGCTGTTCCTCTCGCCACAGGAATTCGTTGACTTCTACAGATCCCAGCACGGGTCCCACGCCTAGAGGAGACGCGCGACGGGGGAGAGGTCGCTGCGTCTGGGTCATGCGCGCCATGCCCGATGGCGCGCGAACAACAGGAGGCCCCTCCATGGCTTGGTTGCCTTGGAGGGGCCTCGTCTTGCCTGTCCGGACACCAGGGCGTCAGGGACGTTTGACTTGCGGGCTGGGGGCCTAGTCGCGGTCGCGTCCCTTGCCGTAGCCGCCGCGGCGGTCGTCCCGGCCCCCGCGGTCGAAGCCCCCGCGCCCTCCGCGCTCGTCGCGGCCGTGGCCGTAGCCGCCCTTGCGGTCGGAGCTCTGATAGCCGTAGCCTCGGCTCGTG
>NZ_LT635494.1:1031716-1038353 GCF_900120385.1 Olsenella phocaeensis | reverse complement strand
CGCGGCCGTGGCCGTAGCCGCCCCGACGCTCGTCGCGCCCTCCGCGCTCGAAGCCGCCACGACCATAGCCGCCGCGCCCTCCGCGCTCGTCTCGCCCGCGCCCAAAGCCGCCACGGCGGTCGTCGTGGCGCTCGCGCCTGGCGTTGGGGTCGAAGCCCAATGCACGGAGCTTCTCCTCCAAGGAGGCGATCACGGTGTCAACGTGGGCTTCGAACTGGGCGCGCTCCTCGGCGGAGAGGCAGGAGAAGACGTCCTCGTCGGGGTCCATGTCGTCCTCGGCGGGGGCGGCGGACGCGCCCTCCTCGGTCAGGCGCACCATGGTGACGCGCCCGTCCTCCTCGGACTTGGCACGGGTGACGAAGCCCTTCTCCTCCAGCTTGGCGAGCAGCTCCGAGAGCGACTGCTGGCGCATGTCGAGCAGGAACGAGAGCTCCTTCTGGCTGGTCTCGGGCTTGGCCTTGAGCAGCGCGAGCACGCGTCCCTGGCCGCGCAGCGGGTCGCCGAAGCCGCCGTGGGCCTCGGTCTGGAGCTTGGTGTAGCGATAGAGCAGGTTGCCCATGCGTCCGGCCTTGTGGGCGAGCGAGATCTCCTCGTGGGCCTTGGGGCTCGTGGCCTCGGCCTTCTCGCCCGCGACCTCCTCGGTCTGGTCTGCCTGGGTCTGGGTGTCGTTCTCTTCGGTCATGCGAATCCCTCCGTCGGCGCCTGGCGTCCCGCACGGTCCTTCCGTGCGTCTTTCGAATGTCAGGTACCTGTGTAACTGTCTACGACGATAGCAGTGCGGAGTTGGATTGCGACGCTCGGCCTCGTTGGGAGGCGCATCTACACCGCTCCTCCACATAAGACAGGTACCTGTGTAATTTGTTCGCTTTCCTGTGGATGCGACGACCGCCGGAGCCGCGCGCCCCTTGATTCACCACCCTCGTCCCACCTCCCCCTCGCGAGTGCACAAACTTAAAGCACTCAATTGCGCACTCGACAGCCGCGCCACGATGTCTGTGCAGGAAGGAGAGAGAAACCGTCTCACGAGTGCGCAAGTTGAAACCTTCAGCTTGTACACTCGAGCGAAAAGGGGGAAGAGGGGAGAGGGTCCTCCTACGACGAGGAAGGGGAGCTTTTCATGGCAGACGAGGTGAAGGACACGAGCGTGCAGGACACGAGCGTGCAGGACACGAGCGTGCAGGACACGAGCGTGAAGGACGCGAGCGTGCAGGACACGAGCGTGAAGGACACGAGCGTGCAGGACGATCCGGTGGCACTCTTCGGGCTCAGCATCGCCCACGTGGGCGTGAACGCGGCTACGGACGAGGAGGCGGAGCAGGTCGCGGGCCTCTTCCAGACCCTCATGGGGCTGCCGCGCAACGTCCAGGCCCCCATCTCGCTCTTCTCGGGCAGCCTGGTCGAGATAATGCGCCCCCAGGCCCCGCGCGGGGAGAAGGGCCACATCGGCTTCCATGTCGACGACCTGCCTGCGGCGGAGCGCTGGTTCGAGGCGCGCGGGTTCAGGCTTAACCAGGCGTCGCGCGTGCTCAGGCCTGATGGCAGCACCCAGCTGATCTACTTCGAGCGGCAGATCGCGGGCTTCGCCATCCACCTCTGCTCGTAGGCGCGGCACTCGCGGCGTCACCGCGCCTGACATACGTGTTGTTCGCCGTCGAGCTGCGCTGCGCGTGCGGGGCTGCGCATGAGTCGAACGAGCACGTCGAACGCGTGCGTAAAATCCACGAATACGTCGAACGCGTGCGTAAAATCCACGAATACGTCGAACGCGTCTGAAGCGTTCGCGTTTGCCCAGTTGCCGGCCACGCCAAAGACGCGTCGGACGCTTTCGGCGAATCTTGGCGCGCGTCGGACGCTATCAAGAAGAATACGCGCGTATCGGGCGTTGTCGAGACGAGCCTCCGAGCGCGTCGGACGCTGCGGACGAACCCGGGCGCGCGTCGGACGTAGTGGGCGCGCCTGGCCTGCAGTCGTCGGCGAGCCATTCTGTTCCTGCGATGTGCGCGTCGGCAGGAGACGTCGCCCCCGTCGGGCCATCTCGTATACTGGGAGGTCACGTGTAGGCGGGCATCCGGAGGAACGCGCTTGATCGCACTCGCTGACAAGATCTCGAAGTCATTCGGCGGCCGAGTCCTGTACTCGGCCGCTACGCTGCAGCTCAATGCCGGCGAGCGTTGGGGCCTGGTGGGTCCCAACGGCGCCGGGAAGACCACGCTGCTCAAGATAATCATGGGCCAGGAGTCCGCCGACGAGGGCACGGTGAGCTTCGCGCGCGACTGCAGCATCGGCTACCTGGAGCAGGAGACCCATCTGGCGGGCGAGAAGAGCGCCCTCGCCGAGGTCGTCGACTCCGCCCACGAGCTCAAGGAGCTCGAGCGCCGCATATCCCAGATGGAGCACCAGATCTCGTCCATGCCCACCGGGCCCGAGCAGGACGGCCTCCTCGAGCGCTACGGCGCGGCGCAGGACCGCTTCGAGCGGCTGGGCGGCTACGAGCTCGAGGCGCGCGCCCGGCAGATCCTGGGCGGCCTGGGGTTTCCCATCGAGGACTTCGACAAGCCTTCGCGCGACTTCTCGGGCGGCTGGCAGATGCGCATCGCCCTCTCAAAGCTCCTCCTCCGCCATCCCGACCTCCTGCTCCTGGACGAGCCCACCAACCACCTCGACCTCGAGAGCGTCAAGTGGCTTGAGTCCTTCCTGAGCTCCTATGACGGCGCCGTGCTCCTGGTGAGCCACGACCGTGCCTTCATGGACTCCTGCGTGAGCCACGTCGCCGCGCTCGAGAACAAGCGCCTGGTCACCTACGTGGGCAACTACTCCGGCTACCTGCGCCAGCGCGAGGACAACCTGGAGCAGCTCCGCGCCAAGCGCGCCGCCCAGGAGCGCGACATCAACCACATGCAGGTCTTCGTGGACAAGTTCCGCTACAAGCCCACCAAGGCCAAGCAGGTCCAGGAGCGCATCCGGCGCATCGAGCAGATCCAGTCCGAGCTCGTGGTGCTGCCCGAGTCGTCGAAGAAGGTCCACTTCCGCTTCCCGGAGCCCCCGCGCACGGGCGACATGGTGATCAGCCTCGAGGGCGTGGCGAAGAGCTACGGGGAGAACCACGTCTACGAGGGCGTCGACCTCAAGCTCTACCGCGGCGACCATGCGGTCCTCGTGGGCCCCAACGGTGCGGGCAAGTCCACGCTCATGAAGATCGTCAACGGCCACGAGGAGCCCAGTCGTGGCACGGTCGAGCTGGGGCAGAACGTGACCCAGACCTACTACGCCCAGCACCAGCTCGAGACCCTGCACGAGGGCCTGACCGTCATGCAGGAGATGGACGAGGCTGCCCCCGGCTGGACGAGCTCGGAGGAGCGCCGGCTCCTGGGCGCCTTCCTCTTCCATGGCGACGACGTGGACAAGCGCGTCGGCGTGCTCTCGGGCGGGGAGCGGGCGCGCCTCGCGCTGGCCAGGATGCTCGTCTCGCCGGACCCCCTGCTCTGCCTGGACGAGCCCACCAACCACCTGGACATCGACTCGGTGGACGTGCTCGAGCAGGCGCTCGTCGACTTCCCGGGCACCATCATGCTCATCAGCCACGACGAGCACCTCGTGCGCGCCGTGGCGAACAAGGTCATCGAGGTGCGCGACCACAAGGTGACCCTCTATGACGGGGACTACGACTACTACCTCTTCAAGCGCGCCGAGCTCGAGGCCCGGGAGGCCGAGGCGTCCGGACAGCAGGCGCCACAGCCCGCCCGTGCGACGGCGAGCCAGGAGGAGCCCGTGACCCAGGGCCGTAACGTGAAGACCAAGGAGCAGCGCCGCGCGGAGGCGGAGGCGCGCAACGCCGCGAACCGCGCCCTCAAGGGCGAGAGGCGCCGCCTGAGGCAGGTCGAGTCCGCCCTCGAGCCCGCGCGCAAGCGCTATGCGGAGCTGATGGAGCTCATGGCCTCGGAGGAGCTCTATGCCGACGCAGACCGCTTCGACACGTGCATGGCGGAGTACAACGCGCTCTCGAAGAAGATCCCCTCGCTCGAGGAGGAGTGGCTCGAGCTCACGGAGAAGATAGAGGAGGCCCTCAATGCCTAGCGACGTCCCGGGTGGTGGCTGGGAGGGGCGCACGGCGGCCTCTCCCCGGCAGGAGTTTTCACAGGCGGGCGCCCACGTGCCTTCCGACGCCTACGTGGCGGCCGACGAGCCGCGCCCCTGGCAGGCGGCGGAGCCTGCGACCAGGCGCCTTGACCGTTCCGCGCGTCAGGCAGGCGAGAGTCCCGAGCGCACGCTGCTGAGGCCTGCGGCCCAGGTGCCGCGTGCACAGCCGGCCCCGGTGCAGAGGCCCTACGTGCCAGCGCCTCGTGCCGCGGTGCCGAGCCCTCGCCGCGAGGCCTTCTCGCCCGAGCCCGCCCGCCGCCATGGGGGCTTCCTGTCCTCGCTGGGAGGGCTCCTCGCCCGTCTCGCCCTGTGGCTCCTCGCCCTCGCCTGCAGGCTCGCGGCGCTTGGCCTCTCGGCCCTCGTGGTCGCGGACGCCGTGGTCGTGGGATCGCACCGCGTCCAGCTCCTCGAGCTCACGGCACGCGTCTCGCAGCTCCTGCCCCGTGCCCTCTCGGGCGCCCTGCTCTTCGAGACGCCGCTCGGCGGGGTCCTGAGGCTCGACTTCGCCATCGCGGCCCTCGCGCTCTTCGTGCTCGACTGGCTCCTGTCCCGGGCATCCCGGCGCTAGGGGGCGGACGTGGACCTCAGCCTCATGAGCGTCGTCGGGACGCTCGTCAGCGTCGGCGTGGCCGTCCTCTCGCTCGTCCTGCACGAGCTCGCCCACGCCTGGGCCGCCCTCATGCTGGGCGACCCCACGGCGAAGGAGCAGGGACGNGCCCCGGGCGAGGCGGCGTCCGCCCTCGCTGAGCTCGCGGCGGAGTACTCCGACGCCAACCGCGGCTTCCAGCTGCGCGAGGTCGCGGGTGGCTGGAGGCTCTTCACCCACCCCGCCTACCACGAGCAGGTGGAGGGCTACGTGCTCTCGTGGGACATGCGTCGTCTCTCGCAGGCGGCCCTCGAGACCCTCGCCGTGATCGCGTACCACCAGCCCGTCACGCGCGAGGGCGTGAAGGCCGTGCGCGGCGTCAACTCGGACGGCGTCATCGGCTCCCTCAAGGAGAAGGGCCTCGTCCGCGAGGTGGGGCACGAGTCGGGTCGCTCCGGCGCCCTCCTCTACGGCACGACCCGCCGCTTCCTGGAGCAGTTCGGCCTCAGGTCCCTGCGCGACCTGCCGCCGCTCGAGGACTTCGCGCCCGACGAGGAGTCGCGCCAGTTCATCCGTGAGCGCCTGAGCGGCCGGGCCATCTCGTCCACCCTGGAGGAGGCCTCGGAGGACATGGAGCAGGAGCGGGAGCTCCTNCGGGCCCGGCCTGCAACCTCCTCCAGGCGGTCGTGGCCGGCCTCGCCTTCCAGGCCCTCGCGGGCTTCTGGGACGGAGGGTACGGCCTGGCGTACTGGCTGTTGCGCGTCACCTCGTCCTGGTGCTACGTCAACTGCTCCCTTGCCTTCTTCAACCTCATCCCCCTGCCGCCCCTCGACGGCTCCAAGCTCCTCTCGCCCTTCCTCAGGGGAGAGGGACGCCGCATATACCAGCAGGTGCAGGCCTACTCCATGCCCATCCTGCTCGTCGTCCTCTACGTCCTGCCGGGCCTGCTGGGCTTCGACCCCCTGAGCTCCTACCTCAGGGCCACCGCCATCCGCCTCGCCGGCCACCTCCTGGGGGCCTAGCATGTCGTACCGCGTGAGGACCCAGGCCTACTCGGGGCCCTTCGACCTGCTCCTCCAGCTCGTGAGCAGGCAGAAGGTGGCCATCGGCTCCATATCCATCGCCGAGGTGGCCGACCAGTACCTCGAGGAGGTCCGCTCCATGGGGGAGCTGGACCTGGACGTGGCGAGCGACTTCGTTCTCGTGGCGTCGACCCTCCTCGACATGAAGGCCGCGTCTCTGGTGCCCGACCACTCCGTGCCGTCGCGGCGAGACGACGATGCGGACGACGACGAGTTCGCGGACCTCTCGCCCGAGGAGGTGCGCGAGGTCCTCATCGCCCGGCTCATCGCCTACAAGCAGTTCAGGAACGCCGGCATGGCCCTGGGGAGCCGCATGGAGGCGGAGGGCCTCATGCTCGCGCGCACGGCCGGCCCCGACCCGGAGTTCATGGGCCTCATGCCCGACTACCTCAAGGGCATCACCCTGCGCTCGCTTGCCGTGATATGCGCCGACCTCGACAGCAGGCGCGAGGGCTTCCTGCTCGAGGCGGAGCACGTCGCCCCCAAGCGCCTGCCCATCGCCCTCACCGTGGCATCGGTCGACCGCCTCACCCGCGCCCGTCCGCTCGTGACCTTCTCCGAGCTCGTGGACGGTGACTGGAGGCCCGAGGCGGTCGTCGCGACCTTCCTGGCCATCCTCGAGCTCAGCAAGCGCGGCGCCGTGACGCTCAGCCAGTCGCGGACCTTCGGGGAGATCGACGTGGCACGCGTGGAGGGCGCACCGGCCTTCGAGCTGGACGAGTCCGAACTGACCAGCATTGAGGAGGAACTCCAATGAGCGAGCTCGAACGACTTTCCACCAGCTCCCTCAGGGGCCAGCTCGAGGCGCTGCTCCTGGTCTCGACCGACGCCG
>NZ_LT635494.1:1029298-1030849 GCF_900120385.1 Olsenella phocaeensis | reverse complement strand
GGCCTGGGGGCCCGACCGCGTCTGGTCGTCGCCCCTCTCGCGCTGCCTCGCCATCGCGCGCGAGGCGGCCTGGAGGCTCGGCGTGCCGCTCGAGGTCAGGCAGGAGCTGGCCGAGATCGAGTTCGGTCCCGCGCAGGGCCTCACGGTGGGTGAGCTCAGGGCCATGGGGTACGATTTCCCCTGGGCCCTGGGTCCCGACGGACGCTCGCGGGCGCCCGAGGGGGCAGAGCGCTTCGAGGAGCTCTTCGCGCGCGCCCACGGTCTGCTCGAGGCGCTGAGGCCTCTCGGGGGCCGCACGGCCTGCGTCACCCACGGGGGGCTCACTAGGGCGGTCCTGGCCTCGGCACTCCAGATTCCGCTCACGAGCTTCTGGAGGCTGCGCCTGCCCAACGTGAGCTCGCAGGTCCTCGCCTGCGACGGCACGAGCTACACCCTCGTCGCCATCGGGCTCGCACCCGAGGAGGTGCGGCGCAGGGCGGAGGATCCCTCCCTCCTGGGCAGGGACACGACCGAGAACATCGCGGAAGGTAGTGTGAAGTGATCGTTGCAATCGACGGGCNCCGACGCCGCCGCGCGCAGGCTCGCCGCCGAGCCGGGCGAGGGCAGGATGCGCGCCTTCGCGGGAAACTCCTTCGACGACTACTACGACCACCGCATGGCGGACTTCCCGCTTCCGGCGCGAGCGCTTCTCGCCCTCGCGGTCTGCCTGGTCGGGGCCCTCACCAAGCTCGTCTGGCCCTGGAGGATGGTGGACGGCCGCAAGCTCTGGGACGAGAGGCGCGGGCGCGTCATAGTCATGAACCACGTCTCCATGCTCGACCCGATCCCCGTCGTGGTCTCGCTCTGGGCCCACGGCCAGCGCGTGCGTCCCGTCTACAAGAGCGAGTTCGACGGCAACAGGTTCGTGACCTGGCTCTTCTCGCGCATCGGCGGCATCCCCGTGGTGAGGGGCACGGCCGACATGAGCTTCGTGCGCCGCTGCGTCCGCTCGCTCAGGAGGGGTGAGTGCATCCTCATCTTCCCGGAGGGGACGCGCGTCAGGTCGCAGGACCAGCCCGTCGAGCTCCACGCGGGCTTCGCCCTGGTGGCCCAGCTCGCCAAGGCGCCCGTGCAGCCCCTCTCCATCGTTGGCGCCCTCAACATCACGCCCGAGGGCACGCACTGGAAGAGGCCGGGCAGGGTCTGGTGCAAGGTCGGAGACTGCCTCGAGTTCGGCGACCTGGGCGTGAGGGGCCGCAAGGCCCAGGCGAAGGCGATGGAGTCCCTGGCGATGGATCGCGTCTATGCCATGCGCGACGAGCTCCGTCGGGAGCACCCGGGCAAGCTGTAGGGGAGAAGAGATGCCAAAGATCCTGGTCGCCGACGAGGCGGGCGCCTGCTACGGCGTGAACCGCGCGCTCCAGATGGTGAGGGACGCGACCCGCGACGCCAGGGGTCCCATCCACACCCTGGGCCCCCTCATCCACAACCCCAGCGTGGTGGGCGAGCTCGAGAGCCGCGGCGTCGGCGTCGTCGCCTCCGCGGCGGACGCGCCCGGCGGCACGCTGGTGC
>NZ_LT635494.1:1019113-1028248 GCF_900120385.1 Olsenella phocaeensis | reverse complement strand
CCACCCAGTCGCGCTCCCGCCTGCGCGCGCTCGTGGGGGCCCTCATAGGCAGGGTGGACGAGCTGCGTGTCGTCGACACCATCTGCGAGGCCACGACCCTGCGCCAGGCATCCGCGGCGAAGCTCGCCGCCCAGGCGGACGCCATGGTGGTCGTGGGCGGCCGCATGTCCGCCAACACCCGCAGGCTCGTCCAGATCTGCGAGGCCTCCTGCCCGCGCACGCACCACATCGAGGGCGCGTCCGAGCTCGAGGCGCCCTGGTTCGACGGGGCCGAGCTCATCGGCGTGACCGCCGGCGCCTCCACGCCCCAGTCCCAGATCGACGAGGTCGTCGAGCGTATCGGCGAGCTCGTGGGGGAGGGCTGATGGAGGCGGGAGAGGGCAGGCTCAAGCGTGCGGACTACGCCTCCACCCGACCGCAGGCGGACGGGGCTTGGATCCAGGCCGTCGAGGACGGGAGCCCCGCCTGGGAGGCAGGCCTCGAGCCGGGCATGCGCGTGGACGCCATCAACGGGCACCCCCTGCGCGACCTCATCGACTGGCGCTGGGAGGGGGCTGACGCCTACTGCGAGCTCGAGGTCTTCGACCCCGACGACGGCCAGTCCTACTCCTGCGAGCTCGAGCGCGAGCCCGGGCAGGACTGGGGCGTCGAGTTCACCGACGTGCTCTTCGACGGCATCCGCACCTGCGTCAACGCCTGCCAGTTCTGCTTCATGAGGATGCTCCCCGAGGACGCGCGCGCGACCCTCTCGCTCAGGGATGACGACTACCGGCTGTCGTTCCTCCAGGGCAACTTCGTTACGCTCACCAACGTGGGGGACGACGACCTGGAGCGCATCGTCCGGTGCCGCCTCGAGCCCATGAACGTCTCGATCCATGCCATATCGCCCGAGGTCAGGAGGTCGCTCATCGGCCCGCGCGCCATGAGGGGCGTCGAGGTGCTGGAGCGGCTCTGCGAGGCGGGGCTCGAGGTGCACGGGCAGATCGTGCTCTGTGCCGGCATCAACGACGGCGACGAGCTCAGGCGGACCCTCGACTGGGTGGAGGAGAGGCCCAACATCAGCTCCATGGCGCTCGTCCCCATGGGCTACACCAAGTACTCCAAGCAGTTCTCGGAGTCCTTCTCGGAGGACGTCGAGGCGTCGCGGGCCGTGGTGAGGCTCATCGAGCCCTACCAGGAGCGGGCCAGGCGGGAGCTGGGGCGCACCCGCTTCCAGCTCTCGGACGAGTTCTACGTGGACGCCGAGCTGCCCGTCCCGCCGGCCGAGACCTACGACGGCTACCCGCAGTTCTATGACGGCATCGGCATGCTGAGGAGCTNGTGTAAAAGGGACAGCCTCACGGCAGGGGAGGGGCGCCCCTGCCGTGGCTTTGCTGTGCGCGGACCCCGCTGCCCGGGGCTCCCAGGGCGCGCATGCTAGACTTTTCCCAGGAATCTGCAGCAGGAACAGCAAGGAGCATCATGTCCAAGCCCATAGTCGCCGTGGTCGGCAGGCCCAACGTGGGGAAGTCGACCCTCGTCAACCGCCTGGCGGTGAACCGCGACGCCATAGTCCACGAGTCGCGCGGCGTGACCCGCGACCGCTCGTATCACACGACCGACTGGAACGGCCGCGAGTTCGTCCTCATCGACACCGGCGGCATCGAGTCCGCCAAGAGCAAGGACGTCTTCGCCCCGCGCATCCGCGAGCAGGCGCTCGCCGCCTGCGACGAGGCGGACGCCATCATCTTCGTGGTGGACGGCACCGTCGGCGTGACCGACGAGGACGAGGAGGTCGCCCGCGTGGTCAGGAAGTCGGGCAAGCCGGTCTTCCTGGTGGTCAACAAGATCGACGACCCCGCCCGCGAGCTCGAGTCCTGGAACTACTACTCCCTGGGCGTGGGGGAGCCGCGTCCCATCTCGGCCGGGCACGGCCACGGCACGGGAGACCTCCTCGACGAGGTCGTCGCCGTGCTCCCGGACGAGGAGGACGAGGAGGGGCCGGCGGACGACGCCCTCAACGTGGCCATCATCGGCCGTCCCAACGTGGGCAAGTCCTCGCTCGCGAACCGTCTGACCAAGAGGAACCGCTCCATCGTCTCGGACGTCGCGGGCACCACGCGCGATGCCATCGACAGCATGATCGAGTGGAAGGGCACGCGCATCCGCCTCGTCGACACCGCGGGCATGCGCAAGAAGAACCTGGTGCACGAGGACGTCGAGTACTACAGCCTGGTCCGCGGCCTCGAGGCCATGGACCGCGCCGACGTCTGCATCCTGGTGGTGGACGCCTCGGTGGGCGTCACCGAGCAGGACCAGAAGCTCGTGGGCATGGCGGTGGACCGCGGCTGCGCCCTCGTGGTGGCCCTCAACAAGTGGGACCTCGTCACCACCGAGAAGCAGCGCGACGACGTGGCGGCCACCCTCGCCCAGCGCCTCTCGTTCGCCCCCTGGGCGCCTTCGGTCAACATGAGCGCCCTCACCGGGCGCGCCACCGACAAGATCCTCGAGGCTGCGGTCAAGGCGGCGGCGAACCATGCCTGCCAGCTCAAGACCTCGCAGCTCAATGCCCTCCTCACCCAGATCCGCGAGGGCGGGCACACCGTCACCGACAAGGGCCGCCGCCTCAAGGTCCACTATGGCGTGCAGACCGGCCAGAGGCCTCCCGCGCTCACCTTCTGGTGCAACGCGCCGGACCTCGTGGACGACAACTACGAGCGCTTCATGGAGAACCGCCTGCGCCAGGCCTTCGACCTCACGGGAACCCCCGTCAGACTCAAGTTCCGCCTGAGGGAGGAGGGGCGCAGATGAGCCCGCTCGCCCTGGCGACCGCCGCCTGCATGCTCGCGTCCTTCCTCGTCTGTGGCATACCCTTCGGCCTGCTCATCGCCAAGGGCTCGCGCGAGCACGTGGACGTGCGCACGGTGGGCTCGGGCAACATCGGCATGACCAACGTCGCGCGCTCCGCGGGTGCCGCTGCGGCGGCGCTCACCCTCGCCTGCGACGCGGGCAAGGGCATGGCGTGCATGCTCCTCTCGCACCTCGCGCTCTCCGATTTCGTGTTTGGGGGAGACTGGGCCGCCGCGGGCGTGGAAACCCCCTTCGGCTGGGCCCTCGCCCTGGTCTACCTCAGCTGCGTCATGGGACACGTCTTCTCCCCCTACCTGGGCTTCAGGGGAGGCAAGGGCATATCGGTCGGCTTCGGCGCGGCCCTGGGGCTCCACTGGCCCCTGGCGCTCGCCATCCTCGCCGTGTTCTTCGTCCTCGCCATACCCTCGCGCTACGTCTCGCTTGGCTCCGTCGCCGCCGCTGCCGCCCTTCCCGTGGTGGGGGCCCTCATGGGCTTCGGACCCTGGGTGGAGCTGCCCTTGGCCGTCACCGCGGTCGTCGTCATCTGGTCGCACCGCACCAACCTGAGGAAGCTCGCCAGGGGAGAGGAGCGTCGCTTCAGCGTGCATCGCGGCTCGTCCGACAAGCGCGACGAGGAGGGGGAGTCGCGATGAGCGGGAGGGTCGCCGTCATCGGCACGGGGTCCTGGGGCACGGCGGCGGCCGGCCTCGTTGCGGGGCATGCGGACGAGGTCTGCATGCTCGCCCGCTCCGATGAGGTGGCCCGCTCCATCAGCGAGCTCCACCGCAACCCGCGCCACCTCAGCTCCTACGAGCTGCCCGCGAACGTCCGTGCCACCACGAACGCCGCAGAGGCGCTCGCCGGGGCGGGCCAGGTCCTCGTGGCGGTGCCCTCCTCCTTCCTGAGGGCCACCCTCGCGTCCTGTGCGGCCGCGGTCCCCGACCCCGCCGGGCTCCTGGTGCTCACCAAGGGCATCGAGCCGGGCAGCCACCTGCTCATGACCGAGGTCGTGGCCCAGGAGCTGGGGCATCCCCGCCGCATCGCCGCGCTCTCGGGCCCCAACCACGCCGAGGAGATCTCGCGCGGGATGGTGTCCGCCGGCGTCGTCGCGGCGGAGGACGAGACCCTCGCCCGCGACTTCCAGCGGCTCCTCCACTCGACCAGCTTCAGGGCCTACCGCTCCCGGGACGTGCGGGGCGTCGAGGTCTGCGCCGCCGTCAAGAACGTCATCGCCATCGCGTGCGGGGTCTGCGCCGGCCTGGGCATGGGCGACAATGCGCTCGCCGTCCTCATGACCCGCGGCCTCGCCGAGGTGGGGCGCATAGTGAGCGCCCTGGGCGGCGACACCCTCACCTGCATGGGGCTCGCCGGCATGGGCGACCTCGTCGCCACCTGCACCTCGCGCCACTCGCGCAACCGCAGCTTCGGCGAGGCGTTCGCCGCGGGCGAGACGCTCGAGTCGTACGAGGGCCGCACCCGCATGGTGGTCGAGGGTGCCCGCGCGGCGGTGAGCGTCTGGGAGCTTGCGTGCGAGATGGGCATAGAGACCCCCGTGACCCATGCCGTACACGCTATCCTGTACGAGGGAGTCAGACTCGAGGAGGCGGCCGGGCTCCTCTTGGACCGCGGGCCCAACGAGGAGTTCTACGGTCTCCGCACAAACGAATAGGGGATGTGCTGATGCTTGACCATGACGTGAGGGTGGCGCCGTCGCTGCTCTCGGCAGACTTCACCAGGCTCGCGGACGAGCTCGACGACATAGCCACGGCGGACCTCCTCCACTTCGACGTCATGGACGGTCACTTCGTGCCCAACCTCTCGTTTGGCGTGGGGGTCCTCTCGCAGGTCAAGCGTGCCACGGGCCTTCCCGTCGACGTGCACCTCATGGTCTCGAACCCCGAGGAGTGCGTTCCCTGGTACCTCGACGCCGGCGCCGACGTGGTGAGCTTCCACTGGGAGGCCCAGACGCACGCCCGGAGGCTCGTCTCGCTCATCCACGAGGCGGGGGCCAAGGCGGCCGTGGCGCTCAACCCCGCGACCCCCGTGTCCTGCCTCGAGGAGCTCGTCGACGAGCTCGACATGGTGCTGGTCATGACGGTCAACCCCGGCTTCGNGCGGACGCCCTGCTCGCCCTCGTGCGCAAGAAGGCCGGGGCGTAGCGGACCGCCTCGCGCGACAGCAAGCCCGCCGGCGGCCTGCCGGCACGAACCACCTGCGACCAAACACCATGCCCCCAAGGAGGCGGCACATGAAGGAATCCCAGGCACTGCTCAGGCTCCAGGAGATCGACCTCCAGCTCCTCAGGCTCAAGCGACAGCTCTCGGCCATGCCCCAGCAGAAGAAGCTCCAGGCCATCGCCCAGGCCAAGCGCAAGCTCCAGGGCGAGCTTGCCAGCATAGTGGGCCAGCGCAAGGACAGCGAGATGGACGTCGAGGACTCGGAGGCCGCGCACGACAAGTTCGTCGTCCTCATGGACGAGGTCAAGGCCCAGGCGGCGGAGCGCCAGGCGGACTACCGCCAGCTCACCGACCTCGAGGCACAGCTCACCTCCCTTGCCAAGAGGCTCGAGAAGATCGAGTTCACGCATGGCGAGAAGGTCGAGCTCCGCGACCGCCTGCGCAAGGCGGAACGCAACGCCCGTGGTGTCATGGCGCGCCTGGACGAGGAGGCGGCCTCCCAGCAGGAGGCCTTCGAGCGGGCGTCCGCGGACCTCATGGCCGAGGTGCGCAAGCTCGCGGCCGAGCGCAAGTCCGTCGTCGCAGACCTCTCGGGCGAGGTGCTCACGCGCTACGAGGCCGCCTCGAGGCGCTTCGGGGGCCTCGCCGTGGAGAGGCTCGCGGGCAACCTCCCCTCGGTCTGCCGTGTCAAGCTCCAGCCCAGCCAGTTCTCGGACCTCAGGCGCGCCGGCGCAGAGGTGACCGAATGCCCCTACTGCCACCGCATGCTGGTGTTCGAGGGGGCCTTCGATGAGGTCGAGTAGGGTCCTTCTCGCCGTGTGCGGCGGGATCGCCGCGTACAAGGCGGTCGAGCTCATGAGGGGCCTCCAGAAGGCGGGCTGCGACGTGCGCATCGTCATGAGCGAGGACGCGACGCGCTTCGTGGGCCCCACGACCTTCGAGGCCCTCTCGGGACATCCCGTCACGACGAGCCTCTACGGCTCAGGGGAGGGCCCGATCCCCCACGTCGAGCTCGCCGACTTCGCCGAGCTCGCGGTGGTGGTCCCCGCCACGGCCAACGTGATGGCCAAGATGGCCGCGGGGATGGCGGACGACGCGCTCTCCACCACGCTCCTCGCGTTGGGCTGCCCCGTGCTGGTCGCCCCTGCCATGAACCTGCGCATGTGGCAGGCCCCGGCCACCCAGGCCAACCTCGCCACCCTGCGCTCGCGCGGAGTGCGCTTCGTCATGCCCGACTCCGGCAGGCTCGCCTGCGGCGCCGTGGGCACGGGCAAGCTCGCGCCCGTCGGGCAGGTCCTCGCGGCCGCCCTCGACCTCCTGGGCGGGGAGGCGCGTGACCTCGAGGGCCTTTCCCTCGTGGTCACGGCGGGGCCCACGCACGAGGCCATCGACCCGGTGCGCTACATCGCCAACGCATCGAGCGGGAAGATGGGCTTCGCCCTCGCGCGCGAGGCGGCGAGGAGGGGCGCCTCCGTCACGCTGGTGGCAGGGCCCGTCTCGCTCCCCACGCCCGAGGGGGTGAGGCGCGTGGACGTGGTTTCCGCCGCCCAGATGCACGATGCCGCCCTCGCTGCCTTCGACGGCGCGGACGTGGCGGTGTGCGCCGCCGCCGTGGCGGACTACACCCCTGCCGAGCCCGCGGACCACAAGCTCAAGAAGGCAAGGGAGCCGCTCGACTCCATCCGCCTGGTGCGCACGGCGGACGTCCTGGCCGAGCTCTGCGCCCGCAAGGGACGGCGCGTCGTGGTGGGCTTCGCCGCCGAGACCGACGAGCTCGTCCCCAACGCCCGCGCGAAGCTCCGCGCCAAGGGAGCCGACCTCATCGTGGCCAACGACGTCTCGCGCGCGGACTCGACCTTCGGCTCCGAGACGGACGCCGTGACGCTGGTCGACGCCTCCGGCGAGCTCGAGCTTCCCTGCCTGCCCAAGGACGAGGTGGCGCGCCGCGTCATGGACCGCGTGCGCGAGCTTGCCCTTCCCCGGGACCAGGGCTAGGGGGCGCGCATGGGAATCCTCATCGGGCTCGAGCGCGTCGACATGGAGTGGCCCAACAAGCGCGTGCTCGAGGGCCAGACCATCGGCATAGACGAGGGCGACCGCATAGGCATCGTGGGCAGGAACGGAGACGGCAAGTCAACCTTGCTCGAGCTCATCGCGCGCGAGGTGGAGCCGGACGCCGGCGCCGTCACCTGGAGGAACGGCATCAGCGTGGGCGTCCTGGGCCAGTCGGACGCTCTCACGGACGACGAGACGGTCGAGCATGCCGTGGTGGGGGAGCAGCCCGAGTACGTCTGGGCCTCCGACCCCCGCGTGCGCGGCGTCATCGACGAGCTCCTGGGGGACATCGACTGGCACGCCCGCGTGGGCGAGCTCTCGGGCGGGCAGCGTCGCTGCTGCGACCTTGCGCGCGTGCTCGTGGGGCGCTGGGACGTCCTCCTCATGGACGAGCCGACCAACCACCTGGACATGCAGGCGATTGGCTGGCTGGCCAACCACCTCAAGGGGCGCTGGCCCCAGGGGCAGGGGGCGCTCCTCCTGGTGACGCACGACCGCTGGTTCCTCGACGAGGTCTGCGACCACATGTGGGAGGTCCACGACGGCGCCATCGACCCCTTCGAGGGCGGCTACTCGGCCTACGTGCAGCAGCGCTTCGAGCGCCAGAGGCAGGCGGCCGTCATGGAGGAGAGGCGCCAGAACGTCCTGCGCAAGGAGCTCAACTGGCTCGCCCACGGCGCCAAGGCGCGCTCGAGCAAGCCCAAGTTCCGCATCGACGCGGCCATGGAGCTCCTCGCCGGCGACCCGCCCCTGCGCGACACCGTGGAGCTCAGGCGCATGGCGGTGAGCCGTCTGGGCAAGCAGGTCATAGAGATGAGGGGAGCGTCCTTCTCGTATCCCGGCTCGGACGCCCCCGTCGTCTCGGGCGTCGACTGGATCGTGGGACCGGGAGACCGCTTTGGCATCCTGGGAGAGAACGGCGCCGGGAAGTCGACGCTCCTCTCGCTCATGACGGGCAGTCTCCGTCCCAGCTCGGGGAGAGTGAGGATCGGCGCCTCAGTGCGCTTCGGCATCCTCTCGCAGAACCTCGGGAGACTCTCCGAGAGGGACGGCTGGCGGGTCCAGGAGCTCCTCTCGAGCTACAAGAGCTACTACGTGGTGGACGGCAGGCAGCAGAGCCCCGAGCAGCTGCTCGAGCGCCTGGGCTTCGACCGTCGCGAGTTCGCGAGCTTCGTGGGCGAGCTCTCGGGTGGCCAGCGCCGCCGCCTCGCCATCATGTGCGTCCTCATGGAGGAGCCCAACGTCCTCGTCCTGGACGAGCCCGGCAACGACCTCGACACCGACATGCTGGCCGTGCTCGAGGACCTTCTGGACGGATGGCCCGGCACGCTCCTGCTCGNGAGCGGGCGTCCGCGGACCTCATGGCCGAGGTGCGCAAGCTCGCGGCCGAGCGCAAGTCCGTCGTCGCAGACCTCTCGGGCGAGGTGCTCACGCGCTACGAGGCCGCCTCGAGGCGCTTCGGGGGCCTCGCCGTGGAGAGGCTCGCGGGCAACCTCCCCTCGGTCTGCCGTGTCAAGCTCCAGCCCAGCCAGTTCTCGGACCTCAGGCGCGCCGGCGCAGAGGTGACCGAATGCCCCTACTGCCACCGCATGCTGGTGTTCGAGGGGGCCTTCGATGAGGTCGAGTAGGGTCCTTCTCGCCGTGTGCGGCGGGATCGCCGCGTACAAGGCGGTCGAGCTCATGAGGGGCCTCCAGAAGGCGGGCTGCGACGTGCGCATCGTCATGAGCGAGGACGCGACGCGCTTCGTGGGCCCCACGACCTTCGAGGCCCTCTCGGGACATCCCGTCACGACGAGCCTCTACGGCTCAGGGGAGGGCCCGATCCCCCACGTCGAGCTCGCCGACTTCGCCGAGCTCGCGGTGGTGGTCCCCGCCACGGCCAACGTGATGGCCAAGATGGCCGCGGGGATGGCGGACGACGCGCTCTCCACCACGCTCCTCGCGTTGGGCTGCCCCGTGCTGGTCGCCCCTGCCATGAACCTGCGCATGTGGCAGGCCCCGGCCACCCAGGCCAACCTCGCCACCCTGCGCTCGCGCGGAGTGCGCTTCGTCATGCCCGACTCCGGCAGGCTCG
>NZ_LT635494.1:1011086-1019012 GCF_900120385.1 Olsenella phocaeensis | reverse complement strand
GCTCGCTCTTGCTGGTGGCGAGGGTGCCGTTGATGGTCACGGAGCCACCCTCGACGAGGTGCGCGCAGGCGGAGCGGCTGGGCATGCCCGGCTGGGCGGCGAGGAAGGAGTCGAGGCGCACGCCGTCGGACTCGGGCCCCACGAGGAGGCTTCGTATGGTTGTCGTTGTCGCCGGCATCTCTCGCCTCCCCTTCCACGGTCTTGGATCCCTCTTCCGGCCCGGACGCGGCGCGTCTCCATGCGTGTCCTCGCTCGGGCACGTCCCTCCTAGTCGAGTGCGCAAGCTTAAGGCGCGGAATTGCGCACTCGACGGCCGTCCGCAGGCAAACGTCACCGTTTCGCCCCTCGAATGCGCAAGCTGAAGCCTTCAGATTGTACACTCGCACGATTTCTTGGGCGAGAGTGACCCTCGCGCCAGACCTGGGACCCATCGGTGCGGGCTCGGCAGAGTCAGCTACGGAGCTTGGGCTTTTCAGGGTCCGCAGCTGAGTACGCACCATCTGCGCAAACGCGCCCGGACCCTTCCAAATGCTAGTCACCTGTGGAGTTCTCACCTTTCAGAGTCCGCAACCAAAAGTCTACAGCCAAGGCCAAGGGGTCAGCGAACAGCCCTGCCTTCCGAAAGGAGACACCACTATGGAATCGCAGAGTCCCATGAACGAAATCAGGCATCTTCGACTCGATTTTCATGGGAGCGCATACAGGACCACGCTCGATGCCCAGGTCTGATCAAACCTATTACAGGATGGGATTGACCCAATAATTAGAGGTCAATTTGCTGTAGCGGCTGGCGTTAGCCTCGGAGTAGATGTCGTCATTTCGCTCGTGACCGGCGTTACGTCGGGACTCATCGTCGAAGCAATAAAAGGAATAATGAGAAAGATAAGGAAGGCCGCCAAGGAAACCTTGTCTAGTGACTGCCACCTTGGTCGAATGACGATAGAGATGGATACCTGCGACTTCGTCATCGCGACGAATGGCAGCGCTGGATTCTATGCCGAGAATGTTAACTACAATGAGCTTATTTCTCGAATGATGGATTTCTATGAACAAGAATTGGCCGCTGGTCATGCAATTTATCGCATCGAAGCGCCCTGTGATTTTAATCCCAGCGAAGACCGCTTAAAATCTGGAACTTCCGGCGTGGGAAATTTCTCGTTGTGGCTTGTAACCTATCGATATGGAAGTCGATGGCCTTGTTGCATATACGATGCCATTAATGACGTGATCATACCTACTGAAGATAAAGAAGAAATTACAAAATCTATAAATTGTGTAGATAGATTCTATTCCGCAAATTGATAACAAATAGCATTGATGCCTACGAATCGCCGACCTACCATGAACCAATGCGGTGTGCGCATAATTGCAAGCGCGGCGATTTATTTGTCATAACGTCGCCGCTAGTTAACCAGGCGCACATGCCAATGACATGCCGCCGCCCGGTCACGCACACCCATCGAGCGGTAGGGTACATGCGCCATAAGACAAAACACACACGAGCCTTCGGAGTCTACTGCATGGAAAGTGCGATTGTGTCGATTCCACACACCCAATGACCCTCGGTTTGGACGGGAAGTGCGTTTGTGTAGAGAAAAAGAGCTCTTTCATGCCGACAGACAGTCTTTTTTCCTACACAAACGCACTTCCCGTCCATTTGGGTGCCGAAACGGAGCCCCAAGTCGACACAAACGAGCTTTACGTTTTGGCACTCATCAGACTGGGGAATCCGACGATTCCACTTCACCATGAGAGAATCATTACGGCGAAGCAATCCATTCTTGCGCCCTGTTGCCCCTGAGAATCTCACCACACCAACTCCTGCAGACGCCTGAACGCAATCCGGAACCACGGCAGATGCCCCTCGTCAAAGAAGGACTCATGACCACTCTGCCAATGAGCGAGGCAGCATCATTGAGAGTAGATGCCCGAACCGAGCAGCCCAAGCTCACGCACGCTGCCGATGATTATGGCCAGCTCATCGGTGTCATAAGTGGCGTTGTGGTAGGCCACCGCGAAGTCGCTTCCGGCGTCTATCCCGATGTTGTCGATCACGTCGATGCTTTCCTTTGGACGAGAATAACTCAGCGGGCGTGACGCCGACGCTTCACTCGCTCAGCCGCGTTCTTCGCAAAGCGTGCAAATCCCCTGGGTGAGAAGAGTGACGACCTCCTGGATCTGCCGTTCGGTCTGGGCGTAGTCGAGCGACACGCCAAAGTGGTTGGTCTCATGGTCGCTGCCCGGCTCGATGCGCCGGAGGATATCAATGAGCTCCACCTCGCGCTCCGTGTCATGGACGTTCGTCTTAAGGTGGTATGTCTCGTCGCGCTCGGTGATCAACGATAAGCCCGGACGCCCCTACCCGCGGTAGACGCTTCTCGTCTCCTGGACCTCCCCCTTCATGGAAAGCCCCAGCAACCCCGCCGCCGACTTGGTCAACGCCCCGGACCGAACGACCGTGACGCTGCGCTTCCGCGAGTCGTTGAACTCGTCCAGGCGCCGCAGGCCGCTCGTCGTGAGGCTGATTCCGCGCACGGTCTCGAGCGGCAGCAGCCTGCCACGCGCGTCCTTCCGGAGCTCAAGCCGTGTGCACCAGCCAAGCTGGCCCAGGTACGCAAGGGCGTCCGCGATTCTGACGTCGCTCCCCTCGGGACCCTGAAGGTCGGGGGTGGCACCCTCGGAGACGTCACGGATCAGCGTCATCCAATTGGCTGCGTCATAAAGCGAGATGGGTGGCACGGCACTGCCGTTGGGAATCACCCACTCCTCGCGCCCGAATCGCCCCAGCTCCTTGCTCGCAAAGGGGACCATGCCGTCCCGACAGTACCTGCGGACCTTGTCCTCCGACCAACCCCAGGCCTTCGCCGCCTCAGATGCCTTCACGCCGCCCCCTTGGTAGGTCGTAGTCCCGCATTGACGTCACGCTCATTATGGGCGGCAAGCGCTCGTGGTTCCAGTCGTCTAGCCACAGCCGTTCAACATGGTGGGCATCACTTTTCAAGACACGAAGGGTCACGCTACCCGTTGATTCTCACTTCGCGGTGATTAGGAATCAGGGTCAAGTCCACACCGACGGATATCAGCGATTCCGTCAGAGTCTCTCGAGGCTCTCCCCGTCGAGAAGAAAATCGAAGAGCCCCGTCACCAGGAGCCCTCCTCGGTATACCAGGGGGCAACTGCGTCCCTGGCAACGATGACCTTCTTGAACGAGTCGTCGATCTTGAGAAGCAACCTCTGCTCCTGCAAGGTCTTCTCGTGGGTCGGTAGCGCATACGCAGATTGGACGTAGTAGCGCCGGGAACCCTTGTTGCAGACGAAGTCGACCTCCAGCTGCTTCCGGGACGACCTGCCCTCGGCGTTCGTCTCCGAGGTATTGATGACGCCCACGCCCACGTTGTACCCCCGGGAGACGAGCTCCGTGTAGAGGACGTTCTCCATTATGTGGGTCTCCTCGATCTGGCGGAACCCAATCTGGGCATTCCTCAATCCCATGTCCGAGAAGTAGTACTTGACGGGCGAGCCGATGTACTTGCGGCCCTTTATGTCGTATCGCTGCGCCTCCTCGATTACAAACGCGTCCTCCAGAAAGCCAATCCAGCTGCGCACCGTGGTGGGGCTCACGCCCTTTCCCTTTACAGTTTCGAACGTGTCAGCCATCCTCGTCGGGTTTGTCAGGGACCCTATGCCGGAGGCAAGCACGCTGAGAAGGTCGGCAAACTCCGCGTCGTCGCGTATCGCGTTGCGCTCGACCAGGTCCCTGATATACGTCTCACGGTTGAGCGCCTGCAGTGTGCCCATCTTCTCCTCGTCCGTACCCTCGAGCACCACCAGAGGGATGCCGCCAAACTGTACGTACTCCGCCCAGCCATCAGACTTCTCGCCATCATACGTCGACATGAACTCAGAGAAACTGAGTGGCCTCATACGGACCTCGTCGCCGCGCCCACGGAACTGAGTGATGATGTCCCGAGATAGGAACCTGGCATTGCTACCGGTGACATATACATCCAAATTACGCCTGCGGAGAAGGCCGTTGAGGACCTTCTCGAAGCCCTCCATCTCCTGCACCTCATCGAGCGGTACATAGTAGGGTCCCTCATCGGAAGTAAGCTCCATTATGGGGGAGTAGAACATCTTGTAGTCGAGGCACTCCTCGTTCTCGGGATCGTCGAATACCATCTCGATGATTTGATTCCCCGCGACGCCGCTCTCCAGCAGGTGCCTCTTGAACTGCTCGAAGATGAGAAAGGACTTTCCGCAGCGGAGCACGCCAGTCACTACCTTGATGAAGCCGTTCCATTTCTTTCCAATGAGCAGATTGAGATAGTGGTCTCGCCTTATTTCGGTGCTCGACATTCGCTCGGTCATAAGTGACTCACAGCTGTCGCAAAATGCTGATTAATGCATTTTCAATCAGCAGAAATATATCGTAGCAGCCCTTATGTATCCAGGCAGTAGAGGTAGCAAGCCAACGAGGGCGCGCTTGACGTACGAATCAAATAAGCGATTCGATTCGCATTTGACTCTTAGAGGTTCTCTGCCCAAGCATCTAGGGCAGCGGCATTCATCTTGAGCTTGCCCTTGTAGGCACAGGCGGAAATGTCAAAAAGACCAAGGGGAATCGACCTATAGAGCAGGCTGAGTTTGCATAGGTAAAGAACGCAGTGAGCCCCGTCGAAGCATTTTTCCTTCTTCTGATTATGCTTGATATGCATAATTCGTACTCTATTGTTCTTAAGCTTGTCAAGAAACCCATCGCTGTCAGCAGAAGTTTCTTTATAAAAGACCACGTTGTCATATTCGACAGGAAGAGCTTCGAGACACTCTTTCAATGTTTGACGTCTGGTGTTAGCGGGCAACTTTTTCCGCGCAACGAGGATCTCCGCCATGGGCTCTGCCAGCTCAACCGCAAAGGCCAAGGACACGTCTCTTGGCATGCCGTTTTTTGAAACCGCATACAGGTACATTTGATTAATTATGTCAAGCTCTTCAAGGAGCAATATCCAATGTTCAAATAAATCGTCTGTCAACACATCCTGGAAGTAGCGGAAATCCTGAATCTGAACAGGAGCGATGCGGCTCAGCAGTTTGTAAGCAATTAAAAATAGGCGTTAACTCCCCCTCTACCATTGTGTACGCCTGAGTTTTACTATCCGATTCGGCTGACTGTCACATCGTCGGCGGCGGCCCCCGTGGCAAAGCGAGACTGGACCGGTCACTGCCCAGCCAGGCACCATCACGACCTTCTCGGGACGGTCCTGCAACGAACTCGTGGTCACCGAAAAGAGGTCCGGCCGGCCATCCATCTCGCCGCGGCCGGAGCCGGAGCGCCCATGCGGGAACTCCTCTGCGAGGGGGGGCACATCCGCTCGTCTCGTGGAGCGGGTTTTCCTTGTCGCGCCAGAGTCAGTGACAAGGTGGAGGGCTTCCACATCACGCGCACCATCATCGACAGCGAGGTCGTAGCGGATTGTGCAGCGACGGTGCCTCTGGCCAACACCTGACGGAGCCAGGCAGAACTTGTCAGGCACGCCTATCCCCGCCCGAGTGTGCAAGCTTAAAGCACGGAATTACGCACTCGACAGCAACTTGGAGACAATCTGCAGCGCTTAGGACCTCCGAGTGCGCAAGCTGAAGCTTTCAGATTGCGCACTCGCGTAAGCGCGGGAGGGGGCTCGCGACGATTGCGCACTCGAGGGCGGGTGCGGGAGACAAGCGACAGGAAAAGGCAAGAAACACAAACAGGCGAGAGAGACCGGCGGCCTCGCCCCCGCCCGTCCCTCTCGCCTGCAAAACGGTCGCTCCTAGCCCCGCTCCCCTACCTCGCGAGCTCTTCCACCGCGGCCTTGAGCTCGTCCGTGCGGTTCGTGGCCTCCCAGGTGAAGTCGGGATCCTTGCGGCCGAAGTGGCCGTACGCCGCCGTCTTCTGATAGATGGGCCGCCTCAGGTCCAGGTCGCGGATGATCGCGCCGGGCCTCAGGTCGAAGACACGCGCCACGGCCGCATCCAGCACGGAGTCGTCCACGATGCCGGTGCCCTGCGTGTCCACCATGATGGAGAGCGGCTCGGTAACGCCGATCGCGTACGCCAGCTCGACCTCGCACTTGCGTGCGAGCCCCGCCGCCACGACGTTCTTGGCCACCCAGCGCGCCGCGTAGGCACCGGAGCGGTCCACCTTGGTGGGGTCCTTGCCGCTGAACGCGCCACCGCCATGCCGGCCCATGCCGCCGTAGGTGTCCACGATGATCTTGCGGCCGGTGAGGCCCGTGTCGCCCATGGGCCCGCCCACCACGAAGCGCCCCGTGGGGTTGACGTAGATGGTCGCGTCCTTCCAGGCGATGCCGGCCTCGTCCAGGACGGGGCTTATGACCTGCTCGATCATGTCGCGCCGAATCTGCGCGAGCTCGATGTCGGCCGCGTGCTGGGTGGACACGACGACGGCCGTGACCTCGACGGGGCGGTCGTTCTCGTAGCGCACCGTCACCTGGGTCTTGCCGTCCGGACGCAGGTAGCCCAGGCTGCCGTCCTTGCGGACCTCGGCCAGGCGCTGCGCCATCCTCTGCGCCAGGTAGATGGGCATGGGCATGAGGACGTCGGTCTCGTCCGTGGCATAGCCGAACATCATGCCCTGGTCGCCGGCGCCGATGCGCTCGCAGAGGTCCTCGTCCCCCGCACGGGCGAAGCTCCCGTCCACGCCCTGGGCGATGTCGGGGCTCTGCTCGTGGATCATGTTGATCACGCCGCAGGAGTCGCAGTCGAAGCCGTACTTGGCGCGGTCGTAGCCGATGCGACGCAGGGTCTCGCGCACGATGCCCTGGACGTCCACGTAGGCCTGGGTGCGAATCTCCCCCATGACGGCGATGGTGCCCGTGGTGGCGAAGGTCTCGCAGGCCACGCGCACGTCCTCGAGGCGAGCGGGGTGCCCGGAGGGAGACACGTAGCCCTCCGCCTCAAGGCGTGCCTCCTTCTCGATGATCGCGTCGAGGATGGCGTCCGACACCTGGTCGCAGATCTTGTCAGGATGTCCCTCGGTCACGGATTCCGAGGTGAAGAGGTAGTTCCTGTGCGCCATGTCAGCGCCCCTTCCCGGTGCCAGCGCACCTTTGCGGGGCCATGGCGGCCCCTGTTCCAATAGAGGGGACATCGCTGTTGCTGGCACGCGCTCCCCCGTCTTCCAGGCCCTTGGCCTGCCGAGATTTGGCACCATGCCCTGAGGCTGGTTGCCGGAGCTTCATGGGGCTCGGTCCCTCAGCTCTTTGCGCCTCGCAGCGCCTCTTGACGAGCGAGTACACAGTATGACATCGCGCCCGCGCTGTAAACCAGATTTTTGAGAGCAGTTCAAAACTCACGATGCCGCGACGGGGCGGACGTCGGACAGGATGACGCCGATGGGCCGCGACCACGATGACAGGCAATCAAGATGTCATGACGGCAGGAACCTACCCCAAACGGCGATGCTGCCGCCAGAGCCCCCACGGCAGGAACCTACCCCAAACGGCGATGCTGCCGCCAGGACCCCACGGCAGCGGCTCAGTGCCGCCCCCTACGCCAGGCGCGCGCCAGCTATGGCAGCCGCCTCTCCGGGCGTCCCCATGCCCTCGATCGAGAGGTCGAGCAGGGAGCTTGCCAGCACGTCCTTGTCACCGAAGCGCTCGCCTCCGGCGGACACGAGCGACGTCACCAGGAAGCCGCCCGCGGCAAAGGTGGCGGCGAGCTCGCTGTTTACGTCCTGGCGCACGATGCCCTCGGTCTTCGCACGCTCGATCTGGGCGGCCAGGATCCTGACCGTGCGGAGGAAATGGCTGTTGGAGAGGGGCAGCGTGCCCTCCCCCGACTCGGTGAGCTCGCGCGTGAGCGCCAGGGCGAGGGGGCTTCCCGTCCTGAGCCGCTGGGCCAGCTCGGCGCAGAGGCCGCTCAGCGCGTCGC
>NZ_LT635494.1:974904-1010985 GCF_900120385.1 Olsenella phocaeensis | reverse complement strand
CCCATCGCGCACCCGCAGCGGAACCCCGCCTCGCAACCCACGCCCGCACCCGCGGGTCGCCCCTATCCCAGCAGCTTCACAATGCGCACCACGGTCCCGCGCCCGGAGGGCTTTCGCGCGATGGTCACCGCGTCCGCCAGGAGGCGCATCAGCCGGATCCCCCGGCCCCTCTCGCCCGAATCAGAGACCTCGGGAAGCTCGCTCCCGGGCTCCAGCTCGTAGCCGCAGCCGCAGTCGGTCACCTCGATGACGGCACGGTCCGGGTAGCGGGCCACCGTCACCAGGGCGCAGTGGCCGTCTGTGTGGTCGACCGCGTTGCCCATGGCCTCNTGGCATGCCGGCCGCCTTCTGCCGCGGCCACGGGGGAGGCCCTTCGGCGACGGGCTCCTGACCGTCCTCGCCCCCGAGGGGGCGTGCTGCTCCTGGAGCCGGGCGCGGCAGACCCTGATTCGCAGCTAGCCGAGATGTGTACGGGCACCCGTTCCCGTCTGCGCAGGCAGGCGGCCCGCAGAGGGGGCGCGTTTCCCCCACTGCGGGGAATGGCACCCCGGGCGGCCGGGCCGCCCTGGGGAACCGCAGCTCGGAGGAGGTGCGTTCTTGCCGCCATCGCCCAAAATCGCGTCTCCCGTACACATCTCGGCTAGCTGCGAATCAGGGTCTGCGGTCGGGGCCTCTTGGCCCGGTGGCGCGCCCAGGAAGCGGCGATACATGATGGGGAGGCTCTGCGACAGGCCCGCGTCCGCGAGGGATGATGGCTTCGTGAAGAATGATGGGGAACTGAACCTGCCCCAGTTTGGTTGACACTGGGGGTGGTATCAGAAATCCGCACCAAACGATGACGTCTGGAGGTTCTGGTGCCATGTTCATCCGAACAGAGAAAACGGGCTGTGGGACTCTATATAAAGCATGACAGGAACACCGCTGAGGTGCGCGACGAGCTGGTGTATCCCAGCTGGCAGGCGCTCTACAACCGATGCGACGGCTGCCCGAGGCACGGCTCCGGCCCGACTACCGCTCGCATGTAAGGTCCACGGAAAGGCAGAAGCACGCAGCCGTCCCGCACTACCTATCGCATGGAAAGTGCGTGTCGGCCACGAATACGAGCTGGAGCGGCAGATTGACCAAGGTGAACGCGGTTGAAATCGTTTGCTCTGTCCCGCCTACCCGAGGGGAAAGATGGTAAGGCCCCTCATGCAGCGTAGTACCCTACTATATGAGCTTTGCCTGGGGAACCGGAGCCCGCAGACAGAAGGGAACAAGATACATGGACAGCAGGAAGCTCCTCACCATACTGGGTGCCATATTTACGGTGATCGGGGCTATCGTGCTCACGATTGGCATCGCTCTGTTCGTGAGCACGAACCAGAAGTACGCAGCGGGCGAGACGGTGCAGGCGCAGATCGACCGGATCGACGTCTACAGAACCCGCAACGGCACTGGCAGCAACAGCAGCACAAGCACCAACTACGACGTATACGTGAGCTATGAGTATGACGGCAAGAGCTACGACGACGTGCTCCTGAACTCCTACGACGGCTCGATGTACGAGGGGGAGCAGCTGGAGCTTCTGGTTGACCCCGAGCATCCCGGCAACGTCGCCGTCCCCGGCTTCGCCACCATGACCCTGGCGGGCTTCGGAGGGTCGGGCGCCCTCTGCCTGGTGACAGGGCTGTCGCTCCTGATCGTTCCCCGTGTGCGCCGGCGGCGCATCGGGAACCTGAAGCAGACGGGCAAACGGCTCGACGCGACAGTGCAGGAGGTAACGGTCCTCAACAACCGGACGTTCAACGGCGTGCCCGGCCGGCAGGTCCGGTGCACATACGAGGAGGGCGGGCAGAACTACCGCTTCACCAGCGCCTGCGCTTACTGGCCGGTCGAGGATGCGCTCCATGCGGGCGACCACATCGACGTGTACGTCAACCCGAACGACTACGCCAAGAACTACGTTGACATCCCCTCCGCCGACAGGCTGCCTTCGAGCAAGACATACATCGACCTCTAGGCTTGCGTGGCGAAGCGGATGCGGCGCCAGGCATAGGGGACGGTGCTCTCGCATCGAGCCCTTTTGGAAGAAGCCGCATGGAATCGTTCGCTCCCGATAGCGGCATCGCCTTGCTCTGCGTTTGGATGTCCGCGTCCATCGCCATGCTTTGCTACCTGCTGACGCAAGGCTTGTCTTCGAGGAAGAGGGGCACGGGGTGGAAGGTTCTCGCGGCAGTCGGCATCATCGTCACCCTCGCGATCTTCGCCCTCCCAGAGACCGCGAGGGCGCTCGTCACCTTCGCGTACACGTGCACGGCGCTTTTGTGCATCGGCGCGTACGGGGTCGTCTGGGGCATCAGCAAGGCGACCGCGCGTCGGCGTTGCACGGCGCAGGTCGAGGCCACGATCACCGACTCCCGCATCATACCCACCGGCAAGTCTTACTCACGGGTGTACACCGCCACGTTCGACTATCAGGACCAGACATACGAGGCCGACGACCTGAGCGGCAGGGTGAACCGTGTCGCTGCCGGATACCGGCCCCCAGAGCCGCCAGCCGGTCCTGCCAACCGGAAGCCGACGAAGAGGGGCCGCGAGCCTCTCGGGGTGGGGGATCCCTGCACGCTTTTGGTCAACCCGCGCGAGCCGGCCGAGGCGATATACGTCAACGAGCACAACGTCGCTGCCGGCATCGCCACTGCCCTGCTTGGGGTCTTCATGATGGCGCTTGCCGGATTTACCCTGGCCGTCATGCTCAACTCGGCCGCCGATGTCGTTGCGCCCTTGCTGCCCACGCTGTAGCGGGCGGGATTGGCCTTGTCGGGATTACACCCAGAGGGGCCTCGCGGAGGAGGTCGGCGTCACCGAGTCGGCCATCCGCAACTACGAG
The DNA here is from genome assembly GCF_900120385.1 of Olsenella phocaeensis. Classification (GTDB taxonomy): domain Bacteria; phylum Actinomycetota; class Coriobacteriia; order Coriobacteriales; family Atopobiaceae; genus Olsenella_I; species Olsenella_I phocaeensis. The sequence goes on along the minus strand of NZ_LT635494.1, from coordinate 1,008,113 downwards.
CTCGGCCTGCGCACGCCGAGCGGGGCGCAGCTGGAGGCGATCGCCGGGGCGCTCGACGTCGCCCCGGAGTCCCTTGCGGACATAGGCCCCGAAAGCGCGCGTGGGGCGCTCGAGATGGCCTTCAGGCTCGAGGGCGAGATGGGCTTCAGGCCCGTCGAGACGGAAGGCGGCATCGGGATCGCCGTCGACCCAAAGGCGGACGGCTCCCAGAAGCTCTTCCAGGCCCTGAGGGCATGGGCGCGAATGCGTGAGCGGCTGGAGGCCGGCGAGGTCTCCGAGGACGAGTACGAGGCCTGGAAGGCATCCTTCAGGGGCTAGGCAGGCAGTCAGCCTATGCCGATGGCGAGAGCCGGCCCCTCATTCCGGCTTCCTTGCTACCAGCATGGCTAGCATCTCGTTCCGCCGCACGAGGTCGGGTTGCCGGGAGATGGGCCAAGCCGCTATCTCGTCCGCCCAAGGTGAGGTCAAAGCCGATCCAGCAAGGTGATTAGGCCGCAGGCAGGCGCGCGGATATGGAGAGGCGCCCGCCCTCGACCCCTGCCGCCGCAGAGCCGCCCATTCGCTCGCAGAGCCTCGCAACGATGGCGAGACCCAACCCCGATCCCGCCCCCGAGCGTGCACCGTCGGATTGGTAGAACCTCTCAAACAAGCGGTCCACGTCTATCGAACCGGCGTCGCCCACTTCGTTGGAGACGGAGACGACCACGATCCGAGCGTCCCCCCCATCCGGCGCCGGGAGGAAGCCTTGGGAGATGACGGGTGCCGAAGCCCCATGCTGCAACGCATTGGCGACGAGGTTCGAGAGCACGCGCTCGAGGGACCCCTCGTCCGCCATCACCCGCACGCCCTCGTCGGCAAACAGGATCGCTGGCTCCCACCCCCGCTCCGCAAACCGCGGATATGCGTCGGCCAGCACCGAGGCGAGGGCGGGCATCACCGCCACGGGGGAGAGCTCGAGCGGTCCGTCCTGGGAGGACACCTTCGCATAGTCGAGCAGCGCGTCAGTGAGGGCGCGCATGTCCGCGAGGCAGGACGCGGCCCCGCGAAGGCAGCGCGCCCTCTCGACGGAATCGGAGCTGCGGTCGTGGAGCTGCAAGTAGCCCTGTGCCCCCGAAAGCGGCGTGCGAATGTCGTGCGAGAGTGCGGCAAGGCCGTGCTGGAAGGCCCTCCTCTGCTCGCCGACGGCCGCGCGCTCGTCGCTTCGCTCCTCCATCCCCCTGTTGACGGCGGCGGCGACCAACGAGATGCCGGGAGTGGAAAAGCCCACCTCCACCCGCTCGTTGGCGGTCCGGTCGCTGCGGCCCAGGAAGCGTGCCATGCGCCTAAGCTCCCGCTCGTAGAGCGCGATGACGGCGAGCAGGGCGACGAGGAGCGACGCCACCACCATTTGTTCCAAGCTGCATCAACCCCCTCGCCCCTCCCGCAGGAGGGGCACGGCCGAAGCCGCCGATCCGTCAGGCCAGGCCCCTCCGTCGAACGGTCACCACCGTCAGGGCAGCGGTGAACGCGATAGCGACCAACACCGGACCCATCGCCCCCCACGGGAGCACGCTCCCGCTGCCAAGGCGCGACACCACCGTAGCCAGGCTGCCAGAGAAGACCGCCCCGGCGCTTTCGGGAGACCCCGCCAGCAGGCCGGCTGCGGAGCACAGCAGCTTCCCAACGACGCCCCCGCCGAGCGACAGGCCGAAAACAACGGAAAACGCCTCGCTTCCTGACAAGATCGCCGCCAGCGTCGCTGCCAGAGCGTATGCGGAGACGGAGAGCCACACCTCCACGACCCAGGACAGCAGCTCCGGAATTCCCGGCACCGAGACGACAAAGCCCAGGGACACCAGGGAGACGAGGGATGCGACGACCCCGCCCAAGACGGCCAATGCCGACACCGCGAGGGCCAGGCCGCACGCTGCAAGGGCGTAGTGGGTACGGGCACCGCGGCCCTGGGCCACGTTCTTCACGAACCCGCACTTCAGGTCCGACGCAAAGAAAAGCCCGCAGAGCGAGGAGACGATCATGGAGACGGCGCTGCCGCGCACGAACAGCACGCCGCAGGCCCGGACGAGGTCGACGCATCCCGTGCCGGGGAAAAGGGCGCCGAGGCCGAGGGAGATGTCGGAGCTCGTCTCGGAGATTCTCGCCGCAACGGATCCATCCGCTCCGATGACCTTGAGCGAGACGACGCCTCCCACGACAAAGGTCGCCAACGCGCAGAGAAGCACCATCGACGCCCGGCTCCTGACCAGCCGATACGCCATCGCCCTGAGCAGACCGCCCAAGCTCATCGTCCATCACCCCCTCTGCGGGAGCCGCAAGGGCCCTCTGCCTCCGTCCCTTGCGATCTCGATGCCACACCCGCCGCAGGCAAAGACCGCCCGTCGCCCATGAGGCCGACGAAGAGCTCTTCTACGTCCCTCTTCTTGACGAACATCTCGCTCACGGCGATTCCCGCCTGCGCGAGCACCCTTCCGGCCCGCTCGGCGGTAACGCCGCCCCCGACGCGTATGGCGTCGTCGGGCATGACGGAGAACGACGCCTGCGGGAAGGCGTCCTCGAGCCTCGCGAGGGCAGCCTGCGGCTCGGCGGAGCGGATGCTCAGGTAGTCGGAGCACTCCGCCTCCACCTCGGCCGCGCTCATCTGGCGCACGATCCTGCCGTCGCGGATAACGCCGTATCCGGTGGCCATGCGACCGAGCTGGTCGAGAACGTGGGAGCTCAGGAACACGGTGACCGAGCGGTCGCGAACCAGGCCCATGATGGTCGCGCGCAGCTCCCGCACCGCCTCCGGGTCGAGCCCGTTGAAGGGCTCGTCGAGCACCAGCAGGTCGGGGGAGCCCACCAGGACGAGCGCCAGGCCGAGACGCTGCCTCATGCCGAGAGAACAGGCCTTCGCGCGCCTTCCGGCTGCCGGCGCCAGCCCCACGGCGCCGAGCGCCTTGGCGCTCGCCTCCCTCGCCCTCGGCACGCCGAGGGCGAGGGCCCTCACCATGACGTTGTCCAGGCAGGTAAGTCCCGGGTAGACCCCGGGGCTCTCGACGAGGGCGCCGAGGCGGCCACTCGTGCAGCCCGGCCTCTGGCGCTCTCCCAGTATCTCGACTTCGCCCGTCGTCGGCAGCACCAGACCCGCTAGTATCTTCATGAGCGTCGACTTGCCGGCACCGTTGCACCCGACGAGACCGTAGACCTCGCCCATGCCCACGCGCAGGTCCACGCTGTCGAGGACGCGCTTATGCCCGAACTCCTTCACCAGGCCAGAAACCCTTATCGCATCCATGCCCCACCCCTCAAATCGGCGAATCCTTGACCCCGAGTGTGGCAGGTGGCCTTCGGAGAACCTCCCGCAAAGCCACAAGAAAGTCTAAAGATTATCGGACGGCAATGCCATGGCTGAGAGCCGGGGCCTTCACGAGCGGTCAGCGAGCTTGAAGCCGATACCCCATACCGTCTCGATATAGCCTTCGGTGCCAGTGCCCTTGAGCTTGGCGCGGATGTTGGAGACATGAGTGCCGACAGCATTTTCCTCCGGGGCCGGATCCTCGTTCCACACCAGCCGATACAGCCCCTGCTTGGTGAACACCCTGCGCGGGCTGCGCATGAGCGTCGCGACGATGTCGAACTCGGTCCGCGTGAGCCTGACGGGATGCCCGGCCGCCTCGAAGCGCCGCTCCCTCTCGGACAGAAGCCACTTTCCGTAAACGAGCGGAGGGTCGGCTGTGCCATCCGCGTACCGCGCGCCTTCAGCGGCAGCACCCGTACGGCGCAGCAGTGCCTCGACGCGCGCTACCAGCTCGTCAAGGTCGAAGGGCTTCACCAAGTAGTCGTCGGCACCGATGCGCAGGAGCGACACGCGGTCGGTCACCTGCGCCCTGGCCGAAATCACGAGAATCGGTGCCATACCCCTCGTCCTGATGAGGGTCACCACGTCCTCACCCGGGAGCCCCGGTAGCATAAGGTCGCAAATCGCGAGGTCGAACGACTCTCCCGAGCCGATGGCTAGGCGCGCCTCGCTGCCCGAGTACGCAGGCAGGCACGCGTAGCCCCTCCCTTGCAGCGTCGAGCAGACGACATCACTGATGGCTGCGTCGTCTTCGACGACAAGGATGCGTTTTTGATTCATGCAACTATCAGTCCTAATCCGTTCACGGACCCCAGTGGGTGCCTTAAATCCAGGCCAGACCCCGGTCTCTGGCGTCCCGCCCTCACCAGAGCGCGTGTATGCAGACACCAGCGTCGAAGAGCTGGAGCATTAGATTGTCTTGATTTTACACCCTAAATTTTGGCTCGTCGTCACTTCTGGTGGTCAGCACACTCCGACGCCAGCCGGGCCGAGAAGCCCAGGCGTCCCAGCCCGAGGAAGGCCATGGCCCCCAGGCAGGCCAGGTCCCCGAAGCCCCCCGAGGCCCTCTTGACGGACCGGGCGACCGAGCCGGGCCCCTCCGGGATCGCGTTTGCTGCGTCNGGCCCGCAGGCACCCCGGCGTCGCCCGTCCCGTCCCCCCGGCCGCCGAGGCCCGCCCGACGGCCGGATCCCACCGTTCGGGGCGGGGGGCCGCCTCCCGTCCCGGGGAGTGGTGGCCACCAGAAATGATGAGGAGCCTTTTATTTGAGGGGAGGGGCCCTGGCCCTGCATTAGGGCCTTTCTCCCCCCCGGGGCATTTTCAGAGAAAGCGGCAGCGAGTGCCCAGACGGGCAGGATGGAGGAACGATGAGGGACGTAATGGTGGGGACGATAGCGCAGGGGTACTACGGCTCGATGCGGGCGGGCGTTGACGCCGCCGTGGCCGCAGGCAAGCTCGACGAGGACGCCCAGGCGGCGCTCATACTCGGGGCGCTCGACCTTGCGGGCCAGATGGACGGGGCCAGAAAGGTGACGCCCCAGCAGCTCAGGCTCCTGCTCAGCTTCTCGAAGGCGCTCGGCCTGCTCCCAGCTGCGGGACGCTAGGCAGGTGGGGCGGCCCCGGAGCCCCGCCACGGCGCCGGGCCGTCCCACGCGTCCAGGTCGCGGCAGGCGCGGGCGAGGAGGTTCTGCGCCTGCCGCACGGAGTACGAGACGCCCCGGGCGACCTCGCCCCACGCCAGGGCCTCGCAGCACCTCAGGCGCACGACCTCGGCGGCGGCGGGGCCGCAGGAGGAGGCCACGCGCGCGAGCGCGGGCCACAGGGCGTCCCAGGCTTCCTCGCAGGCGGCCAGGCGGGCCGTCATGGCGTCCCTGGCCCTCAGGAGGTGCGCCGGGGCCTCCCCGCTCCTCTCCGCCACCATCGCGTTCACCTGGGCGAGCGTGCGCCGCGACCTGGCGTAGTCGGCGGACATGGCGCGCACCCGCCCCAGGCCGTCCCTGGCGGAGCGCGGGCGTGGCTGGCTTCCCGGCTGGCAATCGTACGTCATGGCTTCCTCCCCGTTCCACGCAATGCCTGCCTGCCACCCAGCATAAGCATCTCAAACGGCCCTCTCGCCTGGGCCGTGAGCGGGGCGTGCCCCCCGGGGGTAACGCCCCCTTTTCGCCGCATGGCGTAGACCGGCGTCCCTTCCACGGATTCCGACCGAGGCCCCAAATTTAAAAATCCCGACTTTTTCGCGGGGAGGACCACCGGCCCAGCCCACCACCAAAAACCCGAGCGCCCCCCGAGATTGGAACGGAACCGATATATATAAGAACGTTCCGTTCCTTTCCGTTCCACTGGAAGTGGTGCGTGCACCTGTAGTAGGTGGGCACTGGCGTTTGCCCACCCCTACTAGGCGCACGGGTGAGAATCGGTTCCGTCCCGTGATGCGAACCGCACCCGTTCCGTCCACGCGCACCCCCCGTTCCAATGCCGTGTGTTTTGGTGGCGGGCTTTATTGCGTGGCCCTGCCGCCCACCCGCTCCACGAAAACAGCGCATGCCAGTACCGCGATGGAGGGCAGTCCGCATCCACACGGCAATCAGACTCGCGTTGCTGCTGCGCATCCGCTGCGCATTTGCTGCGCATTGGGATAAATCGAGCCATACGAAAACCCCGCATCCGCGTTTCCGCAGGTACGGGGCTTGATTTTGGTGGGCGTTACAAGATTTGAACTTGTGACCTCTTCCGTGTCAGGGAAGCGCTCTCCCCCTGAGCTAAACGCCCGAATATGTCTGCCGCGCATGGGGGGGTTCGCGCAGCGCGTTAGCTACTATAGAGGAACTCCCCCCAGCATGCAACAGATATTTTCTCTCCATACCTACTCGCTCGAAGTGGCTGGCGGAGCGCTTGGCGCTGATGCGGCGATGGCGGCGCGTGCGTCTCTGCCGCGACTACGCCGAACGCGTGCGTTTTTGCCGCGACTACGTTCGACGCGTCTTTTCTCCATCGCTCAACTGGGCAAACGTGACGCGTAAAAACGCGTTCGACGTACTCGCTAGTGGTGGTGACGCGTTGGACGTTGTCGATATGCAGCCTATTGCTGGCTGCCAGAAAGCATCCAATTGGAAGAATCGCTATCTCAGCAGTCCACGGATTTGGTCCGCGAAGGAGGGCAGGTCCCTATAGACTATCTCCGTGACTATGGTCCAATCGGTGCCGCCGTAGTCATGTACCAAGCGATGTCTCGTGCCCGCGACCTTGGACCACGGGATTTCTGGGTGCGAGGCCCGCAGTTCTTTGGAGACGTGCGAGACGAACTCGCCCACGTTATACAGCGGCGTTGTGATTGCCCACTGAACAAAGCGATCGGATATCAGGATCTCGCGTGTGATGTCGCGCTCGACGAGCGTACTTGCGAGCTCATCGGCGAACTCAAGTGCTCGCTCGAGGTTCCGGCGGTCGGAGTCGTTCATACCACACGCACCTCGTCATGCTTGACCGAACTATAGAAGTCGGAGGCCGGATTGAGTTCGCTTGCTTCGTAGACGTCAACTCGCTTTCCAGAGGCTTCAAAGAGCTCCTCGGCAATGGAGAAGATGTCCGTACGATCAAAATCGGGACCGCCATAGATGATGAGGTCAATGTCCGAGTCTTGCGTCGCTTCCCCACGTGCGTATGAGCCGAATAGGGCGGCGCCGCTCGCATGATATCGCCTTAGGATTGGCCTGATGATCTGGGTGATCTCATCTCTTGAAAGTGGCTCGGACATGACGCCTCCTCTCCGCTGTGAACCATCTTGATTGTACTTGCCTAAATGGCAGGACGGCATTCTTTCGGTGACTTGTCAGATGGCTGGCATGGTGGACGGCTGTCGGCTGGCATTGGGAGTTTCCGGCCACTCGCCCCGTCATCCGCTCCGTACCAAGTCAGCATTATTTTCTCTTCTGCTGACCTCATTCGCATTTGCCCAGCTCACGGAAAGGTTAGTCAGCAAAAATTCAAATTCTGCTGACTTACCAAGATGACATGATCGGCCATCATGCCTGCGACAGCGTCCAACGCGTCATCATCGCTCGCGAGCACGTCGAACGCGTTTATACGCGTCACGTTTACCCAGTTGAGCGATGGAGAAAAGACGCGTCGGACGTAGTCGCGGCAAAAACGCACGCGTTCGACGTTGTCGCGGGCGAGAAGCGCGCGCTGGACGTTCTCGCGACAAATTCGCACGTGTTGGACGTAGTCGTGGCAGTACCGCACGCATTGGACGTCGTCGCAGGCGAGATATGCGCGCCGAGCGTAGTCGCGCGGTCGACACGCACGCGTTGGACGTTGTCGCAGCAAAGACGCACGCGCCTGACGCCGTCGCGGCCGCCGCGCGCCCCTCTCCCCTACATCTCGTCGCAGTAGCTGACGAAGTCCAGGTTCTGAATCGAGTTGAGGAACGGCTCCTTCTGGCCCAGCTCGAAGAGGTGGATGGACATCGTCGCCGCCATGCCCCTCTCGCCCGACTCCCCGCGCGTCAGGGTGAAGTCGCTGTAGGTGCAATCCCACGAGTGCAGCATCTTGAGCATCTTCTTCGCGCCGCTGCGATCCTCGAACTCGACGTAGATGTCAAAGTTCTTCGACTTGCTGCGCACCCGCGCGTCGATGCGCGACAGCACCGCGAAGGTGAACAGGACGAAGACCAGCGCGATCAGCGTGCCCTCCACGAACCCGATGCCCGCCGCCAGGCCAATGCAGGCACAAGCCCAGAGCCCCGCTGCCGTGGTGAGGCCGCGCACCTCGTTGAGGCCGGTGACCATGATCGTACCCACGCCAAGGAAGCCCACGCCACTGATGACCTGCGCGCCGATGCGGTTCATGTCCGCGCGTGCGTCGGGGAAGGTGACCAGCACGTACTGGGCCACGAGCATGGACATCGCCGAGCCCAGGCACACCAGCACGTGGGTCTTGATGCCCGCGCCCTTGTTCTTGTACTCTCGCTCGAGGCCGATGACCACGCCTACCAATGTCGCGAGCGCCATGCGCAAGAACACCGCCTCGGCGCTCCAACCTGCGGTCACGTCTGCCAGATGGGTGAAGTAAGCTCCCAGCACCCGATTCCTCCTCCTAATCAACGTTCCAACGATGCAAAAGGCGCGTCGCACCAGCCGGCGCGACGTTGCGGTCCGTGCGTGTTCGCAACTATATCCCAGCGCGCGTACGCCCCCCGATGCACGACGCCAGATGGCGCAATCGGGGAGGTAAGGGCCACGAGGGGCGGCAACCAACGCGAACGGGGCGGGAGCCATGACCGCGACGGGACATGACGGCCGAGAGACGCGCGCGTACGCCGCCCCCTCCTAAGCCCAGCCCGGCACGCCCTCCGGACCGCGGACGACCACGCCGCCCCCCAGGCACTCCAGCCCGTCGTACACGACGGCGCTCTGTCCGGGCGCGACCGTGCGCCGCGGCTCGTCGAACTCGACCGTGGCCCAAGGAAGCCCGTGCACCACGTCGGGCTCGCGGGGCGTGACCAGCGCCTCGACCAGCTCGCCCGTGTGGCGGGTACGCAGCAGGTAGCGGCCAGCTCGAGGCGGGAGTCCCGCAATCCAGCGCACGTCAGAGAGCTCCAGGCCCCGGCACCAGAGCCCGGGGCAGTCCAGGCTTGCGCTGACGTAGACGACGTTCCTCTCCACGTCCGTGGACACCACGTAGCGGGCAGGCCCCCCGCCCAGGTCGAGCCCGCGACGCTGCCCCACAGTGAAGAGGAAGGCCCCGTCATGGCGGCCCAGGACCCGGCCCGTCTCCCATTCCACGACGTCTCCCGCGCGGCGTTCCAGCGTGTCCAGGAGGAAGCTGCGGATGCCCACCTCGCCCACGAAGCAGATGCCGTCGGAGTCCGGCTTGGCCTCCACGCCCAGGCCCCGCTCGGCGCAGGCGGCACGTACCTCCGCCTTGCTGGCATAGCCGCCTATGGGGAAGAGCGTGTGCGCGAGAACCTCNCCGCCTCCTCCCGGCGCAGGGCCTCCGCGAGCTCCAACGCCCGCGCGAAGCCTACGATGCCGGCGACGTTCTCCGTCCCGGAGCGCACGCCGCGCTCCTGCCCGCCCCCCAGCACCAGCGGGCGCAGGCGCACGCGGTCGGAGCACCAGAGCAGGCCCACCTGCTTGGGGCCATAGATCTTCGCCGCCGACACGGTGACCATGTCCGCCTCGAGGGACGAGACGTTCACGGCCAGCTGACCCGTCGCCTGGGAGGCGTCCACGTGCAGCAGGAGCTGGCGCGGCTCCCCCGCCTCGAGCCTGCGCCGGCGCTCCGCCGCGACCAGCCGTGCGAGCTCGCGCACGGGCTGGACGCAGCCCACCTCGCCGTTTGCCAGCTCGAGGCTCACGAGCTCGGTCTGGGACGTGATGGCGGCGGCCATGGCATGGGCGTCCACGCGCCCGTCCGCGGCGACCCCCACCAGCGTGTGGGGACGGCCCTCGGCGACGCGCAGGACGCTCTGGTGCTCGATTGCGTCGGTGACCACGTGCCCGTCCGTCGCGGCGAAGGCCAGGTTGTTGGCCTCGGTGGCCCCCGAGGTCAGGGTGATGCCATCTGCACGGGCGCCTAGCGCCAGCGCCAGGCGGCGACGGGCGTCCTCGACGTCGGCACGCACCCGACGCGCGGCGGCGTAGGGCGACGAGGGGTTGTGGAAGCGCTCGGTGAGGTAGGGCAGCATCGCCTCGAGGGCGCGCGGGTCGAGGGGCGTGGCGGCCGCGTAGTCCAGGTAGGCCTCGCGAGGGGTGGCGTCAACCCTCGCGCCGTACGTCGTGGGTGGCGCGGACGAGCGCCCCTCTCCCCCGTTCCCGCCTGCCGAGGCCGTCACAGCTCCCTCCCCACCACGAGGTTCTGGAAGCGGTTCGACATGAACTCGTCCGTGTAGTGGGTGTCCACCCAGGCCTCGAAGGCGTTGACGGGAGGGATGCCGGCGTCCCTCTCGGCCCTCCTCTGGAAGCACGCCACGGTCATGAGGATGTCCAGGGCCAGGTAGGCAGCGAGGAGCACCACGAAGACGACCTGCCGTCGCGTCGTGGGGCTGCCGATGCGGTACAGGGCCTCGGGCATGATGAGCTTGGCCCACACCAGACCGAGGAGCCCCCAGGCGACGAGGAAGCGCCAGGCGACCCATTGGGTGATGTGGTCGGGCAGGTGGGCGTAGGTCCAGGACTCTGCGCTGAACAGGGTCTGCATGCCCCAGCCGGTCAGCTGCTCGAGCGCGCCTCCCAGGGCCAGGGAGGCGAGGAAGACCTGCCAGTCGCGCGCGCCCCTCTCCCGCAGGCCAAAGCTCACGAGGGTGAGCAGCACGGCGCCGAATCCGTACAAAGGCGAGAACGGCCCCCATACCAGCCCCACGCGGCTCTGGGTGAGCCCGGCCGTGATGAGCATCCAAAGCTCCTCGAGGACGAGGCCTGCCATGGAGCCGATCACGAAAACGATCACCACCTGGTACCAGCCCACATGCAGGTCGGCCAGGAAGAGCTCGCGGTCCATGAGCTGGGCGGCGATGACCTCTGCCTGCTGGGCGCGCGTGAGTCGCTCGACGCCAACGGCCGCGTTCTCGGCCTCTATGTCGGCCCGGACGGCGTCCTGGTTGATGCGGCGCATGTCCACGGCGCCATCCAGCCGTCGGCCTCGGCCGAGCCACAGGAGGAACCACCTGACGAGACGGGCGATGCCACGCACGACCAGGAGGATGACGAGCAGGAGGAGGATGTTGAGAAGCATGCGGCTCCGTCTTCTGGGATGGACGTGGGTCGGGTTGGGACGGCGGCGAGTGGAAGTAGGTCCGGCGGATCGGGAGCGACCAGTCGGCCCGGGGGCCGGTTGCCTGGCGCCCTGACCGTCCATCGAGCATAGCGCAGCGAGGCGGCTTGGTCTGCTTCAAAAGTTTTTATCCACGTCTAGCTGCGCGTTTAAGGCTGAAGGGAAGTTTTTCGAAATTCGGGCTTGCATAGCCCGTTGCCGTCACGTATATTATTCCTCGCGTTCGCGGGCTTGGCGCAGTTGGTAGCGCGCCACCTTGCCAAGGTGGAGGTCGCGGGTTCGAACCCCGTAGCCCGCTCCATGCGAACATCGGGCCGGTTTCGATCGGCCTTTTTCATACGGCGAGATGGCCAAGTGGTAAGGCAGAGGCCTGCAAAGCCTTTATCCCCGGTTCGAATCCGGGTCTCGCCTCCAACGAACGCAAGAGGGCGGCTGCTTCGGCGGTCGCCCTCTTCTTTGGGCTGGCACCCCCCGAGCCCGGGCGTTCTTTTCTCGCCTTCTTTGGCGGCAGATNGGTCGCCCCTATCCCAGCAGCTTCACAATGCGCACCACGGTCCCGCGCCCGGAGGGCTTTCGCGCGATGGTCACCGCGTCCGCCAGGAGGCGCATCAGCCGGATCCCCCGGCCCCTCTCGCCCGAATCAGAGACCTCGGGAAGCTCGCTCCCGGGCTCCAGCTCGTAGCCGCAGCCGCAGTCGGTCACCTCGATGACGGCACGGTCCGGGTAGCGGGCCACCGTCACCAGGGCGCAGTGGCCGTCTGTGTGGTCGACCGCGTTGCCCATGGCCTCCCCCACCGCCAGAGCGAGGTCGAAGGAGGCATCGGCCGCAAGCCCCAGGCGCGCGAGCATCTTTTCCACGCGGCGGCGCGACCCCGCGAGGTCCGTCGGGTCGATGGAGAGCGTCGAGCGCCACTCGGGCAGCACGCCGGGGTCGAGCTCCTGCACCCGTGGCCGCTCGCCGCAGCCCGAGACGGGCGCGAAGTCCACCAGGCGCGCGATGCGCAGGGAGCGCAGGACGCGGTCGCTGGCGTTGGTGATGGAAACGAGGCCCCCCGCGCACCTCATGCGCCGAACCGCGCGGAAGATCAGCGCCATGCCCGCGGAGTCCACGAAGCTCATGCCCGCGAGGTTGAGCACGATGCGCCGGCAGCCGCCGTCGATGAGGGCGTCCAGCGTGCGCCGCACCTCGTCGACCGAGCTCACGTCGAGGTCGTGGTCCACGGGCACGAGGGCTATGTTGGGATGCTCTTCCATGTGGCTCTTTTGCCCAAAATGCGCAGGCGCAAACGCGGGCAGGCAAGGGAATCCCCCGCCCTTCGCCGTACGGGCAAGGGAACCCCACCTCCGCCGAGAGAGGCGCGCCGAGCCCTACGCATCCTCCCTGCGAACCCCGTCGAAGCGCAGCGACACCATGGCGACGTCGTCATCCAGGTGGCGCTCGGTGAACGCGTCCAGCCGGGCGAGGAGGCGGTCCAGGACGCCCTCGAACCCCCGGGGGAACTCGCTCATCACCGCGTCGCGCAGCCCGTCCTCTCCGAAGAAGGAGCCGTCCAGCGCACGCGCCTCGGTGGTGCCGTCGGTGTAGAGCAGGAGCATGTCGCCCGGCTCCAGCCGGACGGTGCCGTTGCGATAGCGCATCTCGTGGAAGGCGCCCACCACGCCGGACTGCACGTCCAGGGTCTCCACCTGGCTCGTGGCGGACCGCACGAGGATCGCGGGAGGGTGGCCCGCGGAACAGTACGTGAGCGTCCACGCCGCAAGGTCCGTGACGCCCACGAAGAGCGTGGCGAAGGTCTCGAGCCGCGAGAAGCCCAGCAGGAAGTCGTTGAGCAGCCTCACCATGCGCGCGGGGGGGAGGCCCTGCCACGAGTAGGCNGCGACAGCTCCCCCACCAGGCGCTCGTGCTCGCCCCTGGCGGCCTGCGCCGAATCGGCCTGGCGCGCCACGAGGAGGTAGGTGTCCCCGGCGGAGGGGAGGCGCATGCAGCGAATCGCCAGGTCGGCGGAGTAGCCATCGGGGCGCAGGCACAGCACCGACCCCGCGCTCCCGTCCAGGGCGAAGGGCAGGTCCGTGGGCGAGAAGGGCGTCCTGGGCGCCGCCCCCACCGCCGGCGGGAAGAGGGAGCGGACGTCCTGCCCCACGAGCCCGTCGGGCGCGTGCGAGAGGAGCCTCTCTGCCCGCTCGTTGGCGAGGAGGACCCTGCCCAGGCCGTCGAAGGCGAGGACGGCGTCGCTCGTGAGCGAGAGGAGGGCGGCCAGCGCCCCGTTGACGCTGCCCTGGCCGATGCCGTCCACGCGACGCACCAACTCGCCTCTCGCCATCTTCCGCCCCCCAAAGCCACGCGCCTCGATCGGCGCCAACCAAGGCCACACAGAGGAAGCATACATAAGAAGAGAGGCCCACCGAAGGGGCCTCTCGCATTCTCTGGTGTCGGAGGCGGGACTTGAACCCGCACGACCTTTTAGTCAGTCACTAGCACCTCAAGCTAGCGCGTCTGCCAATTCCGCCACTCCGACATGGCTTGCTGCGTCGCAGCAAAGAGTACTATAGCATCCGCCTTTGCCCCGTGGCAACAACTTTTTTGCCTGGGCTGAGGTCAAGGGAACCCCAACCCAGAGGCATCGGCGGATGCCGTCTTGGACGCTACTCCTTGGCCCAGCCGACGTTCTCGGCGACGATGTCCTTCAGAAGCGCGGGACCCCAGTTGGCAAGGCCGGCCTTGCAGGCGATGGCGTCTGCGCCAGCGAACAGGGGGATGAAGGCGTAGGACTTCAGGGCCTCCTTCTCGGCCGCGTTGAAGGCCTTCATCTGTTCGGCGTGGTCGGCGATGCCGGTGACCGCGAGGAACTTGGCGTCGAGCTCGGCGTTGCCGCAGTGGGTGAAGTTCGAGGAGCTCTGGGAGCCGAAGATCTGGCCGCCGTTGTTGTAGGAGGCGGAGCTCGAGGACCAGCCGAAGAGGATGGTGTCCCACTCGCCGCCCGTGAGGGTCTTGGAGAACTCGGAGGAGGGCTTGTTGTCGATGGTCAGGTTCATGCCGGCGTCCTTGGCCATCTTCTGGATGGCTGCGGCACGGTTCTTGACCACGTTGGAGTCACCGATGGCGGTGAAGGAGAAGGTCACCTGCTTGCCGTCCTTGGCGTAGTAGCCGTCGGAGCCCATCTCGTAGCCAGTGGCCTCGAGGGTCTTCTTGGCGGCCTCGGCCTGGGCCTCGGCGGTGGTGTTGGCGGCAACGTCCTCGGGCAGGTTGTTCTCGTAGCCATCCATCCAGGGGGCGATCACCAGCGAGCCCATGCGGTCTTCCTTCCAGTTGACTCCCTGGTAGACGATGCCGACGATGGTCTCGGTGTTGATGCACTGCATGAAGGCCTTGCGCACGGCCTCGTCCTTCAGGCCCTCGCGGGTGGAGTTGACCTCGATGACGGCGATGGACTTGGAGTCAGCACGACGGATCTCGGTGTTCTCCATGCCCACGAAGTTGGAGAGCATCTCGCCGGTGCCGGAGGCGCCCAGCTCGGTGGCGTCGATCTCGCCGTTCTTGAAGGCGTTGAACATCGCCTGGGACTCCATCTGCTTGAAGGTGACGGTCTCCAGCTTGGCCTCGTCGCCCCACCACTTCTCGTTGCGCTTGAAGGTGATCTGGGTCTCGTCGGAGCTGTCGACGACGAAGGGACCGGCCGCCCACTCGTTGTGCGGGTTGTTCACCCAGCCGTTGTTGAAGGCGTCGACCGTCGCCGCGGAGGGGTGCAGGACCCTCTGGAAGAGGTTCTGCCAGGGGTAGTACGGCTGGGAGAAGGTGATGACGGCCTGCTTGTCCGTCTCGCCCTTGACCACGCTCTCGACCTGGACGAAGCCGTCGGTCGAGGAGGGGGTGTAGTTCTCGTCGGCGCCGCTGCAGCACTTCCAGACGGCCTCGATGGAGCGCCAGTCGATGGGCGTGCCGTCGTTGAAGTTCGCCTTGTCGGCAAGGGTGATGGTGGCAACCTGCTTGCCGTCCACCATGTCGGCCGACGCGGACGCGACGAAGTTGGGGTTGGGCGTGAACGCGGAGGCCGTGGCGTCCACCGTGAAGAGCGTGGGCATGTAGAAGTACCAGAACCAGTTGATGTAGACGGTGTTGCCGTTCACGCTGAAGTAGTTGAAGTCAGGGCCGACCTCGGTGACGGGGAGCACGAGGGTGCCGCCGTCCTTGACCTTGTCGCGGCTGAGCGGGTTGTCGTAGGTCTTGCCCTTCTCGGGCAGGGGCAGCTGGTCGATGGGAGTGGTTGCGGGCGAGCCGTTCTGGGGCTCGACGCCCGTGTCGGCGCCGGCGGAGCCGCTGCCGGAGTTGCCCGAACCGCCGCAGCCTGCAAGTCCGAGGCCGGCGAGAGCCGCAGCCGCACCGGCCATGCCCACGAACGAGCGACGCGAGACGATGTTAGAAATCATTTCTCCTCCAATTTCCTGCGCGACGTGCGCACGGCGAAATGCATGCACCCCGACGGATGCCTGTTCACATTTTATTTCAAAAAGATAAAAAAATCCCTGCCCGATTGTTACAAGCTTGTGTACTGGGACAAAGGGGCCGCGAGGTGACCCGCCCTGCGGCCCGTCGCTAGATCAGGCCATCCAGCTCGTCCACGACCTGGCCGAAGCGCACCAGCGCGTCGTCGACCGCCTTGCCGGAGGCCATGTCGACCCCCGCCCCGGCGAGCAGCTCCAGCGGGGGCTTCGAGCTGCCGCCCGCGAGGAAGCCCAGGTAGCGCTCGACCGCCGGCGCGCCATCGGCCAGGATCTTGTCCGAGAGCGCCACGGCCGCGGCGAAGCTCGTCGCGTAGACGTAGACGTAGTAGTCGTAGTAGAAGTGCGGGATGCGGGACCACTCCAGGGCGATGTCCTCGTCCGTCAGGACGGCGGGCCCGTAGTAGAGCTCGTTGAGGGCACGGTAGCGCCTGCTGTTGGCCTCCGCTCCGACCCCCTCCCCCGCCTGGGAGGCGTCGTTGGCGAGCATCTCGAACTCCGCGAACATGGTCTGACGGTAGAGCGTGCCCTTGAACTTGCCGCAGAGGTCGTCGAGGAGGTAGGCGCGCTCCGCGTCGTCTGCCGCATGGTCGAGCAGGTAGCGCATGAGGAGCATCTCGTTGGTGGTGGACGCCACCTCCGCCACGAACATCTCGTAGTCGGCGTAGCGCGTGGGCTGCGCCTTGCTGGCCAGGTAGGTGTGGAGCGAGTGTCCCATCTCGTGCACCAGGGTGAAGACGTCCTCCAGGGTGCCCATGAAGTTGAGGAGGATGAGGGGCGTGAGGCCGCGGCCACCGGAGGAGTAGGCACCGCTCGCCTTGCCCGGAGTCTCGTACACGTCGATCCAGCGCTCGTCTATGGCACGCCTCACCACGGCGAGGTAGTCCTCGCCCAGGGGCGCCAGGGCCTCGAGCATGAGGTCGCAGGCCTCCTCGAAGCTGTAGCGGCGCTCCGGCATCTTGACTATGGGCACGTAGACGTCCCAGTAGCGGGCCTGCTCGAGGCCCAGGGCACGGGCCCTCAGCGCCATGTAGCGGTGCATGGCGGGGGCGTTCCTGTGCACGGACTCGATGAGGGACTCATAGACGGCGCGGGGCACCTCGGTGGGGGCGAGGGAGGCATCTAGGGTGTTCTTGTAGCCACGGGCGGTGGCGAAGAACTCGAGCTGCTTCATCTGGGCGGCAAGGAGGGCCGCCGAGGTGTTGCGCACGCCACGATAGCTGCCGTAGACGCTCTTGTAGGCGTTCTCGCGCAGCGTGCGGTCGGGGCTGATCAGCGCCGTGCCGTAGCTGCCGTGCGTGATGGGGTGCGCCTCTCCCTTGGAGTCGAGCGCGTCGGCGAAGCGCAGGTCGGCGTCGTTCAGCATGGAGAAGCCGACCTCGGGGCTGGCGGCCATCTCCTGGGCCTTGGCCAAGAGCGCCTCGAGCTCGGGCGTGAGCACGTGCTTGGCGAGGGCTCGGATCTTGTCCAGCGCGCGGCGGTACGTCCCCAGGCCCTCGCACTCCTCGCACCACGCGTCCAGCGTGGCCTCGTCAAGCGAGAGGAGCGCCGGCTCGAACCAGGACTTCGCCGCGTCCACGCTTGCCATGAGCGAGCGCTGGCGGGCGAGCATGTCCTGGTAGCGCCCGACGCGGGTGTCCTCGTCGGCCTTGCGGGCGGCGTACTCGTAGAGGCGGGCCACCTTGATCGTGACCTCGTCCTCGAGGCGGAGGAAGGCGAGAAGCCCCTCCGCGCTCTCGAGCGCCCTGCCCTTCCATGACTCCAGCTCGGCGGGAAGCGCCCGCACCTCCTCGAACGCGGCGTCGGCCGCCTCGTCGCCCACGAAGAGCCCGCTGGTGTCCCAGGTGTACCTCTCGGGGACGTCCGCGCGGGACTTGTAGCTCTCTGCCATCTGATCCTCCGTTCGCGCAGCGCCTGCGCATTGGGATGGGCCGTTCGACCCCAACAACATAGCGCAGGGCGGCCCGCAGCGTCGCGGACCGCCCTGGGAATCCAGCAAGTGCGCCCCGACCCAAAGGCCTCCACAAGGGAGGCCTCGGAGGCGGAGGAGAGGCCTCTCCCCTACCCCTCCAGCGTGGGCAAGAGGCTCGAGGACGAGACGAGCTTCCCGTCCTGGTAGACCAGGCGCTCGCGGGAGCGCTCCACCTTGGGGTCGGGGATGGGGATGGCCGAGAGCAGGGCCTTGGTGTAGGGGTCCTGCGGGTTGGTGAAGACCTCCTCGGTATCGCCCTGCTCCACGATCTTGCCCAGGTGCATCACGGCGACGCTGTCGGAGATGTGGCGGATGACGGCAAGGTCGTGGGCGACGAAGAGGTACGAGATCTTGAGCTGCACCTGCAGGTCCTCGAGCAGGTTGATGATGCCGGCCTGGATCGAGACGTCCAGGGAGGCGATGGGCTCGTCGAGCAGGAGGATCTTGGGGCGCGTGGCCAGGGCGCGGGCGATGGCGATGCGCTGGCGCTGGCCGCCGGAGAACTGGCTGGGGAAGCGGTCGACGTAGTCCGGGTTGATGCCGACGAGGTGCATCAGCTCGCCGATGCGGGAGTTGATGTCCTTCGCGGACCACCTCTGCGCGCGCAGGGGCTCGGCCAGCACGTCGTAGATGGGCATGCGGGGGTCAAGCGAGCTCATGGGGTCCTGGAAGATGACCTGCAGGTCGCGCCTGAGCTCGCGCCTCTCGCGGTTGTTGCGCAGGGTCGCGATGTCGCGGCCCAGCACCTCGATGCTGCCGTGCTCGGGCCTCACGAGGTCCATGATCTGCATGAGGGTGGTGGACTTGCCGGAGCCTGACTCGCCCACCAACGCAAGCGTCTCGCCCTCGTGGATCTTGAAGCTCACGTGGTCGACCGCGCACATGGTGCCCCGGTCGCGGCGGATGAGGCCCTTGCCCTGGATCGGGAAGGTCTTCACCAGGTCCTTGACCTCGAGGACCACCGGGCGCTGGTCGCGGGGGACCTCCGCCCACTTTGCGGGCAGGGGCTCGAGCTCGGGGTAGACCTCCTGGAAGCTCAGGTGGCGCTCGCGGATCTCCGCGAGCTTGTGGCAGCTGACGAGGTGGCCCTCGGCGGCGTCGAAGGGCTCGAGGACGGGCTCGACCTCAAAGCATTTCCCGCTCGCCATCGGGCAGCGGGGGGAGAAGGGGCAGCCCTTGGGGATGGCGGCCAGCGAGGGCGGGTTGCCCTTGATGGGGACCAGGCGATGCTCGGCCGCCACGTGGGGCTTGGGCACGGCGCCCAAAAGGCCCATGGTGTAGGGCTGCGAGGGCTGGTCGAAGATGGTGTCGATGCTCGCGCGCTCGACGGCACGCCCGGCGTACATCACCAGGACGTCGTCTGCGGTACCGGCGATGACCCCCAGGTCGTGGGTGATCAGCACGACGGCGGCGCCCGTCTCGCGCTGGGCCACGGCCAGGACGTCCAGAATCTGGGCCTGGATGGTCACGTCGAGGGCCGTGGTGGGCTCGTCGGCGATGATCACGTCGGGGTCGTTGGCGATGGCGATGGCGATGACCACGCGCTGGCGCATGCCGCCCGAGAACTCGTGCGGGTAGGCGTCCAGGCGTTCCTCGGGATTGGTGATACCCACCATGCGCAGGAGCTCGACGCAGCGCGCGCGGAGCTCCTGCTTGCCCATCTGCGGATTGTGGATGAGGAGGGTCTCCTCGAGCTGCTCGCCGATGGTGAACATGGGCGTGAGGGCGCTCAGGGGGTCCTGGAAAATCATCGAGATGGACTTGCCGCGGAAGGCCGCCATCTGCTCGTCCGACTTGCCCACGAGCTCCTCGCCGTCGAACTTGACGGAGCCGCCCACCTTGGCGTTGTCGTCCAGGAGCCCGATGAGCGAGAGGGCGGTGACCGACTTGCCCGAGCCCGACTCGCCGACGATGCCCAAGGTGCGCCCGCGCCACAGGTCGAAGTTGACCCCGCGGACGGCGTCGACCCTGCCGGCCTCGGTGGCGAAGGAGACCTTGAGGTTGCGCACGCTCATGATGGGGTCGCCCTGGGGCGCGCCCTTGGGGCCGTTGCCCTCGAGGAGCTCGTAGCGAATCACGTCGTCCTGGGGAACCCACGTGCCCCTCGTGCTGTCGTTTGCCTTCTCGGCCATATCTCGCTCCGTAACGTGTCTTGGGGTTGGCGGACGGCACCCGGCGGGGCGCCGCGCCGCGTGCTGGCGTTAGTTGCCCGCGGGCTCCGGTGCCTCCTCCTGCTCGGCCTCGTCCTCGACGCTTCCCGCGGCGCGCGAGTACGGGTCGATGGCGTCGCGCAGGCCGTCGCCGATGAGCTGCATGCTCACGCAGAGCACGATCAGCACGGCGGAGGGGATGAGGACGATCCAGGGGGCCGAGAGCATTGCGGAGGAGCCCTGGCTCAGCAGGTAGCCCAGCGAGGTGTCGGGGGCCTTGATGCCCAGGCCCAGAAAGCTGTAGGCGGTCTCGGAGTTGATGCCGCCTATCACGCCCAGCACGGTGTCCAGGATGAGGATGGAGCCCAGGTTGGGGATGAGGTGGCGCACGATGGTCTTGAAGGGGGACACGCCCATGTACTTGGCGGCGCGCACGTAGTCGCGCTCGCGCAGCGAGAGGGCCATGGTGCGCAGGGTTCGGGCGTAGCCGATCCAGCCGAAGGCGGTGAGGCCCACGATGAGCGTGACCCAGCCCTGGGTGCCGCTGGCGGCGCGGACGACCATGGCTACGAGGAGGAAGCTCGGGATGATGAGCAGCATGTCCAGGAACCACATGCCGATCTTCTCGGGGACGCCGCGCACGTAGGCGATGGAGGTTCCCACCACGGCCGCGATGACGGTGGTGAGCACCGAGTAGATGACGCCGATGACGAGGGAGCGGCCCAGGCCGTGCACCACGCAGGCGAAGAGGTCGAAGCCGCCGCCGTCGGTGCCAAACCAGTGCGTGGCGTTGGGCGGCACGTTGAGGGAGGTGAAGTCCGGGTCGGTGTAGGTGAAGGGGGTGACGTGGGGACCGAAGATGGCCATCAGCACCAGCAGGACGAGGATCACCAGCCCCACCATGGCGCTGCGCTGGCGCACGAAGCGCCTGCCGATGAGCGAGAGGTAGCCTATGCGCTTGACCTCGCCGCCGGAGCCGCCCATCTTGTCGGCGAGGAGCTCGAGCTCGGCGTTGGTGAGCTGCCTGCCCTCCCCGTCGCCGGCCTGCCGTGCGTCGCCCTCCGCCTGGGGAGCGTCCTGCCTGATTTCGTCTGACATCGCGCTCTCCTTAGCTCATCTTGATGCGGGGGTCGAGCGCGGCGGCGAAGAGGTCCGCCAGGAGCGCGCCCACGAGCGTGCAGGCCCCGCTGAACGCCGCGACGGCCACGGCGCCATGGATGTTGTTGTTGTTGATGCAGTTGATGAAGTACTCGCCCAGGCCGTGGATGGCAAAGATCTTCTCGGTCATGACGGCGCCCGTGAAGATGCCGGCGATGGAGAAGGCCACCGAGACGGCCGTGGGGATGAGCGAGGCGCGCAGGGCGTGCTTGCGGATGGCCTGCTTCTTGGTGAGGCCCTTCGCGCGGGCGGTGCGCACGTAGTCGGCGTGCATCTCGTCCAGGAGGTAGGTGCGCTGGCCCAGGTGGTAGCCCACGGAGCTGATGATGGTGAGCACCACGGTGGGCAGCAGGATGTGCTGGAGGAAGTCGAGGAAGGTCATGAGGGGATTGCCGCCCTCGTAGCTGGAGAGGCCCGTCACGTAGAAGAGGCGCGACCCCGCCGCCTGGTTTATCTCGATGGCCGCGAACACGATGAGGATGGCCAGGACGACGGTGGGGATGACCATGAAGAGCGAGGCCATGCCGCCCAGGAAGCGGTCCTGCCACTGGTACTGCCGCTGGGCGGTGTACACGCCCAGGCTCACGCCCACCACGATGGAGATGATGGTGGCGAGCGACATCAGCTCCACAGAGGCGCCGATGCGCGAGGACATCTCCTCGTTCACCGAGACGCCGGTGGGCGTCTGACCCCAGTCCCACCTGGTGACGATGCCGCCCAGCCACCTCTGGTAGCGCTGGAGGATGGGGGTCTTGTCGTTGAGGTTGGTGGCGTCGAGCGACGCCTCAATGGACTCCTGCGGTGGCCTGGGAGTGCGGGACTCGTAGTTGGATCGCGGGCTCATGAAGGCCGATGCCAGGAAGTACGTGAGCGAGGTCGCCACGAAGATCATGACTATGTAGCTCGCCACACGCTTGGCTATGTACCCGACGAATCGCGCCATGGACGCTCCTCACTTCGCTTCGCGCGCCCCGGGGGCGCACGAGGACGCGACGGCGATGCGACCACGTCCCTCTTCTGCAGAATGCGCTTCCGTGGCGGCACGTCCGCCCAGCCAGAGGCGCAAGCAGCATGCCTTCGCGTCGGGCCTCGGGTGGGCCGGGAGCCAGGGCACGCAAGAACACAACGTGCAAAATCCTACCACGGCACGAGACGCGGCAGAGATAACGGCCCGTCCACGCGCCCAGGGGCGGAAGACGGGCCGTGCGCGCAAGAGTCTAGATGGTGCCCAGCGGGAAGGTCAACGCCATGACGCAGACGGTGACACCGAAGACGACCGCGGTGATGACGGTGAGGCGGTCGAGGTTCTTCTCCCAGACCCCCGAGCCGGCGGCCGAGTTGTACATGGAGGAGGCGATCATGTCCGAGACCCCGGTCCCTTTCCCGGAGTGCATGAGGATGAGGATGACCGTCAGGACGGCCGAGAGTGCCAGGATGACCAGAAGGATGGTGTTCAGAACGCCCACGAAGTGCTCCTTTTTATGTGCCCACGGATGGCGCAACTACATTGATTGGTTAGCTTACCACATGAGTCAAGGCCGTTACCAACTGCCATAGAATCGACGGCAGCCCCAAGCCTGCCGACGCTCGCCCCACGCGCGTCGGTCCCACCCACAAAAAATGGGCCCCGACACCTCCGTGCCGGGGCCCAGGCCTTCTTGGGCGAGAGGGACCGTCCCCCTACATGGCCGCCTTGACCATGGCGGCGAAGGAGTCCGCCTTGAGGGACGCTCCACCGACGAGCGCGCCGTCCACGTCCTCCTTCTCGAGGAAGCCGGCCACGTTCTCGGGCTTGGCGGAGCCGCCGTAGAGCACGCGGATGCCGTCGGCCACCTCCTGGCCGAAGACCTCGGCCAAAGTCTTGCGGATGGCGCCACAGACCTCCTGGGCGTCGTCGGCCGTGGCGGTCTTGCCGGTGCCGATGGCCCAGATGGGCTCGTAGGCGACGACGTACTTCGAAGGATCGTCGATGACGAGGCCCTCGGTGTCCTTCCTGATCTGGTCCACGACGAACTCGACGTGCTTGCCCGCCTCGCGGACCTCGAGGGACTCGCCGCAGCAGCTGATGGGCACGATGCCATGGGCCATCAGGGCCTTGGCCTTCTTGTTAATGTCCTCGTCGGTCTCGCCGAAGTAGCCGCGACGCTCGGAGTGGCCGATGATGCAGTAGGTCGCGCCGATGTCGGTCAACATCGAGGGAGCGGTCTCTCCGGTGTAGGCGCCAGACTCCTCGAAGTAGGCGTTCTGAGCGCCAAGCGAGAAGGGCGCGCTCTCCTGCTCGATGACGGTTGCGACGCCCTTGAGGTCGACCGTCGGGGGGCAGACGACGACGTCGACGTCTCCCGTGCCGCCCTCGAGCTCGCGGGCCAGGCCCTGAGCCAGGACGACGCCCTCGGAGTAGCTCTTGTTCATCTTCCAGTTGCCGGCGATCATCCTGTTACGCATCGAGAAGCGCCTCCACTCCGGGAAGGGCCTTGCCCTCGACGAGCTCCATGGAGGCGCCGCCGCCAGTGGAGATCCAGCTCATCTTGTCGGCCAGGCCAAACTTGTTGATTGCCGCGACGGAGTCACCGCCGCCGATGATGGACGTGCAGTCGGAGTCCGCGATGGCACGGGCGACGGCCTCGGTGCCCTTGGCGAACTGGTCCATCTCGAAGACGCCCATGGGGCCGTTCCAGAAGACGGTCTTGGCGGCCTTGACGGCCTCGCAGTAGAGTTCGACGGTCTTGGGCCCGATGTCCATGCCCATGCGGTCGTCGGGAATCTTGTCGGAGTCGACGACCTCGCCCGTGGCGTCCTCGCCGAAGTGGTCGGCGACCACGTTGTCGACGGGAAGCAGGATCTTGCAGCCCTTGGCCTCGGCCTTCTTCAGCATCTCGCCCGCGCGCTCGATCCAGTCCTCCTCCTTGAGGGAGGTGCCCACGCTGTAGCCCTTGGCCAGGAAGAAGGTGTAGGCCATGCCGCCGCCGATGATGAGGGTGTCGGCGGAGTCGATGAGGTGGTCGAGGACGCCGATCTTGCTGGAGACCTTGGAGCCGCCCACGATGGCGACGAAGGGGCACTCGGGCTCGGCGAAGATCGAGGTCAGGGTGTCGACCTCCTTCTCGAGCAGGAAGCCGGCGACGGCGGGGATGAACTCGGCCGGGCCGACGACGGAGCCCTGGGCGCGGTGGGCGGTGCCGAAGGCGTCGAGGACGAAGATGTCGCCATAGGAGGCGAGCTTCTTGGCGACCTCGGGGTCGTTCTTCTTCTCGGCCTTGAGGAAGCGGACGTTCTCGAGGACCAGGATGTCACCGGGCTTGACCTCGGCGACGGCGGCGGCCGCCTTCTCGCCGTAGGTGTCGTCCACGAACTTGACCTCGTATCCGGTGAGTTCGGCGAGCTTGTCTGCGGCAGGCTTCAGCGAGAGCTCGGGCTCGGGACCGTCACCCTTGGGACGTCCGAGGTGGCTCATGAGGACGATGCCGGCGTTGTGCTCCTTGAGGTACTTGATGGTGGGGATGGCGGCGCGGACGCGCGTGTCATCGGTGACGACGCCATCCTTCAGGGGGACGTTGAAGTCGACGCGCATGATGACGCGCTTGCCGTCGACGTCCACGTCACGGACGGTCTTCTTGGTAAAAGCCATGCTCACTCCTTCTGCTGCGGCGATCGATGCGACTCCGTGCAAGAAAGGGGCGCGGCTGCGACCCGTGGGCCAGCGGCCGCGCCCCTGCAGAACCGAGGGTGCCTAGTGGCTAGGCAACGAACTTCTCGAAGTACTTGATGGTGCGGACCATCTGAGAGGTGTAGGAGTTCTCGTTGTCGTACCAAGAGGTGACCTGGACGAGGCTCTGGCCGTTGCCGAGGTCCTGGACCATGGTCTGGGTGGCGTCGAAGATCGAGCCGTGGGTCTCGCCGACGATGTCGCGGGAGACGATCTCGTCCTCGTTGTAGCCGAAGGTCTCGGGGATGGTCTCGGCGTAGGCCTTCATGGCAGCGTTGACCTCGTCGACGGTGACCTTCTTGTCAACGACGGCATAGAGGTTGGTGAGGGAGCCGGTCGGCGTCGGGACGCGCTGGGCGGCACCGATGAGCTTGCCGTTGAGCTCGGGGAGCACCAGGCCGATGGCCTTGGCGGCGCCGGTGGAGTTGGGGACGATGTTCTCGGAGGCCGCGCGGGAGCGACGCTTGTTGCCCTTGCGCTGGGGGCCGTCGAGGACCATCTGGTCGCCGGTGAAGGCGTGGATGGTGGTCATGATGCCGCTGACGATGGGGGCGAAGTCGTTCAGGCCCTTGGCCATGGGGGCGAGGCAGTTGGTGGTGCAGGAGGCGGCGGAGATGATGTTGTCGTCGGCGGTCAGCTGCTCGTGGTTGACGTTGAAGACGATGGTGGGCAGGTCGTTGCCGGCGGGGGCGGAGATGACGACCTTCTTGGCGCCCGCGTTGATGTGGGCCTGCGCCTTGGCCTTGGAGGTGTAGAAGCCGGTGCACTCGAGGACGACGTCGACGCCGAGCTCGCCCCAAGGCAGGTTGTTGGCGTCCGCCTCCTTGTAGATGGTGATCTTCTTGCCATCGACGATGATGGCATCCTCGGTGGACTCGACCTTGTGGTCACGGGCGTAGTTGCCCTGGGTGGAATCGTACTTCAGGAGGTACGCGAGCATATCGGGCGAGGTGAGGTCGTTGATGGCGACGATCTCGGAGCCCTCGTGGCCAAACATCTGGCGGAACGCGAGGCGACCGATACGTCCGAAGCCGTTGATAGCAACCTTGACTGCCATGCTTTCTCCTTTCGCGAGGCCAACCGAGGCCGTTCCTCGGGAGTGGCCAACACACTTACAAGCACGCCCCTATTTTACCCACAAAACTGCAACTCGGTCGNCCTGGGGTCCGCGATGAAGCCCCCGGCCATGAAGGCCCCGCGCACGAAGGCGCGCCTGCAGTGGTCCGAGCGCAGGAGCTGCCAGGGGATGCCCGGCGCGAGGCCGCGGCCCGGCAGGAGGATGCCCAGGCGGACGAGGTCGGCCTCGAGCTCGCGCTGCTCGGGGATCTCTATGAGGTAGTTGCGGGCCTTGTGCAGGTTGGAGCGGCGCACGGTGAGAGGCGTCTCGAGGTCGAAGAGCTCGTGGGTGAGCTTGATCATGGTGCGCGCCACGGCGCCGGTCTCGGTCGAGACGCGGATCGAGTAGCGCCCCGGACCCCTGAAGGAGAGCGTGCCGCAGATGCGCGTTATGGCCGAGAGCTGGGCGTAGGCGCAGAGCGGGCACTCCCCCTCCACGCGCGACAGCTCGTCCTTCACCTGCGCGGTGAACGACATGTCCCATCACCCCCGCAGGCGAGAGTGGCCACGCGCGCGGGCTGCGACCGACCCCCGTGCCGCACCGTCGCGAGGCCCATCAGGGCCTCCGGTTGGCGAGGGGGAGGTCGCGGTGCGAAAGCGAGACGCGGTAGCCCTGCCCCGTGAGGTAGGCTGCAGTCGCGTTGGCGATGGCCACGGAACGATGCTGGCCGCCCGTGCAGCCCACGGCGATGGAGAGCTGGGTCTTGCCCTCGGCCACGTAGCCCGGCATCGCCACGTCCAGGAGGCGCTTCCAGGCGACCATGAAGTCCGCCGTCACCTTGTTCTGCATGACGAAGTCGGTGACCAGGGCGTCGTTGCCGGTGAGCTCGCGCATGGCGGGGTCGTAGAAGGGGTTGGGCAGGAAGCGCACGTCGATCATGAGGTCGGCCTCGGCGGGGAGCCCGTGCTTGAAGCCGAAGCTGAAGACGCTCACGTCCAGGAGCTGCTGCTCGTCGAGCTCCGAGAATGCGTGCCTGATGCGGCTGCGCAGGGCGTTCGTGCGCAGGCGGCTCGTGTCGATGACCAGGTCGGACTCGTCGCGGATGGGCGCGAGCGCGGCGCGCTCGCGGGCTATGGCGGCAACGGTCGTCTCGCCCTCCTGGGCGATGGGGTGACGGCGACGGGTCTCGTCGTAGCGGCGCAGCAGCACCTCGTCCGAGCAGTCGAGGAAGAGGGTCTTGACGCTGAGCTCGTGGTCACGGAGCTGCGCCAGCGCGTCGGTGACCTCGTCGAAGAGCCCCTGGCTCCTGAGGTCGCAGGTGACGGCCAGGTGACGGCCGGTGTTGGCGTTGATCCCCACCACGCGGGCGAGGTCGAGGATGAGGCGGGGAGGCAGGTTGTCTATGCAGTAGTAGCCCATGTCCTCGAAGACGTGCAGGGCCTGGGTGCGGCCGCTGCCCGACATCCCGGTTATCACGACGATGTCGGGAACGCGGTCGGCGGCGGCCGCCTCCCTCATGCGCTGGCTGCTGCTGGGCATGGCTAGCAGAGCCTCGTGCCCGCGGGGACGTCCCGCTCGAGCGTGGCGAGCACCGAGGGGATCCCGTCCTCGTAGCCGATGTCCAGGAGCATGCCCTCGCTCACCATGCCCGCCATCTTGCGCGGGGCCATGTTGACGAGGAAGAGCGTCTTGGTCCCCTCGATGGCCTTGCAGTCCTCGCGCTCCTCCCTCATCCCCGTGAGGATGGTGCGCTTGAAGTCACCGAAGTCGACGTGGAGGGCAACGAGCTTCTTGGAGCCCCTGACGTCCTCGACGCGCTCGATCAGACCCACGCGGACGTCGAGCTTGTCCCAGTCGTCGATGGTCACGTTTGGCTTGGCTGCGGCTCCCATGGACCCTCCCTCTACGGGGTGCGGGCGGGGTCCTCCCCCGCCCGCGCTGCGGACTCACCTGATTGTACGGCTAGACGTCCCACGCGAACGAACCGTTTGCGACGCGCGCCCAGGGCAGGCCAGACCCCTGCCTGGCTCGCGCCAGCAGGAGGTCAGCTGCGGACCCNGACGCCCGCGCTCGAGACGCCGATGCCGTCCAGCCCGCCGACCGCCGCCTCCGCGACGCGACGGGCGGATTCGATGGCGTTCCCGAGCACCCTCTGCCCACCGAGCTTGGCCTCGGTGGGAACCTTGCCATAGTGCTCGATGAGGGGCGCCTCGCCCGCGCGGAGCGTCACGAGGGCCGAGGCGATCTTGGTGCCTCCGATGTCGAGCGCGATGACGCGCTTGGCCTCTGCTGCCATGGGACTCCTTCCTGGGGTGCGGGCGCGCCGTCGTCGCAAGCGCGCCCGGGCTTGCGTCTTCGGGCGAGAGCCGCCTCTCGCCTAGGCCTCGAGGAGGCCACAGCTCACGAGCACCGAGCGGATGGCCTCGACGTTGGTGCCCTCGAGCGCCTTGACCGGGCGGGGCATCTGGTTGGACTCGTACACGCCCATGAGCATGAGGGCGGTCTTGAAGGCGCCCACGCCGCCGCCGAAGCCCTGGACGCCGGTGGTGACGTCGAAGATGTGGCTGAGCTCGTTGAGCTTGTCCTGCTCGGCCTTGACCGTCGCCCAGTCCCCCGCCTCGGCGGCCTTCCACATGCGCACGTAGCCGTGGGGCTCGACGTTGGCGAGGCCGGGGACGGAGCCGTCCGCGCCCGAGAGGTAGGCGCCGTCGACGACAATCTCATGGCCGGTGAGGAGGCTCAGGGGGTGACCCAGCCTCTCGTTCTCCTGGCAGAGGTAGCGGAACGAGATGTCGTTGCCCGAGGAGTCCTTGACGCCCGCGAGCACGCCCTCGGCGCCCAGCTTGGCCAGGAGCTTCCAGGGGAGCTTGGTGTGGACGCAGACGGGGATGTCGTAGGCGAAGANATGGTGGTATCGATGGCGGCCTTGTTGTGCGAGAGGGTCGTGGACACGAGGTCACAGCCGACGGCCACCGCGTTGCGTATGTCGTCGATGGTCATGCAGTCGGCCATGACGAGGGTCTCGCACTGGGCGCGAAGGTCCGCCACCGTCTGGGCGAAGGTCCTCCCGTCGGGACGGGGCCGATCGGTGGCGTCTATGGCGACGACGTCCGCGCCGGCGTTGACGCAGGCGACGGCATGGCGCAGGGTCGGCGTGATGTATACGCCCTCGTGCCCCTCCTTCCAGAGGCCGATGACGGGCACCTGGACCCTGCCCTTGATGGCGGCGATGTCAGAGAGGCCCTGGCAGCGGATGGCGGCGGCGCCACCCTGCTCGCAGGCCTCCGCCATCTGGGCCATGGTCTCGGGATGCCGCAGGGGCTCCCCGGGATAGGCCTGGACGCTCACGACGAGCCTTCCCTTGAGCGACTGGACCAGGGGCGAGACTTCCATTTCTACCTCCANATGTGGCTGAGCTCGTTGAGCTTGTCCTGCTCGGCCTTGACCGTCGCCCAGTCCCCCGCCTCGGCGGCCTTCCACATGCGCACGTAGCCGTGGGGCTCGACGTTGGCGAGGCCGGGGACGGAGCCGTCCGCGCCCGAGAGGTAGGCGCCGTCGACGACAATCTCATGGCCGGTGAGGAGGCTCAGGGGGTGACCCAGCCTCTCGTTCTCCTGGCAGAGGTAGCGGAACGAGATGTCGTTGCCCGAGGAGTCCTTGACGCCCGCGAGCACGCCCTCGGCGCCCAGCTTGGCCAGGAGCTTCCAGGGGAGCTTGGTGTGGACGCAGACGGGGATGTCGTAGGCGAAGACGGGCAGGTCGAGCTCCTCGTGGAGGATGCGGAAGTGCTCCTCCACGTCTGCCATGCCGCCCAGCGCGTAGAAGGGGGCGGTGGCCACGAGGGCGTCGGCGCCCAGCTCCTGGGCGCGCCGCCCGTGCTCGATCACGCGCTCGGTCTCGGTGTCGATGATGCCCACCAGGACGGGCACGCGGTGGTCGACGATGCGCACCGCCTCGCGCACGACCTCGTCGCGCCTCTCGTCGGTGGAGAAGACCACCTCTCCCGAGGAGCCCAGGAAGAAGAGGCCGTCCACGCCCGCGTCGATCATGCGGTCGATGGAGCGCTCGAAGGAGGCTACGTCCAGCCTGCGGTCCTCGGTGTCGGGGACGACGACGGGCGGCACGACGCCGCGGATCTTGAAGTCTGACATGTGGCTACCCTTTTCTCTCTGCCTGCCCGGAAGCCCGGGCACGATGGCACATCTTAGTCCTCTGCGACGCGCATGAGAGACGCGCCCCGCCCGGCACGCGGCCAGACGGGGCGCTCGCTGCTAGCGACCTATCTTGGGATGCAAGAGCGACGGTGCCGCCCCGAGGAGCGTCTTGGTGTACTCGTCCTGGGGGTCGTTGAACACCTGCTGCGCCGGACCCTGCTCCATGATCTGCCCGTGGTTCATGACGATGATTCGGTCGGAGATGTAGCGGACCGTCTGGATGTCGTGGCTGATGAAGATCATCGAGAGCCCCAGCTCGCTCTTGAGGTCGGTGAGCAGGTTGAGGATCTGGGCGCGCACGGACACGTCGAGGGCGGAGGTGGGCTCGTCGGCGATGATCGCCGAGGGGTTGAGCGACATGGCGCGGGCGATGGCGACGCGCTGGCGCTGCCCGCCCGAGAGCTGACCCGGCAGGGCGCGCAGCGCGCTCTTGGGCAGGCCCACGAGCTCCACGAGCTCGTTGATGCGCCTCTCCTGGTCGGCGGACGCCCCCACCTTGTGCACCAGCAGCGGGTCCTGCAGCTGGTCGCGGACGACCATGCGCGGGTTGAGGGCCGTGGCGGGGTCCTGGAAGACGACCGAGACGACGCGGCCTATCTTCTTGCGCAGGTCCGCCGTGCGCTTCGTGACGTCCGTCCCCTGGAAGTAGACGTGGCCGGAGGTCGGCGACTGCAGGCCGCACATGACGTTGGCCGTGGTGGACTTGCCGCAGCCCGACTCGCCCACGATTCCTATGGTCTCGCCCGGCATGAGCTTGATGGTCACGCCCTGGACCGCATGGACCAGGTTGGGGTGGAGGATGGATCCCGTGCGGGTGCGGAAGGTAACGGAGATGTCATCGAGGAAGATGATGGGTTCCTTCTGGTCGGCCACCTACCTCACCTCCTTGAGGGTGTCTAGATAGGGAACGAGCCCGTTCTGCCTCAGGTAGTCGTCGGGCAGCTCCGAGAAGCGGTGGTTGGCGCATCCCGGCAGGCTCTTGATGACGGGGTGCACGTCCAGGCCCAGCGTGGGATGGCTGGAGCGCGGGGCGAAGCGGTCGCCGCGCGGGAAGTCCTCGGGCGAGGGGACCGAGCCGGGCACCTGGTGCAGGCGGCTCCCGTCACGGGCGCCCTCCTCGATGGAGAGGACCGACCCCAGGAGCCCGCGGGTGTACTCGTGGACGGGGTTGCAGAGCAGCTCCTTGGTCGGCGCCTGCTCGATGACCTGGCCGGCGTACATGACGGTGATCTCGGACGCCACCTCGGCCACCAGGGCGAGGTCGTGGCTCACGAAGACCATGGCGAAGCCCAGCTTTGCCTGGAGGTCGTTCAGGAGCTTGATGACCTGCTTCTGGACGGTGACGTCCAGGGCCGTGGTGGGCTCGTCGCAGATGACCAGCGACGGGTCGCGGGTGAGCGCCATGGCGATGAGCACGCGCTGGCGCTGACCGCCCGACAGTTCGTGCGGGTAGGACTCGAGGGTGCGCTTGGGATCGAGGCCTACGAGCTCGAGCAGCTCCTCCGCGGAGCGGGTCCCGCCTCGGTCGGTGAGCTGCTTCATCTGCGTCGAGATGAGCATGGAGGGGTTCAGGGACGAGAGCGCGTCCTGGTAGACCATGGCGATCTCGGTGCCCAGGAGCTTGCGATGCTCCTCGGAGCTGAGCTTGAGCAGGTCCTGGCCCTTGTAGATGAGCTGGCCCGTGACCGTCTCCTTGGGGTCCACGAGGTTCATGATCGTCTTGGTGGTGATGGACTTGCCGCAGCCCGACTCGCCCACCAGGGCCATGCACTGGCCGGGGCGCACGTCGAAGCTGACGTGGTCCACGACCTGGACGTCACCGTGCGAGAGGAAGCTGATGCAGAGGTCNGGGCGTCGGCGCCCAGCTCCTGGGCGCGCCGCCCGTGCTCGATCACGCGCTCGGTCTCGGTGTCGATGATGCCCACCAGGACGGGCACGCGGTGGTCGACGATGCGCACCGCCTCGCGCACGACCTCGTCGCGCCTCTCGTCGGTGGAGAAGACCACCTCTCCCGAGGAGCCCAGGAAGAAGAGGCCGTCCACGCCCGCGTCGATCATGCGGTCGATGGAGCGCTCGAAGGAGGCTACGTCCAGCCTGCGGTCCTCGGTGTCGGGGACGACGACGGGCGGCACGACGCCGCGGATCTTGAAGTCTGACATGTGGCTACCCTTTTCTCTCTGCCTGCCCGGAAGCCCGGGCACGATGGCACATCTTAGTCCTCTGCGACGCGCATGAGAGACGCGCCCCGCCCGGCACGCGGCCAGACGGGGCGCTCGCTGCTAGCGACCTATCTTGGGATGCAAGAGCGACGGTGCCGCCCCGAGGAGCGTCTTGGTGTACTCGTCCTGGGGGTCGTTGAACACCTGCTGCGCCGGACCCTGCTCCATGATCTGCCCGTGGTTCATGACGATGATTCGGTCGGAGATGTAGCGGACCGTCTGGATGTCGTGGCTGATGAAGATCATCGAGAGCCCCAGCTCGCTCTTGAGGTCGGTGAGCAGGTTGAGGATCTGGGCGCGCACGGACACGTCGAGGGCGGAGGTGGGCTCGTCGGCGATGATCGCCGAGGGGTTGAGCGACATGGCGCGGGCGATGGCGACGCGCTGGCGCTGCCCGCCCGAGAGCTGACCCGGCAGGGCGCGCAGCGCGCTCTTGGGCAGGCCCACGAGCTCCACGAGCTCGTTGATGCGCCTCTCCTGGTCGGCGGACGCCCCCACCTTGTGCACCAGCAGCGGGTCCTGCAGCTGGTCGCGGACGACCATGCGCGGGTTGAGGGCCGTGGCGGGGTCCTGGAAGACGACCGAGACGACGCGGCCTATCTTCTTGCGCAGGTCCGCCGTGCGCTTCGTGACGTCCGTCCCCTGGAAGTAGACGTGGCCGGAGGTCGGCGACTGCAGGCCGCACATGACGTTGGCCGTGGTGGACTTGCCGCAGCCCGACTCGCCCACGATTCCTATGGTCTCGCCCGGCATGAGCTTGATGGTCACGCCCTGGACCGCATGGACCAGGTTGGGGTGGAGGATGGATCCCGTGCGGGTGCGGAAGGTAACGGAGATGTCATCGAGGAAGATGATGGGTTCCTTCTGGTCGGCCACCTACCTCACCTCCTTGAGGGTGTCTAGATAGGGAACGAGCCCGTTCTGCCTCAGGTAGTCGTCGGGCAGCTCCGAGAAGCGGTGGTTGGCGCATCCCGGCAGGCTCTTGATGACGGGGTGCACGTCCAGGCCCAGCGTGGGATGGCTGGAGCGCGGGGCGAAGCGGTCGCCGCGCGGGAAGTCCTCGGGCGAGGGGACCGAGCCGGGCACCTGGTGCAGGCGGCTCCCGTCACGGGCGCCCTCCTCGATGGAG
>NZ_LT635494.1:959915-974842 GCF_900120385.1 Olsenella phocaeensis | reverse complement strand
GCGCGCCGAGCCTGCGACCCAGCGCCTCCGCCTGCTCCTCGTAGGCCTTGACGGGATTGGAGGCCAGGATGTCGTCGGCACGGCGGCTCTCGGAGTTGTCCGCGTCGACGGGGGCGCCGGGGGCGGCGGCCATGGCGTCGGTGAGGCCCTCGGAGAGGATGTTGAGCGCGAGGCAGGTGACCATGATGGCCATGCCCGGGAAGAGCGCCTGCCACCAACGGCCCGCGAGCACGCCACCGCGGGCGTCGGCCAGGATGTTGCCCCAGGTGGGGGTGGGCTCCTGGATGCCGGCCCCTATGAAGGTGAGGGAGGCCTCGAAGATGATGGCGTCGGCCACGAGGGTCACGGTGAATACCATGATCGGCGCGATGCAGTTGCGCAGGACGTGCCTGATCAGGATCCAGGGGGCGCGGGCGCCGGAGACGATGACCGCGCGCACGTAGTCCTCTCCGTACTCGCTCACTATGTTGGCGCGCACGATGCGGGCGATCTGGGGCGTGTACATGAAGCCGATGGAGAAGATGATCGAGCCGATGCTGTTGCCCAGGATGGACACGAACACGGCCGCGAGCGCGATGCCGGGGAAGGACATGATGATGTCCAGGACGCGCATGATCACCTCGGACACCCACTTGCGCGAGACCGCGGCGATGGCGCCGATGACGGAGCCGCAGACCAGCGCCATGAGGGTGGCGCCGAAGCCGATGACCAGCGAGTAGCGGCCGCCGTAGAGCATGCGGCTCAGGATGTCGCGCCCCTTGTCGTCGGTGCCGAAGATGAAGCCGCCGCCGGGAGCCTGGCGCGCGGTGAAGATCTCGACCGGGTCATAGGGCGAGAGGACCGCGGCGAGGATGGCCGAGAGGGCCACCAGGACGAGCAGGACGAGCGAGACCTTGGAGCCGACGCTCATCTTCTTCCAGCCGCCGAGGCGAGCGCCGCCCGCGGCGGCCTGCTCGAGCTTCTCGGCCTGTTCTTTTCTCTGAGTCAGCATGGCTACACCGTCCTGATCCTGGGGTTGATGAGGAGGTAGAGCATGTCGACCACGATGTTGATCACGATGAACGACAGCGCGACGACGATGACGACGCCCTGGACCAGGTTCGTCTCG
This sequence comes from Olsenella phocaeensis, assembly GCF_900120385.1. Taxonomy (GTDB): domain Bacteria; phylum Actinomycetota; class Coriobacteriia; order Coriobacteriales; family Atopobiaceae; genus Olsenella_I; species Olsenella_I phocaeensis. The sequence goes on along the minus strand of NZ_LT635494.1, from coordinate 973,734 downwards.
TTGCCCTGGATGCCCTCGAGGATCGCCATGCCCATGCCGGGCAGGTTGAAGATGGTCTCGATGACCACGGCGCCGCCCATGAGGTAGCCGATCTTGAGGCCCAGCGTGGTGACGGGCGTGATGAGGGCGTTGCGCAGGACGTTGCGACCGATGACGACGGCCTGGGGAAGCCCGGCGCCCTTCGCGGTCTTGACGTAGTCCTTGTCGAGCTCCTCGACCATGGCGGTGCGCACGATGCGGGTCATCTGGCCGGTGAGCGGGAAGGCGAGGGCCACGGCGGGCATGAGCATGCGCGCGGCATAGCCGCCGGGATTGGCGAAGAAGTTGGGCAGCGGGCCCGAGGCGGGCAGCACGTGCATCATCGACGAGAAGAGCAGGATCATGAGGACCGCCAGCCAGAACGAGGGCGTGGCGAGGCCGGCGATGGAGAGCACGCGGATCAGCTGGTCGGGCCATCCGTCGCGGTAGAGCGCGGCGAGCACTCCCAGGAGGAAGGACACGATGGCACCCAGGATCAGGCCGATGAAGGTGAGCTGCATGGTGACAGGCAGGGCCTTGGCCACGCGCTCGCCGACGGAGTAGTTCGAGGCGCCGTAGCTCCCGAGGTCACCGTGGAGGAGCCCTCCCATGTAGCGGAGGTAGCGGGTGGGCAACGGGTCGTCCAGGCCGTGGTCGGCGTGGTACTGGGCCACCGCCTCCGGCGTGGCGCTCTCGCCGAGCGCGTTGTAGGCCGGGTCGACCTTGGAGAACGACATGAGGAAGAACACGAGGATCGTGACGCCGAGGGCCATGATGGGCAGCGCCACCAATCGCCGTCCGATGAGGCGCAGGAGGTTGTTCACGTGGCCTCTCCCCTTTCCGAACGCTGTGCGGTCAGGACGTGGCAGCTCCAAGGAGGTAGGGCCCGGGCAGTACCTGAAGCCCGGGCCCTACCCTCGCGCTGCCTGTTGGGACGGAGCCGACTACTTCGTGGTGGAGACGCCGATCAGCGAGATGCCCGTGGTCCCGATGCCCTTGAAGTCGCTGGAGACCTTGGTGCCGTCGCCGTTGGCGGTGTCACGCCAGGAGCCGGTCGTGGTCTGGACCTGCAGGACGGGATACAGGGGAACGTTCTCGGAGATGAGGTCGAAGCACTGGTTCCAGGTCTTCTGCTGCTCGTCGCCGGTCTGGGAGAGGGCCTGGTCCATCAGCTCGTGGAGCTTCGCGAACTCGGGGGAGTCGTTCCAGACGCAGCGCTTCTGCATCCAGGTGTTGTTGCCGTACCACCAGTTGAGCAGCAGGTCGGGGTCGGCACCGAAGCAGCTGGGGTCACCGGGGGCGAGCAGGAGGTCGTAGGCCTCGCCGCCGTCGATGGCGGCGTAGGTCGCCGCGGAGGTGTCGGTCTGGATCGAGACGTCGAAGCCCAGGGCGTCGAGGTCGTTCTTGATCTGCGTGGACATGGCGACGACCTGGTCGTTGTCGGTGGTGCGCAGGGTGATGGCGCCCGGCGTGATGCCGGCCTCGGCGATGAGGGACTTGGCCTTCTCCTGGTCGTAGGAATAGACCATGGAGGCCTTGTTGTAGTTGGTGAAGGTCTCGGGCAGGTAGCAGGAGGGCGTCGAGGCCATGCCGGCCAGGGCGTTGGAGATCATCTGGTCGTAGTTCAGGGCGTACATGACGGCCTGGCGGACCTTGACGTTGTCCCAGGGGGCCTTCTTGACGTTGAACATCATGAAGCGGGTACCGAAGCCCTGGACGGTGTCGATGGAGAGGCCGGCGCTCTTGAGCTGGTCGATGGAGTCGGCGGGGACGGACTCGCAGATGAGGTCGGTGCCCTCCTGGGCGGCGGTCACGCGGGCGGTGGCGTCCTTCAGGACGTCATAGCGGATCTTCTCGTCCTTGGCGGCGAACTCGCCGTTGTAGTTGGGGTTGGGGACGAGGGTGACGGAGGCGTCGGTGATCTCGTCGTACATCCAGGGGCCGGTGCCGGTGGGCTTCGCGGTCAGGTCCTCGTCGGTCGCGGAGCTGGGGACAACCTTGACGATCGCCAGGCGCTCCTTGAGCAGCGAGAAGTCGGGGAAGGCGGTCTTGACGGTGACGGTGGTGTCATCCTTGGCCTCGATGGAGGCGATGGGGGTGAGCATCGAGACGTAGATGTTGCCCTCGGCGTTGGCGCGCTTGAAGGACGAGACGACGTCCTCCGCCTTGACGTCGGTGCCGTCGGAGAACTTGGCGCCGTCGCGCAGCTTGACCTCGAAGGTGGTGTCATCGACCTTGGTGGGGTCGCCGGCGGCCAGGGCGGCGCGGGTGCTGTAGTCATGGAAGTCGAGCTCGTAGAGNGATGGCGACGCGCTGGCGCTGCCCGCCCGAGAGCTGACCCGGCAGGGCGCGCAGCGCGCTCTTGGGCAGGCCCACGAGCTCCACGAGCTCGTTGATGCGCCTCTCCTGGTCGGCGGACGCCCCCACCTTGTGCACCAGCAGCGGGTCCTGCAGCTGGTCGCGGACGACCATGCGCGGGTTGAGGGCCGTGGCGGGGTCCTGGAAGACGACCGAGACGACGCGGCCTATCTTCTTGCGCAGGTCCGCCGTGCGCTTCGTGACGTCCGTCCCCTGGAAGTAGACGTGGCCGGAGGTCGGCGACTGCAGGCCGCACATGACGTTGGCCGTGGTGGACTTGCCGCAGCCCGACTCGCCCACGATTCCTATGGTCTCGCCCGGCATGAGCTTGATGGTCACGCCCTGGACCGCATGGACCAGGTTGGGGTGGAGGATGGATCCCGTGCGGGTGCGGAAGGTAACGGAGATGTCATCGAGGAAGATGATGGGTTCCTTCTGGTCGGCCACCTACCTCACCTCCTTGAGGGTGTCTAGATAGGGAACGAGCCCGTTCTGCCTCAGGTAGTCGTCGGGCAGCTCCGAGAAGCGGTGGTTGGCGCATCCCGGCAGGCTCTTGATGACGGGNGGTCGTTCTTGATCTGCGTGGACATGGCGACGACCTGGTCGTTGTCGGTGGTGCGCAGGGTGATGGCGCCCGGCGTGATGCCGGCCTCGGCGATGAGGGACTTGGCCTTCTCCTGGTCGTAGGAATAGACCATGGAGGCCTTGTTGTAGTTGGTGAAGGTCTCGGGCAGGTAGCAGGAGGGCGTCGAGGCCATGCCGGCCAGGGCGTTGGAGATCATCTGGTCGTAGTTCAGGGCGTACATGACGGCCTGGCGGACCTTGACGTTGTCCCAGGGGGCCTTCTTGACGTTGAACATCATGAAGCGGGTACCGAAGCCCTGGACGGTGTCGATGGAGAGGCCGGCGCTCTTGAGCTGGTCGATGGAGTCGGCGGGGACGGACTCGCAGATGAGGTCGGTGCCCTCCTGGGCGGCGGTCACGCGGGCGGTGGCGTCCTTCAGGACGTCATAGCGGATCTTCTCGTCCTTGGCGGCGAACTCGCCGTTGTAGTTGGGGTTGGGGACGAGGGTGACGGAGGCGTCGGTGATCTCGTCGTACATCCAGGGGCCGGTGCCGGTGGGCTTCGCGGTCAGGTCCTCGTCGGTCGCGGAGCTGGGGACAACCTTGACGATCGCCAGGCGCTCCTTGAGCAGCGAGAAGTCGGGGAAGGCGGTCTTGACGGTGACGGTGGTGTCATCCTTGGCCTCGATGGAGGCGATGGGGGTGAGCATCGAGACGTAGATGTTGCCCTCGGCGTTGGCGCGCTTGAAGGACGAGACGACGTCCTCCGCCTTGACGTCGGTGCCGTCGGAGAACTTGGCGCCGTCGCGCAGCTTGACCTCGAAGGTGGTGTCATCGACCTTGGTGGGGTCGCCGGCGGCCAGGGCGGCGCGGGTGCTGTAGTCATGGAAGTCGAGCTCGTAGAGGCCCTCGACCACGTTCATGTTGGCACTCAGGGCGAGCGCCGAGGACGTGGTGGACGGGTGGTAGTTCTGGGTCGCGTAGGCGGTGCCCACGGTGAGGGTGCCGCCGGCCGCCTTCTCGCCACCGGCGCTGCTGCCGCCGTTGCTGCCGGAGCCGCCGCCGCAGCCCACGAGCCCCAGGCCCGCGACGGCCGCGACGCCGCTCGAGACGCCGAGGAAGGTGCGACGCGAAAGGTTCTTGCCCATCAGGTCTTTCATGTTCTTGCCTCTCTCCACGCAAACGTGTCCCTTGTTGCGCAGAACGGGGTCGGCGCAACCTCTCGCCCGCTAGCGTATGGCATTTCAGGCATGTTTCGAGATCATCTCCGCCCAGCGGCAAGCGAGGGGCAACGGACGGGGTGGCAGGGGCTTCGGGCGTGGGCTACTCCGACCCGTCCCCTCGCCCCTCTCCGCCGGAAGGCGAACTGGGACCAGGGGCTCCCCCGGCATCCGCCTCCGTCTCGGGCGAGAGGGACGCGCCCTCCCCCTCCCAGGCGTGCACCGTCTGCCAGACCTCCTCGGCCACGGAGCGGGGAAGGCCCTCGACCTCGGCGACCTGGTCGACGCTCGCGGCGCGCAGGCCCTTGAGGGAGCCGAAGCGACGTAGGATGGCCCGCTTGCGCTTGGGCCCCACGCCCTCGACGTCGTCCAGCACCGAGACGGACTGCGCCTTGGTGCGCAGTTCCCGGTGGAAGGTGATGGCGAAGCGGTGGCTCTCGTCCCTCACCTGCTTGATGAGGTAGAGCGAGGGAGAGCCCGAGGGCAGCACCACCGGCGTGTCGTCCCAGGGGACGAAGACCTCCTCGTCCGACTTGGCCAGACCGCAGACCGGGATGTCGAGCCCCAGCTCCTCGAGCTGGTGAATCGCGGCGGAGAGCTGGGGCTTGCCGCCGTCCACCACGAGGAGGTCGGGAGGCGCCGCGGCGAAGCGCTCGTCCCCCATGTTCTTGGGGCTGTAGCGCCTGCCCAGCACCTCCTCCATGCTTGCGAAGTCGTTGGCCTCGTCGAGCTCGGCGCGGATCTTGAAGCGACGGTACTGGCCCTTGTCGGGCCGGCCGTTGGTGAAGACCACCATGGACGCCACGGTGAAGGCCCCGTGCAGGGTCGAGATGTCGAAGCACTCTATGCGCATCGGCGGTCGCTCCAGGGCGAGCGCGCTCTCGAGCTGGAGGAGGGCCTGGTTGGTGCGCTCGTCGGCGTACCCCGTGCGCACCATGTAGCGCATGAGGGCGTGGCGGGCGTTCCTCTCCGCCATCTGGAGGAGGTGGCTCTTCTCTCCTCGCTGGGGGCGGTGCAAGCGGCAGAGCCTCCCGCGCTTCGCGCTGAGCCACTCGCCCAGGAGCTGCGCGTCGGGCAGCTCGCAGGCGAGGTCGACCTCCTGGGGCACGTCGGCGGTCTCGTCGTAGTAGCGCTTGAGGAAGCCGGCGGCGAGCTCCTGCTCGTCCACGTCCATGCCCTTGTTGAGGATGAACTCGCTGGTGCGGATCGTGCGCCCCTCCCGCACGACGAAGACGCAGGCGCAGCTGATCGTCTCCTCGCGGTAGAAGCCGATGAGGTCGAGGCTCACGTCGCTCGAGAACATGACCTCCTGGCGGTCGTCCAGCCCGCCTATGACGTCGAGGCGCCGCTTGATGCGGGAGGCGCGCTCGAACTCGAGCTCGGCCGCCGCATCGCGCATCTGTTCCTCGAGCTCCTCCACCACCTGTCGTCGCCTCCCCGAGAGGAAGCTCTCCACCTGGCTCACGTGACGTGCGTAGTCCACGGTGGTGATGGCGCCGCAGCAGACGCCGGGCCCGCGACCCACGTGGTAGTCGAAGCAGGGGCGGCCGCGCTCGGCCAGGACCATGTTGGCCACGGCCACGTCGTCGGGGTAGCTCTGGAGGTAGCGACGCGCCCTCTTCCACTCCGCGCAGTTGGCGGAGCAGATGGGGAGCACCTTGCGCAGGGTGTCGATGGTCTCGCGGGCGGCCTGGGCGTCGGTGTAGGGACCGAAGTAGCGGGTCCCCTTGCGGTGGCGCTCGCGGGTGTACTTGATGGCCGGGTATACGTCCGACTCGGTGATGGCTATGTAGGGATAGCTCTTGTCGTCCTTGAAGTCGACGTTGAAGTAGGGGTGGTACTGGGCGATGAGGTTGCGCTCCAGCACCAGCGCCTCGTGCTCGGAGCCCACGACCACGTAGTCGAAGCTGCGCACCACCTGCATCATGAGGGGGATCTTCGCGCGGTCGTCCTGGAGGGTCACATACTGGCGCATGCGGGCGCGGAGGTTCTTGGCCTTGCCCACGTAGATGACCTCGCCCCTGCCGTCCTTCCAGAGGTAGCAGCCGGGGTCGGTGGGAACGAGCTCCACCTGCTCGGCGATGCTGGGCCTGCCGCCCTCGGAGCGGTCTGTGGCGAGAGGCTCCCCCTCGCCCGGCCTTTTGCCCCCACACGCGGCCATGCTAGCGGGCCGCCTCTGCCGCGAGGGCCGCGAGCTGGCGTGCCTGCTCGGGCGTGACGTCGCAGGGAAGCGCCACCGGCCCGCGCGAGAGGCGCTCGGTCACGGGGAGCCCCTCCATGCCGCCGTCGAAGCCATATGAAGCAGGGTCCTCGACGCCGGGGAAGAGGAGCGGGCGGTACCAGGGCACGGCATAGTGCCCCGCCGCGCGCACGCTGGCGAGGAGAGCCTCGGAGCGCCCGGAGTCGGCCAGGAAGACGGGGAGGCGCAGCAGCGGCTGGGCGGGACCTGCGCACACGGCGGCGGGCAGGGCAACTCCCGTGTCGGCAAGGGAGCGCACGTACTCCGTCACGGCCTCTCGTCGCAGGGCCTCCTGGGCGTCGAGCCCCTCCAGGGCCTCCAGGGCCCGGGAGGCTATCCACTCGCCAGGCTGGCAGGGCTCGTGCGAGACGTGGCCCCTCTGCTCCTCGGGTGATATCGCGGCGTCGAAGCTTCCTCGGGCCTCCCAGCGCGCGCGAAGGGCGCGGCGGGGACCGGCGGGCAGGTGGTTGAGCACGCGGATGCGGCTGCGATAGCCCTTGGCGGCCTCCTCGAGCACGGGGTCGATGGGGGGAAGCGAGCCCAGAGCCCCCACCAGGGCGGCCCTGAGCCCGGAGTCCGCCATCCGGGGGCTCACGTACACCGCCCCGCCGAAGTGGGTGGGGAGCATCTTCTCCACCCCGAAGGAGTGGACGGAGACGTCGGCGAGCGGTCGTCCCTCGCCGTCGCGCGCGAGCCTCCCCACGCAGTGGGCGCAGTCCTCGACGAGAAGCGCCCCCGCCGCGTCCGCGGCCTCCCTCAGGGCGAGGTCGCCCGCTGGCTCGAAGATCCCGAAGCTGTGCTGAAGGACCACGGCCCGCGAGCTCGGGCCGAGTCCGAGCCGGGAGGCGTCGAGCGCCAGGCTCGACGCCGAGACGTCCGCGTAGCGCGGGGCGAGCCCGGCCTCGACGATGGGGTCGACGGCGGTGCAGCAGGTCAGGAGCTGCGTCACGACCTCGCCCGCGCCCCGCAGCCGTGCGAGCTCGCAGAAGGCCACGAGCATGCCGTGCCGCGCCCGGTAGGTGAGGAACCAGTCGTCCTCGGAGGTGCCGCTGCGCCGCGCGAGCGCGCGCCTCAGCTCGAGCGACGAGTCCGCCATGTGTGCCCCTCTCGCCTAGTCCTCGAGCTCTCTATGCCCGAAGTGCCTCTTGAAGTCCAGATAGTAATGCGCCCAGAGCTTAGCCATGTTCCAGAGCCTCCGGGGGCTGTCGTCGTGCGCCCCGAAGAGCGTGGTGCCCACCCTGCCCTGGCGCATGAGCTCGAGCGCGCGGTCGCGGCCCGGCCCCTTCGCGGCGTAGCGGCACACGATGGAGCGGGGCACGCCCACCCAGAGGAACTCGTTGGTGGCGTGGACCGCGGGCCCGCGCCTGCCCTCGACGACGTCCGCCACCACGTGCTCGGCGAGGTTGTAGCCGGCCAGCGTGGTGAAGAAGCTGCTCCTCCCCTGGCGGGGGTTGAAGTCAAGGAGCTTGCAGCTGCCGTCGCGCTCGTCGTACTTCATGTCGATGTTGAAGTAGCCGAAGTAGTCGATGTGGCCCATCAGCCGCTCGACGGAGGCATAGATGTCCTCGTCCGCGTACGAGACGATGGCCGCATAGTTGCCGATGCGCATGGGAGCGCAGTCCTCGAGCACGGGATGCCCCAGCGAGAGGAGCGAGATCGAGCCGTCCTGGCGCACGTAGCCGTTCATGACGCGCATGTTGCCGTCGTCGCCGGGGATGAAGTCCTGGATCACGAGCTGCCCCTCGTAGCCCGAGGCGAAGGCTCGACGGATCGTCTTGGCCAGCATCTTGTCGTCGTCCAGGACGAAGGCCTTCTTCTGGCCCTGGAAGGGGTGGTTGCGCCAGGACGCGGCGTCGGTGGGCTTGAGCGCCACGGGGAAGCCGAAGGGCAGCTCGGGGAGCCGTCCCTCGTCCTCGGGGCCGATGGTCACCGTGCGGGGGTAGGGCACGCCCGCGCGCTCGCAGAGGGCGTAGAAGCGGGCCTTGTCGTTGAGCTCGTCGAGGACGCCCGGACCGGAGCAGATGCAGCGGTAGCTGGGGTCCAGCTCGGCCTTGTGGTTGGAGAGGAGCAGCGAGTAGTCGTCGCCGCAGGGTATGACCAGGGGGACCTTGCCCGCGAAGTCCGCCGCGTCGGCGTTGAGGAGCTCGACGAAGCGCGCGGGGTCGAGGATGTTGGCGTCGCAGCGCTGCTCGATAAACTTGGAGTCGCGTGTGGGGGTGAGGGGGAAGCTGCCGTAGCAGACGCTGGCCACGCCGTAGCGCTCCCAGAAGGCGCGCGCCATGCCGTAGGACCCGATCTCGGTTCCCAGGAGGATGGGCACGAAGGAAGCAGCGCCCCTCTCCCCCATTGCTGACCTGCCACCCTCCACAGCCTGCTCCGCCATCGCGCGCACCCGTCTCTCGTGCTTGTGCCTCGGCCCTGCCCAGGCGGCGCCATGCCACCCGCCTGCCGGCCGCCCGACCCTGCCCGCCCGCGTGGCGCGGGCCTCCGCATATTGTAGGCAGGCTGCGAAGGGGGCAGGGACAGTGCACCGTAGGAACAGAACTCCCTCCCACTCGCCTACAATCGTCCGGATGGGCGAGAGGCGCGTGCGCACCGGGGAGGAGCCTTCGTGAACAAGCCAATCCTGGGAATCATCGGTGGGGTGGGGCCCCTGGCCACCGCCTACTTCATGGAGGCCATCATCAAGAAGACCCCTGCGGCGAGCGACCAGGACAACATCCCCATGATCGTCTTCAACGACCCGCAGATACCCGACCGCACCGCCTACATCCTGGACCACTCGAACCCGAACCCCCAGCCTGAGATGTGCAAGGTCGCCCGCTGGCTCGAGGACGCAGGCGCCGACTACCTGGCCATTGCCTGCAACACGGCGCACTACTTCTATGACGCGATCAGCGACGCGGTGGACGTCCCCGTCCTCAACATCATGGAGGAGACCGCCAAGCGCATGGCACTCGACGTGGGTCGTGGCGGCAGGGTGGGCCTCATGGCGACCGACGGGACGGTCCAGTCCGGCGTCTTCCAGGGCTACCTCGCAGAGCGCGGGCTCGTCGGCGTGGTGCCCAGGGCCCAGACGCAGCGCAGGATCATGTCGCTGATCTACGACGGGGTCAAGGCAAACGCGCCCTACGACCCGGGCGAGCTCTGCGCCATTGCCGAGGAGCTGCGCCAGGAGGGCTGCGACGCCGTCGTGGTGGGCTGCACCGAGCTCTCTGTCATCTACCAGGACCTGGCAGAGCGCCCCACCTGGCTCTACGACTCCCTCGACGTGCTGGCGCAGCGCTGCGTCGACCTCTACCTCTGGGCGCGCGAGCGAGGCGGCGACATCGGCATGTAGGGGCGGCGAGAGACCCGCTCCCGCCGCCCCGCCTGGCCATCCGCCCCGCAGCGACGTCCCGACCACGGACGGAGGCCTCTCCCGCCCGCCCCTAGGGCAGGCGGCTGACGCCCTAGCCCTTCGCGCCGTAGCTGTAGCTGAAGTCGTAGGTGCGCAGGACGTTGTAGTCCTCGTCCATGAGCTCGATCTTGCCGCTGATGTCCTTGAGGGAGGCGAGCTCGTGGCCAACCTCGGCGCCATCATAGAAGACCTTGCAGTCGACGTAGGTCCCCGGCTTTGTCAGCTCGAAGAGGCCGATGGGCTCGCGCATCTCCCCGTTGATGGAGAAGCTCTCGGACTGCGACCAGATCCTGAGGCTCTTGTCTGAGTTGTTCTTGAAGTTGACCACGAAGCCGGGGTCGCCCGTAAAGTCGACGAAGACCTCGGTCATGCGGATGGTGGCGAGCTCGTCGTCTGCGATGAGGTAGTCCACGGCCTCGCTTGCCTTGTCGTCCGTGCTTCCGCCGCCCTTCGGCATGTCCTCCTTGACGAGGTCGCCCTTCTCGAACACCATCTTGGTGCCGTCCTCGTCGCCCACGAGCTTGCCGTCCTTGAGCTCGAGGCTGCTCGCCGCAGTCTCGCTGTCGTTGATGAGCACGGTCGTGTCGTCCTTGAGGCTCCACTTGAGGTCCTCGACGTCTCCGGCGAGGTCCATCGTCCCCGTGCCGTCCTCGACGAGCGTGATGCGGAAGTAGATCCCCAACCCGGTCATGTCCTCGAGCGTGAGGTCACCCAGGTCCTTGTCGCTGACCGAGACGGCGGTCCAGGTGCCCAGGAAGTCCGCCTTGGGGTCCTTGGAGGGCGCCACCGTCCCCATGCCCTTCGATGCGCCACAGCCCACGAGGGCGACGAGCGCGACGAGAACGACGAGGACACCCAGCCTCCTTGCCAGGGACGTGCGGATTGACGCGGCGTTCATCTTCCAACCTCCCATCCGTCGGGAACCCCATACCTGCGGGTCGACAGCGCGATGGGTGGGCCCATGGGGGCACGAGTCCCACGGTCGCCTAGGAGCTGGCGCCGCCTGCGCTTGCGGTGTCGGCCTCTGGGCCGATTATCCCATGGACGGTGGCCCCCCGGACTGGCCCCCGCGGCGGGTCGTGCGGCCGGGCGGTTCCGCGAGCCAAGCGGGACGTGGTAGCTCAAGACGGCCAGAAGATGGTGCTGGCCCAGCCGCAGGCGACACGGAGGCAGGCCGTCGCACCATGGCCAGCCACCCGGAAGAAGAAGGGGAGGCCCCGCCGAAGCGAAGCCTCCCCGTGCCGATCCGTTTGCCCGTGACGGCCGTCGCTGCCCGCAGGCTAGACGATCGGGCCGCCGCCCACGAAGCTGCCGGCGAAGTAGTAGACGCTCGTGACCTCGACACCGCCGTAGTTGGAGTGGATCATCTGCCCGTTGCCGATGCAGAGGCCCACGTGGGTCGTGGAGCCGGTGCCCCCGCCCCAGAACATGAGGTCCCCCGCCTTGAGGTTGGCCTGGTTGGTGGTGAAGCCGCCCCTCTGGAGCACCCAGCCGATCATCGAGTTGTTGTAGCCGTTTGACATGCGCTGGCCGCGGGGGATGCTGTAGCCGGCCTGCCGGTAGGCCCACCACACGAGGCCGGAGCAGTCGAACTCCTGGTTGGCGATGGCATTGCCCGCCCAGGAATAGCTCACGCCCAGCTGCGAGCGCGCCGCGGCGATGACGGCCGAGATGCCCGAGCCGTACGACTCGTCAGGCTGGGAGGCGGAGCCGCCGCCGGAGTTCGAGTTGGAGTTCGAGTTGGAGTTCGAGTTGGAGTTGGACCCGCCGCCGCCGGAGTTCGAGTTGGAGTTGGACCCGCCGTTGCCGGAGTTCGACCCGGTATCGGAGCTGGCGTTGGAGCTGGAGCCGTTATCGGAAGACCCGCCCTGGCCAGACTGGTTGTCGGACTGGGCCTGGCCACCGGACTGGGTGCCGGTGCCGGCGTCACTCTCGCCCTGCTGCGCGGCACGCGCGGCGGCCTTCTCGGCAGCGGCCTTCTCCGCGGCCTCGCGCTCTGCGGCGAGCTGGCGCTGGACCTCCTCGGAGAGCCCGTTCACGTACTCCTGCTGCTGCGACTGGAGGCTCTGGATCTGGCTGAAGCTCTGCTCGGACTGGCTGAGCAGCTCCTCCTGCTGGCTCTCCTCCTCCTGGAGGCGGTCCTTCTGCCCTTGCAGCTCGCCCTGGATGGTCCTCACCGCGTTGATGGCGTCGGTCTGGCTGGCCGAGACCTTGTTGGCGTAGTACACGCGCGAGACGAGGTCCTGGAAGTCGTTGGAGCCGAGCACGAACGAGAGGAAGTCGACGCCGCTCTTGTAGTTGGCCGCCATGGTCTGCGAGAGGGTGCCGCGCGCGACGCCGAGCTCCTGCTCCTTCGCGTCGATCTGCGACTGGGTCTCGCTCATTGCCGCGCGGGTGTCCTCCAACGAGGCCTGGGCGTCCTCGAGCTGCGAGAATGCCGTGGCGCACTGGCCCTGGAGCTCGTCCAGACGTGCGCGGGCGGAGTCGAGCTCGGTCTGGGTCTGGGCGGCGGTGTCCGCCGCGAAGGCGTGGGTCGGGACTGCGGAGAGTGCCAGGGTGAGGGAGAGGCTCAGGGCGACCCCCGACCTGACGACAGCGCGTGTCTTTTCCGTCATCTGTTTCCTCGCAATACTGTCTCTGGTGCGTTGGACGTGCGTTGAGAGCAGCAGTCGCGACCAGTCTATCCCCTTGCGGGAACGGGAGCCACGCCCTGCTGCCGGACGCGAGAAGCGCGCCCGCGACCGGAGGGTCCGGTCGCCATGGTTATCGGGTTAGGTTAACGCAACTCGCACGACGTCAGTTCGTGGTCGCGACCGACTACAAAGAGTCAACATCCAGCCAAAGTAAGGTGGGGGACGCGAAGCCGGCGCTAGCGCTTGCGGGCCTCGAGCTCGCCCGCGAGCTCGCCCAGCCCCACGCCATAGCGCTCGAGCGTGACCAGCAGGTGGTAGACAAGGTCGCCTGCCTCGTAGCGGATGTGGTCGTGGTCGTCGTCCTTGCAGGCCATGATCACCTCGCTGGCCTCCTCGGCGAGCTTCTTCAGCAGCTCGTCTTCCTGGCCGGTGAGCAACCGCGCCGTGTAGGACTCCTCGGGGTCGCTCTCCCAACGGCCGTGGAGCGTGCGGGCAAGCGACTCCAGGGTCTGGCCGATGTCCGCTGCCCGGACGTTCGCGGTTCTCTCGCCCATTGCTCAGTCCTCCCCGTCGGACGGATAGGAATCGCCCGCATCGTGCCTGCCGTCGTCGCCCTCCCACGCGGACGCGCCCATCGGGGCAATGGCGCGGAAGAAGCAGCTCCGGTGGCCGGTGTGGCAGGCCGGGCCAGGGGAGTCGACCTCAAGGAGCAGGGCGTCCGCGTCGCAGTCGACCAGGACGCGACGGACCTTCTGGACGTTTCCGCTGGTGGCTCCCTTGTTCCAGAGCTCCTGGCGAGACCTGCTCCAGAAGCAGCTGGTGCCCGTCCCCAGCGTGAGCTCCAGGGACTCTCTGCTCATCCAGGCGAGCATGAGGAGCTCCCCGCTGCCCGCCTGCTGCACCACGGCCGGCACGAGGCCGCGCTCGTCGAAGGCGATGTCGAGCTCGTCCAGGTTGCGGAGCTCGACCCTCTCGCCCGCATAGGTCTGCGATTCCTCGTCCATCGTCCCTCCCTGGCGTCATGTCGCTCCTGCACGGCGGCGGCACGTCCCGGTGCCGACGCCCGACTGGGTCACTCTATTACACTTGCAGCCGACGGGAGCAAGGGGTAACGCAGTGGAAAGGAGCCCCATGAGGATCGAGGCCGAGGCAAGCTGCGACGTGCTGGTCGTGGGTGGGGGCATCGCGGGGACCCAGGCCGCGGTCGCCGCAGCGAAGGAGGGGGCCCGCGTGACCCTGGCCTGCGCCGGACCGACCTTCTCTGGCTCGAGCTTTGCCGGGAGCACCTGGGGCGTGGGCCTCGTGGGGCCGGACGGCGCGGATGACGTGGACGACCTGGCCCGCGCCATCCGCGAGCTGGGCCAGGGCATGGCGGACCCGGTGCTCG
>NZ_LT635494.1:956575-959416 GCF_900120385.1 Olsenella phocaeensis | reverse complement strand
GTGGCGGCGGCTGGTGCGGGCGAGGCGCTGGAGCTGAGGTCGAGCTCCTCTCCCCTGGCGCCCAAGGCGGCGCGGGAGCTGCGACAGGTCATGGCCGAGGGCTGCCTCTTCCCCCGCGACGCCCATGGCCTGGGACACGTGCTGCACGCGCTGGGAGGGTTGCGCGGGGAGCTCGCGGTGACCTCGACCGCGTCCGTTGACGCGCGTCGCATGGCCCAGACCGCCCAGGTTCGTGCGGAGCTCCTCTGCGCCGAGGTCATGGCCCGCATGATGCTGGAACGCGCCGAGAGCCGCGGGAGCCACTTCCGGGCGGACTTCCCCGAGGAGCGGGACGAGCTCGGGAGTCCCCTGCGAGCGCAGCTGGGTCAGGGCCGGCTGGAGCTCAGACTTGCTGGAGGGTCTTCCTAGGCGGCGCATCGTTCAGAACGCGCCCGAGCCGGCAGGATCTTGCGAACTCGGGCGAGTCCTGAACGGTTGGGGCATCTAGAGAGAGCCTGATGCGGGAAGAACCCAGCTGGGTCGAAGGGAGGGCATCGCATTCCCCTCGTCGTCCCATACATGTCCGAAGGGAAGCAGCGACTCCCTGAGCAGGGTCCTCTTGCCCTCCTTGGAAGGGGGCAGCACCAGGTCGCGCCCGCGTAGGTGTCGATTCAGCCTCCTTGCGAGCTCGGTCGCAGCCGCCTGGTTTCTAAGCTGGCCAATCCCCACGAGCTCGACTCGCCAGCCGTCGCGCCTGAGGCCAAGGACCCTCGACAGGTCACGCCCAAACTCCCCGTGGTACTCCNACAGGCGTCAGCGGGCCGTTGAGGATGGGGCGGGGCAGCCCGTAGCCTCCCCAGCGGGTCGGGAGGCACAGGAGCAGCGCCAGGGAGCTTTCCATGGGCGAGGCGGAACCGTCGATGACGAGCCCCGCCGCGCGCCGGGCCTTGGCGACGCCGCGCGTTGCATGCACCGCGTCCAGATAGGCGAGCAGGCCAGCCCTCGAGCAGAGAGGGGGCCTGTCCAGGAAGCCACGGCGGCCCTCCGCCAGGGAGTAGTGCCCGCACAGCTCCATGCCCAGCCGCAGGAGGTCGACGGGAGAATGGCTCCCCGCAAGCTGCAGGAAACAGAGCTCGGGGACGCAGACGTAGACGTTCGGGGCGAGCTCGGAGAAGCTCCGGCGCGGCAGCTCGCCCGACAGGCAATGGCAACGAACGCCGGAGCCGTTTCGGCGCTGGCCCTGTGACGCGACGAGAAGGTCGACCGGGCGCCCTCGTCGCAAGATTCCCAGATTCCGCAGCGATTCGAGTGTCGCTGACCCGGCACGGGCGTCCCCAAGCCCCCTGGTGCAACGTGACGGCGGCCTTCTGCCCCGGGCGGCATGCTCGGCCCAGAACCACAGGGCGCTATGGTGGCTCACGTAGACGCTCGTCCCTCTCCCCTCCTCGTGTCGGGCCTCAAGGTGCCGTCACGATAGGCGGGGGGACCACCACCAACAAGGGCGCGGAGGGTCGTTTCGGCCAACGTGGCCTTGGGTGGCAGCTAGAAGGGCCTGCATGAGTTGGCCAATCGTTCAGAACTCGCCCGAGTTCGCAAGATTCTGCAATCTCAAGCGAGTCCTGAACGGTAGCCACGCGACAAGTCCGCCCCGACGGCGTCCGGCCCGAGGAGGGCCTGGGGAGAGGCGCCTCCCTCCTCCCTAGAAGTCCAGGCGCACGGGGATGCCCTGGGCTGCCATGTACTCCTTGACCTGCCGGATACTGTAGGTCCCGAAGTGGAAGACGCTCGCCGCCAGCACGGCGTCGGCCTCCCCCTCGATGACGCCCTCGGCGAAGTGCTCCAGGCTGCCCACACCGCCGGAGGCTATGACGGGAATCCGCACGGCACGGGCCACGGCGCGCGTAAGAGCCAGGTCGAAGCCCTCCTTTGTGCCGTCCCGGTCCATGCTCGTGAGCAGGATCTCTCCCGCGCCGCGGCGCTCCACCTCGCGCGCCCACTCGATGGCGTCGAGCCCCGTCGCCGCGCGCCCGCCCGCCACATAGACCTCCCAGCGGTCCTGGGCTCCCACGCGCCGGGCGTCGATGGCGCATACCACCGCCTGGCTGCCAAAGGCCGAGGCGGCGGCCGAGACCAGCCCGGGGTCGCGCACGGCCGCGGAGTTGACCGAGACCTTGTCGGCCCCCGCGGCGATCATCCGCCTCATGCCCGCGACGTCCCGGAAGCCCCCGCCCACGGCATAGGGGATGCGCAGCTCCTCGGCCGCGCGGGCGGCAAGGCCCACGGTGGTGGAGCGGTCGTCCGAGGTGGCCGTGATGTCCAGGAAGACCACCTCGTCGGCGCCCTCGCGGTCGTAGGCGCGCGCCAGCTCCACGGGGTCGCCGGCGTCGCGCAGCCCCACGAAGTTGACGCCCTTCACGACGCGCCCGTCCTTCACGTCCAGGCAGGGGATGACCCTCTTGGTCAGCATGCCGGGCCTCCGTCCTCGTTCTGGCGAGAGGGGCCTGGGCACGCGACCGCCAGGGCCTCCTCCAGCGTGAAGCTTCCCTCGTAGAGGGCGCGCCCCACGATGGCGCCCTCGACCACGTCCCCGCCCGCCGTCGCGAGGGCGCGCAGGTCGCCCAGACCCGCGATGCCACCCGAGGCGACCACGGGAAACCCGGCCACCTCTGCCGCGTGGCGGTAGAGCCCCAGGTCGATGCCGGTCTGCATGCCGTCGCGCGCGACGTCCGTGAGCACCAGGTGGCGGTAGCCCATGCCCGCGAGCTCGACGAGGAGCTCGTCCAGGAGGAGTCCAGCACCGTCGCGCCAACCGTTGACGCGCACCCAGCCGTCCTCCGCGGCGACGTCGGCCACCACGAGCCC
>NZ_LT635494.1:936798-955665 GCF_900120385.1 Olsenella phocaeensis | reverse complement strand
CCGTGCCCAAGGCGACGCGGCTCGCGCCGGCGCTCACGAGCCGCTCGAGGTCCGCGAGGCACCTCACGCCTCCACCCGCGTCGACCCGGATGCCCTCGACGGAGCAGATGCCCGCGATGGCCCGGCGGTTCGCCTCGCGCGCGGCCTCGTCCTCCTGGAAGGCGGCGGAGAGGTCCACCACGTGGACCCAGTGGGCGCCACGCGCCGCGAAGTCGCACGCGACGGCGACGGGGTCGTCGTAGTAGACGTCCATGCGCGAGCGCTCGCCCCGCTGCAGGCGCACGACCCTGCCGCCCACGAGGTCTATGGCTGGGAAGAGGATCATGCCAGCCCCCCCTATCCTCGTACGACGCTCACGAAGTTCGCGAGCAGCGAACGGCCCGCCCGCGAGGACTTCTCGGGATGGAACTGGAGGCCAAAGACGTTGTCCGACCACACCCCCGAGGCGAAGCTGCGCGCGTAGTGGGTGCGCATCACCACGATGCCCTCGTCCACGTCGTCTGCCAGCGCATACGAGTGCGTGAAGTAGAAGTTCGCCCCCTCGGGCACGTCTGCCAGGAGCGGGCAGGTCCGCCCCAGCTCGCTGAGGTGCGCCTGGTCCCAGCCCACGTGGGGCACCTTGAGGCGCTTGGACTCCAGACGGGTCACCGAGCCCTCGAGCACACCCAGGCCGGGGACCCACTCACCGCCCCAGCTGGAGGGTCCATCCCTCCTCTCGCTCCCTCGCGAGAAGAGCAGCTGCATGCCAAGGCAGATGCCCAGGAAGGGCACGCCGCGANGCTCGCGGCGGATCAGCTCCACGGACGGGGCGAACTCGTCCCTCCTCCTGACGCAGACCAGGGCAGCTGCCTGCGAGAGCACGTTCACGGAATAGGGCTGGCGCACCGCGTTGAGCGCCGCGACCACGCCCGGCGACGCAAGGACGTAGCCCACGCGGGCACCCGCGAGCGCGAAGGCCTTCGAGAAGGTGTGCAGGACGACGAGGTTGTCGAACTCGCCCAGGAGCGGCTCCGAGCTCTGTCCCGCGTCGGCGAACTCCATGTAGGCCTCGTCCGCCAGCACCAGGCCGGGGCAGGCGCCGCAGAGCTCGCGCACCAATCCGGGTCGGGCCAGGTTTCCCGTGGGGTTGTTGGGAGAGGTGACCACCACCACGCTCGCTCCGCGGGCGGCGTCGACCAGAGCCGCCTCGTCGAGGGAGAAGTCCGCGGGGTCGCGCGGCACGTCGACGACCTCGGTCTCGGCAAGCTCCGCATAGAGGCGGTAGACCGAGAAGGACGGAGGGCAGTCCACGAGGGTGCGCCCGGCGCCGCCGAAGGCCACGAAGAGGTTGAAGAGGAGCTCGTCCCCCCCGTTGCCCACGCAGACGCGCTCGGGCGCCACGCCGTGCCAGAGCGCTATCTCCTGCCTCAGCTCGTCGCTCAGGGGCCGGGGATAGCGGTTGGTCGCCGTGCGGGCGAGCGCCTGTCCCAGCTCTGCGGCCACGCCAGGAGGGAGGCCGAGGCCGTTCTCGTTTGCGGAGAGGTTGACGCGGACCGGCGCGAAGGCGGGGTCATAGGGCTCGAGCGCCGCGGCCGAGGGCCTGAGCGCGGACCTGAGGGCGTCGTCGATGGCAGCCATGCCGTCACCTCCCGTGCTTTGTCAGTCGTCGGGGCCCGCGCCACCGAAGCCAGGAAGCAGGACGGGAGCGGGCACATCGAGCTTACGCGGCCAGGCGGCGGACATGGCGTCCTCGCAGGCAGCCGTTACATCGGCGAAATTCTGGCCGCCCCCCTCGAGCAGCCTCCGCCTCAGGCCAACGCTGAGTGCGTGCGCCCAGAGGCCCTCCGCCTGGGCCAGCTCCTGCACGACGGGTCCGTCTGCCGCGAGGCCCTCGGGCGTGTAGGCGATGACCGAGGAGCGCTTCTGGAAGTCGTAGACGCCCAGGGGGTTGGAGAAGAGCGCGGTGCCTCCGGTGGGAAGCGTGTGGTTGGGCCCGGCGACGTAGTCCCCCAGGGGCTCGGAGCTCCAGGGGCCCACGAAGATGGCGCCGGCGTTGTGCACCCGCCCCAGGAGCGAGAAGGCGTCCCGGCAGTGCAGCTCGAGATGCTCCGGCGCGATGAGGTCAACCGCGTCCAGGGCGGCGTCAAGGCCGTCGCAGACCACGCAGAGCCCGCGCCCGTCCAGCGAGCTGCGGGTGATCTCCTCGCGCGGGGACTGCGCCACCAGGAGCTCCACCACGGCGAGCACGCGCTCGGGCAGGCCGGCGTCGTCGGTCACCAGGTAGCAGGCGGCCATGGGGTCGTGCTCGGCCTGGGCCATGAGGTCCGCGGCGACGATGGCGGGGTCTGCGGACGAGTCGGCCAGCACGCAGACCTCGGAGGGTCCGGCGACCATGTCTATGCCCACGTCCCCCATCACGTAGCGCTTGGCCGCCGCCACGTAGGCGTTGCCCGGCCCCACGACCTTGGCCACGCGAGGGATGGACTCGGTACCATATGCGACGGCGGCGACCGCCTGCGCCCCACCCACGGCATAGACCTCGTCGACACCCGCGACGGCTGCCGCGGCGAGCGTGTAGGGCGAGAGTGACCCGTCCCTCTGCGGCGGCGTGACCATGACGACGCGAGGCACGCCGGCCACCCTGGCGGGGATGACGTCCATGAGCACCGTGGAGGGGTACTGCGCGCGACCTCCCGGCACGTAGACCGCCACCGAGGGGACGGGCGTCACCTTGACGCCCAGGATGGTCCCGTCGGAGCGGGTGGTGAACCAGGACTGCTCGCGCTCGCGCTGGTGGAAGTCCAGGATCTGGTCGTGGGCCTTCCTGAGCGCCGCNAGCACGACGCCCGCGGCGCCGTCCACGTCGCGTGCCTCGTCGCTCACCACGACCGATGCGCCCACCTCGGCGAGCGCCCGTTCGACGCTGCGGAGGTTGCCCTCGTGATAGTCCACGACGACGATGCGCCCCTCCCCGCCGGACATCAGAGGCTCCCCTTGGTGGAGGGGATGCCCTCGACGCGCGGATCTGGCTCCACGGCCGACCTCAGGGCCCGGGCGAAGGCCTTGAAGCAGCACTCGAGCAGGTGGTGCGCGTTGCTCCCATCTAGCTCCCTTATGTGCAGCGTCATGCCCGCCTCGCGGGCGAGCCCCACGAAGAACTCCTGTCCCAGCTCGGTGTCGAAGCTCCCCACCTTCTGCGCCGCGATGGGAAGCTCCCAGTAAAGCTCGCCCCTGCCGCTGAGGTCGATGGCCGCCAGGACCAGGGACTCGTCCATGGGCACCAGGGCGTCGCCGAAGCGGCGGATGCCGGCCTTGTCTCCCAGGGCCTCCGAGATGGCCCTCCCCAGCACGATGCCCACGTCCTCCACCGTGTGGTGGTCGTCCACCCAGCTGTCGCCCTCCGCCCTCACGCGCAGGTCGACGAGGGAGTGCCTGCCCAGGGCGCAGAGCATGTGGTCGAAGAAGCCGACGCCCGTCTTGACGTCGCAGGTCCCCGTCCCGTCCAGGTCCAGCTCCACCTCGATCTTCGTCTCGCCCGTGCTGCGGGACACGCTGGCACGTCTCTCCATCGTTCCTCCTTGGGTGTGGTCGGGGCAAGTGGGTGTGGTCGGGGCAGGTTCGGGGGTCAGGGGTCGTCGGGGGCCAGAGCCAGGGTCAGGGGAGAAGCTCCCCCATCGCCTGCAGGAAGGCGTCGTTCTCCTCGGGCGTCCCTATGGTCGCCCGCAGGCAGTCNGGGGACGGGCGTCACCTTGACGCCCAGGATGGTCCCGTCGGAGCGGGTGGTGAACCAGGACTGCTCGCGCTCGCGCTGGTGGAAGTCCAGGATCTGGTCGTGGGCCTTCCTGAGCGCCGCGAGGAAGCCCGCGTCGACGAGCTCCACGCTGCCCCGGACCAGCTCGTCAGGGACGCGGAAGGCGTCCGGGCAGGCCCCGTCGAAGCGCAGGCAGTACTCGCGCACGGCCTCGTCACCGCGCTCGCGGACGTCGTCCACGATGGCCTCGGCGGCCTCCATGACCTCGCGGGGCAGCGCCCCCGCCCTCTGCAGGTCCTTGCGCGTGAGGCGCGACGCCCCCTCGAGCCTGACGGTCCTCATCGACTGCTCCCCTCTCCTGACGCCGATACCTCCAGGAGCCGCCGTGCGAGGGCGCGCACCCGGAAGTCCGACCTGTAGGCCGCCGGTCCCGCGAAGAAGCGGGCGGCGCACTCCATGACCTCGTCCACCACCACGAGGTCGTTCTGTGCCAGGGTCTCCCCCGTCGCGGTGATGTCCACGATGCGGTCGCTCATCCCCACGATGGGCCCCAGCTCTATGTTGCCGTGCAGCTGCACGATGTCCACCTGCTGACCGATGGACTCGTAGTAGCGCCGGGTGATGCGCGGGTATTTGGTCGCCACGCGCACGCTGCCCCGCCAGCCGTAGGCCTCCTCGGCGGCGCCGCGCCGGCTCGCCGGCTCCGCCACGACGAAGCGGCATGCGCCGTAGCCCAGGCCCACGAGCTGGACCAGCTCCTCGCCCGCCTCGATGATTGAGTCGTTGCCGCAGATGCCGCAGTCGGCCCCTCCGTTGCCCACGAAGGCCGGGGCGTCCTGCGCGCGCACGATCACGTACTCCACCCCGTCCGCGGGAATCACCAGCCTGCGCCCCGGCTCGCGCAGCTCCCCCACAGGCAGCCCTGCCGCCTCGAGCATCCTAACCGTGGGGGCGAAGAGGCTCCCCTTGGGGACGGCAATCCTGAGCGGACGCTCGGCTCTGCTGCTCGCGCTTGCCACGCCCCCCAGGCCTCCCCGCTGCCCCAGGACCTCCTGCAGCGCCTCGAGCGAGAGGGCGAAGCCGCACGCCAGGACGTTGGGCCTGCCCAGGTTGCGCAGGACGGCATCGTAGCGGCCACCCGACGCCAGCGCGTCCGAGGCCAGCTCGGAGTAGCAGCGGAACACGACGCCCGTGTAGTAGTCGAAGGAGTTGGGGATGGAGAAGTCAAAGGCGACCTGCCCGGACCCCAGGAGCTCGTGCAGGCCCTCGGCCATCGCCACGAGCTCCCCCGTGCCCCTCTCGCCCTCGGGGACCTCCGCCGCCACCAGGAGCTCGTCCACGCGCGCCACCACCGAGGCATCGCCCGTCAGCCGCGGGAGCTCACGCAAGGCGCGGTCGAGCGCGGGCTCGAGCGTGAGCCCGTCCAGGTACTCGTCCAGGCCCACGAGGTCCGAGGCATGGACGAGCTCGAGCACGCGAGCGGTCACCTCCCCGGAGGGCGAGCGCTGGGCCAGCAACGCCTGCAGCGGGCGCACCGAGCCACAGGCCACGTGCCAGGCGGGAACCCCCAGCGCGTCGAGGACCTCTGCCAAGAGCAGGACGAGCTCGAGCTCGGGGCAGGCGCCCTCGAGGTCGAAGAGCTCCACTCCCAGCTGGGTGAGCTGGCGGGGCCTGCCCCCGAGCTCGGACTCCTCGCGCACCAGGGGCGCGGCGTAGCGCAGGCGAAGCGGCAGCCCGCCATCCGGCACGCGGGCCGAGACCAGGCGGGCGATGGGAAGCGTGAGGTCGGGCCGCAACACCATGAGGCTGCCGTCCGCGTCGATGAGCTGGAAGGGGGAGTTGCGTATCCTTCCCCCGCGCTCGAGCTCCGTCCGCTCCTCGAGCAGCGGGGTCTCGACCGGGAGGTAGCCATGCGACCGGAAGAGGTCCGCCACCCGCGCGCGGATCCTCTCGCGCACCGCCGCCTCGGCGGGCAGGATGTCGCGGAACCCCCGGGGCGTCCGTGCTGCCATGGCGTCCCCCCTTCTGGCAGGGATGCGGTCCCTCTCCCCCCTGCGCTTTATCCTAGTAAAGTGCTTTTGTCGAGAGGTACTTTATCACGATAAAGCGGCGGGGAGACAGGCTTCACCGTCCGGAAACTTTCGTCGACCACACCCGGCACGTGCGCCCTGGCGTCGAATACGCCGAACGCATGCCGAATTGCCACCATTACGTCCGGCACGTGCGCCTTTTCTCGACTACGTCCGACGCGCCTCTCGCCTTGCGCCGACCACGTCGAATACGTACCGAATTGCCACCACTACGCCCAACGCGTCTGAGAGCCTCGCGTTTGCCCAGTTGACACGCGATGAAAAAACGCGTTGGACGTGGTCGCGATGTACCCCGACGCGTTGGGCGCCTTCGCGGCGACGAACGGCCCGGCAATCGTTTCGACTACGCCAAGCACGCGTCAATCCGCGTCGACAACGTCCAACGCGCGCCAACCCCTCACAAGCACGTCCAATGCGTGTCGATTTGTCCCGACTACGTCAGACGCGTCTTATCGATAGTCACCAACTGGGCAAACGCAGCCACCCCGCACGCGTTGGACGCCTTCGAGCAGTATCGAGACGCGTTGGACGTAGTCGCGATGTTGCGTGACGCGTTGGACGTAGTCGCGATGTTACGTGACGCGTTGGACGTGCCTGCGGCGTGAACCGGCGCGTCAGGCGCAGACATTCGCAGGCGAGAGACGCGTTGGACGTGGTCGCGATGTCGTATAGCGCGTCGGACGTGGTCGATGGCTAGCCGCGACGGCGGAGCAGCCTGCCCAGAATCGCGTTGACGGCGGACATCTCGGGCAGGCGCAAGGCGGCGGCCAGGCCGTAGGTCACGACCAGCGAGGGGATGCCGCNGGCCGCGCATGACGCCCCAGCCGGCGGCGGCGCCCGCGAGGCCCAGCGCCAGGGAGCGCAACGCAGTGGCCAGCATGCCGCGGATGCCCAGGCCACCGATGGTGCGCCTGAGGTTCCAGAAGGTCACTGCCAGCACGGCGACCATGTAGACCGCAGAGGACCATGCGACCACGTTGAGCCCGAAGGCCGGCGTGAGCGCGAGGCAGATCACGGTCTGGATCGCCGCGGCCACCACGTGCGCGCTGGCATAGAGCCCCATGCGCCTGAGCGACGAGCAGACCTTCTGCAGGTACATGACCACGGCATAGGGCGCGAGCGAAACCGAGAGCGCCCGCAGGTAGCTCGCGGTCATGTCGATGTCGGAGGCGGAAAACTTGCCCGCGGCCAGCAGCACGACGAGCGGCCGCGCGAAGGCCACAAGGTAGAGGGTGAAGGGCACCATGAAGAAGAGGATGCGGCTCGTCCCCGCCGACACGCCGCGCCGATACGCGTCCATGTCCCCGCGAGCCACGTAGTCCGAGAGCTCGGTGAACATCGCCGTCGTGATGGGGACGGCGAGGATGGCATAGGGCAGGGTGTACCAAAGACGGGCGTAGTAGCTCACCGAGGCGCCGGCCGCCGTGGCCGAGAGGGACGAGCTGGTCATGACCGAGACCGTCTCGAAGGAGCAGAGCATGACCACCAGCGAGGGCACGCCAATGGAAAGGGTCTCCTTGATCGCAGGGTCATGCAGGTCGAGGTGCAGGCGGATGCGGATGCCATGCCTCGACAGCGACGGAACCTGCATGAGGACCTGGACCGCCACGCCAAGGGGGTTGCCCAGGGCGAGGAGCACGAGCGCGAGCTGCGGGTCGGACCCCACGAGCCAGGCATAGGCCAGGAAGGAGGCCGTGGTCACGAAGTTGTTGAAGATGGGCGCCGCGCTGGACCAGAAGTAGTCGCGCTCGGCGTTGAGCACGCCGGAGAGGATCGACGAGAGCGCGTAGAGCACGACCTCGATGACGAAGAAGCGGAAGAAGTAGACGGCGAGCTCGCTGTCGAAGTCGGAGCTCGCGCTGAACGACTGGGTCCACACCACCTGGCTCGCGAAGACGAAGCCCAGGGCGCAGACCGCCCCCATGAGGATGAGGACGATCGTGACCAGGTTGGAGGTGTAGGCGTTGGCGCCCTCCCGCCCCAGGCGCTTCTTTACCGAGAGGTAGACCGGCAGGAAGGCCGTCACCAGCATGCCACCCACCACGATTTCGTACAGCTGGTTGGGGAGGTTGTTCGCCACGGAGTAGCAGCTCGCCGTGACGGTGACGCCCAGCGCGTAGGCCTGGCCCCAGGTGCGGAAGAAGCCCGTGAGGCGGCTCACGATGACGAGGGCGCTCATGAGGGCGGCGGAGCGGCCGACCTGCGCCTCTCGGTCCTGGGGCTCGACGCCGGCGGCACCGGGGGCCGAGGGACGGACCCGTGGCCGGGGGCTCGTGGGCGTTGCCATGTGCTTGGGCATTGCTAGCTCCTTGTCTGGGCCGGACCGTCCTGCGGGCCCTACGGGCGTCCGGGTCGTGCCGCCTAGCGGCAGATGTCTGCGAACTTCGCCTTGGTGAAGGCGGCGAGGTCAAGGGGGTCGAGCCGCAGGCTGAGACCGCGCCTCCCGCCCGAGATGCCCACGTTGTCGAAGAGCTGGGCACACTCGTCGATGAGGGTCGGGAAGGGCTTCCTCATGCCCACCGGCGAGCAGCCGCCACGGACGTAGCCGGTCACAGCTTCGAGGTCGCGCACGTGCATCATCGAGAGGGACTTCTCCCCCGCCGCTGCCGCGGCCTTCTTGAGGTCGAGCTCCTCGGCCACGGGGATGCAGCAGACCACGTGACCTCCCGAGGGCGTCACCGTGACCAGGGTCTTGAAGGACGAGTCGACGTCCTCCCCCAGGGCCTCGCTGATGCGGACGCCCACGCCGGACGAGAGGTCCTCCCCGTCGGCGTCGTAGGCTTGGCAGGTGTAGGCGACTCCCCCGCGCTCGAGCTCGCGCATGGCGTTGGTCTTCGCGACCTTCTCCCGCTTTGCCACGTCCCTCTCCCCTAGCCCTTGCCCTTTGAGGCGCGCTCGGCCATGCGCCTGCGGTCGCGCTCCAGGATGGGCGCGAGGTAGCGACCGGTATGGCTGCCCTTGGCCTTGGCGACCTGCTCGGGGGTGCCGTAGGCTACGACGGTGCCGCCGCCGGCACCTCCCTCGGGGCCCATGTCTATGATGCGGTCGGCCATCTTGATGACGTCCAGGTTGTGCTCGATGACCAGCACGGTGTTGCCGGCGTCGACGAGCTTCTCGAGCACCTCGACGAGCATGCGCACGTCCTCGAAGTGCAGGCCGGTGGTAGGCTCGTCCAGAATGTAGAGGGTCTTGCCCGTCTGCTGGCGGTGGAGCTCCTTGGCGAGCTTTACGCGCTGCGCCTCGCCGCCCGAGAGCGTCGTGGCGGGCTGGCCCAGGTGCACGTAGCCCAGGCCCACGTCGTAGAGAGTCTGGAGCTTGCGCTTGATCCGGGGGATGCTGGCGAAGAAGGCCAGGGCCTCGGTCACCGTCATGTCCAGGACGTCGCTGATGCTCTTGCCGTGGTAGGTGACCTCGAGGGTCTCGCGGTTGTAGCGCTTACCGTGGCAGACCTCGCAGGGCACGTAGATGTCGGGAAGGAAGTTCATCTCGATCTTGATCTGGCCGTCGCCCTTGCACGCCTCGCAGCGGCCGCCCGGCACGTTGAACGAAAAGCGCCCGGCGCTGTAGCCGCGCGCACGGCTCTCGGGCACGCTGGCGAAGAGCGCGCGCAGGTCGTCCCAGAGGCCGATGTAGGTCGCGGGGTTGGAGCGCGGGGTGCGGCCGATGGGGCTCTGGTCGATGTCGATGACCTTGTCTATGGCCTTGCGGCCCTCCTCGTCCTCCAGCCCCTCGAGGCGGCGGTAGGGCCCGACGGCGCGCTTGGAGTGGTGCACGGCGTTGGTGAGGGCGGGGGCGAGGGTGTCCGTCACGAGGGACGACTTGCCCGAGCCGCTGACGCCGGTGACCACGGTGAGGGTCCCCAGCTCCACCTTTGCGCTCACGGAGCGCAGGTTGTTGGCGGTCGCGCCGCTGATCCTGATGGCGCCACGACCGGGCTTGCGGCGCTCGGCAGGGAGCTCGACGAGCCTGCGACCCGTGAGGTAGGCGCCGGTGACGGAGTCCGGGTTGGCCATGATCTCTTCCGGCGTGCCGGCGGCCACCACGGCCCCGCCCAGCTCGCCGGCGCCGGGACCCATGTCTATGACGTAGTCGGCGGCGCGTATGGTGTCCTCGTCGTGCTCCACCACGATCACGGTGTTGCCCTGGTCGCGCAGGCGGCGCAGGGTGTCTATGAGCCGGTCGTTGTCGCGCTGGTGCAGGCCGATGGAGGGCTCGTCCAGGATGTAGAGCACGCCCATGAGCCCGGCGCCGATCTGGGTGGCGAGGCGGATGCGCTGGGCCTCTCCACCAGATAGCGTCGCCGCGGCGCGGCTCAGCGTGAGGTAGTCCAGGCCCACGTTGACCATGAAGCGCAGGCGGGCGATGACCTCCTTAACGATGGGGGCGCCGATGAGGTGCTGGCGCTCGGTGAGGGACAGGCCTTCGAAGAAGTCCAGGGCGTCCTTGCAGCTGAGGTCGCAGACCTCCTGTATGTTGCGGTCCCCCACGGTGACGGCCAGGTACTCGGGCTTGAGGCGGGCGCCGTGGCAGGTGGGGCAGGGCACCTCCCGGATGTACTTCTCCAGGTGGGTCTTCATGGTCTCGGAGGTGGTCTCCTGGTACTTCTCGAAGAGGATGGAGCGCACGCCCGAGAAGGTGGTGGTCCAGTTGGTGTCGCGGCCGTCGCGCGTGTGGTACTCCACGCGGACCTTGGCGTCCCCCAGGCCGTCGAGCAGGGCGTGCTGGGTCTTCTTCTTCAGCTTGTTCCAAGGGGTCTGGTCGCTCTCGCCCATGTGGGCACAGACGGCCGAGAGGATCTGCGGGTAGTAGTTGGAGTGGCCGAAGATGCTGCCGAAAACGCCGCCTGCCACGGAGAGCGTCGGGTCCTCGATCAGCGCCTCCGCGTCCACGCTGCGACGCGTCCCGATGCCGTCACAGTCGGGACAGGCTCCGTAGGGCGCGTTGAACGAGAAGTCGCGAGGCTGCAGGTCGTCTATGGAGTGGCCGTGCTCGGGGCAGGCCAGGGCCAGGGAGTAGCTCAGGAGCTCCCCCTCCGCGGCCTCGGGGGCGTCGCGGTCGGGGAGCAGGTAGAACGAGACGCGGCCCGAGGCGAGGCGCGTAGCCGTCTCGATGGCCTCCGCCACGCGGCCGAGGCTGTTCTCGCGAATGACCACGCGGTCCACGACGACCTCGATGGAGTGCTTGAGCTTCTTCTCGAGCCTGATGTCCTCCTCGAGCTCGCGCACCTCGCCGTCCACGCGCACGCGGCTGAAGCCCTCGTGGCGCAGGTCCTCGAAGAGCTTGGCGTACTCGCCCTTGCGGCCCAGGACCACGGGGGCCAGCACGAGGGCGCGGCGGCCCTGGCCCACGGCGAGGACCTTGTCGGCCACCTGGTCGGTGGTCTGGCGCTCGATCACGCGGCCACACTCGGGGCAGTGCGGGACACCGATGCGGGCGTAGAGCAGGCGCAGGTAGTCGTAGATCTCCGTCACGGTTCCCACGGTGGAGCGGGGGTTGCGGCTCGTGGTCTTCTGGTCGATCGAGACCGCGGGCGAGAGGCCGTCGATGGAGTCGAGGTCGGGCTTGTCCATCTGGCCCAGGAACATGCGGGCGTAGCTCGAGAGCGACTCGACGTAGCGGCGCTGCCCCTCGGCGTAGATGGTGTCGAAGGCGAGGCTCGACTTGCCCGAGCCCGAGAGCCCCGTGATGACGACGAGCTTGTCGCGCGGGATGGTGACGTCGATGTCCCGCAGGTTGTGCTCGCGCGCGCCGCGGATGACGATGGACTCGGAGGCCATGTGCTTCCCCTTGGAAATGAAGACGTGCAGACGGCACTAGCGTATACCCGATGCGCTGGGGGCTATGCCGCCGGGCGGCGATTCGACAGCATCCCCGCAGGGACTCGGGGCGAGAGGAGGCCAGACGGCACCGCGCTACTGGGAGGGTCGGCCAAAAACTGCGCACGGAAGCCTCGAATTGTGGAGACGGACGGCGTTTGCCCAGGACTCTTGCGGCTGAAAGAAACCCAATGCGCAGTTTTCTGCGGCACGAGAAAGCCCGGGCGGGAATTTCCGCCCGGGCAGCCACAATCAACGGCGAGTTGCTCGGCCCTCGCGCATCCGCAGCCTTCGGGCTTCCTCAGCCCTCGAGCTTCTGCAGCTCCAGCATCTCCGCGACCGAGCGCTCCTGCCACCCGCTCGCGTCCACGCCGGCCCGAAGCGAGCGGACCTGCATCCGCGCCTCCACGGCGTACTCCGGGCTCCGCGCGGCAAGCCGCTCGAGGGCGGGTATCGCATCGGCCGAGAGGTCGCCCAGGTAGTAGACGTCCATCTCCTGCACCCTGCCCGCAAGGAAGCCATCGACGTTGAAGTCGGCCACGCGCGCGGCGGGACCGCTCAGCATGAAGGCGACCCAAATGCACAGGAGCGTGGCGATGGCCCAGCGGAAGATGGGGAACTCGGGCCTCAGCAGCCAGACGGTCGCATACACGACCAGCGAGAGTATCCCCACCATGCCCACGAAGGTGAGCAGGCGCAGGATGGTCAGGCCGTAGGCGCCCACATAGAGCGACATGCGCAGCGCCGCGGACGCGAGCATGACCACGATACTCGCCAGGAGCACGAGCTGCAGAGCCACGACGGGCCGGGAGCGCTCGGCGTCCCTGCGCACCCAGACGCTCGCCAGGACCACCACGATGTTGATGCCCGCGACAGCCGCGAGCGGGAAGAAGCCGGAACGCGCGTAGCCGGCGTACCCGCCAAACATGGCGGGAGAGCTCGCCCCGCCGAAGAGGTAGGCGAACTGCACCCCCACGAAGAGCAGGTAGACCAGGTCGAGCGCCGCAAGCATGGTGCCCACGGAGCTGGCGCTGGCGCGACGCGGGGAGTGGGGCTCGAGCCTTCCAACGGAGCGTCCGTGCCCATGAAGCAGGCCCAGGAGCATCCCGGAGCCGGCGACGAAGGCCAAGGCGAAGCGGGCGGCACGCATGCCCCACGCGAAGAGCCCGTCGTCGAGCCAGCCGAGGATCCTCCCGAAGAGGTCGGCGAAGACCGGGTCGGCGCTGAAGAGCAGGGGCACGGCGACCATGAGGATCGCGAGCGCGACGAGCAGTCCCAGCAGGGACGAGCGAAGCCGACCCTTGCCCGAGCTGCCGCGGCTCAGCAGCCTGAGCTGGGCAGTGTTCGAGAACTGCTCCACGAAGAAGAAGCCGATGGCGCGCAGGCAGCCGCCGAGGCTCAGCGCCACGTCCTCGGCGCAGCCCGAGAGCNGACCGAGCGCTCCTGCCACCCGCTCGCGTCCACGCCGGCCCGAAGCGAGCGGACCTGCATCCGCGCCTCCACGGCGTACTCCGGGCTCCGCGCGGCAAGCCGCTCGAGGGCGGGTATCGCATCGGCCGAGAGGTCGCCCAGGTAGTAGACGTCCATCTCCTGCACCCTGCCCGCAAGGAAGCCATCGACGTTGAAGTCGGCCACGCGCGCGGCGGGACCGCTCAGCATGAAGGCGACCCAAATGCACAGGAGCGTGGCGATGGCCCAGCGGAAGATGGGGAACTCGGGCCTCAGCAGCCAGACGGTCGCATACACGACCAGCGAGAGTATCCCCACCATGCCCACGAAGGTGAGCAGGCGCAGGATGGTCAGGCCGTAGGCGCCCACATAGAGCGACATGCGCAGCGCCGCGGACGCGAGCATGACCACGATACTCGCCAGGAGCACGAGCTGCAGAGCCACGACGGGCCGGGAGCGCTCGGCGTCCCTGCGCACCCAGACGCTCGCCAGGACCACCACGATGTTGATGCCCGCGACAGCCGCGAGCTGGAAGAAGCCGGAACGCGCGTAGCCGGCGTACCCGCCAAACATGGCGGGAGAGCTCGCCCCGCCGAAGAGGTAGGCGAACTGCACCCCCACGAAGAGCAGGTAGACCAGGTCGAGCGCCGCAAGCATGGTGCCCACGGAGCTGGCGCTGGCGCGACGCGGGGAGTGGGGCTCGAGCCTTCCAACGGAGCGTCCGTGCCCATGAAGCAGGCCCAGGAGCATCCCGGAGCCGGCGACGAAGGCCAAGGCGAAGCGGGCGGCACGCATGCCCCACGCGAAGAGCCCGTCGTCGAGCCAGCCGAGGATCCTCCCGAAGAGGTCGGCGAAGACCGGGTCGGCGCTGAAGAGCAGGGGCACGGCGACCATGAGGATCGCGAGCGCGACGAGCAGTCCCAGCAGGGACGAGCGAAGCCGACCCTTGCCCGAGCTGCCGCGGCTCAGCAGCCTGAGCTGGGCAGTGTTCGAGAACTGCTCCACGAAGAAGAAGCCGATGGCGCGCAGGCAGCCGCCGAGGCTCAGCGCCACGTCCTCGGCGCAGCCCGAGAGCAGCAGGTACTCGAGGATGCAGCTCGCCCCCATGACGAGGGCATTGAGCATGCGGAGGTCCCGGTTTGACACGAGGGTCGGGGCGAGCGCGAGGAGCAGGCAGGCGACGAGCAGGGCCTTCGCGGCACCCCCCAGGTCGCGCAGGCCCCCGCGCAGGGCGAGCGCGACGACAAAGAAGGCGAAGATGCAGATCGTGATGCCCACGCCGCAGATGGTGATGAGGGCGAGCGAGAGCATCGTGTGGTCGGCGGCGACGCTCCAGAGGATGGCGAGGCCCGCGGCGCAGGCGGGAACGAGGTAGTCGCGCGGGCCTGCCGGCTCCAGGCTGCGGGCGGGGGCGTCGGCGGAGGCGGGCTTCTCGGCGATACCTTCCTCCGCGATCTGTCCGGGCATGGGGGGCCTGCCCCCGGCTTCTGGCTCTCTCATCTGTCCCACTTCCTTTCGTCGGTGTCCCCGCGGCGTTTCTCGTCGGTGTCCCTGCGGTACTCGAGCAGATCGGCGGGCTGGCAGTCGAGCTCCTCGCAGATCGCCTCGAGCGTGGTGAAGCGGATCGCCCGCGCCTTGCCCGTCTTGAGTATCGAGAGGTTCGCGATGGTCACGCCGACGCGCTCGGAGAGCTCGGTGAGGCTCATCTGGCGTCGCGCGAGCATGACGTCGAGGTTCACGTGGATGTGGCCCATGCCTACACCACCAGGTCGTTCTCGTCTTTGATCTGGGCCGCGTTCTGGGTGAGCCCCGAGAGCGCGACGCACACCACGGCGAGCGAGACGGAGAACACGAGGGCGACGGAGAGGGACGCGACGACGCTGAATACGACAGGTTCAACGAGGGCGAGGTACGCCACGAGCTCGGCGAGCCACACGGCCGCGTCGGCCGCCGCAAGGTAGCCCATGCGACGCAGAAGACGCGCGTTGCCCTGCGTGAAGACGTCTCCCACGCCGATGGACGAGAAGAGCCTCCACGCCACCGCCGCCAGGACAACGAGGGGCAGGATGCCCAGGGTGAACAGGAGGGTCGACCCGGGCGGGACCACGCCACGCGCCTCGACGGGCGGGATGGCGGCGATGGCGACCACGAGGCAGGAAAGGACGGCGAGAAGGTCGATCGCCTTGAGGAGGAGGGACATCTCTCTTCGTGACATGCGAGCTCCAAGCGGCTGTCGGTATGGGACGTCGGCCTGGCAGCTGCCGGAGGCCGTCGACGAATCAGGCACTTCGTCGACGGCCATTATAGGGCAAACATATCGTTTTTCGATATTAATTTACTGATTTTCGATAAATCATACGATGAGAAGAACGACGGCAGGCCCGCCAGGAAGCGCAGCGTCCCAAGCGGCATCGCCCCGCACGAGCCAGCCCGAGGCCGAGCGGCGCCAGGCTATGCGTGCTTGTAGCCCGTCACCATGGTGAGCAGGAAGCAGGTGACGGTGGCCCATGCAAAGAACTTGTGCGCCTTCATTTGGATTCCTCCCCTCGTCAGAGGCAGTACGAAAAGAACGCCCTCATTGCCTCGATTATACGAGGCGCGCGGCAAGACGCGCTAACAAGAAGCGGGACGATGGGGACTCCTCGCTGCCCGACAGCGCTCGGATCAAGAAAACGTGGGACGCGACACGTCCCAGCCCGTGTTAATGACAGATGGAGTCCCTCACAACGAAAGGTGCATGGGGTGGCAGACGGGAGAGAAAGGGTCCAACGCTCGGACGCGTTCGTGCGGGACGCGATGAGCGCCTGGGGGGACTCGGTACTGCGCCTCGCCTTGGCACAGACCGGTTCCAGGGCAGACGCCGAGGACGTCTACCAGGACGTGTTCGTGTCGCTGGCATGCTCCCCCACCAAGTTCGAGAGCGACGAGCACCTCAAGGCCTGGCTCCTGCGCGTCACCATCAACCGCTGCCACGACCTCAGGAGGACCTGGTGGTGGCGTCACATCGCCTCGATGGAGGAGCTCGACAGAGAGCCCTCCACGTCCGAGGACCCGACCTCCGACAGCGTCGTGGGCGGGCGCGGCCATCCGGAGGACTCATGCCCGCCCCTCTGGGATGCCCTGCGCAGGCTCCCGGAGAGATATCGGACCCCCGTCTTCCTCTTCTACGTCGAAGAGATGAGCTGCGCACGCATAGCAGAAGTAGCTGGATGCAGGGAGTCTACCGTTCGCACGCGACTGCAGCGCGGGCGCGAGAAGCTAAGGAAAACGTTGGAAGGACTCGACTATGAGGCAATTTGATGACAAGGCCGGCGACTTCGCGAGCGGCGCGGACGAGGCCATCAAGGCGGGCCTGGAGTCCGCCGTGTCCGAGGTCCGGACCTCCCCCCGGCTCGACGACCGCGTGATTGACCGCATCCGCGACATACGCTCGCAGCAGGACGCCCAAGTGCCCCACGGACGTTCCCCGGTCCTGCTTCCCCGCGTCGCAGTGGGAGCGGTCGCCTGTGGGCTCGCACTCGCCGTGGCCATCGGGGCCATGTCAAGCCCCGCAAGCCCGTCTGGCACCACGCAGGACTCCGGCACGGGTGCCTCCGAGGCGTCGGAGCATCCCTTCTCGCTTTCGATTGCCCAGGCATCCGAGACAAGCAAGGAGGTCAGCGTCGCGGCGACCAACGACGGCATCCGTCCCGTCTCGGACGAGGTCTCAAGGAGCCAGGAGCTCAAGCTCAACCTCTCGGTCACCGGCGACAACATAACGTCCGTCACGTATCGCATCGTCGGCAGTCCCACCGAGAAGTACCGCGCCAGCGTCATGGACAAGGACAGGTTCCCGGACGGGGTCGGAACGCGCGACCTCGTGAGCCTGCACCAGGCGGTCTGGGGCAGCTACGAGCAGACGGAGGGCTTCGTCGCCCCAAAAGAGGGGCAGTTCCAGCCCGAGTCGATCACCATCGACTACGGACAGCGGTCCGCCGACGGCTCCTACCACACCGCCGACGGCGTCTACCACTTCGTTGCGGCGTCCGGAGACATGCAGTCATATTGGGACAGCGACCCCACCCTGCAGGCCCTCGACGCCTGGCTGGATGCCACGCTCAGCCCAGACGGCAGCGACGACAACGAGAACCCCACCCCGCGGGCGTGGGACGACACCTCCGCCGAAGCGGAGGGACAGGACTCCGAGCAGGAACGCGCAAGCAGGCCCAAGAGGACGAACGAGCTCAGGGCCGCGTACGACTCCGCGCTCGCGGACGCGACGTCCACGCCCGAGAAGGCATACGAGTGGACGAGGAAGAACTACATCTCCGGCTTCGTGACCTGCAACGACTCGCTCAGTCAGGCGCGACTCGAGGTGACCGCGACGTTCGCGGACGGCTCGACGACCACCAGGCTGTATCGCATCGAACTCGTCGACGACTATGAACGGGTGCTGTCGGACCGATTCGACGCGCTCTGCGAGGCAGCAGGGACGATACCTGCGGATCTCATCGCACGGACGGGGCTTCCCTGGATGGACTGGGACACGAGTGCCAGCCACGTGCGCGGCGAAAGCATGACCTACGCAGGGTCGATCAGCGACGAGCAGTATGCCAGTGACCCGCGACTGACGGCAGCCATGTACACGATCACGGACGTCACGGAGGAATAACCGGACGAGAGGGGCGTCACGCCCCAGGGTGCACCACCGCCCCCTTGGGTAGAATCGACTCATCGGCAACTCGTCGGCGCGCCGGCGCGCGGGACCCACGTCCCGCCCGGCGCGCCGCGCTCCCAAGGAGAGGAATCCCACATGGCAGACATAGACGAGGAGGCGCTGCGCCGGGAGGTCGATGCGGCCCTGGGCCACGGAGGACAACAGCAGCAGGGTCCCCAGACCTTCCAGCCCGAGCCCGGCTCGCACATCAAGCACGTGATCGGCGTCATCTCGGGCAAGGGCGGCGTCGGCAAGTCCCTGGTCACCGGCGCCATCGCCACCAGCCTCAGGCGCGACGGCCGCAAGGTGGCCATCATGGACGCCGACATCACCGGTCCCTCCATACCCAAGATGTTCGGCATGTCCGGCAAGCACGCCCTGGCTCGCGACGAGAAGCTCGTCCCCATCGAGTCCGACGGGGGCATCAAGGTCATGAGCACCAACCTCGTGCTCGAGAACGAGACCGACCCCGTGCTCTGGCGCGGTCCCATGCTCATGGGGGCGCTCCGCCAGTTCTTCGAGGAGACCCGCTGGGGCGACATCGACTACCTGCTGGTCGACATGCCCCCAGGAACCGGCGACGTGGCCCTCACCGTCTTCCAGAGCCTGCCCATCGAGGGCGTCGTGATCGTGAGCTCGCCCCAGGACCTGGTCCAGATGGTCGTAGGCAAGGCGCTCAACATGGCCGCCATGATGGAGGTCCCTGTGATCGGCCTGGTCGAGAACCTGAGCTGGCTCCCCTGTCCCAACTGCGGCGAGCGCGTGGAGCCCTTCGGTCCCAGCAAGCTGCAGGAGACGGCCGCCCACTTTGGCATCGCCGCCCTGGACCAGCTGCCCATCGACCCCAGGATTGCCAGGAGCTGTGACGAGGGCAACTTCGAACAGGTGCTCCCGGAGAGCTTCGTGGCCAAGGCAGTCGAGCAGATCGAGGCCCACGAGCAGGTGGCCTAGGTGCCAGGCTCCAAATCCAGGACAAGGGCACGGGGAGAGAGGCGGCCCTCGCGCGCGCAGCGCGAGGCCGAGCTCGTCTCCGCCGCCATCGAGGCAGCTCCCTCGGACGTGACGGACGTCTGCGTCGTGGGCGGC
>NZ_LT635494.1:918373-936660 GCF_900120385.1 Olsenella phocaeensis | reverse complement strand
GCGCTGGGACGCCGGGCGCCGGGGCGAGCTTCGCGCCCAGACGGTCGTCCTCGCCACGGGCGGGACCAACTCCGTGGGCGGTGGCGCACTGACCGACGACCTGGGGCTGGAACGCAGGCCCCTCTCGCCCGCCCTCTGCCCCGTGGCCTGCGAGGACTCCCCCCTGTCGCTGCTCGACGGGAGGCGCGCCCAGGTGGACCTGAGCCTCGTGCGCGACGACGACCTCCTCCCCTGCTGGCACGAGCGGGGCGAGCTCCTCTTCAGGGACTACGGAATCTCGGGCATCGTGACCTTCGACCTCTCGAGGCGCGCCCGTCCCGGCGACTGGGCCCTCGTCGACCTCGTGCCGGACCACGGCGTGTCGGAGCTCCGCCAGATCGTGGGCATGGACCCCGAGCCGGGCTGCCTCGACGGCGTGCTGGACCCCGAGGTCGCACGGCTGCTCGAGCGGCTCGCACGCGAGCGCTGGGACCCCGGCGCGCCCCAGCTGGGCCCCGCACCGCGCGACGACGACGTGGACTGGCTCGTCCACCTGACCAAGCAGCTCCCCCTGCGCATCACCGGACTCGTTGCCCAGAAGGGCGCGCAGGTCTGCCAGGGAGGGCTCCAGAACAGGCAGTTCGACCCGCAGAGCCTGCGGTGCGAGACGTACCCCAGCCTCCTCGCCTGCGGGGAGGCCCTGGACGTGGACGGCGACTGCGGAGGCCTCAACCTCTCGTGGGCGTGGAAGAGCGGCCTCGTCGCTGGCAGGTCCGCGGCGGAGGCCGCGAGGAAGGCAGGCTAGCGTGCTCGAGCTCTCTGGCATCCGCATACCCCTGGACCAGCTGGACGGCAGCGAGCGCCCGGAGGAGCTTGCCCTGAGGCGCGCCGTCCTCCGTCGATTGCACCTGACGCCCGACGACCTCGCGGCTGTCCAGCCGCGCAAGCGCTCGGTGGATGCGCGCAAGAAGTCGGACGTCCNGCGAGGGCGCGGGCTATGCGGGCGGCATCATGAGCGCGGCCACGGACGGACTGCGCGTGGCCGAGGCGCTGGTGGGGAGCCTGGCGTAGGGCGACGGAGAGGGACCCCCTACGTCCCAGGGTTCTCTCCCGCCTCCCCCATCGCCACCTGCGGAGGGTTTGCCTCCTTTTGGAGCGAAATCCCATCGTCGGGGTGTTGCCGTGGGTAGACCAACCCCAAGCGAGAACGGTTCGCGTGAATGGGGGGTGGCTCAAGATGCGGGAGGTCAGGGTCGACCGCTCGGCCGCAAGCCCCGAGGAGCAGAGGAAGACCGAGAGGTGGCACGAGTCGGTGAGGGACTCCATGCGCGAGCTGGGTGCCTCACAGGCAAACGTCGGTCTGGTGGTGCTGGTCNGGGCCAACGCGGAAGCCGAGCTCCTGCGCAGGCTCAGGCGCCGCCACTCCCCCGTCCTGCGGCAGCTCCGCCAGGTCGAGGAGGATCGGCTCGCCTGGCCGGCCCACCTGGGCACCGCTCCCGTCCGGCGTCCCGTGGTCGTCGGGGCGGGCTGTGCCGGACTCTTCTGCGCGCTCTCGCTGGCCGAGGCCGGGCTCGAGCCCCTGCTCGTGGAGCGCGGCCGGGACGCACGGCGGCGCAGCGCCGACATCGAGCGCTTCAATCGCACCGGCGAGCTGGACCCCTCGAGCAACGTCCAGTTCGGCCTGGGCGGCGCCGGGACCTTCTCCGACGGAAAGCTGGGAACGGGCACGAAGAGCCCCGCGCACCGCCTCATCCTCCAGACCCTCGTGGACGCAGGCGCGTCGCGTCAGATCCTCTGGGACGCCAAGCCCCACGTGGGCAGCGACGTGCTGCCCACGGTGGTCACCAACGTCTGCCAGCGCATCCGCGATCTGGGCGGGGAGGTCCGCTTCGGCAGCAGGATGGTGGGACTCTCCCTTGCCGGGGGACGCGTCAGCGGCGTCACGCTCGAGGAGGAGCGTGCGGGGGGCATCCTCGTCGAGGAGCGCGTTCCCGCCACCGACGTGGTCCTGGCCTGCGGACACTCCGCCCGCGACGTCTTCGAGCTCCTGCGCGACTCCGGCGTCAGGCTGGAGCGCAAGACCTTCGCCATGGGCATGCGTATCGAGCACCCGCAGGCCCTCGTCGACCGCGCCCAGTATGGCCCCTTTGCGGGGCACCCCGCCCTGGGCGCCGCCCCCTACAAGCTGGTCGCCCACCTGGACTCCGGGCGCAGCGCCTTCTCGTTCTGCATGTGTCCCGGCGGATACGTCGTTGCCGCCGCGAGCGAGCCGGGCGGCGTGGTGACCAACGGCATGAGCCTCTCGGACCGCGCGGGCACCAACGCGAACTCGGGGCTCCTCGCCAACGTCTTCCCCGAGGACCTGCCCGGGGACGACGTCCTCGCCGGCGTGGGACTCCAGCGCCAGTGCGAGCGAGCGGCATTTTCGGCGGGAGGCGGCGCGTACGTGGCGCCCGCCCAGCTGGTGGGAGACTTCCTGCAGGGCGTCCCCTCCTCCGCGCGCAGGGAGGGGGCTCCGCCGGCGGCACGGCGGGATCCGCGACGGAGGCGGGCTACACCCTCGTCGAGCCCGGGAAGCTCACGATGATCAGCAACTTCTACTTCCCGCCCTTCGTCTCGATGAACGCCGACACGGGCGACTACGAGGGCTTCGACGTCGACCTCTACAAGGCGGTGTGCGAGAAGCTCGGGCTCGAGCCCAACATCCTGCCCACGGTGCAGTTCGACACCATCGTCCCCACCATCAAGCAGGGCGGCAAGGCCGACGTGTCCCTGGGTGCCGTCACCATCACCGACAAGCGCCTGCAAGAGATCGACTTCAGCGA
The DNA here is from genome assembly GCF_900120385.1 of Olsenella phocaeensis. Lineage (GTDB taxonomy): Bacteria > Actinomycetota > Coriobacteriia > Coriobacteriales > Atopobiaceae > Olsenella_I > Olsenella_I phocaeensis. The sequence goes on along the minus strand of NZ_LT635494.1, from coordinate 933,856 downwards.
CCCCTACCTGGACTCCAACCAGGCCATCGTCGTCAAGCAGGGCAGCGCCGCCACGACGGCGGACGCCCTCAACGCCTCCGGGACCCAGATTGCCGTGCAATCCGGCACCACCGGCGAGGCATGGTCGCGCGAGAACCTCCCCAACGCCACCATCGTCCCTTTGGACGACATCATCCAGTGCCTGACCGGCATCCAGACCGGCCTCTACGCCGCTTCCGTCTGCGACCTGCCCGTCGCAAGCTACGAGATCAGCAGCGCCTACGCAGACCTGGTCATCCCCGACGGCGGCCAAATCCCGACCGGCGAGCAGTACGGCATCGTCGTGAGCAAGGACAACCCCAAGCTCACCCAGGCGATCAACGATGCCCTTGTCGAGCTGCAGTCAGACGGGACGCAGGACCAGATCGAGCAGAAGTGGTTCGGCTCCACGATCTAGCACGTGGGATCTAGCACGTGGGTCGTCGCGGGGAAGGGGCGTGGCGGTCAGAGGCTCCAGCGGGCGATTGGGGCAGGCGGCTCCAACGGACGCGGGCGGCTGGAACAGTTGGCTCCAGCGGGCGCGGGCAGCTGCAAAGTTGGCTGCGAACTTCTCCTCCGTGGGATTGGCTGCGTCCCCCGTGGGGTTAGCTGCGGACTTCTCCCCTTCCAGAGTCCGCATCTAACGCGCCGAATCCTGGGGTCTTGCATGTTGCACGACCAAACGCATCGTTGGCTGCGTAGTTTGCCCTCGCAAAACTGCGCAGCCAACTTCTTTAGGGCGAGCGGACGACTTCTCGGGCGCGCGGACGACTTCCAGAGCCGCCTAAAGCAGTCCTAGCGCCTGCATGGGCGGCACGAGCAGGATGGGCATGAAGGCGGACGGGAGCATGTTGGCCACCTTGAGGTCGGTCAGCTTGAGCAGGTTGATCCCCACCGCGAAGAGCAGCACCGACCCCGCGAGCGCCACCTCGGCCACGACCTCGGAGGAGAGCAGTCCTCCCAGCACGGCCGCGAGCGCGCTCAGCACGCCCTCGTAGACAATCAGGCTCACCCCGCAGAAGGGCACGCCGATGCCCATCGTAGCCGCGAAGGGGATGCACACCACCAGGTCGATGACGCCCTTTGACACCAGAGTCGCGTGGTCGAGCTGGATTCCGCTCTGGAGCGAGCCCATGATCGCCATCGCCCCCGTGCAGGTGAAGAGCGTGGCCGACACGAAGCCCTCGGAGAAGCTGCCCAGGCGCTCGCTGCCTTCGAAGGCCGCGTTGATGCGTCGCTGCGCCCAGGAGCCCAGACGCGTGACCTGGCGGTCGATGTCCAACCAGAAGCCCAAGAGGCAGCCCAGGGCAAGCGAGAGGGTCGCCACGATGACGCTGCCGCCCTGCGCCATGCCCTGGACCCCCACGAGCACCACGCAGAGGCCCTGTCCCTTGAGGAGGAAGTCCCCGAGCTCGTCCGAGACCCGGCTCTTGAACGCCAGGCCTATGAGCCCGCCCACGAAGGCCTCGAGACCGTTTGCGATAGCACCAATGAGAAACACCGTGGAGCCTCCCCCGCGCGCGCATGCGTACCGTGCCCGCCCACAATAGTGCAACGGGCGACGGCCGAGAGCGCTGGCGGTCGCTCTTCACCTCACGCCGACGCTCGTCGCGCCTCTCGCCAGCTCCGTTACGTCGAACGCGTCTCTCGCCAGCTCGAGCACGTCAAACGCGTCAGCCGTGTGCGCCAATACGTCCAACGCGTCTGATGCCTCTACGTTTGCCCAGTTGAGCGGCGGAGAAAAAACGCGATCGACGTAGTCGAGAGTACAACGCACGCACTGGACGTAGTCGCGACGCAGATGCGCGCGCTGGACGTAGTCGCGACGCAGATGCGCGCGCCGGACGTAGTCGGGAGCACAACGCGCGCGCCGGACGTAGTCGGGAGCACAACGCGCGCGTTGGACGTAGTCGAGAGCAAGACGCACGCGCTGGACGTAGTCGAGAGCACAACGCACGCGATCGACGTGGTCGCGGCGCGGACGAACAACGCACGGTCGCCCGCGCCCGAGGCCTAGTCCCCGAGCAGCTTGAGCAGATCCTCTCGCCTGAGCGAGGCGAGGCTCATGCCCTCCCCCGAGCCCACGACCTGCTCCGCAAGGTCGCTCTTCGCCTCCTGGAGCGCCAGGATACGGTCCTCGATGCTGTCGCGCACGATGACCTTGTAGACCATGACGTCGCGGGTCTGCCCGATGCGGTGGGCACGGTCGGTCGCCTGGTCCTGGGCAGCCGCGTTCCACCAGGGATCGGCGTGCACCACGATGGAGGCGCCCGTCAGGTTGAGGCCCGTGCCGCCAGCCTTGAGCGAGATCAGGAACACCGGCGTCTGGTCCTCGTTGAAGGCGTTCACCAGCTCGAGGCGCCTCTTCTTGGGCGTCGCCCCCGTGATGGTGTAGTAGGGGTGCCCACGTTCGTCCAGCTCGTGCGCGATGAGGGCGAGATAGCTCGTGAACTGCGAGAAGACGAGCATCTTGGACCCCGAGTCCACGGCGCTCTGCACCAGCTCGAGCACCGCGTCCAGCTTGCAGGAGGGGCCGTCGTAGTCCTCGAAGAGGAGGCGCGGGTCGCAGCAGATCTGCCTCAGGCGGGTGAGCTCCGCCAGGACCTGGAGCTTGCCCGAGTCGAAGCCGTCGTCGCTCTGCTTCGTGAGCGAGAGCCGCAGTGCCTGCTCGCTGGCGGAGTAGAGGCTCCTCTGCTCTCCCTCCATCCGGGCGTAGACCACCTGCTCGAGCTTCTCGGGCAGGTCGTGCAGGACCTCTCGCTTGAGGCGGCGGAGCACGAAGGGGCCCACGGCGGCGCGCAGCCTCTGGGCGACCTCCTCGTCACCCTCCACGATGGGCTGCTCGTAGCGGTCGCGGAAGCGGTCATAGGAGCCCAGGAGCCCCGGCATCAGGAAGTCGAAGATGCTCCAGAGCTCCGAGAGCCGGTTCTCTATGGGCGTGCCGGTGAGGGCGAAGCGGTGGCGCGCGTCGAGCGCCTTGACCGCGCGGGCGGCGAGAGTCTCGTGGTTCTTGACGTACTGCGCCTCGTCCAGCACCTCGCACCACAGCGGCATGGCCATCCAGGCCTCCACGTCCCGCCGCAAGAGGTCGTAGGAGGTGACGAGCACCTCGTGGCCCGGCTCCCTGCGGACGCGGTCTCGCTCCGTCGCCGTGCCCGCGACCACCGCCACGTCCAGCTGCGGGGCGAACTTCTCGAACTCGGCCTGCCAGTTGTAGACCAGGGAGGCCGGGCACACGATCAGGGTGAGGCCCCTGCCGCGGCGGGCGAGCAGGAGCGAGATGAGCTGCAGGGACTTGCCCAGTCCCATCTCGTCGGCGAGGATCCCGCCGAAGCCCATGTCGCAGAGGGCGCTCAGCCAGCCGAAGCCCTCGGCCTGATAAGGCCTGAGCAGGCCGGCGAGCGACGCGGGCGGCTCGTAGTCCGCCGGGTCGTGCGAGCGGAAGTCGCGCAGGAACTCCCTGAACGACTCGTCCTTCTCGTCGTCAGAGACCAGGGTGTCGAGGAGGGCGAGCTTGTAGGAGGGAATCCGGGCATGCCCGCTGGCAAGCTCCCGCGAGCCAAGCCCGAGCTCGTCGGCGAGGCGCTCCGCCTCGTCCAGGTCGAGGCCCGAGAGGTCAACGAAGGAACCGTCCCTGAGGCGGTGGAAGCGCTTGCGTCGGCGGTAGCTCCCGAGCAGGGCATGGAGCTCCGAGAGCGGCAGGTCGTCGGCGGACACGCTGAGGTCGATGAGGTTGGACCTCACGGAGAGGCCCAGGCGCACCCGGGGCCTGGCGTCGCTCGCCAGGCGGTCGAACTCGGGCGTCGTGAGCACCCGGCCCATCGCGGCGAACTCCGCGAGGCCAGAGAAGAGCAGGCGGGCAATGGCATCATCGGAGCGGGCGGGTATGCGGGCGAGCCCCTCCCCCTTGCGCCCCGACAGATAGCGCAGGGCGAGCTGACGGGCGCCGACCTCGGCCTCGAGGTCACGCCCAGGCTCCACGACGGACCCCAGCTCGTAGGCGAGCACGTGGTGGCGGCGCTCGCCATAGGCCGCCTGGACGTCGCAGCTCACGCCCTCCCTGTCGTAGTCGAAGTAGAACTCGACCTGGCAGGGCAGCGGTCGCAGCTCGTCCAGTGACTCGGGCAGCTCCACGTCCATGGCTCGCTCGAGCTTGGGCAGGAGGTTCGCCGCGAAGCGCGGTGCGTCGGCGGCGGAGAGGAGCAGCTGGGGAAGCGGGCTCCCGAAGACCCCGGTGAGGAAGGGCGCCACGCGCTCGAGGCGGGCCGGGCAGCGCCAGAGGGTGTCCCCCTCCACGGCATAGAGGTGCTCGTCGGTGGAGAAGAACTCCGCCGACCCCTGGCGCTCAAGCTCGTAGGAGTCGTCGCCGGCGGGGCGTACGGCCAAGCGTAGGCGGGGCTCCCCGTCGCGCACCACGACGCGCCGGGTCGACGCTGGCCTGCGGGCCAGGGCGGGCACGCTCTCGAGCTCCAGCTCGCTCCCCAGCATGAGCTCGAGAAGCTCGTCGGCCTCCGGGCCGGACAGCCTGAGCTCCCGCCCCGCAGACGATCCCGAGGCGCCCGACACGCCGAAGACCCTGCCGCCAAGGCGCTCCGACGAGAAGGCCCTCCGGTTCTGCACCGCACGCGAGAGGAAGCGCAGGAGCTCGCGGGAGGGCAGGTCGAACATGCGCTGCTCGTGCACGAAGGCGAGCCTCTTGCCGTACTCGAAGAACTCCTCCCCCTGCACGGCCTGGACCAGGCCCGAGATGCTCCGCACCACGTAGGAGCCATGCGAGCCCCCTATGCGAAGGCGCAGGAAGAGGTCGCGGTCGCGCACCAGCGTGGGCAGAAGCCGGACGCCGCCCGGGCGCTCCGGCGTCTGGCCNTAGCGCAGGGCGAGCTGACGGGCGCCGACCTCGGCCTCGAGGTCACGCCCAGGCTCCACGACGGACCCCAGCTCGTAGGCGAGCACGTGGTGGCGGCGCTCGCCATAGGCCGCCTGGACGTCGCAGCTCACGCCCTCCCTGTCGTAGTCGAAGTAGAACTCGACCTGGCAGGGCAGCGGTCGCAGCTCGTCCAGTGACTCGGGCAGCTCCACGTCCATGGCTCGCTCGAGCTTGGGCAGGAGGTTCGCCGCGAAGCGCGGTGCGTCGGCGGCGGAGAGGAGCAGCTGGGGAAGCGGGCTCCCGAAGACCCCGGTGAGGAAGGGCGCCACGCGCTCGAGGCGGGCCGGGCAGCGCCAGAGGGTGTCCCCCTCCACGGCATAGAGGTGCTCGTCGGTGGAGAAGAACTCCGCCGACCCCTGGCGCTCAAGCTCGTAGGAGTCGTCGCCGGCGGGGCGTACGGCCAAGCGTAGGCGGGGCTCCCCGTCGCGCNATCGCGGCGAACTCCGCGAGGCCAGAGAAGAGCAGGCGGGCAATGGCATCATCGGAGCGGGCGGGTATGCGGGCGAGCCCCTCCCCCTTGCGCCCCGACAGATAGCGCAGGGCGAGCTGACGGGCGCCGACCTCGGCCTCGAGGTCACGCCCAGGCTCCACGACGGACCCCAGCTCGTAGGCGAGCACGTGGTGGCGGCGCTCGCCATAGGCCGCCTGGACGTCGCAGCTCACGCCCTCCCTGTCGTAGTCGAAGTAGAACTCGACCTGGCAGGGCAGCGGTCGCAGCTCGTCCAGTGACTCGGGCAGCTCCACGTCCATGGCTCGCTCGAGCTTGGGCAGGAGGTTCGCCGCGAAGCGCGGTGCGTCGGCGGCGGAGAGGAGCAGCTGGGGAAGCGGGCTCCCGAAGACCCCGGTGAGGAAGGGCGCCACGCGCTCGAGGCGGGCCGGGCAGCGCCAGAGGGTGTCCCCCTCCACGGCATAGAGGTGCTCGTCGGTGGAGAAGAACTCCGCCGACCCCTGGCGCTCAAGCTCGTAGGAGTCGTCGCCGGCGGGGCGTACGGCCAAGCGTAGGCGGGGCTCCCCGTCGCGCACCACGACGCGCCGGGTCGACGCTGGCCTGCGGGCCAGGGCGGGCACGCTCTCGAGCTCCAGCTCGCTCCCCAGCATGAGCTCGAGAAGCTCGTCGGCCTCCGGGCCGGACAGCCTGAGCTCCCGCCCCGCAGACGATCCCGAGGCGCCCGACACGCCGAAGACCCTGCCGCCAAGGCGCTCCGACGAGAAGGCCCTCCGGTTCTGCACCGCACGCGAGAGGAAGCGCAGGAGCTCGCGGGAGGGCAGGTCGAACATGCGCTGCTCGTGCACGAAGGCGAGCCTCTTGCCGTACTCGAAGAACTCCTCCCCCTGCACGGCCTGGACCAGGCCCGAGATGCTCCGCACCACGTAGGAGCCATGCGAGCCCCCTATGCGAAGGCGCAGGAAGAGGTCGCGGTCGCGCACCAGCGTGGGCAGAAGCCGGACGCCGCCCGGGCGCTCCGGCGTCTGGCCGCCCACCACCACGTGGCGCGCCGCCTCGCTGCGGTCGAGGAGCTCGCCCAGGACGGACGAGGTGCTGGCGTGCATGGTGCGGCTGTGACCCTCGTACGACTCGGGGCTGGCGTTGTAGTCGAGGGCGAGGGCGATGCTGTGCTTGCAGGGGCCGGGGTAGCGGTCCGAGGCGGGGCAGGTGCAGGAGTAGGAGGTGACGCGGTCGGCCGCCTCGTCGAAGGCGATGCGCGCGTCGTAGTGGTCGGCGTAGCCCGACGACGACGCAACCCTGCCCGACAGCCTGGTGAGGGCCCCGTCATAGTCGCAGGACCTCCGGCCGATGGACCCCGAGCGATGCGCGATGATACGGCCCCTGCCAAGGATGGCGGGCCTGCAGGCACGGCTCAGGGCGATCTCGGAAATCACGGGGCCTCCTCACGGGTTGCGCTCGCCGCGCCGCCGGACGGGCGAACGGTAGCGAACCAGCGTAGCCCATCGGAGGGCGCCAGGCGGGCAGACGAGGCCAAAGCCCACCATAACTACGGGAACGGGATAACTACGGGAACGGGACCCGACGAGACGCCACAGGGGGCGCACCGCCTCCGCCTACGCGCGCCCCTTGCCCCTGCCGCCGGCGAGCTCGCTCACCAGCACGGCGGAGAAGACCAGCGCGAAGCCCAGCGCCAGCTGGGGCGTGAGGGGCTCGCCGTAGAGGAGCACGCTAAAGAGCATGGCGAAGACGCTCTCGAGCGAGAGGAGCAGGGCGGCGCGCGAAGGGTCCACCTTCTTCTGGGCGACGTTCTGTATGAGGAGAGCCACGACCGAGGCCAGGACGACCAGATAGGCGAGCTGCAGCCAGAAGTCGACCCCCAGGTCGAGCGCGTGCGGCAGGGGCTCGCGGGCGAGCGCGTAGGCGAGGCTCACCGCCGAGCTCACGAAGAACATGACGATGGTGAGGGTCACGCTGTCGTGGGCGCTGCCGTAGCGGCCCACCGCGACGATGTTGAGCGCGAAGAAGAGCGCCGAGAGGAGGGTGAGCCAGTCTCCCCCGGAAAGCCAGGGCGAGAGGTCCCCCCGAAGCGAGACGAGACCCACCCCCACCAGGCACATGAAGGCGGCGACCAGGTTGTTCGCGCCGGGACGCCGCCTCTGGACCAGCCAGTCGACGAAGGGGACCATCACGCAGTAGGTGGCGGTGAGAAGGGCGTTCCTGCCAGGGGTCGTGTCGGTGAGGCCGACGTTCTGTATCAGGAAGGCGAGACCCTCGGGCAGGCCCACCATGAGGCCGGCGGCGAGGTGGCTACCGTCGAGGTTGTCGCGCAGGCGCCCCCAGAAGACGGCGGCGAGGATCGCCCCCGCCAGGAAGAAGCGGGCGGCGANGGAACCAGGGCGCCATACGTGGTGGAGAGGAGAATCATGCAGTATTCCGCAGAAGTGGAAGGGATGTGCCCCGTCGCCAAGGGCGCGTACCACGGTCCTGCACCCATCCCCGAGGAGGGCAAGTGGGTCCAGGCCAAGGAGATCAAGGACATCTCCGGCTACACGCACGGCATCGGCTGGTGCGCACCCCAGCAGGGTGCCTGCAAGCTGAGCCTCAACGTCAAGGAGGGCGTCATCGAGGAGGCGCTCGTCGAGACCATCGGCTGCTCGGGCATGACCCACTCCGCCGCCATGGCCGCCGAGATCCTCCCCGGCAAGACCATCCTCGAGGCCCTGAACACCGACCTCGTCTGCGACGCCATCAACGTCGCCATGCGCGAGCTCTTCCTGCAGATCGTCTACGGCCGCAGCCAGACCGCGTTCTCCGAGGGCGGCCTGCCCGTCGGCGCCGGCCTCGACGACCTCGGCAAGGGTCTGCGCTCCATGGTGGGCACCACCTACGGCACCAAGGCCAAGGGCGCCCGCTACCTCGAGCTCGCCCAGGGCTACGTGACCCACCTCGCCCTCAACGAGAAGGACGAGATCATCGGCTTCGAGTACCTCAACCTCGGCAAGTTCACCGACGCCATCAAGAAGGGCGTCGACCCCAAGCAGGCCGTCGACGACGCCATCGGCCGCTACGGCCAGTGGGACAGCCCGGCCAAGGTCATCGACCCCCGCGAAGAGTAGAGAGAGGAGCTGAGCATAGTGGCAGTTACGTTCGAAGGCTACGAGCGCCGCATCGACAAGATCACCAAGGCCTGTGAGCAGTATGGCATCGCCGACCTCGACGAGGCCCTGAAGATCTGCACCGACCTCGGCTTTAACCCGTATGACATCACCACGGGCATCCAGTCCATCGCGTTCGAGAACGCCAAGTGGGCCTACACCCTGGGCTGCGCTATCGCCGTGAAGAAGGGCTGCAAGACCGCCTCTGAGGCCGCCGCGGCCATCGGCGAGGGCCTGCAGGCCTTCTGCGTCCCCGGCTCCGTCGCCGAGGACCGCAAGGTCGGCCTGGGCCACGGCAACCTCGGCGCCATGCTCCTGGGCGAGGACACCGAGTGCTTCGCCTTCCTGGCCGGCCACGAGTCCTTCGCCGCCGCCGAGGGCGCCATCGGCATCGCCAACAACGCCAACAAGGCCCGCAAGAAGCCCCTGCGCGTCATCCTGAACGGCCTCGGCAAGGACGCCGCCCAGATCATCGCCCGCATCAACGGCTTCACCTACGTGAAGACCCAGTTCGACTACTTCACCGGCGAGCTCAAGGTCGTCGAGACCATCCCCTACTCCGACGGCCCGCGCGCCAAGGTCAACTGCTACGGCGCCGACGACGTCCGCGAGGGCGTCGCCATCATGTGGCACGAGAACGTCGACATCTCCATCACCGGCAACTCCACCAACCCCACGCGCTTCCAGCACCCCGTCGCGGGCACCTACTTCAAGGAGCGCACGCTCGCGGGCAAGAAGTACTTCTCCGTGGCCTCCGGCGGCGGCACCGGCCGCACCCTGCACCCGGACAACATGGCCGCCGGCCCCGCCTCCTACGGCATGACCGACACCATGGGCCGCATGCACTCCAGCGCCCAGTTCGCCGGCTCCTCCTCCGTCCCCGCGCACGTGGACATGATGGGCCTCATCGGCATGGGCAACAACCCGATGGTAGGCTGCACCGTGGCCTGCGCCGTCGCGGTCGAGGAGGCCCTCGCCAAGTAGGCGCCCTCACCAGCCACAAGTTCTGACCAGGGGTCGTCGCCTTCGGGCGGCGGCCCCTTCTCCATGCCCGTCCGGCAGGATGCGCCGGGGCGGGCGGGACGAGGCTCGGGGCCTGCTAAGATGGTGGGAGCCCAAGCCCAGATGGCCGACACAAGGAGGCCCCCATGCCCCACGCAGTCCTGGCAGAGTTCGCGAGCACGGCCCTCATGATCGTCTTCGGCGTCGGCGTGCACTGCGACACCGTGCTCAAAGGCACCAAGTACCAGGGATCGGGGCACATGTTCGCCATCACCACCTGGTCCTTCGGCATCTCGGTCTGCCTCTTCGTCTTCGGCGGCTCGGTCTGCATGAACCCCGCCATGACCCTCGCCCAGTGCATCCTGGGGCTGGTCCCCTGGGGGATGTTCGTGCCCTACGTCGTCGCCCAGATGCTCGGAGCCTTCCTGGGGGCCGTCGTCGCCTGGTTCATGTACGCGGACGACTTCCGTGCCTCCGAGGGCGTCATCGACGCCACGGCGCAGCGCAACATCTTCTCCACCAACCCCGTAATCCAGAACCTCCCGCGCGACTTCGCCTGCGAGGCGCTCTGCACCTTCGTCTTCATCAGCGCCATCCTCGCCGCCGCCAGCCGCGCGGGCGAGAACGTGATCATGCTCGCCATCGCCGTGGGCCTCATCGTCTGGGCCGTGGGCATGGGCATGGGCGGCATCACGGGCTTTGCCATGAACCAGGCCCGCGACCTGGGTCCCCGCCTCGCCTACCAGCTCCTCCCCATCAAGGGGAAGGTGGACAACAACTGGCGCTACGGGCTTCTCGTCCCGGGCATCGCCCCCTTCGTGGGTGCCGTCGCCGCAGCCCTCTTCGTCCACGGCTTCCTGGGCGTCTTCTAGCGAGGAGTCCGAAGGCGCCGGGGAAGGCGCCTCTCGCCCGCACGGGCAAGCACCAGACCAAGCCACGGCCACGTCCCATCAGGAGGATGCGATGCATGACTACGTACTGAGCTGCTGCTCGACCGCCGACGTGACGGAGGACTTCCTCCACGCGCGCGACATCGAGTGCGTGTACTTCAACTACCAGGTCGACGGCGTCTGGTGCAAGGACGACTTCGGTCGCACGCACGCCCCCGCCGAGCTCTTCGAGCGGATGCTCTCCGGCGCGGACGTGACCACCTCGCAGGTCCCCGTCGGCGACTACATCGAGTTCTGGCGTCCCTTCCTCGAGGCGGGGAGGGACGTGCTGCACCTGACCCTCTCGTCCGGGATATCGGGCACCTATGGCTCCGCCTGTGCCGCCCGCGACCAGCTCGCGTCCGAGTTCCCCGAGCGCAGGCTCGTGGTCGTCGACTCCCTTGCCGCCTCGGCAGGATACGGACTGCTCATGGACCGCCTCGCGGAACTCCGCGAGGGCGGCATGGGGATCGAGGAGCTCGCCGCCTGGGCCCTGGAGCACCGCCTCGAGGTCCAGCACTGGTTCTTCTCGTTCGACCTGACCTTCTTCATCAGGGGCGGGCGCATCTCCAAGGCGGCGGGGCTCGTGGGTGGCCTGCTCAAGATCTGCCCCGTCATGGACGTGGAGGCGGACGGCTCGCTCGCGGTGGTGGAGAAGATACGCACCAAGGGCCGGGCGCAGAGGCGCGTGGTGCAGCTCATGCACGAGCTCGCGCAGGGTGGCGACGGCTACGACAAGCGCGTCTTCATCAGCAACTCCGCCTGCCTGGACGACGCCAGGACCGTCTCGGACCGCATCGAGGCCGAGTTCCCCCAAATGGACGGCAGGGTGCTCCACTTCGACATAGGAGCCACCATCAGCTGCCACACCGGCCCGGGCACCGTCGCCCTCTTCTTCTGGGGCAAGCCCCGCGCCTAGCCGGGCACCTCTTTTCCGCGGCACCACGACCGCCGGCCCGTCAATGGCGGGCTCGCGAGCGTCCTTCCGGCCCCGTTCACGCGGAGGCTAGGTTGGGGGATGGCCGACCAGACGACCAGACTTTAACAGGAGCTTCTGTCCCCGTTCGCGCGGGGGGCTAGGCCTTCATGCGGAAGAACTCCTCGTAGCGCTCCAGGACGCCCGGCCCCCTCAGGCTCGAGCGGAGCTCCACCCTGCCCTTCCCCTTCGAGGGCGAGAGAAGCGAGGCCTCGGACAGGAGCGAGCGCAGCCTGCGCGCGGTCCCCGCGCCGCCGTCGAAGAGGGGCACGTCACCCAGCACCTGACGGATCTGGCGGGCGACGAAGGGGTAGTGGGTGCAGCCCAGGACCACGGAGTCCACCGCACCGGCATACTCCCCCACCAGGCCTTCGATGAGCTCGAGCAGGTCGGGGGCGTCCAGGTCGCCCTGCTCGATGCGATGCGCGAGCCCCACGCAGGGGACGGCGATGACCTCGGAGCCCGAGCCGAACTCGCGGGCGAGGCGGTGGAACTTGTCAAGCCTCAGGGTTACCGGGGTGGCCATGACGAGGATGCGGTCGTGTGGGTCGTGCTCGGTGGCGGGCTTGAGCGCGGGCTCCACCCCCACGATGGGCAGGCTGGGGTGCTCGAGCCGAAGTTGGGCGGCGGCCGCGCTGGTGGCGGTGTTGCAGGCGATGACCACCGCCTTCGCGCCCTCTGCCAGGAAGGAGTCCACGATGCCCCCAGAGAGCTCCCTGAGCTCCCCCACGCCCCTCTCGCCGTAGGGGTTGTGCGCGGAGTCGCCGAAGAACACGAAGTCCTCGTGCGGCAGGAGGCCCACGAGCTCGCGCAGGACGCTGATCCCGCCCACGCCGGAGTCGAAGACGCCTATGAAGCCATCGACGGACGCCATGCGCCCTCCCTTCCGGGGCCCCGCCGACCCGTCCTGCCATGACGGGGCCGCGTGCCCACCCTAGCTTACGCGTCCGTCGTCCATGGAGAAGCTCGCGTCGGCCAGCGACATGGTGCTGGCGCGGTGGCTCACCAGGAGCACCGTCCTCTTGCCGCGCTGTCGGTCGAGGCTGCGCAGGATGGTGCCCTCGTTGAGGGAGTCCAGGTTGCTCGTGGGCTCGTCCAAGATCAGGAGGGGGGCGTCGTGCAGGAAGGCCCGGGCCAGGCCCAGGCGCTGCCTCTCTCCGCCCGAGAGCGTGTCCCCCAGCTCGCCCACCATGCTGTCGTAGCCCTGGGGCAGGCTCGTGACGAAGTCGTGGACGGACGCCGCGCGGCAGGCCTCCTCGAGCTCCTCCTGGGTCGCGTCGGGACGGGCTATGAGCAGGTTGTCCCGGATGCTGTCGTGGAAGAGCTGGGTGTCCTGCTCCACCAGGGCCTCGAGCGAGCGCAGGCAGCCGGTGTCCAGGGAGTCGATCCTCTCCCCAGACACCAGTATGCTGCCGCGGTCGGGATCCCAGAAGCGCATGAGCAGACGGCAGAGGGTCGACTTGCCGGACCCGCTCTTGCCCACGACGCCCACGACGCTCCCCCGCGGAAGCTCGAGCGACACGTCGCTCAGGACCCTCTCGCCCTCGTAGGAGAAGCTCACGCCCCTCAGCTCCGCACCGTCGAAGCCTACCTGCGCGCCATCGGTGACCTCCTCGACCTGGGGCTCCTCGTCCAGGAGGTCAAGGACGCGGCTGCCCGCGGCGAGCGTGGCCTGCAGGGCGGTGCCCAGGCGCGCCAGCNACCACCAGGTACCCCACGAGGGCGACCATGCCCAGACGCAGGTCATAACGGCCGAGGAAGGCGACCATGATGCCCGACATCACGGCCGCGATGCACACGGGCGACACGGTATGGGCGAAGAAGACCTCGAGCAGCTCCACGTCCGCAGTGAGGGTCGAGACGAGGTCGCCACGGTCGCTCCCCGCGAGGCGGGCCGGCGCAAGCTCCCTGAGCTTCCCGAAGACGAGGTCGCGGACGTGCGCGAGGAGGCGGAAGGCGATGTAGTGGTTGCAGCTCTGCTCGGCGTAGTGGAGCACCCCGCGCAGGACCGCCAAGGCGGCGAGGGCGCAGAACACCGCAGGCAGGCCCTCCGCCCCCAGGCTGCCGCGAGCGACGGAGACGGCTGCCCAGGCCGCGAGGGCAGGAAGGAAGGTGGCGCAGCAGAAGCCCGCAACCCCGCATGCCACCGCCACGACCATCACGCCGGCGAGAGGACGGGTGAGCGCCAGCATCCTCCCCATGACCCGGAACCTACTCGTCCTCATCCGCACCAGTCCCCTCGACCTCGGCCGGGGCGCCCGCCCCGGCGTAGCCCTCGAGCTCCCTCTGGCTCCCCCAGAGCCTCCCGTAGGCCTCGCAGCCCCGGAGCAGCTCCTCATGGCTTCCCGAGCCCACCACGCGACCCTCCTCCAGCACGTAGACCCTGGGCGCGTCGACCACGTTGGCAAGCCTGTGCGAGATGAGCACGACCGCCTTGTAGCGCGCGACCTCGCGCACCGCCGCCATGATCGCGTCCTCGCTCTCCACGTCCACGTTGCTCGTGGCCTCGTCCAGCACGAGCACGGACGACTCGTGCAGGAGTGCCCGGGCCAGGGCGAGCCGCTGCCTCTGCCCGCCCGAGAGGTTCTGCCCCTCCTGCTCCACGACCGTGTCGAGCCCCTGCTGCGTCCTGAGGTAGCCTGCGAGCGAGACCGAGCCCAGGGCGTCCCAGAGCTCCCCGTCGCTCGCGTCGGGCCTGGCCATGAGGAGGTTCTCGCGCACGCTGCCGCGGAAGAGGTGGGCCGCGCTGGGAACGGTGGTCACGTAGCGGGCGAGGTCGGCGCGGGAGAAGCTCTCGAGGGGCTTGCCCCCCAACAGCAGCTGGCCCTCCCAGCCCGACTCCCTGCCCGCGAGGAGCGCCGCCACGGTGGACTTGCCCGAGCCCGACTCGCCCACCAGCGCCGTGACGCCCACGGCAGGCACGTCCAGGCTCACCTCGTGCAGCACCTCCTGGCCGCCGGGATAGGAGAAGCTCAGGTGCGAGACGGACAGGTGGTCGCCGGGGACGATCCTCTCGCCCCCCTCCCCATCGCCCTCGGGGAGGTCGAGGACCCGAAAGATCTTGTCCGCCGCCGCCATCCCGTTCATGGCCACGTGGAAGTACGAGCCCAGCATACGCATGGGCAGGAAGAAGTCGGCGGAGAGGAGCACGACGGAGATGCAGCCCGCGAGGTCGACCCCACCCTCCGCGAGCTGCCAGAGCGCCACCGCCATGCCCGCCGCGGCCCCGCCCAGGGCCACGACGTCCATCACGATGATCGAGTTGAGCTGCATGCGCAGGACCTTCATCGTGACGACGCGGAAGCGCTCGGACTCCTCGTTCATGGCCTCGTGCCGGGCCGCGTCCGCCTGGTAGATCTTGAGGGTGGTGAGGCCCTGGAGGTTCTCGAGGAAGGAGTCACCCAGGGTCGCGTACTCGTCCCAGTAGCTCGCCAGGATGCGCTTGGCGACCTTCTGCACCAGGACGATGGCCACGGGAATCAGGGGCACGCACGCCAGGAGCACGAGGGACGCCGCCAGCGAGGTCCCCCTGAGGACGAGGAAGAGGGTCAGCGGCGCCAGCACCGAGTAGAGGAGCTGGGGCAGGTAGCTGCCGAAGTAGGTCTCGAGCTGCTCCGTGCCCTCGACCGAGAGCTGCACCAGCTCCGCCGTGGGAACGTCGCGCGTGTAGCCGGGACCGACCCTGAGGAGCTTCTCGAAGATGCGCTGCCTCAGCACGCGCCTCACGTCCGAGGAGGCTTCGAAGCACTGGTCGGCCTCGAGCCGCGTCGCCACCGCCTTGACGGCGCAGGAGAGAAGCCCCACTGCCAAGGCGGGGACGAACCCCTGGGTGGAAGCCCCCACGAGCCCCGCCAGCACGGGCGCCAGCGCCCACACCAGCACCACGTCGCAGGCAAGTGAGACCCACTTGAGCCCCACGGCGAGGAGCACGTGGCGCAGGGCCCCAGGCACCAGGTCCAAGAGACGCCTGTCCAACATCCGGCAACACCCTCCCTGCGCCGCAGCGGCGCGGCCGCGGGCGGGCGACG
>NZ_LT635494.1:885407-917633 GCF_900120385.1 Olsenella phocaeensis | reverse complement strand
GGCCGCGGGCGGGCGACGCGCCCCGCGGCAAAAAGTTAGCTTCGTCACTCAGTTGCAAATGATACCCGCTCGCCGCGGGACTGACACTTCCCGCACAATTTGCTAAAGTGTCCATCATTAAAATGTCGCAGGTAGAGGCCATATGGGTCCAGCTACCCAAGGCAAACGAAATCAGCTCGAAAGTCTTGCGACTGACCACGCGAGAGGAGAGGTAGGCGACATGGGCAACGAAGGCAAGAAGGTGAGGGTGCACTACACAGGCACCCTCGACGACGGCAGCAAGTTCGACTCCTCCCACGACAGGGGCGAGCCGCTCGCCTTCACCTGCATGGCCGGCCAGATGATCAAGGGCTTCGACCTCGCGGTGCGCGACATGTCCGTGGGTGACGTCGTCGACGTCAGGCTCGAGCCCGACGAGGCGTATGGCCCCCGCAGGGACGAGCTCGTCCAGACCATCCCCCTGGCGCAGATCCCCGGTGCGGAGGAGCTCGAGGTCGGGGCGCACGTCATGCTCAGCTCCCCCTCCGGCCAGCCCTTCCAGGCCGTGGTCGCCGCCAAGGACGAGGGTCACGTGACCTTCGACATGAACCACGAGATGGCCGGAAAGGCCCTGAACTTCAGGATCGAACTGCTCGAGGTCAGCGAGTAGCCACTACGTCACCCCCTCCCCCGACCGAATGGCACTCGGGAAAGGAAATGGGCCGGGACGTTGCAGAAATGCCACGACGTCCAAAGGACCGAAGATGAACACCACCAGCGAACCCCTGCTTCACGCCTGGCTCCACCTCGCGACCACCATAGACAACGTCAGCATCTCCGCCGGGCTCACCCGCAACGAGATGATGGTCTGCTACGCGCTCTACCTGCAAGACCAGAGGGACCCCAGCATCCCCATCACGCCCACCCAGATCGCGCAGCGGACCAAGATCCGCAAGTCCCAGGTCAACCGCAACCTGAACCAGCTCGAGGAGAAGGGCATCATCACCCGCGAGCACAGCAAGATCGACCGCAGGCGCGTCTTCGTGCACCTGAACAAGGACAACGTCCACGCCTTCGAGAAGGAGTACAGGGTGGGCCTGGACCTCGTGGACGAGGTCGTCAAGTTCCTAGGCGTCGAGCGCGCCAACGACATCGCCCGAGCCATGGAGGACGTGGCCAAGCTGGCCGAGGAGCAGTTCCCCATGGGGCCCATGTAGGGCGATGCCGCACACCCCGCGCCCCCTGCCACCGGTGATGGCGGGGGGCGCAGCCATGCGTCCGCGCGACGCGGACGAGGACGGAAGTGACGCGATGGCGTACAAGTCGAAGCAGATGATCGTCATGAGGCGCGACCTCAAGATGCGCAAGGGCAAGATCGCGGCCCAGGCGGGGCACGCCTGTGTCGAGGCGACCCTCATGGCCCTCGTGCGCGAGGGAAGGCTCGACGAGCTGCGCGCCACGCCCGACGAGGGCTGGGTCTACCTCGAGGAGGGCGCGCGCGAGCCCACCCCGCTCTCCGACTGGTTCGCGGCGGGAGTGGCCAAGGTCTGCGTCTACGTCGACTCAGAGGAGGAGCTCCTGCGCATCGCGGACGAGGGGCGCGAGCGGGGCCTCGCCGTCGCCCTGGTGCGAGACGCCGGCCTCACGGAGTTCCACGGGGAGCCCACCTACACCTGCCTCGCCTTCGAGCCCCTCCATGCCGACCAGGTCGACCCCATCACGGGAGAGCTGCCGCTCTACTAGGGCAACGGATCCACGGCACCAAGACGGCAGGAGGACGGATGTTCGGGAAGAAGCAGGTCGCACGCGTCACCAGCGCCATCATCGCCCTGCTCGTGGCCATCGTGGTGGCGCTTGCGGGCGGATCCGGCGGCAACGCGGGCCAGGGCACGCCGCAGGAGGGTGCGGCCCAGGCAGGCTCCCCCACCTCCGGCACCCAGGGAACCGCCCTGCAGGACGACGCGCCCTCCGAGGGCGTCAGGGAGGACGGGCGCTACACCTCCAAGAACGAGCTGGCCGCCTACGTCCACGAGTTCGGCCACCTGCCCGCCAACTTCGTCAGCAAGACCAAGGCACGCGAGGCGGGCTGGGACAGCTCCAAGGGCAACCTGGACGAGGTCTGTCCCGGCATGTCCATCGGCGGGAGCCGCTACCACAACGACGACGGGCAGCTCCCGGACAAGCGCGGACGCAGCTGGACCGAGTGCGACGTCAACTACACCGGCGGCTTCCGTGGAGGCGAGAGGATCGTCTTCTCCAACGACGGGCTCGTCTACTACACCGGCGACCACTATAAGAGCTTCGAGCGGCTGTACTAGCGGGGTCCAGCCGGACGGGAGGCACGCGTGAAGAAGGTCGAGCTGCGCGAGAGCGCGTTGGGCGGGCCCGAGGAGCTCCACGCGCTCCTCGCCCGAGAGCTGGGCTTCCCCACCTACTACGGGGGCAACCTCTCCGCCCTGGCCGACTGCCTGGAGGAGCTCGCCGCTCCCACGCGCATCACCTTGGAGCAGGACGGGTCAAGGCGCGGCGACGGTTCATGGTTCGATCGCGCACGAGCCGTCATCGAGCGCTCCGGCATCCAGAACCCCACCCTCGAGGTCGTCATCCACGCATAGCCTGGCATGCCCGGCGCGCCATCGGGCGGCAGGCCTCCCCTACTCCTCGAGCGCCAGGGGAGACGAGCTCTCCTTCCTCATGCGCTCTATGCGCCTGAGCAGGCTCTCCTTCTTCGGATACGCGTGCGAGCGCCCGAGCGCGTCTCCCGCGTCGTCCACCAAGACGAAGTAGTACTTGCCATCGAGCTGCTGGTAGATGCGGCACTTTGGCGCGGCGACGCGACCGAAGCCGTGGACCGTGCCATCCTGCACGGGAGCGCCCACCGCAAGGGCCCTCGTCGAGTCCATCCCGGCAAGGCACTCCTCGCGCGAGGGATACACCGTGGACGCGAGGACCACATGCCNGGGACGCTCTTCCCATCCTAACGCAATGAAGGGCGGGTGCCGTCTTGGCCACCCGCCCCTGGAGCATGCCGTACCACGTGCCTTTTGCCACCGTGCTGGCAAACGCCTTCTTGCCGCGCCCCTTCGGGCACCCTAAGAGCCCTTTGGACTCCCCTCCTTGGCTCACACCCCAGAACCTGGGTGTCCTGCGACAGATGCGATAACTTGTCACACGCCCTAGCTGAGGTTGCTGTTTGATCGAGGACAGATGCGACTGAAGCACAGCGCCTCATCGGGTGGCGCTCCGGCTCCTGCGCAGCTGGGTCGGCACTTCCGACTGTCCCTTGGATTCTGCGATGCTCGTATCGCCTACTAGGCCCTGCTTGCTATGGCCTCTAGAAGAAGACGGGGCTCGCGACGCCAGCTGCGGGACGCCCTGATATCGGCTCTTCCCTGTCCACTGGCATCACCCCCTCGGTTGGCCGATGGCTCGTATCGGCTTCCTGTGTTGATGCAATCGTACCCCAGATTCGGGAATTGTATGCGTTTTTCTGGTCATTTCCGCGAACGGTGGCTTTGGGGGCGCTGGCGAGGGAGACGGCGGCCAGGGGCGGCGGGGCGGCCAAAGCTGCAAGCAGGCGCCCCGCGGCGGGTACAATCTATCCCCTGAGTCGGGGCCGAGCGCCCCATTGGAACAGCCGGACTCCCCGGAGCCACGGCAACGGAGGGATGCNTCCCAGGTCGTTCTCGGAGTCGCCGAAGGTGGCCACCTCGTCGAGGCCTATCCCCAGCGCATCCGCCAGCACGCGGACGCCCGAGCCCTTGGTCCAGCCCTTGGGCGTGATGTCGATGAGGGGCGCCCAGTTGCTGGGAAACACGAAGTCGAAGGCGGGAAACTCCCCCTTGAGGGCGTCGCGCAGCTCGAGGCGACGTTCGGGGCTGCCCCCGCAGCGGATGTTGGACTTCACGTAGCTCGAGGCACCGAGGCGGGGCACGATGCCCGCGCAGCCGAACTCGTCCCCCATGCGTCCAAGCCTCTGCGCGTCGGTGGTCACGCAGAGGGCGTCGCCGTCGACGCCGCTTCCTCCCTGGACGTCGAAGACCGCGAGCACGGTGTCGTCCGTGTTCTGGGTGAGCCACGCCGCGACGCGGTCGAGCTCGCCCCCGTCCAGGCTCGTGACGCTTATGGGCTCGCCGTCCAGGTAGACCATCTGCCCGTTGCAGTAGGCGCCAGTGGCGCAGCACGCCTCGTCGCCCCCGAACATCCAGCCCATGGCGGCAGGGAGCCTCCCGCTCACGGGCCCGAAGTGGAGCCCTGCGTCGAGCATCCCGTGAATCGCGGCGAGGGCGCGGTCGCTCGCGCGCGGCCGCCCGAAGGCGATGAGGGTGTCGTCGAGGTCGGTGCGCGCGAGGCGGATCATGGGGGCCTTCCTGTGACGGGGACGCTCTTNAGTTCGGCCACCTGCCCGCCAACTTCGTCAGCAAGACCAAGGCACGCGAGGCGGGCTGGGACAGCTCCAAGGGCAACCTGGACGAGGTCTGTCCCGGCATGTCCATCGGCGGGAGCCGCTACCACAACGACGACGGGCAGCTCCCGGACAAGCGCGGACGCAGCTGGACCGAGTGCGACGTCAACTACACCGGCGGCTTCCGTGGAGGCGAGAGGATCGTCTTCTCCAACGACGGGCTCGTCTACTACACCGGCGACCACTATAAGAGCTTCGAGCGGCTGTACTAGCGGGGTCCAGCCGGACGGGAGGCACGCGTGAAGAAGGTCGAGCTGCGCGAGAGCGCGTTGGGCGGGCCCGAGGAGCTCCACGCGCTCCTCGCCCGAGAGCTGGGCTTCCCCACCTACTACGGGGGCAACCTCTCCGCCCTGGCCGACTGCCTGGAGGAGCTCGCCGCTCCCACGCGCATCACCTTGGAGCAGGACGGGTCAAGGCGCGGCGACGGTTCATGGTTCGATCGCGCACGAGCCGTCATCGAGCGCTCCGGCATCCAGAACCCCACCCTCGAGGTCGTCATCCACGCATAGCCTGGCATGCCCGGCGCGCCATCGGGCGGCAGGCCTCCCCTACTCCTCGAGCGCCAGGGGAGACGAGCTCTCCTTCCTCATGCGCTCTATGCGCCTGAGCAGGCTCTCCTTCTTCGGATACGCGTGCGAGCGCCCGAGCGCGTCTCCCGCGTCGTCCACCAAGACGAAGTAGTACTTGCCATCGAGCTGCTGGTAGATGCGGCACTTTGGCGCGGCGACGCGACCGAAGCCGTGGACCGTGCCATCCTGCACGGGAGCGCCCACCGCAAGGGCCCTCGTCGAGTCCATCCCGGCAAGGCACTCCTCGCGCGAGGGATACACCGTGGACGCGAGGACCACATGCCCGTTGCTGTCGCAGAGGTTGAACTGGTAGAGCCCTTCCTTCTCGACCATGACATACTGTCCCATGCGTGCCCCCTTCTCTCGTGGCGGAGTCACTTATCCACCTGATTCGATATTAGACGCGGGATGCGCGTTTTTGCGCATATCTCCGCAGGCGGACGCCTAGGCCGCGCAACGGTAGGCCCGGGTGCCACACGAAGCGCCAATCCAGGCGCGCT
Organism: Olsenella phocaeensis; assembly: GCF_900120385.1. Classification (GTDB taxonomy): domain Bacteria; phylum Actinomycetota; class Coriobacteriia; order Coriobacteriales; family Atopobiaceae; genus Olsenella_I; species Olsenella_I phocaeensis. The sequence goes on along the minus strand of NZ_LT635494.1, from coordinate 912,120 downwards.
CGTCGAAAGCATCCTTCTGCCGTGACGCGGCGTCATATACCGTTGTGGAATCGGCCGTGCGCGAGGCACGGCCCCGGAGAAGGGGCGGGGCATGTCCAAGCACAGTCGGAGACAGCACACCCGCAAGCGGGAGGACGGACGGGGGCGGCATGGCGTGGCACGGGCCCTCCTGACGCTCCTCCGCACCATCTTGGCCCTCGCCGTCGTCGCGGCCGCCGTCGTCGGGGGCTATGCCATCTACCTCGAGAGCCACTACGCGCGCATCCCCGACGACGAGCTGGTCCAGATTGGGAAGGCAGGCGCCGGGGACGCGGCGCGCCAGCTCGAGCCGGGGAGGGAGTACACGGCAGCGACCTACAACATCGGCTTCGGCGCCTACACCCCCGACTACACCTTCTTCATGGACGAGGGCCGCATGGCCGACGGGACGCCCACCCGGGGCACGAGCTCGGTCGCGACGAGCCGCGAGTCGGTGGAGGCCTGCACCCAGGGCGACGTCTCGAGCCTGAGGGACGCCTTCGGGGGCGAGGGCCCGGACTTCGTTCTCCTGCAGGAGGTCGACGTCGACTCCGACCGCAGCCATCATGTCAATCAGGTCAAGGCGTTCGAGGGGGCCTTTGCCGGGTACCAGTCCGTCTTCGCCTCGAACTTCCACTCCGGCTTCCTTGCCTGGCCCATCACGGCCCCGCACGGACGCGTCAGCTCGGGCCTCCTGACGCTCTCGGACGCGAGCGTGACCTCGGCCACGCGCAGGAGCTACCCGGTGGACGAGAGCTTCCCCACGAAGTTCTTCGACCTCGACCGCTGCTTCGCCATGCTGCGCATCCCCGTTGCCGACGGACACGAGCTCGTGCTGGTCAACAGCCACATGTCCGCCTACGACGCGGGAGGGGGCAGCCGCGCGCGCCAACTCGCCATGCTGGGCGACGTCCTGTCCTCCGAGCGCGCCCGCGGCAACTACGTGATTGCAGGCGGGGACTGGAACCATGCCCTCTGCGGCTCGCTCGAGCTGTACCCCAGCCGGCAGCAGGTGCCCGACTGGGTTGCCGTCATGGACGACGGGGACCTGCCCCAGGGCTTCTCGGTCGTGCGCGCACAGAACCTGGAGGAGGTCGCCAGCTGTCGCGGGGACGACATCCCCTACCAGCCCGGCGTCAGCTACCAGACCACGGTGGACGGCTTCATCGTCTCCGACAACGTAAGCGCCACGGCGACCAACGTGGACACGGGCTTCGCCACGAGCGACCACAACCCCGTGGCGCTGCGCTTCTCGCTGGGCAACGCCTCGTAGGAGAGGCACGCCGGCCGGGAGAGGAGACCCGCCCTCACGCGCCGGCCATGAAGCGGGGCATGCCGCCCTCGCCCGCCGCNGACCGCGACCCATCAGGACGACCCCGTCTTCCTCGAGGAGCAGGACCACCTCAAGAGGACGCACGAGCGCCTGCGGGACATCCATGACGCGGTGCAGAGGGAGCTCGAGACCACGCACGAGTATGCTGCCCAGGACCTGCGCGACATGAACGAGGAAGTCAGGCTCAACTTCAACAGCGACGACGAGACCATGGAGACCCTGGCCGCCATCGAGACCCTGAACAGCGTCATCGACACCTACAACCAGCATCACGACTTCACGCTCGACCGCCTGCGGCGCACCCTCCTGCTCCTGCGGCAACCCTACTTCGCCAAGGTGCGGCTCCAGATGAGGCCGGGGCGGCCCGCCCGCGACGTGTACATCGGGACCGTGGGCATCACGGACGAGCGACAGGTCCCCCTCATCGTGGACTGGCGCAGCCCCGTCGCCCAAACCTACTACAACCAGGAGGTCGGCCCCACGAGCTACGAGGTGGACGGACGCACGAAGACGGTGAACCTCGAGCTGCGCCGACAGTTCGACGTCGTGCAGGACCGTCTCAGGTCCTACTTCGACACCAGCGTGGCGATCCAAGACGCCCTCCTGCTCGGGGCGCTCAGGCGCCACCACTCCGAGAAGCTCCAGGCCATCACGGCAACCATCCAGCGCGAGCAGAACCAGGTGGTGCGTCACGAGGACGTCCCAGCCCTCCTGGTGGACGGCATCGCAGGGTCGGGCAAGACCTCGGTGCTCCTCCAGCGCATCGCCTACCTCTTCTACCAGGAGCGCGAGAGCCTCAGGCCGGACCAGGTCTACCTCTTCTCCCCCAACGACGTCTTCGCCCGCTACATCGACACCGTCCTGCCCAGCCTGGGCGAGTCCAACCCGCACACCCTCACCTGGAAGTCCTTCCTCGCGGGGCAGGGGCTCGACCAGCGCTCGGAAGGCGAGGGCGTGGACGCCTCCGCACTCAGGGAGCTCGGGCGGTCGGTCGCCTCCATCGCCCTCGAGGACGACGACTTCCGCGACGTCCACGTGGGCGACGTGCGACTGGTGTCCGCCGCACAGATCCGCAAGTCCGTCGAGGAGCACGTGGGCAGGCTCGGCATGGGCCCCCGCCTCTTCGCGCTCGTGAAGGAGGACCTGCACCAGAAGGTCGAGCGTCGGATGTCGCAGCTTGCCCACAACGAGGAGCTGCAGGAACAGATGCTCTCCCTCGACGTGGACGAGCAAATGCGCATCTTCGGGGAGCTCGTCGCCCCCGCCGACGAGGACGAGACCGTGGCCTGCGCCCGCCGCTATGCCCGCGAGCTCTTCTCGCCCGCCTTCTCCGACGTGGACTCCTGCTCCTGGCTGCGTCTGGACCGCATAGGCATGCGCGTCACCGGCAGGCAGGCCCTGAGCGCCGTCGAATGGCTCTACCTCAAGCTCGCGCTCACCGGGGACGGGGCGCAGGACGCGCGCTACGTGATGGTGGACGAGGTGCAGGACTACAGCGAGGCGCAGCTCATGCTCCTCGCACGCTACTTCGGCCGTGCCCACTTCCTCCTTTTGGGAGACCGTCACCAGGCCATCCGCGAGGGCAGCGCGAGCTTCGAGGCCCTCCGCTCCATCTTCGAGGAGACGCACGGCACGGTGGCCCAGTGCCGCCTGCTCACGAGCTACCGCTCCTCCCCCGAGATCACCGAGCTCTTCTGCGGCCTCCTCGACGAGGAGGAGCGCGTGACCCTGAGCTCCGTGAGGAGGCCGGGCGTCGCGCCCCTCATCCGCGCCTGTCCCCAGGACGCGGACGCGTACCTGGCCGAGCTGCGGGCGCAGGTCGAGGAGGCGCGAGGCCGGGAGGGCCTCTGTGCCGTCGTGGCGCAGGACAAGGCCCGTGCCAACTGGCTCTCGCGCCAGCTGGGCGACTCCGTGACATACCTTGGCAAGGGAGACGAGCTCCCCAAGGAAGGCGTGGTGCTCCTGGACCTGAGACTCGCCAAGGGTCTCGAGTTCGACGAGGTCATCGTGCCCGACGCCCAGGCGGAGGCCTACCCGGGCGACGAGATCTCTCGCAGGAGGCTCTACACGGCGATCAGCCGCGCCATGCATCGCGTGGTCGTGCTCAGCCAGGGCCCCATGACCCCACTGCTCGACGCGTAGGGCCGGGCTCCCGAGGAACGGTCAGGCGGCCGGCGCGACCTACGCGCCGGCCGCCTTCCCTCGTGGCACACAAGTCCCTGTCATCGGGACGTGGGGCCAGTACGACCTTCGCACAAGGAAGGAGCCGGAGGATCTCTCCCCCGGCCCCTCGGCTAGCTGGCGGATGCCGTCAGGCAAGCTGCGCTAGGACTCGGCATACATCGCCTTGAGCTTGAGCAGGTGCTGGTAGCGATCCATGGCCGCCGCCTCGTTGCGCGCGAAGAGCTCCGCCGCGCGCTCGGGGAACTCGGTCGTCAGGCGGGCGTAGCGGGCCTCGTTCATCAGGAAGTCCTGATAGCCGCCCTTGGGCTCCTTGGAGTCCAGGACGAACTTCTTGCCGGCGGGGGCGTCGGGGTTGAAGCGGAAGAGGTTCCAGTAGCCGCAGTCGACTGCCTTCTTCATCTCGTTCTGGCAGTTGGTCATGCCACCCTTCTTGATGGAGTGCATCTCGCAGGGGCTGTAGCCGATGATGAGGGAGGGGCCGTCGTAGGCCTCGGCCTCCTGGATGGCCTTCAGGGTCTGCATGGGGTTGGCGCCCATAGCGACCTGGGCCACGTAGACGTAGCCGTAGGACATCGCGATCTCGGCCAGGGACTTCTTCTTGGTCTCCTTGCCGGCCGCCGCGAACTGGGCGACCTGGCCCAGGTTGGAGGCCTTGGAGGCCTGTCCGCCGGTGTTGGAGTAGACCTCGGTGTCGAAGACGAAGACGTTCACGTTGTTGCCGGAGGCAAGGACGTGGTCGAGCCCACCGAAGCCGATGTCGTAGGCCCAACCGTCGCCGCCGAAGATCCAGAAGGACTTCTTGGTGAGGTAGGACTTGTCGGCCAGGATCGCCTTGGCACCCTCGGAGCCGTTCTTCTCGAGCTCCTCGACGTACTTGGCCGCGGCGGCCTTGGACTCGTCGGTGTCCATCTTGGAGTCGACCCACGCCTGGCCGGCAGCCTTGAGTTCCTCGGAGACGCCGTCGGCGGCGATGAGCTCGGAGGTCATGGCCTCGAGCTTGGCCTGCTCGGCCATGTAGCCCACGTAGAGGCCCAGGCCATGCTCGGCGTTGTCCTCGAAGAGGGAGTTGTTCCACGCGGGGCCATGGCCCTCGGCGTTGACCGTGAAGGGCGAGGTGGCCGCGGGGTTGCCCCAGATGGAGGAGCAACCGGTGGCGTTGGAGATGAACATGCGATCACCGAAGAGCTGGGTCACGAGACGCGCGTAGGAGGTCTCGGCGCAGCCGGCGCAGGAGCCAGAGAACTCCAGCAGGGGCTTGTGGAACTGGGAGCCCTTGACGTTGTTGCCCTGGAGCTCCTTCTTCTCGGTGACGTGGTTGACCGCGTAGTCCCAGACCTGCGCCTGGTCGGACTCGCTCTCCTGGGGAACCATGGTGAGGGCGTCCTTGGGGCAGACCTTGACGCAGTTGGTGCAGCCCATGCAGTCCAGCGGGGAGACGACGATGGCGAACTTCAGGCCACTGTCCTTGGGCATGGTGACGTCGAGCATGCGCATGTTCTCGGGCGCGGCCGCGACCTCGTCGGCGTCAAGGGCGACGGGACGGATGGTGGCGTGGGGGCACACGTAGCCGCACTGGTTGCACTGGATGCACTTGGACTCGTCCCAGTGGGGGACCATGACGGCGGTCCCGCGCTTCTCGTACGCGGAGGCGCCGAGCTCCCACTGTCCGTCGGGGTTGTCCTTGAAGGCCGAGACGGGCAGGGAGTCGCCGTCCATCAGGTTGATGGGGCCGAGGAGCTCCTTGACCTGCTTGACGATGGCCTCGCGGCCCTCGAGGGACAGCTCGACGTGCTCGTCGGTCGCGGTCGCCCAGTCAGCGGGAATCTCGAGCTTCTTGAAGGCGGTTGCGCCGGCGTCGATGGCCTTGTGGTTGGCGGCGACGACGGCCTCGCCCTTCTTGGAGTAGGACTTGGTGGCAGCGTCCTTCATGTACTTCAGGGCGTCCTCGGCGGGCAGGACCTTGGCCAGCGCGAAGAACGCGGACTGGAGGATGGTGTTGGTGCGCTTGCCCATGCCGACCTCGATGGCGAGGTCGATGGCGTCGATCGTGTAGACCTGGATGTCGTTCTTCACGATGTAGCGCTTGGCCTCGGCGTTGAGGTGCTGCGAGAGCTCCTCGAGGTCCCACTGGCAGTTGATCAGGAAGGTGCCGCCGGGCTTGACGTCACGCACCATCTTGAAGCCCTTGGTGATGTAGGAGGGGTTGTGGCAGGCCACGAAGTCGGCCTTGGTCACGTAGTAGGGCGAGCGGATGGGAGAGTCACCGAAGCGCAGGTGGCTGACGGTCACGCCGCCGGTCTTCTTGGAGTCGTACTGGAAGTATGCCTGGACGTACTTGTCGGTGTGGTCGCCGATGATCTTGATCGAGTTCTTGTTCGCGCCGACCGTGCCGTCGCCGCCGAGGCCCCAGAACTTGCACTCGATGGTGCCGGGGGCCGCGGTGTTGGGGGTGTCCTCCTCGCGCGGGAGCGAGAGGTTGGTGAGGTCGTCGACGATGCCGATGGTGAACTCGCGCTTGGGCTCGTCCTTCTTGAGCTCGGTGTACACCGCGAACGCGTCTGCGGGGGTGGTGTCCTTGGAGCCTAGGCCGTAGCGACCGCCCACGACGGTGAGGTCGCTCATGCCGGCCTCGTAGAGGGCGGTGACGACGTCCTGGTACAGGGGCTCGCCGATGGAGCCGGGCTCCTTGGTGCGGTCGAGGACGGCGATCTTCTTGACGCTCTTGGGGAGCGCCTTGACGAAGTGCTCGATGGACCAGGGACGGTAGAGGCGGACCTTGACCAGGCCGACCTTCTCGCCGTGCGCGTTGAGGTAGTCGATGGCCTCCTCGAGGGTGTCGCAGAAGGAGCCCATGCAGACCACGACGCGGTCGGCGTCCTCGGCGCCGTAGTAGTCGAAGAGGTGGTAGCTGGTGCCGAGCTTCTCGTTGATCTTGTCCATGTAGGACTCGACGACGGCGGGGAGCGCGTCATAGGTGGCGTTGCAGGCCTCGCGGTGCTGGAAGAAGATGTCGCCGTTCTCGTGCGCGCCGCGGGCGTGCGGGTGCTCGGGGTTCAGGGCGTGGTCGCGGAAGGCCTGGACCGCGTCCATGTCGAGCATGTCCTTGAGGTCCTCGAAGTCCCAGGTGGCGACCTTCTGGATCTCGTGCGAGGTGCGGAAGCCGTCGAAGAAGTTGACGAAGGGCGTCTTGCCCTCGATGGCGGCGAGGTGGGCGACGGGGGCGAGGTCCATGACCTCCTGGACGTTGCCCTCGGCCAGCATGGCGAAGCCGGTCTGGCGGCAGGCCATGACGTCGGAGTGGTCGCCGAAGATGTTCAGCGCGTGGGAGGCGACGGTGCGCGCAGACACGTGGAAGACGCCGGGCAGGCCCTCGCCGGCAATCTTGTACATGTTGGGGATCATGAGGAGCAGGCCCTGGGAGGCCGTGTAGGTGGTGGTGAGGGCACCAGCACCCAGCGAGCCGTGGACGGTGCCTGCGGCACCGGCCTCGGACTCCATCTCGACGACGCGCACGGGCGTGCCGAAGACGTTCTTCAGACCCTTGGCCGCCCACTGGTCGACATGGTCGGCCATGGGGCTGGACGGCGTGATGGGGTAGATGCCCGCGACCTCGGTGAAGGCGTAAGACACCCAGGCTGCCGCCTCGTTGCCGTCCATAGACTTGAATTTTCTTGCCATATCCTCTCCTTCGAAGCGATACGGTCCACCACACCGGTGGCTGTTGCAGAATCGCGCCCCAGGACCCTCGGTCCCGGGGACCAGCGCTGCTTGGACCTCCGCCACGCGCCTCTCCATGCGGCAACGGCCCAGACACGTCTCACTATAGCGCAACGGACAGGCACGGGAGCCTCCTTTGTCAGGCCCCCGGGAGCATTGCGGCCCCTTGGGCCGCCAGGGCGGACGATGGCACGCAGGGATGGCCCCCTCGGCCGGCCGCCGGCCGGATGAGCTGGGATTATGCTCGTGCGCGACACGATCGGGGACACCACGCGCAAAAAGGGGGAGGGGATCCTCTCCCCTCCCCTCGTGACGCGTTCGCACGGCGTGGCGGCGGGCCCCAGGGGGCCGGGTGCCGCCTAGTCGAGCTTCGAGTTGATGCGCTCGGCGATGCTCGCCTCGTCGGTGGCGCCGAGGACGTCGTTCCTGAAGCCCTCGTCCATGAGCATGACGGCGACCTTCGAGAGGAGCTGCAGGTGGGTGGTGCCCGCCTCGGCCCCGGGGACGAGCAGGGCGATGGCCACGACGATGGGCTTGTCGTCCATGGACTCCCACTCGACGTCGCCCGCGAACTTGACCACCATGACGGTGGCCTCCTTGACGGCGGCGGACTTGGCGTGGGGGATGGCGAAGCCGGACATCATGCCCGTGGTGCCCTCTGCCTCGCGCGCCTTGAAGGCGTCGAGGACGGCCCGCTCGTCGTCGGCGACGCCCAGCTCGACCGCCTTCCTGGAGAGGAACTCGAGGGCCTCGTCTACGTTCTTCGCGGGGTTGTCGAGGAATACGTGCGATGCCTGGACAAAGTCACTCATTGGCTGCTCCTTCGGGACGAGGGCGAGAACCGCGCTCTGTTTCGTGCCTGGCAGGCAGGCTGGCATGCCTGCGCACCAGGCCCTGGCAGGTGCCAGAAAGACAAGGTCAGGATACCACCATTGGAACCATGCGGTCCCATCGAGGCCGCCTAGCCGCGCTGGAGCAGCGCCTCGTAGGCGACTCCGTACATGCCCGCGTCGTTGCCCAGGACGCAGGGCAGGATGCGCGCGGCGGCGGAGGGTGCCAGGCAGTGGGAGCGGAAGGATCGGGCGAGCTCCTCTCCGAAGAGGTCGAAGGCGCCCGCGACGCCGCCGCCGATGAGGAAGACTGCCGGGTCCACCACGGCGGAGACCTGCGCCAGGGCGAAGCCCAGCTTCTGGCACATCTGGCCCACGGCCCATGCCGCCGCCTCGTCTCCCTCGCGGTATGCGTCGAAGACGGCGACGGCGTCGGTGGCATGCGCTATGGGAACGGGCCTGGCGCCCGTCCGGGCGCAGCGGTCGCGATACAGCCAGACCAGGCCCTTGGCCGAGGCGTACTGCTCCAGGCAGCCCCTCCTGCCACAGCCGCAGACGCGCTCCTCGCCGGGCTCCACCGTGAGGTGCCCCACCTCGCCGGCAGCCCCGAAGGCGCCGGCGACGAGCCTGCCGTCCACCACCACGCCCGCCCCGACGCCCGTGCCCAGCGTGATCATGACGAAGCTCCCCATGCCCTTGCCCGAGCCCTTCCAGAGCTCGCCCAGGGCCGCGGCGTTCGCGTCGTTCACGAAGGCGAGGGTGGCCCCGGGGTACGCCTCCCTGAGCGCGGCGCGCAGGCCGTCCGCGTCGAGGTCGATGTTGGCGAGCAGACCCACGCAGCCCTCGTCGTCCACGGGCCCGGGAACGTCCAGCCCCACCGCCAGGAGGTCGTCCGCGACCCTGCCCTGGCCGGCCACGAGCGCGTCCAACCCCTCGACGATGCGCCGGAACGCCTCCTGCCCGACGATGGAGCCCGTGGGGATCTTGGTCGTGTCCAAGAGCTCGCCCTCGCAGCTCATGAGCCCCGCCTTGATGGAGGTTCCGCCCACGTCGATTCCCAGCACGCAGGACCTGCCGTCGTCGGTGCGACCGCCAAGCTCGTCGGACATGTCCCTCTCCTTCCGTCGTCGTTGCCGGGCGGGCCGCCCGACCCGAGGCCCCCGGGCCCCGGCCCGTCTGCAACGATTATCCAACAAGACGCCGCCAGCGGGACCGGGGCGCACGCAGACGGTGTGGGCGGCCGCGGAATCGTGACGGGTCCCGGCGCTTCGGGGTTAGACTCTGGACAGGCAGACAAGACGCGCCCGCGCGAGCGGGCAGAGAAGAGGAGCTCACATGGCCGAGACCACCGACGGCATCCCCAGCTTCGACGACCTCGACGAGCCCGTCGCCGCCACCGCGACGACGACCGCGGGGCAGACCAGCATCCCCGGCATGCCCGCCAGCCCCAACCCCGCCGCCCNGCGGCGGGTCGGTGATCGACAGCTCCAAGGCCATAGCCTTCGGCGTGCCCTACCAGGGCGACGTGTGGGACTTCTTCTGCGGGAAGGCGAAGGTCGGCGCCTGCCTCCCCGTCGCCGTGGCGCTCACCATCCCCGCCGCCGGCTCCGAGGGTTCCGCCTCCTGCGTCATCAGCAACGACGAGCTGCAGGTCAAGAAGGGCACGAGCTCCGATGCCCTGCGCCCGCGCGTGGCGGTCATGGACCCCGAGCTGACCTTCGGGCTCCCTCCCTACCAGACCGCTGCGGGCGTGACCGACATGATCTGCCACGTCTGCGAACGGCTCTTCAGCAACGCCGGACCCGTCCCCGTGACCGACAACGTCGCCCACGGCATCATCCGCGCGATCATGGGCGCGGCGCGCGTGGTGCACGGGCGGCCCGACGACTACGACGCCCGCGCCACGCTCATGTGGNAAGGCCAAGGACGCCAACGACTGGGCCTCCTTCGAGCCCTACCTGGACCGCGTGGTCGACTCCATGCGCCGCATCGCCAAGCTTCGCAGGCCCGAGGCGGACCCCTACGACGTCTGGCTCGACGACTTCGAGCACGGCAGCGACCGCGCCTTCTATGACGCCTTCTTCTCGCAGGTGAAGGAGACCGTCGTCCCCCTGCTGGCGCAGATCCAGGCAAAGCGGTGGCAGCCCAGCCGCAGCTGCGTGGAGGGCAAGTTCGACGAGAGGCGCCAGTGGGAGCTCGCGAGCGACCTCATGGCGCTCGAGGGCCTCGACCCCAAGGTCATGTTCCTGACCAAGACAGAGCATCCCTACTCGGACGCGCTCACCACCAACTACGCCGTCATCGCCGCGCACGTCCACCCCGATGACGTGGTGAGCAACGTGTACACCATGCTCCACGAGGGCGGTCATGCCCTGTACGAGACGGGCGTCGACCCCAGCCTCAACTACACCTCGCTCAAGGGCGGCACCTCCTCGGGCATCCACGAGAGCCAGTCGCGCTTCTTCGAGAACTACGTCGGCCGCGACCGCGCCTTCGCCCCCACGCTGCTCGGGACCATGTCCCGCCACTTCAGGGGCCAGCTGGGCCGCGTTACGCCCAACCAGTTCTACCTGGCGACAAACCGCGCGGAGGGCTCGCTCGTCCGCACCGAGGCCGACGAGCTCACCTACCCCCTGCACATCCTGATCCGCTACGAGATCGAGCAGCTGCTCTTCTCAGGCGAGGCGAAGGCGGCGGACGTCCCGGGGCTCTGGAGGCAGCGCTACAAGGACTACCTGGGAGTCAAGGTGACCGACGACACCCACGGCGCCCTGCAGGACACCCACTGGGCCGACGGGCTCTTCGGCTACTTCCCCACCTACGCGCTGGGAGGTGCCTACGGGGCCCAGTTCCGCCACCGCATGATCGAGGAGGGCATGGACTGGGAGGGCGTGCTCTCGTCGGGCGACCTCGCCCCCATCCGCGCCTGGCTGCGTGACCGCGTGTGGCGCTTCGGCCGCTCCAAGGACCCCGCGCAGATCGTCGAGGACGCCTGCGGAGAGCCCTTCGACGCGCGCCACTACTGCGACTACCTGGTCGAGAAGTTCTCGGCCATCTACGGCCTGTAGGGCAGGGACCAGGACCGGGCACGCGCCCCGGACGCACAGCCGTCCGGGGCCTTCTTGTGGGGAGGGCGCATGAGGGCGCTGCTTCAGAGGGTCACGGACGCGGAGGTGCGCGTCGAGGGGGAGCTCAAGGGACGCTGCGGCAGGGGCTACCTCGTGCTCCTCGGCGTGGGCCCCGACGATGACGAGGCCACCGCCCAGAGGCTTTGGGACAAGGTCCGCCGCCTCAGGGTGTTCGACGACGAGGACGGCAGGATGAACCTCTCGCTTGCCGACGTGGGAGGCGAGGTCCTGGTGGTGAGCCAGTTCACCCTCTATGCCCAGACGCGCCACGGGAACCGCCCGGGCTTCACGGGCGCCGCCCGGTCCGACGTCGCCGTCCCCCTCTACGAGCGCTTCTGCGAGCTGGCCGAGGGGGACTGCCCCCACGTGGGCCGTGGCGTCTTCGGGGCCGACATGCAGGTCTCTCTCGTGAACGACGGCCCCGTGACGATCTGGCTCGACACCGACGAGCTCGCCGGCCCAAGGAGGTAGCGGGGCTTTTCCCTGCTTTGCAAACGCTGCGAAACCGTTCGCCGAAAAGCAGCTAGACTATTGGGCACATTTGGCGTTAACCAAGGAGAGGTTCTATCAAATGAAGAAGTTCATGAGCGAGTTCAAGGAGTTCATCGCCAAGGGCAACGTGATGGACATGGCCGTCGGCATCATCATCGGCGGCGCCTTCACCGCCATCGTGACGTCGCTGGTGTCCAACATCATCAACCCCCTCATCACCCTCGTCACGGGCGGCGGCACCGGCGTCTCGGGCCTGCAGATTCCCGTCAACGCCGACACCGTGATCGACTTCGGCGCGTTCATCTCGGCAATCATCAACTTCCTGATCATTGCCTTCGTCGTCTTCTGCATGGTCAAGGCCCTGAACAAGATGCAGGAGCAGGCCGACAAGCTCCGTCACAAGGAGGCCGTCGAGGAGGCCGCGGCCGCGCCCGTGTGCCCCCACTGCCTCGAGGAGGTCAAGGAGGGCGCCACGCGCTGCCCCCACTGCGGCGGAGAGATCGAGGGCGGCGCCCACGCGGCATAGGCACCGCGCTACCGGCACTCAGCCGGGACATGGCAAGGCCAAGGGGGACGTGCTCGGGCGCGTCCCCCTTTCTTGTGTCCCGCCATCATGGGAGGCGAGTGCCTCGGGGCGGATTCCCAGCGACGACAGGCGGACGCCAGGCGCAGGCGGACGCCACCGAAGCAGGTAAGCACCCTCGGGCGGATGCCGCGCGGCTATTCCTTCTTGCGAGGCTGGAAGCGGTCACAGATGTTCTTGGTCCGGAGGTACTCCCTGCCAAAGGGGTCGCGTACCGGAACCAGGCCGTCCTCGCGCACGGCGAAGTACATCTCGGGCTCGTGATGGACGCGGGGATCGGCCAGGGTGAAGCCCCGGCTGCAGGTCCCCTGGTACATCCCGGTCCTCTCGTTGAGCGAGAACTCGGCAAAGACGCAGTCGCTGCAGTGGAGCCCTGCCATGGCCATCCCCTCTTCCCCTGGCGCGGCACTCCCCGGCGCGCGCCCCTGTCTGCATTCTATTCCTAGGCGAGAGGAACTTCTCCCTTGTGCCCGTCCTTCGACCACGCTCCGCGTCACGAGGAGTAGCCTGAGGTCAGTCAATCGCCAGGAGGGCAGCATGAACGACTTCATCTTCCAGTCACCCACCCGCTTCGTCTTTGGCCGCGGCTTCGTCGACCGCGTGGGCGAGGAGGTCAGGGGGCTTGGCGCAAGACGCGCGCTCCTGGTGTATGGTGGCGGATCCGCCGCGCGCTCCGGCGCGCTCGACCGCGTCCGAGCCTCCCTCGCCGCGGCAGGCGTCGACTTCGACGAGCTGGGAGGCGTGCGTCCCAACCCCGAGGTCTCCCTCGTGCGCGAAGGCATCGAGCTCGCCCGTGCCCAGGGCGTTGACCTGGTGCTCGCCCTGGGCGGCGGGTCGGTGATCGACAGCTCCAAGGCCATAGCCTTCGGCGTGCCCTACCAGGGCGACGTGTGGGACTTCTTCTGCGGGAAGGCGAAGGTCGGCGCCTGCCTCCCCGTCGCCGTGGCGCTCACCATCCCCGCCGCCGGCTCCGAGGGTTCCGCCTCCTGCGTCATCAGCAACGACGAGCTGCAGGTCAAGAAGGGCACGAGCTCCGATGCCCTGCGCCCGCGCGTGGCGGTCATGGACCCCGAGCTGACCTTCGGGCTCCCTCCCTACCAGACCGCTGCGGGCGTGACCGACATGATCTGCCACGTCTGCGAACGGCTCTTCAGCAACGCCGGACCCGTCCCCGTGACCGACAACGTCGCCCACGGCATCATCCGCGCGATCATGGGCGCGGCGCGCGTGGTGCACGGGCGGCCCGACGACTACGACGCCCGCGCCACGCTCATGTGGGCGGGCAGCCTGGCGCACAACGACCTCTGCGGCTGCGGAAGGGGGCCTGCCGCCGGCAGACGTGCGGGCGGCTGGGAGAGCCACGGCCTCGAGCACGAGATATCGGCCCATCACCCCGAGGTGGCCCACGGCGCCGGCCTGGCGGTCATCCTCCCCGCCTGGATGCGCTTTGCCTGGCGCTCCAACCCGCAGCCCTTCCTCTCCTTCGCCCGAGGGGTCTTCGGAATCGAGCCGGACGACGACAGCGATGCGGCACGGGAGCGCGCCGTCCTGGCGGGCATCGACGCGCTCGAGGACTTCCTCACCCAGCTGGGAATGCCGCGCACCTTGGGCGAGCTGGGCCTCTCGCCTTCCAACGTCGACGCCTGGGTTCGCACCCTGGCCCAGAACAAGGGCCCGGTCTTCGGAGAGGTCAGGCCGCTCGACATGGACGACGCCCGGGCGATCTACCTCTCCGCGTTCTAGTCGCATCGCCCGCGCACATGCCGATCGCACGTCGCCCGCCCGCGGCAACGTCCTGCGCGACTTTCTCACGCGTGACTACGTCCGACGTGTCTTTCTCACGCGTGACTACGTCCGACGCGTCTCGATTCTGCGCGAATACGTCCGACGCGTCTCGATTCTGCGCGAATACGTCCGATACGTCTCTCCGCCCTCTGGCAACTGGGCAAACGCGACGGCATTAGACGCGTTCGACGTAGTCGGGCTTAAAGGCCGCGCATTCGACGTAGTCGGACGTAAGTGCGGCGCGTTCGACGTAGTCGGGCTTAAAGGCCGCGCATTCGACGTAGTCGGACGTAAGTGCGGCGCGTTCGACGTAGTCGGCGGAAGTCCTAGACGCCTGCGCGGGAGAGGAATGCGGAGAGGATCTGGGCGTATCCCTCCTGGCCCAGCGCCTCGCGCGACTCGGCATGGCCCGCTCCCGGGACCAGGTGCAGCTCGACGTAACCCGCGGTCGCGTCGCGCAAGCGTTCGCTGTTGGAGGGTGGGATGAGGGCGTCGTCCTCCCCGTGGATGAGGCAGAGGGGGACGCGGTTGCCCGCGAGCGCCGAGACGGGGCTCGTCTCGGCGAGCTCGAAGCCATAGCGCAGGCGACAGGCTGCGTCCACCACGGGCAGGAGCGGACCCACGCGCGCCTGGTCGTAGCCGGATCGGAGGAGTTCGCGCAGGTTGGCGAAGGGGCAGTCCGCCACGGCGAAGTCGACCTTCGGCCTCGACCCCAGGGCACAGAGCGTGGTGGCGCTCCCCATAGACTCCCCCATGAGCCCCAGGGTGATGTCCTCGCCGAAGCGCTCGCGGGCGTCCGCCACGAGCGTCAGGAGGTCCTCCGACTCGGCCTTGCCCAGGGTGCAGGTGGCAGGTGCGTTCTCTCTGTGGGCGCGTAGGTCATAGACGATGCAGTTGTAGCCGAGGCTCCCCCGGCACCGACGTACTTCGCGGCACCGTAGCGATTGGCCCTGAACCCATGCGAGATGATCACGTAGCGGTCGCTGGGCTCGGGCGCGCTCACGAGCTCGCAGTGGAGCTCGTAGCCGTCCTTGCCGGGCGCGACGTACGCCGTCCTCTCCAGCGATTCGAAGTCTCCCCAGAGCCCGTGGTCCTGCTCCCATCGGCGCTCCTCTGTCAGGCTGTTCCCGTGGGGGCGTGCGATGGTCGAGGCAATGTAGAGCGCGAAGCCGCACACCGCAAGCACGGCAAGGAGGACGAGGGCGAGCGCCATGGAGGCTGGTCGGGGCATGTCTGGGGCTCCTCTCGCCCGTGGGCACTCTCGGGACGTCGCGTCCAGTCTAGGCCTCGGTCTGCCCCATGGTATCCGGGTCGAGGGTAGGACCCATCCCAAAACGCTTTGTCAACTCGGCATATAATTTGGGAGTGACTGTTTCCTTGGAGGAGGAATACATGGGAATTCGCACCCGCAGGGCCCACATGCACTCCCGCACCCACGTGGTGGGGTTTGGCATCGCCGGGGTCTTCGGCTTCATCGCCCTGCTGTTCGTGACGCTGGCGATCTCTCTCGGCGCCATGGTGAGCAACTGGCTCCAGAGCCTGCCCGACTACTCCTCGGCCAACGCCTACCTGGTCGCCGAGCCCACCACGGTCTACGCCGCGGACGGCTCCACCATCGCCGAGTACTACCTGCAGAACCGTAGGAGCGTCGACCTCGACCAGATCTCGAAGTACGTCCTCCAGGCCACGGTCGACACCGAGGACCGCCGCTTCTACCAGCACAACGGAGTGGACCCCCAGGGCATCCTGCGCGCGGTCGTGGCCCAGCTCGGCGGTGGCTCCGAGGGCGCCTCCACCATCACCCAGCAGCTCGTCCGCAACACCGTCCTCTCTGACGAGCAGTTCGAGCAGACGATCAAGCGCAAGGTCCGCGAGGCGTACATCGCCATCCAGATGGAGAAGATGTACAGCAAGGACCAGATCCTGAACATGTACCTCAACACAATCTACTACGGCCACAGCGCGTACGGCATCGAGGCGGCGTCCACCACCTACTTCAACAAGCACGCGAGCGACCTGACCCTGGCCGAGGCGGCAACGCTGGCCGGCCTCCCCCAGTCCCCCTCCGCCTACGACCCCTTCTCGAACCCCGAGGCGGCGACGGCCCGGCGCAACACGGTCCTGGACCACATGCTCAACGAGGGCGACATCAGCCAGGAGGACCACGACGCCGCCGTTTCCGAGGAGCTCACCCTCAACGAGGGCAGCTTCTCCGAGGCCGCGGCGAACTACCCCTACTTCACCGACTACGTGAAGCAGCTGCTCCTTGAGGACTTCGACCAGGACACCGTCATGCAGGGCGGCCTCAAGGTCTACACCACCCTCGACCCCAGCAAGCAGGCGGCGGCCGAGGATGCCGTCCAGAGCCGTCTCGAGTCCATCGGGAACGACCGCCTCGACGCCGCACTCTGTGCCGTGGACCCCAGCACCGGCTACATCGTCGCCATGGTGGGCGGCCGGGACTACTCGGAGAACCAGTTCAACCTGGCCACGCAGGCTCGCAGGCAGCCGGGCTCCAGCTTCAAGATCTTCACGCTGGCGGCGGCGCTCAACGCGGGCATGAACCCCAGCGTGCTCATCAACTGCAACTCCCCCATGCAGTTCACCCCCACCTGGAAGGTCCAGAACTTCGGCAACGAGAGCTACGGCACCCTGAGCCTCGCCAACGCCTTCGCCATCTCGTCCAACACGGGCTTCGTGCAGGTCATCGAAGCCGTCGGCGCGGACAAGGTGGTCAGCATGGCCAAGGCCATGGGCATTGACGTCGACCTTCCCGCCTACGAGTCGATCACCCTGGGCACCGAGGGCGTGCCCCCCGTGCAGATGGCCGAGGCCTACGCGACCATCGCCTCCGGCGGCGTGCATCGCGACGCCATCGCCATCACCAAGATAGAGGACCGCAACGGCAACACAGTCTACGAGCACCAGGACAGCCCCACGCAGGTCATCGAGCCCTCCGTGGCCCAGGACATCCGCAAGGTGACCCAGGGCGTCACGCGCAGCGGCGGCACGGCGAGCGTGGTGGGCTACACCATGAGTGCCAACCAGCCCGTGGGCGGCAAGACCGGCACTTCCGAGAACTACCGCGACCTCTGGTTCTGCGGCATCACCCCGCAGCTCTCCGTCGCCGTGTGGTGCGGCTACCAGGAAGAGGCCCCCGTCATCGTGGGCGGCTCCTACGGCCACCCCTACAACACCGCCGTGCCCATCTTCGTGAGCTTCGTGAACCAGGCCCTCGACGGCGTCGACCGGGCGGAGTTCCCCAGCGTCACGACCAGCCCCACCTACAAGGAGAACAGCTCCTGGAAGTTCAGCAAGACCAACGAGTACACGAACGGCAACTATTACTACTACGAGACCGTCGAGGACGACGAGGAGGAGACCCAGGTCGACGAGGAGACCCAGAGGCAGACTCGCGAACGCACCCGTGACGAGTCCGAGTCCGGAGGCGGCACACAGGCTACGCCCGGCGCGTCGACGGGCGGGACGTCCGGCGCGTCGACGGGCGGGACGTCCGGCACGGGCGAGTCCACGCCCCCGGCCGAGACGGCGGGCGGAGGCGGATCGACGACTGAGTAGGCACCTTCCCCACGCACATTGCCGCAAGACACGCTTGCCCCCGGCGCCGGAAGTGCGCGTGCCGGGGGCAAGCCGCTTTCTATGGCAAAAGATGCGAGCGAGAGGTGCGCCCTTTCCTACTTGTTGTGCGTGTCCCTCAGCTTGCTGACCAGGTTGACCAGGTCCTTCGCGGCATCCTCGCTGCCCGAGACGACCAAGACGGTGTCATTGCCGGCAACGGAGCCCTTGACCTCGGGAAGCGCGGCGGCGTCGACTGCGGCGGCGACACCAGGGGCGGTGCCGGGCTGCGACTTGATGACCACGAGGTTGCCAGCCCTCTCCACGTCGCTCACGAACTCGGAGACCATGCGCTGCAGGTGAAGGTCCTCGGCCAGCACGTAGATGCCCTCCGCGAGCTTGCGCAACCCCATGTCCGCGATGTCGCGCGAGACCGTCGCCTGAGTGCAGTTGTAGCCGATGGACTGAAGCTCATCCACCAGCGCCCGTTGGGTGCGGATCGACTTGCCCCTCACGATGTCCCTGATGGCGTCCTGCCTGTTGTTACGCCTCTTGACCACTACTCGTCCTCCCAATATGCATGCGTCGACGAGCGACGCGATTCTCACCCTTTACGCATATGCGATAAGGTTTTCTCACAAACATGTTTACTGTGCTCCAGTATGTAAATAAAAGTCAAGAAGTATTGGCTAAACGCACAAGGTGCTTCGATATGCGCAGGCCATCTCCTTACCGGCGCGGTGGCCACGCGACGCCCTTCCCAACGCGACCCAGGCAGCACCGTCAGCCGCAGCGCCGCCGACCCATGGGACCAGGATACTAGCACCTTGCCTGGCCAGGCCTCCGTTAGCCGCTCCCCTGGCACCCGTTCTGACAGCCTGCCGTAATATGTGATGCACGTGGTGCGATTGCGCACGTTCCGGGCGCGTCCGCCAGAGTGCTACGGAGGAATCGAAATGGCCAACTCCCCAGACCCAAGACGACGCCGCGGCTCCTCGGGCCACTCGGCCAGGTCCGCCGCCCAGCGGCAGAGCGAGCAGCGCTACGGGTCAACCAACAGCAGGGACTACTCGCGCTCCAGGCAGGGGCGCACCCTCAAGGGCACGTCCCACCCCAGCCAGAGGAACCAGGGTCGCTACCGCAGCGAGCGCAACTACCGCTCCATCGCGGGCCATGACACGGGCTACTCGCTCAAGCCGCACCGCATAGGCTTCGAGCGCGGCTCGGGAGGGCTGCTGGGTCGCCACGGCCTCAACAATCGCTCGCTCCTCCTGCTCCTCGCCGGGCTCGTCGTCATCCTCGCCCTCGTGGTGGGGGTCTCGAGCTGCGTCAGGAGCTGCTCCTCCCCCGCACAGCCCGACCAGGGCGACCAAACCTCGCAGGCGGAGGGGGGCAACTCCCTCGACTCGCGCGTGGCCGCCGGCGCGAGCGACGACCTCACGGCCAAGTTCTCGACCGCCCTCGACCACGGCGAGAAGATCGCCCAGATAGCGGCCAACGCCAACAAGTACCCGGACGAGCGACTCTGCGAGCTGGCCCTCCTCGAGCCCGACGCCATCGACTTCGTGACGGCGGTCCCCACGGCCGAGAAGAGCGCCCAGGCCTACCAGGACAGCGTCACCCAGGGCACGTTCCCCGAGCTCTACGACTGGGACATCCGCTGGGGCTTCGTGGACTACGCGGGCAGCAACATCGGCGTCAACGGCTCGGGACCGACCTCCCTCGCCATCGCCTACATGGGCCTCACGGGCAAGTCCGACAAGACCCCCGCCGACCTCGCTGCCGACGCGACGAGCGGCAGCTACGCCACCAACGAGGACATCGCGACCAAGACCGACTTCTTCGCGAGCGAGGCCCAGAAGCTGGGGCTCACCCTGCACGA
Organism: Olsenella phocaeensis; assembly: GCF_900120385.1. Taxonomy (GTDB): domain Bacteria; phylum Actinomycetota; class Coriobacteriia; order Coriobacteriales; family Atopobiaceae; genus Olsenella_I; species Olsenella_I phocaeensis. The sequence goes on along the minus strand of NZ_LT635494.1, from coordinate 892,592 downwards.
GTACACGGCCTCGGGAGAGAACCTCTCCACCATCCTCGCGGACGGCCAGGAGGTCGCGGTCATCGTCCAGCTCGCAGCGAACTTCGACAGCCCCTACGTCCACTGGGCCGTCGTCGTGGGCACCAACCAGGACGGCTCGGTCATCCTGCGCGACCCCAGCTCCAAGCAGGCCTCCTCGCACGGCTGGGCGGCCGGGACCATCGGCTCCAACTCCTCGGTCTTCTACGCCCTCAGCTACGACGGCGGGTCGTCCGCGACGGAGGGCAACTCCTCCGGCAAGTAGTCCCACGAACGTTCTGGCCCATGCCCCGGGCGAGGGGGACTCACCTCTCGCCCGGGGCATCCTCATGCGTGGCAGCAATGGGGAGCCGCACCAGGGGGACCGTGCCCGACGGTGCCCTGGCCACAGCCAACGAGGGGCCGGGCCACCAACCAGGCGACCCGGCCCCACACACAAGCTGCTCGACGCCATCCCTCAGGCAGGTCTGACGATGGCTTCCTGCGTCCTACTACGAGAGGAGCGCCTCGGAGGCCGCCTGGAGCTTGTCCCTCACGGCCTCGGACTCGGCGCGCGTGGCACCCTTGGAGAAGAGGTAGGCCTTGACCTTGGGCTCGGTCCCCGAGGGACGGAAGATGACCTTGTTGTCGTCCTCCAGGCGGAACTCGATCACGTTGGCGGGAGGCAGCACCTGCGCCTCCTCCTTCTGCAGGCCAGAGACGCGCGGCATCTGGGCGCCGGTGGCGTAGTCGGTCATGCCCACGACCTTGAGGCCGCCGATCTCCGCCGGTGGGTTGTCACGCAGGCCCTGCATGATGCCCGCCATCTTCTGCGCCCCGGCGGCACCGGGGAAGGCGGCGTTGACCGTGCCGTTGAGGTAGTAGCCATACCTCTGGTACAGGGCCTCCATGGCCTCGTAGAGGTCCATGCCGCGGGACGCGTAGTCGGACGCCATCTCGACGCACATCTCGACCGCGACGATGGCGTCCTTGTCGCGGGCATGGGTGCCCACGAGGTAGCCGTAGGACTCCTCGAAGCCCATGAGGTAGCGGTCCTCCTCGCCCTCGTCCTTGAGCTGGTCGATCTGGTCGCCGATGTACTTGAAGCCGGTGAGCACGCGCCTGAGCTCGAAGCCCTTGTCGCGCGCGAGGGCGTCGGGCATCGCGGACGAGACGATGGTGGTGACCGCGACCTTGCGCGCGACGTCCTCGCCGTTGGACTCGGCCATGTTGGCGAGCCAGTCCATGAGCAGGACGCCCATCTCGTTGCCCGAAAGCAGCTTGTACTCGCCGTCGTGCGGGATGGCGGTGCCCATGCGGTCGGCGTCGGGGTCGGTGGCGACCAGGAGGTTGGGCTTGACCTCGTCGGCGAGCTTCAGGCCGAGCTCGAGCGCCTCGCGGAACTCGGGGTTGGGGTACTTGCAGGTGGGGAAGTTCCCGTCTGGCTCGGCCTGCTCCGGGACGACGGTCACGTTCTCGACGCCGATCTCCTTGAGAATGCGCGTGACGCACTCCATGCCCGTGCCGTTGAGCGGGGTGTAGACCACAGAGTAGCTCTCGTCCGCCTTGAAACCGGGGACCGAGACCTTCTTGATGCTCTGGATGAAGGAGTCCAGGACCTCCTCGGGGGTCCACTCGATCAGACCCTTGGCCAGGCCCTCCTCGAAGTCCATGCGCTTGACGTCCTCGAAGGGATCGACCTTGGCGATGTTGGCGCTGATCTCGTCCGCTGCCTCGTCGGTGATCTGGCCACCGTTGTCGTTGTAGACCTTGTAGCCGTTGTACTGCGCGGGGTTGTGGGAGGCCGTGAGCACAATGCCGGCAGAGGTGTGCAGGTAACGCACCGCGAACGAGAGCGTGGGGACGGGCTCGATGCGGGGGTAGACGTACACGTGGATGCCATTGGCGGCAAGGACGCCCGCCGCGACCTTCTGGAAGTCCTCCCCCTTGAGGCGGGAGTCACGGGCGAGCGCGAGCGTGGGCTTGTCGTAGTGGGCGTTGAGGGAGTCCGCCACACCCTGGGTCGCCTGGGCAACGACATAGACGTTCATTCGGTTGGTGCCCACGCCCAGGACGCCGCGCAGACCCGCGGTGCCAAAGGCGAGGTCGCGGTAGAAGGCGTCGTTCAGGGCCTCGTCGTCGGATGCCAGCCCCTCGAGCTCGGCCTTGAGGTCAGGCTCGCTGACCTTCTCCCTCCAAAGCTGGACCTTGGCCTGCGTGTCCTTGTCCATGTGCTTCTCCTTTGGGTCGACCTGCTGCGCTCTCGCGCCCTATATGTACCTTGCCCATCATGGTAGTCGTTGGTGGGCACCTCCGGGGTCGCGGCCGCGCCAGAGGGGCGGCGCATACCGCGGGCGGGGAGCGGAGCGAGAGACGGCAGGTGCGTGCCGCGCAAACCGCGGACAGACTGCGCGGGTCTCGGCCTTTCCCCAGCCCAGCAGAGATTCGCGCGCAAACCGCAAGCGACCTGCGCGGCAATGGCCCCGGAGTCTCGTCTGCGGCGCGCAAGCCACGAACAGCCTGCGCGCAATCTCACGTTTTCCCAGCTCGGGAGAATTTCGTGCGCAATCTGGCCCCAGCCTGCGCACCAGCCTCCCGGCGTGACGGGGCGTGTGGCTTTGGGGAGCACCCGACGATTCCCAGAACGGCGAGAGGAGCCCAGCTATCATGGTTCGCACCTACATTCCACGGGCGAAAGGTGACCCGATGAACGCCGAGCCAGGCCCCACCACCCAGACAGCCACAGAAGTCCCCGACGAAGGCGACGTGCGCCGCGAGACAACCGGAGGCCTCGAGTTCTTCGCGAGCTGCCCCTCCGGCTTCGAGCAGCTGCTCGCCGACGAGCTCTCTGGCCTGCGAATCCAGCAGCTGCGCCCCCTCAGGGGCCAGGTCGGCTTCGTGGGCGACCTCGAGGACGCCTACCGCGCCTGCCTCTGGTCCCGCATCGCCTCCCGCGTCGTGCTGGTCCTCGCCCGTGTGAGCGCGCGCGATGCCGACGCGCTCTATCAGGGTATCTCCGAGATTCCCTGGGAGGAGCAGCTCCTCCCCAGCTCGACCGTGGCCGTGGACGCCCACGGCACCAACTCCCAGCTCAGGAACACCCAGTTCGTGGCGGTCAGGGCAAAGGACGCCATCGTCGACCGCATGCTCACGCGCACCGGGGCACGACCTGACGTCGATACCTCACACCCAGACCTCCGCGTGGTGGTGCGCGTCTCACGTGAGCGCGCGACCGTGGGCATAGACCTCAGCGGAGAGGCGCTCTTCCGCCGCGGATACGAGGCCGCGCGTTCGCCGCGCGCGAGCATCGCGCCCCTCAGGCCCGACTCTGTCTCTTATACACANCCACCTGCTACGCAGCGGACGGGGGCGCCAAGCACACCACGACCGTGGACATGAGCCGCCCCTCGCTTGACTGGGCTCGCCGCAACATGGAGCGCAATGGCTTCGACGGGCCGGAGCACGAGTTCGTCCAGGCGGACGTCATAGGGTGGGTGAGCGAGCAGAGACGCACCGCGAACCGCTGGGACCTCGTCTTCTGCGACGTGCCCACCTTCTCGAACTCCAACCGCATGCGCGGGAGCTGGGACGTGCAGCGCGACCATGCCGAGCTGCTCATAGGCCTGAGCCGCATCCTGACCAGGAACGGCCGTGCCGTCTTCTGCTGCAACCTGCGCGACTTCAGGCCCGACGTGGAGAAGCTCCGCCGCTATGGCGTGGAGCTCGAGGACGTGACCACGCAGACCATCCCCGAGGACTTCTCGCGCAACCAGAAGGTGCACCACTGCTACGTTCTGCGGCGCGTCGCCACGGAGTCGCGCGCGTAGGGCCGTCGGCCCATAGGAGCGACCTGACGCGAGGGACCCCGCGCATGGCAACCAGTCAGGACGTCGCCCATGCGGCATGGCCAGGGCACCGACAGCGACCATGTGACTAGGCGCGAGCTGGCATCCCTCGCATAACGAGAGTGGTGGGCTCCGTGCCCGCCCCCTCGGAGCTATGTACTAGGCCCTCGATCGAGCCGGCGCGCCCCTCTCGCCCATTCCCTGAACTCCATGCTGATTTCAGTTATGTAATATCGTATTACGTAACTAGGATCCCATTGACTATAACTATAAAGTCTTTATAGTTAGGGAGAGGGAATGCCGAAAGAGCAAGAGGTCCGAGAGGTGATCAGACGTCTGAGGCGCAAAGGTTGGGACGACGAGCCGGGTCGTGGCAGTCACATCATCTTTCGCAGGTCAGGATGGATGATCACCGTCCCCACGGCGAAGCGCGAGATTCCCGTCGGCACGTACCGAAACATCGCCAAGGCGGCAGGCTGGATCTAGGGAGCGAAGGGGTTGGTTCGATGAGGGACTATGTCTTCATGACCGTGCTCGAAAAGGACGAGGAGGGGGGCTATGACGTCAGCGTCCCCGACCTCCCCGGCTGCTTCAGCCATGGCGACACGCGCATGAGGGCGCTCGCAAGCGCCGCTGACGCCATGGCCACCTACATCGCGTCCCTGCTTGCCCACGGCGAGCCCGTCCCCGAGCCCCGGCAGGTCTCCCCTGACGACGGACGCGAGGCTGTCGCCGTGTATTTCCAGACAGACGGTTCCTACGTCCTGCCCGGCGAGCGCGTCAGCGCCGCCGAAGCCGCCAGGAGGCTTGGTGTCTCGGCGGGCAGGGTCACCCAGATGATCGCCTCCGGGATATTGGATGGGTTCCGAATCGGCAGGCACACCTTCGTGACCGTCGCCAGCATCGAGCGCAGGCTCGCAGAGGGAAGCCGGCCAGGGCGGCCCTCCGGACGGCAGCGGGCCGCCCTGGCCTAGCCCCTGCCTCTTCGGGTTCACGCCAGCTGCATGCGGGGGCAAGCCAACGGCCTGTCCCCCGCATGCTTCGCCGCGAGCTCCGTAGGGTCGCGCGCGCCTATGCCCTCTTGTAGAAGGCCTCCATGTCGCGCGACATGGCCTCGAGCGTGGGCACGTCCACGTAGGCCATGTGCCCGCAGCCATAGAGGTGCCATTCGACCTGTCCCTTGAGCTCGGACGAGAGGAACTGGCAGCTCATGTCGTGGACCACGTTCCAGTAGTTGGTCGCCGCGTCGTAGCGCCCTCCCAAGATCGCCAGCTTCATGTGGGGGTTGCGCCTCATCGCGACCGCGATGTCGTAGGCGACGTTGGGCGCGAAGCTCTCTCCGTCCTTGCCGGGCTCCTCGTGCGTCCACTTCCAGTTGACTCCCACGCGCTCGTAGTTGCTCGAGAGGTAGCGCGCCGGGCCGCGATACCCCAGCTCGTCGTGGAGGAAGCGCCTGAAGGCGCTGGTCCAGCTGGACTCCACGGCGTCGTCGGCCGCGTCCTCACCCGCGAACCAGGCGTTGCTCGACTGGACGGCCACCGGCGCGTCCGAGCTGAAGCGCATGTCGAGCCGGCCGCAGACCTTCCCCTCGTCGGCCAGGATGTTGCGGCGGAAGTCGTCCAGGGTAATCCTCAGGCGCGCGCGGCGGATGTGCTCGGCGGGAAGTCCGATGAACTCGCCCATCTGGCGCGCGACCTCGTCCTCGCGTGCAGGGTCAAGCCGGTCGCCGCGCAGGAGCGCCGGAGCCAGCACGTCCTCGTCCCAGTCCATGGCGCGCTGGAACCACTCGTCCTCGCCCACGCCCTGCCCCGCCTTGTCAAAGAACTGCGCCGCCGCGGCCATGGTGGGCATCATGCCCAGGTGATAGAGGTCCTCCCCCTCCTGGACCTGGACCCAGTCGAAGATGGCCGAGAGCATGGTGACGCCGGCCAGCTTGACGTCGCGCTCGCCCAGGAGGCGCATCAGGACGGCGTTGCGCACGGTGCCGTAGGACTCCCCGAAGAGGTAGACGGGGCTGGTCCAGCGGCCGTTCTCCTCCAGCCACTGGCTGATGGCGCGCGCGAAGGCGTCCGCGTCGCCGTCCACGCCGAAGATCTTGGAGGTGTCGGCGCCCTCCGCCACGCTCGACCAGCCTGTGCCCAGGGCGTCCAGGAATACGAGGTCGGTCTGGCGCAGCAGGGTGCAGGGGTTGTCCTCGACCACGATGGGATGGGCAAGGTGGCTGACGCCGTCGGTGCGCACGCGGCGGGGCCCGATGCCGCCAAAGTTGATGGGCACGCTCGCGCAGCCGGGACCGCCGTTGTAGGCGAAGGTCACGGGACGGGCGGCGTCCGCCCTGCCCTCGTCGTCCACCGCCACGTAGGTCATCGAGAACATGCGCCCGATGAGGGCGCCGGTGTCCGCGCGCACGTCCAGGTGGGCGGCCGTGCAGTCGTAGTCGATGTGCTCGCCGGCGCTCGCGCCCGAGCCGTCCCACGCGAGGCGGGCCGTCGCGGACTGGGGGGTCTCCAGGCGGGGGTCCGCCGGCACGGTCATGAAGCTGTCCTTGGGAATCCTTGTGGCCGCCTGCGGCGCGGTCGCGGCGTTGGTGGCGTCCTGCTCTGCCATCGTTTCTCCTCACTGGCCCGAGGGCCGATGCCTGGCTCCCCTCGCCTCGCACCAACGGGCGAGAGGGGCCTCCCACTCATTCCCGGCCATTGTATGCGTCGGCTCGGCCACGGGGCGGGCGAGTTGCGCAAGTCAGCCTCTCACCTGGGCAAACCCGGACCTCAAGACGACATCTTCACAGCAGGGGTCCCGACGTCCAACGACGGTCCAGGTCGTGCTAGAGTTCTTCGGTTTGAACTATCCTTATCTGGTAGGCTGCCTACGCCTTGTGCGTGGCAACCCTGCCCGGGACGCGACGCGCCACGGGCAGCGTGTCCTCGTCGGATGGAGCGTCATGAGTCAAGACAAGCTTTCGGCCACCACCCCCAAGAGGCGACCGAGGTCGAGGGGCGCCGGGATTCCCCTCTCCGCCGGAATGGTCCTGGTGACCCTGGGCGTGGTGTACGGAGACATCGGCACCAGCCCCATGTACACCCTCAAGGCCATCATGGCCGACAACGGCGGCCTCGCGAGCATGCAGACCGACACGGTGCTGGGCGCGCTCTCGCTCATCATCTGGACCCTGACCCTCATCACCACCGTCAAGTACGTCCTGGTGGCCATGAAGGCCGACAACCACAACGAGGGCGGCATCTTCGCCCTCTACAGCCTGGTCAAGCGCTGCGCCAAGTGGCTCATCATCCCCGCCATGATCGGCGGGGCGGCCCTTCTCGCCGACGGCATCCCTACCCCCCCC
>NZ_LT635494.1:771075-885306 GCF_900120385.1 Olsenella phocaeensis | reverse complement strand
GAAGGAGGTGACGGAACACCAGGGGGCGGAGCCGCAGATGGCGTCGGACACCGCGTTGCCCTCGTGGTCGTGCGTCACGGCGCCGATGGCCTCCAGGTACTTCTGGTAGAGCGCGGAGTCCCCGCCCGCACCGAGGACCGCCGAGACGCCGCCGCCCGCGCCGTAGCCCGCGACGAAGACGCGGTCCAGGTTGGCGGGGAGCTTGGAGGCGTTGTAGCGCAGGTAGCGCACGGCCGCCTTGAGGTCGACGACCGGCCAGGGTGCGCCACCCGGATAGAGGTCCTGGGAGTCGCTCGCGATTCCCGCGGAGCGACCGCGGAAGCCCGCATAGACGTACACCATGCCGGCAGAGAGGTAGCGGCTCAGGCCGTCGTAGGAGTAGGAAGTGGGGCAGGCCTGGGCGTTGAGGCGTGCGGAGTTCACGGGCATGACGACGGGCGCCGTCTTGGGGGTGAGTCCGGCCAGGGTGGCGTCCTGCTTCACCGTGCACTTGTAGCTCTCGCCCGACTTCTGCGCGTCGAAGTAGGCGCCCGGCACGAAGATGGCCAGGGACTCGTAGGACTCGCTGCCGGGCTTCAAGCAGTACTTGACGCCCAGCTGGTAGTAGCAGTCGTTGGCAGCGTCGTACTTCCAGGCGTCGTCCTTGAGTGCCAGCCCCTCGAACTCCTCGAGAACGACGGAGGGCTGCTCCTGCTGCTGGTCAGTGGCCTGGTCGCCCGTCTGCCCGCCGGGACGCGCGCAGGCGGCGAGGCCCAGGCCTGCGGTTACGGCCGAGAGGGCGAGGAAGTCTCTTCTGCTGGCGTTCATGTGTCCTCCTAGTTGCGTGCGCTCCCCTGCGCGCCGTATCTGACGTTCGTGCCGGACGGCGCGCCCCATGACGTGGTGGCGCGGTCGCCCGGCGTCCGCGCTACTGGTCTCGGACGCTCCGTGAGATCTGGTCTGCCACCGACGCCCCGTGGCGGCGGTCCTCTCCCCAGAAGCAGCACGAGACCATGCCGGGGCCGACGTGGCAGCCGATGGTCGGCCCTATGGTCGAGATCATGGTGACGGCCGAGTCGTTGCCCTTGTGGATGATGTCCGCGAGGCGGTCGGCGTCGCGGGGGCAGTCGGCATTGCCGATGGCCACCACGTTGGAGAAGAGGTCGTCGTTGTGGTTCCGCTCGTAGAAGGAGGCCAGCTTGCGCAGGCCCTTCTTGCGCCCACGCGAGATGCCGATGACGCTGAGCGCCCCGTCGAGGTCAAAGGTGAGAAGGGGCTTCACGTCCAGGGCCCCGCCCAAGACGGCGACCGACTTGGGAACGCGCCCGCCGCGATGCAGGGCGTCCAGGTCGTCCACCATGAAGATGGTCTGCACGAAGTAGCGCGCCTCCTCCGCCCAGCGGACCATCTGGTCTGCCGTGAGGCCCTTGTCACGCTGGCGGATCGCCTCGACCACGAAGAGGTACTGCGCCGTCGATCCCAGCTTGAGGTCGACGATGCTGATGGGCAGGCTGTGGCCCACCTCCTCCTCCAGACGCGCGAGCGCCGTCTGGGCCCCCTCGTAGCAGCCCGAGATGCCGCTCGAGAAGCAGAGGTAGACGGTAGGGAGCTCGAGTTCCGCCGCCTCGCGGAAGGCGCGCTCGAACTCCAGCTGGGAGGGTTGGGAGGTCATGGGGCAGGCGCCCTTGCGAATCTCCTCGTAGAAGCTGTGGGGGTCACGGCTTTGGAAGAGGTCGTCCTCGCCGCTGAGCCCGCCCTCACGGCCGGCCTCGGTGTAACTGAAGTGCAGGCAGCGTATGCCGGAGTCCTCCACCATCTGCTGCGTGAAGTCGCAGGGCGAATCCGTCATCAGGTTGAACTTCGCTGGCATGCATCCTCCTCGGCGCGGGTGGGCCTGGGGCCGTGCCCGGCGTCGAGCGGACACGGCGGAACCTACTGATGGTATTGTACGCCCAAGGGTTTTGGACGTCCGAACGGGGGGCTGCCTCATGCTTGGCTTTGGTCTGCGGAGGCGGAACGGCAGGGAGAAGGGTCCCCTGCCCGAGGGGACGAGACGGCTGGGCCTGGTGTTTCGCGGAGAGGTCCAGGGCGTCGGCTTCCGCTGGACCTCCCAGCACGTGGCCGGCGAGTCGGGCTGCACGGGCTGGGTCAGGAACGAGGACGACGGCAGCGTGAGCATGGAGCTCCAGGGGACGGACGACGCCATATCTGAGTTCTTCGGGCGCTTCTCGAACGCATACGCCCGCTACCCAATCGACTATCGCATCGACTCGAAGGTCGAGCTCGAGCCCGTGCCCGGAGAGGTCGGCTTCCGCGTGCGCTACTAGCTGGAGACGGCGCGCCGCGAGGCGGGCGGTCGCGTTCGAGCGTGCGAGCTGCAACATCCTGCACGCTGCCGCACACGTTTGCGTGTTCGCTACAGCACCACACACGCCGTTGCACACGCCCCCAGACGCCTAGCACGCCATCGCGCACAGTCGCAGCACCACGCACGCAGTTGCGCACATTCGCCGCATCGCGCACGCAGTTGCGCACATTCAGCCTGACGTTTCCGCAGTTGGCAGATACCGCCAATGTGCGTAACAGCGTGCTGGATAATTTGCTTGTGCGCAACGGCGTGCTCAGCAGGACTGCAGGGGAATCCTCTCGCCCGTCTCGAAGGGCTAGGCGAGAAGGCCCAACAACGCATACGCCAACATGCCCACTGCGGCACAGAGGACCAGGGACTTCGTCCTACGCGCCACGATTGCGACGATGACGGCGGCGACCAGCCCGGACGCCGCTGCCAGCGGGTCGCGCGCGATGGCCGAGGGGTCGAGGAGGTCGTTTGCCACCAAACCGGCGAAGGCGGCGGCCGGTATGAGCCCGAGCGCCTCCCCGACACGGGGCGAGAGGCTCCTTCCCCTCAGGAGCAGCAGAGGCAACGTCCTGAAGGAGAGGATGGCAGCAAAGGTGACAGCCCAAGTGAGGGCGATCTGAGAGGCGCTCATGACCGGATACCCCCACTCCGGCCCCAGGCCTGCCAGGCAAGCCCGCAGACAACGCCACCGGCGGCGCCGAGGAGCACGGCTGCGCCCTGGAGGTCAGCGAGCTTGCAGACGAGGACGAGGAGTGCCGAGACAAGGGCCGCGACGTAGGTGGACCCGTCATGCAGCTGCCCCAGGAGCAGGCACACGAAGATCGAGGTCATGCCAAATGACATGAGCGCGGTGGGTAGGCTCACCATGCCACCTACGAGCACGCCTGCGGCATTGGCAAGCGCCCACGCGGACATGCAGAGAAGGTTGAGGAGAAGGCCGTCGCGAACGTCCCAGCCGGCATCTCCCGCAAAGCGGTCGAGGTTGACGCCGAAGGACTCGTCCGTGACAGTCGCCGCAAGCGCAAACGCGTCAAGGCGCGAACCCTTGCCCAGGTAGGGGGCAAGTCCCGCCGAGTAGAGAAGCTGTCGCGAGCTCACCAGCACGATGCTCGCAATGGTCGTGGGAAGCGGCATCCCAGCAAGGACCATCTGGGGCAGCATGAACTGGCCTGCGCCGGTATAGAAGGTGGACGAGAAGGCGAGGGCGAGGAGGGGACCGAAGCCAATCTGCGCCTCGAGCACGCCGCAAGGGATCCCAATGACCAGGTAGGCGAGAACGACGGGCAGCGCATGGGGAAACACGTACGCAAGCCGTCGACCCACGGTGCCATTGCCCCCCTCTTTTGAAGCCATTGCGCCCCCTTGCGCATCACCGACAAACCGCTCCCGCGGGCAAAGGCTAGCACCCTCGAGAAGCGCGCCTTGGCAAAGTCACAGTCGGGAAAACATTCGGTCACGTCGCCTTAGCGCACCCCGCGCGATTTGGCATGCGGGAGGCGCGCGAAGGTGTACGCGCTTGCATGGGACACCGCAAGGAACAGATACCCACCCAACAGGAAAGCCCGCCTACCTTCACGCAGGTAGACGGGCCTTTTTTATGGTGGCGGGGAAGGGAATCGAACCCCTGACACGGGGATTTTCAGTCCCCTGCTCTACCAACTGAGCTACCCAGCCGAAGCGCTTGCGCTTGCAAGCCTGTTTAATATAGCAAAGAATCCCAAGCCGTCAACGGATTTCTCGAATCTCCTTCTCGTGAAGGTTCCCGACTAGAAGGCGCCGCCTCCGCCGCCTCCGCCGAAGCCGCCTCCGCCACCACCGGAGAACCCGCCACCACCTCCACCGCCATCGCTGAAGGACGAGCTGGCGAGCTCGGCGGTGCTGACCTGGTGGGCATGCGAGATGTTCTCGCCAAAGTCCGCGACGGGCCTGCCCAGGCCGGGCTCGGTGTGATACCAACCGTACACAGGCATGATCTGGGGATCCTCGAGAATCTGTGGTGCGGCGATCTTGAGCTGCTTGATGACCTCCTCGGAGACACCGAGGACGACAGCCAGGACCAGGAGCTGGTTCCAGAGGACCACGTCCTGGGGAATGGCCTCCTCAAGGCGGGTGAAGTCGAGGAGCCAGCGCCTGAGTGCCTCCAGCTTCGCCTTGAGCTCGATCGCCTCGGAGGAGAGGCTCTCCATGCCGCGGGCGCTCCAGATCGAGAAGACTCCTGCGACGGCAAGGAGGGCGGCCGCGGGCAGCCCCCACGTCCCCGCGACCTCTCCGATCAGCATGAGAAACGCCAGGCCCACGGCAAGGATGACGTCAATGCCGCCAAAGAGCGCCAGGCCCACACGACCGTTCGAATGCTCGTCCTCGGAGAAGCGGCGCTCCGTGAGGCAGGCCTCCACGGTCGTCTCCCAGTCCTCGTATGCGTCCCTGTATGTCTCGGCATCTGACTTTGCAACGTCACCAATCTCGGAGAAGTAGAGGGTGGTCGAGTCGCTGCGCGTGCCCTTTGGGGCAATCTTGCGGAAGAGGAACTTTATGGTGTCCTCGTCGATGCGTCGCGCCTGTGCCTCGCCTGGCCCCTTGGTACGGGCGATGGAACGGCCCACGTTGTTGGGAGTGAGCTCGAGCCGGTACTCGCTGTCCTGGTGGGTCCGGCCAAAGAGGCCCTTGCGGCTCGTCTTCACCATGCTGAGCTTTGCCATCCCAAGGTCGGTGAGACGCATGAGTGACGCAGTGAGGTCCTCCTGCTGCGGAGTGCCGCCCTTGATGAGGGCCCCCAGAACCGCGGGGTGGTCTGCGGAGGGGACGTCGCGGAAGTACTTGTCGTCGAACTGGGGCTTGTGCGTCTCCTTGTACCTCAGGCGCCTGGATATCGCATAGGCGCAGGACGCGATGGCGGCAAGGCCCCCGAAGCCCGAAAGCCCATACGAGATCGCCCGGGCCTTCGCACGCTTAGCGTTGGCCTCGTCTGCCCAGCCCTGCTCCTGCGAGGTGATGTAGTCGAGCCTCGCCTCGCTCGAGGCAGTCGCGTCAGAGAGCCATTCGGACGGGAAGGCGACGCGCGCCTCGGCGTACTCGGAGCTTCCCACGCCTGGCACGCTGTAGACGACGTTGCCGTCCACGACGTACACGCTGGCATCGAGGGGGCCGTGCCCCCAGACCCTCACGTTATCGCCCGCGCTCACCGTCTGGCCAGAGGGCACGGGTAGGTGCACCACGCAGCGAACGTTCTGGGACTCGACGTCCCAGCCATCCGAGACGAACTTCCAGTAGAGCTCGGAGGTGTCGGCGTAGCGACGTGCGAGCTGGGAGTCGACATAGTTGATGCGGAAGGTGGCCGACTCGTCCTCGTGCGCCGAATAGAGCTTCACCTGGAGGTAGCTGCCGTAGTCGGTCACCGTGTAGGTGCCGTCGTCGCCCGAGCTCGACATGGTGAAGGACTCGAAGGAGCCGTCGGTCACGAGGCCCACCTCGCCGATGGTCACCTGCACTTCCCTGCCCTCGTACTCCCCTTTGGGAATCTTCCAGTACACCCCATGGAACGAGCCATCGAAGTCGTAGATGCGGTCCTCGGTGACCGAGAGGCTGCCGTCCGTCGCCACGGTGGCGTCTATGTCCACGCTCGTGATGGCGTAGTCCTTTGCCAGTGCTCGCAGGGGCAGGAATGCAGCGGCAGCAACCAGGGCAATCGCGGCAAGCAATACGGCATGGACCCGCATTTTGCGGGCATGGCTGCGGGGAAGCGACATGGTTCCCTCCGATCCGTCTCGGGGGAGGGCACTAGAAGCCCTCTCCGTAAGAGGATACCAAAGCGGAATGCGCCACCCATCGCCGTCGCTCATGAGGGAACGGGCCCAACGAGCGTGAGGAGCGTCCCACACACGTCCAAGGTGTCGCCGACCTGCATGCGGGCGAGGTCGTCCACCGCGCGCCCACGCAACATGGCGGGGTTCGTCGAACCCTGGTCCTCGACCACGGCGCCCCCCGACACGAGGGACACCCGCAGATGACGACGCGAGGCCGCGGCAGAATGCAGCACCACGTCGTTCGAGGGCAAGCGCCCCACGTTGAGGCCATCCTCGGGGATGGGCACCACTACCTCGAGCTCGCTGCCCCTGACCCACACCGACGGGATCCCGCTGGTCCTGGCACCCAGGGGCATGCCGGACAGCTCGAGCGTCCTGCCATTCTCCTCGAGCTCGAAGGGTGGCATCCCCTCGTCCCAGCCCCGAGGCTCGTCCAGGTCGTCCTGTGGGGGCAGGTCCGGACCTGACGAGCCCGCACGGGAGAAGTCGAAGAGGCAACCGTAGCAGACGTCCATGTCCGAGAAGAGCTCCATGCCACAGCGGGGACAGCGCTTGGTCGTCTCGCCCTGGCCTTCGGGCTGGACGGGTGGTTCCAGCGCCAAGGAAGTGGTTCCGTACTCATCCATGCTCAGATACCTTCCTCTTGGGTCGGGATTCCCCTCCCGACAAATCGAACAGCTCGACATGACTGCCCTCGAGAGGCCATGGCCTCGAGCCCGCAGGCCTCTCCAGCACGGCCGCGGCACCGTGGCAGCACAGAATCGTCCCGGCGCGCAGGGCCCTCCGGACGAGGAGGACCCTCCCTCCCCCGTCCAAGAACGCGACGTCTATCGCGTAGCGCATGCCCACGCAGTGGATCGAGTGGCAGGGCATGATCACGATGGGCATGGCGTCAGGCCCCGTTCCCAAGAGCCCCCGTGCCCGTTCACAGAAGCGCTCCCTGAGCTCGAATCGGCCCAGTGTCGTCCCATCCGCGAGTCGTGCCCCTACCATGCGCCCTACCATCCCCCTCACCTACACCACCACCCCAGGCCTGAAGCGGTCGACGGTGATGGAGCGTTCGTGCCGCAGGAACGCAGGGACCCTCAGGTCGATCCCGGCCATCGAGAAGGAGCTCGGCCAGGGACGGTACGAGAGGGTGCAGGTAAACGTGGTGAGGAGGGGCGAGACGGGAAACGACACCCCCTTCCCCCTTGGCGCAGGACCTAGGTCCCCCGAGCTGACCGCCACCTCACAGCCAGATACCGGGAGCCCGTCCTCGATCGCCGCCCTCACCTGCGCGCAGGCAGACGCTACGTCCTGCTCCCCCGCGGGACTCACCCCGTGCGCGATGACGCAGTCGGGCGCGACCCTGTCGAAGGCCGCACAGGCTTGCAGGAAGCGGACCATGTTGAATGCGACGAGGGCCACCGCGATCACGATGGGAAGCAGCACCGCGAGCTCGACGACCATCTGCCCCGCCTCGCCTCGCGACACTCCGGCGTCGCTCGCCCCGGCCCATGTCCATGCCACCCTCATGTCAGCGCCCCCAAAATCGTGGCCAGGTCTATGGTCAGGGGGATGGTGGTGCCCTCCATGCCGGGAACGGGCAGTTCGGCAACCGTGAAGGTCTTGTCCCCAAGCTCGTCGGAGACCATCTGCGCACAGCGGCCCAAGAGCTCCCTGGGTTCCATCGGCAGGGCCTGCACCAGCTCCCTCACCTTGCCGACCCTCTCGAGCCCTGCCCGGTCCAAGACCTGCTGGCTGTTCACCAAGACGGGCTTTCGCAGCCTCATGTCCGCTGGCTCGAAGCCCGCAGACGTCACCGTCGCAGAGATCTTCTTGCGCAGCCACGACGCGACCCTCTCGCCGAACACGCCCCCTATGCCGTCCAGCACGTCATCCGTGACCCCCGAGACGCTCTCGTAGGACGAGCCATACGAGACGAGCAGCCTTCCCCAGATGCCCGTGATGCCACCCACGAGGTCGAGCACCAAGCCCCCGTCCGAACGGGTGACGCCCTCGAACACGCTCGAGAGGACGTTGTGCCCGTCGGTCCCCTCGTCCGGGGCAAGGGTGGCGGCAGAGACGGCGGCGCCACGGGGGAGCTCTCCCTCGGAGGAGAAGTGCGAGATCCCCGCCGGCACGGGGGTGAGGTCCGGGCGAGACACCACGGCCATGCATCCGTAGGCGCCGGGAGGGCAGAGCCTCGGCCTCCCCACCGAGAGCAGCTTCATGGCGCGCTCGAACGCGCCGTCCGCACGCTCCGCAATCTCTTGCATCTCCCGTTCTGCCTGGACCTCCTCGTCCCTTGCCACCTGGTACTCGCGCGAGGCCTCCACGACGATCCTCCAGTAGTGCTCGTAGCCGTTCGATATGTTGGTGGACGCGTCCGCCACGTTGCCCATGGCCACCGCGTCCATGCGACAGTCGGGGCAGACGGCGGCAGACCCCGCGTCGATGTCCGCGAGGCTCGCAAGGCCCGCATAGGGACCCCGGGCACCGGGGCAGTCGAGCGAGCAGTGCAGCGTCCTCACGCCATCCTCGATGGTGCACGGCCAGACGACGTCGGTGTACAGGGTCGTCTCCCTGACCCCCGCCGTGGTATGGGGGAGTTCGGGCAGGTCGATCGAGCAGCCCTCCTCCGACTCGTCACAATGCGCCTCCGATGTCCGCTCGTAGGCGTAGCGAAAGAAGGCCTTGCGCGCACAGGACCTCTGGAGCTCGTCCGCGTCCGAGCCCGTCTCGCCCTCTGCCGACCAACGGGTCAAGTAGTAGTTAGCGCTGCGGAGCCGCGCGAAGTCGAAGCGCCATGACGAGGGCTCCGGATAGGACGGGTTCTGCCCTCCGGACAGGCCCGCAAGCCGCTCGGCCCGACTTCTCAGGCAATAGGGGTCGTCCACGTTGTCCGCTCGCCAGGCCCTCTCCTTTGCCGCCTCGGCACGCTCGTGGGCGGCCTGTTTCCGAGCGGACGCCTCGGCGAGCCTCCTGGCATCCTCCTCCATCTCCTCGGCGTCCAGCCCGTCGTCGAGCCCGGAGAAGTCGGACTCGCTCTTTTGGGGAAAGGGGACGGCGAGCCCCACGTAGCGCACGTCACCCTTGGAGTTGGCGGACACGCAGGACGCGGAGTTCGCCATGACCAGGGCGGGGAGGGCCGCCTCCAGGCGAGAGAGGCCCTCCGAGGCGCTGCGCGCAAAGCCGCGCCTCGCGTCGAGCACCTTCCTTCCCGCAGCAAACACCCCCGTCGACATCGCCTGGAGCGGAGGTATGGCGGCTATGACGAGCGCGGAGGCGCAGATGACGGAGCCCAGGAGCCCCATGCTCAGGACGCAGGCGTCCACCACCTGGGCGACGGTCGAATACGCCGCCACCACGTTTGACCCGGCGAGCGCCGAGGCGTCGGCCACCGCCTGCACGTCGGCAGAGCGGGAGGAGGCCCACTCGAGGGTGGCGAGGGAGAACACGAGGGAGAGGCTCACGAGGAGCGCAACGGCCACCGCCACCGTGGTATAGCCGCCGTCGTCCCGCACGAAGATGGCGAGAGGGCTCGGCAGCTCCTCTCCCCTAGTCCCAGATGGTCTGCCAACTCGCATAGCTCCCTCCCAACCACGATGGCCTCAGCCCCTCGCTTGCCCTTGCCTCGAGCACCACTCCCCGTCCGTCGCTCCTGCCCGCAAGCGCCATCGCCGCCCCGAGGAGGGGAAGCGGCCTCGCATGGCCGCGCAGGCCCACCTCGACCCGGCCGCCGGAGCTCGACACGCTAACCTCCCAGCCCTCCTCCCCTCCCACGTGAAAGAGGGGAACGTCGGGCACCGCGGCGAGCCTGCGCAGCGCGAAGGCCTTGCACCCGTCGAGGTCGGACCCATGGTTGGTGAGCGCCACGCGGGCCGTCTCCGCGGCCGCCGACCGCATGACCACCAGCGAGTAGCCAAGGCAGGCGGGCTCCAGCAGGATGGCCAGGATGAGCATCAGGGAGGGCAGCAGGACCGCCGCCTCGACGGTCGCCTGCCCAGAGGCCGAGTACGGGACGACGGGGACGAAGCCGGCCGTGACACCATCCAAGGCGCCCCTCCCTCCCGGCTCCTCAATAGAGGAGGACGTCCTGGAGTGCCGCGACGAGCCCTCCCGCGCCGAAGCCGTGGGAGGCCGCGTCGAGGGCTCCGCGCATGAGCCCGCCGCCGCTCGCTTGTCTCCAGACGGCCGCGAGGACGAGCGTGGGGACAAGGAACGCCAGGGTGACGAGCAGGTATTCCACCGTCGACTGGCCACACGTGCCCAACAGAAGAGCCTTGGCGCAAGCCCCCGTCCCCCTGAACGTCGAGCGGGCGGACCGGGCAGAACGAACACGGCCCCCGAAAAGCCGAGCCTCACAACGCATCGACCCCCTCCCCCCACTCGTCCGCCCTCAGCCGTGTGACCGCCTCCCTGCACCCACCGCCAGGCGCCGCAGAGACCTCGCACACGTCCACCCAACCATCGCCCTGCACGACGCAAACCCAGACCCTTCCCAAAAGGTCGGCATAACCCGCGCTGACGAGCACGCAACCACCCCCTTCGCGATACCTCCCGAGCAGCTCCCCGGCCAAGTCGGGCACGTCACGGGAGCCATGGACCAGGACATGGCTCCCTCCCTCCCGAGGGACGTCGGCATTCCCCTGGCCCACTTGGCCCCCGTCGCCGCCCCCGCTCCCGACGGACATACCTGGTTCGGCCTTGCCATCCGGCCACATGCCACTCGGAGGCGCGGGCGACCCGTCACCGCCACGACGAGTGCCCTCGGCATCACCCTCACCGTGCCCTCCCACCTGTCGCAGGACGGCGTCGCCCGGGACACCTCCCCTTTCCAAGAGCCGTGGGACCCCCACGATGACGGCTGCCGCGAGGAGGCAGGACGCCACCAGGACCGTCCTGCCCGTGCGGCGCAGGTGGGACTTCCTCGTCACAGCGAGTTGATGCCGTCCGAGATGGCCGTCCAGAGCTCCTGTACCTTCCCGCGAAAAGCGACGATGGCCACAATGGCTATGACCACCAGGACGCCGACGAGGATCGCGTATTCGGTCGTCCCCTGCCCGTCCTCGCTTGCGACGAGCTCGCGGGCCCGAACCGCCAAGCCAGCAACCCACACGCCAAGTCCCTGCATCTCTTCCACCTTTCTTCCCTGCCCCCGACTGGGGCGCAGCTAATGACCCAACACGAGCGAGGAGCCGAGGAGCGGCCCCAGTATCGCCAGGAGCATCGCCGGGACGATGAGGGTCCCCAAGGGGACGAGCATCTTCACCGGGACCCGCTCGATCTCCTCCTCCACCTGCGAGCGCTGCTCGTCCCTGATCGCCTGAGCCTGCCCCTCGAGGGCGTCGGCCAAAGGCGAGCCGAAGGCGAGGGCCTGGGCGACCGTCTGGGCAAAGCTTCCCAGAGCATCGACCCCCAGCTCGTCCGCCATCGCCCTCAGGGCCGCCTCGCGCGAGCTGACGCCCATGCGCCAGGAGGTGAGGGCGGACGAGAGCGCGCCCGCAAGCCGGCCCTCGTAACGTTGGCAGTAGAGCTCGAGCGACGCATCGAACGAGAGCCCGGAGAGCAGTCCCAAGGTCACCACATCGAGCATCGAGGGCATCTCGCGGAGGCAGCCCATCCGCACCCTCGAGCTGCCCGCCTGTACCCTCGCCCTCGCCACGGGTCCATAGCCCTCCACGACTTCCAGCAGTCGATTCGCAACGAGCGCCGGCCCACGGGCAGAGGGCGCACGGGCCGCCCCCCTCCCCCTGCGACCGGCATGCGGTGGCCCCAGGAGCAGAAGGCAGGCCACGAAGGCGAGGAGTGCCACCGCGCCGTGCAGGGCGATTCCAGCCATCAGAGCACCCCTCTCATCAGGCGTCGGATGATGAGCAGCGCGAGGGCGTCCATCCCTGCGGCGACCAGCACGCAGCCTGCCCCGAAGAGCGTGGCGAGCCCCGACCGGAAGTCGGGAGACACGAGCGAGAGCACCCCGATGAGAATCGCCGGCAACGCGCACACCACGCGGGCGGAGAGCCTTACCTGGGCGGTCTTGACCGCGAGCAGCCTCTGGAACTCCCCTTGGCGCTCGACCATCTGCGCCGCATGCTCGAAGAGCTCCCTCAGCGGGCTGCCCGTGCGTTGCGAGATGGTGAGGGCCGTGGCGAGAAGGCCCACGCCGGGAGCCTCGAGCTCCTCGCGGAGCGCGTCCATCGACCCCTCGACCGAGATGCCGCAGCGCAGCCTCAGCGAGACGCGAGCGAAGGCCGGTGCCACGACGTCGGGGCTGTTCGACCCCAGGTAGTCAATGGCCTGGGAGAGCGTCTCGCCCGAAGCCAGGGCCATGGCGAGGGTGCGGAACACCCCCGGCATGGCCTGCGCGAGCTCCCTCTCCCTCCTCCTCCGCGTCGATTGCGCCAAGAGGGGGACGCCCACGGCAAGCAAGAGCGCAGCCAGGGGCAGCGCCAGCCAGGTGCCAAAGAGGAGGGCGAGGACGACGCCTGCCAGGAAGCCGCCCGTGAGAAGCAGCGCGCAGGACCCCTCGCGAGAGGTCACAAGACCACCTTGGGCCACGAGGCCGCCAAACTCGTCTGCGGCAAGGCCCCAGTCATCCCTCCCGGCCAGGAGGTGGACCAGGGGGAGGGTGGCCAGGCGCTCGGCCGCGACTCCGGCAAGGCGCCTGAGCCGTCGGGTCCTCCAGCCCTCCGCACGCGCACGAGGCAGCCCGCCTCCCACGAGCGCGAAGCTCCCAAGCCACGCGCAGCCACCTAGGCCAAGGACATACGCCGCCTCCAAAGCGCCACCTCCCCCTCGTCCAAGACCCCCTCCTCCAGGCCCCGGCCCACGAACGCAGGCTCGAAGCCAAAGCTCCAGCAGCGCGACGCCTCGTCGAAGCGGACCGCCTCCTCCAGGCGCACGCCGCCGGACCCCTCCCGCGTGACCGCGTTGAGCGAGGCGATGACGCGCCTGCCGTCCGGCAGCCTCTGCGACATGACCAGGAAGTCAAGGGCAGTCGCTATCTGCTCCTCGATGATGTCGGTGGGCAGGTCCATCCCGAAGCGCGCCATGAGCACCAGGCGCAACACCGCCTCCTGCGCCGTGCCCGCATGCAGGGTCGTCAGAGACCCGTCGTGCCCCGTGTTCATGGCCTGGAGCATGTCGATGGCCTCCTCGCCGCGCACCTCGCCCACCACGATGCGGTCGGGCCTCATGCGCAGGGCGTTCTTCACCAGGTCGCGGATGCTTATCTCGCCCGAGCCCTCGATGGATGCGGTGCGTGCCTCGAGCCTGACCACGTTGGGATGGGAGTCGAACTTGAGCTCTGCGGAGTCCTCGATGGTCACGATCCTCTCGGATGGCGGTATCTCGCACGAGAGGGCGTTGAGGAGGGTCGTCTTGCCCGATCCGGTTCCTCCCGCCACGGCGACGTCCTGGCGCAACCTCACCGCCCAGCTGAGGAGCTGGGCATACCAGTCGGGCAGCGACCCCAGCTCGACGAGGCGCCCAAGCGTGCTAATCCGGTTGGAGAACTTCCTGATGGTCACCATGGGCCCGTCGATCGCGATGGGGGGCGACACGGCGTTCACGCGGTCCCCGTTGGCGAGTCGCGCGTTCACGATGGGACAGTTGCGGTCGAAGCGTCTGCCCAGGGGAGCCAGTATGCGGTCCACCACCATGAGAATCTGCTCGTCCGAGTCGAACACGGCACGCGCGGGATGAATCCTCCCCTCCCGCTCGAAGAAGAGGCCCTCCCTGCCGTTCACCATCACCTCCGTCACGCTGTCATCGTCGAGGAGCGGCTGGAGGGGACCCAGCCCGCATATGTCGTCCAGGACCCAGCCCTCGAGCTCGCCCCGCTCGTGGGGACCCAGGGTGGAGAAGTCGCCCGAGCGCAGGATCGCCTGGCACGCCACGGAAAGCTCGCCCCTGGCACGCGTGGAGTCCGCGGACGATGCCATGGACGCCACCACCTCGAGTCCCAGCCTGCGGACCAGCTCCCGCTTGAGGCGCTCCTTCAGGTCCATGAGCTCGCGAGTGCCGCGAAGTCCCCCTTGCGGCGGCTCCTCCCGTACGGAGGCGGGCGAGACGAGTGCGGCCTCCTGCTCGCGCACCATCTGCAGGACGGACATCAGCCCACCTCCCTCCTGAGCCCGAAGAGGCCGCGACGCCTCCTTCCCGGCTTGAGCTCCAGGGCATGCCTGGTCTCCTCCCCGTCGGGAAGCGCCCCCAGCTCGGCCAGCAGCTGGGCCATGAGGTACGAGACCGCCTCAGAGAACTCCGAGCGGGACGAGAGGAGCCTCTCGGTCTCCCCGGCGGCAAAGAGCTCCTCGGCCTCCTCCCCGCCGTCAGGCACCCTGAAGAGCCGTGCGCCCTCGAGCCCGGGCTCGATCCGCGCGAAGTCGACCTCCTCGTCCCCTCGCAGGTCGTCCATGTTCCTGACGCGCACGATGCGGGTGCGGGCGACGCCCAGCCTCACGGCCAAGGCGCTCGTCCTGCCCAGTGCCGCAAGGCCGCCCTGCCGGTCGTCGTGCACCAAGACCAGGCGGTCGGCAAGCTGCACCGCCTGTGCCGCAGCGTNCGTCTCGCCCTGCCCCCGGCCGCCAGCTGCGCCGACCCCCTCCCGATGCGTGGGCGAGCGTCCCGACGGCACGCCGTCGGCGCGCCCCGACTCGGGGACGGAGCCTCCCATGGGCCCGCCAAGGCCCGTTGCGTCTCCATGCGCAGGACGGTTGTCGCACGTGCACGCATCCCCAGCGCCGAGCGGATGGCCTCCCTCTGCCTGCCGCCCCAGGGACCCCGCCGCGCGACCCCTCGCGCTGGACGTTGATGAGCCCCCGGGACGGCCAGACGACGTGCCAAGCTCGTCCAGGTCGATGACCCGGTCGATGCCCGCCCGGGACGCACGCGAGCGCAATGACCCGGAGACCTGCCTGCCCACCAGGACCACCTCGCTCGCAAGGCCGTCTTGGGCCAGCGCCGCGGCGAGGTTGACGTCAGACACTCCCCTTCCCGTCAGCCCCACGATGGCACCGACGCTCTGGGGCTCCTCCTCCCGGAAGCAACTCCGCATCTCGGTCGCGTCATCGGCGAACGAGAGGACCGCGAAGGGCTCGACCGACCTGAGGGCACGGGCAACCTCCGCCCTGCTGCCACGTGACGTGCATCCCAACCAAAGCTCGCTCATGCCCGCACCTAACCCTTCCTGTCCTTCTCCCGACCCGGGCCAGACCCTTCCGGGGCGGCCCCCTTCGCCTGGCCCGCAGCACCGTCCTTCCCGTCCGACCCGTCCTTGTCGGCACCCGCCTGACCTGGCTTGGACGGTTTCTCCTCACCGCCAGCCCGCACCCCCTCGACAGCCGGGGAGTCGGCGGGATCCTCGAGCTCCTCCGGGGCCTTGGCCGTCTCGGCCCCCTCGCCGTCCCGGACGTCCTCCGCGGGGAGCACCAGCCTCAGGTCGCCCTTCGCGCTGGACGAGAGGACCGCCGACACGTCCTCGGGAAGCACGGCCAGGCCCAACTGACCCGAGCCGGCGATGGGAGAGGTGCCTGGGGAGGAGATGACCTGCATGTCACGGGCGAGAAGCTCCGACCCCGTGTCGCCCACGCGATAGGCGATGACCTGGGAGCCCACGGCGACGTTGCGCGAGATGCCCAGCTTGTCGGTGATGGGAAGGGAGAGGCCGACGTGTCCCGCGGGAACCTGGGCCGAGTCAGACGCGTTCCTGAACGCAAGCTCCGTAACCGGGGCGTTGCGTGCCACCGGAACGCTCACCTCACGCCCCACGACGTCCTCCAGCCGGGTCGCGGCACCCTCCGGCGCGAGCGCGGCCGCCCAGTCGCGCACGGCCACGTCCGCCTGGCCAACAACCTGCCCAGGCTCCAGGCCCTCCCCCGCCACCACCAGCCCCACGATCTCCCCGCCGTAGCGCGCGATGGCGTCGGAACGCGCGCGGTCGGCCTCCTCGCGCACGCCCTGCACGTAGACGTGGCAGAGGAGAAGTGCCAGGACCGCGCAGGCGGAGGCGAAGACGACCCTGAACCTCAGCGACATGCGAACCCCTCCCCAGACGACTTCCCCAGGGCAACTTCGCCCGTGAGGAAATTGTCACGCCAGAGGAGGGGTCCGCTCGCGTCCTTGGAAATCGGGCTGGCACGAAGCTGGCGCATAGCTAGCAGGCAGCTGCGCGCATCTATGGTCTGAGCAGGCGTTTGTAGAAAAGTCAGAGGACCACGTCTGGATCCAGGACGCCCAGGGAGGAGCGCATCTCGCCCGCGAGGGCGACGTAGGCGTCGTATTTGGGGCGGCGAACGGCACCAGACTCGAGAAGCGCCCTCACGGCGCAGCCGGGCTCGTGCGTGTGCGTGCAATCGCGGAAGCGGCAGTCGCGAGCCGCGTCGGCGAGGTCGGGGAAGACCAGAGCAAGGCCCCTTTCGTGCCCCACCAGGGGCAGGCTCCTGAGTCCCGGCTCGTCCACGACCACCCCTCCTCCGGGGACGCTCACCATGCGTCGGGCGACCGTGGTGTGGCGCCCCGCGTCATCGGAGGCCCGCACGCTCCCCGTNGCCGACGTGTCCCGCGGGAACCTGGGCCGAGTCAGACGCGTTCCTGAACGCAAGCTCCGTAACCGGGGCGTTGCGTGCCACCGGAACGCTCACCTCACGCCCCACGACGTCCTCCAGCCGGGTCGCGGCACCCTCCGGCGCGAGCGCGGCCGCCCAGTCGCGCACGGCCACGTCCGCCTGGCCAACAACCTGCCCAGGCTCCAGGCCCTCCCCCGCCACCACCAGCCCCACGATCTCCCCGCCGTAGCGCGCGATGGCGTCGGAACGCGCGCGGTCGGCCTCCTCGCGCACGCCCTGCACGTAGACGTGGCAGAGGAGAAGTGCCAGGACCGCGCAGGCGGAGGCGAAGACGACCCTGAACCTCAGCGACATGCGAACCCCTCCCCAGACGACTTCCCCAGGGCAACTTCGCCCGTGAGGAAATTGTCACGCCAGAGGAGGGGTCCGCTCGCGTCCTTGGAAATCGGGCTGGCACGAAGCTGGCGCATAGCTAGCAGGCAGCTGCGCGCATCTATGGTCTGAGCAGGCGTTTGTAGAAAAGTCAGAGGACCACGTCTGGATCCAGGACGCCCAGGGAGGAGCGCATCTCGCCCGCGAGGGCGACGTAGGCGTCGTATTTGGGGCGGCGAACGGCACCAGACTCGAGAAGCGCCCTCACGGCGCAGCCGGGCTCGTGCGTGTGCGTGCAATCGCGGAAGCGGCAGTCGCGAGCCGCGTCGGCGAGGTCGGGGAAGACCAGAGCAAGGCCCCTTTCGTGCCCCACCAGGGGCAGGCTCCTGAGTCCCGGCTCGTCCACGACCACCCCTCCTCCGGGGACGCTCACCATGCGTCGGGCGACCGTGGTGTGGCGCCCCGCGTCATCGGAGGCCCGCACGCTCCCCGTCTCGAGCGAGTCGTGCCCGAGGAGGGAGTTGAGGAGGGTCGACTTGCCCGCCCCGGACTCGCCCAGGACGATGGCGACGGAACCACGGGGCACCAGCTCCAGGACGCCACCCAGGCCCCAGCTCGCCCCTGCCGCGAGGGCGGCCGCCTCCAGGCCCGGGCGACCTCCCGTCGCGGGCTCCACGGAGCAGCTGGCGCAGACCGGCACGTCTTCGCCCAGGACCGCGCGGATGGAGCCGACGTCGCGGGAGAGGAGCGACGACCCAGCCCTGTCCGCCTTGGTGAGGACCACGGCCACCCGGCAGCCGCAGTCGCAGGCGATCACGGCAGAGCGCACGATGCGGTCGCAGGGGACGGGCGTCTCCCCCAGGGCCTGCACGACGAGGACGACGTCGACGTTGGCCGCAAGGGTCTGGCGCTCGCCCCGAGAGCCACCGCGCCAGCGGGCGATGTCGCTCTCGCGCGGGAGGACCTCCTGGATTATGCCCATGTCATGGGCGGGCGGGCGTCGCAGGGCCACCCAGTCGCCCACCGCGGCGCGCCCCTTGCTGGCATCCACGCGGCCGGCCTTCGAGAGCGCCACGGCGAACTCCGCCCTGAACGCCCCCTCCCAGCAGAGGACGACGGGGAAGCCCCGGTCCAGGCGCACCACGCAGCCCAGGCTCAGCTCGCCCTCCCCCTCGCGGCCGCCCGCAGTCCCCTCCCTGGCCATGATTCCAGCAAAGGCGGCCTCCTGGCGTCCGCTTGCGCGCAGCTCGGAGAAGTCGGGCAGGTCGGCAAGGGAGAGGGGCCCCGACGGGAGCCCCATGCCCCCGCCGACGCCCCTCTTGGCACGCCTGCCTCTGTCGTTGCGACGACCCAACGCTTAGGCTTTCGCCTTGTCGACGCGGCGCATGATGGCCTTCTCCAGCTCGACGATCGGGATGATCAGCGCGGCGAGGCCTATCGAGATGGCGTAGTGGACGAGGTCCAGCTCGGCGAAGTCGAAGGCCTCGGAGAGCGGCGTCTCGATCACCACGAAGGTCAGGAGCAGGGCCACGACGAAGGCGCCCCAGAGCCAGAAGTTCTGCTTCTTGAGGGTGAAGACGGACTCGCGGCGGCTGCGCATGTTGAGCGAGTGGAACATCTCGACCATCGAGAGCGTAAGGAAGGCCATGGTCATGCCCTCGAGCCCGCTGCCGTTGCCCGCGACCACGTCGGCCAGGGATACGCCCTCCGTCGCCAGGCCGATGAAGTAGGCGCCGAGCGTCAGCACGGCGATGATGGTGCCCTGGACGATGGTGTCGAGGCCCATCCCGTTGGAGAAGATGCCGTCCTTCGAGTCGCGGGGCTGGCGCTCCATGATGTTGGGCTCGGCGCCCTCGGTCGCCATGGCGAGGGCGGGCAGGGAGTCGGTGATGAGGTTGATCCAGAGCAGGTGTGTGGGCTCGAGCAGGGTGAAGCCCATGAGCGACGCGACGAACACCGTGATGACCTCGGCCAGGTTGGAGCTCAGGAGGAACTGGATGCACTTGCGGATGTTGTCGTAGATCCGGCGACCCTCTTCGCAGGCGTTGATGATGGTCGCGAAGTTGTCGTCTGCCAAGACCATGTCGGCGACGTTCTTGGTGACGTCGGTGCCGGTGATGCCCATGCCCACGCCGATGTCGGCCTTCTTGATGGAGGGGGCGTCGTTGACGCCGTCACCGGTCATGGCGACGACCTTGTCCTTCTTCTTCCAGGCGTCGACGATGCGCACCTTGTGCTCGGGCTGGACGCGGGCGTAGACGCCGAAGCGCTCCACCTCGTCGGCGAGGTCCTCGTCCGAGATGCGGTCGAGCTCGGCACCGGTGATCGCCTGCTCGCGGCTCTCGATGATGCCCAGCTCGCGGGCGATGGCCACGGCCGTGTCGATGTGGTCGCCCGTGATCATGACCACGCGGATGCCGGCGGAGTGGGCCTCCTCGATGGCCGCCTTCACCTCGGGGCGGACGGGGTCGATCATGCCGGAGAGCCCGACGAAGGTGAGGTCCTGCTCGAGGAAGCCGGGCTCGAAGGACTCGGGCATCTCCTTGCCCCAGTCGCGACGGGCGGACGCCATGACGCGCAGCGCGCGGTCGGCCATGGCCTTGTTCTGCTCCATGATCCGGGCGCGCAGCTCGTCGGTCATGGGCACGACGCCGTCCTCGCCCATGTAGCGGGTGCAGCGAGCCAAGACCACGTCCGGGCCGCCCTTGGTGTGCTGCTCGTAGCCGTCGTGGTCCTTGACCACCACCGACATCATCTTGCGGCCGGAGTCGAAGGGCGCCTCTCCCACGCGCGGGCGGCTCTGGGCCAGCTTGGCGGTGGTGTAGCCCTCCTTGGCAGCGTCGGCGACGAGGGCGGCCTCGGTGGGCTCGCCGGTCGCCGCACCTGCGGCGTCATCCCACTTGGCGTCGGAGGCCAGCGCCATGGTGCGCACGTGNCGGGAACGTCACCGTTCCACGGAAAGCTCGATGTGGGTGGTTTTCTCGGCGAAAAGCACCCGGAACCACCCACTTCTTGCCCCAAGTGGCAGGTGAAGCACCCACATCGCCCCTCTCGCGGCAAGGGACGCGGCCACGAGGGACACACGCGCACCACGCTCCGGCACCCCATCCCCACCCACTCGCCCTAATCCCAGAGCTCGTCGGCCAGGATCTTGAAGCAGACCTTCCGGATGGGGCCGGGCCCCATGCCCGCCGGAGCCAGGTTGGGCATGTGCGACTCCCCAACCACGAAGAGGGCGAAGCGCCCGTGGCCCAGTTCCCCGCCGAACTCGTCATCGTTTCCCACCGCCACATCGAGGTACTGCTTGTCCGCCCCCTCGTCGTAAGGCGAGAGGGGCTCCGTCGCTCCCGGGGTCACGAGAAACGCCTCGTAACCCTCGACGTCCACCTGGAGGTCCATGTAGCGACGGTGCGCCTCGTAATGCGCGTCCCCACGCCTGCGCGTGGTGGCGTCCTGCGCCAGCGCGAAGACCCTGTCACCCAGGATCTCGTGCCTGCCTGCCTCGAGGGCACGGTAGTCGTTCTTCCCCAACCAGTCGATGAGCACGTCAAAGCCTCTGTAGAGGCCACCGTAGCGCTCGACGCCAGCCATGCCGTCATAGATCATGTCCCTCTCCTCCACCTCGGTGCGCACGCCACTCCTCGGCGACGCCCACGCCATCTCGTCAGGACCGGTTCCGTGCCAGCCGCTTGGGCTAGACGATATGAAGAGAGGTGGCTGGGACTCGCTCTGGTGATGACCGAATGGGCCCTCTTCGGGGGCAACGTGAGTTAGCCTTGCCGCTGTCGGTGTCAGGCATATCACAATCACGGGAGGTCCCAGCCATGCTCAATTCTACATACGTCGGTCTTGACGTGCATGCAAGGTCCATCTGCGCCTCCGCGCTCGTGGTCGAGACGGGCGAGGTGCTCCGGTCGTCGTTCGGCTACGACGCCAGCGCGGTGGCGGGGTGGTGCAAGGGGCTGCCGCAGCCGGCCAGGTGCGTCTACGAGAGCGGCCCCACCGGCTTCGACCTGCAGCGGAAGCTCGAGGCCGCCGACGTGCCGTGCGTCGTCGGGGCCGTCTCGAAGATGCTCCGGCCGTCCGGGGACAGGGTGAAGACCGACAGGCGCGACGCCGCCTTCCTCGCCCGCACGCTCGCCGTCGGCAACGTGGTCGAGGTCGCCGTGCCCACGCCCGCCCAGGAGGCGGCGCGCGACCTTTCCCGTGCACGAGAGGACTGCCGCGAGGACCTGATGCGCGCGCCACCAGCTCTCCAAGTTCCCGCTCAGGAAGGGGATCGTCTGGGACGGGGGCGCCACGTGGACCAGGAGGCGCCGCGCCTGGCTGTCGTCGCTGCACTTCGGGGAGCCCAGCGAGCGGCTCGTCTACGACGACTACCTCGCTTGCGTCACCAACGCCGAGGAGAGGCGGGACCGCCTCGACGGGGCCATCGCCGAGCAGGCGGCGACGCCCGAGTGGGGGCCGACGGTCGCGAGGCTCTCGGCGCTGAGGGGCATCGCCACCGTGTCCGCGTTCTCGATCGCGGCGGAGGTCGGCGACTTCTCGCGCTTTCCCGACGCGCGGTCGTTCATGTCCTACGTCGGCCTCGTGCCCTCCGAGTCCTCGAGCGGGGAGTCCCGGTCGCGCGGCAGAATCACGAAGACCGGGAACGGGCACGTGAGGCGCCTGCTCGTCGAGGCCTCTTGGCACCATGCGAGGGCGTGGCCGCCCGCGCTGGAGACTCAGCGGGAGGCGGCGGCCAAGCTGGCGCCGCGCGACGCCGCGTCGGCAAGGAAGGCGAACCGCAGGCTCCATGACCGCTACGCCGCGCTCTCCAGGAGGGGCAAGGCCCCGAACCTCGTGAAGGTCGCCGTGGCCCGCGAGATGGCCGGCTTCGTCTGGGCGCTCGCGACGGGCGCCGAGTAGGGCGCACCGACAAAACCACATCGTCCCGCGTCCCGACGAGATGGCGCGTGGGGCAACCCGCGAATCCGCTATGTGCAGCCCGGAGACGGGCCATGCACGAACCTAGACGCGCGGAACTCCCCAGCCGAGGCATCGGAATGCGTTAGCCAACACGCGGATGTCAGACTCGCAGTCGTGCGTCGAATCAGACACGCTTGAGTGCCGCGGACCGGGACGGTTGGTCATAGGGGGAAGGTCCCAGCCCGAGTCGAGAAACCTTNCCTTGACCACCACCGACATCATCTTGCGGCCGGAGTCGAAGGGCGCCTCTCCCACGCGCGGGCGGCTCTGGGCCAGCTTGGCGGTGGTGTAGCCCTCCTTGGCAGCGTCGGCGACGAGGGCGGCCTCGGTGGGCTCGCCGGTCGCCGCACCTGCGGCGTCATCCCACTTGGCGTCGGAGGCCAGCGCCATGGTGCGCACGTGGGCCGTGAGGTCCTCGGTTGCGTGCTCGACCACGGTCATCTTGTTCTGGGTCAGGGTGCCCGTCTTGTCCGAGCAGATGATCTGGGTGCAGCCCAGGGTCTCGACGGCGCTGAGCTTGCGGATGATGGCGTTCTTCTCGCTCATCTTGGTGACGCCCATCGAGAGGACGATGGTCACGACGGCGACCAGGCCCTCGGGGATGGCGGCGACGGCCAGGGACACGGCAATCATGAAGGTGTTGAGCACCAGGGGAAGGTCAGAGAGGAAGCCCATGCCGTGCTTCACGAAGCCCGTGAGGAAGACGACGGCCGAGATGACGACGACCAGGATGGTGAGGGCGCGCGAGAGCTCGTCGAGCTTGACCTGCAGCGGCGTCTGCCCGTCCTCGGCCTGGGCGAGGGCGTCGGCGATCTTGCCCATCTCGGTGTCCATGCCAGTCGCGACTACGACGGCGCGACCGCGCCCGAAGACCACGGTCGAACCCATGTAGCACATGTTCTTGCGGTCGCCCAGGGGTACGTCGTCGGAGCCCTCCTCGAGCTCGATGACCTCCGCGTGCTTGGTCGCCGGGACGGACTCGCCCGTGAGGGCCGCCTCCTCGATCTTCATCGAGGCGCTCTCGAGGATGCGGCAGTCCGCAGGCACGGAGTCACCCGCTTCGAGGATCACGATGTCACCCACGACCAAATCGGAGCTGGGGACGCTCACCACCCTGCCGTCGCGGACTACCTTGCTGGTCGCGGCCGCCATCTCCTGCAGGGCAGCCAGGGCCTCCTCGCTCTTCGCCTCCTGGACGACGCCCAGGATGGAGTTGAGCACGACGACGAACATGATGATGATCACGTCGGCGAAGTCGGCCTCGCCCTGGACTATCCCGGTCAGGGCCGAGATGAGCGCCGCGATGATGAGCATGATGACCATGGGGTCGGCCATCTGCTGGAAGAAGCGCTTCCACAGCGGGTCCTTCTCGGCCTCCTTGAGCTTGTTGGGCCCGTTCTGCTCCAGGAGCTCGGCGGCCATGCCGACACCGAGCCCCTGCCCCTCGTCCGCGCCGCACTCCTTGAGCACGTCCTGCGCGGGAACCAGATACTCTCTCACTGCTATCCCCCCTGGGTCTGGTGGCGGCCCCCTGCCGCCACGGCGACGCACCTGGCAGATTGATGCCCGATCATAATTCCCCAGGAGGGGCAAGGGCTCACCAAGGTTGCCGTGCCAGGCACCTTATAAGCAAGACATTGTACATGCGAGAGGCCACTCGCCGTACCACGGGAACGTCACCGTTCCACGGAAAGCTCGATGTGGGTGGTTTTCTCGGCGAAAAGCACCCGGAACCACCCACTTCTTGCCCCAAGTGGCAGGTGAAGCACCCACATCGCCCCTCTCGCGGCAAGGGACGCGGCCACGAGGGACACACGCGCACCACGCTCCGGCACCCCATCCCCACCCACTCGCCCTAATCCCAGAGCTCGTCGGCCAGGATCTTGAAGCAGACCTTCCGGATGGGGCCGGGCCCCATGCCCGCCGGAGCCAGGTTGGGCATGTGCGACTCCCCAACCACGAAGAGGGCGAAGCGCCCGTGGCCCAGTTCCCCGCCGAACTCGTCATCGTTTCCCACCGCCACATCGAGGTACTGCTTGTCCGCCCCCTCGTCGTAAGGCGAGAGGGGCTCCGTCGCTCCCGGGGTCACGAGAAACGCCTCGTAACCCTCGACGTCCACCTGGAGGTCCATGTAGCGACGGTGCGCCTCGTAATGCGCGTCCCCACGCCTGCGCGTGGTGGCGTCCTGCGCCAGCGCGAAGACCCTGTCACCCAGGATCTCGTGCCTGCCTGCCTCGAGGGCACGGTAGTCGTTCTTCCCCAACCAGTCGATGAGCACGTCAAAGCCTCTGTAGAGGCCACCGTAGCGCTCGACGCCAGCCATGCCGTCATAGATCATGTCCCTCTCCTCCACCTCGGTGCGCACGCCACTCCTCGGCGACGCCCACGCCATCTCGTCAGGACCGGTTCCGTGCCAGCCGCTTGGGCTAGACGATATGAAGAGAGGTGGCTGGGACTCGCTCTGGTGATGACCGAATGGGCCCTCTTCGGGGGCAACGTGAGTTAGCCTTGCCGCTGTCGGTGTCAGGCATATCACAATCACGGGAGGTCCCAGCCATGCTCAATTCTACATACGTCGGTCTTGACGTGCATGCAAGGTCCATCTGCGCCTCCGCGCTCGTGGTCGAGACGGGCGAGGTGCTCCGGTCGTCGTTCGGCTACGACGCCAGCGCGGTGGCGGGGTGGTGCAAGGGGCTGCCGCAGCCGGCCAGGTGCGTCTACGAGAGCGGCCCCACCGGCTTCGACCTGCAGCGGAAGCTCGAGGCCGCCGACGTGCCGTGCGTCGTCGGGGCCGTCTCGAAGATGCTCCGGCCGTCCGGGGACAGGGTGAAGACCGACAGGCGCGACGCCGCCTTCCTCGCCCGCACGCTCGCCGTCGGCAACGTGGTCGAGNCCCCGCCTCGCCGGCTCAAGCTGGGTGGAGCCCGTGAGAAGGAGCCTGCCCGTCTTTGCCGCGGAGTCATCCACGAAGCGCCGCGCCGCGTCCCACACCGCAGGCACCTCCTGCCACTCGTCCACCAGGTGCGGCGCGTCCCCCAGAAGGGCCAGCGAGGGGTCGACCTCGGCCATTTGCCTCTGCTCGCCCCTGTCGAGCTCGGTGACGCTGGCCGCCCTGGAAAGTGCACTCCAGGTCTTGCCGCACCACTTGGGCCCCGTGATCTCCACGCACCCGAAGGCACCCATGAGCATGTCGAGGCGAGCGTCGGTCAAGCGCGGCAGATATCCGTCCGGAGTCAGTCTGTTGGGTTTACTAGACATGTATTTACCTCGCTGTTCCATATTTTACTCCTAATTCGTTAGTTATTTTACACCCTTGAGGCTAGACGCTTCGCACCCTCCCGGCAGACGAGACGCTCGCCCGGGCCCGACGGACGAGCCGGGCCGGGACGGGGGCGTCACCCCCCGTGCGAGCCCTCGATGGCCCCGCGTGCCGCGCCTCCGGAGTTGTATGCGGTTTTCTCGCCTGAAAAACAGCATACAACTGTTTAAGACTTATATATTAGCAGGTAGAACGCTTGCCCGGTTTTGAAGTTGTATGCGAGAACAGCAAACAACTTCTCTCGCCCACCGGCTCGGCGCGGACGCCCCACCGTCCCCCGGGCGCGCGCCCGCCGACTTCGCGCGCGGCTCCGCCGATTGTCGCCCCTCGCCCGCCGCGCGCGGCTCCGCCGACCCCCACCGACCCCCACCCGCTCTCCCCGCGACCCGACGGGCGAGCGGCGACCTGCGCCTCAGGACCCAAGGGTCGCCATGGGAATAACGAACACTCCATCCTCCCTCTGGTAGGCGACGCTCCCCCTCCCAACCACGACGGCAAGGAAGGCAGGGGGCTCCACCTGGGCCGCAGCGTTCGCGCAAAGCTTGGACCTCAACCTAAGCAGGTTGCGCGCTGCCGCATCCGCCTTCGTGTCGCTGAGCTTCACCTCGACCGCCGCCCAACGACCGCCGTGTTCCAGCACCACGTCCACCTCGAGCCCCTTGTCGTCACGGTAATAGTGGACGGAGTTCCCCAGGCCAGGATAGGTGGAGAGAAACACCCTGAGGTCGCGAAGAACCAGGGACTCGAAGAGGTCTCCCAGCGTCTGCGTGTCGCGCACGAGCCTCTCTGGCGTGGCGCCAAGCAGCGCCGCCGCAAGGGAGGGGTCCGTGAAGTAGCGCTTGGGACTCACGCGCACCCGAGCCTTCGCCCTGAGCGGGGGTTCCCAGCCCGCAAGCTCCTCGACCAGGTAGAGCCGTTCGAAGAGCCCGACATAGGACGTCAGCGTGTCGACGGAAACCCCCCGAGCGCCCATGTCCCGGATGAGCGTCCTCTTCGTCGCGGCACGGCTCGAGTTGAGGGCAAGGGACCTGAGCACGGCAAGCGCCGTGTCGGCAGAGAGCCCCTCCTGCATCACGTTGTCGTCCAGCACGGCCTGAATGTATTGGGATGCCATCTCGAACGCAACCACGTCGGGCGCGCCAAGTGCGGCAGGCCAACCTCCCCTGCAGCACCACCGAGCGACGTCGGCGACTGAGGTGGGGCTGGTGGCAGGCGAGAATGACCCCTCGAAGAGGCCCCGGAGGCTCACTTCGGCCGTGGACTCCCCCAGCTCCGCAAGCGTCATGGTGCGCATGCGAAGCCGAGCGATGCGCCCCGCGCCACTGTGATGCACCTCTCCCCGCCTCGCCGGCTCAAGCTGGGTGGAGCCCGTGAGAAGGAGCCTGCCCGTCTTTGCCGCGGAGTCATCCACGAAGCGCCGCGCCGCGTCCCACACCGCAGGCACCTCCTGCCACTCGTCCACCAGGTGCGGCGCGTCCCCCAGAAGGGCCAGCGAGGGGTCGACCTCGGCCATTTGCCTCTGCTCGCCCCTGTCGAGCTCGGTGACGCTGGCCGCCCTGGAAAGTGCACTCCAGGTCTTGCCGCACCACTTGGGCCCCGTGATCTCCACGCACCCGAAGGCACCCATGAGCATGTCGAGGCGAGCGTCGGTCAAGCGCGGCAGATATCCGTCCGGAGTCAGTCTGTTGGGTTTACTAGACATGTATTTACCTCGCTGTTCCATATTTTACTCCTAATTCGTTAGTTATTTTACACCCTTGAGGCTAGACGCTTCGCACCCTCCCGGCAGACGAGACGCTCGCCCGGGCCCGACGGACGAGCCGGGCCGGGACGGGGGCGTCACCCCCCGTGCGAGCCCTCGATGGCCCCGCGTGCCGCGCCTCCGGAGTTGTATGCGGTTTTCTCGCCTGAAAAACAGCATACAACTGTTTAAGACTTATATATTAGCAGGTAGAACGCTTGCCCGGTTTTGAAGTTGTATGCGAGAACAGCAAACAACTTCTCTCGCCCACCGGCTCGGCGCGGACGCCCCACCGTCCCCCGGGCGCGCGCCCGCCGACTTCGCGCGCGGCTCCGCCGATTGTCGCCCCTCGCCCGCCGCGCGCGGCTCCGCCGACCCCCACCGACCCCCACCCGCTCTCCCCGCGACCCGACGGGCGAGCGGCGACCTGCGCCTCAGGACCCTCACCTGCGTTAGAATCAAGACGTCAGAACGTACTTGGATCGGGGCTGCGGCTCCCAGAGAAAGGAATCGTCACATGAACGTTCTCGTCTTCGGCACCAAGAGCTACGACAAGTCCTCGTTCAACTCGATCCTCTCCGACTACCCCGAGCTCAAGGTCGACTTCACCGAGACCAACCTCACCCCGCTCACCGCCACACTTGCCCAGGGCTACGACGCCGTCTGCGCCTTCGTGAACGCCGACATCTCGGCCATGACGCTCGAGGTGCTGCGCGGCCTGGGGGTCGGACTGATCCTCATGCGCTGCGCCGGCTTCGACGCCGTCAACGTGGACTTCGCCAAGTCCCTGGGCATGAAGGTCACGCGCGTCCCCGCCTACTCGCCCGAGGCCATCGCCGAGCATGCCATGGGTCTCGCCCTCACCGCCAACCGCCGCATCCACAAGGGCTACATCCGCGTGCGCGAGAACAACTTCTCGCTCGAGGGGCTCGTGGGCGTGACGCTGCACGGCAAGACCGCGGGCATCATCGGGACCGGCCGCATCGGCGCCGCGCTCTGCCGCATCTGCAAGGGCTTCGGCATGACCGTCCTGGGCTCCGACCTCTATCCCAACCAGAGCCTCGTCGACGACGAGCACATCATCGACGAGTACGTGGACTACGACACGCTGTACGCCCGCGCCGACCTCATCTCGCTCCACGCCTTCCTCAACGAGGACAGCTACCACATGATCAACGACGAGAGCATCGCCAAGATGAAGGACGGCGTCATCTTCGTCAACACGGGCCGCGGCGGCCTGGTCGACTCCAACGCGCTCATCCGCGGCATCAGGTCGGGCAAGATCGGCGCCGCCGGCCTCGACGTCTACGAGGAGGAGAACGCCAACGTCTACCAGGACCGCGAGGACCAGATCCTGGGCTCCTCCATCACCGCCCGCCTCTGCTCCTTCCCCAACGTGGTCATGACCTCCCACCAGGCCTTCTTCACCAAGGAGGCGCTGGGCCAGATAGCCAAGGTCACGCTCCAGAACGCCCGCGCCTTCGCCAACGGTACCGATTTTGTGGAGCGCAGCGTCGTTTGCTAGGCAAGTTGCCCATTTGTCAATGACGCATCTGCGGACGTCCTATAATCATCGGTCGTCAGTTTTGTTGGACGCCAAAATCAGGCTGGTCCCCTTTCGGACCAGCCTGAGTCACATAGGAAGACCGAAAGGAACGAACATGCCTGCCAAGAGAACCAAGATCGTCTGCACCATGGGTCCCGCGACCGAGAGCGACGAGGTCCTGACCGAGCTCATCAAGAACGGCATGAACGTGGCCCGCTTCAACTTCAGCCACGGCAGCCACGACTACCACCGCAACAACATCGAGCGCGTCCGCCGCATCTCGAGCGAGCTGTCCATCCCCGTGGCCATCATGCTCGACACCAAGGGCCCCGAGATCCGCACCGGCCTGCTCAAGGACGGCCAGAAGGTCACCCTCAACACCGGCGACGACATCATCGTGACCACCGACACCTCCATCGAGGGCACGGCCGAGCGCTTCTCGCTCGACTACGCCGAGCTCCCCCACGAGGTGGAGAAGGGCTCCACCATCCTGATCGACGACGGCCTCATCGGCCTGGAGGTCGACCACGTCGTGGGCGAGGACATGTACTGCAAGGTCACCAACGGCGGCGAGCTGGGCGAGCACAAGGGCGTCAACGTGCCCAACGTCGAGGTGGGCCTGCCCTCCGTCACCGAGCAGGACCGCGCCGACATCATGTTTGGCTGCGAGCTGGGCATCGACGCCATCGCCGCGTCCTTCATCCGCAACGCCGGCGCCGTCGAGGAGATTCGCCAGATCTGCGCCGAGAGTGGCATGCGCAACGTCTACATCTTCCCGAAGATCGAGAGCGCCATGGGCGTCAAGAACTTCGACGAGATCCTGGCGGTCTCCGACGGCATCATGGTCGCCCGCGGCGACCTGGGCGTCGAGATTCCCGCGGCGCAGGTCCCTCATATCCAGAAGACCATCATCCAGAAGTGCAACGACGCCTACAAGCCCGTCATCACCGCCACGCAGATGCTGGACTCTATGATCCGCAACCCCCGTCCCACCCGCGCCGAGGTCAACGACGTCGCCAACGCGGTCTACGACGGCACCGACTGCGTCATGCTCTCGGGCGAGACCGCTGCCGGCAAGTACCCCATCGAGGCCGTCAAGACCATGGCCTCCATCTGCAAGGAGACCGAGCGCTACCTGCTCGAGCGCCACAATTTCCACGACCGCGGCGGCCTGCGCAACGTCAACGCCTCCATCGGCCTGGCCGCGGTCGAGATCGCCGACCGCGTCAACGCCAAGTGCATCATCTGCCCCACGCACTCCGGCCGAACCGCGCGCCTGATCTCGAACTTCCGTCCCAAGCTGCCGATCTACGCGATGTCGCCGTCCAACCACGCCATCCGCAAGACCTGCTTCCAGTGGGGCGTCCACGCCTACAAGACCACCGAGCAGGGCTCGCTCTCTGCCACCTGCTACAACGCGCTGACGGTGGCGAAGGAGCAGGGCCTGGTCGAGAAGGACGACCTGGTGGTCATCACCGCCGGCGACCCCCAGACCTCTCCCTCCCAGGGCGACTACATCACCTCGACCAACATGGCCATGGTGTCCCAGATCCAGTAGCGCGGGCGCTCATAGTCGCACGTCAGGCGGGGCGGTCCAACTTCGGGCCGCCCCGCCCTCCTGTGTCCGCGCCAACAAGGCGCACGGCCCGTCGCGGCGCGTCCCTCTCCCCCACCCGACCATGCCCGATGCAAGCGCCGGGGAGGCGCGCCATGCGAAGGGGAGAGCCGCCGCGGCCATCGCCGAAGCGGCTCTCCCCTCTTGGAANGGGCGCTCATAGCCGCACGTCAGGCGGGGCGGTCCACCTGCGGGCCGCCCCGCCCTCCTGTGTCCGCGCCAACAAGGCGCACGGCCCGTCGCGGCGCGTCCCTCTCCCCCACCCGACCATGCCCGATGCAAGCGCCGGGGAGGCGCGCCATGCGAAGGGGAGAGCCGCCGCGGCCATCGCCGAAGCGGCTCTCCCCTCTTGGAACGTGTGCCTGGCCCGACTAGAGCTCGGCCCCGTTGGTCCTAATCACGTTCTGGTACCAGAAGAAGCTGTCCTTGCGGACGCGCTCGAGGCTCCGCAGGTCGTGCTCGCCACGGTCCACGTAGATGAAGCCGTAGCGCTTGCGGAAGCCCTGGTGCGAGCTCAGGAGGTCCATGACGGACCAGGGCGAGTAGCCCATGAGTTCGACGCCGTCGCGCATCGCGTCGCGACAGGCCCCCACGTGGGCGCGCAGGTAGTCGATGCGATAGTCGTCGTGCACGCGCCCGTCGGCCGTGAGCTCGTCGGGAGCCCCCAGGCCGTTCTCGGTGATGATGATGGGCACGCGGTAGCGTGCGTAGTACTCGTCGAGCACGATGCGCAGGCCCATGGGGTCGATCTGGGCACCGTACTCGCTGGCCTCGAGGGAGGGGTTCCTCTCGTCGCGGCACCAGCCGTACTGGTCGAAGTCCACCTCGTTGCCCCGGAAGGCGCGAGACCCCAGGGGGTGCTCGTCGTCGACGGGGAGGTAGCTCGCGCAGAGGGTGCGGTAGTAGTTCAGCGCCAGGTAGTCCATCTTGCCATGGCGCAGGGTCTCCGCATCCTCGGGGAGCATGACGGGCACGATGCCGCGCTTCTCGAGGTAGTCCATGTAGAAGCCGGAGTAGGCACCGTACTGGCACATGTCCAGGTTGTACAGGGTCTTGAGGTAGTCGTTGCTGCGCGCGGCCCAGACGTCCTCGGGCTTGGGTGTGAGCGGGTAGGTGCAGGTGGACGAGATGGCAGGACCCACCAGCCCTCCCTCGACCAGCTCGTGACAGGACCTCGTCGCGCGGGCGTGCGCCAGGGACATGTGGTAGTCCATCTGGGCGCGCAGGCGGTCGGCCTCGAGAGGGTCGGACGCCGCGATGTTCATGCGCTCGTCCACGCGGACCATGAGGTTCTGCTCGTTGATGGTCTGCCAGTGCTTGACGCGGTCTCCGAAGCGCTCGAAGCAGATCCGGGCGTAGCGGTCGAAGGCGTCGACGCAGCGTCGGTCGGCCCAGCCGCCGTAGCGCTCCACGAGCGCCCAGGGCAGGTCGAAGTGGTACAGGGTCACCCAGGGTTCGATCCCCGCGGCGAGCAGCTCGTCGATGAGCGCGTCATAGAAGGCGACGCCCTCCTCGCTCACCTCGCCGTCGCCGTCGGGAACGATGCGCGTCCAGGCGATGGAGAAGCGATACATGCCCAGGCCGAGCTCCTTCATGAGCGCGACGTCACCGCGCCAGCGGTGGTAGAGGTCGCTGGCGACCTTGGTGTCGGCCTGGCGGTCGGAGCGCTTGAAGGCGTTGTGGTCCGCGACGCTCGGGCCCTTGCCGCCCTCGTCCCAGCCCCCCTCGATCTGGAAGGCCGAGGACGAGGCGCCCCACCTGAAGCCCTTGGGGAAGCTTGCTGGCATTGCGTGCTCCTCTCCCACGATCTGGCTAGGCCTGGGCGGCGACGGAGGCCGCAGGGGCCTTCTCGCCCACAGTCGCGGGCAGGTCCTCGAAGCCCACCACGTAGGTGGCGACGCAGGCGCCCACGAAGGCGACCAGGCAGCCCACAAGGTAGAAGACGAACGGGGTCATGCCGAAGGCGGCGTAGGTGAAGATGGTCAGGACGCCGTTGTTGGCGAAGGCGTCGCCGTAGACCCCGCCCGCGCCCATGATGGCGCCGCCGATCGCACCGGCGACGATGGCGCAGACCATGGGCCTCTTGAAGCGCAGGTTGCAGCCGTAGATGGCGGGCTCGGTGATGCCGACGAGCACGGCCGAGATGACCGCAGAGGCAGAGACGCCCTTGAGCTGCTCGTTCTTGGTCTTGAGCATGACGCCGAGGGCGGCTCCGCCCTGGGCGAAGTTGGCAGCGCCGGCAAAGGCGAGCAGGTTCTGCCTGCCGCTCACGGCGACGTCGTTGAGGCCCACGGGAAGCAGGGCGCGGTGGGCGCCGAAGATGACGAGCACGCCCCAAAGGCCGCCGACCACGGCACCGCCGAGCAGGGCGTTGAAGTTCATGAGGGCGTAGTAGACGACCTGGATCACGTTGCCGATGACGATGCCCACGGGCCCGAGGAGGCAGAGGGTGAGGGGCAGCATGACGATGAGGGAGACGCCGGGGACCACGATGATCTGCAGGATCTCGGGGACGTACTTCTCGAGGAAGCGCTCGACGTACATGAGGACGAGCACGGCCAGCAGGATGGGGATGACCGACTCGGTGTAGTTGAAGACCTTAGTTGACTCACCGATGGTCCAGGCCGCCTTGACCACGGGCAGGCCGAAGATGGCCGTCGCCGTGGAGGTGTCCTGAATCAGGGCGTCGACCTGCGGGTAGCAGAGGAAGCCACCCAGCACCATGGCGATGATCTCGTTGCACTTGAGCGCCTTGGCCGCGGTGTAGCCCAGGAAGACGGGCATGAAGTAGAAGATAATCTGGCTCGCGGCATAGAGGAGCACGTAGGTGTCGGAAGTCGCGATGTCGATGCCCTGGCGCGCGAAGATGAGCTTCGCGGCGGTGAGCAGGCCCTTGATCAGGCCGGCCGCGGCGATGGCGGGAATAAGCGGGGTGAACATCTTGGCGACGGTCTGCAGGATGCGGTCGCCCAGCTTGCCCTTGGGCTCGTCGGCGACGGGCTTGCCGGTCTCGGCGTCGACGAGGCCGGTGCCCTCGATGCCCGCCATGGGCAGGAGCGCGTCGTAGACCTTCTCGACCTTGGCCCCCAGGACGACCTGGAACTGGCCCTGGGCCTTGACCACCTGGATCACGCCCTCGGTCTGCTCGACCCTCTTCTGGTCGACCTTGCCCTCGTCCTTGAGGACGAGCCTGAGCCTGGTGAAACAGTGCGAGACGTCAGAGATGTTCTCCTTGCCTCCCACCGCCTCGAGGATTTCTGCCGCGCTCTTTGCTGGATCCATCCGTACTCCCTTTCCTAGGGGCTTGTAGGGCTGACTTGGGGCCTCGCCGCGCGACGCCGCCGGCGCCGTGGGGGCTATTGGGCCTTGAGGAATTGGTTGACGTGCATGGCGAGGTAGAGGCGCTGCTCGCTTGTGCACTCCCAGGAGCTGCGCTTGCGGAGGTGCTCGACGATGCGCTCGGTGCAGGCATAGGCGGCAGGGTAGGCCTTGCGAATCATGGCCAGCATGCCATCCGCGTCGATGCCCCCCTCGGGCGGCTCGGCGTCGCCGAGGAGGACCGAGACCAGGTAGCGCAGGTGCGTGATGAAGCGGGTGTAGGCATAGCACTTGTGGTCCAGCACCCCGCCCGCGAAGGACTCCACGATGGAGACGATCTCCTCTATGAGCTCGGTGCTCTCCATGACCAGGTGCATGCCGCCCGCCCCAGAGGCCTGGTCCATCTCGGCGCTGACGATGTGCACGGCAATGGTGTAGGCCTCGGAGTCGGGCAGGCGAATCCCGCAGCAGCGCTCGCAGACGTCCAGGTCCTTCCAGCCCACCTCGACCTCGCGCGGATACACGATGCCGATCTGGGTCGAGAGCGGGTTCTCGAGGTGGATCCCGCCCTCCTCTCGACTGATGGCGAACTGCAGGTGGTCGGCGAGGGTCAGGACCAGGTTGGGATTGAGCTCGCCGAAGCGGTCGCCTGCCAGCTCGATTATCTCCGCGGAGGCCTCAAGCACCTTGTCAGAGAGCGAGACCAGCATGGGAAGCAGGCTCTTGTCGATGCCATAGAAGGCGCACTCGATCTGCGTGGAATCCTTGAGCTCGTAGGGAGTCTTGGGAAAGCCGATACCACGACCGAAGACCACGAGCTTGCGCCCGCTGTCATCCAGTGCGATGGCCACGTTGTTGTTTATCTTGCTGACGATAAACATAAAAATACTCCCTGGAACGGCACAGCGACAGGTGGGCCATGGGGCCCGACGCCCGCGCAAGTGATGCCTCCGAGGAGTAACAAACCTGCTGAATCGAGGAGCATTCTAGAGCATGCTTGGCATGCGCGCAAGGAGGAAGAGGACCCATTTTGGAATCCAGACGACAGGCGCGCCAGAGGCCAGACGCCTCTGGACCCAAGTCATGGCCAGGCGCGTCTGGCTAGTGCCACATGCAGCGGAGGGAGTTCGAGACGTAGGCGCTGCGCATGCGCGAGGTCATCGTGCAGGGAAGGACCCTCGCAAGCAAGATGGACACCCTAAGAAAGCGCCACCGTATCTCCGCGCGCATCGGCGATCCCCCCATCCCCCACCTTCGGGGCGACTATCTCGAACGGAAACGTACCGGCTCGGTTGAACGCCGAGATGAACATCCGGATGGCGTTGGACGGCGTGGTCCCGATCTGCTCGGTCGCCTCGAAGAAGCGGTCCTTCTCGTCGGGAAGGACCTTGGCCACCACCGGCGTCAGCTTTTCCTTCATGTTCACCCCTGCGAGCTGTTTTTTGCTACGTTTTGCTGCTGCATTGGTATTACTTCGTATGCCTTAGGTATACCAGATAATACCAATGGATCAGCTGAGAAAGACGGGCATTTTGCAGGCGGCGCCCAGGCTCGCGCGGAAGGCAGGCGGGGCGGTCGCCATGGAAGAGGCGGCGGGCCCATCGGGACCTACCGCCTTGGCGTCAGTCAACCATGTCGGCGCCCCGCCAGGGGCTCGCACCTAGCGCACGGCATCCACCGCAATCCAGCCCTCGTCGCTCAGGTGACAGCGGCAGGAGGCGAACCCCGCCCTCAGCACGAGCTCCTCGTATCCCTCGGGCGAGAGGACCGTCAGGTCGTACCTGCGGATGTTGGCCAGGGTGTCGGGATCGAGCCCCTCCCGCAGGTACACGTCCGCCACCAGGAGGAAGCGGCCCACGGGACGGATGACGCGCGCCACCTCGCACAGGTTCGCCTCGGGGTCGGGCCAGAAGTAGAAACTCTCCACCGTGGTCACCACGTCGAAGCTCGCGTCCGCGAAGGGTAGCTCGGCAACCGACGCGCAGACCACGTCCATCCTGCCCTCTGCGATGGCCTCGGCGTTGGCCAGGCGGGACTGCTCGCACGAGACCTCGGAGTAGTCGAGGCCCGTGACGTGCCCGCGCATGGCGCCGTCGCCCGCAGCGGCGATGCGCCGTCCCAGGCGCCCATGCCGCGTGCCACCGCGCGCTCGAGCCTGGTCGGAGCGGGACAGCTCACCACCAGGACCTCGTCGGCAAGCGCAAGCAGGTCCTGGACGCGGTCGAGCAGGGGCACCTCCACCACGACGCAGGTGGGAGGCGCCGCCTCGGCCCTGGCCTCGTCGAGGAGCCGACCCAGGCGGGACTTGATGTGCGGGAGCTCGATGGCCTCGAGGCGGGACGTCCCCTCGGGCGTTGCAAACGCGCGACGGGCCAGGAGCCCTCGGTCGAGCTCTCCCGTCACGGGATCGAGCAGGTCGGCCCCGAAGGTGGCCGCGACCTCCACGAGGCACGGCTCGCCTGGAGCCAGGACGTCACGAGACAGCTGGTCGAGGTCGATCACGCGTGCCCCGCGG
Source organism: Olsenella phocaeensis (assembly GCF_900120385.1). Taxonomy (GTDB): domain Bacteria; phylum Actinomycetota; class Coriobacteriia; order Coriobacteriales; family Atopobiaceae; genus Olsenella_I; species Olsenella_I phocaeensis. The sequence goes on along the minus strand of NZ_LT635494.1, from coordinate 849,221 downwards.
GCCGCAAGGAGACGGGTGACGGTCGACTTGCCCGATGCGATGCCGCCCGCCAGAAACACCACGTACATGACCCCTCCCCTCTTCCGTCCGTCGGGCATCCATCATCGCATGACGGTGGGACGCCCTTCTCGCTTCCATCAAATCGCTGGCTGCCGACGACCCCATCCGCACAAGCCAGGCGCGGCCGGACGAATCCGACCGCGCCTGGGGTGCCGACAGATTGCTCGTGAAGGCTAGGAGCGCAGCTCGAACTTCTCCCCGCAGCGAGGGCAGGTGACCCTGACCAGTCCCTTGCCGCGCGGCACGCGCACCACCTGGTTGCAGCGCGGGCAGCGGGCATGCTTGTACTCGCGGCTCTCCTTCAGGGCAGCGGGGGGGTTGCGCAGCCACAGACGGGCCGGCCCGAGACGCTCCATCACGGCCTCGTTCTCCTTGCGACGGGCGGCCACATCAGGGGAGACGATCCTGAACACGGCATAGGCGACAAGGAGGACGACGACCACAGTGAGCCAGACCTGGCGCGCGAAGATGTTGACGACGGCGAGGACGAGGGCGAGAAGCCCGGCGCAGACTGCGAGCTCGTCGGCCCCATTGCGACCACGCATGAACTCCGCGGCCTTCCTGTTAAGATTGGCGTTAGCCATCACGTACCCCTTCTCGCTTCGTGAATCCCCCGTCGGGACCCGCCCGCTGGGCGCCTGTCCCTTTCAGGATGCCCGTTCGCAGACGCAATATTCCCGCACGCCCGACAACGCGCACCACAAACCCATAGGATAGCGCAGACGCCATCCCACGGCACCGGAGCGGGTCATGCGCACCCCCTCTCCCCGGTCTCCCGCAAAAAACGGGGCCGCCCGAAGGCGACCCCGTCAACGGCAAAGCAGGCAAGAGCCAGGAGGCTACTCCTCGACGGGAGCCTCCTCGTCGTCATCCTCGGGCTTGTCGAGGGGCTTGACCTCGACCTCGACGCCCAGGGTCTCGGCGGCGGACTTCATGGACAGGGAGATGCGACGACGGTCGAGGTCAATCTCCATGACCTTGACCTGCACGGTATCGCCCACGGCACAAACCTGCGCGGGAGCGTCGACGTGCTGCTTGGCCATCTCGGAGATGTGGACCAGGCCCTCGACGCCGTTGCCCAGGTCGACGAAGGCGCCGAAGGTGACGAGCTTGGTGACGGTGCCCTCGACGATGGCGCCCACGGGATACTTCTTGACCAGGGTCCTCCAGGGATCCTCGGTGGTCTGCTTGAGGCCCAGCGAGATGCGCTCGCGGTTGAGGTCGACGTCCAGGACCTGCACCTCGACCTCCTGGCCGACCTTGACGACCTCGGAGGGGTGGTTGACGTGGTTCCAGGAGAGCTCGGAGATGTGGATCAGGCCGTCGATGCCGCCCAGGTCCACGAAGGCGCCGAAGTCCACGATGGACGAGACGGAGCCCTTGAGGCGCATGCCAGGCTGGAGCTTCGAGAGGATCTCGGAGCGCTCGGCCTTGCGGGCCTCCTCAAGCACGACGCGACGGGAGAGGACGACGTTGTTGCGGTTGCGGTCCATCTCGATGACGCGAGCCTCGATGCGGGTGCCCAGGAAGGCGTTGAGGTCCTTGACGCGACGGAGGTCGACCAGGGAGGCGGGCAGGAAGCCGCGCAGGCCGATGTCCAGGATCAGGCCGCCCTTGACGACCTCGATGACCTCGCCCTCGACGTTCTCGCCGGCGTTGAACTTCTCCTCGACGCGGTTCCAGGCACGCTCGTACTCGGCACGCTTCTTGGAGAGGATCAGGCGACCCTCCTTGTCCTCCTTCTGAAGGACCAGGGCCTCGATGCCGTCGCCCAGGGCGACGACGTCCTCGGGGTTGATGTCCTTGCGGATGGAGAGCTCGCGAGAGGGAATGACGCCCTCGGACTTGAACCCGATGTCCAGCAGAACCTCATCGTGCTCGATCTTGACGACGGTGCCCGTCACAAGATCGCCCTCATCGAAGTCGGTGATGGTACCGTCGATGAGGCTGTTCATCTCCTCGTCTGAGACGTCATCCAGGGAGAAGATGGACGAGTTCTGAATCTCACTCAAAGGTGGACCCCTTTCGAAAACGGGGCCCCGATCTACATGATCGCTGCCTAGGGCGCTCTGCTGGTGCGTCGCGCAATCGGGAACTTACATGCTCTCGGGGGCCGACAGATACAGTCGTGCGGCACCTTGCCACACGTTGGACAGAATACCTTGACAAGATGGGGCATTTCAAGGTTCGCGAGCTTAAATCTGTATTTCCACGAGTCATGCCCGATGCCCGGCGGCCCCAGGCGACCGGGTGGGTAAGCTAGGGCCAGCAATGACGGAAGGGAGCTGCCCCCTCATGATCAAGGCCGTCCTCTTCGACCTGGACAACACCCTGCTCGACATCAACCTCAGCGCCTTCATCGCCCGCTACCTCTGGGCGGAGGCGCGCGTGCTCGCACGCATAGGCCGCACTCCCGTGCCCGTGGCCTATGCCTGGCTCTCGCGCTGCTACCTCGCGGTGGACTCCGCCACGCGCCAGGACGACCTCACGGGACGCGAGCTCTTCGACAAGACCTACCTGCGCCTCTCGAGCGTGCCGCTGGATGACCCGGCGGTCAGGGGTGCCATCGACTGCCTCGAGGGGGAGTGGATCGACCACCTGCGCGATGGGGTCACCCAGGCCAGGCCGCGCCCGGGCGCGCGCCGCTGCGTCAGGCGCGCGCAGGAGCTGGGATACACCGTGGCCCTGGCCACCAACCCGGTCTTCTCGCCCGCGGTGGACAGCGCACGCCTGAGATGGGCGGGACTGGACGACATCGACTTCGGCCTCGTCTCCACCCTCGAGAACTCCCGTCGCTCCAAGCCNAGATGTGTAATAAGAGACAGCCGCATACGTGGGCCACGGCTGGCCCAGGGCCGCCGTCTGGCGCGGGAGCATCGGCAAGCTCGCGGACGAGCTGGGCGAGCTCGTGGCGCGACTTGACGCCGAGGACGAGGGTCACCGCTAAGGTCTGCGCACGGGACTCTTGACGGTCCCACGGCAGCTGGCCCTTTGCCGTTCGCCTTCACAATTCGGAGCCAGCGTGCGCACAGTTTTTCTGGCCCGCCCGCACGTTCGCACATGATATACAGTGCATCCTGTCAAGACGCGCACGCCCATCCTAGCTGGAGACCCGCATGGACCGAAGCTCGTACCTCAACCACGTCGCCATCCTCAACGAGGAGCTCGTCTGCGCGCTGGGCTGCACCGAGCCCATCGCCGTTGCCCTCGCGGCCGCCCTCGCAACCCGCACGCTAGGGCAGCGCCCCGAGCGCCTGAGGGTCGCCTGCAGCGGCAACATCATCAAGAACGTGAAGAGCGTCACCGTGCCCAACTCCGGCGGCATGCGCGGCATCGAAGCAGCAGCCGCCCTCGGCGCCATGGGTGGGGACCCCGACGGCTCGCTCGAGGTGCTCCAGAGCGTGAGCGAGCAGGACCGCCGGGACGCGCGCTCCCTCGTCGAGGATGGCCGCTGCGAGGTCGAGCTCGCGGAGGGCGTGCCCAACCTCTACGTCCGCGTGGTCGCCCTCGGCCAGGGCCACGAGGCCGCCGCCTGCATCGAGGAGCGCCACACCAACGTCTGCGAGCTCTCCCTTGACGGGGTGGCGACGGGCGTGGCGACCACCTCGGGGGGACCGGGTGAGGACGCAGGCGAGAGGCCTGCGGCAGACCGCTCGGCGCTCTCGCTCAGGTCCGTCTGGGACTTCGCCCACGAGCTCGAGCTGTCTGACGTGGACGAGCTGATCAGCGGACAGATAGAGACCAACCAGACCATCTCGAAGGCGGGGCTCGAGGACCGCTGGGGCGCGAACATCGGCTCCACGCTGCTCGCGAGCCGTCCCAACGACATCTCGTGCAAGGCCCGCGCGACCGCCGCTGCGGGGTCGGACGCCCGCATGAGCGGCTGCCCCCTTCCCGTCACCATCTGCTGTGGCAGCGGAAACCAGGGGATCACCTGCTCGCAGCCCGTGCTCGAATACGCCCACGAGCTCTGGAGCGACCACGAGACGCTGGTCCGCGCCGTCGCGCTCTCGGACCTCGTGGCCGTGCACGTCAAGTACTTCATCGGCGAGCTGAGCGCCTTCTGCGGCGCGGTGAGTGCGGCCTGTGGCGCCGGCGCCGGCATCTGCTACCTGCGCGGCGGGAGCTTCGCGCAGTTCGAGGCGACCATCGTGAACACCCTGGCCAACGTGGGCGGCATCGTCTGCGACGGTGCCAAGCCCAGCTGCGCGGCAAAGATATCGGCTGCCGTCGACGCGGCGATACTGGGTTGCGACATGGCGCTCGCGGACGACAACTTCCTCGCGGGCGACGGCCTGGTGGGCAAGGACGCCGAGGAGACCATCCGGTCCATGGGCTATGTGGGACGCGTGGGCATGCACCCAACCGACGTCGAGATCCTCAACATCATGATTGGCAAGACGGACACGTCCCTGTAGCCCCGTCGCACGAGGAGGCGGTCGGCATGTTGCCGGGCACCAATTGGAAGGAACCCTGGAAGCCCGTCGAGGGCAGCTCTTGGTGGAGCGAGATGCTCGAGGAGGATCGGCAGCAGATCGAATCGAACAGGGCGAAGCTCCAAGAGGAGAGGCCCATCCGTTCCCGCCGACTCCCGCTCCCCCTCTGGGCGCGCCTCCTCGTCGTGGCGAGATGGTTCATTTGGGCAATCGTAGTCGTCGTGCTTGCCTGCGTCGCCATCGAGCTCATGTCCCTCACCTGAGCGAACCAGCAGAAAGCCCACAGAAAAACAGCTCTTGCCTTCTCTTCTGTATTACAATATTACCATAAAATAGAGGAGAGGAGCTGCAATGGACGCCATGGTCACCGCGCGCGTGCCCGTCGAGGTTCGCAACCAGGGAAACGCCATTCTGAAGCGCATCGGTTCGAGCCCCACGAAGCTCGTGAACGCAGCCTACGACTACGTGCTGAGACATGAGTCACTGCCCGACCAGGAGCCTTCCGCTCCCGCAGCAGGAGGGGAGCCCCAGAAGACCGTACGCATCATCACGCCAGAGATCCGGGCGCAGATCGAGGCCGCATTTGCGGCTGTGGCACTACCCACGCCTGTCGGGGGCTGGGACCCTCACGACTACAAGGAAATCATCGCCGAAGGAAAGCGGGCTGACTATGAAGCTTTTGGTTGATACTAACGTCCTGCTCGACTTCTTCGAGACGAGACAGCCCTTTGTCGAGGACTGGAAAAGGGTTTATGTCATGAGCTGCTTTCGCGATGCGGAGCTATGGATGTCCGCCAAGTCATACGCGGACATCTTCTATGTTGCACGAAAGCAGATGAGCAGCAAGACGGTACAGAGATCAATCATCGAATGCCTTTCCCTGGTCAAGACATGCGCCATAGATGGGGAGGACATCCGCTGGGCAGCAGAGCAGGGCTGGAAAGACTTCGAGGACTGCGTCGTAAGTAGGGCGGCACAGAAGGTGGGTGCCGACTACATCCTTACCCGCAGCGTGGAGGGCTTCGAGCGCTCGGCCGTCCCTGCCATCACCCCCGCCGACTTCCTGGCCCTTGTGGAGGAGAAGTACCACCTCATCTACGAGGAGATGCCCATGGCGCCTCTTACCTAGGCACGTCGCTCCTCAAGCGCCCGCTGCCCCTCAGGCGTCTGCGGCCCGCATCCCAAGTCCGACGACCAAGCCGACGTCCACCTTTGACGGGTGTGCCTAGGAGATGACGCGGTAGCCTGCCTCCGAGACCACTTCCCTATAGGCGTCGAGGTCGACAGGCTGCTTCGAGAGGACGTGGGCAGTCCGCGTGTCGAGGTCGACGCGCGCCCAGGTGCCCTCAATCGAATCGAGGGCGTTCTCGACGTTCCGCGCGCAATTCTGGCAGCTCATGCCCGCAACGGTGAGGTCTGTCGCGTAAGGGTAGTGCGCCTCGTCAGTGTCCTCAATCCTCGTCGCGCGGAACTTCTTCCCACTCGGTTTGGCATCGCCCGAGCAGCAGTCACGCCTGCCAGTGGCAGTTCCCACGGCACGGCGCAGGCCAAAGAACATGCCAATCAGAACGGCGACGATGATGATGACGTCTACGACCATGCGATTCCTCCAAGGACCATAAGTTTGACGTGGCAAACTATAGCACTTGGCAAAATGACCATGCGAGGCGCGCAAGGCAGACGAGAAGGCCTACCCCTCAAAGCCAGCATCCTCAAGGAGGGGTCCCAGCAGGCCGTCGGCGGCAGAGGTGGCAAGCTCGTCGCAGCGCTCGTTGAGCTCGGCCCCCGCATGTCCCTTGACCCAATGCCAGCTGAGCTCGTGGGGCTTCGCCGCCGCCAGCAGACGTTTCCAGAGGTCGGGGTTCTTGACCGGCTGCTTGCTGGCCGTCTTCCAGCCCTTCTTGAGCCACCCCCAGACCCAGCCCTTGTTGAAGGCGTTCACCACGTACTGCGAGTCAGAGTGGACTTCCACCTCGCAGGGACGCCTGAGCGCCTCGAGCGCGCTGATGACACCCAGTAGCTCCATGCGATTGTTCGTGGTGCGGCGATATCCCTGGGCGAGCTCCTTGACATGCAGCCCACCAGAGGGGTCGACGTAGCGCATGACCGCACCATAGCCGCCCGGTCCGGGGTTGCCACGCGAGGAGCCGTCCGTATAGACGACCACATGCATCATGGCTGGCTCCTCTCGCTTCCCGAAAGCCACCCCGTGTGGCTTGCGTGGTGCGGGCCATTGTACGACAGAGTGACAGCCCACGCCGCGCGAGCGGCCAGCCCCTACACCAGGCTGCCCCTGTGACGCAGCTCGACGATGAGTCCATGAGGGCCAAAGACACAGGCCAGCGCGAAGAGCAGGCCCAGGACCACGCCAATCATGCCACCCGAGGAGGCGTCGAGGACGTAGCTCGCCCAGATGCCCAGCACGGTGGCGATGGCGGCGACGAGCGGTGACAGCCACAGCATCTTCCAGAAGCTGTCAGTCAGCATGCGTGCCGTGGCACCCGGGGTGACGAGCATCGCCACGGAGAGGATGATGCCCACGGCCTGCAGCGACACCACGACGGTCACGGCGAGGGCGCCCAGGAGGACGCCACTCAAGAGCTGGGGTGACTTTCCCAGCGCCTGGGCGTGCATGGGGTCGAAGGCGAAGAGCACGAGGTCTCGCTTGAGCATCAGGAGCACCGCGAGCACGACGGAGGCGAGCACGATCACCTGATGCATGTCGGGCACACCGACGCCAAGGAGGTTGCCAAAGAGGATGTGTGAGAGGGACACCTGGCTGGGGACCTTCGAGATGAGCACGGTCCCCAGCGAGAACAGGGTGGTGAACACGATGCCCATGGAGGTGTCGGCGCGGATCTGCCCGCTCCTTCTCACCACACCGATGAGCGCCACCGCCAGAAGCGCCGCGACGACGGCGCCCACGGCGTAGGGAAGGCCCAACATGTACGAGACGACCACGCCGGGCAGCACGGCATGCGATATGGCGTCGCCCATGAGCGACCAGCCCACGTGTATCACGTAGCAGCTGATGACCCCGCAGACCAGGGCCGTGGCGAGGCCCGTGACGATGGCGCGCTGCATGAACGCGAACGAGAGCAGATCGAGCACGGCCACGTCCTCCATCAGGCCACCAGCTCGCGTGCGCGATGGTCGTCCACCGAGAACGCGCGTGCCAGCATCTCCGGCCTGAGCGCCTCGTGGGCAGGGCCCTGGAAGACCACGGACCTCCTGAGGAGGATGACCTGATCGAATTCCTCCGCCACCATGTGCAGGTCATGCACCGCCACGAGCAGCGTGATTCCCTCACCCGAGAGTTCGCGCATGAGCGAGGCGAGCGTGGCCTCGGAGCTCTTGTCGACTCCGGCGAAGGGTTCGTCCATCAGCATGAACCGTGCCTGCTGCGCCAGGGCACGCGCGACGTACATGCGCTTGGTCTGCCCTCCCGAGAGAGAGGCGATCGGACGGTGGCGCAGGTCCTGCAGGCCCACACGCTCGATCGCCTCGTCCACTGCGGCATGGTCTGCGCGAGAGGGGCCACGCAGGGGGCCAATCCTACCGTAGCGCCCCAGCATGACCACGTCCTCCACGGAGAGGGGGAAGCCCTCGTCCGAGACGTCACGCTGCGGCACGTATCCCACGAGCCCAAGGCGACGGGCCCGCGCGGAGTCGTGGCCGTCGAAGCTGACGCTCCCCCGCTGGGGCCTCTCGACGCCCATGATCACCTTCATGAGCGTCGACTTGCCTGCCCCGTTGGGTCCCACCAGGGCGCAGAGGCTGCCTCTATCGAGACCGATGCTCACGTCCTCGAGCGCCGGATGCGTGGCACGCGAGTATCGCAGGGTGACTCCCTCCACGCGAAGGGAGTCACCTGAGGCGGTGTGCGACATCAGCGTGCTCCTCCCGTGAGGCCGTCCACGATGGTGCGGACGTCGTAGCGCAGCAGCTCGAGGTAGCTGGACACCACGCCACCCTCCTCCGAGAGGGAGTCGACGTAGAGCACATGCCGGGCATCCGTCGCGAAGGACGCGCCGGTCTCGTCCGCCACCTGCTGCATCGCCTTGGGGCTCACCGTAGACTCACAGAACACGCAGGGCACCTTGGACTCCCTCACGCGCTTGACCACGCCTGCGATCTGCTGGGGCGTGCCCTCGTCCTCGGCGTTCACGGGCCAGAGGTAGACCTCCGAGAGGCCGGCGTCACGGCAGAGGTACGAGAACGCACCCTCGCAGGTCACCAGGGTGCGCTGGTCCTGGGGCAGGCCATCAAGGCCCTGCTCCATCTCGTCGGCAACGGACTGGAGCTCCCTCTTGTACTTCTCGCCGTTGGCCCTGTAGTCATCCGCGTGCTCGGGGTCGAGCTCCGAGAAGGCCTTCACGATGTTGTCAACGTAGACCATGCCGTTCTTGGGCGACATCCATGCGTGCGGGTTGGCGTTGCCCTGGTACTCGCCCTCCGAGATCTGCATGGGCTCGACGCCCTCGGAGAGGTTGGCGCGACGTGCGCTGGAATCGCTCATGAACTTCTCGAACCAGCGCTCGAGGCCCAGGCCATTCTCGAGCACGAGGCTCGCCCCCTGGGCACGCTTGATGTCGTCGGGCGTGGGCTCGTAGTCGTGGATCTCGGCGCCAGGCTTGGTGATGGACTGGACGTCCAGATGGTCGCCGGCGACGTTCTGTGCCATGTCCTGGATGACGGTGAAGGTGGTCAGGACCACGGGCTTCTGAGCCGCGTCCTTCGTTGTGGCGTCCGTGGTAGGGGTGCCTCCCGAGCAGCCAGAGAGGGCGAGGCTCAGCATGAAGGCGCAGGTCAGGGCAACGATGCAGGGCAGTGCCTCATGGGCCAGAAGGGCGAGCCGCGCCGTGCGGCTCCCGTCGAGGGAGGCATATCGTTCCATGTAGCTCACGGGTCTTCCTTTCGAATCCCGACAAGGTCGAGTCCATATGGCATTAGTTAGTCTTATCTAACTTTATCGCCCACAGTGTATGACAGATAGTTAGACATGGCAAACTTATTAGCATGAAAAGAGGTCATTCTCCCCACGGAATGAGAGTGGGACCCTCTCCCCATACGGTCCTTGTGAGGAGAAGGTCCCATCTACCAGCGACGATGGAGGCTGCCGGCGTGGCCGCCCAACGTGGTCGCCCAACGTGGTCGTCCGATGCCCCCTACTTCGCCTCCGCCCAATTGGAGCCGAAGGAGACGTCGGCAATCAGCGGGACGCGCAGCTTCACGACGCCCTCCATGGTCTCCTTCACCAGGGCCGAGAGTGCCTCCACCTCGTCCTTCGGGCACTCGAAGTCCAGCTCGTCGTGGATCTGCAGCACGAGCTTGGAGCGCAGTCCCTCCTCGCGGAGCCGCGCGGCCACCTGGACCATGGCGATCTTGATGATGTCAGCCGCCGTTCCCTGCATGGGGTGGTTCATGGCGGTCCTCTCGCCAAAGGAGCGCAGCTGGAAGTTGCGGCTGTTGATGTCCTTGATGTGGCGCTTCCGTCCGAAGGACGTGGCGACCCATCCGTTCTTGCGGGCAAACTCCACCTGGGCGTCCAGGAAGGCACGAACGCCGGGGTACACCTCGAAGTAGCGGTCGATCATCCGCTGGGCCTCGTCGCGTGGGATGTGCAGCGAACTGGAGAGGCCAAACGCCTGCTGCCCGTAGACGATGCCGAAGTTGACCGCCTTGGCCCGGCTGCGCAGCTCGTGCGACACCTCCTCGACAGGCACACCAAACACGCGCGCCGCGGTTGCGGCATGGAAGTCGGCGCCCTCGCAGAAGGCCTCGACCAAGTGCTCGTCGGCAGAGAGGTGGGCGAGCAGCCTGAGCTCGATCTGGGAGTAGTCACAGGCGAGGAACACGCTGCCCTCGGGCACGGTGAAGGCCGTGCGCACGCGGTGTCCCAACTCGGAACGGGTGGGGATGTTCTGCAGGTTGGGATCGGAGCTGGAGAGCCGGCCGGTCGCCGCGACGGTCTGGTTGAGCGTGGTGTGGATGCGGCCGTCCTTGCGGATCAACGCGGGCAGCGCGTCCAGGTAGGTGCTCTTGATCTTGGCGCGCTCGCGGTAGTCGAGCACCGTGCGCACGCGCCCGTCCTCGCTCGCCAGGTTCTCGAGGGTCTTGGCATTGGTGGAATAGAAGCCCTTCTTGGTCTTCTTCAGCCCGAGGGTGGGAAGTCCCCACACGTCAAAGAGCACATGGCTCAGCTGCTGCGGGGAGTCGAGGTTGAAGTCCTCCCCCGCCGCCGCCTTGACCGCCGCGACCATCGAGCCGATCTCTTCCCCGAGCTCCGCGGACTGCGCCGCGAGCGCGGCGGGGTCGGCGTGCAGGCCACAGCGCTCCATCTGCAGGAGCACCGGGAGCAGGGGCATCTCGAGCCCCTGGAAGAGCCTGAGGGAACCGTCCTCCTCGAGCCTGCGCGCGAGCTCGGGCCTAAGGAGGCGTGCCGCAAGCGCGTCGACGCCCGCCTTGCCGACCTCGTCCGTCGCGGCGGGCAGCGGCACGTCGAGGTACGCCCCGGCAAGGGCCACGGGCGAGAAGTCCGCATCGTCCGACGCCAGCAGGTAGCCTGCCACGCCGACGTCGAAGATGCGCGCGGCGTCCAGCTCGCCGACCTCGACGAGGGCGGGTTCGGAGGAGTCATAGGGGCAGGCTAGGTGCAGCAGGGCCTTCGCGTCGCCCGAGGCGAGCCGACCCTCGCGCGCGATGCGGGCGAGGGCGCTCGTGGCGTCGGAGGCGGCGAACTTGAGCAGCGCGGCCTCGGTGCTGACCCAGACGGTCAGGGTCTTGCCGTCGCCCAGGTCAAGCGCCAGCTGGCCACCAGGGCCCTCGACCTCCTCGAAGGAGGCGCCCAGCCACTCGCCGGCGGCAAGGGCGACGTCCAGGGCCTTGCGCGCGTCGTCGCCCTCGAGCGGGGCATCGAGGGTGACCTGAGGGGCCGGCGACTGCTCCGGGACGTCCTCGACGCCGGCAAGGCGCACGATGCGCCCGGTCATGCCCGTGAACCCAAGGGCAGAGAAGGCCTCGGCCACCTCTGCCGGGTCGAAGGTGGGAAAGCGAGCGTCCTTGAGCTCGAGCTCGAGCGGCGCGTCGGTCCGGATCGTGGCGACCTTGCGGCTAAGAAGGGCGTCGTCCACGTGGGCGCGGAGGTTCTCTCCCATCTTGCCCTTGACCTCGTCCGCATGGGCTATGACCTCGTCCAGGTTTCCGTACTGCACGATGAGGGCCGCCGCCTTCTTGGGGCCGATGCCGGGAACGCCGGGGATGTTGTCCGAGCCGTCTCCCTTGAGGCCGTAGAAGTCGGGCACGAGCTCGGGTGTGACGCCATGGTAGAGGTCGTCCACGCTCTCGGGCGTCATGATGGCGACGTCCGAGGTGCCCTTCTTGGTGGAGACGATGCGCACCCTCTCGGTCGCGAGCTGGTACATGTCGCGGTCGCCGGTGACCAGCAGCATCTGGTAGCCGGCCTCCTCTCCCCTGCGGGCGAGGGTGCCCAGGATGTCGTCGCCCTCCCAGCCCTGAAGCTCCGCCACGGGCACGTCCATCGCGCGGAGCAGCTCCTTGACCATGGGGAACTGCTCGTGGAGGTCGGGGTCCATGGGGGGGCGCTGGGCCTTGTACTGGGGCAGCATGTCAATACGGACCTGCGGCCGGCCCTTGTCGAATGCGCAGATGATGCCATCGGGGCGGAAGGTCTCGACGAACTTGACGAACATGTTGAAGAAGCCGAAGAGTGCGTTGGTGGAGCGTCCGTCCGGCGCGCTCATAGGCTGGCGGATGGCATGGAAGGCGCGGTGCATGAGCGAGTTGCCGTCGATCACGGCGATGGTGCGCTGCTCCGCGGGCTGCGCGGTGGGCTGGGCCTGGGCGGCCTCGGTGCTTGGCTGGTCTGGCATGGGTGCTCCTTGCTGTGGTCGAGGGACGTTCGCGAGCGCGATGGCCCCAGGCCCCATTGTACCCGCGGGCAGGGACGGCGGCGGAAGGGGCGAGGAGCCTGGGATAGGTCCCCGACGACGTCCGGCGCGCGTCTCAGCTGCTCGAAAACGTCCAACACGTCCAAGGCACCAGAGAACTCGCAGGTCGCGGTTCTTGCTCAGACGCGTTGGACGCTGTCGGGCAAAAGTAGCGCGCATTGGACGCTGTCGGGCAAAAGTAGCGCGCGTTGGACGTTGTCGAACGGGGCAGGCACGTTTTCGGCACGCCGCGCTCCAGCCAACCGTTCAGGACTCGCCCGAGATGACAGCAAACTGCAATCTCGAGCGAGTTCTGAACGAATCGGACGAGATAGGCCAGGCCACCCGGCCGGGACCCAGCCCGGCCGGACGACCCCGACCCCGCCGAATGTCTCCCGGCCCTACCGCACTGCGTCGGCCTCGGCCACGGCCTGCATGGCCACGGCGCCGACGTAGTTGACGGGCTGGCCGAAGTTGGGCTGGAAGAAGAAGTCGAAGCCCGCCAGCTCGTCGATGGTGTTGTGGTTGTGAATCGCGATCGACACCGCATTCGCGGCCTGAGAGATGTCATGCCTGCAGGCGAACTGCGCCCCCTTGACCTCGCGGGTCGTGGGGTCCCAGGTCAGGACGCAGGTAACGGGCTCGGTGGTGAGCATGAAGTCGGGACGGAAGTCCTGCACCAGCGTGGTGGAGGCGACCTCGACGCCACGCGCCGCAGCGCCCGCCACGGTAAGCCCCGTCGCCGCGAGCGAGAGGTCATAGAGCTGCACGGCCGAGGTCGCCTGCGTGCCCAGGTAGGCCTTCGTGGGCTCGACGGCGTTGGCCCCCACGAGCAGCCCCTGCCTCACCGCGTTGGTGGCCAGGGGGATGTAGTCGTCCTCGCCCGTGGGGTTGTAGAGCACGGTGGCGCTGTCACCCGCCGCGAACACGTCCTGACAGGGCTCCGCCTCGGGCATGCCGTCCTCGTCGAGCAGCGTCGCACGCATGTAGGGGTCCACCCTGATGGCCCCGTTGCGCAGCATGTCCAGCTTGCCCTGGAAGAGCTCGGTCCGGGGAGAGAAGCCCGCGGCCATGATCAGGTAGTCGACGCGGCGCTCGACCCCACCACTCGTGACGCTGACCCCCGCCTCATCCGCCTCGACCCTTTCGACCATCTGGCCGAAGGCCAGCTCCACGCCATGGTCGCGGTAGGCTTCCTCGACCAGGCGGGTGACGTCCTCGTCGAAGTTCTTCGCGAGTGCGCGATCGAGGCCGTCGATCAGCGTGACCTTCGCACCCATGAGTGAGGCCTGCTCAGCGAGCTCGGCCCCGATGTAGCCCGCGCCCAAGACGGCGACCGACCTGGCGTCGGACATCCTCTCCTTGATCTGGCGACCGTCGTCCCAGTTCTTGCAGCGCAGGACGCGACCGGCCTGGAAGCCCTCCGCCAGGCCGGGAATGGGCGGAATCACGGGCTTGGAGCCGGTGGTGACGACGATCTTGTCAAACGGGAGGGTCCCCTCGCCCTCGCCGTCGAGCTCGCGCCAGGCCAGGGTCTTTGCCGACAGGTCGACGGAGGTCACGTCGCAGCGCATGTGCATGGTGGCGCCGAGCTCGGCCAGGGCCGCCGGCGAGGAGTAGAACATGCGCCTGGGGTCCGACACGTGGCCGCCCACCCAGAGCGCGATGCCACAGGAGAGGAACGAGAGCGTGTCGTTGCGCTCGAAGACGTGGACCTGCCAGTCGGGATGTGCTGCGAGGATCGACTGGGTGGCAAAGGTCCCCGCGTGGGTGCAGCCCACGACGGCGACGGTCAGGGCCCCATTCTTGCTGTCTGGCATCAGTGCTTCCCCTCTCTTCCGGTGGCGCTTCCTGCGCCCTCGTGCCAGCTGCGGGAGGGAATGCGGTCACTCTCGCCCCTGGCCTCTTCGCTTTAATGTTACCTAATTACTAACAGTTTTGAGGCGAGAGGGACGGACACATTTTGGGACGAGAGGAACGGCGGCCTTTGCGGAGACCCTCACGGGGATCGTCGCCCCACCCGCGAACGACGCGTCCCCTCTCACCCAGCCACGCCAAGTCGCAAGCGCATGGGGCAGGCGGGGCACCCGAGCGCAGCCAATGCCCGCATTTCGTGTCGGTGGCCGTTCACTCCCCTTTAACAGGGGTCAGGTAGTGTACCTTTCGGAAAGAAACGCAGGCCCGGGCCACCGCGGAGCGCGGGCTCACAGGGGAATTGGGGGCACCATGTCAAAGGACAAGGTTTCCGAGGAATACGGCAGCCTGGTCTTCACGGACGCGGACATGCAGGACCGGCTTCCCAAGCCGACCTACCGCGAGCTCCGGCAGACCATCGACGACGGCAAGCCCCTCGACCTCGACATCGCCAACGAGGTCGCGCATGCCATGAAGGAGTGGGCGCTGGAGAAGGGCGCCACCCACTTCACCCACTGGTTCCAGCCGCTCACGGGCATCACGTCCGAGAAGCACGACAGCTTCATCAACCCCAAGGACGACGGCACCGTGCTCATGGCGTTCTCGGGCAAGGAGCTGGTCCAGGGCGAGCCGGACGCCTCGAGCTTCCCCAACGGCGGCCTGCGCGCCACCTTCGAGGCCCGCGGCTACACCGTCTGGGACCCCATGAGCCCCGCCTTCATCAAGGACGAGGTGCTCTGCATCCCCACCGCCTTCATCAGCTACACCGGCGAGGCGCTGGACAAGAAGACCCCGCTCCTGCGCTCCGAGGTGGCCCTCGAGAAGCAGGCCAAGCGCGTCCTGGCGCTCTTCGGCAAGGAGCCGCGGCGCGTGGTGACCACCTGCGGCCCCGAGCAGGAGTACTTCCTCATCAAGGAGGAGGACTACGAGGCGCGTCCCGACCTCATCCTCTGCGGCCGCACCCTCTTCGGCTGCGAGCCCGCAAAGGGCCAGGAGCTCGAAGAGCACTACTTCGGCGCCATCCGCCCCTCCGTCAACGCCTTCATGAAGGAGGTCGACGACGAGCTCTGGAAGCTCGGCGTGCCCGCGCGCACCAAGCACAACGAGGTCGCGCCCTGCCAGCATGAGCTCGCGCCCATCTTCGAGCAGGGGCCGCTCGCCATCGACGACAACCTCATCACCATGGAGAAGCTCAAGCTTCTGGCCACCCACTACGGCCTGGCCTGCCTGGAGCACGAGAAGCCCTTCGAGTACGTGAACGGCTCGGGCAAGCACGACAACTGGTCTCTTTCCGCCGACGGCGAGAACCTGCTCGAACCAGGGGACAAGGCCGAGGACAACCTGCAGTTCCTCGTCTTCCTCGCCTGCCTGGTCGCGGCCGTCGACGAGCACGCCGACCTCTTGCGCGCCTCCGTCGCGTCCGCGGGCAACGACCACCGCCTGGGCGCCAACGAGGCGCCCCCGGCGATCATCTCGGTCTTCCTGGGAGACGCGCTCTCGCCTGTCGTCGACGCGCTCATCCGCAAGGAGCACGCCGAGTCCCACGACCGTGAGCTCGTCGACCTGGGGGTGCCCGCCCTACCCGACGTGCTGCGCGACAACACCGATCGCAACCGCACCAGCCCCTTCGCCTTCACGGGCAACAAGTTCGAGTTCCGCATGTGCGGCAGCCAGCAGAACCTGAGCGACCCCAATGTGGTGCTCAACACCGCCGTGGCCGAACAGTGCGACCGCTTCTGCTCCTACGTGGCGGACCGCATCGACGAGCTGGGCGACTTCACCCAGGTGGCCATGCGCTTCGTGCGTCACACCTTCCGCGACCACCAGCGCGTCATCTTCGACGGCAACGGCTACGCCGACGAGTGGGAGGAGGAGGCGGCCCGGCGCGGGCTCCTCAACCTCAAGACCACGCCCGACGCCCTCCCCTGCATGGTCGAGCCCCAGAACATCGCCTTCATGGAGAAGTACTCCGTCCTCAGCGAGGCGGAGAGCCGCGCGCGCTACGCCGCCGCCGCCGAGCAGTACGCGAAGCTCATCAACATCGAGGCGAACACCATGGTCTACATGGCGCGCCACCTGTACCTGCCCGCCCTCTTCAGCTACTCGGGCGACATCGCGACCTCCGTCGCCGCCAAGGCCGAGATCGGCATCGCCGCGACGGCCGAGAAGGCCACCGTGGTCGCACTCACCGACGGCATCAACGCCATCCACGAGGCCGTGGCAGAGCTCGAGGAGAAGAACTCCCACGCGCATGGCATCGCAAGCTGCAAGGAGCAGGACGACTTCTACCGCGACGAGGTCATCCCCGCCATGGCGCGGCTGCGCGAGCTGGTGGACGGCATGGAGAGGATCTGCGGCAGGGACTACTGGCCCGTGCCCAGCTACAACAGGATGCTCTTCTACGTCTAGGCCGCCGCGCGTGCGTGCTGCCCGCAAGTGCGTCCGTCGCGTGTCTCACCTTGCCGACGACGTCCAACGCGTGTCTCATTTCATTGACAGCGTCCAACGCGTCTGATGCCTCCGCGTTTGCCCAGTTGGCGCGCGGCGCTCAGACGCGTTCGACGTAGTCGAACATCAAATAGACGCGCTGAGCGTAGTCGCGCACTGGGTTGACGCGTTCGACGTAGTCGCATAGCGGACAAACGCGTTGGACGTAGTCGCGCGGCAGACGAACGCGTTCGACGTGCTCGCCCCACCCACCTCGCACGGCGAAGGGGCGCGCCGTCTACCCCAGGAAGGCCCTCAGGCCGATGATGACGAGCACGACGCCGCCCGCCACTTCGGCGCGGTCTCCCAAAAGGCAGCCGAGCCTGCGGCCGATGGCAAGCGCGACCACGCAGCAGGCTGCCGTGGTGAGGCCGATGACGCCCACGGCAAGCGGCAGGTTGACGGCCATGGCCCTGAGCGACACGCCCACGGCGAAGGCGTCGATTGCAGTGGCGACCGCCTGGAAGAGCAGCGTGGCAATGGTCAGGCGAGAGGCGCTCCCGTCCTTCCCCGAGACCACCGCGACCTGGCAGGCCTCGCTGGAGCTTGGGTCCATGAGCGCCGCCGCGCCCTCGCGCACCATGCTGCCCCCGATGACCCCCAGGATGACCAGGGTCACCACTCCGGAGTAGGCCTCGATCAGCTCCGCCGCGAGCTCTCCCAGGTAATAGCCCAAAAGGGGCATGAGCGCCTGAAAGGCACCGAAGAAGAGCGGCATGAGCAGCAGGCGCGAACGGCGCTCGCCGCCGTACACGAAGCTGTTGGATATGGTGACGGCGAAAGCGGCGGCGGAGAGCGCGAGGCCCAGGATGAATATTCCTGCGATGGACACGGCACAACCCCCCAACTGCGCTCGCGATTTTGCACAGAAACGCGATTATACGACTGCCCGGCCCGATGGGACGGACTCGATGCCACGGTCACAAAATGGTCTACCCTGTAGCCCAGTCATCCGCATGGGACGAGGCAAGGAGCAGCACGATGCCGGCACTTATCACGCACCACCTGTTTGGCGAGGAGGCGGCCGCCCTCCTGCCCCAGGGGATTCTGGCAGACGAGCAGGACCTCCTAGCCTTCCTCCTGGGCAACCAGGGTCCCGACCCTCTCTTCGCGCGCTTCTCGACCCTTCCCCGAACGGCTGCCACCTGCCATCGCCTAGGCAGCCTCATGCACGGCCAGAAGGTGCTCGACGCCTTCCTCGCCCTGCGCGACGCCGTGAGCCACCTGCGCGAGGACGACAAGACCTGTGGCCGCGCCTTCGCGCTGGGCATGCTCAGCCACTACGCGCTGGACAGCGGCTCCCATGCCTTCGTGTACGCCCAGCAGGCGACCATCATCGCGGCGGCGGACGGGCTCGAGGACGCACAGAGCGAGGTCCACAGCCTGATCGAGACCGACATCGACAGCTGGCTCCTCTGGGAGCTGCGCCGCCAGACCGTGGTCCAGGCGCCTCCCGCCGACATGCTGGCGCGCACGGAGCGCATCGACCGCGTCGCGGGCGCCCTGCTCTCCCAGCTGGCCTGGCAGGTCTACGGCGTCTCGCTCGACGCGGAGGAGTACGCCGGTTGCACCCACGACTACGAGCTCCTGTACCGCGCCATCGAGCCCGTGGGCTCGCCTCGGGGTCGTGCCCTCATGGCAGTGGAGAGGCTCGTGCGCCCTCACTCCAAGCTGGCGTCCCTCGCCCATCCCGTCTGGGAGGGCGGAGACTGCCCTGCCGCAAACCTGGACCGTCACGAATGGGCGGACCCCTCGACGGGAGAGCGGCGGTTCGAGAGCTTCCCCGACCTCTTCTATGCGGCGTTGGACGCCTGGCCCGACCTGGCGGAGGCCTTCGTCACGCGCGACGTCGAGGCCCTGCGGGAGCTGGCGGGACGCGTCGACTACGACGGCAGGCCCCAGGAGGCCTAGCGGCCTGGGCAGCGCCCGAGCAACCTGACGACCGGCGGCATGCGGCCCGGTCCGGAGCCTGGGGCAAGGAGGCCCGAGCGACGTGGGCCCGCAGCCTGGCTCGGCGGCGCGAGCGCGTGGCGCCGCCCCTCTCCCCTACTCTTGGGGACTCTGGGGACGGTGGCCCTCCGCACGCGAGGCCCTGCCCCTGCCGGCAAGGTAGTCTGCCGAGCTGATCTGCAGGCCGCGACTCCTGCCCAGGCGGCGCTGCTCCCGAAAGACGCGCTGCCGTTCCTGGTAGGCCCTGCTGTGGCCCTCCACGACCTCCCTGAGGCTCCCCTCGCCGTGCGCGACCTCGAGCACCGCCGCCGCGACATCGGCCTCGTCCGCCACTCGGACGAAGGAGGTCAGCACGGGGATGACCAGCACCGTGAGCGCTGCGGCGGTGACCAGCACCGACGCGCTCTGCGACGCCATGACCCCGCCCTCCACCGCGACGGAGGTAACGGCCACCACCAGGGGCAGCGCCATGGTGCAGTAGGCAGCAACAGAGACGAGCTCACGCCAACCCAGGTCGCGGGTCCCGGGGTCCAGGCGCAGAGAGAGCGCCACCATGACCCCGCGCACCAGGACCAGGGCGCCCATGAAGCCGAAGAGCAGCGGCAGGTTCTGGGTCGCGGCCGCGAGGTCGATCCCCGCGCCAGATATGACGAAGAAGGCCGGCTGGAAGAAGCCGTTCGAGATGATGTCGATCTTCTCCTCCATCTGCTCGTTTCCCTCGGGGAAGAGCGCGCGCAGGATGAAGCCGGCTGCAAAGGCGCCGAGCACCGCGTCGAAGTCGAAGTAGGTGGCGGCCAGGAGCA
Organism: Olsenella phocaeensis; assembly: GCF_900120385.1. Lineage (GTDB taxonomy): Bacteria > Actinomycetota > Coriobacteriia > Coriobacteriales > Atopobiaceae > Olsenella_I > Olsenella_I phocaeensis. Next base: position 829,622 of record NZ_LT635494.1, on the reverse strand, counting down.
GGAGCACCAGCACGGCGGACACCATGCGCAGGAGCGGCTGGGAGGCATGTCCCACGTCGTTGACCAGGAAGCGCCAGAAGCGCGCGCCGACGTATTTCGCCTTGGCGGAGAGCCCCAGGACCAGGAGGGCGATGAGCCCGAAGACGGCGAAGCTCGCCAGGGTGCGCGTGGTGGAGCGGGACGAGAGCAGGAAGGACATGGCGATGACGGGCAGGAGCTCCCCGAAGGCACCGTGCACGGTGACGATCCTGCCCACGCGGGTCTCCGTGAGACCACGGTCGCGCAGGATGGGGGCGAGGGTTCCGTAGGCGGTGGTGGTCATGGCGATGGCCAGGGCCATCCACGCCGCCGGGTCGGAGAGACCGAGGTTGGCGAAGAGCGGAACCAGGGCGCTGCCCACGGCAAGGGAGGCCACCCACGACGCGGCGGCGACGCGCCCGGAGTGGCCCACCAGCTCTCGGGGGTCAATCTCGTAGCCCGCCTTGAGGAAGAGGAAGCCCAGCCCGAGGTCGCTCACCAGGCTGAGCGCGACGCTCGAGGTGTTGATGACCTTGAGGCCGTGCGCGCCCAGGATGGCTCCTGCAAAGACCAAAAAGACCACCTCGGGCACGGCACGGCCGGGCACGAGGCTGGCGAGGAAGGGCGCGAAGGCACAGACGGCCAGGATGAGCGCCAGGGAGAAGAGTATCGTGTTCATGCGCCACACTATAGCGCCCCCACGTGTGCAGGGCGTGGGGGCGCCGTTCGCTCCAACTCCTATGTCCCGTCCCGCGCAGCCCATCTGCGAACTGCTCAGGATGATCAATTTACCTGGTTATTCTCTCTTTCGCGCGCAAACTGGCCGTAATCTGCGCGGTTAGCGCCCGAGTCACCGGCCATCAGGCGAGAGGAGCCCCGGATCGATCCGCGCGTCGCCCGAAGTCGAGCCGCCTCCGGGGGCGAACCCTGGCTGGCCCGGGCCCGTCTGGCCGCCTCCGCCCTGCGGAGCACCGCCGCCCATGGCGGCGCTCACGTCGCTATAGGTCGTGCCGTCCATGGTCACCTCGGTCGAGCTGCCTCCGATCTCGAGGCTGTAGCTCTTGCCGGACTCCACGCCCGGAGCGCTGGCCAGCACGCAGGCGAAGGACTTGGCAGGCGAGAAGGACGCGAGCGTCTCTCCGCCGGAGTCCTTGAGGGTCACCACATCACCGGCGTCGCCCGAGGCTGCGACCAGCATGCTTCCCTGCGAGGAGGAGGCCGAGAAGCCCTCGGCCATCCCCGCGGAGCCCGCCGCCACGACGATGCCGCCCGATATGGTGGCCGTGGAGCCGTCGCCGTAGTCTATGGCTCCATCGCCGTCGCCGGTGGGGCCGCTCACGTAGGTCTCGCCCCCCGTGATGGTGAGGTCGCCGTTGGAGTCGATGCCGTCGCCCTCGGCGTTCACCACCACCCTTCCGCCACTGATGAGGATGGATGCGCTGGAGTCGGAGCCCATCATGCCACCGCTCGGCGCCGACGGTGCCTGACCGGACTGGGCGGAGTCCGTCACGCTCGTCGAGTCCGTCGCGCTCGTCACGCCCGTAGCGTCCATAGTGCCCGTAGACCCCGTCGGGTCGCCTGCCGCGTTGAGGCCGTCATCGCTCGAGACGACGCTCGTCTCGCCGCCCGTGATGCTGACGCGCGCGCCCTCGACGCCCTCGTAGCTCTGGGTGACGTTGACGCTGCCACCGTTGATGGCGAGGTCGTACTCGGCGTGGAGCCCGTCGTCCTGGGCGGCGACGCTCACGCTGCCCCCATCCACCTGCAGGACCGAGCCCGCGTCGATGCCGTCGCTGCCTGCGGTGATGCCCAGCGAGCCTCCGGCGAGGTAGACGTAGCCCTTCGAGGAGTCCTCGTCGTTCTCGGCATGGATGCCATCCGTGCCTGCCGTGAGGGTCCAGGCGCCGCCGTTGACGCGGACGCTGTCGTTGGCCTGGATGGCATGGCCCGCCGCGCTCACGTCCACGATGCCGTCCACCAGCCGCAGGTCGTCCTTGCAGACGATGCCATGGCCCTGCGAGCTCGAGACGCTCAGGTTGCCATCGCCGTTGATGGTGAGGTCTGACTTCGAGAAGACGGCGCCATCCACGTTGCCATAGTCCGACTCGACGTCCGCACCGCTTGCCGTGAGGGTGTTCTGGCTGCCCTGAGCCAGGGTCAGGAATACCTTGTCGGCCTGCGTCACGACGAGGGCGGCGCTCGAGGAGCTGCCCACGCTCGCACCGTCGAGCACGACCTGCACCTTGTCCTCCTCCCCCGCGCTCACGACTATCCGCCCATCCGACAGGCTGCCGCTGACGACGTATGTGCCGCTCTCGGTGATGGTCACGGTACCGCCGTCCACGCTCGCCCCGTCGCCAGTGACCTTCGACCCCGAGTCGGCGAGCTCGACGCGCGTGGCGCCCGACTCGTCATAGCTGGCATCGAGGTCGCGGTCGGTGAACTGGGAGCTTGCATCCACCAGGCTGATCGCCGTCCCACTCGCAACGGAACTGGTCGATCCGGACTCCGTCGAAGCGCCCGTCGCAGTCGATGACTGCACGGCGCTTGCGGTGCAGCCTGTGAGCGGGGTCGCAGCGAGGGCGAACGCCAAGCCTGCGACGATGACGCCACCACGAAGGCCATGCATACGCCCCTGGGAAGTGGCCGCGACCAATCCGCACCTCTCCCCTTGTCCGAAGTCACCCGTGCGAGCCCCCGTGGGCTCCCCACCTTCGTTGCGTCTCCTACATCTCATTTCCCGCCACCTCCCGATGCGCAAGGGCAACCTCGAGGTTGCCGTTCCGGCAGCGCAGCTCGTCCATGAGGGGCCGCCCCTGCTCCGGTTCGCGCAGACAGACGTCGTAGACGAGCTTGTAGAGGCTGCCCATGTTGGTGGTCTTCACCGAGACGAGCTCATGCTGGCTGGTGTAGCGCTCGAGTAGGTCGTCGAAGGCGTGGGTGTGGTCCAGGTCCTCGGGAATGGTCACGCGCAGGCTGAGGTGATCGTCCTCGGTCCCGTGGCCGAAGTCGACTGCCTGGAGCACGAGGTTGCAGCCGCCTATGGCCACGGTCACGATCGCGGCGAGCGCCAGGTAGCCCATGCCGCAAACCAGGCCCAGGGCCATGGCCAGGAAGATGTAGGCGATGTCGCGAGCCTGGCCGGGGACGCTGCGAAAGCGCACCAGGCTAAAACCTCCGGCAACTGCGACGCCGGTCCCCACGTTGCCGTCGACCATCATGATGACCACGGCGACGATGGCGGGAAGGGTGACCAGGGACATGGCAAGGCTCCGGGTGTGTCGGCCGCGGTAGCCGTAGATGAGGGCGAGGGCGAGCCCCAGCGCCAGGGCCACGAGCATGCAGACGACGAACTCGAAGGCGTCCTGCGCCGTGGTGGCGTTGCTGAGGTTCGTGTCGTTGAAGAGCGTCTCGAACATGGCTGGGTTCCTCCTCTAGCCTCGTTGGATGACGTAGGGCGCTATGCCGCGGCGAAGCTTGGCACGGACCTGCTCGCCGGCACGGGGACCCGACACCAGAGGCAGACCTTCCCTCCCGCCTGTCGACAGGACCTGCTGGCGCAGGGGACGACGGGAGGACTGAAGTCGCCAGGCGGCCCCGTACTTCGAGAAGCTCGCCTTGAAGATCCTCTGGGAGACAAGGAACTCGACCATCCAGAGGGGCAGGGCCCGGCTGCTCTTGAGCTCCATCAGCGTCTCGCCGGGGGAAATGAGCAGCTCGCCGTCGGTGGGGCCCGCCAGGCTCACGTCGTCCCAGCGGCAGCGGATGCCTTGGTCGAGGGTGACGCGGAAGTCATGGTCGCCGCGGGCGAAGAAGGCCTCCCGCTCGTAGGCGAGGTACATCGCCGGACGCAAGCCTTCGTAGACGGACGCCGCCGTGGCGATCTCGCACTCGATTTGCCCCTGGGGTGCCCGCTCGCCGACGAGCGTGGCCTCCGCGGCGGCGAGGGGAAGGGTCGCGCGACGCTTGTACACCACCCCATCGAACTTCTTCTTGAGCTCGAGGAAGACGAGGGAAGACTCGCGCGCGGGCACGTAGCTGCGCAGTCGGAGCTTCTCCTTGTAGAGCGGGTGCTCCTCGGAGCGTCGGGCCAGAAGGTGGGTGGGGGTGTCGTAGTAGACGTTGCGCACGGTGGACGCCCCATGGGCATCAGGCTCCATGTGTGCCGCCAGGAGCTCTTCGAGGAGCCTGCGCTGGTCCTCCCGCAGGCGGTACTTGAGCTCGTTGCGCTTGAAAACGAACTGCATGCTGCCTCCTCTCCTCGCCCAGCTCAGGGTGGCCGTCACGGCGTCTGGAGGCTGGGTTGGAGGCATTATGCGAGTCGAAATCGTAAGCTAGCTTAAAATCCATGGCGGCCCACCAAAGGGCGACCACATTCTTGGTAATCTGAAACTATATTGACAAATTTCTGAAAACCTGAAGACTGACAAGGCGAGAGGGACGGAATCGATGCGGCATGCGACCGCAAGGCGTGCGCCGTCGCCCAGCCCCGACCCTCTCGCCTGGCGCGACCTACGCCTGGGGCGGCACGTCGTCGGGAATCTCGAACTCGTCCCAGCACTCGACCCGCAGTCCGTCCACGCGCTTGAACTCCCTCACGTTCCTCGTCACGAGTGTCGCTCCGTTCGCAAGTGCGGTCGCGGCGATGAGCAGGTCGTTGGGCCCTATGACCATACCTTTGCCCGCGAGGTCCTGTCGAATCCTGCCATAGGTCCAGGCGCAGCGGTCATCGAAGGGCAACACCCGGTAGGGTGCCAGGAGCCTCTCCACCGCAAGCCTTGACTTCGAGGGGTTTCCGGAGCGCTCCGTGCCATACGCGAGCTCCCCCACGACCACCGCAGGAACGCCAAAGGACTTCGGGTCGCTGGAACGGAGCGCCTCAAGGGTGCCCGGAAGCCTTCCGCGCAGAAACTCGACCAGTACGCAGGAATCGATGAGGTACATGGCTAGGCCTCGAACCAGTCGCAGGCCTCGTCGAGGGAGGCATCAAGGGCCTCGTCGTCCTCTGCCGGAAAGTCCGGCAGCGACCCGTAGAGGTCGAAATAGCCCGAGGGCCATCCAGACATGAGCTGACGCTCGCGCAGGATGCCGCCCACGAGCTTGGATATCGAGACGTGCTCGCGCGTTGCTTCGCTGCGAAGCCCCTCAAGAGTCGCGTCGTTCACATAGAGCGAGAGCTGCGCCATCGTTCCACCCCTTCATCCATTCGAAGAATGACAAGTATAGTGTCAAGTATAGAGAATGACCGAGGCGATGGCCCTACTATCACGGCGATTGGGACCACAGGCTTGGTCACCGCCAAACAGAGCAGCAGCCAAGCAGCCCCGACCCTCTCGCCTGGCGCGACCTATGCCTGGGGCGGCTCCCCCGTCGCGAGGATCTGCGCAAGCGCCGCCTCGTCCAGCACGGGCACGCCCAGCTCCTGCGCCTTGGCGAGCTTGGAGCCCGCCGCCTCCCCCGCCACGACGAAGCTCGTCCTCTTCGAGACCGAGCCCGAGACCTTGGCGCCCAGGGCCTTGAGCTGGTCGCCCGCATCAGTGCGCTTGTAGTTCTGCAGCGTGCCCGTGAGCACGAAGGTGAGGCCTGCCAAGGACTGTGTCCGCTCGGGCTCGCGGACCTCCTCCTCGAGCACGACGCCCGCCTCGCGCAGGCGTTCGACCACGGCGACGTTCTCGCGCACGGAGAAGAACTCGCGCACCGACGCCGCGATCTTGGGTCCGATGCCATCCACCTGCGCGATCTCTTCCTCGCTCGCCGACGAGAGGGCGGCCATGCTGCCGAAGCGCTCGGCGAGGAGCACCGCCACGTTGGCCCCCACGTGACGGATTCCCAGCCCGAAGAGCACGCGCGAGAGCCCGCGGCCCTTCGACTCCTCGACCTGCGCCATCACCTTGCCGGCGATGGTCCTCCCCACCAGGATCGGGTCGCCCTCCTCGTGGTCCTTCGCGCTCGTCTCGTAGACGCGGCCGGTGTCGACGCCGGCGAGGAGGTCCTCGCTGAGCGCGTCGTAATAGTCCGCGACGTCCGTGAGCAGGCCCTGCTCGACCATGCGGCCCACGAGCTCGTCGCCCAGGCCGTCGATGTCCATGGCCTTGCGGCTGCCCCAGTGGATGAGGCGCTCGGAGGCCTGGGCCGGACAGTCGATCGAGACACAGCGGAAGGCGACCTCGCCCTCCTCGCGGACCACGGGACTCCCGCAGCTGGGACAGGCCTCGGGCATCTGCCAGAGGGGGCGCGCCTCGTGCCCGGCGGCCAGGTCGCCCTCGGTCACGGGACCCACGACCTCGGGAATCACGTCGCCCGCCTTATGCACCACGATGGTGTCGCCCACGCGCACGTCCTTGCGGCGCACCTCGTCGATGTTGTGCAGGGTCGCACGGGCGATGGTCGAGCCGGCGACCACGACGGGGTCGAACTCGGCGACCGGCGTCAGGACGCCGGTGCGGCCCACCTGGACGCGGATCTCGCGCAGGACGGTGCGCCTCTCCTCCGGGGGAAACTTGAACGCGATGGACCAGCGCGGGGCGCGGGCGGTAAAGCCCAACGCGTCCTGGCCAGCGAAGGAGTCGACCTTCACCACGACGCCGTCGATGTCGTAGTCGAGCTCGTCTCGGTGCGCCAGGGCGTCGGCGCAGAAGTCATGCACCTCTCGGGAGCTGGTGACGAGGGCGGCGCGGTCGTTCACGTGGAAGCCGCAGGCGCGCAGCCAGTCGAGGAAGGCGTGCTGGGTGTCCACGGCCAGCGGGGACTCGTCCGCCACGGCATAGATGAAGGTCTCGAGGTCGCGGTGGGCGGTGATGGCCGCGTTCTTCTGGCGGAGGCTGCCGGCGGCGGCGTTGCGGGGGTTGGCAAAGACCTGCTCGCCGGCGGCGTCGCGCTCTTCGTTGAGGCGCACGAAGCTGTGCTTGGGCATGTAGACCTCGCCGCGCACCTCGATGGAGTGGCCAAAGCCGCCGTCGGCGACGTCGTCGAGGCCTGCGGGCGCCAGGGCACGCGGGATGTCGTCGATGGTGAGGACGTTTGCCGTGACGTCCTCACCCGTGGTCCCGTCCCCACGCGTGGCGGCACGCACCAGCTGGCCGTCGCGGTAGGTCAGCGCCACGCCCAGGCCGTCGATCTTGAGCTCGCAGGTGTAGGCGACGGGAGCGTCGGGCGTGGAGCCCAGGGCCTCGTCGGTGCGGGCAAGCCACTCGTCGAGCTCACCCAGGTCCATGGCATCGTCGATGGAGTACATGCGCTGGGCGTGCTGGACGGGTGCGAACTGCTCGCTCACGTAGCCGCCCACGCGCTGGGTGTAGCTGTCGGGGCGCGCGAGCTCGGGATGGGCAGCCTCGATGGCCTGCAGCTCACGCAGGGCGCGGTCGAAGTCGGCGTCCGACATCTCCGGGTCGTCGAGGGCATAGTACTGATACGCGGCGTGCTTGAGGATGCGGTCGAGCTCTGCGGCGCGGGCGGCTGACGACTGCTGCGCGGCGGGCTGCGATGCGGGGACGCCGACGGGGGTACCGGCCGGGTCGTCCCCGCTCGCNGCCTCTCCCCCCGCCGTCGCGCCGGACGCCCGCGCCTCTCCCCCCGCCGTCGCGCCGACCCCGTTCCCCCTTTCGTTCTCTATGCATTCTCCTGAAATGAATCATGCACCAACTGGGCTTTTGCGATGACGATTTCAGAGAACGGCATAGAGAAGGAGGGGGCCTGTCATGAACTTGCATAGAGAACGTGGCAGCTAAGCGCAAAGCTACCGTTTGCGGAACAACAACCAGACGGGCGGTGTGGACGTCTCCCCACATATGGGAAATCATTCCATTTACCAGTAGTTCCCGTCGAAGGGAGAGGCGTGGAGGGAAGCGTGACGGACGAGCTGAGAGTGGCCCTGGACGACGCCGAGGCACGCGAAAGCTGCCTGGTTCCATCCACCACGGCCGTACGGAATCGTCTCGATCATCTGACCCGACGTGGGGAGCTTGCGCGCGTCCAGAGCTCTGCCTACGCACGTGCGGCACACTGGGATGGGCTCGATGCGGCCAGGCGCGCGATGTGCCGAATTCGGGCGCTCGCGACACTCCATCCCGACTGGGTGTTCTGCGGGGCTTCAGCCGCGCTCGTCCATGGGCTCTCCGTCTCGTACCGCTCCGCCAGTCGCATCGAGGTCGCCACGCGCAAAGAGGCACCATGTCGTTCGACAAGAAACGTCGGAAGGCACGTCATCGGGCGCGACGAGCGCACGGTCGTCGCGGGCGTACGGGTCTCGACCTTGGAGCGGACCGTCTACGACTGTCTGAGGAGACTCGACTTCCGAGGCGGGCTCGCGCTCGCCGACTCCGCACTGAGGGTGACCGGAAAACCACGGGAGTGGCTCACGTCCCTGTTCGCGGCACCTCGCAAGGGAGCTCGCGGCATCAAGCACGCGCGCGTGGTGGCGTCCTATGCCGATGGCCGTGCGGAGAGTGGCGGCGAGTCGATAGCTCGTGGGGCGATGATAGAGCTTGGCTTCATGCTTCCCGAGCTGCAGGTCGAGGTGCCAGACCCGTTGGAGCCCTGGCATGGCTACCGTGTCGACTTCGCTTGGGCGGCGCTTGACGGAGCGACGGTGTTTGGCGAGTTCGACGGGCGAGAGAAGTACCGCAACCCCCGCATGACGCAGGGGAGAGATGCCGTTGACGTCTTTGCCGACGAGCGCCTGCGGGAATCCAGGATCAGCGCGCAGGGTGCGCGCATCCTGCGCTTCTCGTTCGCCGACCTGCTCGATGACCAGCGCTTCTCTCGTCTGCTTGTGGCTTACGGGGTCCCGAGGGTGGGCGAGCCTGGAAGAATCGAGCTTCGCCCCGGCCATCGTGATTGGCAGCCGTCCGACGATGAATCCCGGTAGCGGGGTCCAACAGCGGGGTTCCGGTGGTGAGTTCCGGCGGTGGGTTGGCAGCGGAATCCCCCCCGCATGCGGCGTTCTCAGCGGAATCCCCCCCGCATACGGCGTTCTCTATGCAACTCTCTGAACGACAACACATCGCAACTGGGGTTTTGTAATAGCGATTTCAGAGAAAGGCATAGAGAACGAGAGTTGAGGGCGCACAAGTCAGGAACTTGCATAGAGAACGGAGGGTGAGAGAGGTGGCAGGGTGAGGGCGCGTCGCAGCAGGGTACGGCATCGTAGCGGGGCGCGTCGCCGCGTCGCGGCAGGGTACAGCATCGCAGCAGGGCACGTCACCGCGTCGCAGCAAACCACTGCGCCGCAGCAATACGGGTCACGGCGGAGAGATGCCGGCATCCTCCCTCGCATTACGTCCGTGGGTCGAAGTGCGCGGCAGCCGACCCAACGTCCCCGTCGTCCCCTAGAATCCTCACAATGCGCAACACACCGCGCATGGCATCGCACGCGACCCGCCGCAGGCGCAAGCGCCACGCATGCGCACAACGACGCCATGCGTCACAGGGGATGGAGGCCACATGGGAAGCTACGTCGAGCGCGAATGGTGGGGCCGGCGCGAGGACCGGGACATCTACGGCAAGCTCTTCCTGCCCGAGGGTTTCGACGACGGTCGCCCGCGAGCCACCGCGATCTTCTCCCACGGACTCGCCACGAACCGTGGTGACATGGAGCCCTACGCCCGCACGGCGGCGGAGCGCGGCATGGTCAGCTACGTCTTCGACTTCTGCGGCTCGGGACCCTACAGCCGCTCGAGCGACCAGCCTGGCGGCATGTCGCTCTTCACCGAGCAGCACGACCTCGAGTCCGTTGCATGGGAGCTCTCGCGGGAGCCCTTCGTGGACGAGGACAACGTCTTCCTCATGGGAGCCAGCCTGGGGGCCACCGTCACGCTCATGGCCGCGCGCGCCAACGCCGAGCTCGTGCGCGCCTGCGTGTTGCTCTATCCCGCCTTCAACCTGCACGACTCCGTGCGCGCCGCCTGCCCAAGGCGAGAGGACATCCCCGACGAGTTCCCCATCATGACCACGACGGTGAGCAAGGCGTTCCTGCAGAGCTGCTGGGACTACGACTTCTTCGAGCACATCCCCTCGTTCCCTCGCGACGTGCTCATCTGCCACGGCGACAGCGACCAAGCCGTGCCGCTCTCGTACTCCGAGCGTGCCGCGGCGCTGTTCCCCCACGCCGAGCTGCACGTCGTGCACGGCGGGGGCCACGGCTTCGTGGAGCCGGCCTACAGCGAGGTCGTCAACGTGGCGGCTGACTTCCTGGTGAGTCACATAGCGCACTGACCCGTAGCGTCCCGACGGCGCCGAACCGTCCCGCACGCATCGCACACGTCGCCCTCCCCTCCTGTGGAGTCGGCCTCTTTTCCTCTTTACATCATACTGTGTTTTACATAGTATGATGTAAAACACAGTTAGAGAGAGGAGGGAAGTTGGACTCGCAATTCAAGCGTGGGTTCCTCGATGCGTGCGTTCTTGCCATCCTCGCCGCACAGGACTCCTACGGATACCAGATCGTGAGGGATGCTCCGCCATCGCTGGAGCTTTCGGAGTCGACGCTCTATCCCGTGCTCCGTCGCTTGGAGAAGCAGGGTGCCCTCACGGAGTATCGCAGCGAACATAACGGTCGCCTGCGCAAGTACTACTCCATCACCGAGCAGGGGCGCCTCCAGCTACGGGAATTCGTCGCCGAGCGCGACGCCATCGACCGACTTATGGACTTCATCCAGAAGGGAGCGGAGCAATGAACAAAGGGGCATTCCTCGACGCGCTCGAAGGCGAGCTGACAAAGCGTCGGCTCTCGGCAGACGAGGTCCGTGCGGCAAGGGAGTACTACGCCGACGCCATCGACGAGCGCATGGACGACGGGCTCTCCGAGCAGGAAGCCACCGCGTGCATGGGGTTGCCCGTCACCTGTGCCCAGGCGGCAGCCAGCGAGACGGCTCCCGTCCCCCACCTCGTCCGTCGCTTTGCCACGCGCTTCGCGTTGGTCAACCTCGTGCTGGCAATCCTGACGCTCCCCGTCTGGGGGATGTTCGTCATCGCGTTCCTGATGATAGTCGCGTCGGCATACGTCACGCTCTTCTCCCTCCTGCTCTGCGCGTGGCTCTTCTTTGGCTGCGGGATCTTTCTGGGGGTCGCGAGCGTCGTGACGTTCTTCTCGTCCCTCCACGCGGGCGTGCCCTTCTCCGGGCTCTTCGTCCTTGGCGTGGGGATGCTCTCCACGGGCACGGCGCTGCTCCTGCTTCCCCTGGTCGCCTGGGCGACGCAAGCCCTCGTGGAGACCATCCGTCTGCTTGGCCTTCGGATCGTCGGCCTCTTCAGGCGAGGCGGGCAGGGTGATGCGGCGGCATCGCGACCCCGCACGAGGCTCCACGCCCCTCGATGGCCCAAGGAGTTGCTCTCTTCCGGCCTGGGCTTCGTGGGACTTGGGGCCCTCTCTACTCTCACAGCGCTCGTGAGCTGCGGATTTGATATCAGCGCGCTGCCTGGCGTCCCCGTTCAGCAGCTGGGACGGCTGACGGTGAACCTCAATGGGCTCCTGCACCTTGGTGACACGATACTCATAAATCTCTAACAGGATGCGATAAGCGCGCAGAGCATGCCCCGCCCCGCCCAAGTAGTGGAGCCGGGCGGGGCTGTGCTATAGTTGCCCGCGTGTTGTTGCACGAGCAAGGGGCCGTCGTCGACTCTTGATGGCCCACTCCGTCTGGGAGAATGTCGTATGTCTGCTGGGATCAAGGAGCGCCTCGCCCATTAGGGCGTGCCGTGGCAGCCAGCCTGTCCACTCTTGTCCGCATCCCTCATATGCATCGCCACCGCACGCGAGGCCCATGGGCCAGCGGCGATGGGCATTTGCAGACGTCACCCAGGAGACCACCCATGCATCTCGTCAAGTCGCTCAGGGCGTGCAGCCCATCCGAGCGCGCCCTCGTGCTCGCATCCTTCTTTCTCGTGACCGCCTTCCAGTCATCCTATTTCATAGGCATCATCGGCTATGCGACCTATGCGCTTGGCGCGGGGCCCGACCTGGTCTCCCTTCTCACCCTTGCGTACAACGCGGCGACGTTCCTCGGCAGCATCGCCGCTGGCATACTGATCGACCGCAGAGGGCCGCGGCAGGTCCTGCTGGCCTCGCTCGCCGGCGGGATCTGCCTGGCGTTGTTTGCGTGGGCCGTTCCCCTCTCTCCCCTCATGCTCATGACGTCCTCCTGCCTCTTTAGCCTCGCGTGGAGCGTCTCGAGTGGGACGCTGTCGAGCTTCGCCCCCTACCTCACGCAGGAGGGCGAGCGCCTCAAGCAGTTGAACGGGCTCATTGACACCGCGACGAGCGTCTCCGTCGTGGTGGGGCCCGCCATCGGAGGGACCATCTCTGCCGCGTCGTCGACCAGCGGCGTCTTCGCGTTCATGGCGGCATCACTCGGGGCTGCGCTGGCCTGCGCCGTCGCATGCAAGGAGCTGCCCGGAGCACGGCAGGCAGGCGAGAGGGACGATGGCCCGCTGCCGAAGGCCACCCTGCGCGAATTCGGAGAGGGGCTTCGCGTGACGCTCTCCTCCCGCGACCTTCGCCTCATCCTTGCGATGTGCTTCTTTGGCTTCTTTGCCTTTGGGGCCTTCGATGCTCTCGAGTCCGTCTACTACCGTGACGTGTTAAGACTCGACGCGTCCTGGATGGGCTGGCTCTCCATGGTGGCTGGCGTGGGCTGCACGCTGGGGTCGCTCGCGCTGCTGCGCATCCCACGCCGCCAGGTGAGCCTCAGGCTCCTGGCCACCACCCTCCTCGTCGAGGGCCTGGGTGCCATGCTCTATGTCGGAACCAGGAAGCCATGGTGCGCCGTGCTGGGACAGCTTGTCCTGGGCGTGGGCAACGGCCTTTCCGTTCCCGTCGAGCACACGCTCGTCCAGGAACGCTGCGAGATCGGGCAGTTGGGGCGGGTGAGCAGCGTCATTCGAATGGGCATCATGAGCTCGGGCATCGTGCCGCTGCTCCTCGCGCCGCTGCTCGCGGACAGGCTTGGGGCCCAGTCGGTGCTGTTTGCCGCCTCGACGACCGTGGCAATCGTCGCCCTTGCCTTCTTGCTGCGGCTGAGGGTGCACAGGGCGGAATAGCGGCCGTGGGGACGGGGGCCCGCCTCTTCATCGACAGCGCCCCTCGCCCGCGGCACAAGCTGCCCCCGGTCGCCAGCACGCCCCCAACCACGAGTGCGCCGTAGCCCCCCAGCCTCGCTTCTCTATGCAACTCTCTGAACTGCCGTACCTCTCAACTGGGGTTTTGTGCTGGTGATTTCAGAGAAAGGCATAGAGAACGAGAGGTGACGCCGCACAACCGCAAGTCCACGCCCGCAAGGCAGAAAGTACGGGGGTCCACCAGAGCGAGCCCCCGCACCATGTGCGCCAGGCGCCTCAGCCCAGGCGCCATCCTCGGCGGTGCCTCCTACGCGATGGAGGTCACCTTGTAGCCGGCATCCACCACAGCTTGCTCGAGCGCCTCGTCCTTGACGAGCAGCCCGGCGTCCACCTTGGCCGTGCCGTCCTCCAGCGAGACGCGGACGTTCTTGACGCCCTTGACGCCCTCCAGGGCCTCGGTCACATGGGCCACGCAGTGCTGGCACATCATCCCCTCGACGTTCAAGGTCTTCTCGGTCATGTCTTCTCTCCCTTCGTCGGCTCCCTCGGGAGCCTTCCCGCTTGCATCGACTTGCTTGGTTCCGCCGCGCATCTCGGCTCGACGCGGCTCGACGTCATTCGCCACGGCGCCACCCACTCCGGCGTCACGCACGCCCGCGCCACCACCCCGCGCCGCCCGGCTGGGTCTCCAGCCGAAGAGCCTGAGCGCGTTGCTCACCACGAACACGGACGAGAAGCCCATGGCGGCCGCCCCGATCATGGGATTGAGCGTGACGCCCCACGGGGCCAGCACGCCCATGGCCACCGGAATACAGATGGCGTTGTAGAACAGGGCCCAGAACAGGTTCTGGCGGATGTTGCGCATCGTGGCGCGCGAGAGCTCGATCGCCGTGGCGACGTCTGCCGGGTCGGAGCGCATCAGCACGATGTCCGCCGAGCTTATGGCCACGTCGGTCCCGGCACCGATGGCGATCCCGACGTCCGCCCGGGCCAGGGCCGGCGCGTCGTTGATGCCGTCTCCCACCATGGCCACCCTGGCGCCTGCCTCCTGGAGCTCGCGGACCTTCTCCTCCTTCTGGTCGGGAAGGACCCCCGCCACCACCTCGTCCACGCCCACCTGGTCGGCGACCACCTGCGCCGTCGCGGCCTGGTCGCCGGTGAGCATGATGGTGCGCACGCCCATCTGGCGCAGGCGGGCTACGGCCTCGGCGGAGCTGGGCTTGACCACGTCGGCCACGCCCATGAGGCCCAGAGCGCTCCCGTCGGCGGCAAAGAAGAGCGGCGTGCGCCCCCGTGCCGCCATGTCGTCCGCCGCACGCGTGAGCCCAGAGACATCCACGCCGCGCTGCGCCATGAGGCGCGCGTTGCCGGCCAGCACGGCATAGCCTGCCACCGTGCCCGCAAGGCCACCACCCGCGACCTGCTCGAAGCCCTCGACCTCGGCCTCGCTGGCCACGTCACGCCCGTCGGCATAGGCGCAGACGGCCTCGGCCAGGGGGTGCTCGCTCTTGCGCTCGAGCGCGGCGGCGAGCCCCACGAGCTCGTCCTCCTCGACGCCCTCGGCCATCACCACGTCGGTCACGCGGGGCGCGCCCTCGGTGACGGTGCCGGTCTTGTCCAGCACCACGGTGTCCAACCTGCAGGCGCCCTCGAGGGCCTCGGCACTCTTTATCATGATGCCGTTGGCCGCCCCGCGCTCGGTACCCACCATGATGGCCGTCGGCGTGGCCAGCCCCAGCGCGCAGGGGCAGCTGATCACCAGGACCGAGACGGCGTGCGTGAAGGCGCCGGCAAAGTCGCCAGGCGAGAGGAACGCGAGCCAGGCCACCAGCGTGGCCAGCGCGATGGCGATGACGACGGGCACGAAGACGCCGGCGATGCGGTCCGCCTGCCTCTCGATGGGAGCCTTGGTGCTGGTCGCCTCGTCCACGAGGCGGATGATCCGCGCGAGGGCCGTGTCCTCGCCCACGGCGGTCACGTCCATGGCCAGCCAGCCCCGCCTGGACACGGTGGCGCCCGTCAGCCGGTCGCCCACGCCCTTCTCGACGGGAAGGGGCTCGCCCGTGATGGCAGACTCGTCCACGGAGGCGGCACCCTCCGCGACCACGCCGTCCACCGGCACGGACTCTCCGGCCCTCACCACGACGCGGTCTCCCACGCGCAGCTCGGAGGTAGCCACCTCCCGCTCGACGCTGTCACGCACGACGGTCGCGGTCTTGGGAGCGAGGTTCATGAGCGCGCTGATGGCGCTGGTGGTGCGGCCCTTCGCGCGGGCCTCAAAGAACTTTCCCAAGGTGATGAGGGTCAAGATCATGCCCGCCGAGTCGAAGTACAGCCCATGGAAGGCAGCGTGCGCGAGTCCTGCGTCGCCCACCCCCAGGGCGAGCGCCATGCGGTACAGGCCCACCAGGCTGTAGGCGAAGGACGACGCCGAGCCGATGGCGATGAGCGAGTCCATGTTGGGCGAGAGGTGCGCGAGCGTCCTGAAGCCCATGACGAAGTAGTGACGGTTGGCGAACAGGATGGGGATGCAGAGCAACAGTTGCGTGAGCGCGGAGGCCATCATGCCCTGCATGCCCGCAAGCGCGGGCGGTTCGGGCCAGCCGAACATGGGACCCATGGCCAGGTAGAAGAGGGGCACGGAGAAGGCGAGCGAGACGACGAGCTGGCCTCGCTTCTCGTCTATGGCGCGCTGTGCCGCCCTCTGCGGGTCCACGAGTCCCGCCGCCTCGGGCGAGAGGGGCGTCCCGTCCGAGTCCGTGCCCTCCGCATGGGTTCGGCGCGGCGTGGCACCGTAGCCCGCCTTCCTGATGGCGGCCTGCACCGCGCTCACGGTGGCAGCCGACCCGTCATATTCGAGCTCCATCGAGTTCTTGAGCAGGTTGACGTTGGCTGCGGCGACGCCGGAAACGCCCGACGCAGCCCTTTGGACCCTGGCCGAACAGGCAGCGCAGGTCATGCCCGTGACATCGAAGGTCTCGCGCACGGCACCGCTCTGCGCCGTGCCATCCTTGGCATATGTAGCGGTCTCTGCCATCGGCAGGGCCTCCCCTCTTCCCGCGTCCGCAGGAGCGATCACATGAACTTCTTGAAGAGCCGCATGACCTCGTCGGTCACCTCGGTGTCCCCCGCCTGGATGCGTTCGACCACGCAGGTCTGAAGATGGTCGCGCATGACCTCGCGCGAGATCGCCTTGACGGCGGACTCGACGGCAGCGAGCTGGGTGAGGACGTCGCCGCAGTAGCGGTCCTCCTCCACCATGCTCTTGATGCCACCCAACTGGCCGATCGCCCGGTTGATCCGACATTCGAGGTCGCGCTTGAGCCTCTCGTCGCGAGGCGTCGCCTTCATGCTGACGTCGCAGGCATGCTGCGAGTCCACGTCCCTCTCCTCTGGCATCGCTTCCTCCTCAATACCCCTTGAGGGTATGTTCCATCGACGTCACTATACCCCCTGAGGGCATATGTAATGATGGGGTGGCGGACTCGACCATAGGACGGCCACAGAAGGAAGGGGCCCGGCGTCGCCGCCGAGCCCCCCGAGAACGTGCGTCACGAGCGTGGCTACGACTGGCTGCCGTCCTGTTGGGTCTGGCTGTAGCCGCCGCCACGGTTGCCGAACGGGTCATTCTGCTGGTTGCGCTGGTTGTACAGCTCCTCCAGGTACCGGTACAGGTCGTTGGTCGAGATGCCGTTTCCGGAGTCGGACCCGGAGTTGCCCTGGTCGCTGCCGCTGCCCTTCTGCTGCTCCTGCAGGGCCTCGTCGGAGCCCAGGGTCACGTTGACCGTCTGCTCGCTGGTGCCGCGCATGAAGGTGACGGCAACCGTCTCGCCGATCTCGTGCGAGCGGATGTTGAGAATCATGCCGTCGGCAGAGATGATGGACTCGCCGTTGACGGCGGTGATGATGTCGCCCTTCTGGATGCCGGCCGTGTCGGCGGGGCTGCCGCTCGTGACCTCGCTCACGTAGGCACCTTGGTTGACCGCCAGGTTGTTCATGGTGGCGTTCTGGGAGTTCACGGTCTGCATCGAGAGCCCGATGTAGGCGTGCGTCACGGTCTGGCCCGCGATGATCTTGTTGGCGACGGCAACCGCGTAGTTGGACGGGATGGCGAAGCCCACGCTCGCGGACGACTCGGTGCTCGAGGAATAGAGCGTGCAGATGCCCACCAGCTTGCCCTGGGAGTCGACGAGGGCGCCACCGGAGTTGCCGGGGTTGATGGCCGCGTCAGTCTGGATCAGGTTGGTGTAGAGGGTGTTGCCCGAGGACGACTGCATGAGCTGGTTGCGCGAGAGCGAGCTCACGATGCCGGCCGAGACGGACTGGTCGAGGCCGAAGGGGCTGCCGATGGACATGACCCAGTCGCCCACTACGAGCTTGCTGGAGTCGTCCACCTCGACGGGGGTCACCTCGGTGCCCGCCCAGTCGACCTTGATCACGGCGAGGTCGCTGGAGGAGTCGCTGCCCACCACGCTGGCGTCATAGCTCTTCCCGCCGTAGCTGACCGAGATCGCGGTGGCGCCATCAATGACGTGGTAGTTGGTGATGATGTTGCCGTCGGCGTCCAGGATGACGCCGGAGCCGATGCCGGAGCCCTCGGAGGTCGTGACGTTGACCGAGACGACGGAGGGGAGCGCCTTGGCGGCGACCGCCTGGGCGACGCTCACGTCCTGGTCGCTCGCGGTGATGTTGACGGTCTGCCCGGCGGAGCTGTCGGTGGTCTTGATTATCTGCGTGCCGCCGATGACGCCTCCTGCCTTGAGCGCGAAGACCAGGGCTGCAGCGCCCAGCACGCCGCCGACGGCGCCGAAGACGGCTCCCTTTGCGACCCCTCCCCTGCGGGGTCCCTTCGCCGGCGCCTGGCCGACCCCGGACGGCGGAACGCTGCCGAAGGGCTCCTGCGCGTGCGCCGCCTGCGCGTGCACCTGGGTCGCAGCGACCTGGGTCTGGTCGTCGGGCTGCGCGGGAGCGCCGGGCACGGGAGGGCGGTTCTCGTCAAACGTGGCCATGTCTGCCTCTTTTCTCCAAAGGTGCGAGGGCACCCACGGGACGGCGTGTCATAGCCCTCAATCTACCCGTCGGCCGCGCGCGCAACGCGAGGCACCAAGAGCTCACATGCAAGGGAAACATCACTTTTGGCTATCTGAAAAACCTAGGCGAGAACGGCCGTAATCTGCCTCGCGACGCCGCCGCAGCTCGCAAGCCCGCAGCCTCAGCCCTAGAGCTTGAAGAGGTAGCCCACGCCACGCACGGTGACGATGTGGGCAGCGACCTGGGGGCCCACCTTGGAGCGGACGCGTCGGATGTGCACGTCCACCGTGCGGGTGCCGCCACAGTACTCGAAGCCCCAGACGCGATGCAGCAGGGTCTCGCGCGAGTAGGCGCGCGAGGGGTGCGTAGCGAGGAACGAGAGGAGCGAGTACTCCATCAGCGTGAGGTCCACGGGCTCCTCGTCGATGTACACCTGGTAGGTGGCCAGGTTGATTGCCATGTTGTCCACGGTGACGATGTCCGCGGGGGCACTCTCCTCGCCCGGCCACAGAAGCAGGGCGCAGCGGACCTCGAACTCCGCCTCGCCGGCGCTGGCAAGGATGAAGTCGTTTCTCCCCTGCGCGGGCATGCGCAGGCTCGAGAGCTTGGACTCGTCCTGGATGCTCAGCGTGGGGATGAAGCCGTTGTCCGACACGTAGGAGTCCACCGCGGCGAGCGTGTCCTGGCTCAGGCCGTCCATGTCGAGGATGACCAGGTCGAAGTCGTGCCCAGACGAGATCGCCTGCGAGAAGGTCTCGGGCGTGGTGGGAAGGATCGAGACGTCCAGCGCGTGCTTGAGCTCGCGCATGCGCTCGATGAAGCGCGAGGTCCTTGCGAGGAGCAGTATGTTCTTGTGGTGCATGAACGCCCCCAGACGTACCACGAACGACCGGGACAAGCCACCGGTGCGCGAAACACTTTTTAGAAGACTAGCATAAATCGGGGCCCCGCCACCCCTTGGCAAGGGCCCCACCTGGTAACGACCCGTTTCTTGCGAGGGGTGCCTGGCCTAGCCTATCGAGCCCAGGAACTCCCGTGTGCGCTCGGTCTTGGGGTGGTCGAAGACCTCCTCGGGAAGGCCCTGCTCCACCACCACGCCGCCTTCCATGAAGACCACGCGGTCGGCGACGTCGCGGGCGAAGCCCATCTCGTGCGTGACCACGACCATGGTCATGCCGCTGTTGAGCGCGAGGTCGCGCATGACGGCAAGGACGCCGCGGACGAGCTCGGGGTCGAGGGCGGAGGNAACTGCATGTCGGTGACCTCGAGCCTGAGCAGGGAGCCGTCGGGGATGGGGGTCGCGAAGTCGACCTCGAGGCTCGTGCCGGACGGCTTGGCGGTGGCGTCCACGCTCACGCGGTCAAGGCCGTCGAGCACCGTCACGCGGGTGCTGGAGCCGTCGAAGGTCGAGCCCTCGGGAAGGGTCAGGGTGACCGACGAGACACCCGCGGCGACATGGACGGTCCCCTCCCAGGTCAGACGTGTGTTCATGCCACCAATGACGCCAGACCCACCGCTCTCGTTGGGCCGTGCCGTGGCCTTCTCGACCGCGACGCTGCCGGCGTCCGCTGCGTTGGCGGAGGACGAACCTGCGGTCGCGTCCCCCTGCGTCGTCGCGGCCGTGGCAGAGGAGCCCTCGCTCGAGCCGAACCACTTCTGCTCCAGGGCGTCCAGGGTGCCGTCCGCGCGCGCCTCCGCCAGCGCCTCGTCGAGCGCGGCCGTGAGCCTGGGGTTGTCCTTGCTCACCACGATGCCGTACTGCTCGCCCGTGGGAACCTGCAGCGCGACCTTGAGCTGGGTATAGGAGTTGAGCACCTCGTACTGCATGACGGGCAGGTCTGCCACCACCGCCTGGTAGCGCCCGCTCTGCACGCCGGTGAGGGCGGCGATGGGGTCGTCGAGGGCGACGACGTTGGCGTTGGGCAGGTTCTCGCGCGCCCACGCCTCGCCGGTGGTGCCCGCCTGGACGGCCACGGTCGCGCCAGCCTGGTCGAGCGCGGAGGAGTAGTCCGCCTCGACGGGACCCGCGAGGGCGGCGGAGGTGACGACCCCCTGGTTGGAGTCGATGTAGGCGTCGGTGAAGTCGATCTCTTCCAGGCGCTCGTCGGTGATCGTGAAGTTCGATGCGCCCACGTCCGCCTTGCCGCCCTGCTTGATCATGGGAATGATGGAGTCGAACTTCTGGGCGGGCAGGAACTCGCACTCGA
This sequence comes from Olsenella phocaeensis, assembly GCF_900120385.1. Lineage (GTDB taxonomy): Bacteria > Actinomycetota > Coriobacteriia > Coriobacteriales > Atopobiaceae > Olsenella_I > Olsenella_I phocaeensis. Next base: position 809,313 of record NZ_LT635494.1, on the reverse strand, counting down.
GGCCGAGCTTCTGCGCGAGCGCCTGCATGAGCTCCACCTCGAAGCCCGCGGGGTTGGTGGTCCCCTCCTCTATGTAGTCGAAGGGCGGGTTGGCGAGGTCCGAGACCACGCTCAGCTTGCCGGGGGTCACCAGGCCCAGGTCTTCCGCCGCGTCGCCGGCGGAGGAGGTCGAGCCCGAGCAGCCCGCGAGCCCCAGGCCACAGGCCAGGAGCACCGCGAGGACAAGCGTCACCCCCAGGCCCTTGAGCCGCGTCGTGCGCCTGCCGTCCCCCATGACCACCACTCCCTCTAAGAACGTCGCGCGGGACGGGTCTGTGCCAGACTCCGTCCCGCCGCCCGCGTCCCAGTTGGGGCGCGTTTTGGTGGAAGTATAGTTTATGCAACGAATTTTGAAGGGGTTAATTCCAAAATTTGCATAACAGTGGGTGCAATGTTTTAATTTGACGAAACAAAGCCAGGTCGAGAGGACGAAAGGGAGAGGACGGCGGCGAGCCCATCGCCACCATCCCCTCACGCCATCCCAGACGGCGTCGGGACGAGGCCACCCGAGCCCCAGCCCCGCCTACAGGCCCGCGTAGTAGCTCTTGCGCTCCCACTCGGTGACCGTGGCGCTGTACTCGTCCCACTCGCGCCACTTCTGCGCCACGAGGTAGTCGCAGATGTGGTCTCCCAGGGTCTCTCGCATGAGCTCGCTCCTGTCGAAGCGCTTTATGGCGTCGCCGAGGTTTCTAGGCAGGCGACGGAAGCCCCTGCTCGCCAGCTCGCCGTCGTTGAGGCGCTCGAAGCCCGAGAAGGACTCCTCGGGAAGTTCGAGCCCCTCCTCGATGCCGCGGATGCCTGCCGCGAGCGAGACCGCGAGGGCCAGGTAGGGGTTGGCCGTGGGGTCGGGGTTGCGGAGCTCGACCCTAGTGGCCTGGTGCTTGCCCGGCTTGTGGGTGGGTATGCGCACCAGCGCGGAGCGGTTCTTGCGGCCCCAGGTGGCGTACACGGGAACCTCGCCGTTGGAGACGAGGCGCTTGTAGGAGTTCACGGTGGGATTGGTGACCAGCATGAACTCTGGGGCGTACTTGAGGAGTCCCGCCACGTAGTGCTGGGCCAGGGGCGAGAGGTGCGCGGGGTGCTCGGTCTTGGGGGCCCAGAAGAGGTTGTTGCCGTCGTGGTCGAAGAGCGACTGGTAGAGGAACATGCCAGAGCCCGACGCCCCCGTGAAGGGCTTGGGCATGAAGGAGGCCATCATGCCGTGCTCGTGGGCCAGCTGCCTGATGACAAGGCGCGACGTCATGATGTTGTCCGCGCAGGTGACGGCCTCGGAGTAGCGCAGCTCGATCCCGTTCTGGGAGGGGGCGCTGCTGTGGTAGGAGTAGGTCACCGGGATGGACATGTGCTCGAGGCTCAGGGTGGTCTCGCGCCTGAGGTCCATAGCGGAGTCGGACGAGGTCAGGTCGAAGTAGCCCGCATGGTCGAGGGGCACGGGCGTGGGGGCCTTCTCCTGGTCGAAGTAGAAGTACTCGAGCTTGGGACCCACGTTCATGACGTAGCCCTTCTCGTCCGCGGCGGTGAAGACGCGGGTCAGCACCGAGCGGGTGTCCCCCTCGAAGAGCTCGCGGCTGGGCGTGCGGATGTCACAGAACATGCGGGCGACGCCGCACTTCTCGGGCCGCCAGGGGAGCACCTGGAAGGTGGTGGCGTCAGGGAAGGCGAGCATGTCCGACTCGTCCTGTGACACGAAGCCGGCCACGGAGGAGCCATCGAAGCCGACCCCCTCCTCGAAGGCCTCCTCGAGGTCCTCGGACGAGATCGAGAACGACTTGAGGTTGCCCAGCACGTCGGTGAACCAGAGCCTGATGAAGCGGACGTCGCGCTTCTCCACCGTCCTCAGGACGAAGTCGATGTTCCTGTCGCCGCTCATGGGCTCCTCCTTGCAGGTCCGTTGGGTCGCGCACNCATGAACTCTGGGGCGTACTTGAGGAGTCCCGCCACGTAGTGCTGGGCCAGGGGCGAGAGGTGCGCGGGGTGCTCGGTCTTGGGGGCCCAGAAGAGGTTGTTGCCGTCGTGGTCGAAGAGCGACTGGTAGAGGAACATGCCAGAGCCCGACGCCCCCGTGAAGGGCTTGGGCATGAAGGAGGCCATCATGCCGTGCTCGTGGGCCAGCTGCCTGATGACAAGGCGCGACGTCATGATGTTGTCCGCGCAGGTGACGGCCTCGGAGTAGCGCAGCTCGATCCCGTTCTGGGAGGGGGCGCTGCTGTGGTAGGAGTAGGTCACCGGGATGGACATGTGCTCGAGGCTCAGGGTGGTCTCGCGCCTGAGGTCCATAGCGGAGTCGGACGAGGTCAGGTCGAAGTAGCCCGCATGGTCGAGGGGCACGGGCGTGGGGGCCTTCTCCTGGTCGAAGTAGAAGTACTCGAGCTTGGGACCCACGTTCATGACGTAGCCCTTCTCGTCCGCGGCGGTGAAGACGCGGGTCAGCACCGAGCGGGTGTCCCCCTCGAAGAGCTCGCGGCTGGGCGTGCGGATGTCACAGAACATGCGGGCGACGCCGCACTTCTCGGGCCGCCAGGGGAGCACCTGGAAGGTGGTGGCGTCAGGGAAGGCGAGCATGTCCGACTCGTCCTGTGACACGAAGCCGGCCACGGAGGAGCCATCGAAGCCGACCCCCTCCTCGAAGGCCTCCTCGAGGTCCTCGGACGAGATCGAGAACGACTTGAGGTTGCCCAGCACGTCGGTGAACCAGAGCCTGATGAAGCGGACGTCGCGCTTCTCCACCGTCCTCAGGACGAAGTCGATGTTCCTGTCGCCGCTCATGGGCTCCTCCTTGCAGGTCCGTTGGGTCGCGCACGCGTCGGCCCCGACGGTCGCGAGTCATGCCATTCAGACGTTCGCACACAGAGGTTACTCCTCTGTTTCACGCAAGGCGAGAGGGGCCCGGGCGACCGCGGGCGGACGGCACCGGGAAGCGCGGGAACCTACTCGCCGCCGGCCGCCCGTCCGGCGGAGTCCAGCGCGGCGTTGGCGCGGGCGAGCATATCCTGGGCGGCGGAGCAGCTCCCCTTACCCGTGGCGCGTGCGCTGCAGCTCGCGCCCGAGGCACAGCCCGAGCACTCGGACCCTCCCTTGACGAAGGAGCGGACGCAAAGCCCCAGGAGGGCGATGACAGCAAGCACTATGACGACGTCGGCGATACCCATGTCGGCCTCCAATACTGTTAGTCAAGACAAACTGTAGGCGAACGGCCACCCCTGCGATGCGAGGAGAGGGAAAAGGGCGGGCGCCCGACCGCGAATCCACAGGACCGCGTCGGGCGCCCGCCCCGAAAGCCCGCGCCCGGAGGCCCAGGGACTAGCGAACGTTGTAGAACGCGGAGAGTCCGGCGTAGTCGGCGGAGTCACCCAGGGCATCCTCGATGCGGAGGAGCTGGTTGTACTTGGCCACGCGGTCGGAGCGCGCGGGGGCACCGGTCTTGATCTGGCCGGCGTTGGTGGCGACGGCCAGGTCGGCGATGGTGGTGTCCTCGGTCTCGCCGGAGCGGTGGCTCACGATGCAGGTGTAGCCGGCGCGCTGCGCGGTCTGCATGGCCTCAAGGGTCTCGGTCAGGGTGCCGATCTGGTTGACCTTAATCAGGATGGCGTTGGCGGCGCCCAGCTCGATGCCCTTCTTCAGGCGGGCGGTGTTGGTGACGAAGAGGTCGTCGCCCACGAGCTGGACCTTCTTGCCCAGGCGCTCGGTGAGCTTCACCCAGCCGTCCCAGTCCTCCTCGGCGAGTCCGTCCTCGATCGAGATGATTGGGTACTTGCCGACGAGCTCCTCCCAGTAGTCGACCATCTGGTCGCTGGTGAGCGAGCGGCCCTCGCCCTTGAGCTCGTACATGCCGGTCTCCTTGTTGTAGACCTCGCTGGTGGCGGGGTCCATGGCAAACATGAAGTCCTTGCCAGGCGTGAAGCCCGCCTTCTTGACGGCGGCCATGAGGTACTCGAAGGGCTCGGCGTTGGTCTTGAGGTTGGGCGCAAAGCCACCCTCGTCGCCCACGCCGGTGGAGAGGCCGGCGTCCTTCAGCACGCCCTTCAGGGTGTGGTAGACCTGTGCGCACCAGCGCAGGGCCGTCTTGAAGTCGGGGGCGCCCACGGGCATGATCATGAACTCCTGGAAGTCCACGTTGTTGTCCGCGTGGACCCCGCCGTTGAGGACGTTCATCATGGGCGTGGGCAGGGNGGCGAAGCGCCTGCGGCAGCGCTCCTCGCTCGCGGCCACCCTCCCGAAGCGGCGACGCGCCTCGCTGGCGCTGCCATAGGCCTTCCAGGGGCCGCGGCAGGTCTCCCGCCCGCCCGAGATGTAGCCCCTGACGTCCTCGAGGGGGTACCCCAGGAGCACGCCCACCTCATGGGGGAAGCGCGGCTCGATGCTCAGGTGGAAGGCAGCGAGGCGATGGCGGAAGCAGCCCACCAGCTCGGACGCGCTCCCACAACGGTAGCCCGACGCCTCGAGGAAGGAGCTGAGCTCCGGGTCGCGGACGATTCCCTCCACGAGGGAGGAGCGCCAGACGAGGAGCTGCACGCGGTCCCCCGCGTGGCCGAGGACGGTGAGGTCCAGGCCATGGAGGGGAAGCTCGCGCGCGTAGGCGGCGATCGTCTCCCTCAGGCGGGCCTTGCGGCAGGCCGCGTTCCCACAGTCGCAGGCGGGAGGTCTGAACGAGAAGAGCGCCGCGGGCTTGGTCCCCTCGATCACGGCGGCGCAGCAGCGCACGAGGGTGGTGGCGAAGGCGTGCGCGAGGGCGCTCTGCTCCGCGTCGCAGCCCTCGAGTGGCGCATGGACCAGTCGCACCGACATCGCGCTCTTTCCGCTCATTGGATCACCCCTTATGAGCCCCGGGGACGACGCGCTCGGCGACGTCCCCGGGCAAAGTGACAAAAAGAGCGCCGCTCGCGCAGGAAAGGGGGGACGCGGGCGGCGCTTGAGGACCTGTTCGCAAGACGGGGAGAGGGTCCGCTTGCGCCAGGTAGGGATAAACGAGTTGCCGTGGGTCGCGCGCCTTTGCGCCTCCCACTCCCCTCGGGCCGTCCTTACCTGCCCTCGGGGCTTTTTGTTAACTCGCGTTAACTCCTGCTGGCAAGTAGAGTACACCAAAGCTAACTAATGTCGAGCGAAAGGCCGGCAGGCGTCCGATTGGAGCATTCATGGCGCTTCGTCGCAGGTGGGAATCCCGTGTGGCGTGCGATTCGGGAAGCCGCCACTCGCGCTTGCGCTTTCTCGCGTGCGTCGTCCCGACGTGATCTGTGTCACCATACGGCATCGCCGCTCGCACGAGCGTCGTCCCGATGCGGCCTGCGTCACCATACGGCACCGCCGCTCGCACGACTACGCTCTCATGCGAAGAGAGGTGCCGTCCTCCCAGTTGGAGCCCCTCTCCCCTCCCACAGAATCCTTTTGGTGCGAAGGAAGCGGGTCGCATGACGCATGGAAGGGCCTGACGAGGCTGCCAGCGCATGCCCCTCGGCACGTCATGCCGCCCCAAGGCTTATCATTCAAGCTGTAGCAGGCAGCTGAGGGGAGAACCCTCCCCCAACGAGAAGGGAATGCCATGGCAAACGACGAGTACATGCACCTCGTGATCATCCGTCACGGAGAGAGCGAGTGGAACAAGCTCAACCTCTTCACCGGCTGGACCGACGTCGACCTCACCGAGACCGGACACGAGGAGGCCGCCGCTGGCGGGCGCGCCCTCAAGGAGGCAGGCTACGACTTCGACGTGTGCTACACCTCGCTGCTCAAGCGTGCCATCCACACCCTCAACCACGTCCTCGACGAGATGGACCGCAACTGGCTGCCCGTCCACAAGACCTGGCGCCTCAACGAGCGCCACTACGGTGCCCTCCAGGGCCTGAACAAGGCCGACGCCGCCGCCGAGCACGGTGACGAGCAGGTCAAGATCTGGCGTCGCTCCTTCGACGTCTGCCCGCCCGCGCTGGAGCCCGGCGACGAGCGCGACCCCCACGTCCAGGACCAGTTCCGCGACGTGCCGCAGGAGGACCTCCCCTACACCGAGTGCCTCAAGGACACCATCGCCCGCGCCTGGCCCTACTTCGAGCAGGAGATCAAGCCCCAGCTCGAGGCCGGCAAGCGCGTCCTCATCGCCGCGCACGGCAACAGCCTGCGCGCCCTCGTGATGCAGTTCGAGCACCTGACCCCCGAGCAGATCCTCGAGGTCAACATCCCGACAGGCATCCCCTGCTCCTACACCTTCGACAAGGACTGGAACGTCGTCGACAAGCACTACATCGGCGACCCCGCCACCATCGAGGCGAAGATCAACGCCGTCGCCAACCAGGGCAAGGCCAAGAAGTAGCCTCCGTTCGCACGCGAGCGTCTTCGAGGCCCCGCATCAGTGCGGGGCCTTTTTCTGTGCACGGAAATGCTGCCCTGTTTGGGACAGTTCTCGTGGGGTAGTAAGTGCCTGGCAAACATTAGCCACCCCTAACTCACGGAGGAAGCAATGAACCACAAGCTCATCGACCTCGAGAAGACCGTCTACGAACTCTGCTCCGAACTCCCCGAGTTCAAGGACGTCATGGCAACGCTCGGCTTCGACGAGATAACCAAGCCCGGCAGGCTCCAGACCATGGGTCGCCTCATGACCATCCCCAAGGGCTGCAAGGCCAAGGGAATCGACCTCGACGAGGTCATCTCGGGCCTCAAGGCGGCGGGCTTCTCCGTCAAGGGCCACGAGGACGAGCCCGCACACGCCCCCGCAGCCGAGGTGGCAGACGAGACCCCCGAGCAGCGCCAGGCGCTCCTCACCAGCTACCTCGAGCGCCTCGGCGCCGGCGAGGACGTCGAGGACGTGCGCAAGGACTTCGCCCTCCACTTCGCCAACGTCTCGGGCGGCGAGATCGCCGCGGCCGAGCAGGCCCTCATCTCGGGCGGCGTTCCCGTCGAGAAGGTGCAGCGCCTCTGCGACGTGCACGCCACGCTCTTCGAGGGCAGCGTGTCCTGCGCGCCCGGCCTCTCGGGCACGGACCCCCAGGACAGGCCCGGCCACCCCGTCCACACCCTGCGCAGCGAGAACGAGCAGATACTCAAGCTGATCGAGGGGCTTCGAGACGACGTCGACCTCTCCCGCGCGGCCAAGGGTGCCGACGTCGTTCGCGCGCTCGCCCAGAAGCTGCGTGCGGACGCGGACCTGCTCGCCGCGATCTTCCCGCACTACAAGCGCAAGGAGGAGCTCCTCTTCCCCCACCTCGAGCGTCACGGCGTCACGGGCCCCTCGAAGGTCATGTGGGGCAAGGACGACGAGGTCCGCGAGCTCGTGGGTGACCTGAGGCAGATGACGGAGGCCCTTGCGAGCTCCGGTGACGCGGCGGGGCTCGCCGCAGCCGCGGACACGCTCGCCGCTGCCTGCGAGGGGGCGGAGTCCATGGTCAGCAAGGAGGAGAACGTCCTCGTGCCCCTCTCGCTCGAGACCCTGGGAGCATCCGAGTGGACGCAGATCGCCGAGGAGAGCGGCGAGTTCGGCTACGTCCTAATCGACGAGCCCCCCGCATGGCGCGCCTCCGCGCTCGAAATCGCCGAGGAAAGGCTCAACGCCGGCGCGTCCGCCCCTGCCCCCGAGGCGCCCCAGGCAGGCGGCACGCAGAAGGTCAGGCTCTCCACGGGAGAGTTCAGCGTCGCCCAGATAGAGGCCGTTCTCAACACCATCCCCCTCGACCTCACCTTCGTCGACGCCGACGACAAGACCCGCTACTTCAGCCACGGGGACACGCGCGCCTTCCCGCGCCCGATGAGCTGCCTGGGACGCGACGTCTACGACTGCCATCCCCCCAAGAGCCAGGCCATGGTCCACAAGGTGTTCGAGGACTTCCGCAGCGGTGCCAAGGACAGCTTCGAGTTCTGGATCCACAGGGGCGAGCAGTTCCTCTACATCCGCTACTTTGCCGTGAGGGACGAGGAGGGCAGATACCTGGGCGCACTCGAGACCACCCAGGACATAGCCCACATCCGCTCCCTCGAGGGCGAGAACCGCCGCGGTGCCGACCAGCGCCGCGCGGAGGCGGAGTAGCGCGACGACGGAGACACGCTAGCGCAGGATGCGAAAACAGCATTCTGTGGGAAATGCTGTCGTTTTTCGCGTTTGGCCTGTTGGCGCAGCTAGACGACAGCATTTCACAGGATTTGCGGTCTTCTCTCGCCCACATGGCGCGGCCAGCAGGAAGGCGGGGCAGGCCCTTACTCGACGGGGGTCTTCTCTCGCCCACATGGCGCGGCCCCCGTCCCCTGGGAGACGGAGGCCGCGCTCCTTGTCGCGTCGTCGCTGGCGGCGCGTCGCAAGCTACTCCTGGACCTTGAGCGCCTCCGAGAGGGAGACCCTGCGAATGTTGCGCAGGTGAATCAGGGCGACGACGCCATAAGTGGCGAATCCGATGACCACCAGCTCCACCAGGTGCTGGGGTGCGTACCAGAGCGTCCAGTTCCCGGAGTAGTTGACCATCATGAACTTCATGATCAGCCTGAAGAGGCTTACGATCCCGCCGAGGCTCAGCATTAGGGTCAGGGCCACCACCGTGGTGATCGAGCGGACGTAGAGACGGGCGACCTCGCCGTCCTGGTAGCCGAACACCTTCATGTACGAGATCGAGCGGGCGGACCTGTCGATGACCGTCTTGGTGAGCAGGTACATGACCACCAGGTAGAAGGGCACCGAGAGGGCGACCATGGTGTTCATGATGTCGCCCATGGACTCCTGAATCTGGTCGACGACCTTGAGCATCTCCTGCGGCGTGATCTCCTTGGCGACGAAGCGGGGGTCGAGGTCGAGGGCCTCGTCCGACGCATAGCCGTTGAAGTAGTCGTCCGGCTCCCCCATCAGCGCGCAGAAGTCCGCACGCGACAGGTACGCGTCCATGTTGGTGTCGCCATCCGTGATGCCATCCACCCTGAGCTCATAGGTCTTGCCCTCGAAGCGGTCGATGAAGGGGTAGGTCTGCCCGACCCTGAGGTCACACTTCTGGGACAGCCCCTTCCCCACGACGATGCCGCCGTGCGAGAGCTGCACGTCAGACCAGTAGCGCGACGGCTCCTCGATGCCATAGAGCGTGATCTGCTCCATCGAGTCGGCAAGGTTGCGCTTGACCTCGAGGCTGGCGGCGGCGAATCGCTCGGCCTGCTCGATGCGCTCGGGAGAGTTCTCGCGCACGTTGACCGCCCGGTCGTCCGGGTTGACCGTCTGCGCCTTGACCGCAAGGCCCAGGAGTGCCGCGGGGTCGAGTGCCTGGATGTCCTCCGCGCTCGAGGTGGAGAGGGTCTCCGCCGCCTCGAACGCCGCCCGCTCGTCGACGCTGCCGTCGAGGCGCAACGGCGCCTTGAGCAGGTACACGTGCTGGGCGGGAACCGACTGGCTCATGGTGCGGGCGACGTGCTCGACGGTGGGCAGCATGATCAGCCCCATCAGAAGGAGGATGCTTCCCACCGAGATGCCCAGGAAGAGGATGACGAACTGGGAGATGTTGCGCAGGAAGACGCGCGCCCTGAAGCGCAGGGAGAAGCCCCAGGAGCTGGGGAGGCGCACGCGGCCGAGGCCCCTGCGATGGGAGGTCTCGTGCCGCAGGAACGCCAGGGGGGTCGCACCCAGCTTGCGCAGCAGGCCGAAGAAGGTGATAAGCACCAGCATGCCCAGGGGAATGAGCGTCGTCATCACGAAGACGCGCGGCTGGAAGGTCACAACGTACGGAGGTAGGCTGTAGCTGCGCATGTACAGGTTGGCCATGGGCTTGACCAGGAACGCGTAGCCCACCACGTTGCCCACGACGCAGGCGACGGTCCCCACCAGGACGGGCAGCGTGAGGTAGTGGCGCAGGATCTCCGAGCGCCGCCAGCCCGAGGCGAGCAGCGTGCCGATCGCCGAGCTCTGCTCCTCGATGGTGGCGTTGGTGAGCACGACGAAGACGAAGGCCATGATCAGCACGAGCAGGACCAGCATGACCTCCCACATGCCCTGGTCCTGGACCACATCGTCCTGGCTGAAGGTGATGGCCTGGTTGGACTCGCGGTCCACGATGCTCGAGAGCGACGCGCCGTTCTGGCTGATGGCCTCTGCCACCCTCCTCTCGAGCTCGACCCTCTGGGGAAGCGCCATAGAACGATCGTCCAGGACCGCCGAATAGCGCCACTGCGCCGAGCTTCCCACGAGCTGGTCGAAGTCCTCGTCAGAGACCTGCGAGACCGAGAAGCTCTGGGTGTTGTACATGAGGTCGGAGTTGTGGACCATCTGGGTGGGATAATCCGAGAGCGTCATGACGCCACTGATGGCGAAGTCCCTCCCGTCCACGGTGACGTGGTCCCCCACCCGCAGCCCGTTGTTCTCGCAGAACGTCCGGTCGAGCGCGATCTGGCCCCTCGAGTTCGGCTCCTCCCCCTCCACGTATATGGGAAGGTCGAAGTCTCGCCTGACGCGCATCGCGCGGACGGTGCCGGTTCCCTCCTCCCCGGACGCCTTCCTCCAGCCCATCGTGAGGTCACGGTAGAAGTTCTCGTGCACCGTCATCCCCAGCGCCTCGACGGCCCTCACCGCCTTCTTGGGGGCCTCGAAGTCGCAGTCGAACTGCAGGTCTTCGACGACATACCTGTCGCGCATGCCCTCGATGGTCGCCTGGAGCGACGATGCGGCGACCATGTAGCCGGTCACCATGGCGGAGATGAGGAAGAGGAGGGCAAAGATGCCCAGGTACTTCCCGAGGTTCGCCTTGAGCTCGCGTGGGATTCGCCTGTCGAGTGGGTTCCTCATGGCGGCTACCAGCTCAGCTCGGAGGCGGGCTTAATCGTCTGGTTCGTATGCTCCGAGACGATCTGTCCGTCGCGCAGCTGGAGCACGCGATGGGACATGTACTGGATGGCCTCGTTGTGGGTGACGATGACCATCGTGCAGCCATAGCGCTGGTTGACGTCCTCCATGAGCTGGAGGATCTCCTTGGAGGTCTTGTAGTCGAGGGCGCCCGTGGGCTCGTCGCAGAGCAGGAGGCGGGGGGCCTTGACCAAGGCGCGTCCTATGGCGCAGCGCTGCTGCTGGCCGCCCGAAACCTGGCTGGGGAACTTGTCGCGGTGGTCCCAGAGGCCCAGGGACTCGAGGAGCTCGTCCATGGGGAGGGGCTCGGAAGAGAGGTAGGCGCAGACCTCTATGTTCTCCCTGATCGTGAGGTCCGGGACGAGGTTGTAGAACTGGAAGACGAAGCCGAGCTCGCGGCGTCGGTACTCGACGAGCTCGCGCTTGGAGAGGGTCGTGAGCTCCTCTCCGCCCACGCGGATGCTGCCGGAGTCGGCCGACTCGAGGCCACCCACGAGATTGAGGAAGGTCGACTTGCCCGATCCCGAGGGGCCCAGGAGGGTGCAGATCTCGCCCGACCGAACACCCGTGCAGAGGCCCCTGAGGACCTCCACGTGGGCCTCTCCCGACCCGTACCCTTTTCTGAGGTCCGTGACCTCGAGGTAGGCTGCATTCTCCATGCGCTTCCCATCCATGTCCAAAAGTTAGCTCGTGCTTACCAATTATAGGAAGACGCAAGCACAAATGACAGGACGGGAGCAGGAAGTCCCAGGCGCACGCAGCCAGCCCAAGGCAAGAGAGGCGCGCTAGTCGACCCCTCCCTCCCCCGCTCGCAGCAAGTGGCGCGTGTTGAGGGCCACCGCGCCCAGCGTGGAGGCGTTGTGCAGGTAGGCGGCGGTCGTGAGGGATATGGCGCTGGCAACTCCCAGGGCGATGAGCGCGGAGTTGAAGCCCACTATGAAGCCGTAGTCGCGACGGATGCGGCCCATGAGGCGCTGGGAGAGGAGACGCATGGTCACCAGGGACTCGAGCGACGAGTCCAGCACCGAGACGTCGGCCACGGCGCGGGCGATGTCGCTCGCGTCAGAGAGGGCGACCGAAACATTTGCCGCAGCAAGTGCCGGCGAGTCGTTGATGCCATCGCCCACCATGATGACGGTGTGGCCCTCGTCGCGCAGCGCCTGCACATAGCCACTCTTGTCCTCTGGCAGCACCTGCGCATGGTAGCTGTCGATGCCGACGGAGGAGGCGACGTGGGCGGCGCAGGACTCGGAGTCGCCCGTGAGCATGACCACCTTCTGGATGCCGAGCCCCCTGAGGCGCGCGATGGTCGCGGCAGCCTCGCCGCGCAGCGGGTCGCTGATGCAGATGGCACCCACGAGCTCGCCGCCGAGCGCCAGGTAGACAACCGAGGCGGTGGGCATGGCCTCCTGGATGGTCTCCTCGAGGTCGTCCGGCTTCGCGATCCCCTCGTCCTCGAAGAGGAAGTGGGCGCTGCCTATGAGCGCCTCGAGCCCGTCCACCTGCGTCGAAATGCCATGCGCAACCACGTAGTTGACCCTGGCGTGCAGCTCGTCCTCGTGGCTGAGGCCACGTCGGTCTGCCTCGGCAACGATGGCGCGCGCCATGCTGTGGGGGAAGTGCTCCTCTATGCATGCCGCGTAGCGCAGCACGGTGTCCTCGTCCGCACCGGCGAGGCTCAGCACCCTCTCGACGCGCGGAGAGGCATGGGTGAGGGTGCCGGTCTTGTCGAAGACGACGGTGTCCGCAGCGGCGAGGGCCTCGAGGTACTTGCCGCCCTTGACCACGATGCTGCACTTGGAGGCCTCGTCGATGGCGCTCATGACCGCGACGGGAGTCGAGAGCTTGATGGCGCAGGAGTAGTCGACCATGAGCACGGCCATGGCCTTCGTCACGTTGCGCGTCAGGGCCAGAATCGCGAAGAACGAGAGGAAGCTGTAGGGCACCAGCGCGTCAGCAAGGTGCTCCGCCTTGCTCTGGACGCCCGCCTTGAGCTCGGAAGACTGCTCGACCATGGTCACGATGCCGTCGATGCGCGCGTCCCCCGGAGCAGCGGTCACGCGAACGAGGAGGTCCCCGTCCTCGAGGGCGGTGCCCGCATAGACCGTGGACCCCACCGACTTGTGCACCAGGCGTGACTCGCCGGTCATGGACGCCTCGTCTATCTGTCCCTCCCCGTCCACCACCGTGCCGTCGACGGGAAGCACGCTCCCCTGGGGAAGGTGGAGCACCTGGCCACGCTCGACCTCGTCCATGGAGATGCGCACGTCCCTGCCATCGACCACGGCCCAGACGTTCTCGGCGCGCGTGATGAGACCGTCCTTGAGGGCGAGGTGGGCGCGGCTCTGCACGTGCCTCTCCAGGACCGAGGAGAGCTGCAGCAGGAACATGACCGTGTCGGCCTCGCCGAAGCTGCGCCTCAGGAGCGACGCCACCACGGCGGTGGCGTCGAGCACTTCGACCGTGATCTCGCCGCGCGCAAGACGCCTCAGACCCTCCGCGATGAAGCCGACGGAGCGCATGAGCGTCCATGCGTGGCGCAGGGGGGCAGGAAGAAGCAGGCTCCGTATGCCACGCCAGGCGATGAGGCCGCCCAGGCGCAGGGCGAAGCGGTTGTTCTCGGCCGCGATCTCGATGGCGTTCGCGTACGACTCGATGCCCACTTCCGCAGTCGGAAGCCTGAGGACATCGAGGCCGTCTACCACGCCGAGGACGCGCTCGCGACAGGACGGGTCAAAGACCACCAGGACCGACCCGTTGGCGGGGTGGACCTCCGCATGCCTCACGCCGGGACTGCGCATGAGCGCGTATGCGACGCCACGCGCCTCCTCGTCTCCAAAGAGGTTGGAGCCGCAGCGCAGGCGCAGGCGGCCAGGAAGGTCAGAGATGATCTTGTAATGCATGAAGGGCTATGCCTCGCAACCCTCGGCATCGACCTTGGCAGTGACCTCCTCGCGGATCCTTGCCTCCTCGACGGCAAGGCGCTCCTTTACGGCTGAGTCGATCTTCGCCCTGCGGCGAGCCTCGGCCGTGGCGTCGTTCGCGTCGTCCACGATGCTCTGGGTCTCGGCCGTCACGGCGGCGTCGACCTTCATCGCGCAGGTGGCAACGGCGACGGCACCCTTGTGGAGCAGCCCCGTGCTCGCGAGCTTTGCGACCGTCCCTGCGACGGCGGCACCCCCGACGGCGAACCAGATGTGATGAGCGTGCATGACTACTCCCTCTCTCTCGTGGCACAAGGTCGCCTTGGTTGACATTGTGCAGCAGTCATTCCTCTCGTACGCTAAGGCAGCGTCGAGAGAATTCACAACTCCGAGAGGATGCACCGCTCCAATCGGACGCGCTACTTGGACGGTCTTCTGGGGAGTGTGCCGTTCTGACCCGCGAGAGGTGTCCGTGCGACGATGCTCCGAGGCAGACCTCAGGCCATGTGGCGCGCCCTCCAGACGCTGGGAGAGCAGCCCATGCAGGCGGAGAAGGCACGGGAGAACTTGGACGGGTTGGAGTAGCCCACGGCTGCCGCGACCTCGGAGACGCCCAGCCGGCCGTCCCCCAAAAGCTCCGCCGCACGCCTCATGCGCTGCCTGCGGTACCAGGAATAGACGGGACTGCCGAAGGTCTCGCGGAAGGACTGCTTGAGCACGGTGGGTGAGCTTTCGCAATGCTCCGCCAGCTGCTCGATGGTGAGCGGCGTGGAGAGGTCGCGCATGAGCTCGCCCTGGGCGCGATAGGCGATCTGCCGATGCGACTGGCGGACGGGCGGACGGCTGACGGAGCCCGTGAGCTCGATGTGCGAGAGGAGACGAAGCAGCTCCACGACCTTGAGCCTGAGGTAGCCCTCACGACCCCGCTCCGGGGCGCCGTTCAGCTCGAAGAGCACATGGACGAGCTCGGGATGCCCGTCCAGGGAGGCCACCGTGGTGCCCATGCGGGAAAGAAGAGCCAGGCCCTCGGCATCCACGCCGAACTCGGCGAGCGCCTCTCCCTCCTCCCGCGCGATGCGCCCCAGGTCAAGCAGCAGGACGATGCCCCCTAGCTTGCGCAGCTGCAGGGGATGGACGCCTTCTCCCCTTCCGCGAAGCGCCAGGAGCGTCTTGGACCGGGGCGACGAGGACGAGGCGCACCTGGGATGGGCGGGGCGGATGCCTTCCTTGCAATAGATGAGGAGGAGCTCCCCGTCACTCCAGCGAAGGCAGGAGTCCGCGGCGTTCGTCCCCTTCGCGAGGGGGCTCGAGATGGCGAGACGG
The DNA here is from genome assembly GCF_900120385.1 of Olsenella phocaeensis. GTDB lineage: Bacteria > Actinomycetota > Coriobacteriia > Coriobacteriales > Atopobiaceae > Olsenella_I > Olsenella_I phocaeensis. The sequence goes on along the minus strand of NZ_LT635494.1, from coordinate 794,238 downwards.
GCGCCCCTCAGGGGCTCGAAGACCTCGACCGACCTCTGCGTCCGCTCCATTTCCGCTCTCTCCTCGTTCATGAGAAGGCGCGCCACCCACCTTCCAGGCAGGCGGCGCGCCTTGGCTTGCAGTCTGGGGTCACGCGAAACCCCGTCGTGCCCGCGATGCGGGCGGGTCTAGGACTAGGCCACGTCCTCCGCAAGGCTGTCCAGAATCTTCTCGTCCTTCTTGTCCCACTTGGGGGCCGGGCGGAAGAGCTGGAAGAGCATGGCCGCGAGCAGCACGAAGGCGATCACGGTCCAGATGCCGAAGCTCCCGAAGACGACCAGCTCGTAGAACTGGTTGATGAACAGGCCGATCACCCAGCCGAAGACGCACTCGTAGGCGATGGCGAAGGCCGTCCACCAGCCGGAGTTCATCTGGCGACGAATGGTGCCCATGGCGGCGAAGCAGGGCGCGCAGAGCATGTTGAACGCCACGAACGCGCACATGGCACCGACGTGGAGCGTGCCGGCGACGGTGAACATCCCGGCGAAGCCCTGCCACATGCTCACGGAGTTCTCGGTTGCGCCGCCCAGGCCGTAGAGGACGCCGAAGGTGGAGACCAGGTTCTCCTTGGCGATCAGGGCAGAGATGGACGCCGCAGTGGCCTGCCAGTTGCCAAATCCCAGGGGAAGGAAGATCCAGCCCAGGGCGCCACCCACACCGGCGAGGATGGAGTAGTCCATGTAGTTCTCGGGGACACCCTCCATGCCGGAGAGGAAGCCGAAGGCGCCGTCGCCGCCGTCCCAGCCCGCGATGCCGAAGTTGGAGAGGAACCAGATGCCCACGGCAGCCGCGAAGATGATGGTGCCAGCCTTCTTGACGTAGGAGGCGACGCGCTCCCACACGTGCAGCGCCCAGGAACGGATGCTGGGGAAGTGGTAGTCGGGGAGCTCCATCACGAAGGGGACGGGCTCGCCCTCGAAGGGCTTGGTCTTCTTGAGCATGATGGCCGAGACGATGATGGCGACGATGCCCAGGAAGTAGAACATGGGGGCGACCCACCACATGTCGGAGCCGCCGGCGAGCACGCCCATGACCAGGGCGATGATGGGCAGCTTGGCCGAGCAGGGGATCATGGTCGTGAGCATGGCCGTCATGCGGCGGTCGCGCTCGTTCTCGATCGTCTTGGTGGCGAGGACGCCGGGGACGCCGCAGCCGGAGGAGACGATCATGGGGATGAAGGACTTGCCCGAGAGGCCGAAGCGGCGGAAGACGCGGTCCATGACGAAGGCGACGCGGCTCATGTAGCCGCAATCCTCGAGGAAGCAGAGCATCACGAAGAGGACGAAAATCTGGGGGATGAAGCCCAGGACCGAGCCCACGCCGCCGATGACGCCGTCTACCACGAGGCCCTTGACGAGGTCGGAGGTGCCAGCCGCCTCGAGCGCGTTGGTCGCGGCGGTGGGGATGGAGTCAACGAAGCTGCCGAAGTCGTGCTCGTCGGGCTCGGCGGCCTTGCCCTCGAGGGCGGCGGCGAAGCCGGCGGCGTCCACCTTGTCGATCACCTGGAGCTCCTGCCCCTCGGCGAGCACCGGCTCGCCGTCGCTGGTCTCCTCGGTGATGGCCTCGTCGTCGGTGTCGACGAAGTTGCCGTCGTCGTCGTGCACGGGGACGTCGGTGGCGACGACCTTGGCCTTCTCGGCCGCAGCCTGGAAGTCGGCGATGGTCGCCTCGTCCTCGGCGGTGGGCTCCTCCGCGGCGATGGCGTCCGCGACGCCATCGGTGTTGACGCCGGCCTTCTCTGCGGCGGCGAGATAGCCGTCGATCTGGTCGGCGTAGTGGTTGGAGGACCACTCCTCCTTGGCCTCGTCGAAGGCGGCCTGCGACTGGCCGCTCAAGAAGAAGCCATCGGAGAAGAGGTTGTCGTTGACCCAGTCGGTCCAGCTGGTGCCGATGGTGGAGATGGCGATGTAGTAGACCAGGATCATGATGGCCGCGAAGATGGGAAGGCCCAGAACGCGGTTGGTCACGATGCGGTCGATCTTCTGCGAGGTGGTGAGCTTCTTGGGGGCCTTCTTGACGCAGGCGTCCATGACCGTGGCGATCCAGTCGTAGCGGTCGGAGGTGATGATGGACTCGCTGTCGTCGTCACGGTCGTCCTCGATGGCCTTGATGGCCTTCTCGGCGGATGCGAGGACGTCCTTGCCGAGGTTCAGCGGCTGGATGGCCTCGGCATCGCGCTCGAAGACCTTGATGGCATACCAGCGAACGAGCTCGGCGGGGCAGGCATCCTTGATGAGGCCCGCGATGGTCTGCAGGGCGGACTCGACCTCGGCGGAGAAGCACTTGACGCCCTCTGCGGGCTTGCCGGCCTTGGAGGCGTCGAGGGAGGCGTTGACCAGCTCGTCGAGGTTCTTGTTGTGCAGGGCGGAGACCTCGACCACGGGAACGCCCAGCATCTGGGACAGCTTCTTGGAGTCGATGACGTCGCCACGCTCCTTGAGCAGGTCGCACATGTTGAGGCCCACGACGGCGGGACGGCCCGCCTCGAGGACCTGGGTGGTGAGGTAGAGGTTGCGCTCGAGGTTGGTGACGTCGATCAGGTTGATCACGGCATCGGGACGGTCATTGACCACGTAGTCACGCGAGACGACCTCCTCGGGGGAATAGGGGGAGAGCGAGTAGATGCCGGGAAGGTCGACGAAGGTGACGTCGTGGTTGGCCTTCCAGGTGGCCATCTTCTTCTCTACCGTGACGCCGGGCCAGTTGCCGACGTAGCCGTTCGAGCCGGTGAGCTCGTTGAACAGCGTTGTCTTGCCGCAGTTGGGGTTACCAGCCAGGGCGATGTTGATCTTGTCTGCCATTCCTTGCCTTTCCTGCTACGTGTCCGGAGTTATTCTCGGCTTACCTTTGCTACCTGAAGACTCACATTTGTTAGTTTTAGGTAACTCGCTCGGCCAGAAAAAAGGGGCCGTGCCCCGGGGAAGCTACTCCTTGGCTATGTCCACGACCTCGATGCACGCCGCCTCGTCCTTGCGCAGCGAGAGCTCGTAGCCGCGGATGGTGCACTCGATGGGGTCCCCCAGCGGCGCGACCTTGTGGACCAGGACCTTGGTGCCCTTGGTGAGGCCCATGTCCATGATGCGGCGCTTGATCGCCCCCGCACCGGTGAGCTTGGAGACGGTACAGCTCTCGCCGACCTTCACGTCCCTCAGACTTGCCATTCTTCCCCCTTAGAAAAACAGGCCGGGCGATGCCCGGCGCCAATACCCCCCGTTGTCTTGCTAGCAGGTGGCGATCTTCATGGCCATGTCGCGCCCGATGCCGAAGGTAGCCCCCTTGACGCTCACGAGGACGTCGCCGTTCACGCGCGAGACGACCTTCACGGAGGCACCCTGCACGAAGCCGAGCTCGGCGAGATGCTGCCTGAGCTCCTGGCTGCCACGGACGCGGGCGACGGTGACCGTCTCGCCTTCCGAGACCATCGAGAGGGGCAGCTGTGCCCCGACCACGCGCACTCCTGCGGTGCTCGTCATGCTCGTGCCATCCACAACGCTTCCATCCATCAGACGCTCCCCCACCCGGGTCCCGCCCGTTTGGGCTACGGACCACAAGTTTATGCTAGCTAACACGCTATTGTAGAGATTTTTGGCAACTGGGGAAGCCAAAGCTAACAAATTTTTTGGGAAGGGGAAATCATGGCAAAACATACACATTGGATCCTGTTGGCCTGGATGCGAAGCCCAGCTCAGACTGGGTGACACGTCGGCCCGCGAGGTCCGACCGGAGCCATTGCCCGTCATGGGACGAGAGGGACGACCTCCACGGCCCGTCCCTCTCGCCTCATGAGCCCTTGCCCTCGTGGCACGCCACGGGTCATCGCGCACCGCCGTCCGACAGGATCAGCCCGTGTTCTGCAGGCCGGCGGAGACCCCGGAGACGGTGCAGAGAATCAGATAGATGAAGCGCTCGCGCTCCTCGGGAGTGAGCGCCTCCCCCTTGTTGCGCAGGGTGTCCAGCGCGCGCACCTGCGCCAGCGAGAGGACGTTGACGAAGGGCAGGCGCATGCGGATGACGGGACCCAGGACGCGACGGCTCTGGAGGGGCCACTCGTTGCCGGTGATGGCGAGCACCCACTTGCGAGTGAGGCGCATCTCGTCCAGGACCTTCTCGTTGAGGTCGGGACGATCGGCGAGGTCGAGGTACATCTGGGCGATGCGGTCGTCGGTCTTGGCAAGCGACATCTCGATGTTGTCGACGAAGGTCGTGAAGAGGGGCCACTCGGCGTAGGCCTCCTTCAGGCGGGCGAGGTCGCCGAAGCTCTCGCAGGCGCTGCCCAGCCCGTACCAGGCGGCGAGGTTGGTACGCGCCTGTGACCAGGAGAAGATCCAGGGGATGGTGCGGAGGTCGGCCAGGGACTTTGCCCCCAGGCCGCGCTTGGCCGGGCGGCTGCCTATGGGCATGAGGCCGATCTCGGCCAGGGGGGTCACGACGCCGAACCACTCTGCGAAGCCCTCGCTGTTGAGGAGGTCGAGGTAGCGCTCGCGCGAGGCCCGGTCGAGCGCCGTGGCGACGTCGGCGTACTTGGCCGTGGTCTCGGTGTTGACGTACTCGATGGAGGGGGAGCTTTGGAGCAGCGTCGCTCCGGCGACCGACTCCACGTGGCGGCGTGCCAGGGTGGGGTCCCCGTAGCGGGCGAAGATGACCTCGCCCTGCTCGGTGAGCTTGAAGTGGCAGTTGACCGAGCCCTTGGGCTGCGAGAGGACGGCGCGGTTCGCGGGGCCGCCGCCGCGTCCCACCGCGCCGCCGCGGCCGTGCATCAGCACGAGGTCGATGTTGTTCTCCTCCGCCCACTTGGCGATGCGCGCCTGGGTGGCGTGCAGGACCAGGGTGGCAGAGGTGGGGCCGGCGTCCTTGGAGGAGTCGGAGTAGCCCAGCATGACCTCGAGCCTGCGGCCGGTCTGGCGGAGCCTGCGCTGCACGTCGGGAAGCTCGATGACCTCGTTGAGGGTGTCGATGGCGTTCTCGAGGTCCTCCACCTGCTCGAAGAGGGGAATCACGTCGAGGGTGGGGACGTCCTCCTCGTGGGCGAAGGCGAGGCGGGCCAGCTCGTAGACGTCGGCCACGTTCTGTGCGCTCTGGGTGAACGAGATGATGTAGCGGCGAGCGGCCTTGACGCCGTTCTTGCGCTGGATGGAGCCGATGGCGCGGAAGGTGTCCAGGACCTCGCGGGTCATGGGAGCGAGCTCGCCGCGCTCGCCCCAGCGGCCGTGTGCGCGGATGTCCTCGAGGGCGCGGCTGTGGACCAGCGAGTGCTGGCGGAACTCCATCTCCACCAGGTGGAAGCCGAAGGTCTGGGCCTGCCAGATGAGGTTCTGGACGGGTCCGTAGGCAGTGCGCACTGCGCCAGCCTTGGCGAGGGAGCGCTGCACCACCATGAGGTCGGCGACGTACTCCTCCGCGTTGGCGTACATGACGTCGGCCGTGCGGGTGATGGTCGCCCTCAGGCGGTTTGCCATGACGATCATCACGGCGCGGTGGAGCTCGGAGGCGCTCACGTCCTGGGCGCGCTTGGTGAGCGACTCGCTCATCTCGACCTGGTGGCTCCAGAGGTTGAGCAGCTCGGAGGAGGGCTTGGTCGACGCGGCGTCCAGGGTGATGTTCCGGCCCGTGACCTGCGTGGCATCGGTGAGGGTCTCGAGCATGTGGACGCGGAACTTCTCGCTCACCTTGCGGCTCACCTTGGCGGTCACGTTTGGGTTGCCGTCACGGTCGGAGCCGATCCAGCTGCCGGGATGGAAGAAGGCGGGGCAGATGGGCGGGACGGTGCCGGCCTTCTCGCCCAGCTCCCAGTCGTCGAAGCGGCGGTAGACCTCGGGAACCATGTCGAAGAGGGTGTTGTCGAAGATGTCAATGACGGTGTCGGCCTCCTCGACGGGAGTCGGCTTCTTGATGCCGATGGGCGAGGTGCGGAAGAGCGCGTCGATCTCTTGCAGCATGCGACGCTCGTTCTCGGCCAGGGACGCGCCGCCCAGGCGGGGACGCTCCTCGAGAAGGCCGGCGATACGGCGAATCTTGCCCTCGACGGCCTTGCGCCGGGCCTCGGTGGGATGCGCGGTGAAGACCGGGTGGAACTCGAGGCGGTCGAGCAGGGCCATGGCCTTGCCGGTGCCGCACTCGTCCACGAGCTGGCGATATGCGACGGTCAGGTCGTTGATGGTGTCCTCGCGCTCGCTGGTCGAAATGGCGCTCTCCCGCGCACGCAGGGAGCCGACGCGGTAGTTCTCCTCGCAGACGTTGGCGAGGTGGAAGTAGGCCGCGAAGGCCCGCATGACCAGGGTTGCCTTCTCCACGGGCAGCGAGTCGATGATGCGCACCGCGTCGCGGAAGGCGTTCATCTCGACCTCGTTGGTGCCAGGCTCGTAGGAGTTCGCCTTGATAGTGTCGACGAGCAGCGCGTCGAAGGTCGCGCGCAGGTCGCTGTCGTACTCGCCAAGTACCTTGCGCACCAGGCGCAGGAAGAGCGCCATGTTGTCCTTGAGCCCGTCGGGAACCTCGACCTCGGAGAGCGCCTCGCGGGCGGCAGCCCACTCGAGCTCTGCCTCGCTTGCGGAGGGTCGGACAGAACCCTGCCCGCCCTCCTTCAGTCTATCCAGCTCAGACACCGTACCTCCCCCTGGGCCAACGTCGCGGGCGCCGGCCTCGAGCCTCTTGTGCCAAAGAATCGCACACCATACTTTAGCCGGCGGGTGTATGCCGAGGATGTAGCCGACCGCAGCGAAACCCAATCTTCACGCGCAGGGCGGGATACAATCGCCAGGGCGAACGCGTGGCACGGGATGCGCGCCGAGCGTCCGAGCAGGCGACGAACCAAGCGAACAGGATGTGCGAGGCACTGCATGACCAACCCACTGGAGCGCATTCTTTCGGGCAGGAGCGATGCTGCGGGAAGGCGTCCCGGCGCGGGAGGGTCTCGCGGCGGGAGGGTGGCAAGGACTCCCCTCGTCGTGCGCCTCGCCAACGACTGGTGGGACCGGCTCATCTCGTCCGTGTGGTCGGGGTCGCTCGCAGACCAGACCGCACGCTACGCCGCCCACCGCACCCGCAGCGACTACCTCTTCAACAGTCTGGGCCTAGGGCTCTGGGGAGTGCTCTTCCCCCTGCTCACCGTCATCGCCACCCAACTCGCGGGCGCCGAGGCGGCGGGGCGCTTCTCCATGGCCTTCGTCATCGCCAACCTCCTGCAGTTCGTGGGGACCTATGGCGTGCGCACCTACCAGGTCTCCGACGTGGACGAGGCTGAGTCGTTTGGCTCGTACCAGCTCCAGAGGGCCGCGAGCTGTCTGCTCATGGTTGGGGTGGCCTGGCTCTGGTGCCTGGTCAAGGGCTACTCGGGCGAGATGCTCTCGATCTGCGTGGGTACCTTCGCCTTCCGCCTGGTCGACTCGCTCGCAGACGTGTACGAGGGACGGCTCCAGCAATGTGACAAGCTCTGGCTGGCTGGCGTCTCCCAGGCGCTGCGCTGCGGCGTGTCCATGCTCGCCTTCACCGTGGCGCTGCTCGTCACGCATGACGTCGCGGTGGCAAGCCTTGCGCTTGCCGGGGCGGCAGGGGTCTCGCTCCTGCTGGTGAGCCTTCCCCTCGCCCTGCTCGAGACCCCTCGCTCGCGTGGGGTCCGCCTCGTGGAGCTGCGAGAGATCTTCGTCGAATGCGCACCAGCCTTCGCGGCGCAGTTTCTCTTCGTGCTCATCGAGTCTGTGCCGAAGTTCGCCATGGAGGGGGCGCTGGCATACGAGAGCCAGCTCTTCTTCAACGCCATCTACTTCCCCGCCCAGGGCATAGCCATGACCGTGGGGCTGGTGTACAAGCCCCAGCTCGTGAGGCTCTCCAACATCTGGTCCGAGCCCAACCACCGGGGACGCTTCGACCTCATCGTGATTGCCGTGGCGGGCGTCGCCGCGGCCCTGACCGCCGGCATCCTCCTTTTCAACGCCGCCTTCGGCGTGCCCCTGCTGGGAATCCTCTATGGCACCGACTTCGAGCCCATGCGCGCCCAGCTGTACCTGATGGTCCTCGCGGGGGGGATGTCGGCGATCGTGGACTTCCTCTACCAGATCATCACCGTGCTGCGACGCCAGGAGGTGGTCACCCGCAGCTACCTGCTCACCTTCGCGCTCTCCGTCGTGCTGAGCGTGACGCTGGTGGCAACGCTCGGCTTCAATGGCGCGGTCTGGGCCTACTTCGCCTCGATGGGCGCCCTCTTCGTGATGCTCGTGGTCCAGTACGTCCTGCTTCGCGTGAGGGGCTAGAAGGGGGCTGACCGACGCCAACCGCACGCGCCCGGGAATCTTCACCAGACTTCCCCACGCCCTTGTCAGGAGCCTCATCAGACCGCTCTACCCGCGACATCCCCAAGTGCTATGACAAAAAACGACATTCCATCTGCGCTCCCCGTTCGCCACGTACCAATCGTCAAACGCCCCGCACTCGATTCCCAACGAGAGTGGTTTCGACTTCAACGATTGTGTGAAGTTCGCTGCCGGAGAACATGGGCAAATGGACGTGTTCTCCGATTGTGTAAAAGAATTCTGTGGCTCATTGCCAAGTTGGGCTAATCATCCTTACACAATCGTCAATCACATCCAGAATCATCCATTTTTCCTGTCCGTTGTTTACACTAACGCCATTTAGGTTTCTTGCACCTTGAAAAGCTCGCGGCAGCACTTGCGACACCGAAGTTTCCAGTCAGGGGGCCAACGGGATGAATCTGGTAATCACGGGAAAAGTGGGAGTGGCGCTCCTTCGCGCCGCTCGCCTGAGGTCCGACCTCGGCCTGGCACCAGCCACGCTCCAGGCGGTGCCTCCCGTCGACGCAAGCGGCCGAGACGTGATGGGGCACAGCGGGGTCAGGGAACTCGTTGCCCCCCTGTTTGCGGCCGAGGACCCAGCAATCGGCATCAGGGTCGCATCAAGCAAGGAGCGCATTCTTGTTCGTGGCCTCAGTTGCAGCGTCACCGAGGGCGAGCTGTTGCCAAACTCGCTCCTGCGCGTCTGTGACACCAGGACCCCCTTTCTCGACAGTCCCATAAGGGGCGTCAACGTCTATGTGGACGCCCCCGGGCTCATGCTCCTAGGACGAGCCTCCGAACTGAACCAGCTCGTTTCATCGGGAAGGATGAGCAATCTTTCCGCGACTGCCGAGCTCATGGGCCTGGGCTGCGAGCTCTGCGGCACATACTCCTTTGAGCCAGGGCACGACGGCGGGTGTGGGTTTGGCCTGGACCCCCTTGCCACCTCCTCGGAGGTGTCTTCGTACCTAGCCGCGAGCAGGGGGAGGCACGGAGCGAAGCTGGCTCGACAGGCGGCGAAGATGATCCTCGATGGCTCCGCCTCCCCCATGGAGTCCATCCTGGGGCTGATGCTCTCGAACCCACCGCGCTATGGGGGAGTGAGCCTGACCTTTGGGGCGCTCAACAGGCCCATCGACCTCTCGAACGACCCAAGGGGGCTGCTGATGCATCACAGCATGAGGCCTGACATCCGATTTGACCGCTTTGGGATCTCGCTCGAATACAACGGCCGCGATTCCCATGCGCAAGAGCGGAGCATGCGAGACGACAAGCTGCGCATCGAGGACTATTCCACCATGGGCGACACGCTCTTCATCCTTCGTAGCGAAGACCTGAGGGATACGTCCTCCCTCGAGAGAACCCTCGCCCGCATCGCAAACGCAATTGACGCCAAGGGCCACAGGACAGAGGCGAGGAGGGTGCTGCGGCTGCTTGACGACCCCGCACGGCACGCCATCCGGGCAGAGGTGTTGGGATCCCTGCTTGCCCAATCCAGACTACGAGTCGCGTCGGTCAACAGACGGGAGACAAGGCGCGCCAAGAGGAAGAGGCATGCCAGGCTTCCCGGCAACAAGGAGCCGGGTCCCGCCAGCTGACGGGTCCCATGGCCAAGCGGCCTTGGCTCTTGCGAGACTCTGGCCTACTCCTGCGCCGCGACCGGACGCCCGGACTCGTCCAGCCCCATGTAGCGCAGCATGCCGACGACCGCCCTCTTGGCCCCCTCGACGGAGTGCACCACCGTCTTGGGGCCGTTCACCACGTCACCCGCGGCGAAGACGCCCTCGACCGTGGTCATGCAGTCGTCATCCACCACCAGGGTCCCCCGCTCCGTGCCCCTGAGTCCCTGGGTGGTGAGGATCAGCTTGTCCTTGGGCACCTGCGAGACGCAGAAGATCACCGTGTCGCACTCCACCTGAACGAGTTCGTCGCTCATGTCGACGACTTGTCCCTCCTCGTCTAGGATCGAGCGGCGGAACACCGGCCCCCTGTCGTTGATCGACTCGATGGACTGCCCGTAGACGATCTGCGCGCCATCGAGTTGCGCAAGCTCCACCTCGTCAGAGTTTGCCGAGACGCCACCCCAGTTGGAATACAGCGTCACGCGACGCGCCCCCTGGCGGATCGCCGTGCGCGCCACGTCCATGGCAACGTTGCCCACGCCGATGACGGCGACGTCCTGGCCGATCTCACAGACCTCGGGGTTGACCAGGTAGTCGATTCCGAAGAAGACGTTGCCGCGCGCCTGCCCCTTGATGCCCAGGGTCTTTGCGCGCCAGGCGCCAGTGCCCACGAAGACGCCGTCGTAGCCGTCACGCAGGAGGTCGTCGAGCTTCAGCGCGCCGCCAATCGTCGTGTTGGGACGCACGAGCACGCCCAGGCGATCGAGCAGCGCACGATAGCGGTCGATGATGGAGTTGGGCAGCCTGAACTCGGGGATGCCGTAGCGCAGCACGCCGCCGATCTCCATCTTCTGCTCGAAGATCGTGACGTCGCAGCCAAGGGCGGCAAGTTGGATGGCAACCGTGAGACTCGCGGGACCGGAGCCCACCACGGCGACGTGGCGTCCGTTGCGCTCAGGCAGCTCGTCCGGCCCCATGCGGTCCAGGTATGCGTCGGAGATGTAGTCCTCGATGGCCGAGAAGTGGATCGGGGTGCCCTTGCGCCCCCGAATGCAATGCCCCTCGCACTGCGCGCTGTGGTTGCACACCAGCGCGCACACCACGCTCATGGGGTTGTTCTCGAAGAGGGTCCTGCCCGCCTCCTCCATCCTGCGCTCGCGAAACATCTGAATCACCTGGGGGATGGCCGTATGGACCGGGCATCCCTCTTGACAGAGGGGCCTCTTGCAGTTGAGACAGCGGTCTGCCTCCTCGACTATGTGCAGCGCCAATTCGAACCTCTCCCTTTGTGTCATCTGTGCGCCTCCGCCCCCCGGCAGGATGGCGCGCGTGCTAACCCCAGATTCCGCCACGGGAGAGATGAGGTCAAGCGAGAACGACGTGCTGCCCCTCTGCACTCGTGGGCACAGGCGGGCTAGACCGCGGACCGACCCAAGAGGAAGGCCCGGACCGCCGACTCGGCGGCAAAGGGCACGCTCCTCTCCACGCCCCTCATGCAGTCCTCGAGCGAGCATGGCTCGTGGGCGCAGGGAACGACGAGGTCGACTCCCTGCGCGTACGCGGCCTCGAGCTCGTCGGAGCAGCTTCCCACCACCGCGACCACCGGCTTGCCCTGCGCCTTCGCACGACGTGCCACGCCGACCGGCGCCTTCCCGCAGGCGGACTGGGCGTCCATCCTTCCCTCGCCGGTGATGACGAGGTCAACCCCCGCAAGCGCCTGGTCGATGCCGACGGCATCCAGAACGAGCTCGATGCCACGTCCCGGCCTGGCGTCGGCGAGCGCCATGAGGCAAGCGCCCAGGCCTCCGGCAGCACCGGCGCCCTCCACAGCCGCGACGTCCCTGCTGCAGACGCGGTGCAGGAGCTCGCCCCATCCGCTCATCCACCCGTCATAACGGTCGAGCTCGCGTGGGTCCAGCCCCTTCTGGGGTCCGAACACCCTCACCGCCCCAGCGGAGCCAACGAGCGGGTTGGTGACGTCGAGCAGGAGCTCCATGTCCACCTCCCCAAGGCGCGGGTCCAAGCCCGAGACGTCCAGCGACTCCACGCGCACGAGCCCTGCGAGGCCCTCCTCGACGGGCATGCCGTAGCGGTCGAGGAGCCTGGCCCCGAGCGCCTTGGCGAATCCTGCGCCGCCGTCGCTGGTGGCACTGCCGCCCAGGCCGACAAGCACCCTCCGCGCGTCCTGGTCCAGTGCGTCAAGCAGCAGCTGCCCCAGGCCGAAGCTCGAGGCGGCAAGGGCGGAGGCGGGGCTGCGGTCGGAGAGGCCGATGCCTATGGCCTCCGCCGCCTCGAGCACGGCGCACCCGTCGTCCAGCAGCGCATAGCGCGCGTCGACGGGCACGCCCAAGGGCCCCCTGACCTCGAGGTGTCGCAACCTGCCACTCCGAGCGGCAAGCAGGGCGTCGATGGTTCCCTCTCCCCCGTCCGCGATGGGCAGGCAAAAGACGCGTGCGTCAGGATCTACCCGACGCACGCCTCTCTCGACGAGCTCTGCGATTGTCCTGCTCGACGCCGAGCCCTTGAAGGAGTCGGACGCCACCAGCACGCTCAGCGACATGGACGACGACCTCCCGTCGGCCTCGGTTCCCGAGACGCCCTAGAAGGAGCAGCCGCCCCCGATGGTGCAGACGCCGCCCGCAGGCGCCGCCTCGTCAGCGGAGGTTGCCCCCACTGCAAACTCCTTGGCCAGATAGGCCACGATGTCGCCAGACTCGTACAGGGGGGCGCCGTCGATGAAGAGGCAGGGCACCTGCCTCTTGCCGCCCACCTCGACGAGATGGTTGAGGTCCTCCTCGCTGCGGCTGATGTTGTGCAGGGGCAGCTCGATGCCGTTCTTCTTCATGAACGAGAGGACCTTGTGGCAGAAGGGACAACCGTCCTTGATGTAGAGCTCGAGCGTCTTTTCAGCCATAACGGACTCGCTTTCTTCGCATGCGGCGGATGGGGCCGCGCCTTGTCTCTGATGGGAGTCATATACCCCAAGCGGAGTCGTGCGAAGCACCGGGCATGGGGTCGGTCGTCCCTCCTTCAACGGCGCCCGCTCACGGCAAGGCCTAGGAGACGAGCATCCTGCCCAAGGCGATCCCGCAACCCACGGCAAAAAGGCAGCTCGCCACGTTGGCGACGACGTTGAGCGCGGCTCCGACCCAGTTGCCGGAAGAGGCGAGCTGGAAGGTCTCGTTGGAGAAGGTGGAAAAGGTGGAGAGGCCGCCGCAGAGGCCCACCGCCAGGAAGAGCCGCAGCCTCTCGGGCATCGGGGCGGCAAGGCCCACCCCGGTGACCAGGCCGATGAGCAGGGCAGCGAGCAGGTTGGCGACCAGCGTGCCTGCAGGCAAGGCCGGGGTGACCCCCTTGAGCCACACACCCAGCTGCCAGCGTCCCAGGCTGCCCAGGAAGCCTCCCAGGCCAACCGCAAGTGCCTCCATGGCACACCTCCATAGCAAAGGGGCGGATGGATGGCCCACCCGCCCCGAAGACACAGAATGACAAGGGCTGACGCGACTCTCGCCACCCCGGAGAGCAGGGCTAGAGGAGCCTCAGCGAGACCTCCTTGAGCTGGCGGTCGCTGACCTCGCCGGGCGCGTCGCTCATGAGGTCGGAGCCCGAGGTGGTCTTGGGAAAGGCCATGACGTCGCGGATGGAGTCGGAGCCGGCCAGCAGCATGCAGACGCGGTCGAGGCCCAGAGCGAAGCCGCCCATGGGGGGCGCGCCAAACTCGAGGGCCTCCATCAGGAAGCCGAACTGCTCCTTGGCGCGCTCGTCATCGAAGCCCAGCAGGCGCAGGATCCGCATCTGCAGCTCGGCGTCGTGGATGCGCATGCCGCCGCCGCCCGCCTCGAAGCCGTCCATGACGAAGTCGTAGGTGTGCGAGCCGATGGAGAGGACCTCGTCGCGGTCCTCGCTCGCAAGCAGGCCGAGCTGGTCCTCGATTGGCTGGGTGAAGGGTTGGTGCTCCGCCGCGAAGGCGTTGCGCTCCTCGTCCCAGTGGAAGAGGGGGAAGTCGACGACCCAGAGGAAGTCGTGCCCCTCGCGGGGAAGCTCGAGGGCATCTGCCATGTGGTTGCGCATGCCGCCCAGGATCTGGTCGCACTCGAGGCGGTTGCCCACCGCGAAGAGCACGAGGTCGCCCGGCTCGACGGAGAGCTCGGCGCGCACACCCTGGACCTCCTCCTCCGAGAGAAACTTGGCGATGGGGCTCTTCAGGCTGCCGTCCTCATGGAAGGCGAGGTAGGCCAGGCCCTTGGCGCCGAAGCCCGCCGCGACCTCGGAGAGGCGGTCGATCTTGGAGCGTGCCCAGCTGCCCGCACCCTTGGCGCAGATGGCCTTGACATGGGCCTTGGGGTCGGCGGCGGCACTCGCGAAGAGCTTGAACTTCGAGGCAGAGAATACCTCGCTCACGTCGTGGATCTCCATCCCGATGCGAGTGTCGGGCTTGTCGCTGCCATAGCGGTCCATGGCGTCCCAGTAGCCGATGCGCCGCAGGGGAAGCTGCATCTCGACGCCAACCTTGGAGAAGGCGTCGGCCAGGACCTCCTCGAGCTCGTCCATGACGTCGTCCTGCTCGACGAAGCTCATCTCGATGTCCACCTGCGTGAACTCGGGCTGGCGGTCGGCGCGCAGGTCCTCGTCACGGAAGCACTTGGCGACCTGGTAGTAGCGCTCGACGCCACCCACCATGAGCAGCTGCTTCAGGAGCTGCGGGGACTGCGGCAGGGCGTAGAAGTGACCCGGCTGGGTGCGGCTGGGCACCAGGAAGTCGCGGGCCCCCTCGGGGGTCGACTTGAAGAGCGCGGGGGTCTCGACCTCCATGAACTCGCGGCCGTGCAGGGCCTCGCGCAGGGCGAAGGTGAAGTCGGAGCGCAGGCGCAGCCTGCCCATCATGCTGGGGCGGCGCAGGTCGAGGTAGCGGTAGCGCAGGCGGATGTCCTCGGAGATGTCGAGCTGGTCCTCGATCTGGAAGGCGGGGGTCTTGGAGCGGTTGAGAACCTCGACGCTCGCGGCCAGGACCTCGATCTGGCCGGTCGCCACCTTCTCGTTCGCCTCGGGACGCTCGCGCACGACACCCTGGACCTTGATGGGCCACTCGGGACGGATGGCCTCCGCCACGTGGAAGGCATCGCCGCCCGCGTGGTCGGGGTCGAACGAGACCTGCGTCAGGCCCTCGCGGTCGCGCAGGTCGACGAAGACCATGCCGCCGTGGTCGCGACGGTGCCAGACCCAGCCCGTGAGGGTAACCTCGTGGCCGATGTCCGAGGTGCGGAGCTCCCCGCAGGTGTGGGTGTGCATGCTGTGTGAGTCCATGGGTTCCTCTCGCCTCTTCCGCCCCGTGCCGTTGCGGGCGGACCTACAGATGACGGCGTCCCGGCGTAGACGGCGCCGACGCGCGCAACACGCCAGTCTAGCAGCATCGGGCCACACCGTGGCCGCTAGTTGCCCGATGCGCCACCACGCCCGCACGCAGGCGGCGGAGCGCGCGTGTCATGAACGAAGCAGCGATGCGAGCCCACCGGCTCAGCGGAGGTAGTAGACGAACGAGTCGATCCTCTCGTCGATGCCGGCACTGAACGTGCCCGCGATCCGTGAGTGCGGTGCGGGTCTTGCGACCTTTTGCCTGCGTGCCAGCCAAAAAATCAGGTTATGGTAACTCTCATCACTTGACCACCTTGTTGCCATGGCAATGCGCCCTCGCGACGCAAGGGAGAAAGACAGTCTTAAGCTTTGCTTATTTCTCTTCCCAGGTCGTTGCCACGGGCCGGGGGGTCAGGTAGATTTCTGATTTAATTACCACCCATGATCCGTGCGAGCACATGCAACGCGTGACGCCTTGCGGCGTCCTGTGCGGAATGGAGCAAAGATGCCTCTAGACGATTCCACCGACTCGAACACCAGCCGGCCCGGAGCTCCCAAGAGCCCCCTGGGAGAGGATGCGCGGCAGCCCGCCGCCCATCTCGGGCAGACCACCCGGATGGACCTCCCGGACATCCCTCCGGTCATCGGTGCCGCAGGAACCGATGACGGCGACGTCGACGCGGAGCTCGAGCGCCAGACCGCCCTCGCCATGCAGAAGGCCAAGGAGCGTCGTGCCAAGCG
This sequence comes from Olsenella phocaeensis, assembly GCF_900120385.1. Lineage (GTDB taxonomy): Bacteria > Actinomycetota > Coriobacteriia > Coriobacteriales > Atopobiaceae > Olsenella_I > Olsenella_I phocaeensis. Next base: position 778,199 of record NZ_LT635494.1, on the reverse strand, counting down.
CAGGCGCAAGCGCCTCATCAAGGTGGGCGTCGCCGTAGGCATCGTTGCCGTCATCGCAGGCGGCATCGCCATCTCCAGGCAGCTCGCGGCGCAGGGGGCACAGCAGGCGACCCCCATAACGGCACCCGTCACAAAGCAGGACTTCTCGAGCACGGTGAGCGCCTCGGGCAAGGCGCAGCCCCTCTCGTCCACCATCGTCACCCCCGAGGTCGACGGCATCATAGAGGACGTGCAGGTGAAGGAGGGCTCGGTGGTGAGCGAGGGCGACGTGCTCTTCACCCTCAAGAACGACTCCCTCGACAAGGCAGTGCGCGAGGCGTCGCAGCAGGTGAGAAGCGCCCAGAACGGCGTCAACAGCGCCCAGACCACCCTCGACAACGCCTGGGACTCCTACAACAAGGCGCTTGACGCATGGAACAGCGCCCCGGACGCCGAGACCCAGAAGGGCATGACCCATCCCGACCAGGTGTACGCCGAGGTCGAGAGCGCCCAGTCCAGCCTCGAGGGCGCACGCATCTCGCTCGAGGGCGCGAACGACGCCTACAACGAGGCCGTGGCCAACACGTCCAAGCGGACGGTCAAGGCTCCCTGCTCCGGCAGCGTAGTGGCGGTCAACGCGGTGGCAGGCGCCTCTGCGGGAGGGGCCGCCGGTGGCACCGGGCAGGCTGGCTCCGGTCCTTTGGTGCAAATTGCCGACGTCTCCCAGATGACGGTCACCGCCCAGGTCAACGAGGTCGACATCTCGAAGCTCGCCGTCGGCCAGAAGGCGAGCGTGAGCTTCTCGGCCCTCCCCGAGCTCAACATGGAGGGCGAGGTCACCCGCATCGCCACCGTCTCGACCGGAAGCGGTGACAGCGGCGGGAGCGGCTACGGCGTGGTCACCTATTCGGTGGAGGTGCTCATCCCCAGCCCCGACCCGAGCCTCAAGCCAGGCATGACGGCAAACGCCACCATAACCACCCAGAGCATCCCCAACGCCCTGACTGTCCCGGCGACCGCCCTCACCCCCGGGGAGGGGGAGACGTGCACGGTCGAGGTCGTCAAGCTCTCGGACGACGGCTCCAGCATCGCGTCGAGCGAGAAGCGCGAGGTCAAGGTCGTCGCACAGAACTCCAGCGACGCCGTGGTGGAGGGCCTCAAGGAGGGCGAGCTCGTCCTCCTGGGCACGAGCGGCGGAAGCTCCGACGAGGACTCCGGAGCCATGGCCGGCGCCGGCATCATGTACTAGGGGCAACGATGGACCTCGTACTCGACGTTCGCGACATACACCGCATCTACGAGACCGAAGCGGGGCTGACCCATGCCCTAAGAGGCGTGTCGCTCCAGGTCAGGCGCGGCGAGTTCCTCTGCATCATGGGTCCCTCGGGCTCGGGCAAGTCGACCCTCATGAACACCCTGGGATGCCTTGACACCCCCACCTCCGGGACCTATCTCCTGGAGGGGACCGACGTGTCCACCCTGGACGACGACGAGCTGGCAGAGCTGCGCGCCACGCGCATCGGCTTCGTGTTCCAGTCGTTCAACCTGCTGCCCCGCTCCACGGTGCTGCGCAACGTCATGCTCCCGCTCATCTACTCGGACTGCCCCGTGCGCGAGCGAGAGGAGCGTGCCATCCGAGCGCTCGCCGCGGTCTCGCTTCCCGAGCAGTACTTCGACCACAAGTCCAACGAGCTCTCGGGCGGGCAGATGCAGCGCGTCGCCATCGCCCGCGCCCTGGTCAACGACCCGGCGCTCATCCTAGCAGACGAGCCGACCGGCAACCTCGACTCCGCCACGGGCGACATGGTCCTCGGGACCTTCCGCCGCCTGCGGGAGGAGGGGAAGACCATCGTGCTCATCACCCATGACCCAGAGGTGTCGGCCTGGGCCGACCGCACCGTCCACATCAGGGACGGCAGGCTCCTCACCGACGCGCAGGAGCGCGAGCTCGTCCGTCACAGCAGCACCGGAGGAAGGGGGCTCACGTGAGGGCACGCGACCTTGCCAGCGAGACCTGGGAGGCGCTCGACGCCAACCGGGGCCGCTCGCTTCTCACCGTGTTGGGCATCGTCATAGGAATCAGCGCCGTCATCGCCATGACCGCGCTGATTGGCGGCATCAAGAAGGCACTGGTGAGCAGCTTGGGGCTGACGCAGGCCAAGGCAGTGTACATCTCCGTCTACACGGGTGACCCCATCACCCAGCAGGACGTTGGCTACATCGCCCAGGCGCTTCCCGACTACGAGTTCGTCACGGGCATCTCGTACGGATCGGCGGACGTCACCACACAGAAAAAGCAGACCAACGCCCAGGTGATGGGCGTCAGCCCCGAGTTCTTCCAGGCTCAGAGCAGACATGCCAGCTCGGGCAGGCTCGTCTCGTCCGATGACCTGGACAGGATGTCGACCGTCGTCGTCATAGACCAGAACGCCGTGGGCCTCCTCTTCGGCGACGCCGACGCGGAGGCGGTGGGAAGGACGGTCCGCCTGGGCAACGACGACTACACCGTCATCGGCGTGTTGCCCGCCACGGGGGCGGCGACGGGCAACGGCATCACGGTGTACGTCCCCCGCACCACCTGCTGCGCCCGCATCACCGGAAGCCAGACCGTCGACCAGATCGTAGCGTTTGCCCGCGACGGCGTGGACGTGGACCAGCTCGTGAAGTCGACCAAATCCACACTCGAGGCCCACTACCACGTCCAACAGGACGCGAGCTCCGAGGGGGGGACGGGCGGCGGCATCATGGTCTATTCGATGAAGCAGATCGCAGACCAGCTCAACTCGACCATGCTCGCCTTCCAGCTGCTCATGACGACCGTCGCGAGCATCTCCCTCGTCGTGGGCGGCATAGGCATCATGAACATGATGCTCACCAACGTCACCGAGCGCATCCGCGAGATAGGCCTGCGAAAGGCGCTGGGCGCAAAGAGGTCCGACATTACCAAGCAATTCCTGCTCGAGTCGATCTGCCTCTGCCTCGCTGGCGGCGTCATCGGCATCGTCTTGGGCTATGCCGGCGCCTTCGGGCTGGCCAAGGCGGCAGGAGCGGGCATCATGAGCGGCATGGGGGGCTCCGGCGGCATCACGCCCGTCATAGAACCCACCGCCGTCACCCTGGCGACGAGCATCTGCGTCGCCATCGGCATCCTCTTCGGCTTCTATCCCGCCCGTCACGCCGCACGCCTGGACCCGGTGGAGTCCCTGCACTTCCAGTAGGAATCGCAGCGAGGGCGAACCGCCCCTCTCGCCCGCGAGCACCCCTTGGAGGCCCCCGCGACCGGCGCCCTGCCGGAGACGCGGGGGCCTCGCCTTGTGGCGGGACCTGGCGGTGGGCTCCTGCCCCACGTCGGGAGCCTATACTCAGGGCGGTAGGAGAAACCGCGGGACGCGGAGGAAGGCAGGGACATGGCATACGAGGCGGCCATCTTCGACCTGGACGGGACTCTACTTGACACCCTTGACGACTTGCACGCCTCGGTCAACCATGCCCTCTCCTCCGAGGGGCTGCCCGGCCGCTCCAAGGACGACGTGAGGTCCTTCCTGGGAAACGGCGTGGCCCGGCTCATCCACCTGAGCGTCCCCGAGGGCACGCCCGTGCCTCAGGAGGCGCGTGCCCTCGCGACCTTCCGGGCTCACTACGCCCGCCACAACGCCGAGCGGACCGCCCCCTACCCACAGGTCAAGGAGCTGCTGCGCGTGCTCTCGGGCGAGGGGGTGCTGAGGGCCGTCGTGTCCAACAAGCCCGACTCCGCCGTCCAGGACCTGGTGGCGACCTACTTCGGGGGACTCTTCGACGCAGTCGTGGGCGAGCGGCCCGACGTGAGGCGCAAGCCCGCGCCGGACTCCCTCCTCGCCGTCACGTCCCAGCTGGGATGCCGGCCGGAGCGGGTGGTGTACGTGGGCGACTCCGAGGTGGACCTCCAGACGGCAAGGAACGCGGGCGTCGACTGCATCGCCGTGAGCTGGGGCTTCAGGGACGTGGGCTGGCTGCGCGCCCAGGGCGCCACCACGATCGTGGGCACGACCGAGGAGCTTGCCGAGGCCATCCTGTTCTGACGCCGAGGAGGCGTCGCCCCTCGGCAGAGGGGTGGAGACGACACCAGGCTCGATGCAGGACCGACCAGAGGCCTTACGCCGACGGCAACCCCGCACCATTACGGCCTCGTGCCGGTGACGGGTCAAGCCTCCCCCACCCGCACGTCCCTAGGCCACGTTTGCCTAAAGCATCGCGAACCGGCGAATGGGAGCGGCCGCGGGGCGGTACTATTTTTTCAGCAGCACCGTTGGCAGTATTCCTTCGAGAAAGGATGCGATATGGGCAAGAAGGCAGCTGAGGAGCTCGAGATAAATTACGACGAGCTGGCCGATTACCTGCACAGCAACCACTCCGTATACATGAAGGTCGACAACGACGTCTACTACCTCACAGACGTCAACTTCGAGGCGTGGCGCGCGCAGGACACCAGCCGGCGCAACTCCAAGAACCACTTCGTCGACTGCAGCGACCTCGTGCCGACCGTCGACGAGTTCCTCTCCCTTCCGTTCATGCATGGCAAGACCATCAAGGACGTCTTCGACTCCGCCAAGTTCTATGCCTCGGTGAAGGGCGTCAAGGAGCCCTAGGCCCCTCCCCTCGTTCGCGATAGCACGCATCGGACCGCGTCTGCCAAGCTGGCAGCGCGGTCTTTTCTTGTGCGCGACCGCAGCGGTCGAAAGACCCCAAGGACGACTGCGGGGGAAGCCTGCGGGCTGGATGCGCAGAACAGCAACGGACTGCGCGTCATTCTCGCCTGACCTGGGAAAAGGCGAGAGGACCGCGCATTCCACGATTGGTCTGCGCGATCCTCTCCCTTTCTTCTGGCGCTCCCTTTCTTCTGGCGCTCGAACCGGGCGGCCGCAGATGACGACCCCTAGCGCTTGGGCTCCTGCGCCTCGCGGCTCTCCGCGACCTCCAGGTCCTCGTCTTCCTTGGTGAAGCCCTTCTCGAGCATGGGAAGGAGCATGCGGTAGGAGTTCTCCGTCGCGTTGAGGTGCGGGGACTTCTTGGCGTAGCGCTTGACCGCCGCCGTCGACTTGTTGATGGCGACGAGCGTGCCGGCGCCCGCCACGCAACCGCCGGGACAGGCCATGCCCTCGATGAGGTACCCCGGATACTTGCCCTTCACGGCGTCCTTCATCATCTTGCGGCACTCGTCCAGCCCCTCGGCGTTGACCACGTTGACCACACGGTCGGGGTAACGACGGTGGATGGCGTTGACCACCGCGTTGGCCACGCCACCCGCGACGGCGAAGTTTCGTCCGTCGGTGCTGGCCACGTCGAAGTCGCTCTTGTTGTCGTCCTCGAGGCTCAGGTAGTCGATGTCGCGAGCGTCCATCATGCCCGCCATCTCCTCGAAGGTGAGGACGAAGTCGACCTCGCTGCGCACGCTCCTGCGCATGGCCTCGAGCTTCTTGGCGGCGCAGGGTCCGACGAAGACTATCTTCGCGTTGGGATGCTGCGCGCGAATCATGCGGGCGGTGAGCGTCATGGGCGTGAGGGCCATGCTCACGCAGTTGGCGTGCTCCGGGAACTCGCGCTTGGCCATGACCGACCAGGCGGGACAGCAGCTCGTACCCATGAAGGGCAGCTTGTCGGGCACCTCCTCGAGGAAGTCCTCCGCCTCCTGCATGGCGCAGAGGTCGGCGCCCAGCGCGACCTCCTCGACGCCCGAGAAGCCCAGGAGCTTGAAGGCCTCGCGCAGCTTGCCCACGTTGCCCTTGCCGCCGAACTGGCCCACGAACGAGGGGGCGACGGCAGCGATGACCTCCTGTCCCGAGTGGATGGCCCAGATGACCTGGGCGATCTGGCTCTTGTCGGCGATTGCGCCGAAGGGGCAGTTGACCAGGCACTGGCCGCAGCTCACGCACTTCTCGTAGTCGATGTCGGCGCGACCGTGGTCGTCGGAGCCGATGGCGTTCATGCCGCAGGCAGCGGCACAGGGACGGACGTGGTGGTGGATGGCCTGGTAGGGGCAGGTCTTGGCGCACATGCCGCAGTGGATGCAGGCGCCCTGGTCGATGAAGGCCCTCTTGTCCACGAACGAGATCGCGTTCTTGGGGCAGATCTCGCGGCAGGGGTGTGCCAGGCAGCCCTGGCAGGCGTTGGTGACCTCGTAGACGTTGTCCTTGCAGGAGTTGCAGGCAAACTTGATCACGTTGATCAGGGGCGGCTCGTAGTAGGCGAGGTCGGCCGTCTCGGCCTCCTTGAAGCCGTCCGAGATGCGCGCGGGCCGCTCGACGCCCTGCAGGGGCAGACCCATGGCGAGGCGGATGCGCTCGCCGATGATGGCGCGCTCGAGGAAGACGCTCTCGCGGTAGGTCGCGACGTCGCCGGGAAGGATCTTGAACGGCAGCTCGTCGAAGGCATCGTCTATGTCGCTGTCGGTCTTGCTGGGGTCGTCCCCCATCGCGTAGCAGACCTTCGCCACCTCGCGGAACACGTTGCGACGAATCTCGGTAAGGTTGGTGTACACGCCACGCATGCTGCCGGCCATAGGAACCTCTCTCGCGTGCGCCGGACGAACCGGCGTCCCCTCCTGAGCCGGCCCCCGCCGGCGTGCGCCCCATAGGGCTGCCCCACCAGTATGCATCAAAGCGAGAACCACGTGGACACGCGGGCCGCAGGCAGGCGTCCGCGAGGGTGCTAGCCGCGGCTGCGGAGCCAGAGGTCCTCTCCTGGGCGCCCCGCACAGGTGGCACGGCCGCCCCTCGGCCCTGTGCTAGCCGCGGCGGCGGAGCCAAAGGTCCTCTCCCTTGGGGAAGGCCTCCTCGAAGCGGGCGGGCCAGGCGGTCGAGAGGCGCAGGTGCTCGCCCGTCACGGGATGGTCGAGCTCCTCCTCGATGGCGTGCAGCATAAGCGAGTGCTCCCGGCGCGCGCCACGCCTGCCCCGGTGAGTCGCGGGGCGGCTGCGACAGCTGCCGTAGAGCGGGTCTCCCACCAAGGGGAACCCCAGGTGGGAGAGATGGACTCGAATCTGGTGACGCCTGCCTGTCAGGAGTTCTATGGCCACGAGAGAGATGCCGCCCTCCGTTCCCAGCAGCCGCGCACGCGTGTGGGCCGGCCTGCCCGTGCGGCTCGCGCGCATGCGACGGGCGTCGTGGCGG
>NZ_LT635494.1:692004-770957 GCF_900120385.1 Olsenella phocaeensis | reverse complement strand
CTCGCGCGCATGCGACGGGCGTCGTGGCGGTCGCGCCCGAGGGGCAGCTCGATGTCGCGCGTCCCTGTGGGAAAGCGCCCCTCCACCAGGGCGACGTAGCGCTTGCGGATGCCACGCATGGCCACGAGGGCATCCAACCTGGGCTGGATCATCTTGTCAAGCGAGAAGAGCACGAGTCCCGAGGTGTCGACGTCCAGCCTCTGGGCGGGCTGCAGGCCACTGGCGTCCGTCCCCTGGGCCTCGAGGAGTTCGCGCAGATCGTCCGTGAGGGTGCGGGCGCCGCTGCCGTCGCCATGAACCAGGATGCCCTGGGGCTTGTCCACCGCGGCGAGCCACTGGTCCTGGTAGATGAGCCCGAGCCCTTTGCCCACGTTCCTCTCCCCTCCCGCCGGTCGGCCCCTGCCAGCTGGCGAGGGCACATCATCCGACAAATCTCACCTGCCGGGTGCTAGACGTACATGCCTTTCATTTTTGTCGGTACATTCTTGACCACGATATACCGGCAAACGCACCAAAATAACTCATATGACAATGATGTGATCTGTTTATCGGTCTTTCTCTGCCGACAAACAGGCAAGTTGAGCTACTACTGCACAGCGTCTTCTTGTTTGCCGGCAGGTCGTATCACCCCTCAGCCATGAACCACGGCGACATGAATTTTGGTAGAACTTGTGGACGAGCCTGACGCTTCGCCCCAAACTGCCAAACTCTCGCCAGTCGTGCGACCCTTCCAAGCTGCCCTCGGTTCCGTGAACGGTATGGGCCCAGCAGCATACCCTGCAGGCTGGTGCCAGCCATATGCAGGAAATCACCTGCTCAGAATCCTATTCTCTGGCAAAGCGAGCCGGTACCTTGGCGTGCGAGCTACCCACGTCCCGCCGCACGCGGCAACGAGCTAGCTGCACCCCATCGCGCACAGCAGAAGACGAGGAGAATAACGTGGCCATCTACCTGGGAGGACGAACGGCACTTGACATCTGGCGACGCGCATCCCTGGGGCTATGCGCGATGCCCATCAGCTGCACGTGCACCAGCCTCGTTGACTCCGCCGCTTCATCAAGAGAGCTTGTCGCGGCAGTCCAGTCTCTTCTCCTTGCAGGAGCCATCCCCGACGAGGGTGGATGCCACCGAGACCTGGAACCAAGGACGCAGCTCCCTGGCGTTGTCCAAAGATGCGCGCGCCCATTCGAACTCCTGGTAGACCACAAGAACAAGTCACATCGAATGAGGGGCGCAAAGGTACGGGTATGTCGCTCCACTCTCCCGTCGGGATCCTTGTTCCGGATTCCGAACACGGACGTCCGCCTCGCATCACCCGAGCTCATCTTCCTGCAGCTTGGCAACGGGAGGGCGCTTCTGCCAAAAATCGAGCTTGGAATGGAGCTCTGCGGAAGCTACGTGAGGGGTGACCTCGCCCCGCAAGGCCAGACGGAGCTCGAACATGGGGAGAGGGGACGAGTCCCTCGGCTAGATGCTGGATGCGAGGGGAGGCCATCCTTGACAAATGTCGCCCGATTGCATGAGTTTTTAAATGAGTCGAAAGGCATGCACGGTATCGTGGCATCCAGGCGCGCCTTGCGTTGGGTGCTCGACGGTGCCAGATCGCCACGTGAGAGCGCCCTCCACCTTGCCCTCGACCTGCCATCCAAGCTGGGTGGATATGGCATGGGCACCCCCTTGCTCAATCACCCTTTGGATCTGGGGGCAGGCATGCGAGCTGGCTCCTGCATTGCCGACCTTGCATACCCGAAGGAACGCGTCGTGGTTGAATATGACGGGTTCGCGCCACATGGTGGAAGGCGCCTCGAATCGGGCGAAGTCGTCTTTGACGCAGACAAGGTGCTTGACGACAAGGACCGCTGGAGCCGCATACAAGCGGCGGGATGGAAGCTGGTAGTGTTCTGTGGCAGGGACACGACGTCCTTCCCTCGCTTTGACACGAAGGCGAGGCAGCTCGCCAGCTGCCTTGGAAAAGCCGTCTTGGATGGTGGAGCCGAAACCACGCAAGCGAGAGACAGGCTGAGGCGCTGGTTGTTCAATCCACATAGGCATCAGCTGTGAGCCAGGAGGGCACTACCGCCAAGCCGACTTCGATAAGACGTCGACTCCCGACCCGAGCTGAATTGTCGGTACTTTCCGAGCAATGAGGTGCCGACAAACGAACGCATATGCCCTCAAAGTGCCGAATTGGGTTAGATCGTCGGTATTTCTCGCCTGCAATAGTACCGACAAACGGACTCGTACCGACAAACTGAGCCGTATCAAGTTCGGCTGCGCAGGGCCAGAGAGAGCCTCGTGGCACCCGATGCCAGCAGCAGGGCGACCGTGACCAGGATGACCGCGCTGGCATCCGGGACGAAGGTCGCGAAGTCCCCCCATGGGGCGCCATAGAGCCTCGGCACCCACAACAGGCTCAGGGGGAGAAGGCCGTACGCCACGAGGTCCCAGGCCAGGAAGTCGCGTGCCCTCCCCTCGGACCAAGCCGCCCCGAGCCTGCGCGCCCAACCCCTCAGCCCGAGGAGGCTCGCCAGGGAGAGACCAATCATCACAAGGTAGAGGGCATCGTATTGGGCATGGAGCCACAGCCTCTCGCCACCGTCCACCTCCACGCCACCGCCACCCACGGCGATGAAGGTGACGCCGTCGGCCATCTGCCAGAACGCCTCGTTGCCTCCGAAGTAGTCGCTCGCGTCGCCCAGCACGACGAGGGCGATTCCGCGAGAGGGCAGCACCATCATGCGAGCGACGTAGTTCTCGACCTGGCCGTCGTGGCTCATCACGAGCTCTCCGCCGTCCCAGCCGAAGGTGGTCCAGCCCATGCCGTAGTAGGTGTCGCCGTAGGGGTCAGGCACGCGACTCAGGGCGAGTGCCCGCACGGAGGAGGGATTCAGGACGCCGGAGCCGCCCCGCAGGTACATGCGCAGGTAGCTCTCCATGTCGCTCAGGCTGGCGCGCACGTAGCCGGACGAGGGCCCGCCCCAGGCGTGGTCGCCGTCCTGATGCAGGTATCCGTCTGCCAGATTGAGCCCGAACCAGTTGCGGTGCCCCGGCACGGAGCCCTGTGCGGCCTCGCCGGCACGGGCGTCGTCCGAGCCATAGGCGGACGCGTCGTACATTCCCAGGGGGGCGAAGACCCTCTCCCCTAGGTAGTCACCATAGCTCATGCCGCTGACGGCCTCGACGAGCCGGCCCAGGAGGTCGTAGTTCGCGTTGGAGTACGAGAAGCTTCCCGCCGAGGCTCCCGGCCAGGCGTCCGCGGGGGAGTCGTAGTAGCCGAATCCGCTCGTCTGGTTGAGGAGTGACCGGACGGTGACGGAGTCGGGCAGACCAGCGTCCGCCACATAGCAGCCAATGGGATCGTCCAGGTCGACTTGGCCCGCCTCCACGAGCTGCATCACCGCGACGGCCGTGAACGACTTCGAGAGCGAGCCGATCACGAAGGTCGAGCTCGTGCTGGCGCAGTCTCCCAACGTCCGCTCGTACAACGTTCCCCGGGCGCTCACCACCGCGACGGCGACGCCGGGCACGCCGGTCCGGGGGAAGTTCTGGTCGAGGTAGGCGTCCATGAGCTCGGCGAGTTCGGCCTGCGTTGGGGTGCTGCCGGGGTCAACCTGGGCATCGCCGCCGCCCCCCGAGGGAAGGACGAGGCCCTCGTCGTCGCCTCGGGCGAAGGGGAAGGCCTCCTGCGGGTCGACGTCGAGGCCAGAGTCGGCGTCGGAGCTCGCGTCCGACCCTCCGTCAGAGACGCCCGAACCCCTGTCGGTCGACGCATCGGTCTGAACCTCGATCTGGCTGCTGCCGCTGGCAACGCGGTACGAGCCGGGTACCACCCCCACGGCGCGCAGGAGCCCGGCGAGCTCCCCCTCGCCAAGCACGACGGCAATCGCCAAGGCAAGCACCAGAACCCCGCGAATCCATCGCCGGGGATCCCTGCACGCCGCAGGAGCCGCCTTCCCATCTCCAAGGACGCCCATGAAGCTAGAAGCCCGCATAGACGAACTGCACCGGCCCGTTGAGGCCCGAGAAGACGAGGAACCACAGCAGGACCGCCAGAAGTGCGAAGGCAAGGCAGCCTGCCGCCACGGCGACGAGCGTGCCATGCCCGGCGGCATGGTCGATCAGCCAGGCCTTGGAGCGGGCGAGAGGGCCCTTCCCTCCCTTGCCGGACATCAGGCGCCCTCCCCTGCCTGCGTCGCCCGCTCGGACGTGAGTCCCTCGGCGCTGCCGTAGCCCGCTCCGCCCAGGAAGGCGTCCTTGGTTCCGTTGACGAAGTGGTAGAAGGACTCCTCGATCCGCACCCAGCCACGCCAGCCGGGATGCACCGTGTCGCAGAGGAAGTACCTCTCGTACTCGCAGCTCGAGAAGTCCGCGTATGCGGAGCCGGCTTCGTCGCAGATGCCACGGATGCGCTGGTAGTAGTACTGGCGCTCGTCCTGGCTCACGTTGGAGCGGTCGTACCACGACCCGTGCACGGGAAGGATGCACACCAGGGGCTCCAAGCCCGCCTCCTTGCACACCCTGAGCAGGCAGGCGAGGTCGGCGTACTCGTCGTCAGCCTCGTGGAAGTTCTGGTACCACTCGGGGTCGTACTGGGAGTTCTTCTCCCAGTACGCGTCATAGACGCCATAGTCGTTGTTGGTGCAGCGCTGGGCGCCCTCCGCGTCGGCCTGGGCGAGCAGGGCGGCCCAGTCGGGCTCGCCCGTCGACTCGCCCGACGCGCGCAGCACGCTCTTCTTCGGGGCGAGCGAGATCACGTTGGAGAGCTTGGAGCGCAGGCGCAGCTGGTCGGACTGGTAGTAGGCGACCGCGTTGAGGCGGTCCAGGGGGGTGTCGCCGTTGGCCGCACGCAGCTCCGTCGTGCCCACGCCCAGGGCCTGGGCACGCTGGCGCACGTAGGCCTTGGTCTGGTCCGAGATGTCAGGATTGTCACAGAACTCCTGGTAGAGCGAGTAGCTGAACTTGGACGAGAACTTGGACTGCTCCCCGTTGCCCTTGAAGAACCACTGGGGAGAGACCACGAGCATGACTTTTTTGTTCGTCGTCTTGCGCGCGTACGCCCCGGCGGCGATCGCCTGCCAGAGGCTCTGGTCGTAGCCCTCCCCCACGTAGGTCATGTCCACGCCGGAGCCCGACTCGCCGAAGACGGCCTGGGGGCACATGGACACCAGGTCCTTCGAGATGTAGAACTCGGAGGAGCCGAAGCAGAGCCGCGAGCCCGCGGACATGTTCGCGGTCACGAAGGAGCTGTTCTCCGACTTCCCGCTGGCATACACGTAGTCGTAGATGCGCGACTCGTCCGCCCGCCCGCTCTTCGGCAAGGCGAGCTCCGCCACCGCAAGGCCCGCAACGGAGAAGGCGAGAAGGCCGCCCGCGACGCCCAGCAGCAGGCGCAGGCCGGGACCTGGCCAGCGTCCTGCGCGCGAAGACTGGGAGGCTTCCTCGACCGTGGCGTCGTCCCTGTTGGCGTCCGTCACCCTAGAGCCTCTTCCTGACCTGCTCGAGGATCAGGTCGACGGTGTTCATCTCCTCGCGGGGGAGCTCGGTGGGTGCGATGGAGACGCCGAACTCCTCCTCGATGCCGACGAGCAGCTCCACGGCCGCCATCGAGTCGAGCAAGCCGAGGTCGAAGAGGTCCTCGTCGCGATGCTCCCGCACCGCCGGGTCCTCGCAGACCTCCTCCATGAGGTCGAGGAGGCGCTCCTCCACGTCGTCGTTGCGCATGCTGTCAGACATTCAGTACTCCTTTCAGAACGAGGGAGACCTGCCCTGAGAAGAGGGCAAAGCCAAAGAACACGAGCTGCATGGTGATCGCCCACGAGGCCAGTCTGAACCAAGTCTGTCCCTTGTGGGCGCGGTAGTAGGCGGTCTTGTGGAAGCCCTCGGTGGCCGCCATGAGGACTCCGTGGTAGAGGCCGTACGCCACGTAGTCGGAGGTGACTCCGTGCCAGAGCCCCATGAGCAACATGTCTGCCACGAGGGCCACCTGGGCGGTGCGCAGGCGTCCCTTCACGAGGTGACGGCGCATGAGCCAGCGCGAGAGGCGCATGAACACGAAGTCGCGCAGCCAGGCCGAGAGCGTGATGTGCCAGCGGTTCCAGAAGTCCTGGAGGTCCTCGGCCAGGAAGGGCGCGCGGAAGTTGCGGGGCACGCGCACGCCCAGGCAGTAGCCCACGCCCATGGCCATCATCGAGTAGCCCGCGAAGTCGAAGAAGAGGTAGAGGCCATACGCGTAGCAGGTCACGACCTGCTTCCACAGCTCCTCGAGGAAGGGGCCGCTCCCCCAGGCCGCGGGGGCGTAGAGGCGGTGCACCAGGGTGGCGAGCACCATCTTGTAGGCCATGCCGCCCAGGACGAGAAGGATGCCGCGAGCCAGCATACCCGCGTACTCGTCGCGGGGCGGGATGCGGCGTGCGTCCTCGAGGAAGCGCCGGCTGCGGTCGATGGGACCCGAGTCGAAGGTCGGGAAGAAGAGCAGGAAGCTGAGCTGGTCGACCAGGCCCATGTCCTCGCGCGCGATGAGCCCGTCGTGCACCTCCATGAGGATCTGCACCGACTTGAAGGTGGCATACGAGATGCCCGCGAAGCCCAGGAGCGCCGTGGACGCGAACGAGACCGTGAGCTTGTAGGTCACGAGAGGCAGGATGCCGAGGGCGACGGCCGCCACGAAGCGCCTCTCGCTCTTGGGGNCCGCGTCGGCCTGGGCGAGCAGGGCGGCCCAGTCGGGCTCGCCCGTCGACTCGCCCGACGCGCGCAGCACGCTCTTCTTCGGGGCGAGCGAGATCACGTTGGAGAGCTTGGAGCGCAGGCGCAGCTGGTCGGACTGGTAGTAGGCGACCGCGTTGAGGCGGTCCAGGGGGGTGTCGCCGTTGGCCGCACGCAGCTCCGTCGTGCCCACGCCCAGGGCCTGGGCACGCTGGCGCACGTAGGCCTTGGTCTGGTCCGAGATGTCAGGATTGTCACAGAACTCCTGGTAGAGCGAGTAGCTGAACTTGGACGAGAACTTGGACTGCTCCCCGTTGCCCTTGAAGAACCACTGGGGAGAGACCACGAGCATGACTTTTTTGTTCGTCGTCTTGCGCGCGTACGCCCCGGCGGCGATCGCCTGCCAGAGGCTCTGGTCGTAGCCCTCCCCCACGTAGGTCATGTCCACGCCGGAGCCCGACTCGCCGAAGACGGCCTGGGGGCACATGGACACCAGGTCCTTCGAGATGTAGAACTCGGAGGAGCCGAAGCAGAGCCGCGAGCCCGCGGACATGTTCGCGGTCACGAAGGAGCTGTTCTCCGANGCGAGGGACCATGTAGGAGGGCAGGCGCACGGCGAGGTCCGCCTTCAGGCCGCGGGCGAGGTCGAAGTCCGCCTCGTCGGCGTCCCGGCGCGAGAGGACCACGAAGGCCCGCAGGCTCCGCACCCTCCCGTCGCGTACGACGGGGAGAACCGCCGCCTGGCTCACGCCCGGCATCTCCAGGAGCGCACCCTCGACCTCCTGGAGCTCGATCCTGAAGCCGTTGAGCTTGACCAGCGAGTCGAAGCGCCCCTCGCAGTGCAGCACCCCGCCCTCGTCCAGGTGGCCCTGGTCGCCCGTGCGATAGCCGCGGGTGGGGCTGCCGTCCGACATCGTGGTCTGGAAGAAGGCCTCGGCGGTCTTCTGGGGGTTGCGGTAGTAGCCCTTGGCCACCGTGTCGCCCACGATCACGATCTCTCCGGAGACGCCCGCGGGGCAGGGCTCGCCCGTCTGGTGGTCCACGATCCTGAGCTCGGTGCCAGGGCGGGGCACGCCGACGGGGAGCGGCGCGCTCCCGGCAAGCTCCTCGTCGCCGATCGGGGCGAAGGTGACCGCCACGGTGGACTCGGTGGGCCCGTAGGTGTTCACCACGAGGGCGTCGGGGAAGCGCTCGCGCAGCTCCTGCGCCGTCTGGCGCCTGAGCTCCTCTCCGCAGAAGAGGAACATCCTGAGCTCTGGCAGGAGGCTGGCGTCGAAGCGCCCATCCACGAGGCAGAGGTCCGCGAACGAGGGGGTCGAGACCCACACCTCCACGCCGGAGCCCGCCAGGTCCTCGAAGAGGTCCTTGTAGCTCGCGGCGACCTCGCCTGGCACGGCATGCAGGCAGCCGCCCGTCGAGAGCGCCCCCACGAGCTCGTACTCCGAGAGGTCGAAGGAGTAGTGCGCCTGGTCGAGGAAGACGCGGCCACCCTCGGACACGACGGGGAAGTCCCTCATCCAGCCCATGAAGTTGGCGACGTTGGCGGCCGAGACCTCGATGCCCTTGGGACGACCCGTCGAGCCCGAGGTGAAGATGACGTAGTTGGTCTGCTCGCCCTGGACCCAGCCCTCGCGAGGGGGCACGGGGAGCTCGCCCTCCCTGCCCGACACGGCCTCGTCGGCGGCAAGCTCGCGCACGTCGACGATGCGGTCGGAGGGCAGCACGCCCGCGAGGGACGACGGCACGTTCTGGCAGCACGCGAGGGCGGCATCCTCTATCTGGCTCACGATGTCGCGCACGCGCGATGACGGCAGCTCGCTGTCCACGGGGACGAAGGCATGTCCGCTCAGGAGGCAGCCCAGGAAGGAGGCGACGGCGAGGTAGGACTTGGAGGCGTAGACGACCACGGGGGCGCGTCCGGGGGCAACTTCCAGAAGGCGCCACGCGACCCTGCACGAGAGCCTCCAGAGCTCCGCGTAGCTGACGTCCTCGTGACCCGACTCCTGGTAGGCGGGGGATTCCGGCGCAGTGCGCACCGTCGCCATGACGGCGTCCAGGAGCGCGTTTCCCTGGGCGGAGGCGGGCTGGACGGTGTCCCGAGGCGGCTTGGACGCGGATGCCGCCGATGCGACGGGCGACATGCCCGGCAGGTCCTTTGTAACGTTCATGGCCACTCCCTCGTCGCTACTTGCACGGAGTCGGTCCTTGATCCACGCTCGCAGTATTTCCGCTGCATGTGAAGGCGGCGTGTTCGAGGGAAGTCTGACACAAAAGCACGTTCAAGATAAATTTTTCCTTGAAACGAGCAGGCAGGGACCTTGCCCCAGGACGGGGGGCGGGCGAGAGGGGCCAGGCACCCTAGCCTTTGGCCGCCGACACCTGCTCCTCGAGCAGGTCCGCGAAGGACTCGATGACGCCCCAGACGTGGCGCGACTCCCTCCAGGCCAGGCTGACGGAGATGCCCGCCCCCTCCCCCAGCCCGATGGCCCTGAGGTCGGAGCCCGGATGCGCCGCGAGCGCCGACCGGGCCAGGTCGTCCGGAACGAAGCAGGCACCGACCCCCCGCGCCGCAAGCTCAACGAGGGTCTCGGAGTTCTTGGACTCCACCCGCGGCCTGGGCGGCACGCCCGAGCGCCCCAAGATCCTGCGGGAGAGGTCGCCCNACTTGGCGGGGCAGACCTGGTCGCCGTGGGCGGCGACGAACTTCGCTGCCTGCAGCAGGCGCAGGAGCTCCACGGCGTTGCGGCCGATGCCGCCCGCCGTCACCTCGTACACCTGGATGCGACCCTCGGGGTCGACGATGAAGGCACCGCGCTCCGCCTGCCCGGCGTCCTCGATGAGCACGTCGAAGCTGCGCGCGAGCACGTGCGCGGGATCGGCGAGCATGGGGTAGTCCACCTTCCCGATGCGCTCGGACTCCTCGTGCCAGGCCTTGTGCACGTACTCGCTGTCGCAGGAGACGGAGTAGACCTCGCAGCCCTCCTGCTGGAAGGCGGCGTAGTTCTCCGCCAGCTCCTCGAGTTCGGTGGGGCAGACGAAGGTGAAGTCCGCGGGATAGAAGAAGAACAGCGACCACTTGCCCAGGACGTCCGCCTTGGTGATGGTCTTGACCTGGTCCTCGTGGAACGCCTTGACGCTGAAGTCGTCGATCTCCTTGCCGATGAGAGACATGGTTTCCTCCTTGTGCGCTTGCGGGACGAGGCCCTGCCTGCGCCCCTCTCTGCAGTCCCCTCGAAAGGGGTTAGCCTAGTCTAACAAAATATATGTTGTTAGGTCTATAGCAATTTTGCGAACGCCATGCGCGCATGGGGCACGCATGAGGAGAGGGGCTTCCCGTGACGCGCAGGTCATGCCTGGTTTGCGCGTGAAGGGCACAAAGTCCCAGTTAGACGGGAAATGCCGCGCAGGCCATTTGCGACCTGCGCGGCATGCTTTTGCGCCCTACTTCCCCGCTGCGCAGTCGGCCTGCCCGCCGCGCAGCATGCGCAGGCCGTGTGCGATCGGCNCTCGCGCCTGAGCTCGCGCACCACGAGGCCCGGCTCGTCCGCGTCCACCGTGGCCACGACCAGGTCCACGGCCCCCTGCCGGAGCAGCTCGACGAGCTCCTGGTTCTCGGCCTCGACGAGCCTCACGTCGATGCCGGGCCTGAGCTCCTGGAAGCGCGAGACCGCCTCGGGCATGAGCATGTGGCCGCGGGTGCTCGCGATGCCCACGCCCAAAAGGCCGCGCTGGTCTCCCGCGATGTCCATGAACTCGCGCCCCATGGTGCGCCGCTCGCCCTGGAAGCGGCGGGCATACCCCAGGAACACCTCGCCGGCGTGGGTGAGCGAGAGGGGCACCCTGCGCTCCAGCAGCCTCACGCCAAGCTCCCGCTCGACGCCCGCGATGTGGGCCGAGAGCGTCTGCTGCGTGACCGAGAGGCGAGCTGCGGCGCGGGTGAAGCTCCTCTCCTCCGCCACCGCGATGAAGTAGTCCATGGTCTGGAAGTTCATGTCCCCGTCCCGTTCTGCGACCGCGCTCACGGGGCCTGCGAGCCGGTCACAACTCACAAGAAAGTTTTGTTACAGGTATCAAATATAACAGTTTGAAATACAGGTGAGAGACCCATAGGATGCGAGGGGCAGGCATCGGTGGAGGGAGCGGACGAGGATGGCAGAGGCGTTGGTCCTGGCGGCGTTCGCGCTGTCGCTTGCCGTGGGAATAGCCCTCGGCCTCTCCCTCCTCGTGCCCCTGGCCTGCGGCCTCGCGCTCTTCGTGGGCTACGGCCTCCACAGGGGGCATCGCCTGGGAGAGCTCCTGCGCGTCGCCGCGCGCGGGCCCCTCTCCATAGGAAGGGTGCTCGTGCTCTTCGTGGTCATAGGCATGCTCACCGCCTCCTGGCGCGCGGCCGGGACCATCCCCGCCGTCACCTGCCTCTCGGTCCGCCTCGTGAGCCCCTCCACCCTCCCGCTGGCGTCCTTCGTGCTCTGCGGCCTCATGTCCACCCTGACCGGCAGCTCCTTCGCCGCCTCGGCCACCGTGGGCGTGGTGTGCATGACCATCGCGACGGCCATGCGCGCGGACGTCCTGATCGTGGGCGGGGCCATCATCAGCGGGTCCTTCCTGGGGGACCGCTGCTCGCCCATGTCGAGCACGGCCATGCTCGTCTCCACCATCACCCGCAGCAGCCTGCACGAGAACCTCGGGCGCATGATGAGGATCTCCGTCGTGCCCGTCGTCGCCTGCGCCCTGATCTACGCCGCGCTGGGTCCCGCCGCCGGAGGCACGGGCATGGCCCCCTCGTTCAGGGGCTCCTTCGCGACGTCCTTCGACCTCTCGTGGTACGTCCTCGCGCCCATCGCGCTCGTGCTGGTCCTCTCGCTGGCAAAGCTCAGCGTCCTGCGCACCATGCTCGCGAGCCTCGCGAGCGCGCTTCTGCTCTGCGTCTTCGCCCAGCACGTCCCCCTGGGGGAGCTCCCGGGCATCCTCCTCTTCGGCTTCAGGACCTCCAACCTGGCCATCGGGCGCATGGTGAACGGAGGTGGGGTCCTCTCCATGACCGAGATCGCGTTGATCGTCGCGGTGGCCTCCAGCTACTCCGGCCTCTTCGAGGAGACGGGCCTCCTCCGGGGCATCCGCGCCTTCGTGCGCCGACTCGCGGGGCGCACCACGCCCTTCGCGGGAGTCCTCGTAACCAGCGTGGTCACCGCCTGCATCGCCTGCGACCAGGTGGTCTCGCTCATGCTCACCGCCCAGCTCTGCGACGAGATAGAGGGCGACGGCAGCGCGCTGGCGCTCGACCTCTCGAGCAGCGCGGTCATCATCCCCGCGGTCATTCCCTGGACGACCTCCTGCGTGGGGCTCTGCGCCTTCGTAGGCATGCCCGTCGGCAGCGCCGCGTACGCCTTCCTCTGCATGCTCATCCCGCTCTGGACCCTCGTCGTGTCGCTCTGGCAGAAGCGGCACCCGGGCTTCGCACTCCAGCGCGGGGGCAGGGCCCTGGGCCTGGACGCGCGCGACGACGCGAGGCTGATGGGGAACGAGGCCCCCGCCAAGATGGCAGGGGCCTCGTAGAAAGTGGCGATGCGAGGGCTTCGCCCACGCCTGGCGCAGGGATCTTGGACCTAGGCGATCCTGCTGGCCACCTGGGGGGCGAGCTCGGGCAGGGGCACCTGGACCTGCTCGTGGGACTCCATGTCGCGCAGCGTTGCGAAGCCACGCGCGAGCTCCTCCTCGCCCAGCACCACACAGAGGCGGGCGTGGCACTTGTCCGCCTGCTTGAACTGCGACTTGAGGGAGCGGCCCTGGTAGTCCGCCTCGCTGCGGATGCCCGCCTGGCGCAGGGCCAGCGTCGCCTCGAACACCGCGCCGCGCTGCTCGGGAGAGGCGCAGGCCACGTAGACGCAGCCCTCCTCCGGGGTCTCGAGGCTGCCGCCCTGGGCGGCGAGGGCCAGGGCGATGCGCTCGAAACCCACGGCGAAGCCGATGCCGGGCGTGGGCTTGCCGCCCTCGAGCTCGACGAGGCCGTCGTAGCGGCCGCCGCCGCCGATGGCGCCGACGCCCGCGTCGAGCGCCTCCACCTCGAAGACCGTGCGGGTGTAGTAGTCGAGGCCGCGCACCAGCGTGGGGTCCTCGACGTACGCGACGCCCGCGGCGTCGAGATAGCGCTTGACCTGCTCGTAGTGGGTGCGGCAGTCGTCGCAGAGGTTGTCCTTGGCAAGCGGAGCCGCGGCCATGACCTCGCGGCAGTAGTCGTTCTTGCAGTCGAAGCTGCGCAGGGGGTTGATCTCGGCGCGCTCCAGGCAGTCCTCGCACATCTCGTCGGCGTGGGCAAGGATGAAGTCGCGAACCATCTGGCGGTAGGCGGGACGACAGGCGGCGTCGCCCATCGAGTTGATCGAGAGGCGCAGGCGTGCGGGGTCGAAGCCCAGGCGCTTGTAGAACTCCATGAGCATGATGATGCACTCCGCGTCTGCCGCCGGGTCGGGCGCACCCAACCACTCCACGCCCACCTGGTGGAACTGGCGCAGGCGGCCCTTCTGCGGACGCTCGCCGCGAAACATCGCCTCGGCATACCAGAGCTTGGCGGGAGCCGCCCCCTGCGGGACGAGGTTGTTCTCGACCACCGAGCGCACGACGCCGGCGGTTCCCTCGGGACGCATGGCCATGCGCTGCTTGGCCTTGAGGCCCCTCTCGCTTCCGGCGGCGAGCAGGTTCTCCATGAGCGCGCCGGAGACCACGCGGAACATCTCCTTGCGCACGACGTCGGTCGACTCGCCGATGCCGTGGACGAAGGTGTCCACCTGCTCGATGGCCGGGGTCTCGATCATGTCGAAGCCATAGGCGCCAAAGAGCTCGCGCGCGACGTCCTGCATGTGCTGCCAGGCGCGCATGTAGCCGCCAAACAGGTCCTCGGTCCCCTGGATCTTCTGTGCCATGGGTCTTCCCTTCCGCTCGTGTGCAACGGCCAGTATATCCCCAAGACGGCGGCCTCCCCATGCGGTCATGCGAGAAGGATGCGCGCAATGCGGCGCCAGCGTGCGCCGAATCCGACGAAGGCGCAGGTCAGACGAGAATGCCGCGCACTCCAGAGATGGAATGCGCGGCAACGTATGGGCCAGGGCCGTAGGCGAGCCTGAATCGCAGGCAAGCCTAGGCTGTGGCCGAATCTGGAGCTGCGGGCAACGCCTGTCTGCCCGCCTACAGCCTGCCCACCAGGTCGAGGCCCGGGGTGAGGGTGGCGCTGCCGGGATGCCACTTGGCGGGGCAGACCTGGTCGCCGTGGGCGGCGACGAACTTCGCTGCCTGCAGCAGGCGCAGGAGCTCCACGGCGTTGCGGCCGATGCCGCCCGCCGTCACCTCGTACACCTGGATGCGACCCTCGNGCCCCGCCTGGACGGCGATGTTGCCCGGCTTGGTGGCGACCATGACCTCCTCCACCGAGTTCACGGCGACGAGCCGCTCGGAGTCCACGACGAAGGCTCCGTCGCAGGTCGCGCGCAGGTTAATCTTGCCCTCGCGGGGCTCGCCGGCGGGCTCCAGGCCCTCGCCGAGGCAGAGCGCCGCCAGGCGCTGGGCCGCCTCGTCCTCGTGCAGCTTCGTCTCGTCCATCTCCCAGACGAAGATGTTGCGCTTGCCCATGGAGAGGAGCACGGGGATGTCCTCCTCCTCGACCACATGCCCCTTGCGGAAGCGGGCGCCCTTGTAGCGCTTGCGGTCCCCGTCGTCCTCCGGGATGATCTGCGTCATGTCGTGGCACAGCACGTGCCCGACGGCGTCCTCTGTCCTGATCTGCCTCATGCCAACCTCCTTGAGCCTCGTGCGCGCACCACGCTCACAGCTGCTTGACCGCTTCCTCATCGAGCACGCGGATCGCGTCGCCCGGTCGTACCGTGCCGCCACGCACCACCACGCAGAAGATGCCGTCGGTGGGCATGACGCAGATGCCCACCAGGCGACGGATCTCGCAGTCGTTGTGGCAGGTCTTGCCGATCTGGGTCACCACGAGGAGGCAGGGTCCCACCTCGAGCGCCGTCCCCACGGGAAGCTCCCTCAGGGCGAGGCCGCGCGTCAGGATGTTCTCGGCGAAGTCCCCCGCCTTGAGCTCCACCCCCCTGTCCCGCATGGTGTCAACCGACTCGTCACCGAGCAGGCTCACCTGGCGGTGCCAGTTGCCGGCGTGGGCGTCGCCCTCGATGCCCACGCCCACCCTGAGCTCGATGGCGTCGACCGCATGCTTGCGGATGCCCTTGCGCTCGCTGACGCAGCAGGAGACGACCTCGCCCTCCCGTGCGTCACTCAGCGTGCTTCCCATGCTCCCCCTCCCCCTCGGGCCGTACGAAGTGCCCGCTCTTTCCGCCGTCCTTCTCGAGGAGGCGGACGTCTGTCACCACCATGTCGCGCTGGACCGCCTTGCACATGTCATAGATCGTCAGGGCTGCCACGGAGGCTGCGGTCATCGCCTCCATCTCGACGCCCGTCTCGCCGCAGCAGCGGCAGCTCGCCTCGAGCGCGATGCCGTCCTCCTCGAAGGAGAAGCTCACGTCCACCCCCGTGAGCTGGATGGGGTGGCACATGGGAATCAGCTCCCAGCAGCGCTTGGCTGCCATGATGCCCGCGACCTGGGCCACGGCCAGGACGTCCCCCTTCTTGATCCCGCCCGTGCGCACGAGCTCGAGCGTCGCCGGGCTCATGAGCACCCTGCCGCCCGCCCGGGCGACGCGCTGGGTCCTCTCCTTTGCCGAGACGTCCACCATCCGCGCCCGGCCCTGCTCGTTGAAGTGGGTGAGCTCTTCCATCCTCATCCTCCAATCTCGTTCATCGCGCGCAGGCTCTCGCTCACCTGGCCCAGCGCCGCGCTCAGGTGATGCTCCGCGGGCTTGGCGGCGATGGCCCCGCGTAGTGCATGCGCGAGCTCCTCCCCATGCAGCCCTCGCACGGGAATCTCCTGCCCTGAGTGCAGGCAGGGCTTGACCATGCCATCCGCCGTGAGCCTGAGGCGCGTGCAGCCGCTGCAGAACTTGTGGCTCAGCGGTCGGATGAGGCCGACCGTCCCCTTCCAGTCCGGTGCCGAGAATACCTGCGAGACGCCGTCCTGTCCCACGAACTCGAGCTTCCCCACACGGTCGAGCACCACGTCCGCGGGCACGAAGCGGCCAGACGGCCACGAGGCGCACTCCCCCATGGGCATGAGCTCGATGAAGCGCACGCTCGAGATGCCGTACGCACCGTCGCGCGCGAGCTCCGCGAGGGGACGCACGTCCACGTCGTTGACGCCACCCATGAGGACCGCGTTGAGCTTGGTGCGCGAGAAGCCCGCGTCGTGCGCTGCCTCGAGGCCCGCGAGCACGTCGCGCAGCCTGCCTCCGCGCGTGATGAGCTCGTAGCGCACGGAGTCGAGGGTGTCGAGGCTCACGTTGAGGCGGCCGAGCCCCGCCTCGCGCAGGGGTGCCGCCGGGGGCGCCAGGAGCGTGGCGTTGGTGGTCAGCGCCAGCTCGTCGATGCCCGGCACATCTGCGAGCATGCGCACGAGGTCGACGATGCCACGACGCACGAGCGGCTCACCGCCCGTGAGCCGGACCTTGTGCACGCCGAGCTCGGCGCAGGCTGCGACGACCTCGACGATCTCCTCGAACGAGAGGATCTGGTCGTGCGCGAGCATGGGCACGCCGCCTGCGGGCATGCAGTACTGGCAGCGGCAGTTGCAGAGGTCGGTTACCGAGACGCGCAGGTACTCGATGCTGCGTCCCTGACCGTCCCTCACCTCGCCCCACCTTCCCCGAGCGGAAGCACGTCCCTCCTGGCGACGTGGACCACGCAGCTCTCCCCCGCCTCGAGGCCCTCCCATGCGTCCTTCTCGCACTCGTAGCGCAGGAGGCCGCCGGCCGGCGTCCGCAGCATCACGATGGTAGAGAAGCTGCTGTCTATGATGCGGTCCACGACGCAGGGAATGCGGTTCTCTCCCTCGCCCATGTGCAGGTAGTGGGCGCGGATCCCCACGTGCGTGACGTCGAGCCCGAAGGGGACCTCGCAAAAGAGCGTCACGCCCCAGGTCTCGCAGCGCAGGCTCCCGTCCGGCAGAGCGCTGACGGGCGAGACGTTCTTGCATCCCGAGATGAGGGCCGCGGCGAGGCTGCGCGGCGCCTCGAAGAGCTCGCGCATGCCCATCTTGGGGCCCGAGCGGCCGTCGCTCACCACGCAGACGCCGTCGCACATGCGATACACCTCGTCGCGGTTGTGCGAGACGTAGACCACCCCGCCCGGGAAGCGCCTCAGCGTGTCCNCACCAGCGCCGGGCCGCTCGCGTCCTCGCGCTCCCCGCGCGAGCAGCGATCGCTCACGGTGACGACCGCCGCCTCGAAGCCCTGCCCCGGCCCCTCCGCCATCAGAGCATGCCTCCCTCGCCCAGGACCACGAAGTCGCGCTTGCCCAGCTCTATGCCGGCGGCGATGCGCGGGAGCACCAGGTCGAAGATGGTGGTCTTGCTGTACATGACGCAGCCGGGAAGGCCCATGACGGGACGTCCCGCGGCACCCGTCTGGCCTGCCACGCCGAACTCTCCGTCGTAGTAGCCCAGGAGCATCATGGCGCCCGGCAGCACGGGCGCGCCGTAGGTCACGATGCGCGCACTGGAGCCCTTGATGGCACCGGGCGTGTTGTCGTCCGGGTCGACGCTCATGCCGCCGGTGCAGACGATGAGGTCCACGTCCGTCTCGCGCATGCGGGCGAGGGCGGCAAGGAGGTTGTCCATGCCGTCGTCCACGACCTCGCGCTGCGTGGTTACGACGCCGANGGGCGACGCGCTGGGTCCTCTCCTTTGCCGAGACGTCCACCATCCGCGCCCGGCCCTGCTCGTTGAAGTGGGTGAGCTCTTCCATCCTCATCCTCCAATCTCGTTCATCGCGCGCAGGCTCTCGCTCACCTGGCCCAGCGCCGCGCTCAGGTGATGCTCCGCGGGCTTGGCGGCGATGGCCCCGCGTAGTGCATGCGCGAGCTCCTCCCCATGCAGCCCTCGCACGGGAATCTCCTGCCCTGAGTGCAGGCAGGGCTTGACCATGCCATCCGCCGTGAGCCTGAGGCGCGTGCAGCCGCTGCAGAACTTGTGGCTCAGCGGTCGGATGAGGCCGACCGTCCCCTTCCAGTCCGGTGCCGAGAATACCTGCGAGACGCCGTCCTGTCCCACGAACTCGAGCTTCCCCACACGGTCGAGCACCACGTCCGCGGGCACGAAGCGGCCAGACGGCCACGAGGCGCACTCCCCCATGGGCATGAGCTCGATGAAGCGCACGCTCGAGATGCCGTACGCACCGTCGCGCGCGAGCTCCGCGAGGGGACGCACGTCCACGTCGTTGACGCCACCCATGAGGACCGCGTTGAGCTTGGTGCGCGAGAAGCCCGCGTCGTGCGCTGCCTCGAGGCCCGCGAGCACGTCGCGCAGCCTGCCTCCGCGCGTGATGAGCTCGTAGCGCACGGAGTCGAGGGTGTCGAGGCTCACGTTGAGGCGGCCGAGCC
Source organism: Olsenella phocaeensis (assembly GCF_900120385.1). GTDB lineage: Bacteria > Actinomycetota > Coriobacteriia > Coriobacteriales > Atopobiaceae > Olsenella_I > Olsenella_I phocaeensis. Next base: position 752,765 of record NZ_LT635494.1, on the reverse strand, counting down.
CCGCCTCGCGCAGGGGTGCCGCCAGGGGCGCCAGGAGCGTGGCGTTGGTGGTCAGCGCCAGCTCGTCGATGCCCGGCACATCTGCGAGCATGCGCACGAGGTCGACGATGCCACGACGCACGAGCGGCTCACCGCCCGTGAGCCGGACCTTGTGCACGCCGAGCTCGGCGCAGGCTGCGACGACCTCGACGATCTCCTCGAACGAGAGGATCTGGTCGTGCGCGAGCATGGGCACGCCGCCTGCGGGCATGCAGTACTGGCAGCGGCAGTTGCAGAGGTCGGTTACCGAGACGCGCAGGTACTCGATGCTGCGTCCCTGACCGTCCCTCACCTCGCCCCACCTTCCCCGAGCGGAAGCACGTCCCTCCTGGCGACGTGGACCACGCAGCTCTCCCCCGCCTCGAGGCCCTCCCATGCGTCCTTCTCGCACTCGTAGCGCAGGAGGCCGCCGGCCGGCGTCCGCAGCATCACGATGGTAGAGAAGCTGCTGTCTATGATGCGGTCCACGACGCAGGGAATGCGGTTCTCTCCCTCGCCCATGTGCAGGTAGTGGGCGCGGATCCCCACGTGCGTGACGTCGAGCCCGAAGGGGACCTCGCAAAAGAGCGTCACGCCCCAGGTCTCGCAGCGCAGGCTCCCGTCCGGCAGAGCGCTGACGGGCGAGACGTTCTTGCATCCCGAGATGAGGGCCGCGGCGAGGCTGCGCGGCGCCTCGAAGAGCTCGCGCATGCCCATCTTGGGGCCCGAGCGGCCGTCGCTCACCACGCAGACGCCGTCGCACATGCGATACACCTCGTCGCGGTTGTGCGAGACGTAGACCACCCCGCCCGGGAAGCGCCTCAGCGTGTCCGCGAGCTCGAGCTCAAGCTGCCAGCGCAGGTAACCGTCGAGGGCGGAGAAGGGCTCGTCCAGGAGCAGGAGCTCCGGGTCGCTCGCGAAGATGCGGGCCATCGCGCAGCGCTGCTGCTGCCCGCCCGAGAGCTCCCGGGGACGTCGCGCGGCCAGCTCGCCCACGTGCAGGGCCTCGAGCTCGCGGCGCGCCCTCTTGCGGCGCTCCTGCCTGCTGCCCGCGCGGATCGCCGCCATGACGTTCTGCTCCACGCTCATGTTGGGGAAGAGGGCGTAGCTCTGGAAGAGGTATCCCACGCGGCGTTGCTGGGCAGGGAGGTCGATGCCCGCCTCGGAGTCGAAGAGCACGCGGTCGTCGAGCACGATGCGTCCCTCGTCGGGCCGCATTATTCCCGCGATGCACTTGAGGGTGAGGGACTTGCCGCAGCCCGAGGCGCCCAGGAGGGCGACGACCTCGTGGGGGCGCTCGAGCTCGAAGGCCACGTCCAGCGAGAAGCCCCCCAGGCGCTTCCTGACGTCCACGAGGAGGGACACTACGACCACCTCCCCACGACCGCGAACTCGCGCTCGCGACGCTCCATGAGGTTGACCGCCAGGAGCACCACGGCGGAGATGGCGAGGTTCACGAGCACCCAGGCGAGCGCCCCCGCGTCGTCGCCCGTGCGCCAGAGCTGGTACACGGTGGTCGAGACCGTCGCCGTGGAGCCGGGCGTGTAGCCGCAGACCATCGAGGTGGCGCCGTACTCCCCCAGCGCACGCGCGAAGGCGAGGACCACGCCGGCCATGATGCCCTGGCGGCAGCAGGGCAGCTTGACGCGCCAGAACACCCAGGCGTCGGAGCGTCCCAGGGTGTGCGCGGCGTCGGCGAGAGTCTGGTCGAAGGACTCGAAGGCGCCGCGGGCCGTGCGGTACATGAGGGGGAAGCTCACGACGACCGAGGCGAAGATCGCCGCGTACCAGACCATGGTGAGCCTGAGCGAGAGGTTGTCCAGGAGCCAGGCACCGATGGGTCGGCGCGGCCCGAGCAGGATGAGCAACAGATAGCCCACGACCGTCGGCGGCAGGACCAGGGGAAGGGTCAGGACGACGTCCAGCACGCCCTTGACGACCCTCGGCAGGCGGGCGACGACGTCGGCGAACCAGATTCCTAGGAAGAACACGAGGGTGGCCGAGACGGCGGCCACCCTCAGCGAGTTTATGAGCGGGTACCAGTCCATGGACCGTTACTTCTTGAGCGGCGTGAATCCCACGGCCTCGAAGGCGGCGGAGGCGTCGGGACCCTGGAGGAACTCGAGGTAGGACTTGGCGGCATCGGCGTTCTTGGAGGCCTTGAGCACGGCCGCGGGATAGATCACCCTGCCGCACATCTCCTCGGTGGCCTCGTCCACCACGGTGAGCTTCGCGGAGGTGGCGTCGGTCTTGTAGATGATACCGCAGTCGGCGGACGCCTCCTTGACCTGGGCCGTGACCTCCTTCACGTTGCTGCCGTACGAGAGGACGCCGGCGGAGGAGAGGATCGCCTCGTCCAGGCCGAAGTAGGTGAAGATCTTCTGGGTGTACTGGCCCACGGGCACGTCGGAGTTGCCCATGGCGAGAAGCACCCCACCGGACGTGAGCAGGGACTTGAGGTCCTCGAAGCTCTTGATGTTCTTGGGGTTGCCCTCGGGGACGACGAGCGTGACCTTGTTCTCGAGAAGGTCGATGCGGGTCGAGTGGTCGACGAAGTCTAGCTTGTCGTCGTTGCCCTTCTCGGCATCGATGTCCAGTGCGTTCATCTGCTTGGGCGCGGCGGAGATGAACACGTCGCAGTCCGCGCCCTCCTGGATCTGGGTCTTGAGGGTGCCCGAGGAGTCGAAGTTGTAGGTGGGCTCGGCATTGCCCCCCTTGGCGAAGGCCTTGCCGGCCTCGGTGAGGGACTCGGTGAGGGAAGCCGCCGCGAAGACGGTCAGCGCCTTGGCGGTATCGGTCGTGGCCTGGCCAGACGTCGTGGACGTGGCACCCGAGCTGTCTGTCGGCTTCGAACAGGCGGTGGCACCAAGGGTTCCGGCAGCCGCTGCTGCGGCTACGAAGCCGCGCCTGGTGACGTTTGCGTTCATTGTGCTACCTCTCTTCCAACGAACCTCCCCTTGCGGGGCCAATGCCTGAGTGCCCGCCAGGGCCATGCCCTAGGCCTCAGTGCTCGTGCGGACGCACGGGACGCAGCTCCGCGCGGTGGCGGATCATCTCCCCCGTGATCGAGATGGCGATCTCTCCGGGCGTGACGGCCAGGATGTCGTCGCCGATGGGCATGCAGAGCGAGTCGATCCACGCCTGGGAGACGCCACGCTTCGCCAGGACGCCCTTGGCGAAGGCGGACTTGCGGGCGCTGCCCAGGCAGCCGGTGTAGACGGGCTCCGCCGGGGCGATGCGCTCCAGGACGTCTATGTCCGCAGCGTGGCCATGGGTCGCTACCACCACGTAGTCGCGCCGGCTCACCTGGACCTGCTCGCCCAGGGAGCGGAAGTCACCGCAGAGCACGCGCTCCGCCGCGGGGAAGCGCTCCGCCACTGCGAGCTCGGGACGGTCGTCATACACCACGACCCTGAAGCCCACGCTCGCGAGCACGGGCACCAGCGCGTGCGAGACGTGGCCCGCACCAAAGACGTAGGCGACGGGGTCGGAGCCCAGGGGCTCGGCGTAGCTCTTGCTCGCCTCGTCCCAGAGGGGCGCCTCGAGGGTCGCTCGGGAGTCGTCGGAGGCGAGCTCGTCGAGGGAGAGGACCTCCGTGTGATGCGCGCCGCCCTCCCAGCTCTCGCAGTACACGCCAGGCTGGCTCTGGGCATTGAGCCTCTGGGCGTCTCTCAGGGCGTCCAGGTCGACCCTTCCCAGCAGGTCGCAGGCAATGAGCGCGTCCCCGCCGCAGGCCATGCCCGTGGTCTCCATGGTGAGCCACTCGAGGAAGGGTTCGCCCGTGCCTGCCGCCAGGGCGAGGGCACGGTCCAGCGCCATCTGCTCGACCCTGCCTCCGCCCACGGTGCCCATGAAGTCCCCGTCAGCGAAGGCCGCCATGCGAGCGCCCGCACCGCGTGGCATGGATCCGCGCGTGGCGAGCACGGTGCAGAGCGCGACGGGACGCCCCGCCTCGAGCTCCTCGATGAGCCTGAGGACGAAGTCATGGTCGCGCATGGAGTCGCGGGAGTCGTTCATGGGGTTCCTTTCTCGTGCGGAGCCCGCTCGTAGCGGGCGGCGAGGTCGGTCGAACGGGCGGAGGGGTGGCTGCTCTCCCCCGGCCGTCAGGCAAGTGCCTGGGAGCTGAAGTGGAGAATCGCCTCGAGGACGCCGCCGCCGATGGCGCGCGCCTTGTCGGAGACGGTCAGGCAGTGCTCTGGGTTGCCGCGCGGGTCGATGTCACCGGACTTCATGCCACGGGTGACGGGCACGCCCTCCTGCAGGAGGCCACGCAGCACGCCGTCGATGGTACAGGGCATGGGCTCGCCCGCGACGTATGCCGCGACCTCGCCGGCCTTGACCACGTCACCGATCTTGAGCACGGGCTCGAAGGCGCCGTCAGCAGGTGCGCGCAGCACGCGGTCCGCGCCGTGGCCCGCGATGATGCCGGGAATGCCGGTGTTGGCGATGGGGGTGCCCTCGTAGTAGACGCGCCCGAGCTCGTGGCCGCGCTTGGTCTCGACCGCGGCATGGCAGTCGATGGGGGCCGTGAAGCCGGGACCCACGCCTATGACCACGGGTGCCATGCCCTTGTTCGTGCCCAGGTTGCGCTTGGCCAGGATGGCGTCCACCACCACGTCGTGATGGAGCTCCTCGATAACCCTGCCCTCGGGGTCGACCAGAACCGCCACCTCGCCCGAGCGTGCGATGCGCAGGGCCTCCGCGGCGTCCGCGGCCCGCCGAGCGGGCTGGTCCTCGACCCTTGCCTGCCCCAGGCGGATGGCCTCAGAGAAGGCGACGGTGCGCCGCACGGCCGTGGGGACGGCGATGTCGCACATGACGACCTCCATGCCCGCGCGACGCAGGCGCAGGGCGATGCCCGAGGCGAGGTCCCCGGCGCCCCTCATCACGACCAGCATGCGACCACTCCCCACTCGCCCTGCGGCAGGCCCCCTCGCCCGGCATCACAGGAGCTGTTCCGTCGTCCCGCCGCAGCGGCCCCTCCGCCAGGCGTCGCTGTTTCTGGGCGCCTATAACGACGCGCAGAAAAAAGGCCCCCGAGGGCGAGAAGACCGGCTGCTACGATGTTGCCAGCAGGCCACGGAAGGCCCGCCGGTCCGTGTTCGCCCCAGTATATTACTAAGGATTAGGTAGTCTAATGCTTATTGGCGATTTTCTGCGAGTGGCACCCGGAATCACCTGCGTGGTGGGTAGCGGCGGCAAGACAACCCTGCTCAGGACCCTCTCGGAGGAACTTTCGGGCAGCGAGGAAGGCCTTGTGACCGCGGCCACCGGTGGCATGTCATCGGCCCCCTCTGGGGACAAGTGCTTAGGACTTGCGGTGATCCTGACGACCACCACGCACTTCCTCCCCTTCGAGGGAATCGAGACCCTCGTGGACCCCAGCCGCGAGGACCTCGCACGGGCGGGCGCCACACGAGGGGTGGTGTGCGTGGGCGGCCTGGGCAAGGGCGGCAAGCTCGGCGCTCCCGCGACCCTCTCGCCCGCGGAGCTCGCACAGACCTCGCCCTACGTGCTGGTCGAGGCGGATGGCTCCCGGCAGCTGCCGCTCAAGGCGCACGAGACCTGGGAGCCCGTGATTCCCGAGGGAAGCGCCAGGACCATATTGGTGATGGGGGCGTCGGGCTTCGGGCGCCCCGTCCGCGAGGTGGTGCATCGCCCCGAGCTCTACTGCGAGCGCACGGGAGCCTCGATGGACGACCCAGTGCGCCCCGAGGACCTGGCGCGCCTCCTGGACGCGGAGTTCGGGCTGGGACTGCTCGACTTCGACGTCGTCCTCGTCAACCAGGCGGAGGACGAGTCGACGCTCGAGGACGCGCGCAGGCTCGCCTCCCACCTGAGGCTGGAGGCCCCCGTACTTGCCGGGAGCCTCCAGAAGAAGGAGCTCGTTCAGCTGCGCTAGCGGCGTGCCGGTACCGGAAGCCCTGGTCCGAGCGGGACCCCTACTCCTCCGCCTCGGAGTCGTCCTCGGGAACGATGACGTTCAGCAGGAACGAGACGACGAAGCCGGTGATGATGGGCGAGCCGGTGATGACGCTGGCGACCTCGGCGGGCAGGAAGCCCAGGACGGCAGGCACGTTGGTGAGGCCCACGGCCACTGCCAGCGAGACGCCCACGATCATGCGGTTGCGGTAGTTGAGGGGCTGCTCGGTGATGAGCTGGATGCCCGACATGGTGATCGCCGCGAAGACCGAGAGCGTGGCGCCGCCCAGCACGGAGTTGGGGATGGAGGTCATGAGGCCTCCAAACTTCGGGATGAGGCCGGCCACGATGAGCATGGTGCCCACGATGACGAAGACGCGCTTGGCGACGACCTTCGTGGTGACGATGATGCCCACGTTCTGGCTGAAGGGATCGGAGGGGAAGCCTCCGAGCAGCGCGCCCAGCATGCCACAGACGCCCGTGCCCTTGACGGCACCACCCAGCTCCTTGTCGGTCGCCTGGCGGTTGAAGCCGCCGGCCGTGGTGGACGAGACGTCGCCGATGGTCTGGACGGCCTGTACCACGTACATGAGGATCATGGCGACGATCGCGCTGGGCTCGAAGGTCAGGCCGAAGTGCAGGGGCTGCGGAAGCGCGACCCAGGCGGCGCTGGCGATGCCCGAGGTGTCGACGCCGATGAAGATGGCCCAGACCACGTAGCCCACGAGCAGCCCGAAGAGAATGCCCAGGGTCTTGAGGATGCCCCTGCCGAAGAAGTTGAACGCCAGGGTGACCACCAGGACGAGGGCCGCGACGCCCACGTAGGCCGGTGCCCCGAAGTTGGGGTTGGACGCGCCACCGCCGATGTAGTTCATGGCCGTGCCATAGAGCGAGAGGCCGATGCAGAGCACCACGGTGCCGCTGACGACGGGCGGGAAGAGCGGGCGGATCTTCTCCATGGCCATGCCGATGAAGATGGAGAGGAACGCCGCGACCAGCTGGGCGCCAAGGATGCCCGAGACGCCATAGGCCTTGCCGATGGTGAGCAGGATGGGCAGGTACGCGAAGGCGACGCCCATGGCGTTGGGAAGGCCCATGCCCACGCCGAAGGGAGAGAGCAGCTGCACGAGCGTGGTGATGCCCGCGATGAGCATGCATGCCTGGATCAGGATGACCTTGTCCGAGTCGGGAAGCCCCAGGGTCGAGGCGATGATGATGGGCGGCGTGATGTTGCCCACGATCATGGCCAGCACGTGCTGCAGCGCGTGCGGGACACTGGCCCCCCAGCTGGGCTTTCCGTCGAACTTCCTCAACTCTTTCAGATCGTCTGCTGCCATGAGTACGTCCCCCCTAAAGACTTTTTGTATGACAACAAGACGAAAAGTCTAATGGCCAATCCCTCACAAAAGCTTCAAAAGTGAGAGATTGGCCATTGCGTGCCGCTTAGGTTAGAAAACGTACCGCTCACAACGTGAAGAGTATCTGGCGGGGACGTCAGATCCTTCCGAGCTCCCTCAGGACCTTCTCCGGCGTCATGGGCCAGCTGCGCATCCAGACGCCGCAGGCGTCGTGGATGGCGTTGCCGATGGCAGGGGCCGCGCCGTTGCAGGCGATCTCGGAGATGGACTTCGCACCGAAGGGGCCGTCGGCGTCGTTGACATCCACCATGACCGCCTTGAAGTCGTCTGGCTGCTCGAAGATCATGGGCACGCCGTAGTCCGTGAGCGTGGTGCGCAGGGGACGGCCCTTCTCGTCGATGGTCATGTCCTCGTAGAGGGTGTGGCCGATGGACTTGAGCGCGGCGCCGTACATCTGGCACTGTGCGAGCTCGGGATTGATGGGCGTGCCGGCGTCCTGGAGCGCGTAGTACTTCTGCACCTTGACCTGGCCCGTGCGGACGTTGACCGCCACCTGCGCGAAGTGGGCGCCATAGGGGATGGCGTTGGCCGTGGTGATGAAGCTGCCGTGCGCCACCACCTGGCCGCGGCCGTCGCCGGCGCAGCAGGCGTGTGAGAGGTCTCCGTAGCTCAGGGTCGCGTCGGTCCTGGTGGAGTGCACCTCTCCCGGATACCGAAGCTCCAGGTCCGCCTCGTCCTCCCCCATCTGCAGGGCGGCCTCGGCAATGATGCCGCGGGCGAGCTTGCGGGCGGCGTCCACGGAGGCGTTGCCGCTGAAGAAGGTACCCGACGAGGCGTAGGAACCCGTGTCGAAGGCGGCGGAGTCGGTGTCGCCAGAGATGACGCTGACCAGCTCGAGGGGAAGGTGGAGTATCTCCGCCGCCACCTTGGTCGAGATGGTGTCAAGGCCGGTGCCGATGTCCGCCCCGCCGCTGTTCAGGATCACGGTGCCGTCGGTCTCGAGCTTGCAGATCGCCTCCGCGTGGTCCAGGCCGGGCAGGCCGCTGCCCTGCATGATCATCGCGAAGCCCTTGCCGATCTTCCAGTCGGGGTCGTCGGACTCCTCGCGCTTGCCCCACTCGATCATCTCGCAGCCGCGCCTGATGCACTCGTCCAGGCCGCAGGAGCCGACGGGAACCACGTTGCCCTCGCGGCCCTCGCCGAGGCCCTTCAGGATCTCGAGGCGGTAGCCCGTCTCGACGTGGTTCTTGACCGCCATGTCCTTGAAGTCGATGCCGAGCCTCTCGGCCAGCTGGGCCATGGCCATCATGATGCCGTAACTGCCCTTGGGCGTGCCGTAGCCCTGGTAGGCACCGGGCTGGAGCTTGTTCGAGTAGTAGGTGATGAGGTCGTAGGCCATGTTGTCGACCTTGAAGAGCGGGAGCACCTTGGAGCAGGAGTTCATGGGAACCGTGAGGCAGTGGTTGCCGTAGGCGCCGGTGTTGGCGCGCACCTCCATGAAGATCGCCGTGATGCTGCCATCCTTCTTGGCGCCCATCTTCACGCGCACGCGCATGGGGTGGCGCGCGGAGGCGGCCACGAGCTCCTCGGCGCGGGTGTGGCGGTAGTAGACCGGACGATGCGTGGCGTAGGCCGCGTAGGCGCAGACGTCCTCGACGAGGATGTCCTGCTTGGAGCCATAGCCGCCGCCGACCCTGGTCTTGACCACGTGGATCTTGTTCTGGGGGAGCCCGCAGACCCACGAGACGATGCGGCGCACGTGGTAGGGAACCTGCGTGGAGGCATAGACCTGGAGGCGCCCGCCCTCCATCTTGGCGTAGCAGAGGTGCGGCTCGAGGGGGGCCTGCTGCACGTTGGTGGTGCGGTAGGTCTCGTCCACGATGGCGTCCGCCTCGGCGAAGCCACGCTCGACGTCGCCGATGCCGCCCTTGTTGGAGGCGGCGATGTTCCTGTGGATGTCGGCCCTCAGCGGGAAGGGATAGAAAACCTTGCCCTCGCGCTCATCGCCGGCGTCCTTGTTGTACTCGTCCAGGTCCTCGGGGGCGCCGACGCCGTACTCCACGATGCCGTCGTGCACGCGCGGCGCACCCTCGGCCATGGCCTCCTCGACGGAGAAGACCGGGTCCAGGACCTGGTAGTCGACGCTGATGAGACCGCAGGCCTCCCGGGCGATCTCCTTCGTCTCGGCTATGACGGCGGCGACGCGGTCGCCCACGAAGCGCACCTTGTGGTTGAAGAGCCTGGTGTCGTGCGGGGAGGGCTCGGGGTTGCCCTGCCCGGCCTGCATGTAGGTGATGTCGGGACAGTTGAAGCAGGTGATGACCGCCACGACTCCCGGCAGCGCCTCGGCGGCGCTCGCATCGATGGAGTTGATGTAGGCGGAGGCGTAGGGCGAACGGAGCATGACCAGGTGGCAGGCGTCGGGATCGACGAAGTCCTCCACGAAGGCGCGCTCGCCCCTCACGAGCTGGGGGCCGTCCACCTTGGAGCCGGGCTTGCCCACGTAGCTGAGCTCGGGACGGTAGTCGGGGGCGATCTTCGACTCGTAGCCGCCCTTGTCGCGGAGCTCGCAGGCGAGCTTGACCGCCAGGTAGTAGTTCTCGTAGCTTGCGTCACGGATGTAGATGCCGGACAGCGCGTCCTTCACCTGCTCGCGCGTGGGGTTGGGTTCGTTCTCGAGGAGCCAGGTCAGGAGGAGGGCGGTTGCGGGAGAGTTGTAGGCGCTCTGCACCACGCCGGCGTCGATGAGGGCCTGCTGGACGTAGCTCAGCTTGCCCGGCTCGCCCAGGCCGGCGGGGGTGCGCACCTCTCGCCCGTCGACCTCGCCCGCGAGCATGAGGTTTGCGTACACGGGGGTGCCGTCCACGAGCACGGTGTCAGAGCCGCAGAAGCCCTCGCCGTCGTCGCTGTCTCGCACGCAGAGGTTTCCGTTCCTTACCAGCAGCTCGCGCAGGGACAGCGTCGGATCAAGCTCGAAGCCGCGCTCGCGCCCGTCTATCTTGCACTCGATCCTCATCGCGCATCATCCCTTCCGGCGTCCTCGAGCATGCGAGCGAGGGTGACGCCCGCGAGGTAGCGCTTGTATCTCTCGCTTCCGTACATGTCGCTGGGAATCGTCGCGTCCAGCCCGTAGGCGAGCTCGACCAGCTCGTCCTCGCCGGCACCGCGCGACGCGGCGTCAGAGAGCTCGGGCGAGACGAACGCGCCCACGCCCTTGACCGTGAGCGCCACCCGTGCCGCCCCATCGTGCAGGCAGAGCGAGACGACGAGGTAGGAGAGGCTCTCCATGGTGTTGGCGTAACGCTTCGAGGTGACCCAGCCGGGGTCGGCGGGAACGATGACGCGGCGGACGAGCCTGTGCTCCGGCTGCGTCTGCGCCCACTCGGCGACGCTCAGCCTCCTCGTCGCGCCGGACTCGTTCATGAGCTCGATGCTCGCACCCACGGCGAGCAGCGTCGCGGCGAGATACGAGTCGTCGCGCCAGGCGGCGACGTTGCCTCCCACGGTGGCCATGTTGCGCTTGGTGCGCGAGCCCATGAAGAGCAGGGCCTCCTTGAGGTAGGCGGGGACCAGCTCGCTTTGCAGGGCCTCCTGGAAGCTCGTGGTAGCGCCGATCAGGACCTCTCCGTCCCCAGCCTCGACCCCCCTCAGCTCGGCGACGCGGCTGATGGATACCAGCCTCTGGTAGTGCAGGGGCGAGCCGAGCCTGTTGAGCTCGGTCCCTCCGGCGAGGTAGCCCGCCCCGGAAGCAGCCAGCTTGGCCGCCTCCTGCGCAGAGGCCGCAATGACAAGTCTCTCGTCCATGTGATGCTCCGATGAACAGGCGCGTGCGAACGTCGCGGCACGCGCTACCTCCCAGCAAACATCGGTTCGGCACGGTCAGGGAGGACTATTCCATGCACCCTCATCGTGCGCCTAAAGCAAGGCAAAAGATAGTCGAAACCAGGCGAACGACCCAAAGAACTAGGCCTGTGACCTGCGGATACGTAATATTTTTAGAAACATAACGCCTGCCTGCGAAACCGGCGGCACGTACGTCGGTCGGCGTCTGCCTGGCCACCGCGCTCGTCTCGTCCCTCGACACGAGGGAGCCCTGGGCGACTCTCCGCCCAGGGCTCCCAAGGCTGCCACACGAGGCGACTGCGCGCCTCTCCGCTAGACCCTGGCTACGGCCTTGATCTCGACCTTGGCGCCCTTGGGCAGGGCCACGACCTGGAAGGCGGCGCGCGCGGGGTACGGTGCCTCGAAGAACTCGGCGTAGACCTCGTTCATAGGGCCAAACTCGGCGATGTCGGTGAGGAGAACCGTAGTCTCGACGACGTCGGCCATGCTGGCGCCGGCGGCCTCGAGGATGTTCTTGATGTTGGTCAGGCTCTGGCGGGTCTGGCTCTGGATGTCGTCGCCGGCGAACTCCCCGGTGGCAGGGTCGACGGGCAGCTGGCCCGAGACGTTAATCGAGACGCCCTCGGCCTGGATCGCGGCAGAGTAGGGTCCGACTGCTGCGGGAGCCTTGTCGGTGACGATGGCCTTCTTGTTCATTCCAAACTTCCTTTCTTCTCTCGTCGCGCGCACCCGAGCGCACGGCGCTGGAACCGATCTTCCGGGCGAGAGGGACACGTCATCCCCCGCCCTGGCAGGCGCTACCTGCTGACGTAGCTGCCGGGCTTCTCGCCCGTGGGCTCCCCGTCGCGCGCGACGAGGACGCCGTTGACGAAGACGTACTTTGCGCGTCCCTGGGCCTCGAAGCCCTCGTAGGGCGTGTAGTCGACGTTCTGGTGCTGCGTCGCCGCCTGGATGGTCCAGCGGCAGCTGGGGTCCCAGACGCAGACGTCCGCGTCGGAGCCCTCGGCGAGCACGCCCTTGCGGGGATACATCCCAAAGACCCTGGCGGGGTTCTCGCTCATGAGGCGGCAGAAGTCCTGGGGGCCGAGGTCGTCGGCAAAGCTGGTCATGATCAGCGCGGGACGATGCTCCACGCCGGGACCGCCGTTGGGAATCCTGGTGAAGTCGCCGACGCCGCGGTCCTTCTGGCCCTTGAGGTTGAAGGCGCAGTGGTCGGTGGCGAGGGTGTCGATCTCTCCGTCGCAGACCGCCTGCCGCAGCACGGCCACGTCATGAGGCTTGCGCAGCGGGGGGCTCATGACGTACTTGGCGCCCTCGAAGCCGGGCTCGAGGTAGCGGGTGTCATCGAGCAGGAGGTACTGGGGGCAGCTCTCGACTGCGACGTCGACGCCGCGCGCCTTCGCGTCGCGGATGGCCTCGAGTCCCAGCGCGGTGGAGAGGTGCACGATGTTGATGCGAGCACCCGAGAGCTCCGCGAGGTAGCACAGGCGCGAGATGGCCTCCGCCTCGCAGACGTCCGGACGGCTCATGGGATGTCCCTCGGGACCAGTGATGCCGCGGGCGAGCATGCGGCGCTGGAGCTCGTTCACGAGGGTCCCGTTCTCGCAGTGGACGCAGAGGATGCCGTCGCGGTCCTTGATCGACTCCAGGACCTCGAGGGTCTGCGCGTCGTCCAGGCGCAGGTGGTCGTAGGCGAAGTAGGTCTTGAACGACACGATGCCCGCGTCGAACATGTCGTCGACCTCTGCCCTGGTGCGCTCGTTCCAGTCCGCCATGGCCATGTGGAAGGCGTAGTTGGAGGTGCAGGTGCCGTCCGCGCGGGAGTGCCACTCCTCGAGGGCCTCCGCCAGCGTCATCCCCTTGTCCTGGGTGGCGTAGTCCACGATGGTCGTGGTGCCGCCGCAGGCGGCGGCGCGGGTGCCCGTCTCGAAGCTGTCCGCCGTCCAGTCCATGCCCGTCCAGCACTGCATGTGCGTGTGGGCGTCGATGAAGCCCGGGAAGACCCAGCAGCCGCTGGCGTCCACGACCTCGTCGGCGTCCGTGGCCTCAATGCCGGCGGCGATGCGCGCGACCTTGGCGCCGTCCAGCGCCACGTCGCCACGTACCAAGCCGTCGGGCAGTACGAGCATGCCACCCTTGATCAGCTTCATGCGAACCATCTCCTTACTCGCTGCGGGCGCCCGCAGGCGTCCACGCCAATCCGCAAACGAAGGCGCTACTCCCCCCTGACCAGGCGCTCGAGACGGGCGAGCTCGTCGGGCGTGTCCACGTCCTCGAGCTCCTCCGGGCGCTCGGCCTCCACCAGGCGGATCCGTCGGGCCAGCTCGGAATCCTTCTTCAGGAGCCCCGTCCCGCCCACGTCGCCCTCGAGGCCCCTCAGTCCCTCGAAGCAGGATGCCGGGAAGAGGACGGGGCCGCCGGCCTTGCCCTGCCAGGCCAGGCGCACGACGCGCGTGGGGTCCTCGCGGAAGGCCCTCACCAGGGAGCGGACGCTCCTCTCGCCCAGGAGGGGCTGGTCGCCCGTGACGAACATGCAGCCGTCCCAGCCGGCGTCGAGCGAGAGTCCCATGCGGACCGTGTCGCTCTGGAGCGGCAGCTCGTGTCTGATCGAGCGCGCGCCGAGGCGGTCGCAGAGGTCCTGGACCTCCCGCCAGCGCGTGACGACCACGGGGTCGACCAGGTCGAGGGGCAGCGAGCGCAGCGTGCGCTCGAGGACGGGGGTGCCCGCCAGCGGGGCGACGAGCTTGTTCGAGCCGAAGCGGCTGGCCAGGCCCGAGGCCATGACCACGACGCCTATGCGGCCGCGGGAGGCGTCGTCCGAAACGTCCTTCGCGGCAGCGCCTGCCCCGAAGCCGTCGAAGCACTCGTCAAAGGAGCGCGTGCCGAAGCCGCGGCAGGCGGCGCTCCAGCGCTCGTAGCGCTCTAGCAGGTCGAGCGCCTCGGGGGTCAGACGAGAGCCGCCGCCTCCGGAGCCACCGATCGTGCGGCTCGTGAGCTTGACCCCCATCGACCTTTCCGCCACCTTGAGCATGCGGATCGCCTTGGTGTAGGCCATGCCCATGGATATGGCAGCGGAACGCAGGCTCCCCGTGGTCTGGACGGCCTGCAGCAGCCTGCAGGGCCCCGGGCCGAAGCACCGCGTTCCATTGTCATCCAGGACGAACATGGCCTGTGAGGGTCTCATAGCCGCTCCTCCCGAGCTTGGGGGCGGGGCGACGGCACCGCAGCGCGGACCGTCGCCCCAAACCGTCGGGACCGCGACCCGGCTGGCCGCGGTCCCCGTTATGCGGATTCTACGCCTCGTACCAGCGGGCCTCGCCGCGCTCCTCGAGCGCCCTCAGCGTGGCGACGGGATCCTTGGCCTTCTGGAGGAAGATCATGGACGCCACGGCGTAGGGCTTGTAGCTGGCCTCCTTGTACAGGCCGTCGCGGTGGTAGTCGAAGACCTCGTTGGCGACCTCGCCGTGCTCGCAGGACACGCCGTTGATGTCGGCCGGCAGCGGGTGCATGTAGATGGTGTCCTTGCCGTTGGCCGTCTTCTCCATGAGCTCGGGCGTGCAGCACCAGCCCATGTGGGTGGCGTTCTGGGCGAGGAGCTCCTGCTCGAGCTTGTCGATGCCCGCGGAGTCGCCTGCGGCGTAGAGCTTGGTGCGCTCCTCCATGGCGGCGTAGGGAGCCCAGCTCTTGGGGATGACGATGTCAGCGCCCTCGAAGGCCTCGGCCATGCTGTTGGTCTTCCTGAAGCTGCAGCCGCTCTCCTCGGCGTACTTGCCGGCCTGCTCGACCAGGTCGGGCATGAGGTCGTAGCCCTCGGGGTGGGCCAGGGTGACGTCCATGCCGAAGCGGGTCAGCAGCATGATGAGGGACTGGGGGCAGCTGAGGGGCTTGCCGTAGGAGGGCGAGTAGGCCCAGGTGACGGCGACCTTCTTGCCACGGAGCTTGTCGAGGCCGCCGAACTCGTTGATGAGGTACAGCATGTCGGCGGAGGACTGCGTGGGGTGGTCGGAGTCGGACTGCAGCGAGACCAGGGTCGGACGGTGGTCCAGGATGCCGTCACGCCAGGACTGCTCGACGGACTCGGAGACCTCCTTCATGTAGGCGTCGCCCTCGCCGATGAACTTGTCGTCGCGGATGCCGATGACATCGGCCATGAAGCTGATCATCGTGGCGGTCTCGCGCACCGTCTCGCCGTGCGCCACCTGCGACTTGCTCTCGTCCAGGTCCTGCTGCTGGAGTCCGAGCAGGTTGGTGCCGGAGGCGAAGGAGAAGCGGGTGCGGGTGGAGTTGTCGCGGAAGTTCGAGACGGCCAGACCGGACTCGAAGATGCGGGTCGAGATGTTGCGCTCGCGGAGGTTGCGCAGGGCGTCTGCCACGATGTACATGGCCTTCAGCTCGTCGGTGGTCTTGTCCCAGGTGTGCAGGAAGTCGTTGTTGTACATCTTGGAGTAGTCGAGCTTGCCGAGCTCCTCCAGGTAGGCGTTGAACTTGCTGTCCATCGGTGCCCCTTCCTTGTCAGGCGTTTCCTTGCTGCGTGCAAGGCGTCCGCCACCTCTCTCGGGGAATGGCGGACGCCGGCTTGCGCGTGTGCTACTTGATGTCGTTGTTGGTGAGGCCGGCGCGGAACTCAGTCACGTCACCGGTGGCGGCGGAGCCGTCGTAGAGGTTCAGCGCGGCGGTGTAGAGGGCGGCGCAGGTCACGAGGTCCTGCTTGTAGGTGATCTCGTTGGGGGCGTGGGCCTGGGACTCGGCGCCGGGGCCGAAGCCGACGCAGGGGATGCCGTAGCGCCCCTGGATGGAGACGCAGTTGGTCGAGAAGGTCCACTTGTCGACCAGGGGACGGTGACGCTTGTCCATCGAGGGCTCGCAGCCGATGCGCTCGTCGCCGAAGAGGGCCTTGTGGGCGTCGACGAGGGCCTTGACGTGGGGAGCGGACTCCTTGTTGATCCAGGTCGGGAAGTAGCACTCGGTCTCGTAGACCTCGCCGGTCCAGGAGGGACGGTCGTACATGTACATGGAGACCTTGACGTCGTCGCCGTACTTCTTGACGGCGGGCAGGTTGCGGACCTCGTTGAGGCAGGACTCCCAGGTCTCGCCCGCGGTCATGCGACGGTCGATGGAGATGGCGCAGGAGTCGGCGACAGCGCAGCGGCTGGGGCTGGTGAAGAAGATCTGCGACACGGTGCAGGTGCCGCGGCCCAGGAAGCGGGCGTCCTCGAAGTGGTCGGGGTTGTACTTGGGGTCGAGCATCTTGACGAGGCCCTTGATGGCGGTGGACTCGTCGGCGCCGTTGTTGTTGAGGGAGCGGACGTCGGCGATGATGTCGGCCATCTTGTAGATGGCGTTGTCGCCGCGGTCGGGGGCGGAGCCGTGGCAGGAGACGCCGTGGACGTCGACCCTGATCTCCATGCGGCCGCGGTGCCCGCGGTAGATGCCGCCGTCGGTGGGCTCGGTGGAGATGACGAACTCGGGCTTGATGCCGTCCTTGTTGTAGATGTACTGCCAGCACATGCCGTCGCAGTCCTCTTCCTGGACGGTGCCGACGACCATGATCTTGTAGCCCTCGGGGATGAGGTCCATGTCCTTCATCATCTTGGCGGCATAGACGGCGGAGCAGACGCCACCCTCCTGGTCGGAACCACCGCGGCCGTAGATGAGGTCCTCAGTCTCGTAGCCCTCGTAGGGGTCGGCCTCCCAGTTGTCGCGGTTGCCGATGCCCACGGTGTCGATGTGGCCGTCCATGCAGAGGATCTTGTCGCCCTCGCCCATGAAGCCCATGACGTTGCCAAGGCCGTCGACCCTGACCTCGTCGAAGCCCAGGCGCTCCATCTCCTCCTTGATGCAGGCCACGACCTCCTTCTCCTCGCAGCTCTCGCTGGGATGAGAGATCATCGCGCGCAGGAAGCGGGTCATGTCCTCCCTATGGGACTCCGCGACTTCCTTGATCTTGTCGTAGTCGAGCTCCTTCATTCCTTACCTCCCAAGTCAAAGCCTTCAGTGCCGATATCCGTCGCGAGCCGCCTCTTCTTGGCCCCCTCCCCTGGCCCGCAGGGAGGAGAGGACCCTCGGAACCCTACTCGGTGGCGTACGCGCCGCCCCAGACGACCTCGCGGTAGCGGACAGGGTCGGTGTCGCCCTCGGTCGAGAAGAGTAGGACCTTGGAGTCGCGCCCGAGCTCCAGGACGTCGCGCAGCTCGGCGTAGTCGGGGTCGCTCATGATGGTCGAGATGACGCCCATGCCCACGGCCCCGGACTCGCCGGAGGTGACGGAGGGGTCTCCCTTCGTGGGGGCGGCCAGCATGCGCATGCCCTTCGCCGCAACCCAGTCGGGGCAGGAGAGGAAGGCGTCCGCGTGGTTGCGCAGGATGTCCCAGCCGATGGTGTTGGGCTCGCCGCAGGCGAGGCCTGCCATGATGGTCTGGAGGTCGCCGCCCACGATGCGGGGGTCGCCGTCGCCGGCGAGGGCGCCCTGGTACAGACAGTCGGCCGCACCTGCCTCCATGATCACGAACTTGGGCGGGCAGCTGGGGAAGAGGTTGGCGAAGTAGCCCACCATGGCGCTGGCAAGGGAGCCGACGCCGGCCTGGACGAATACGTGGGTGGGACGGTTGACCTCGAGCTGGCGGAGCTGCTCGGCAGCCTCGGCGGCCATGGTGCCATAGCCCTGCATGATCCAGGACGGGATCTTCTCGTAGCCCTCCCAGGCGGTGTCCTGCACGATGACGCCGTGCTCGGTCTCGGCCGCCTCCTTGGCCGCCAGGCGCACGCAGTCGTCGTAGTTGAGCTCCTCGATGGTAACCTTGGCGCCCTCCTTGGCGATGTTGTCGAAGCGCGTCTTGGTCGAGCCCTTGGGCATGTGCACGACGGACCTCTGGCCCAGCTTGTTGGCGGCCCAGGCGACGCCGCGGCCGTGGTTGCCGTCGGTGGCGGTGAAGAAGGTGGCCTGGCCGAAGTCCTTCTGGAGCTGATCGGAGGTGAGGTAGTCGAAGGTCATCTCGGACACGTCGCGACCGGTCTCGTCGGCGATGTAGCGGGCCATCGCGAAGGAGCCGCCCAGGACCTTGAACGCGTTGAGGCCGAAGCGGTAGCTCTCGTCCTTGACGAAGAGGCCACCCAGGCCAAGGCGCTCGGCCATGCCCGCGAGGTTGGCAAGGGGGGTCACCGAGTACTGGGGGAAGCTCCCGTGGAAGGCGCGGGCCTTGGCGACGTTGTCGAGCGACATGACCGGCAGGTTCACGTCCTCGCTCTTGGGCATCCCGTTGGCAACCCACTTGATCTTTGGCTCCATGCTGCGTCCCCTCCTGGACTTCCGTGACCCCGATACTTACATACTGTGCGCTTACCAAACTTTTTGTTTGGTACCAATAAATATAGGCTCTTTTCCGCGCTTGGCAAGGGGCTTCGCAAGGAGTACGTCGCAGGCGGCAGGCCGTTCGACGAACGGCCCCTCTGGGGCTTTGAACGTCGTTGTTCTCTTTGTCATATAACGCTTCCCAAGAGCAGCGCATGGGACGGGCCCGCCGGACATGCCTCGCATGCCTGGCGGGCCCCTCGTGTTCCCGTCTCCCTTCCATGGGGCGGCAGGGTGACCCCGCCTCCTACCTCACGCGCCAGCCCTGGGCGCGTCGGCGGTCTTCCCAGAAGCTGCGGTAGCGACCTTCCTGGGAGAGGAGCTCCCCATGCGTCCCCAGCTGGGTGACGCGGCCGTCCTCCAGCATGGCTATCTGGTCCGCCCCGGCTATGGTCGAGAGCCGGTGGGCGATCGCGATGACCGTCCTGTCGCGCGCGAGCTCGTGCATCGCCTCGACGATGGCCGCCTCGTTCTCGGCGTCGAGTGCCGCCGTCGCCTCGTCGAAGAGGACTATGGGCGCATCCTTCAGGAGGGCCCTGGCTATGGAGACGCGCTGTCGCTCGCCGCCGGAGAGCCTTCCGCCCCCCTCGCCCACGCGCGTCTCCCAGCCGTCCTCGAGGCGCTCGGCGACCTGATCGGGGCGGGCGACGCGCACGGCATGGCGCACCTGCTCGTCCGTGGCGTCGGGCTGCCCGAAGCGCACGTTCTCCTCGATGGTCCCGTCGAAGAGGTACACGTCCTGGAAGACGAGGGAGACCATCCCCAGGAGCTCCTCCACCGCCATGTCGCGCACGTCCACGCCGCCGATCCGCACGGCGCCCCCGTCCACGTCCCAGAAGCGCGCGATGAGGCGCGTGAGGGTGGTCTTGCCCGATCCCGAGGGCCCCACGAGCGCAGTCAGGCGTCCCTCGGGACAGACCAGCGACACGTCGTCTATGACGGGACGGGCCTTGTCGTACGAGAAGCTCACGTGGTCGAACTCTATGCCAGCCCCCTTGGGGTGCTGCGGGGCGTCCGTCTCGGGCAGGGGCTCCGCCGCGAGGATCCTCTCGGAGGTGTCGATGGCGTTCTGGCAGACGCTCATGGACATGCTCTGGCTTCCCGCCTTCAGGAGGGCGTCCACGGAGCGCAGGGCGAGCACGACGACGAAGAGGTATTCGACGGCACCCAGCTGCCCCAGGGCCAGCAGGGCCGTTGCGCAGAGGAGGGTGAGGCCGAAGACCAGGTAAACGAGCAGGGTGTAGACGGTGATGGGCCTCTGCGTCATGTCGAGGNCGCCGTCGCCTCGTCCAACACCAGCACCGGGGCGTCCTGCAGGATGGCGCGGGCGATGGCCACGCGCTGCGCCTCGCCGCCCGAGAGCTCGCAGTCCGCAGAGCCGAAGACCGAGTCGTACCCCTGGGGGAACTCCATGATCCTCTCGTGGATCCGCGCAGCCTTCGCCGCCTCCACGACCTCCTCGTCAGTCGCGTCTGGTCGGGCGAGCCGGATGTTGTCGCACAGGCTGACCGAGAGCAGCATGCTCTCCTGGAAGACGATCGCCACCTTGGAGAGGAGCGTCTGGGAGGAGAGCTCGCGCAGGTCGACGCCACCCAGGCTCACGTCGCCCGACGTGGGATCCCAGAAGCGCGGGACGAGACGGGCGAAGGTGGTCTTGCCGCTGCCGGAGTCCCCCACCAGCGCGCAGACGCTGCCAGGCTCGATGCGCGCGCTCACGCGGTCGAGCGCGAGGGGAGCGTCGGGCGCGTACCTGAAGCAGACCTCGTCGAAGCGCAGGCCCATCGGGTCCGAGGGAAGCTCGCGGGGCTCGGCGGCCTCGGCAAGCCGCTCCACCGAGAAGACCGCGTCCAGGTGCTCGAGGTGCTGCTCTGCCGTCCGCAGGAAGCTCATGCTCGACGTCACGGTCAGCATGGCGACCGGAATGGACGGGCCAAGCACCAGGAAGGGCACGCAACCCGCGAAGTCGAGCCAGCCCCAGCTCACGAACAGGCTGCTCGCGAGGCCCAGGAAGGCGAGCATCATGCCCGGCGAGATGAAGCCCCCCAACAGGCTGAAGGGCCCCGCCGTGAGCTTCGTCCACTCGAAGGTGACGTCGCACAGGCGCTCCACGGCGTCGCGATAGCGCGAGCCCACCCGCCTTGCGCTTCCGAAGGTCTTCACGACCTCGATCCCCTCGGCGATCTCGACCACGGCCGAGGAGAGCTCCACGTTCGCCTCGTTGTACTGCACGGCAAGCGCCTCGAAGTCGCGCATCATGAAGGCCATTGACACCACGACGAAGACGGCGACGTACGCCAGAAGAGCGAGGGCCATCCGCCAGTCTGCGGCAAAGAGGACCACGAGCGGCACCAGGGGCGAGAGCAGCGCCCGGACGACCTCCGTCGGGGCATGGCCGATGGTCTGGTGCAGGCCCAGCACGTCGTCGGAGACCGCCTGCTTGACCTCGCTGGAACTGCGCTCGCCGAACCAGCCGAGGGGCAGCCGGGAGAAGTGGTCGAGCAGGAGGTGACGCGCGTTCACGCGAAACCCCGCATCCGCCCTGTGGCATACGCCCGTCCCGCCACCAAAGAGGATGCGGTCCAGCGTGGCGCAGACGATGGCGGCGGCGACCATGAGGGCGAGCGTGGAGGGGTCGGGAAGCCTGCCCCGCAGCGCCGCCTGGGCGATGGCGATCGCGACGAGGTACGGGACGACCCCCGCCACGACCGAGAGCGCCGACATGACCATCCCGATGACGATGGTGCGATGGACGGGCCTAGTCAGCCGCAGGTAGAGCGCCCACAGGCGCGCGTTCTTCTGCCTCCTCCCCGCCCTCTCCTTCCCGGGGGCCGGCTCGCCGCGCCCCCTGGTCTCCATGCCCTTCGTCCCTCGCTCGCGCATGGTGGCTCCTTCCGTCGGTCGTAGCTGGTAGGCATGGGTGCAGCAGCTCTGCATGAACTCGTTGTCGTGCGTGACCACCACGACGCAGAGCCCCTCGTCGCAGGCGAGCTGGAGCGCGCGGGAGACCTCCCGCATGCTGATGGCGTCGAGCCCGCTCGTCGGCTCGTCCAGCACGAGCACGGGCCTCTCGCTCATGAGTCCGCAGGCTATGGAGAGTCGCTGCCTCTGCCCGCCCGAGAGCGTCATCGGATGCCGCTCGCGCAGCTCCCAGAGGCCCAGCTCGCGCAAGAGGCACCGAGCGCGCTCCCTGTGCGGCCCGTCATGCGCGACCAGGAGCATGACCTCCTCCTGGACGCTCGGCGTGAAGAACTCGGCCTTGACGTCGTTGGGGCTGTACCACACCAGCCGACGCAGCTCGCGTCGCCCACGGGGACGCCCGCCCACCAGCACCGACCCGTGGCTCGGCCTCGCGAGCCCGGCCAGGACGCGGGCGAGGCTGGTCTTCCCGGCACCGTTCGCGCCCGTCACGGCCAGGATCTGCCCGGCGGACGCAACGAGCGAGACACCGTGGAAGACCCGCCTGTCGCCGAAGGAGACGCCCAGGTCGCGCAGCTCGAGGACGGCACCTCGTCCCGGACTCGCACTTGGAGCCGGAAGCTGTGGCCTCATGGTCTTCCGGACGTCCCTGAGCCCCCAGGAGAGGCGCGTCTCGCCGGGGAGGGCCAACATCTCCTCCCTCGTGACCTCCCGCTCGACCTTTCCCCCGCGCACCAGCAGGAAGCGGTCCGCGACGCCCATGAGGTAGGCAAGGCGGTGCTCGGCGATCAGGATCGCCATGCCCCGCTCCTTTAGCTGCCGCAGGGTGCGCCCCAGGGAGTCGGCCGCTGCCACGTCCAGGTTGGACGAGGGCTCGTCCATGGCCATGAGCGCCGGGTGCGGGCCCAAGGCGGAGGCTATTGCCACCTTCTGCTTCTGCCCGCTGGAAAGGCTGTCGTTGGGTATCCCCCTCAGGGGGCCCAGCGACAGCTCGTCGATCGCCCCGTCCGTGAGCTCGACCACGCGGTCGTGGTCGTAGCCCAGGTTTTCGCAGGTGAAGGCTATCTCCCCCGCAAGCTGGCTCGAGAAGAACTGGGTCGAGGGGTCCTGGAACACGCTGCCCACGAGCTCCGCGCGCTCCCAGAGGGCAAGCCCGTCGGCGGGATGCCCCGACAGCGTGACCTCGCCCGTACCGCTGCCGGGATAGTACCCTCCGGCCAGGCCGTTCACGAGTCGGATGATGGTGGTCTTGCCGCCGCCCGATGGACCGCAGAGCACCACGCACTCGCCGGCGGCGACGTCCAGGCTCACTCCGTCGACGGTCCTGGACGCCCCCCTGTACGCGAACGAGACGCCCCTCAGGGAGAGGACCTCCTGCCTCGGCCCGCTCATGCCATCATCCCGTTTGCCATGACGGCCCCCGCGCAGGCAGCGAAGGCGAGGGTCACGCAGGCGAGGTCAAGCGCCCCCGCCGGACGCTGGTAGTAGCTGCTGCGCGCCATGGGAGCCTCCGCCGCGCGAGTCACGGCGGAGGACGAGAGCTGGTCCGCGCTGTCCACGAGCGACATCAGGGCAGGGACCATCACGTACTCGTAGCTGTCCAGTGGGTTCGACAGCATCTGGCGCCATGCCGTGAGGCCACGCTTCCTCAGGGCGTCCCTCAGGAGGCGCCAGCTGACGGCAAAGGTCGGAAAGAAGCGCAGGAACACCAGGGCCCCCAGGATGACCTTCCTGGGGCAGCGCGCCCGCGCGAGCGCGGCGCTGATCATGCCCGGAGGCGTCATGAAGAGCACGCAGGCGGCCGCCGTCACGGGGAAGAGGTGCCACATCTGGAAGACGTGTATGGGAGAAATGACGATGGGAGCGACGCCCCAGTAGGTGTACGCGACGTACACCGGCCCGAGCACCGCGAGGAAGGCCAGCATGCCCAGGGCGATGCGCCGCTCCCTGGCAGCCAGCAGGTAGGCGATCGACGACAGGCTGAGCGCGAGCATGGGATACGGTCCCAGGTTCGTCGAACAAGCCAGCATGGCCAGGAGAAGCACGGTCGCCTTCGTGGCGACCGTGAGCCCCGCTCCCCTGGCGTCCCCCTCGCCCACCCTACAGGGCACCGGCACGCTCGAAGTGCCTCTTCATGAGCGTCCTCCCGACGAGGCAGCCCAGGAAGCCCACGACCATGGTGGCGATCATGATGGCGACGACCCACACGGGGTTGCCGTAGTACTTGAAGAAGGCGTCGGCGTAGGACTGGTCCAGGCCGCGCTCCAGCATGGTCTGCGACACGTACGCGTCCATGTTGCCCAGGTAGGGGATCAGCGTGGAGAGCAGGTACAGGCCGCTGAACGCGGTCCATGACGCGGTGGCCCACCAGGGGTTCTGGCGCTGCCGCTGCGTCCGCAGGCAGACGAGGTCGAGGAGCAGCCCGCCCAGCACGTAGAAGGGCAGCATGAAGAGCATGTTGCCCATGGTGCAGAAGAGCAGCGCCGCGACGGTGGTGAAGACGGTGGTCACGCCGAGGCGGTTGACGCGACGCACCATGAGCATGTACACGGGCGCCGCGAGGAACACGGCCGCCCCGCCCGAGGCGACCATCGCGAAGTCGTAGGAGAACATGGTGAGCATCGACCCCACGAACATGATGACCACCGTGAGCGCGCTCAGCAGGGCCGCGGTCACGACCTCGCGGACCCCCCACCCACGATTGGGCTCGGTGGCCTTCCCCTTCTCGTCTTCCTTCTCACCTGACATTCGAACGCTCCCTAAAAGTTAGTTACTGTTAACTCATGAATCGTAGCATAGGTTGGATGAGAGTTGCCTGAGCCGATCCGAGCCTCCCACGCCCACGCGAGACGCACGCCTCGCGAGCAAGGGAACGGGAGCCCCCATCGGGTATCTTTATTTGACCGAGCCAAGCGCCCCTTGGGGGCGAGGAAGAGAGGTGCGACATGCTCGAGGCAGACGAGGCCAGAAGGATCGCCGGCGAGGCGCAGCCGGGACGCGAGCGCGCCGAGGCGGACACGCTGTCGGGCAACGCGCTCAAGTGGGCCATGAAGAATGCCATCGGCCAGACCGACACGCGCATACGTATGTACGCGACCTACGGCCGCAGGTCCCTGACGGTGAAGTTCGCACCGGGCGAGGGAGACGGCAGGGGCAGCGGCAACTCGTTCTACAACGACCTTCTGGCGAACAGCAACATGATCGTCGCGGACGCAATGAGCGACATCATCTACGGGCGGGAGCAGACGCTCATCAGCCCCATCCAGCAGGCGCGCCTTCTGAACGAGTACAACGCGCAGCTGGTGCACTTCATCCGCACGCTGCGCCGGCTGGGCTACGACGTGAAGACCGGCACCGAGGCATCAGACGACGCCGAGGGAGGAAACGCCCACCGCGACGACAGCACGATCATCGTCAGCTGGTAGACCCACCAGGACTGGCTCCGGACGTCCAAGGAGAGAGGGGCGCCGCACGGCTTCGGTTCCGTGCGGCGCCCCTCCCATTTGCGGCCAAGACGAGGGAGGCCCGCGCCAGGGGAGCTGACACGGGCCTCTTGGTGCTTGCGTGGCCTAGCCTTGCGGCATGTCCTTAGGGGGGACTAGTCCTCGACCACGAGGGACTCGAACTGGAAGGTGTCGGTGTTCACCAGGCCGCGGTTGGTGAGACGCAGGCTGGGGATGCACGCGAGCGAGAGCAGGCCCATGGTCATGAAGGGCGAGGGCATGGTGCAGCCCATGCTCTTCCAGGCCTCCTCGACCTTCTCGACGTCCGCCGCCACGTCCTCGACGTGACGGGGGCTCATGAGACCGCAGATGGGAAGCGCGACCTGGCCCAGGATCTTGCCGTCCTCGACCGCGCACTCGCCACCGCCGCACTCGACCAGGGTCTTGGCCGCCAGGGCCATGTCGGCGTCGTTGTCGCCGACGACCAGCAGGTTGTGGGCGTCATGGGCGACGGTCTGCGCCAGGGCGCCGTGGATGCCGAAGCCCTTGACGAAGCCGTAGGCGAAGCTGCCGGTGTTGTTGTGGCGCTCGAATACGAAGGCCTTGAGCAGGTCGTTCTCGGAGTCGGCGACGAGCTGGCCGTCCTTGATCGGAGCCTGGACGAGGATGCCCTCGGTGATGGTGGAGCCAGGGGCGACGACCATGGTGCGAACGGTCGCGGAATCACCGGAGAGGGCGTTGCCCTTGGAGTCCACTGCGGGGATCCGGAAGGTGGACTCGTCGATGTCGACCGCGACGTGCATGGTGTCGGTCATGAACTCGGGGTACTGGTAGGAGCCCACCTCGAAGAGGGCCTTGCCGTCCTCGGCCACGATCTCGCCGTCGATGATGGTGCGGGTGACGCGGAAGTCCTTCAGGTCCTCGAGGAAGACGATGTCGGCGCACTTGCCTGGGGTGACGGAGCCCATGTCGGTGCCCATCTGGAAATAGGTGGCGGCGTTGATCGTCACCATCTGGATCGCGGTGATGGGGTCGATGCCCTCGCGGACGGCCATGCGCAGGATGCGGTCGAGGTGGCCGTCGGAGACGAGCGTGTTGGGGTGGTTGTCGTCGGACACCAGGTTGCAGAGGCGCGTGTCGACCTTGCCGCCGGCGACGGCGGGGGCAAGGTCGTGCAGGTTCTGCCAGGCAGATCCCTCGCGGATCTGGGCGTACATGCCCAGGCGCAGCTTGGCGAGCACGTCCTCGGCGCGGATGGACTCGTGGCAGGACGAGACGCCCGACGCGATGTAGGCGTTGAGGCCGCGGTCGGTCTCGCAGACGCTGTAGTGGCCCGTGACGGTGGCGCCGGCCTTGAGGGTGGCGTTGACCTCCTCGATGGCGTTGTCGGCGCAGGAGAGGATGCCCGGGTAGTTCATCATCTCGCCGAGGGCGACGACGGAGTCCCAGCCCATGGTCTCCTCGACGCCGGCGGCGTCGACGGAGGCGCCGGTGTCCTCGAAGCCGGGGACGGCGGGCACGCAGGACGGGGTGGTGATCATGGCCTTCAGGGGCACGCTCTTGGCGACCTTGGCTACCTCGGCCACGCCCTCGAGCCCGGTGACGTTGCAGAGCTCGTGGGGATCCCAGTAGATGCCGGTGGTGCCGTGGGGCACGACCGCGCGGGCGTACTCGTCGACGCCGACCATGGAACTCTCCACGTGGATGTGGCCGTCCATGAAGCCGGGGGCGACGTACTGTCCCTGGGCGTCGATGACCTTGGTGTTCTCGCCGATGCAGTGCTCGGCGGTGTACGGGGCGATGCCCACGTAGGCCACACGGCCCGCCGCGATGGCGATGTCGGTGTCCTCGAGGATCTCGTGCGTGGTGACGCTGACGAGCTTGGCGTGACGAATCACGAGGTCAGCGGGCTCCTGGCCCTGTGCCACCTTGATGAGGGTGCGGTTGCACTCCCAGAGGGGCATCTTGCAGAACTTGTTGAGCATGGTGCGATCCCTTCTCTTTGACCGGCTGTTGCGAGGTCGCAGCTGCGACCAGACCTACACGAAGAAGTACTTGGCCACGAACAGGAGCGCTATTACATACATTGCCACACTGACCTTCTTCTGGCGCTCCTTTCCGCCGAGCGTGTTGATAACGACGTACGAGATGAAGCCCAGGGCCATGCCCTCGACGATGCTGTAGGTGAAGGGAATGGTGAAGAGGCAGATGAAGGCAGGCATGGCCTCGGACATGTCGGAGAAGTCGATGTTGAGCAGCGACGAGATCATGAGGAAGCCGACGATGACCAGGGCAGGAGCCGTGGCGAACGAGGGGATGGCCAGGAAGATGGGCGAGAGGAGCAGGGAAATCAGGAACATGATGCCGGTGACCAGCGAGGTGAGGCCGGTCTTGCCGCCGGCGGCGATGCCGGCCGCGCACTCGACGACGGAGGTGGTGGCGGAGGTGCCGGTGACGGCTGCGGTCAGGACGCCCACGGACTGGGCGACGAGGGCGTTCTTGAAGCGCGGAAACTTGCCGTCTTCCTGGAGTACGCCGGCCTTGGAGGCGGACCCCACGAGGGCGCCGAAGGTCTCGGAGATGTTGGTGAAGAGGTAGGCGATGACCACGGTGGCGAAGCCGACGCTAAAGACCTGCGAGAAGTCCATCTTCATGAAGGTGGGAGCCATGGAAGGGACGGAGAGGCCGCGGGAGAAGTCGGGGATCAGGCTGCCGTAGCCGGCCGCGGGGTCGGGGACGTAGACGCCCGCCAGCTGGCAGACGAGGCCGAGCGCCCAGGTGATGAGGATGCCGAGAAGGATGTTGCCCTTGACGTTGTGGATCATGAGGAGCGCGGTGATGACGATGCCCACGAGGCCCAGGAGCGCGGAGATGCCGCCGGTGGCGAAGCTGCCGTCCTGCATGCTGCTGTGGAAGGGGAAGATGGTGATGAGCGTGGAGGGACTGTCCACCACGATGCCGGCGTTCTTGAGACCGATGAGGGTGATGAAGAGGCCGATGCCCGCCGTGATGGCGAACTTGAGGCTCAACGGGATGGCGTCCAGGACGACCTCACGGATGTTGGTGAGGGCGATGACCAGGAAGATGAGGCCCTCGACGAAGAACGCCGCGAGCGCGACCTCCCAGGTGTAGCCCATGCTCAGCACGACCGTGTAGATCATGAAGGCGTTGAGTCCCATTCCCGGGGCGAGGATGAAGGGATAGTTGGTGGAGAGGGCCATGAGGCAGGTGCCGAAGGCGGCGGTGACTGCCGTGGCGGTGAAGACCGCGCCGGGGTCCATCCCGCCGTCACCCAGGATGGAGGGGTTGACGACGAGGATGTAGGCGATGGTGACGAAGGTGGTGATGCCTGCGATTATCTCCGTCTGGATGTTGGTTCCGTGCTCTTCCAGGTGGAAGAACGACTGAATCTTGTCCTTCATGAGCGAGCGATCCTTTCTTGGCGAGTTTGCAAGAGTGTCCCTAGAGGGCGGCCAAAGTCGCCTCCTCTCAGCCCTGACGTGGCGCGGAGCCATAACTTCTATGAGTGGAACCAGACCACGCCCTGGCGTGGTCCAAACATGGGGGGCCGTCGTGACTCTTGGTCCCCTACCTGTTTTTGCGAGGGATGGTGCCTGACTGGCGGTGCGGCGGGGCGGCCGCCGCACCGCGCTGGTCGACTAGGCGGTGGTCGTCTCGTCTGCCCCCACGCGCTCGTGGCAGAACTCGACGGCCTTCTCCACCGCGTTCATGACGTCCTGGTAGCCCGTGCAGCGGCAGAGGTGGCCCGAGAGCTGCTTGCGCAGCTCGTCCCTGGTGTAGGTCTTGCCGGAGTTTGCTATCTCGACCGTGCTCATGATGAGCCCGGGAATGCAGAAGCCGCACTGGACGGCGAACTCGTCCACGAAGGCCTGCTGGACGGGGTGGAGCGTGCCGTCTGCCGCCTGGAGGCCCTCGACGGTCAGGATCTCCTTGCCCTGCGCCCAGTCGGTGAGGTAGAGGCAGGTGTCGGTGGCGACACCGTCGATTAGGACGGTGCAGGCGCCACACTCGCCGACCTCGCAGCCACGCTTGACGCTGGTGAGGTGCAGGCGGTTGCGCAGGGTGTCGAGCAGAGACTCGCGGGGGTCATAGCCCACCTGGACTTCCTTGCCGTTGACCTTGCACTTCAGGATTCTCATGTCCATTAGATATCTGCCCCTCCCTTGCGCGCGGCCTCTGCGAGGGAGCGCTTCGCCATCTCCTTGATGAGCTGGAGCCTGAACTCCTTGGAGGCGCGCCAGCTGTCGCGGGGGTTGGTGTCTGCCTGAGCCAGCTCGCCGATCTTCTCGACGGCCTCGGCGACGGGAAGCCCGCGCACGCCGTCCTCGGCTCCCCTCGCCCTCATGGGCGTGGGCCCCGCCACCCCGAAGGCGAGGCGGATGTCGTCGACGGTCCTCTTGTCGGCCGAGAGCTTGACCAGGCAGCAGCAGCCCATGGTCGCGATCTCGAGCGCGCGGCGCTTGCCGTACTTGAAGTAGTGGCCGGTGAAGCCCTCGTAGTGGTCCTTGGGGATGCGGATCTTGACGAGGACCTCGTCGCGCTCCTTGGTGGAGCGGCCGGGACCCGCATACCACTCCTCGATGGGGATGGTGCGCTCGCCCTTGGGACCCCTCACGTCGAGCAGGGCGCCGTAGGCATAGAGGGTCGACGCGGAGTCCGCGGAGGTGGCGGCGTTGCAGACGTTGCCACCGATGGTGCCGGACACGCGCAGCTGGGGGCCGCCGGGGGTGTCGCAGGCGTCGCCCAGCGTGGGGACGGTCGCCTGGATCACGGGACTCGTGGTCACATGGTGGAACCAGGTGATGGGCCCTATCTCCACGGTGCCGTCCTCGGCGAGGGTGACGCCATCGAGCTCGTCGTGGAGCTCGTGGATCGAGACGAGGTGGGCGCCCGAGAACTTGCCCTCGCGCACCTTCACGAGGACGTCGGTGCCACCGGCGACCACGATGGCCTGGGGGTCGTTCGCGAGGGCCTGGACGGCGTCGTCCACGCTGGTCGCGCAATGGAGCGATTCGATGTCATACATTAGATGAGACCCTCCTTCTTGAATCCCTCGAAGAGGCGCTGAGGGGTCATCGGCTCCTGGTAGAACTTGACGCCGGTTGCATCCAGGATGGCGTCGCGGATCGCAGCCGCAGGCGAGATGACGGGCGTCTCTCCCACTGCCTTGTTGCCGTAGGGGCCGGTGGGGTCGTCGGTCTCGACGAACTGCGCCTCGAGGTCGGGCACGTCCATCGTGGTCGGAATCTTGTAGTCGAGCAGCGTGGGGTTGAGCACGCGGGCGGTCTTGGGGTCTATGAGGAGCTCCTCGTAGAGGGCGAACCCGATGGACTGGGCCATGCCGCCGTGCACCTGCTGCTCGACGAGCTTGGGGTTGATGAGGCGACCGGAGTCCTGGACGTTGATGATCTTGTTGACCGTGACCTTGCCCAGCGGCATGTCGACCGTGACGTCGGCGAAGCTGCAGCCCACGGCAATCGTGTTGGTGTGCACGTTGGCGGTGGAGCGGGCGTAGAGCTGGTCGTTGTGGTTGGTGTTGTAGTAGGCCTCGAGCGCGAGCTCCGCAAGGTCGATGACCTTGTTGCCCACGCAGTCCCAGATGGCGTGGTCGTGCAGGTCGAACTCGCCCTGGGCGCCCGGGAAGAGGTAGTGGGCGTACTCGATGATCTGCTTGTGCAGCTTCTCGCCCGCCTGCTTGACCGCGGTGCCCGAGACGTAGGTCTGGCGGGAGGCGTAGGCGCCTGCGTCATAGGGCGTTACGTCGGTGTCCTGGAACGAGACGATGTGGACGTCCTCGGTGTCGACGCCGAGGGCCTCGGCCGCCATCTGCGAGAAGACGGTGTCGGCACCCTGGCCAATCTCGGTGGCGCCCATCTGGAGCTGGAAGCTGCCGTCCTGGTTCAGCGTGATCGCGGCCGTCGCGGTCTCGAGCGCGAAGGGGGCGACGGCGGTCTTGTACACGAAGAAGGAGACGCCCACGCCGTGGCGGATGGGACCGGTCTCGTTGGCGTACTCGGCCTTCTTCTTGTCCCACTCGATGTACGCCTTGCCCTTCTCGGCGCACTCGGGCAGGCCGCAGGTGTGGGCGGCGATGTAGTTGCCGGGGCTGAACTCGTCGTAGTAGCCCTCGTAGATGGCGTTCTTCAGGCGGAACTCGACGCCGTCCCAGCCCATGTCGTGGGCGATGTCGCTCATGAGGCACTCGGCGGCCCAGTTACCCTCGGGCACGCCGTACGCGCGCATGGCACCGGTGTGCGGTCCGTTGGTGTGGATGGTCCAGGCCTCGCAGCGAACCGCGTCCTCCTGCTTGTGGTACAGCCAGCGGAAGGTGTTGACCGAGTTCAGGACCAGGGCGTGCCCGTGATGGATGTAGCCGCCGGTGTTGGACCAACCCTTGATGGAGCGGGCGCGGAGGTTCATGTCGTCGTCGACGGCGGCCTCGACGTCGAAGCTCTTGGGCTGGCGTCCGCTGGTGGCGTAGAAGAGCTCCTCGCGGCTGAGCTCGAGGCGGACGGGACGCCCGCCGACCTGCCTGCAGAGCCAGGCGTTCAGGGGCTCGTAGTGGATGTCCTGCTTGGTTCCGAAGCCACCGCCGATATAGGGCTTGATGACGCGGACGTCACCCCAGGGGATGCCCAGGGCCTGGCCGATGACGCGGCGGCAGATGTGCGGGATCTGGGTGGAGGACACGCAGACGATCTTGCCGTTCTCCTCGTAGCAGTAGGAGGTGCAGGTCTCGATGTGGACCTGGGACTGCTCGCCCGTCTCCATGTGAATCTTGTAGTGGTGGTACCTGGGGTCGTTGACCGCGTCCTCGACGGAGGAGTAGCCCAGCCTGGCGAGCTTCTCGTCGTCCGTCTTGGCCAGGGTGTGCGCCACGATGTTGTCGGGCTTGCCCTCCTGGACGGGGTGCTCGGTGCCCTTCATCGACTCGATGGGGTCGTAGACGACGGGGTACTCCTCGTACTCGACCTTGATCTTGGCCAGGGCGCGGTCGCAGGCCACGGTATCCTCGGCCACGACGGCGGCGATGTTGTCGCCGTAGATGCGCACGCGCGCGTCGAGGAGCTTGCGGTCGGGAAGGTCGCGCTTCTCCTTCTTGGACTCGGCGTACCAGGGGTGCCCTGCCACGGGGTACGGGTGGTCGGGCACGTCGAAGCAGGTGAAGACCCCCACCACGCCAGGGACCTTCTGCGCCTCGCTGATGTCGATGGACTTGACAACGCCGTTGCCGATGGTCGAATGCAGGATTCGAGCCTCCAGGCAGGGCTTCGGGCAGAGGTCGTCCGTGTACATGGCACGTCCGGTGACCTTGTCGTACGCGTCGACGCGCACCAGAGGCCTGCCGACCTCCCTCAACTTCTCCATGGCTCACCCCTTCGCTTGGTTACCCCACGCCACCAGGCATTCCCTCTTTGCCCGGCGTCCCTCTCTCCGCGCTCCCCATGGTGCGAGGGGCGTAACTTCCTATGCTACAAAAGTCAGGTCCCGGCGATGCCGCGCTCCCGACCCGCAATGCCGAAGTACGCGCTGGGATGTCGTGGGCGCAATCCCCTGCGCGCCCGCTCCCCCTGCCTCCGAGGCGAGAAATGCTGGCTCGAAACCAGCCATTGTTTAGCCCTCCCCCACCTCGTTAGCAACTTCCATGCTATCAGTGCCTGCGCCTTACGCTTTTTCTCGGCTGCCGCATACGGTACGAAAGGCGCGGCAAATGGCAAAAAGTTTGTTTGCCTACCTATTTTTTCGTTATGTTTTTTTATATATAACGCATCGCTTGCGTGACCATGTCCTTTGCAATTGTTTAGATGGATAAGAGAGAAGCTTAGAAAGGGGCAGTGGCACCCCGCAAGGTACCACCACCTCGGCAGCGCGGATCGCGAACGGCCGAAGGGCTAGAGCGTGGACCTCACGGCCTCGATCTCGGCCTCGGTGAGGAAGCTTCCCCCGGAGATGAGCTTGACGTAGTCCCCGATCTTGTCCTGGACGTCGGCGGGAACCTTGTCGGAGAACTTGCCCAGCGAGATGCCCCCGTTTGACATGTCTGCGGAGATGGTCCTGCCGGAGCCGAACTCGCCCTTCTCTATCTCGTCCATGGCCTGGTCGATCTTCCAGTCGATGACCGTTGAGGTGACGACCGTCGCCTGCCCCTCCCCCGCGATGTCGATGGGCTGGGCGATGTCGAAGTGGGTGTCGGCACCGGCAGACTCGAGGGCCTGGCGCGAGCCGTTGTCGACCGCCGAGGCGTCGCCCCACATGACGTCGACGTCGTTGGCAGCGATCCAGTTCTCGGTCAGGCGCGCGCCCAGGGAGGCGTCGGTGAAGCCGGCCTCGAAGTTGTAGTGGCCCTCGACGCCAGGGGTGACCTTCTGGGCAGCCGCGAGGTAGGCCGCGTACTTGGTGAGGGTCATGGGCAGCTTGGCGCCGCCGATGAAGCCGATGCTCTTCGTCTTGGTCATGAGGCCTGCCACCACGCCGGCAAGCGCCCCCGACTGGCTGAGGTCGGTGAGCACCGTCTCGAGGTTGTCGAGGGTCTGGTAGTCGGCCAGGTCGACGGCTGGGTCGGTGTTGGTGATGAGGAAGTGGACCTTGGGGTGCGACTCCGTCGCCTCCGCCACGACCTCGGCCCAGACCGATGCGAACTCGTTGCCGGCGCCCACGATGAGGTCGACGTCCTGGTCGACGTAGCTCTGCGCGGCATCCGCCGCATCGGCGTCCGCCACGCTTTCCTTGGGCTCGAGCATCTCCCACTTGGGGTGGGACTCGATGGCGCGCTTCAGGGACTCGTAGTGGCCCTAGCCCCAGCCGCCGTCGTTCTTTGGGCTGCTGATGACCATCACCACGCGCTTGGGCTGGCCATCTTCGCCCGTTCCGGGATCGGCGCTGCCGCCGGAGCCGCATCCCGCGAGCAGCCCTGCGGCGAGGGCCGCGGACCCAGCCCCAAGGGCCAGGGCCTCGCGCCTGCTCGGCATTGCCTTGCGAAGTCCAAGAATGCCACTCATTGACTAGCTTCCCTTCTCCTCAAAGACCAACCGGTTCTTGCATTCGTCTCTCGTCCGACGCCTGGCGAGAGCCACCGCCGACCTCAGTCCCAGTAACCCCGGTGGACGTCCGCGGCCTCCTGTTCGAGCTCCTCGAAGGGTCCGACGACCTCGATGTCCTTCTGACCCGCCGCAAACACCTGCCGGCAGGGTAGGTCGAAGGTGGGATTCTGCTCGTTCGCACCCGTGAGGCGCAGCAGCGACCGCTCGGTCATCGCGTAGACGACCCTGCCCACGCCCGCCCAGTAGATGGCGCCGGAGCACATGGCGCAGGGCTCTGCCGAGGTGTAGAGCGAGCAGTCCGCGAGATAGGGCTTGTCGAACATCTGCGAGGCGCGGTCGACCAACTGGGTCTCGGCGTGCCCGGTGCAGCGGTGCGTGTCGATCTCGATGTTCTCCTGCTCGAGCAGCACCGCCCCGTCCGGGGAGACCAGGATCGCCCCGAAGGGGGTGTTGCCGTGCTCGCGCGACCGGCGCGAGACTTCGATGCACCTCCTCAGCAGTGCGACGTCCTCCTCGTGGGTGAAGTCCTTCCTTGCCATGCGACCTCCCGTCCGCGCGACGGGCATCCCCGTCGCCTGAAAAGTGCGGCGCCGGGGTGCCCGCTGGACATCCCGGCGCCGCTCTGGGGCGTCTTGGCGCCTGTGCGCCTTGGCCTAGAGGGTGGAGGCGATGGCCTCGACCTCTGCGTCGGTCACGAAGGAGTCGCTCTTGATCTGCTCGGCGAGCTCCTTGATCTTGGCCTGGACGTCCTCGGGGACCTTGTCCGAGAACTTGCCCAGCGAGATGCCACCGTTGGACATGTCGGCGGTGATGACCTTGCCGTCGCCGAACTCGCCCTTCTCGATCTCGTCCATGGCCTGGTCGATCTTCCAGTCGGTGACGGTGGAGGTCACGACGGTGGGCTGGTCGGCACCGGCGATGTCGATGGGCTGGGCGATGTCGAAGTGGGTGTCGGCACCGGCAGACTCGAGGGCCTGGCGCGAGCCGTTGTCGACTGCGGAAGCGTCGCCCCACATGACGTCGACGTTGTTGGTGCTGATCCAGTTCTCGGTCAGCTTGGTGCCCAGGGAGGCGTCGGTGAAGCCGGCCTCGAAGTTGTACTGGCCCTTGATCTCGGGGTTGATCTTCTGGGCGGCGGCCAGGTAGGCGGCGTACTTGGCCTCGGTGGAGGGGAGCTTCATGCCGCCGATGAAGCCGATGCTGTTGGTCTTGGTCATGAGGCCGGCGACGACGCCCGCGAGGGCGCCGGTCTGCTTGAAGTTGGGCAGCACCGTCTCCACCTTGGCGAGGGACTTGTAGTCGGCCATCTCGGAGGTGGGGTTGGTGTTGGTGATGAGGAAGTGGACCTTGTCGTTGCCCTCCGCGTCGGCGACGACCTCGGCCCAGTCGGAGGCGAACTGGTTTCCGTTGCCGATGATGAGGTCGACGCCCTGGTCGACGTAGCTCTGGGCGGCGGTGGCGGCATCGGCGTCGGGCGTGTTCTCCTTGGGCTCGAGCATCTCCCACTTGGGGTGGGACTCGATGGCGCGCTTCAGGGACTCGTAGTGGCCCTGGTCCCAGCCGCCGTCGGTGATGGTGCCGGACATGATCATGGCGACCTTGTAACTGCCCTCGGAGGAATCCCCGCCCGCTGCCTTGTCGTCGCTGCCGCTTCCGCCGCTGCAGCCGGCGAGGGCGACCGTGGCCGCGGATCCGAGGCCCAGCGCGATGGCCTGACGCCTGTTAAGCATGAAGTTGAACTTGGACTCGCTCATGGTAGTTCCCTTTCTAAGAAGACATTCCTGCCACTGACACATGCGAAGAACTTCCAACCTCGTGTCTCTGTGCTGTGCCCACTCCCTTCGACTCGATGGCCAAAAGGCCCAGAGTTTATATCCCATTCTTGCACGCTGAACGGTGCTTTTGTAAATCGCGCTGCCCAGCGGGCGTTGCCCGGGCGGCAGCGGACTAACGCGACTCGCGGTAGTAGGGCTGGCCGTTCGCCTTGGGCCCGGCGTGCCTGGAACCGAAGAAGATCAGGGCGATGATCGTGAAGATGTACGGGATCATCTTGAAGAACATGACGGGCGCGGCGTTGAACTGGGCCTGCAGGGCGACGTTGAGCCCGTCGAAGAAGCCGAAGAGCAGGCTCGCGGCCATGATGCCCACGGCGCTCCAACGACCAAAGATGACCGTCGCCAGCGCGATGAAGCCGCGGCCCATGACGATGCCGTCGATGTAGATCGGGGTCATGCAGACCGAGAGGAACGCCCCGCCCATGCCAGCCAGCGCGCCGCAGGCGACGCAGGCCACGAACTTGATGCGGATGACGTTGATGCCCAGGGTCTCTGCAGCCTGGGGGTTCTCGCCCACCGAGCGGAACGAGAGGCCGCCACGGAAGCTCTTGAAGAAGTAGGTCACGAGGGGCACCAGGATGAAGGCGAGATAGGCAAGGAGCTGCTGACCGAAGACCGGCCCACCTATGTAGGGTATCGCGCTCAGCCCCGGGATCTGGATCCTCTCCATGATGACGCCGGTGGCGTTGGCGGAGTTGGATCCGACGAACATGTTGTAGCCGAAGAGCGCCAGGGCGGGCGCAAGGATGTTGATGGCCATGCCCACGACCACCTGGTCGACGCAGAGCGTGACGGTGCAGAAGGCGTAGATCATGTTGATGGCGATGCCGGCGACGATGGCGGCGCAGACGCCGAGCCAGAGGTTGCCCGTCATCTTGCCCACGGCGAAGGCGACGAAGGCGCCCACGGCCATGATGCCCTCGAGGCCGATGTTGACCAAGCCGGCGCGCTCGGAGAAGAGCTCGCCCAGGGCGGCCAGGAGGATGGGCACGGCACTCAGGGTCGTGGCGTTGAGGATCGTGGGCAGTGAGGTCATGAAGAAGTCCATTACGCCGTCACCTCCGCTTTCTTGTCGGTGGCGACCTCAGGCTCGTTCGCGCCCTGCTTGGGTCCACGGGAGCTGAAGAACGCAATGATCTTGGGGAGCTTGACGATGGCCATGCCGGCGACGGCGAAGATGATTATCAGGCCGCGGATGATGTCGACGATGGCGGTGGGGACGCCGATGACGCTCTGCATCATGGTGCCGCCCGTGTTGAGGATGCCGAAGAGGATGGCGACCAGCATGGCAGCTATGGGGTTGAGCTGCGAGATGAGGGCGATGGCCACGCCGTCGAAGCCGAAGCCCGCACCGAAGCCCGCCGCCAGGCGGTAGGGGGTCTTGCCCAGGAGCTCGACGGCGCCGCCCATTCCGGCGATGGCGCCCGAGATGACGAAGGCGAGAAGGACGAGCCTGTTCACCGGGAAGCCGCTCACGCGCGAGGCGATGGGGTTCATGCCCACGGCGCGGATCTTGAAGCCGAAGGAGGTGCGGAAGATCAGGTACCACAGGAAGAGGCCCAGGAGGACGGCAAGGATGACGCCCACGTGCATGCCGCCGATGCCGGGCAGGCGCGCGGCGTTGGGCATGGCGAGGGTCTTGGGAAGGCCGTTATCCGAGAGGAGGTTCTTGAAGACGTACTCCATGAAGTACATGGCGACGTAGTTGAGCATGATCGTGGTGATCATCTCGTTGAGGCCGCGCGTGATCTTCATGATGCCGGGAAGCAGGCCCCAGAGGCCGCCCACGACGATGCCGGCGGTGAGGCCGCAGAGCATGCCGACGGGGCCGTCGAGGCCAAGGCCCAGGACGACGGTGGCGGCGGCGCAGCCACCCATGATGAACTGGCCCTCTCCGCCGAGGTTGAAGACGCCGCACTTGTAGGCGAACACGGCGCAGAGGCCGGTGAAGATCAGCGGGCAGGAGCGCTCCAGGGTCTTGGCGACCTTGGAGAGGGAGCCCAGGGAGCCCTGGAGCATGGCGGCGTAACCCTGAACGGGGCTCTTGCCGAGGCACGCGATGATGATGGCCCCCACGATGAGCGCGAGGAGGACCGAGACGACGGGGGTGAGCGTCGTCAGCAGCTTCTCGCGGCTGTTGTCAGAGCTAGAGCTCTTTGCCATTGTTCCTCCCTCCTACTTTCCTGCCATGGCGAGCGAGATCTCCTTGATGGGGGGATTCGCGCCGGGGTACGTTCCCATGATCTGGCCCTCGAAGAGGACGACGATGCGGTCCGAGAGCTTCAGGACCTCGTCGAAGTCAGCCGAGATGAGCAGCACCGAGCAGCCGGCGTCGCGCTGCGCCACGATCTGGTCGTGGACGAAGCCGGTGGCGCCGATGTCCAGGCCGCGCGTGGGATAGACGGCCACGAGGAGCTTGGGGTGGCTGTCGAGCTCGCGCGCGAGGATGACCTTCTGCTGGTTGCCGCCCGAGAGGCTGCGGGCCGTCTGGCTGACGGAGGTGCAGCGGATGTCGTTCTCCTCGCGCAGCTGCTCGGCGAACTCCTGGATGGCATCCATCTTGAGCCAGGCGCCGTGCCCTGCGGAGAAGCGCTCGGTGTTGGTCTGCTTGAGGACCAGGTTCTCGGCGATCGTCATGTCGCCGACGAGGCCCATCTTGTTGCGGTCCTCGGGGATGTTGCCGAAGCCGGCGTCGATGAAGGCCTGGGGCGAGAAGAGCGCGATGCTCGAGCCGTCGGGGCCGACGACCTCGCCGGACTCGGGGGCGATGAGGCCGGTCACGACCTCGGCGAGGGCACCCTGCCCGTTGCCGTCGATGCCCGCGACGCCCAGGATCTCTCCCTTGTGGAGGGTGAGGGTGACGTCCTTCAGTCCGCCGTGCTTGACCTCGGGATGGTAGGACACGTTGGTGAGCGTGAGCATGGGCTGGTCGGTCGCGTCCACCTTCTGGTAGGTGCTCTCGGTGAACTTCTGGCCGATCATGAGGTCGGCGAGTTCCTGCTCGGTGGTCTTGGAGACCTCGACCGTGTCGATGCACTCGCCGCGGCGCAGGACCGTAACGCGGTCGGAGATGTGCATGACCTCGCGCATCTTGTGCGAGATGAAGATGATCGACTTACCCTCGTCGGTCAGGGAGTTCATAATGTCGAAGAGGCCCTGGACCTCGAGGTCGGTGAGGACGGCGGTGGGCTCGTCGAGGATGAGCAGGTCGGCTCCGCGGAAGAGGACCTTCAGGATCTCGACGCGCTGCTGCATGCCGATGGACATGTCGCCCACGCGCTGGTCGAGGTCGACCTCCAGGCCGTAGCGCTGCATGAGCCCCTCGATGGTCTTGCGGTCGTCGGCCTTCTGGAGCAGGGGCGTGTTGTGGCGCTTGTCGCCCAGGATGATGTTCTCGAGGCCGCTCATGTCCTCCACCAGCATGAAGTGCTGGTGCACCATGCCGATGCCGTGCGCGACGGCATCGCGCGGGGAGTCGATGTGGACCTCCTCGCCCCTCATGTAGATCTTGCCCGCAGACGGCGTGTACAGGCCTATCAGGCAGTTCATGAGCGTCGACTTGCCCGCTCCGTTCTCGCCCAACAGGGTGTGCACCTCGCCCTCTTGTATGGAGAGGGTGACGTTGCGGTTCGCGTAGAACGAGCCGAAGCGCTTGTCGACGCCCTCCATCCTCAAGAGCTCTCCCATGTCACGACCACCTCTTTCGCAGCTCTTCCGGTCTCACGTTTCGGGGTGTTGCATTGCCCAGGAGCCCCCGGCACGGCGGCAGGAGGCCCCTGAATATCCTAGGGATCGGCCTACCCGCGCGGCCTCCTCTCGTAGGGCGTGTCGACGAGCGGCAGCTTGGTCTGGAGCCTGCCGCTGACGCGGCGATACGCGTTCTGCACCGCAGGCGCGGTGGGGATGGTCGCGATCTCCCCGATGCCCTTGCCGCCGTAGGCCACGGGCAGGAGCTCGTCCTTCTCCACGTAGATGGCGTGGATGTCGGGAATCTGGCTGGCACGCAGGAGGCCAAGGGTCCCGTAGCGCGCGGTGGGCACGCAGTCCTTGAGCGGGAAGTCCTCGGTGAGGGCATAGCCCATGCCCATGAGCACGCCACCCTCGATCTGGCCCTGGATGGCGATGGGGTTGACAACCTTGCCTGAGTCGTGCGCGGCGTAGATCTGGGAGACCTTGCCCTTCTTGTCCAGGATCACCAGGTGCGTGGCGAAGCCGTAGCACACGTGGCTCTTGGGGTTGGACTTGTCCGCCCCCAGCTTGTCGGTGGGCTCGAAGTAGACGTAGCTGAACTCGCAGCCCTCGAGCGCCGCTAGCGCGGAAGCGGGATCATTGGCGTGGCGTCCGCCGCCGGCCTTGAGCTCGCAGGCATGGACGTCGTAGCTCCTGCCGCCCTCGTACTCGACCTTGACGCCGTCACCCCTGGCGCGAACGGGTTCCTGGGGCACGCCCTCCCCCGCCTCGTACGCGAGCATCGCGTCGCGGAGCAGGAAGGCGGCACCGCGCACGGACTCGCCGGTGATGACGGTCTGGCGCGAGCCGGAGGTGGTGCCGGAGTCGGGCGCCGCCTCGGTGGAGCACTCGCCGTTGCGGATGAGGGCGCGCGGAAGGCCACTGGCCTCCGCCACGTCTTGGAGGAAGACGGTGTTGCAGCCCTGGCCGATGTCGGAGGTCGCGGAATAGACCATCGCCTTGCCGCCCTCGACCACGATCTTGCAGCGCCCGGCGTCAGGCAGGCCCACGCCCACGCCCGCGTTCTTCATGGCGCAGGCGAGGCCGCAGTGGTCGGCGTTGGCGTCATAGGCGTCCTTCACCGCCAGGAGGGTCTCCTTGAGCGCGGTGGAGCAGTCGGCGATCTGGCCGTTGGGCAGGACCTCGCCGGGCTCGATCGCGTTCTTGTAGCGCATCTCCCAAGGAGAGATGCCCACCTCGTCGGCAAGCACGTCGATGAGGCACTCGAGGGCGAACTGGCTCTGGCACACGCCGAAGCCGCGGAAGGCGCCCGCGGGCGGGTTGTTGGTGTAGTAGCCGTACCCACGTATGTCGGTGTTCTGGTACTTGTAGGGACCGACCGAATGGGTGCAGGCGCGCTCGAGGACGGGGCCGCAGAGGCTCGCGTAGGCACCGGTGTCGAAGTTGATCTCGCAGTCCAGAGCGGTGAGGTTGCCCTCCTCGTCGCAGCCCAGGGTGAAGGTGCCCTGCATGGCGTGGCGCTTGGGATGGAAGTCGATGGACTCCTTGCGCGTGAAGCGGCACTTCACCGTGCGTCCGAAGTGCAGGGCGGCGAGGGCGGCGAGGTGCTGGGCGCTCACGTCCTCCTTGCCGCCGAAGCCGCCGCCGACCAGCATGGTCTGGACGACGACGCGCTCGGGCGTCTCGTCCCAGCCAAACATGTGGGCGACTTCCTTGCGCGTGTCGTAGGCGCCCTGGTCGGTGCTCTGGACCTTGACGCCGTCCTTGTAGGGGAAGGCCACGGCGCACTCGGGCTCCAGGAAGGCATGCTCGGTGAAGGGCGTCTCGAAGGTCTTGGTCACCACGTGGGCGGACTTGGCGAGCGCCTCCTTGGCGTTGCCGCGGGTCACGTGGCGGCTCTGGCAGACGTT
Organism: Olsenella phocaeensis; assembly: GCF_900120385.1. Taxonomy (GTDB): domain Bacteria; phylum Actinomycetota; class Coriobacteriia; order Coriobacteriales; family Atopobiaceae; genus Olsenella_I; species Olsenella_I phocaeensis. The sequence goes on along the minus strand of NZ_LT635494.1, from coordinate 711,420 downwards.
GTCGTGGAGCTCGACGACGTTGCCGAAGGCAAGGAAGCTGTCGTGGATGATGGGGGCACCCTCGGCCTTCGCCTCCTCGATGTTGCGGACGGGCTCGAGCTCCTCGTAGGTCACCTTGACGAGCCTCTTGGCCTTTGCCAGGGTCTTCTCGTCCTCGGCAACCACCAGGCAGATGGCATCTCCCACGAAGCGGGTGACGTCGCCCTCGGCGATCATCACGTCCCAGTCCTGGATGAGGTGGCCCACCTGGTTGACGGGCACGTCCTTGGCGGTGAGCACGCCCAGGACGCCAGGCAGGGCCTCGGCCTTGGAGCTGTCTATGGAGAGCACGCGGGCACGCGGGTACTTCGAGCGCACCGCCGAGGCGTAGGCCATGTCGGGGTAGTCGGTCTCGTTGAGGTCGTCGGGATACACGCCGTAGCCCAGGACCTTGCGGCGCACGTCCACGCGGAAGGCGCGCTTGCCCACGCCGTAGTCGTCGCCTCTCTCGAGCTCGGGGTCGATCTGCCTCTCTCCCCTGAGGATCTGGGCGGCGAGCAGGATGCCCTCGATGATCTTCTTGTAGCCGGTGCAGCGGCAGACGTTGCCCTTTATCGCGACCTTGACGTCGTCCTCGGTGGGATTGGGGTTGGCCCTCAGGAGGGCTGCCCCGCTCATCACCATGCCGGGGATGCAGAAGCCGCACTGCACGGCCCCCACGGCGCCGAAGGCATAGACGAAGGCCTCCTTCTCCTCCTCGCCAAGGCCCTCCACGGTGAGGATCTGCTTGCCCTGGGCAAGCTTGGTGGTGATGACACAGCCCTTGGTGGCAATCCCGTCGATGACGACGGTGCAGGTGCCGCAGGCGCCCTCGGAGCAGCCGTCCTTCACGGAGGTGAGGTGGAGCTCGTCGCGCAGGAAGCGCAGGAGCGATACGTTCTCGTCCGTCGAGATCTCTTCGCCGTTGACGGAGAAGCTGTACTTTCCCATGTCCCCTCCCCTCTAGAAGCCCTTGGCCAGGATGCCGTTGGCGTCACGGATGACGCCGCGCGGGCACTTGGTCGCGCACATGCCACAGGCGATGCAGAGCTCGACGTCCGTCACCGCCAGGTTGTCCGTCACGTGGATGGCATCCGCCGGGCAGGCTCGCTCGCAGGCGCCGCAGGCGATGCAGCTCGAGTCGCAGAGCTTGCGTGCGACCGAGCCCGGGTCCGGATTGGAGCAGAGCGGCAGGATTGTCGCCTCGCGGGGGACTATCTCGATGATCCCCTGCGGACAGGCCCTCGCACAGAGGCCGCAGCCTATGCAGGCCTCGCGCCTCACCTGCGCGGTGTTGTTCTCGTTGAGGCCGATCGCGTCGACCTTGCAGGCGGCGACGCACGCGCCGCAGCCGACGCAGCCGTAGTTGCAGTACCTGCTGGCTCCCCCCCAGCAATGTACGACGGCTACCTTGTCCCTTCTCTTGGCCATATTGAGCCTATCCCCCCGGAATGAGCGCCGGGAGGTGGCACGCCGAAGCGCGCCACCTCCGGCCCTCGGTTTGTGTTTGAGGCTGTGGCACAGCGCCTCGCGAGGCTAGCCGATCATGAGGTAGGCATAGTCGCTTTGCACGGCAGCGATGGTGGCGCGCACCGACTCGGACAGTCCGCAGTCCTTGTCATTCACATCGTATACCTTGGTGCCTCCGTCAAGCCTGACGAGCATGCCGCCGTCGATGGGAAGGAAGCCCTCGTTGGTGCTGTTGTCGAAGTCCTCCTTGCTCCAGAAGAGGGTGAGCTTGTCCTTGTAGGGACGGCCACCCTGGTAGGGGCAGAAGACGGCGCAGTTGCCGCACTCGTTGCACATGCCGTCGACGTGCACGATCTGGCGCTGGCGCATGCCGGGCACGCGAATCGCGACGTTGGCGCGGTTGGGGCAGACCTCGACGCAGGTCTCGCAGACGGTGGCGCAGCCCAGGCAGCGGGTCCTGTCGCAGCCCTTGACGTCCAGACAGAGGTCGCCGCGCTTGGCGAGCGGGGCGTCGTAGTCGGCCTTGACGTTGGACTCGACCTTGCCGTTGAAGTCCGCGCCCGAGATGGCGACGGTCACCATGGCGGCGTCCGCAATGCCCTCGACCACGGTGGCAGGCCCGCGGCGGGCGTCACCGATGGCATAGACGTGGGGCAGGTTGGTCTTGTAGCTGGCGTCGACCACGGGGCGTCCCTTGCGGTCGACCTCGATGCCGGAGGCCTCGAAGAGCGTGCCCTCGACGTTCTCGCCCACCGCGGCGATGACGGTGGTGGCGGGAATGGTCGTGGTCTTGCCGGTGGAGACGGGCGAGCGGCGGCCAGACTCGTCGGGAGCGCCAAGCTCCATGACCTCGCAGGTCAGGACGCCGTCGGCAAGCGTGTCGGGCGAGAGGAGCTCCATGAACTCGACCCCGTCCTCGAGCGCGAGCGCGAGCTCCTCCTCGTCGGCGGGCATGTAGCGGCGGGTGCGGCGGTAGACCAGGCGGACGTTCTCGACGCCCTTGATGCGCTTGGCGGCACGTGCCACGTCCATGGCGGTGTTGCCGGCACCGATGACCACGACGTCGCTGCCGAGCTCGAGGGAGTCGGGGTCACCCTTGGCGGCCACGAGGAAGTCGATGGCGTCCATCTCGGCGCCGGACTTGAGGGTGGCGCGACCAGGCGCCCAGGCGCCGATGGCGATGACGACGTCGGTGTAGCCCTGCTTCAGGAGCTCGTCGACCGACTTGACCTCGACGCCGCACTCGAATTTGGCGCCGTAGGCGCTGCAGAGCTCGATGTCGCGGTCGATGGCCTCGCCCGAGATGCGGAACTCGGGGATGGCATGACGAACGATGCCGCCCAGCTTCTGGGTGCGCTCGATCACGGTCACGTCGACGCCGGCGCGGGAGAGGAAGGACGCGGCGGAGAGGCCGGCAGGGCCTCCGCCGATGACGGCGACCTTCTTGCCCTTGACCTCGGCCCTGCGGGCGAGCGTGGGCAGGACCTTCTCGCTTGCCGCCTCGGCGGCCTTGAGCTTTGCCTCACGGATGTGGACGTGCTCCTCGTAGTAGTTGCGCATGCAGCCGTCGCCGCAGTGGTGCGGGCAGATGGTGCCGGTCACGAAGGGCAGGGCGTTGCGCTCGAGGATGACGTTGAGGGCGTCCTCGTAGCGGCCCTCGTCCACGGCCATGAGGTAGCCGGGGATGTCCTGGTGGATGGGGCAGTCGTGGCGGCAGGGCGCCGTGAAGCAGTCCATGAGGGGAAGCTTCGCCGCGACGTGGCGCTCGGGCAGGGGCTTGATGGGCTTGCGGTAGGCGTCACCCCTCACGGCCTCGCCCACCATGCCGCGGACGGCCTTGGCGTCAACGCCGTCGAAGGCCTTGGCCTCGACGGACTCGAGGACGCGCACGATCTGGCCGAAGCGCTGGTAGCCACCGGGCTTGAGGATGGTGGTCGCCACGGTGACGGGCCAGATGCCGGCCGAGACGAGCCCGGCCACGTTGTTGGCGTCGGCACCGCCGGAGTACGAGATGCGCAGCTTGCCGTCGAACTGCTCGGACAGCCGGGCGGCCAGGGTGAGGGAGAGCGGGTACAGCGAGCGGCCCGACATGTACATCTCCTCGCTAGGCAGCTCGTTGCGGGTCACGTCGACGGGGAAGGTGTTGGTCAGCTTGACGCCGAACTCCAGGCCCCTCTCCTTGCCCAGCGCGATGAGGCGCTCGAGCATGGGGACGGCGTCCTCCCACTGGAGGTCCTCCAGGAAGTGGTGGTCGTCGAAGGCGATGTAGTCGAAGCCCAGGGAGTCCAGGGTGGTGCGGGCGTACTCGTAGCCCAGGAGCGTGGGGTTGCACTTTACGAAGGTGTTGAGGCCCTTCTCGCACATGAGGTAGGTGGCGATGCGCTCGATCTCTGCGGGAGGGCAGCCGTGCAGCGTGGACTCGGTGATGGAGCGCGAGACCTGCGGGGTGATGGAGTCGACGAAGGCCTCGTCCACGTGCTCGAAGCGGTCGAGGTTCGCCTTCGCCCAGGCGATGGCCTCGGTGAAGGCCGGCGTGGCGGAGGCGTCCTTCATGTCGTTGATGTACTTGTCGACCTTGGGGCTCTTGATGCCCTCGAGGTCGTAGCCCACTGACATGTTGAACACGAAGCCGTCGGCAGATCCCAGGTCAAGCTCGCGGGAGAGCAGCTTGCAGGCGACCCACGCCTTGACGTACTCGTCGAAGGCCTGGGGGACGGTCAGCTCGGTGGACCACTCGCAGTTGTAGCCCTCGTCACCTGCCAGGATGCAGGGCTTGTTGACGCAGGCCGAGAGTTCCTCGCCGTCCATGACCTGGACGGTCTTGAGCTCGAAGAAACGGGCACCGGTCACGTAGCTCGCGACGATGTTCTGGGCGAGCTGGGAGTTGGGGCCAGCCGCAGGGCCGACGGGCGTCTCGATGCTCTCGCCGAAGATGCGGCGGGTGCCCTTCCCGTCACCCTTGGCGAAGCGGGTGATGCCGAAGATGCTGCCCTGCGTGTGGTACTCGTCCAGGATCCAGCCCATGAGGGCGTCGAACGGAATGGGGCGCATGATGTCGCTCATATTGGTCCTCTCCTAAAAACCAAAGGCGGATTATGTCCCCCGCATTTATTGCGTCCGCGGGCGACGCAAGTGCATGCGACTTAGTACTCGCGGCCGTTGAGCTCCCCCCAGAGCTGCTTGGAGGCGGCGAGGATGCGGGCGTTGATGGCCTCCTCGTCCAGGTCGACGAACTCGCGGTCCTTGTAGAGGACGCGACCGTTGATGATGGTCGTGCGGCAGGCCTTGCCCTCGAAGCCGAAGAGGATGTGGCCGTCGATGTTCTCGTCCGAGAAGGGCGTGAAGGGCTTGTAGTCGAAGATCGCGATATCGGCCGCGGCGCCGGGGGCCAGGATGCCGAGGGGCTTGCCCTGGGGCTTGACCGAGAAGTACTTCTCGGCGATGGTGCGGTTGTTCTTGAACAGCATGGCCATGTCCTCGCCCCAGGCGACGTTGGGCATGCAGCTGTTGTGGCGCTGGATCATGATGAAGGTCTTCAGGCTCTCCAGCACGTCATGGGTGTAGGCGTCGGTGCCCATACCCACGGTGATGCCGCGCTTGAAGAACTCGAGCACGGGGGCGCAGCCCACGGCGTTGTTCATGTTGGAGCCGGGGTTGTTCACGATCATGGTCTTGGTCTCGGCGATCACGTCCATGTCGGCGGGCGTGATGTGGATGCAGTGGCCCAGCATGGTCTTCTCGCCCAGGAGGCCGTGGTCGAGGAGGCGGTGCACGGCGGTGCAGCCGTGGTTGCCCAGGCTGTCATAGACGTCGTTCATTCCCTCGCAGACGTGGATGTGGAAGCCGGTGAGGCCGTCGTTGGCCTCGACCATCTTGTCGAGGGTCTTGTCCGAGAGCGTGAACAGGGCATGCCCGCCGAACATGGCGGCGATCATGTCGGAGTCCTGCCCGGCGGCCCAGCGCGCGAACTCGGCGTTCTCGGCGATGGCCTGGTCGCACTTCTCCTCGCCGTCGCGGTCGGAGGTCTCGTAGCAGAGGCAGGCGCGCATGCCTGTCTCCTCCGCAACGTCCTTGATCGCGAAAAGCGACCCGGGAATCTCGAGGAAGCTGGCGTGGTGGTCGAAGATGGTGGTCACGCCGTCGCGGATGCAGTCCAGGATGGTCGCGTACGCGGAGGCGCGGGTGCCCTCCATGTTGAGGTTGCGATCGATCTTCCACCACTGCTGCTCGAGGTTCTCGAGGAAGTTGGTTGGGTTGCAGCCCTTGATGGCCAGGCCGCGGGCGAGGCCGGAATAGATGTGGGTGTGGGCGTTGATGAGTCCCGGCATGATCACCGCGCCACGCGCGTCGAGGAACTCTGCGTCGGGGTACTTGCCCTCGAGCGCGGACCTGTCGCCGACCTCCACGATCTTGGTGCCGTCGACGACGACCGCGCCGTCCTCGAAGTACGGATGCGCCTCGTCACGAGTGATGACCCTACCATTTGCTACGAGCAGCATGAGACCCCTCCCCCTGCTGAGCGCCGCAGATCAGCTACGGCCGGATACTTGTGAGGCGTGGTCCTCTCTTACCACGTCTATATCTGAAAAAATGATAGGTGGAAAAAAGAAAAGTAAGAATCAGTGATGTCGTAGGCGGTCGATATACCACCATCGGCGCGTTGTATTTTTAAATAAATAACGTTTTGCACATGCGAGAGTGACGTCGCACGACGCGATGTGGCCCCATGCAGGCAGGGACCTCCTCGCCCCGGCTGGGACCCCTCCCCGAAAATCCCTAACAATTTGTAAGCTTCATCTATTGAGCACGGCGCGATTCGATATACCATTCGGCTGCCAGACCCGCTCGCGACGCAGGTCGCCAAAGGTCGGCTCTCATAACTCTTTGATAGGCATCCCTGCGACCTCGCAGGGTCGGCGCCCAGCTCGCGGGCGACATCAACGGGAGGTTCCCATGCGTGCACAGGACATCGAGTTCTGCCGCTCCCTCGCACATGGCATCGCGACCCAGTTCGGACCGGGCTGCGAGGTGGTCATCCACGACCTCTCGGCCGACAACCCCTCGAGCACCATCGTCGCCATCGAGAACGGCCATGTGTCGGGCCGTGCGGTGGGAGACGGCCCCTCGCATGTCGTGCTCGAGGCACTGCACGACCGCCGCAACCCCGTCGAGGACCGGCTCGCCTACCTCACCAAGACCGAGGACGGCAAGATCCTGAAGTCGTCCACCATCTTCCTGCGCGGCGAGGACGGCGAGGTGGACGGCATCTTTGCCATCAACTACGACATCACCATGCTCCTTGCCGCACGTCACGAGCTGGAGTCGCTCACCGCCGTCGCCGCGCAGGGTGCGGCAGACCCCGAGCCCATCCCCCAGAGCGTGACCGAACTCCTGGACGAGCTCATCGAGCAGAGCGTGCGGGTCGTGGGCAAGCCCGTCACCCTCATGACCAAGGAGGACAAGGTCAAGGCAATCGGCTTCCTCAACGACTCCGGCGCCTTCCTGGTCACCAAGTCGGGCCAGAAGGTCTGCAACTACTTCGGCATCTCGAAGTACACCCTGTACAGCTACATGGACGAGGCCAAGGCCCAGGCGCAGGGGTAGCCCGGGCTCGAGGCGATCGCCTTCCGGGAGGTGGGCCGCATGGCTCGGGACGTCATGGTTGGAGAAGACAAGGGAGACTTGCTGGCGCAGGTCGCCGGCGCTGGCGCTTATGCGGATGCCAACGCCAGCGCGGACAAGGGCACGGACCGCAGCACGAACGACGTGGTCGGGCTCACCCAGGCGCTCGTGAGGATCGACAGCAGCGACCCTGGCGCCTTCGAGGGCGAAGTCGAGGGCTTCGTACGCGGCTGGCTCGAAAGTCGCATCGGACGGGCGCGCGAGCTTGCCGGCAAGGGCGGGCGCGAGGTACTGGGCCACGTCTTCCTCGAAGAGCTCGAGGCGCTTCCCGGCCGGCCCTGCCTGAGGGCCGTGATTCCCGCCGCGGGTGAGCATGATGCCACGGGCACGGAGGTGACGGGGCTCTCGCCTGACGACGAGGCCACGACCGAAGGCCTGCCGGGGCTCGTCTACTGCTGTCACCAGGACACCGTCGTCCTGGGGGATGGCTGGGACGACGAGACCCCCGCCCTGGGGGCGAGGGTACTTGACGGGCGGCTCTATGGCCGCGGCTCCTGTGACATGAAGGGCGGCCTTGCCTGCGCGATGCTTGCCTTTGGGAGCGCCCTCGACGAGGTCGCGCTGAGGGGACGCCTCCCCCGCCGCCGCATGACGCTGCTCTGCACGGTTGATGAGGAGGACTTCATGCGCGGCATCGAGGCCGCGATCGCCACCGGATGGGTGGGCGGTACCGACTGGGTGCTGGACACGGAGCCAACGGGCGGCAAGGCGCGCATGGCACACAAGGGCCGCAGCTGGTTCGAGCTCGAGCTGCGCGGTGTCACCGCACACGCGAGCACGCCCTGGCGCGGGGCGGACGCCGTCGCCGCTGCCGCCGAGGCGGTCGTGCGCATACGCTCGGCCGTGGCGGCACTGGAGAGGCATCCCGACCTCGGCGCTTCCACCGTGACCTTCGGACAGATAGAGGGTGGCTACCGGCCCTACGTGGTACCCGACGACTGCCATGTGTGGATTGACATGCGGCTCGTGCCTCCTGCGGGCACCGACTCTGCCAGTGGCATCGTGACGGACGCCCTTCGTGCGGCCGAGAGGGCCGTGCCAGGCTGTGTCGGCAGCTACGAGGTGACCGGGGACCGCCCTCCCATCGAGGCAAACCCCCAGTCCGGACTGCTCGCGCTCCTGCAGGAGGCTTCCGCCGAGGTCACGGGGGCCAAGGCGGGCATCGACGTGTTCACCGGCTACACCGATGGCGCCGTCGTGGCGGGAACCTGCGGGAACCGCGACTGCGTCTCTTACGGGCCGGGCGAGCTCGAGATGGCGCACAAGCCCAACGAGTACGTACCGTTGGCGGACCTCGAGCGCGTGCGCGCGGTGCTCTGCGAGCTTGCCAGGCGGGCGCTCTGGTAGCTGCGCGCCTGCGTCGACGAATCCCGCCGCCGCAGGCGCGAAGTGGGTGGCCGTGGTGCCGTCACGTGATCGAAGTGGGTGGCCGTGGTGCCGTCACGTGATCGAAGTGGGTGGCTGAGTTGCCACCGCAGGCCCGAAGTGGGTGCTTCTCTCGCCTGAGAGCCGCATGCAACCACCCACTTCGACCCTCTCGCGCGCCGACGCCGATGTGGGTGGGCGATATGCCGCCGCAAGCCCGAAGTGGGTGGTTCTCTCGCCTTTTCCCGCGTTCCAACCACCCACTTCGAATGTCTTGCGCACCGGGGACGATGTGGGTCCCGTTGCCTTGCAAAACGACGCTAGAAGTGCCTCCTGCGCACGTCGGCGAGAAGCGCGTGCAATTCGCGCTGACGAGCCCTCGTCGAGTCCCCGCACGGCCTATGCCGAAGCCCCAACTGCGTCTCGAGGCCCCACACCAAATCGTCGAAGCGTGCGAGCGAGGCAACCTGGCCGTAGGTTATCGAGTTGACACGCAGTCCCATGGAACGCAGCGCGTTGGCTCGTGCCTGCGTGTTGTCATACTCCTCCCTGCCCCCGTGGTGCTCGAAGCTATCGAACTCCAGGCACAACCCCTGATGCTCGAAGAGCAGGTCGACGTAGACGCGTGAGCGCTGCGCCAGCCCGCGCAGGTGCTCGTCTGGCAGCTCGATGCGTCGATTGACGACAAACGGTGGGAAGCCCCTCCCGCCCAGGCGCTTGGGCATTCCCAGCTCCATGGCAAGGAGCGTCTCCATGGGCGACGCCGACCCGTCCATCACCCAGCGCAGCGCCGAGCGAGCCTTCGCGACGCCCCGCACCCCAGCGCAACGGTCAAGATAGCCGGCGATGCGAGCGACGCTCGTCAGGGGAGGCCGGCTTCCCGCGAGCGTCCTGCCGTCGGGCCCAAAGGCGTAGGTGCCACAGAGTTCGAACCCAAGCTCGACCACTTCCCCTAGAACGTCAAGCGACTCCGCCATCTGTAGAAAGCAAAGCTCCGGCGAGGCGACGAGGACGTCCGGAGAAAGTGCCGCGAACGACCCCTCCGGCAGACTTCTTTTGCAGAGGTGCATGCGCACGTCCGCACAGGGGTGACGCCCGTTGGACGAAGGCACGAGAATGTCGAGCTTTTGCCCGAGCGCGGCATGAAGTGGGTTGCGACCCCTGAGTGCCACTATTGCCCGTCTCACCTCGCGCGCCGACGCAGTCGCGTCTGCCAGGCTCACGTCACAGGCGATGGGCAGACCACCCCCGTCGTGGCGCCTCGTGAGCCAATACGCCCGGGAGCTGTTATGAGAAATGAACGTAAACATGTCGCGAAGGGTACCGTTCGAAACTCGCGCCAAACCCACTCTTGGCTGGCAGGCAGCTGCCGGAGAGTTCGTGCAGCTGCAAGACCCGCAGGTACATGAGGGTGAGAAGGGCGCAAGATCAGCGTTGCGGCCACCCGACGAGCCAAAGTGGCCTCAATAATCCACAAGGCGTCCTCAATTCGGCCGTTAACTTGCACGAAGCTGCCAAATCGGATTCAAAACAGGCAGTCTGCGCCCCGTGCAATCCGAAGGCGGTGCGCTCGATTCACCCGCCACTTATCACGAGCCGCGAGAGGAGTGATGTGGGTGGCTGGGTTGCCACCGCAGGCCCGAAGTGGGTGGTTCTCTCGCCCCGAAGGCTCCCGCAACCACCCACTTCGACCCTCTCGCGCGCCGACGCCGATGTGGGTGGCTGAGTTGCCGCCTCGGGTCCGAAGTGAGTGGTTCTCTCACCTTTTCCCGCGTTCCAACCACCCATTTCGACCCTCTCGCGCGCCAAGCGCATGCCATTGGACACCGGACGGGCAACACGCCACCCGCTTCGTGCAACTTGGCTGCACCAACCATCCACCTCGCCGTCCATCCCATATGCTCGAGATGCGGCAAGGCTAGGACGACACGGAGGGGCGATGAACGTCAGACACATCGAGCGAGAGGGGCAGGACGAAATCGACGTTCTGGTGACGAGCGCACCAGGAGACCAGGACGCCGCCCAGCTGGTAGGCAGGCTCCAATCATTCGGACAGATGGTCGTGGGGTTCGAACCGGGTTCGATTGTTCGCAGGCCGATTCCGCTCGACGAGCTGTTGCTCATCGAGGTACGAGCCAACCTGGTCCTCGTTCGCACCACCGACGGCTCCGAGCTCGAAAGCCCCCTCAGGCTTTACGAGCTGGAGGAGGCCTTGCGGGGAAGCCCCGTCATCCGCGCGTCCAAGCAGGTGCTGGTCAACTTCGACAAGGTCGTCTCGATCAGGCCCGAGCTCAACCGCCGTCTCCTGCTTCGCCTGGAGGGTGGTACGGACGTCCTGGTGACGCGCACCTATGTACCGAACATAAAGAGGCTCCTAGGAAGCAATCCGCGTCGCAGCTAGCGAAGGGTCCAAAGAAAGGCAGGGGAACAATGGGCGAGAAGACACGTCACCATCACAAAGATGTCGGAATCTATGACGAGGAGTCCAAGCGGGGAATCTGGCACATGGCTCTCAGGGGGCTGGCGGCGGGCAGCATGGTGTCCGTGCTGATGCTGCTTGCGGCGTGCGGGACCGAAGCCATCGCGGGGCGTTGGAACCAAGGGTTGAGCTGGTGCGCCTCTGCCATCGCCGCAGGCTTGGCCGGCGGCATCCTGCAACAGCTGTGGTTTGGCTACTCCGTGCTCACCAAGCCCAGCTATCCCGTGCGCGTCGCGGGCTTCGGGCTCAGCTATTACCTCGTGCTGGCGGCGTGCTCCTTCCTTGGCGGGTGGTTCCCGACAGAGAACGCCGGCGCATGGGCGAGCTTCACGTTCCTCTACCTGGTCCTGCTCACGGCCATCACCGCAGGCTTCACGATCGCCTTCCGCGTCCAAGGGGCGTCATACACCCAACGTCTCGAGGCATACCGCAAGCGCAACTCCCGGGAGTAGACACTGCGACCTGTCACGAGAAGCGCGAAGTGGGTGGCTGGATTACCGTCGCGAATGCGAAGTGGGTGACTTGACTGCCACCGCAGGTGCGATGTGGGTGGTCCTCTCACCTGAGAGCCGCGCGCAACCACCCACTTCGGCCCTCTCGCGCGCCGAGGTCGACATGTGTGGTTGGAACGCCGCCGCAGAGCAAGATCCAAGCGAGAACAGCGTGCCGGCACAAGCCCGAGGAGGGGCCGAGCTACCGCTGCGACAAGTGCGGCTGGGTGCCAGAGGACCAGCCCAAGCCGCCCAAGTTCTGCCCTGAGTGCGGCGACGTGTTTGACGAGAACGACAAGGGGCAGGCGCTCCCCGCGCAGGCCTTGGTCCGGGGCCCGGGCCTGCGCGGGCCAACGGTCAGACGGTCTAGCCGGAAAAGACCGCATTTCTCGCAGAATGCTGTCTTTCCACCCTGCCAACAGGCCATTTGCCAAAAATGCCCGCATTCCGTGAGAAATGCGGGCAAGGGGGTGACGGGGGTGTGCGGACCAAATGTTGGACCGACGCTGGACGGCCCAACTCGGGAGGTTCGCATGCACGACAGGAAAACGGTCGCCCTCGCCCTCGAGGCAGTCTCGCCGGGGTTCGGCCTGAGCCAGGCCGCGGAGCTCTCCGGCGCGCGGCCGAGCGCCCGTCGCCTCTACACATCTAGATGCGCTGCCTGGCAGTGGGCAGGGGCGAGCGTGCGGCGGCCACGGACGGGAACGCGACGGCAGCGGGCGTGCCCACACGCCGACCGGACTTCTACCACGAGCTAGACGAGAGGGTCATCGTCCTCAAGCTGACCCCCGAGCTCAGGCCCAGCATCTTCGACCTGCTGCGACGGGACTACGACGCCGTGGTACTGGAGACCTTTGGCATCGGCGGGATACCCGAGTACGACGGGAACGCCTACCAGCGGGCCATCTATGGCTGGGTCGCATCGGGCCGGACGCTGGTCATCACCACCCAGGTGCCCGAGGAGGGGCTCGACCTGGGGGTATACGAGGTCGGTCGAGCATACGCAGACCACCCGGGCATCCTGCGAGCAGATGACATGACCACCGAGGCCCTGGTGGCGAAGACCATGTGGGCCCTCGGCCAGACGCGCGACCAGGACGAGGTGGCGCGCCTCTTCTACGCGCCCGTGAACCACGACCGTACGCTGGGATAGGCGGGCGGACACACGACGGACACCCTGGCGGGCGACGCGAGGGCGATTGGGAGGCAGGACGGGAACCGTCCAGAGGGCTGCTGCACGAAAAGTGCGCACGATTCCTGGTATGCCCTTCGCGTAACTGGGCTTTTGTCGTTTCTCTCCACAATTCGGAGCTTCCATGCGCAGTTTTGCACCACAGCGCGCAATTCCTCAAGTTTACTTGTGTAAACTCAGATGAGACACGACGCAACAGCTGGAGGAACCATGGCCAGGCGCTTCCCGAAGACCAACCACACCCACCCACGTCACCTGAGGGCCGCCGCGTTCTCGGCCGTCGCCGGCCTCTCGCTCGTGGCTGCGCTCGCGATGCCCGCAGCCGCCCTCGCGANCCCAGGCGTGCGATGCGGTCGCGCTGGTAGTCCTCGAAGTTGCCCTCGAACCAGGTCCAGGCGCCGGGGTTCTCGTCCGTGCCCTCCCAGGCCAGGATGTGCGTGGCGATGCGGTCCATGAACCAGCGGTCGTGGCTGGTGATCACCGCGCAGCCCGGGAACTCGAGCAGCGCCTCCTCCAGCGACTCCAGGGTCTCGGTGTCGAGGTCGTTGGTGGGCTCGTCAAGCAGGAGCAGGTTGCCGCCCTGGCGCAGCGTAAGGGCCAGGTTGAGGCGGTTCCTCTCACCGCCAGATAGCACTCCCGAGGGCTTCTGCTGGTCGGTGCCCTTGAAGCCGAAGGCGCTCACGTACGCGCGGCTGGGCACCTCAGTCGTGCCCACCTGGATGAAGTCGTTCCCACCCGAGACGACCTCCCAGACGTTCTTGTCGGGGTCGAGCCCCTCGCGCCCCTGGTCGACGTACGAGAGCTGGACGGTCTCGCCCAGCTCGAGGGTGCCGGAGCTGGGCCGCTCCTGACCCACGATCATCTTGAAGAGCGTGGACTTGCCCACGCCGTTGGGGCCAATGACGCCCACGATGCCGTTGCGGGACAGGCTGAAGCTGAGGTCGTCGATGAGCACTCGGTCGCCGAAGGCCTTGTGCAGATGCTCGACCTCCAGGACCTTGGAGCCCAGGCGCGGGCCCACGGGGATGTGGATGTCGGTGAAGTCGACCTTGGTGGCGCGGCGCGCCTCGGCCTCCATCTGCTCGTAGGCGGCGAGACGGGCCTTGCTCTTCGCCTGGCGGGCCTTCTGGGAGCTGCGCACCCACTCGAGCTCCGACTTCATCTTCTTGGCGCGGCGGGCGTTCTGCTTGGACTCCATCTCGAGGCGGGCGGCCTTGGTCTCGAGGTAGGTGGAGTAGTTGCCCTTGTAGGGATACAGCGTGCCGCGGTCCACCTCGCAGATCCACTCGGCCACGTTGTCAAGGAAGTAGCGGTCGTGGGTGATGGCCAGGACGGCGCCAGGGTAGCCCTTGAGGAACTGCTCGAGCCAGAGGACCGACTCGGCGTCGAGGTGGTTGGTGGGCTCGTCGAGGAGCAGCAGGTCGGGCGCCTCGAGGAGGAGCCTGCAGAGCGCGACGCGCCTGCGCTCGCCGCCCGAGAGGTGGCTCACGTCCTCGTCGGGGTCGGGGCACTGCAGGGCGTCCATGGCCTGGCTGAGCTGGCTGTCGAGGTCCCAGCCGTTGGCGGCGTCGATCTGGTTCTGGAGCTCTCCCATCTCGGCCATGAGGGCGTCGAAGTCCGCGTCGGGGTCGGCCATCTCGTTACCGATCTGGTTGAAGCGGTCGACCTTGGCGATGATGTCGCCGAAGGCCTCGCGAATGTTCTCCCCCACGGTCTTGGACTCGTCCAGCGGCGGCTCCTGCTGCAGGATGCCCACGCTGAAGCCAGGCGCCAGGCGTGCCTCTCCGTTGGAGATCTCTTCCATGCCGGCCATGATCTTGAGCAGCGTGGACTTGCCCATGCCATTGGGGCCCACGACGCCGATCTTCGCGCCGGGATAGAAGCCCATCGTGACGTCATCGAGGATGACCTTCTCGCCAAACGCCTTGCGGACCTTGTACATCTGGTAGACGAACTCTGCCATGGGGACTCCTTGGGTTGGGGGTGGGGACGCGGCCTGCCGGCGCGTGCGCGCGGGACGGCGCATGTCTTTCTTGCGCGACCGCCTGCGGTCGACCGGTCGGTTGCTCGTTCACCATTCTATGTGAGGTCGGCCATCCGGGCGAGAGGGGCGCGGCGCACGGGGGCGCGAGGCCGGCACTGGACGGGCACTGGAAACGGGCTACGGACGAGATCGCGCGCCGCTCTCGCCTGCGGCCACTCGGACCTGCGGAAGCCGCTCGCCTCAACCGCTGCGGTAGTCGAGGTAGCCGAGGAAGCGCTTCGCCGCCAGGGGCAGGCGGTCGAGGTCGCGATAAACCACGTTGATCGAGCGGTGCGCGACCGGGTCGAGCTGCCGCACCGCGACGTGGTAGGGGTTGCGGCGCAGGATGAGCGCGGGAAGGACGGCCAGGCCCAGGCCGCTCTCGACCATGGACATGATCGCGTAGTCGTCGAAGGTGGTGAAGCGGACGCGCGGCGTGAGGCCTGCGCGCGCGAAGACGGAGCGCACCTCCTCGTCGCCCGACTGCTCCAACATGATGAAGGGCTCCTCGCAGAGGCGGGCGAGCGGCACGGGGGCGGAGGTCGTCGCGAGCTCGTGGCCCTCGGGAAGGACGGCTAAGAGCTCGTCATCCTCGAGCCAGCGCGCGCCCAGCGACGCGGGGGCGGGCGCATAGGGCAGGAAGCCCAGGTCGACGCGGCCCTCCTCGCACCAGCGCTCGATTTCGGGGAAGTCGCCCAGGAGCATCTCGTACTCGATGTCGGGGAAGTCCCGCTGGAAGCGCTTGATGATGCGCGGCAGCCAGTGTGTGGCCACGCTCGAGAAGGTGCCGATGCGAACGGTGCCCGTCTCGAGGCCATTGATATCGTCCACCTGCATGCTCAGGCGGCGCGCGCCCTCGCAGACCTCCTCCACGAAGGGCAGGAGTCGCTCGCCTTCGGCGGTGAGGCGCACGCCACCATGGCCTCGCTCGAGCAGGCTCACGCCCCAGGCCCGCTCGAGGTCGGCGACCATGCGACTGACGCCCGACTGCGAGTAGTCGAGCGACCTGGCGGCCCGGGTGATGCTGCCCAGGCGGACGGTCTGGAGAAAGGCCTGGTACTTCTGGATGTTTGACTCCACGGCGACCCCGCTTCCGGCACTCGTCCATGCATCACAAACCTGCATGCCAAACATGATAAACATTCGCTTTTAATATGTTTCGACGCGTGCGAAAGTTTGATGGCTGATTTGTTCGCACGAGCTCGGAGGACCCTTCCACCATGTCGCGAGATTTTGGGAAGTACCTGGCATCGCTTCTGCTCTTTGGGTCCAACGGGATCATAGCCAGCCAGATAGACCTGCCCAGCGGACAGGTCGTCCTCCTGCGCACGCTGCTCGGCTCGCTCGCCCTGTGCGCGGCACTCGGCGCGAGCCTGTGGCGGCGGCGCTCCGGTGCAGATGGTGCCGCGAGCCAGGCCGTGGCACCTCTCGCCTGCCTGGAGCATCCCCGGCAGGCGGCGGCGCTCGCGCTCTCCGGGGCCGCGCTGGGAGTGGGCTGGATCTTCCTCTTTGCGGCGTATCGCCTGGTGGGCGTGGGGGTGGCGTCGCTCGCGTACTACTGCGGGCCGGTCATCGTGATGCTGTTCTCCCCCCTCCTCTTTGGCGAGAGGCTCACTGGTCCCAAGCTCGCGGGCTTTGGCTGCGTGGTCTTGGGGGCCTTTCTCGTGGTCGCGCAGTGCGGCGGCAGCGCGCCCGACCCGCGCGGCCTCGCTCTGGGCGGGGCCTCCGCCCTCATGTACGCGGTGATGGTCGTGTTCTCGAAGCGGGCGCCCGAGGTGGGCGGCATGGAGGCGGCCTGCGTGCAGATGCTGGCGAGCTTCGCCGCGGTCGCCGCCTGGTCGATCCCGACGGGCGGACTCGTGACACCCGGCCAGGTCGCAGGTGCCAACCTGCCGGCCGTGCTCGTGCTGGGACTGGTCAACACCGGGCTGGGCTGCTACCTGTACTTCTCCTCGCTGGGCAGGCTGCCGGTCCAGCGCGTCGCCGTATGCGGATACCTCGAGCCCCTGAGCGCGGTGGCGCTGGGAGCGCTGCTCCTGAGAGAGTCCCTGACCCCCGGCCGCATGCTCGGGGCCGCACTCGTGGTGGGCGGTGCCGCGGCGAGCGAGCTCGTGGGCGGCGCGGCGTTGGGCGGCGCCATCGATGCGATGCGCGACGCAGCTCGTCTGGCGGCGACGCGTGGCAGGCACGCACTCGTCCGCAGGAGGGCGGTGCTCGCGCGGTAGGCCCGTCGCTGGCAGGCGCCAACGACAGCGACGGCGCGTCCCTCTCGCCTTCCGCTACCATGACCCCGTCGGCTTGGCCCAAGACGGGAGCATGCGCGCCATGAAGAGGATCCTGATCGTCGCCACGGGAGGCACCATCGCCTCGCTGCCCCAGGGCGGCGGGCTCTCGCCCGCGCTCAGCGGAGAGGAGCTCGCGGCCTTCGTCCCGCAGCTCGACGACCTCTGCGAGCTCAGCATCGTCCAGCCGATGAACATCGACAGCACCAACATGCGGCCCATGGACTGGCTGCGCATCGCCTCCATGATCGAGGGCGCCTACGACGACTTCGACGGCTTCGTCGTCCTGCACGGCACGGACACCATGGCCTACACCTCTGCGGCGCTGAGCTACCTCGTGCGCGGAAGCAGGAAGCCCATCGTGCTCACGGGATCCCAGCAGCCCATGTCGAACCCCTTCACCGACGCCAAGCTCAACCTGTACCAATCCGTCCTGTATGCCTGCGACGACGGGTCGCGGGACGTGAGCGTGGCGTTCAACGGCAGCGTCATAGCCGGAACGCGGGCGCACAAGCAGCGGACGCTGAGCTTCAACGCCTTCACCAGCGTGAACTACCCTCCCCTGGCCGTCATCAGGTCGGAGCGGATCATACGGCAGGGCGGTGGAGCGAGCGATTGCGCGGCAGTGGGCGGGGACAGGCGTGCGGCAGGCAACTGCCTGGCAGTGGGCAGGGGCGAGCGTGCGGCGGCCACGGACGGGAACGCGACGGCAGCGGGCGTGCCCACACGCCGACCGGACTTCTACCACGAGCTAGACGAGAGGGTCATCGTCCTCAAGCTGACCCCCGAGCTCAGGCCCAGCATCTTCGACCTGCTGCGACGGGACTACGACGCCGTGGTACTGGAGACCTTTGGCATCGGCGGGATACCCGAGTACGACGGGAACGCCTACCAGCGGGCCATCTATGGCTGGGTCGCATCGGGCCGGACGCTGGTCATCACCACCCAGGTGCCCGAGGAGGGGCTCGACCTGGGGGTATACGAGGTCGGTCGAGCATACGCAGACCACCCGGGCATCCTGCGAGCAGATGACATGACCACCGAGGCCCTGGTGGCGAAGACCATGTGGGCCCTCGGCCAGACGCGCGACCAGGACGAGGTGGCGCGCCTCTTCTACGCGCCCGTGAACCACGACCGTACGCTGGGATAGGCGGGCGGGCACACGACGGACACCCTGGCGGGCGACGCGAGGGCGATTGGGAGGCAGGACGGGAACCGTCCAGAGGGCTGCTGCACGAAAAGTGCGCACGATTCCTGGTATGCCCTTCGCGTAACTGGGCTTTTGTCGTTTCTCTCCACAATTCGGAGCTTCCATGCGCAGTTTTGCACCACAGCGCGCAATTCCTCAAGTTTACTTGTGTAAACTCAGATGAGACACGACGCAACAGCTGGAGGAACCATGGCCAGGCGCTTCCCGAAGACCAACCACACCCACCCACGTCACCTGAGGGCCGCCGCGTTCTCGGCCGTCGCCGGCCTCTCGCTCGTGGCTGCGCTCGCGATGCCCGCAGCCGCCCTCGCGACAGGGGGTGCCGGCATCGACAAGAGCGAGACGGTCTACGTCTCTGCGGACAGCAACGGAAACGTACGCGAGACCACGGTGAGGGAGACCCTCAGCAACGACGGGAAGGCGGCAACCCTCCCCGACCGCAGCGACCTGAGCGACATCAAGCCCTCCGACGACAAACAGGGCTTCAGCACCAATGCGGACGGGAGCCTGAGCTGGACGGCAAACGGAAAGAAGGTCTCGTACAGCGGTCGCAGCGACAAGCCGCTGCCGCTGGCCATCAGCGTGAGCTACACGCTGGACGGCAGGCCCATCGAAGCCAGCGAGCTCGCCGGCAAGAGCGGCCACCTCGTCATGCGCTTCGACTACAAGAACGAGTCCTCGGCAACTCGCTCCGTGCAGGGCAGCCAGCGGGAGCTCTTCACGCCCTTCGCTGCCATCACCACCGTCGACCTCGACGAGGACGTGTTCCACGACGTGAAACTCACCAATGGGCGACTGGTTTCGGGCGACACGCCCATGGCGGTAGGCTACGCGCTGCCGGGACTCCAGAGGAGCCTCGACCTAAGCCGAGACCAGATCGAGCTCCCCGAGTACTTCGAGCTCGAGGCTGACGTGACGAACTTCAGCCTGGGCTCCGTGACCACCATCGTCACCCCCAGCCTGCTCTCGGACCTCGACACCAGCAAGATTGACGCGGAAGACAACGGCGAGACCGTCGACCTGCTACGGAGCTCCATGAGCCAGCTGATGAGCGGCTCGGACGAGCTTGCCAGCGCCCTGCAGAAGATCTCGGACGGCAACACCGCGCTCTCGAGAGGCGTCGACGTCTTCCGCGCCGAGGCGGGGCTCCTGCCGCAGGCGACGGGACAGCTCGCCGACGGCGCCAGCAGCCTTGCGCAGGGCG
>NZ_LT635494.1:684492-691928 GCF_900120385.1 Olsenella phocaeensis | reverse complement strand
GCGACGTGCGAGACGTGCTCACGCGCGCCCAGAGGCAGGCAGCCTCGGCGAAGGACGCCGCCTCCGAGGCCGCCGACATGGCGACCCAGGTAGGCCAGTCGGCCGACGACGCGCAGGTGGCGGCCACGGCCGCTGGTGACGCGGCCGAGAGGCTCGGCAGCTCGGCAGACGCCCTCAAGGCCTACGCGAGTGCGCAGGAGGGCGTGCGCAACCAGGTCGCCGAGGCGCGAGAGGCGCTCATGGGCATCGACCAGACCGGCATGACCGACGCGCAGAGGCAGGCCGTTGCCTCCGCACTCGAAAAGCTCAACGATGCCGCGGGCACCGCGAGCACCGTCCCCCAGCCCGAGGACGTCTCGGCACAGGTCACGAAACTCGAGGAGAAGGCCACGTCCCTCTCCTCCGCCGCGGCGTCGGCACAGTCGATTGCACAGAGGTCCGGCGCCGCCTCCGCGGCAGCAGACGCATGCGGCGATCTCGTGGCCGCGGCACGTGGGAGCGAGGAGCAGGCCACGGGGCTGGCGGGCGTCGCCGCCCTGGCACACCAGCTCGACCAGGGCATCGTGAGCATCCATGGGGCGCTGGGGAGCGCGGAGGACGCGGGCAGCCTCCTGGGTGGCGCCGCCGCAAGCAGCGCCGGGGCACAACAGCTAGCCCAGGCCCTGGGCCAGGCCGCCAGCGGTGCGGGCGAGCTCGCGACGGGAGCGCGCCGGATCGACCAGGGCGCCGGACAACTCGTGGGTGGCATCGAACAGCTGCAGGACGGCGCCTCGGCGCTTGCGACGGGCTCGTCCGCTGCCGCGGTGGGCTCCGACCAACTGACGGATGGCCTGAGGGCCTTCGACGAGAAGGCCGTCTCCAAGATGGTCGAGGCACTCGACGGCTCCTCGATGAGGAAGCTCGTCGCACGCCTCGACGCCGTCAGCGAGCTCGCCGACGAGTACGAGAGCTTCGCCGGCATCGCCGAGGGACAGCATGGCACGACGAAGTTCGTCATCCGCCTGGACGCAATTGGGGACTGACGACGTCGGGACGCGCCGCGCGAGATGCCGTTGCCAAAAACTGCGCATTGGATTTTGCGAGGCGATGGCCCAACTGGGCCTTTGCCTCACCGTCTCCACAATTGGACGCTACCGTGCGCAGTCTTTTGACGCGCTCCCGGGGGGCAAAAACCGGCGTCCGGTGACGTGCGTGCCCCGCACGACCGGCACACGTGCCCCGCACGACCGTCACGCCAAGCCCACGCGCCCCAAGACGCCTGCGTAGTGGCACAATTCAGGGTGAACGTTCCGACTCCCGCGCCCACGAGCGCAAGTTCCAAGGAGAAGTCCATGCCCGAGACCATCCGCAAGGTCAACGTCATCGGCCACCTGCATCCCGACACAGACAGCATCTGCTCGGCCATCAGCATGGCCTACCTCAAGAACCAGACCGAGGACGTGCAGTACGAGGCGCGCCGCGCCGGCACCATCAACCGCGAGACCGCCTTCGTCCTGAGGCACTTCGGCTTCGAGGAGCCCCAGCTCATCACCAGCGTGCGCCCCCAAATCAAGGACATCATGATCCAGCGCACCGACGGCATCGACCGCGAGATGAGCCTCTTCGCCGCCTGGAACCTCATGGGCTCCAGCAAGGCCGACACCCTCTGCATCACCAACGAAAAGGGCGACCTCGAGGGCCTCATCGCCGTGAAGGACATCGCCAACGCCAACATGGACATCTTCGACACGCGCGTCATCGCAGAGGCGAAGACCAAGTACTCCAACATCATCCAGACCCTGAAGGGCAGCATGGTCCTGGGCGACCCCGAGGCCCGCGTCGAGACGGGCAAGGTCGTCGTGGGCACCACACCCGAGATGATGGAGGGCGCGATCGAGCACAACGACACCGTGCTCGTCACCAACCGCTACGAGACCCAGCGCTTCGCCGTCGAGTCCGGCGCCGGGCTGCTCATCGTGTGCAACGGCGCCCAGCTCTCCAACGTCGTCGTGGACGCGGCCCGCGCCAACGGCTGCACCGTGATCACCACGCCCTACGACACCTACGCCGCCGCCCGCCTGATCAGCATGTCCATCCCCGTGCGCGCCAAGATGCTCGACGCCCAGGACGTGCTGCGCTTCAGCGTCAACACCACCGTGGACGACGCGCGCAAGACCATCACCCAGTCGCGCCACCGCTTCTTCCCCGTGCTGGACGAGGACGGCCACTACTGCGGCCTCGTGAGCACGCCCAACCTGCTCAACGTGACGCGCAAGCACGTAGTCCTCGTCGACCACAACGAGCGCTCCCAGGCGGTCGACGGCCTCGAGCAGGCCGTGATCATGGAGATCGTCGACCACCACCGCATCGGCAGCATCGAGACCTCCGCCCCCGCGCGCTTCCGCAACGAGCCGGTGGGCTGCACCTGCACCATCCTCTACAGCATGTACCAGGAGCAGGGCGTCGAGATTCCCAAGAACATCGCCGGCCTCATGATGAGCGCCATCCTCTCTGACACCCTGGCGTTCCGCTCCCCCACCTGCACCCCCCGCGACAAGTATGCCGGCGAGCAGCTCGCGAAGATCTGCGGCGAGGACATCGACGAGTACGCCGACGCGATGTTCGACGCCGGCGCGGAGCTCACGGGACGCACGGCCGAGGAGGTCTTCCACCAGGACTTCAAGGTCTTCTCGCGCGGCAACGCCCGCTTCGGCGTGGGCCAGGGCAGCTTCATGACCAAGAACAGCCGCAAGGCGGCCGAGGCGCTGGTGGGGCCCTACCTCAAGGAGGGAGCCGCCGCTGACGAGCTGCCGCTGGTCTTCTACATGTTCACCGACGTGAAGAGCCAGACCACCGAGATGCTGTACTACGGCGCCGGCGCGGAAGAGATCGTCGCGCGTGCCTTCGGCGTGGAGCCCGTCGACGGCATCGCCACCCTGCCAGGCGTCGTGAGCCGCAAGAAGCAGGTCATCCCCGCGCTCATGACCACCCTGCAGGACACCCAGGAGGACTAGCTCCCAAGCGAGAGTGGCGCGCATACCCGGCAGCGGCAGGGCCCCGCGGCAGACGACGCCGCGGGGCCCCTTTCGTGGCTGCGGTTTGAGTGGCCGCCCACAGCCCGACTGCTCGGCACGAGCTTTTCGGGCATGGGGCAGCCAGACGCAAGGCGGCGCGCCATGGGAGACTGGAAGTCGCGACGCGAGGCGGCACCATGGGGACGCTCACGTCCGAGGAGGGCAGCCTATCTGCATGCGGTTCAAAGATTTTGTATGCGGTTTTTTCTCTCCTTGTTGGCGTATTACAAAGTTAGAATCCATATAACAGCAGGTAGATGAAGCGCATGGAAATCACGTTGTGTGCGGAATCCGCATACAAGTGCGGGAGTCCACGCAAGAGCCTAGCGGCAGGGCCCGCGGCGAAGCTGACTCTCCCCCACCCCGTGTACCTGGACACCCTGGCTGCAGTACCTCTGACGACCGTACCTAGAGGAGCTGGTCCAGGGTGTGTCCGTAGGAGGGCAGGAACTCGTCCATGAAGTCCCGGAGCTCGGGGAGACCCTCGGCCATCCGCTCGAGCGAGGCGCGCGTCGAGGCCTCCGCCGTCACGAACTCGGAGTTGCCGGCAGAGCGCTCCTCCAGGCACTTGATCAGTGCCGAGAGCTTGTCCGCCGCCTTCACGAGCTGTCGCAGATGCGCCTCGCCCTCACGCTCGACCGCATCCGGCTCGCCCTCCCCTGCCAGGCCGAACGCCGACCGAAAGCTACCCTGCAGGTCGGCGGGCAGGGTGGAGAGGAGCGTCTCCTCCGCTGCGGACTCGACGCCCTTGTAGGCGTCGCGAATCTGGGGGTTGAAGTACTTCACCGGCGTGGGGAGGTCTCCCGTGATGATCTCTGACGCGTCGTGGTACATGCCCATGAGCGCGGCACGGCCTTCGTCGAGCGAGCGGCCGTAGCGCACGTTGGCGATCACGCAGAGCAAGTGGGCAATCATGGCGACCTCGAGCGAGTGCTCGCTGAGGTTCTCTGGCCGGGAGCTGCGCATGAGGGCCCAGCGCTCGATGTACTTGAGCCGCGCCATGATCGCCGTGAACTGAGACATGCTGCCTCCCTCGTCGAAACCTACGAGGACCATCGTAGCCAAGGGACGGGACGGATTGCCCGACTCCGGGGATGTGGGCCGGGCACGCAAGTGGCGGAATGCCACTGTTGGCGCAAAAAAAGTGCGCACGGAATTCCGGGCCGGGGAGGCAATCCTGGGCAAACGCCGAACGTCTCCACAATTCGGAGCTACCGTGCGCAGTTTTTCCGCACAACCAGCCCGATACCGCGGCGGTGCGATAATGCCAAGCGCCCTATGAGGCCGTCTAGGCGCGTCACCACACACAGCAGCACGCGGCGCCCCCCGACGACCAGACCGGCCCCCGACCACCAGCACGAAGAGGTCTCATGCACGGACTGCACGCACGTCTCCCCAAGAACTTCGTCCTCGAGGAGCGCCTCGAGCGCTACGCCGACGCCATCGAGCTCGAGCCGCGCCGCCTGGCCGGGCGCTGGCTCGAGGCCTGCAGTCCCGTGGGCGGCCCTCGACTCCGCGAGCTGCGGCTTGACCTGGGCTGCGGCAAGGGCGGCTTCGCGGCCGAGTCCGCCGCGCGCGAGCCCGACGTGCTCTTCGTGGGCATCGACTCCGAACCCGTCTGCATCGCCTACGCCGCGCAGAAGGCCATCGAGGACGGCCTTGCCAACCTGGTCCTGGTACCCGCCCTGGGACGCGACGTCGCCGAGCTCTTCGCCCCGGGCGAGGTGGGCCGCATCATCCTCAACTTCCCCACGCCCTTCCCCAAGAAGAAGGAGGCGGCGCGGAGACTCACCCACCTTGACCAGCTGCTCCTGTACCGCCAGGTCCTGGCCCCAGGCGGAAGCGTCATCTTCAAGACCGACAGCCAACCCCTCTTCGCGTTCTCGCTCACGCAGTTCGAGCTCGCGGGATTCGAGCTGACGTGGAAGAGCGAGGACGCCCGTGCCGACAGGCCCGACGACCCCGTGAGCTGGTACGAGGAGCGCCTGGGCAGGCAAGGTGCCACCGTGTTCGGCCTGGAGGCGACGCCAGGCCCGCTGACGGGCCAGGTGGAGCAGACCGCCGAGCTGAGCCTGGCGGAGTACCTGCCCGAGGACCTGGCCCAGCTCTCCTACGTGCCCCACGGGATGCAGGGCACGGTCACCAACCTGCGGAACCTGCGCGCCAAGCAGGGCGCGCGCCACTAGGCGCCTCCCCCTAGGGCAGGAGTGGGGCGCCGCCTCGGCCCGGACCGGGTCGCTGCGGGCACGCGGTCGCCTGGTCGCTGCGGGCACGCGGTCGCTCGTTTGCCTGCGGGCACGCAGTCGCCCGTTTGCCTGCAGTTCAATAATTTGTGTGCGGTTTTTTCTCTCCCTATTGGCGTATTACAAAGTTAGAAATCACATAACAGCAGGTAAAAGCATCGGACGAGAATCGTGCTGTGTGTGGAATCCGCATACAACTCTGGGATGAGAGGCAGGGACGGCACCGGAGCGAATGCGGCCCCGTGGGCGAGGCGCGTGTCGGCGTCGCCATGTCGGCACGTCGGCGTCGCCTTGTGTAGACCTGCCGTCCGCAGACGGGCCGACATGCCTCATGCACGCTTCTGGGTAAACTGGAGAGCATGCCTCACGCAGATGAATCGTTGTCCCAGGTAGGAGGTTCCCCATGAAGGACTCGCACAGGAACGCGCTCATGGCCGCCGGCATCGCAGCGGGAACGGCGGCTGCGGCAGCCGGCTTCTCCGCCTTCTCCAAAATCAGGTACGGCCGCAGCGCCCAGGCGTCCGTGCTCGCCGGCGCCCTCAGGGCCTTCGCCGGAAGGGGCGTCCTCCTGGGCAAGGACCTCGGCCGCTTCGAGGACTTCGTCGAGGCCTGTCGCCAGGAGAACGAGGTCGAGTACCACATCCCCAGCTGGCTGCGCCTCAGGTCCCTGGTCTTCGAGGAGACCTGCGACGGTATGAAGACCTTCCACCTGGGCACCACGGGCAAGAACGCCCGTGCCGTGCTCTACCTGCACGGTGGCGCGTACGTGAAGCAGATCAGCTGGGTCCACTGGCTCTTCCTGGACGACCTCTGCCAGCGCACCGGAGCGGAGGTCTTCGTCCCCATCTATCCCCTGGCGCCCGCCCACGACCACGACGAGGCCTACTCGCTGCTCACCGACCTCTACGAGGGCATGCTGCGCCGCTACGAGGCCAAGGACGTCACCCTGATGGGGGACTCCGCGGGCGGCGGCCTGGCGGCGGGCCTGGCCGAGAGCTTCTCCCACTACGACCTGGAGCAGCCAGGGCAACTGGTGCTGCTCTCTCCCCAGCTTGACATCACCATGCGCAACCCCCAGATCCACGACTACTTCGACGTGGACCCGGCGTTGGCACCCTGGGGCCTGGCGCAGCTCGGCGACCTCTGGGCCGATGGCGACGACGTGACCGATTACCGCCTCAGCCCCATCAACGGGGACGTTCGGCCGCTGCGCAACGTGACCACCTTCGTCGCCACGCGCGAGATCTTCTATCCCGACTGCGTGGCCTTCGACGCCAAGCTGGGCGAGAACGGCGTGAGCCACGAGCTGGTGGTGGGCACGGGGCAGGCCCACATTTGGCCCCTGTATCCCACACCCGAGGGTCGCAAGGCACGTCGCCTCATCGAGCAGCTGGTGACCAAGGAGGTCCCGCGAGGCTAGGCGACGCAGCGTCCTGACGCTTCGCGTTGGCGCCTGGCCAGCGAGCGCTAGATCCTCCTGACCTCGACCTCTCCCAAGAGCGACTCCACGAGCTCCCGCGGGGCGGCCTGGGTCCCCGACTGCATGACGTTGGCGGCACCGGTGGCCATGGCCAGCCGAAGCGCGTCCTCCAGGCCAAGCCCGCGCTCCTCGGCGAGGGCGAGCGCCGCGACCACGGAGTCTCCCGCGCCGACGGTCGACCCCACGGGCACCTTGGGCGAGCTCGCGCGCCACGCCCCGTCGCCGCCGAGGTAGATGGCACCGTCACCACCCAGGGACACCATGACCCGCGCCACGCCGCGGCCTTGCAGCTCGCGAGCGGCGTCCAGGACGGCATCCTCGTCAGGCAGCGCGCGGCCCACGAGCTCGGCAAGCTCTGCGTCGTTGGGTTTCACGAGGTCGGGACCGGCCTCGATGCCGCAAGCCAGGCGCTCCCCGTCCGCGTCCAGGAAGACCGTGGCGCCGGCCGACTTGCAGGTGCGCACCCACCCCGCGTAGCAGCCCGTCGCAGCCCCGCGCGGGAGGGACCCCGCAAGCACCACGACGTCACCTGGCCGCACGCCGGCCACGAAGTGCTCGAGCATGCGAGGGAGGAGCCCCTCCTCCGGCAGGGGGCCGGGCTCGTTGACGTCGGTGTGCGTGCCCGCCGTGGGATCTATGAGCTTGAGGTTGCTGCGGGTC
>NZ_LT635494.1:681047-684242 GCF_900120385.1 Olsenella phocaeensis | reverse complement strand
TGTGCCCGCACGGCCTGCCGCCGGCGCTTCCGCAGTCACACAGCCTGCAACACCCGCGCCTGCGCCCAGCCACTCCGTCGCCGCCAAGCCCATCGTCGTACCCCGACCGACGCCCGCGGCGGTCACAAGCCCTGCCCCCGTCCAGCCCGTACCCGCACACCCCGCGCCGACACCAAGCGAGCCCGCAGGTCCCGTCCGCGTCAACCCGCTGCCTCCCGTCCAGCTGCAGGCAGACCTCCCACGGGACTTCCAGGCCGAGGTGAGCTGCAAGCTCGAGGCCCTCGAGCGGCTCTATGCCTTGCTTCCCACCGACGTGGACGTGCTCGCGACGCTCGACGAGGACTGGCGCGTGGCCCGCTCCACCGGAAGCGTCCACGGCAGCCGCAGCCAGCTGTGCTTCCCCCTGCGCTACCTGCGCGCCGACGGCTCGGCACCACTTGAGATGACCCTGCGTCGCAACACCCGCACGCCCTCGGGCAAGCGTTGGAGCATGACGGGGGTAGACGACGGCAGCTCCCAGGAAGGACTTCCCGACGTCGGCCTCGAGGGCCTCTCCCCCGCTGAAGAGGGTGCCTGGCAGCTGCTTGACTTCGCAGCCGCCACCAGCGCGAACGTGAGTCCCGAGCGCGAACTCGCCCAGTTTGCCGTCATCGGACCTTGGAAGCCCCTGCTCGCCCAGCTTGCGGCAGCGGCTGAAGACGAGCCCTGGAGCCTCGCCGGCAAGGAGGACCTCGGCGTCCTGCGCGAGTACCTCTGCCTGACCTTCTGGCGCGCCAGGCATGCCGGCCTCGTCGTCGTGGCAGACGACGGGAGCCTCGCCGGCTTCAACACGGGCCTCCTCACCGCATGCGGGCAGTACCTCTGCATGAGCTTCGTGCCACACGAGGGAGACATCCCCTGGCAGTTCGCCGGCTGGGTCGTCGATGGAGACGAGCGTCTCTCCGCACTCGAGCCGGCGGACGCGACGGGTGAGAGGCACGCGCTGCCCCTGCCGGAACCACTCAGCCTGCCCCAGACGCTCCCCACGCTCGCAACCCTGGACCTTACCCCCGGGCTCGGTGCGAGGCTGGCGGAATCGGACGACGACCTGCTTGAGCGCTCGCTCAGACGGGTGAGGCAGAGCCCGTACCAGCTTGCAGCGGCATACGACCCTCGCCGTGACGGAATCGCGCTGTTGCTGCCACTCTGGCCCGCGAGCGGGTCTACGCCCGAATCGGCGCTCGCCCTGGCACCTGAGGGTGACGGTCGCTGGCGCGGCTGCGCGATCCTCTCGCTTGCGAACGCATACACCTGCGCTCGCAGCCTGAGCCGTGACATGCCCTCCTGGCTGGCAGGCGCACTGGGATAGAAGAATTCGGCCATCGACGAGGCCTGTTCGCCGATGGCCGAATTGACCTTGTGCCTTGGTGGCTGTACACAGCAAATAAAGGGGAGGCACATGGCATCTTCAACCCATATAACTCCCCTTACTCCGTTCTACTCCGTTATTTTGGGAGGGAATAGAACTGGGATGGGTCGTTTTTACTATTGCCATGCCACTCAAGGATTCCTTTTGCGGCAAGTCCCCTCAGAGTTTTTGAGCTAAGAGTAAGGCCCTTGCCAATAAGTGATGACAGTTCGCGAGTAGTGATTTTTCCGACGCGGACGCGAGCCTGAGGCATAAATCGTGAAGGATTTTCTGAAAATAAGAGGATGCCCGCATTCGTCAGATAGCCGCCTATCAGAAAGCCACGACTCTTTAGGACCTGTTCACCCGATGCATCGGTTCCCAGGGCCTGTCTATAACGATTGACCACCTCTTGGTCAACATCTTGAATCGTAGCCTGCCGCGACACCTCATCCTCAAAGAGACGCTGGTTCTTGTCATACTCAAGCGCACGAATCTCACGATCGCCCAGCCGGAGACTCTTGTCCCCCTGCCGCAGGAAGACTGCATCCTGGCTGCCCCTGGGAGGGATTGCCGCTGAACCACGCGGTGAGCTTGAGACCGAAGAGCCCCGCGCCCTTGAGCTCCCCCGAGCGGATGTCCATGTCCGACTCGCCGGGAACGAATTGCTCGTAGACCATGGGCCAGGCGCTTGCCTCGCCCGTGGCCTTCTGCCCGTACGCGTCCTCGACCGCATCGAGCGCGTCCTTGATGGTCAGGACCTTCCTGACGTCCTCCGCCGAGAGCACCAACAGCCGTGACATCCGCAACCTCCCCTTCCGGGATTCTCACTCGTATGCCCCAGAGCTTAGCGAGGCGTCAGAGGCAGCTCCACGGTCACTTGTTGTGAAAACCTACAACCACTTGAGGAAGGCATTCTCACCACTTATCTCTTTTTGACCTTTCCATCTTGTCTTTCTGTACGTTTTTCCATCTATAGTTGAGAAAAACTGTTGCTTTCAACAAGATTGGTGGCCATGCTCTACACGGTTTCCGACTTCCAGCGCCTCTATGCGGACTCGCTGCGGCTCGTGGCGGGACAAGGCGGACTCGCGCGCACCATCGACGAGGTGGGGATCCTCGACTACGAGCTCATGTCCGGGCTGCGCGACAAGTACCAGCGCAAGAACCTCGCGCCTCGCCAGCTCGTGCTCTCGACCTTCCTCTATGCCAAGGACGACCCCTATCTCATCGGCGAGGCAGTGCGCACGCTGGTCGCCGAGGGCGCGAGCGCGCTGGTCATAAAGAACGCGCTGCACCTGCCCCTGCCGGAGTCAGCCCTGCGCTACGCCAACGCGCGCAACCTCCCCCTCTTCGTCGTCCAGTCGGACGGCTTCTTCTTCGACCAGGTGATCGTGGAGGTGACCGGTCGCATACGCGACCTGGGGTCGGCGTCGTTCGCCGCAAACCAGATCGACCTCGCCCTGCGAGAGGACGCGAGCCCGCGTGAGGTGAGGGAGTGCGCACTGGCGATCAACCCCTCCTTCGAGGAGCGTGTCGCCTGCCTGTACCTGCGTCTCGACGAGGAGCCTGACCCCCAGGAACTGAGCCGGATCGAGGCCGCCTTCCTTCGCAGCTCGCTCGCAGGGGTGGGCAGCGCCCTGGTCTGCTACCACAGGGGAATCCTCGCAATAGTGACGACGGACCCGGAGGAGAGGATCGACCTCGCCGGTTGCATGGAAGTGCTTCGCTCCGAGGTCCTGGCCGGTGCGGGAGCGTCCGCTGGCGGGCGGCCGCAGCCACTGGGGGTGACGGCGGGCGGGTCGCTG
>NZ_LT635494.1:542681-680946 GCF_900120385.1 Olsenella phocaeensis | reverse complement strand
GGAAGGCGGCAGAGGCGCCGACGCCGCTCTCGCCTGGGCGTGCCGCATCGACGCGCGTCCCCGAGCCCTGGCCGAAGTAGCCCAGGATGCGGGCGCGCAGACAGGAGTCGCTCATCGCGTAGCCGATCATCTGGCCCAGGAGGCGCTCGCGGCTCTGGGTGAGCGCGGCGCACTCGGCCTCGTCCAGCTCGGGCGGGAAGTCTCCGGAGTCGATGAGGTAGTGGCAGGTGCGGATGTCACCCCGGCTCCAGAGCAGGTAGCACTCGGCGGGCTCGCCGTCGCGGCCTGCACGGCCCGCCTCCTGGTAGTACTCCTCGAGCGAGAGCGGCAGGCCGCAGTTGATCACGTAGCGGACGTCCGACTTGTCGATGCCCATGCCGAAGGCGTTGGTGGCCACCATGACGCGGGCGTCGTCGCGCACGAAGCGCGCCTGGGCCTCGCGGCGCAGGCCGTTGTCGTAGCCGGCGTGGTAGGCGACGGCGGGGACCCCGGCCTCGCGCAGGGCCTCCGCAAGGGAGTCGACGCGCTTGCGGCTGGTGGCANGACGGAGCAGGAGCCGCAGCCCTCCCGCCCCTGGAAGGCGGCAGAGGCGCCGACGCCGCTCTCGCCTGGGCGTGCCGCATCGACGCGCGTCCCCGAGCCCTGGCCGAAGTAGCCCAGGATGCGGGCGCGCAGACAGGAGTCGCTCATCGCGTAGCCGATCATCTGGCCCAGGAGGCGCTCGCGGCTCTGGGTGAGCGCGGCGCACTCGGCCTCGTCCAGCTCGGGCGGGAAGTCTCCGGAGTCGATGAGGTAGTGGCAGGTGCGGATGTCACCCCGGCTCCAGAGCAGGTAGCACTCGGCGGGCTCGCCGTCGCGGCCTGCACGGCCCGCCTCCTGGTAGTACTCCTCGAGCGAGAGCGGCAGGCCGCAGTTGATCACGTAGCGGACGTCCGACTTGTCGATGCCCATGCCGAAGGCGTTGGTGGCCACCATGACGCGGGCGTCGTCGCGCACGAAGCGCGCCTGGGCCTCGCGGCGCAGGCCGTTGTCGTAGCCGGCGTGGTAGGCGACGGCGGGGACCCCGGCCTCGCGCAGGGCCTCCGCAAGGGAGTCGACGCGCTTGCGGCTGGTGGCATAGACGATCCCGCTCTGCCGGGCGTGGTCGCGAACGTAGCCCAGGACCCAACGCTCGCGTTCCTTGGGCGTGAGCTCGAAGCTGTGAAGGAAGAGGTTGGGACGGTCGAAGCCGCTCACCTGCGTGAGCGGGTCGCGGAGGCCCAGGAGGCCCACGACGTCGGCACGCACGCGACTGGTCGCCGTCGCGGTGAGCGCGGCCACGACGGGGCGCTGCGGCAGGCGTCCCACGAAGTCGGCGATGCCCCGGTAGGCGGGGCGGAAGTCCTGTCCCCACTGGCTCACGCAGTGGGCCTCGTCCACGGCGAGGAGCGGGACCCGGGCACGGGTCGCGAAGTCGAGGAAGCGCGGGTCCTGCAGACGCTCGGGGGCGACGTACATGAGGTCGTACCAGCCGGCCAGGGCGCGCGCCATGACGACCTCCTGCTGGCGCGGGTTGAGGCTGGAGTTGAGGTAGGAGCCGCGAATGCCGGCGGCCTTGAGCGAGCGGACCTGGTCGCCCATGAGCGAGATGAGCGGCGACACCACGAGCGTGAGGCCGCCCAGCAGCACGGAGGGAACCTGGTAGCAGACGGACTTGCCGGCGCCGGTGGGCATGACGGCGAGTGCGTCCCGACCCTGGAGGATGGCCTCGACGACCTCGCCCTGGCCAGGCCGGAAGCCCTCGTAGCCAAAGTAGTGGCGCAGGGCCTCGCGGGCGCCGTCCATGGTGGGCGGGAAGGATGGGCCCGGCGCGGGTGGGATGGGGGCATGGCGGGAGGGGATGGACGACCTGCGGGAGAGGGTGGCGTCTGTCATGTTGCGTTGCTCCTCTCCCCCGGTCATGCCGGACACGAGTGGCCCGTAAGTGGGTCTAACCGCGCCGTCTGTCGCGCTGGCCGCGCGGAACGAGCGCAAGTCAGCAGAATTTCAAATTCTGCTGACCGGATTTTATCTACCTGCAGTTTTGCCAATGAAGTCAGCATTATCTCAAATTTTGCCGACTTGGCGCCTTGATCACAGCACGACGTGCGGCCATACCCTCCCCAATGGCAGGGCAATTGGGGACGCTTGCCGTTGACGCGCCACCTTCCGCGCGCGGCCTGCTACAGTCCCACTTACGTACGCGCACGGGCGCGCACACCACCCAGGGAGGTACCCATGAGCGAGCACGAGCACGACGAGGAAGAGGTCGACTTCATCGAGATCGACTTCGACGACGGCAGCACGGTGCGCTGCGAGGTCCAGGGCATCTTCGAGCTGGACGGCGACGAGTACATCGCCCTCCTTCCCGATGACGACAGCGACGAGGTCTACCTCTACGGCTACAAGGAGTATCCCGAGGAGGGGACCTACGAGCTGGTGGACATCGAGTCCGACGAGCTGTTCCAACGCGTCTCGGACCGCTACGACGAGGCGGCAGCCGAGGAGGAGCTCGAACTCGCCGAGGCCGAGGGCGACGCCGAGGAGGAAGACGCGGAGTAGCGTCCCCTTGAGGCACGGCGGCATGCAGGCTCTGGCCCGGCAGCGGCTCGTTCCGCTGTCGGGCCTCCTCATGCCGCGCGCGGTGGCACGCCCCTCTCGCACAAAACTGTATTCGTGCGAGAGGAAATCGCGTCGTCCCAGTTGCCGCCTTGCTTCGCTCGCACGCCAGGCCGATCGTGCGAACGCCGCATGGCACCCGCGAGCGCGTGGACGCCGGGAGCGGAACCCTCGGGTAGTAAGCTAGGACGGAACACGAACGCCCCGCCGGCGCCCACATAGGAGTCCAAACATGCCAAAAATGACCGCAGGCAACCGCCTGTACTTCTACCAGCTGCTCTCCACCAGAATCGGCACCCTCAGGCAGGTCCCGCTCGCACAAGTCGAGGAGCTCTTCGAAGCGGAGGACCTGCGGCCCGAGGACGTGGGCGCTCCCGACATCCAAGGCGTGATGGAGCTCCTCCACGACTTCGTCCGCCTCACCGTATTCAAAAAGGGTCGCGTCTACGTGACGGTCCAGCCCCAGGAGGATTGGGACGCCGTCCTGGCACGGGCGGCAGGGCAGGTCGCGGGCGAGAAGGCCGCGCCGGTGGCGGGCGCGAGGTCTTGGAAGCACAAGAAGAGCAACAAGGACCCCAAGCCAGCGAAGCCGCGGCACCAGCGCGCCAAGAAGAAGTCCACGGCAGGGCCGGAGCCGGAGGTCGCGGCGGAGCCGGCAATCGTGGCGCTACCGACAACCGCGACGGAGCCGGAGGTCGCGGCAGCTGAAGGGCCCACGAACGAAAGCATGCCCGCAGCCATGGCAAAACCCGAAGTCACGGTGGCCACAGAGCCCGAAGACGTGACCACGGCAGCACCAGAGGCGGCGACAGAGCCCATGGATGCGGCGGAAGTCGCAGACAAGGACGAGACGCGCCTCTCCGTCGCGGACCCAGGGGCAGGCGAGAGGCCCGTCGCCCCCTCGCCCGAGCCCACCATCAGGCTCACCATCACCTATGACCCCTACGACGGCCTGGAGGAGGAACTTGCCCGGACCGCCGACGCTGCGGAAGGACAGGTCGAAACGGAGCGGGAAGGCACCACGATGGCGGCCGAGTCGCAGCCCGACCCCACTGCCGTAGCAAAGGCCGNCGTCCTCGACCGCATCGAGCGCGTCCTTGATGGTCAGGACCTTCCTGACGTCCTCCGCCGAGAGCACCAACAGCCGTGACATCCGCAACCTCCCCTTCCGGGATTCTCACTCGTATGCCCCAGAGCTTAGCGAGGCGTCAGAGGCAGCTCCACGGTCACTTGTTGTGAAAACCTACAACCACTTGAGGAAGGCATTCTCACCACTTATCTCTTTTTGACCTTTCCATCTTGTCTTTCTGTACGTTTTTCCATCTATAGTTGAGAAAAACTGTTGCTTTCAACAAGATTGGTGGCCATGCTCTACACGGTTTCCGACTTCCAGCGCCTCTATGCGGACTCGCTGCGGCTCGTGGCGGGACAAGGCGGACTCGCGCGCACCATCGACGAGGTGGGGATCCTCGACTACGAGCTCATGTCCGGGCTGCGCGACAAGTACCAGCGCAAGAACCTCGCGCCTCGCCAGCTCGTGCTCTCGACCTTCCTCTATGCCAAGGACGACCCCTATCTCATCGGCGAGGCAGTGCGCACGCTGGTCGCCGAGGGCGCGAGCGCGCTGGTCATAAAGAACGCGCTGCACCTGCCCCTGCCGGAGTCAGCCCTGCGCTACGCCAACGCGCGCAACCTCCCCCTCTTCGTCGTCCAGTCGGACGGCTTCTTCTTCGACCAGGTGATCGTGGAGGTGACCGGTCGCATACGCGACCTGGGGTCGGCGTCGTTCGCCGCAAACCAGATCGACCTCGCCCTGCGAGAGGACGCGAGCCCGCGTGAGGTGAGGGAGTGCGCACTGGCGATCAACCCCTCCTTCGAGGAGCGTGTCGCCTGCCTGTACCTGCGTCTCGACGAGGAGCCTGACCCCCAGGAACTGAGCCGGATCGAGGCCGCCTTCCTTCGCAGCTCGCTCGCAGGGGTGGGCAGCGCCCTGGTCTGCTACCACAGGGGAATCCTCGCAATAGTGACGACGGACCCGGAGGAGAGGATCGACCTCGCCGGTTGCATGGAAGTGCTTCGCTCCGAGGTCCTGGCCGGTGCGGGAGCGTCCGCTGGCGGGCGGCCGCAGCCACTGGGGGTGACGGCGGGCGGGTCGCTGCCGTCAGAAGCGACGCCCGGCAACGGACGGCCGCAGCCGCTGGGGGCGAGCTCCGTCCACCTGGGACTCGAGGACTTTGCCCAGGCGCTCCACGAGGCACTGTGGGCGAGCGCCTTCGCAGGACAGGACGACATGCACGCGGGCAGGAGCCTCCGCTTCGACGCGCTTGGAGTGGAGAAGGCCCTGCTTCCCTTTGTGGGAAGCAGCCAGATGGCGGGTTACTCTCACTCGCTGATGGAGCCCCTGAAGGAGTTTGACGCCGCCCACGAGGGGCAGCTCATGGCCACGCTCGCCTGCTTCCTGAGGGAGGGGCAGAGCGTGGGCCGTTGCGCTCAGGAGCTGGGACAGCACCAGAACACGATACGCTATCGACTCGACCGGATTGCCCAGGTGACGGGGCTCTCGCCCCGGAAGTCGGAGCAGATGGAGCAGCTCGCGCTCGCCTGGCGCGTCATGCGCTGCCGAGAGGTGCTGGGCCTGGACTGAGGATGCGGCGCCTCTCGCCCACCGAACCGTTGCCAGCCACCCACTTCGCGGTCCTTGCGCGGGAAGCTCGATGTGGGTTGGAGATGTACCGCGGGAAGCGCGATGTGGGTTGGAGATGCGTCGCGGGAAGCGAGATGTGGGTCGTTTCTCACCTGCACGACCACCGTGAACCACCCACTTCGGCACTCCCGCGCGAAAAGGTCGAAGTGGGTGGACAAGCTGCCATGGCAGGCGAGAAATGAGTGAATTCTCACCCGCACGCACCTCGTGAACCACCCACTTTGCGGTCCTCGCGCGGGAGGGGCGAAGTGGGTGAGAGGAACCGCCGCCGCAATCCCGAAGTGGGCGATTGAGACGGCACCGCGGGCGAGGAGCGAGCGGATTCTCGCTCGAGTCCACCGCAACCGACCCCTCATCCCATTGCTACCATCGCGCAACGTCACCGCCGCACGCCGCGACCCTCTCCCCCGCTGCGGCTACACTGGGAAGCAGCCCGCACGCGAGGGCGCTCGCAACCCCTGCCCCGCCCCTCGCCCGGAACCATCACAGCCCACGCGCGAAGCCCCCGGAGGCAGACATGTCCAAGATCCGCATGACCACCCCCCTCGTAGAGATGGACGGCGACGAGATGACCCGCATCATCTGGCAGATGATCAAGGACGACCTGATCCTGCCCTTCGTGGACCTCAAGACCGAGTACTTTGACCTCGGCCTCAGGAACCGCGACCTCACGGACGACCAGGTGACCATCGACTCCGCCGAGGCCACCAAGCGCCTGGGCGTGGCCGTGAAGTGCGCCACCATCACCCCCAACGCCCAGCGCGTCGAGGAATACGGCCTCAAGAGGATGTGGAAGAGCCCCAACGGCACCATCCGTGCCATGCTGGACGGCACCGTGTTCCGCGCGCCCATCGTGGTGCGCGGCATCGAGCCAGTCGTCCGCAGCTGGAAGCGCCCCATCACCATCGCCCGCCATGCCTACGGTGACGTCTACAAGAACGCCGAGGTCCGCGTGCCCGGGACCGGCCGCGCCGAGCTCGTCTTCACCGCCGCCGACGGCAACCAGACCCGCGAGCTCATCCACGAGTTCGAGGGGCCCGGCGTGATCCAGGGCATGCACAACCTGGACTCCTCCATCACGAGCTTCGCCCGCAGTTGCTTCGAGTACGCGCTGAGCACCAAACAGGACCTGTGGTTCGCCACCAAGGACACCATCAGCAAGACCTACGACCACCGCTTCAAGGACGTCTTCGCCGAGCTCTATGAGGACGAGTACCGCACGCGCTTCGAGGCGGCGGGCATCGAGTACTTCTACACCCTGATCGACGACGCCGTCGCACGAGTCATGAAGGCCGAGGGTGGCTTCATCTGGGCCTGCAAGAACTACGACGGGGACGTGATGAGCGACATGCTCTCCAGTGCCTTCGGAAGCCTTGCCATGATGACGTCCGTGCTGGTCAGCCCCCACGGCTACTACGAGTACGAGGCCGCCCACGGCACCGTGCAGCGCCACTACTACAAGCATCTGGCAGGCGAGAGGACCTCGACCAACTCGGTCGCGACGATCTTCGCCTGGAGCGGGGCGCTGCGCAAGCGCGGCGAGCTGGACGGGCTGGACGGGCTCTGTGGCTTTGCCGACCGCCTGGAGGCGGCCACCATCGAGACCATCGAGGCAGGCCAGATGACGGGCGACCTCGCACGCATCACGAGCCTGCCCGAGCCCGTCACGATGGACACCGAGGAGTTCATCTTCGCCGTGGCCGAGAGGCTGCGGGGGCTGCAGGAGTAGGGGTTCTGCGGCCTATGCCGCCACCAGGCGTTTCTCTCTAATCCACACCGATCGGCCGCAGATGTCTGCGACGAGGTCGCTGTGCGTGGCAACGACGACGCGCACGCCCTCGGACTGCAGGTCGACGAGCAGGTCTAATATGACACGCTCCGTCTCCTCGTCCAGCGAACCCGTTGGCTCGTCCGCAAGCAGGATCCGCGGCCTCCTCACGAGGGTCTGGACCAATGCCACGCGCTGGGTTTCGCCACCAGACAACCTTCCTGCCCTCTTGCGCTGATAGAGCGGGAGCCCCACGCGCTCCAGCAGGAGCCCCGCCTCCTCCACGGCATGGCTGGCATGAGACAGTCCGAGCAGCACGTTGTCCAGCATGCTGCGGTCGGTCAGAAGACGCGGAACCTGGGTGACGTAGCCAATGGTGCCCTGGCGTATCCGCACCAGCTCCCTGACGCTCTTCGGCAGCAAGATGCCATCAAGGCGGTACTCGCCATCGTAATCGGCGTCTAGGCCAGCCAACATGCGCAACAGCGTGGTCTTCCCCGCACCGCTGCGCCCGCGGATAGCCACGCTCGAGCCAAGGTGCCACAGGGCCGCATCTCGCCTCTCCCTTTGCGACGAGAGCTGCCACGAGACCACCGTCGCAAGCCCCAGGAGCACTGCCGCGAGGAGTGCCAGCGTGCAGACGACCAGGGACACGTTTGACAGCACGAGGTTTCTAATGAGCCTGAACTGGATGAGGTACTCCGGTGTGCCAAGCAACGCATAGCTCGTGAAGCCCGTCCTCTGGCCGATGAGCGCAAGCTCGTTGGCTACGGAATCGGGCGAAGAGCCCTCGTCCAGGGCGATGTCGCCCGACACCATGGCAAAGGCGAGTGCTCTGTTGAAGTCCTCGTCGTCACCCACTCCCCTTTTTACCGAGTCGAGCCTGAGGGGATAGGGGATGACCACCATCTCGTCCAACGAGTAATTGAAGTCTCCCTTGTAGAAGACGGCCGAACGCTCCTCGAGGAAGCCGACGACCTCAAAGGTGAGGGGCCTCGTATAGAACCAGGCATCGATCCTATCGCCCACCTTATACAGACGAGAGTACCCAGAGCCCAGCACCACCGGCTGGCACGTATCGACCTCGTAGGTCACGGCGGCCCAATCGACCTTGCCAGAGCCGTCCGCAAGGCGAAGGCCATAGAAGTCCCAGGCGTTCTTGTCCAGTTGGACTGCAGGGACGTCGTAGGCCAGCCCGCCAAGGACCTTGTCCTCGTACGGACAGGGATCCCAGCTCCACCCAAACGCAACCACGGCAAAATCGCGAATCGGCTCCGAATGCCTGACGGCGATGGGCTGCCCGAATATGGACAGATACGTGCCGCCCGACAGGTCATGGGACAGGGCGTTGTAGAAGCCTTGCACGCGTCCGATCCCGTCGAGGTCACCCTTGTAGCCCTGGAACTCGACCATCCCGAGCGTGTCCGTTATCGACACGAACTCATGCTCGGCACCATCCCGCAAGCTCGTCTTGAACAACCCGACGGCAGAGGCGGAGAACGACGCGAGGCAATAGGTGACCGCCAAGAGGGTGCCAAGAAGGACGCTCCTCGCCACGCGCGGGAACAACCCCAGACGCAGGTCATAGAGCAGCTCACGCACGAAGGCCCTCACCATGGCAGAGCCTCCTTAGACGAGGCGCAGAAGGAGGCTGCAAAGACCATACAGACGGCGAGGGCGGGAGCCAGGGCGGCCACGTCCCTCCCCGAGACGCGCATCACAGGCAGCAAGACGAGCGCCAAGGCCGCGAGGCAGCACATGAGCAAGGTCCCCACGACCTGGAGAAGAACCCTCCGCCAAGACACGCCCAAGACGATGCACGAATGCACCCATGGTGCTACGAGGCGCGCCATGGTCACGCCCGCCACGACGGAGCCAAGAAACTCTCCCACGACGCCAAGCCGGATCAGAACCGGCGAGATGACGTCGACGTTCGTGCGGTCGGAGGCTCCGGCCGCCATGGGCGCGACCCTCACGTCCGGAGCAATCTCCCTCAGTCGCCTTACCGCCCCCGCCCCATCGATGACAACCGTCCCGCCGACGCCGCTCCTTGCGAAGACCTCCTCGTCGGCAATGAGGACGGAGCGGTCAAGGAGCGATTCGCTTCCCATGCCGAGCCGTCCCACCAGGGAAAACCGCTCAAATCCAAAGGGGACGAACTGGCTCCCGCCAATCGTCGTGGCGCCCACCCTGTTTCCCGCCACTGCGGAATGGGCTGCCAGTGGCTTCGTCTGGCTGCCGAGCGGATGCGGGTAGTCAAAGGATTCGGGATGCGCGGCGACGAACGCACGCACGATGCCGAAGTCGTCCAGGTCGACGAATGCACGCGCGTCTCCGGCAATCTCGTGCACGAGCCGGACGGCGGTTGCGGGAGTGACATCGACCCGCAGGGCAGACGTGGAGCAGGGGTTTCTTCCCTCGAGGCTCAGCTGCCGCTGCACGACCCAATAGACATAGAGGGAGGTCGAACCCAGCATGAGCAGGGACAGCACGAACGCGAGCAAGGCGACGCGCGGTTTGGTCAGCGGCATATGTGTCACCCGACAAGAACGGGCCCGCCTTTCATGGGCGAGCCAGCTTCAATAAAGCTGCTTTTCATAATAAGTTGATTCACGTATATACAATCTACCTAATTTTAAAGATATTTTCAATTTTCTACTTAAGCAAATGGGTTTTCAAATTGTACGTGTCCAATCGTTCGTCGGCATATTTCTTGGGAGGAAGTACCGACAAACCGAATGCCGAAGCCGGGTTCGCGTCGCAACCGACGGGTTGTCGGCACTTCTGCCTTGGCAAAGCACCGACAAATCGGCCCGGGAGAAGGACTCCCCCCTCCCGGGCCGACGCGTCGCTACCAATTTGCACTAGCCTTCCGCCCAGGCAAGCCGTCGAGCATGGCACCTATCAGACCAGCAGGCCGGACGCCCGCCACGACGCCAGCCCGCCGCAACGCCGGCCCGCCCCTCTCGCCTAGATGGCCCAGCCCTCGCTCTGCCGCTGCAGGCCCACCATGTGGGCGAACGTGCCACCCGCCGCCAGCAGGTCCTGGGGCCTCCCCTGCTCGCTCACGCGGCCGCCCTCCAGCACCACAACCTTGTCCGCGTTGGACACGGTGCGCATGCGGTGCGCGATCACCAGCGTGGTCTTGCCCCTGAGCAGGGTCGAGAGCGCCCTCTGGACCTTGGTCTCGTTCTCCACGTCGAGCGACGCCGTCGCCTCGTCCAAAAGCACGATCGGCGCGCCCTTGAGCATGGCGCGGGCGATGGAGATGCGCTGGCGCTCGCCGCCGGAGAGACGGCTGCCGTTCTCGCCGATCATCGTGCCGTACCCCTGCGGCAGCCTGTCCACGAACTCGTCGCAGTTGGCCGCGCGCGCCGCAGAGAGGACCTCCTCGTCGGTGGCCCCGCGGCGTCCCAGGCGGATGTTCTCCATCACCGTGTCGTCGAAGAGCATGACGTCCTGGAACACGACGGAGCAGTGCCCGTAGAGCGTCTCGGGGTCGACCGTGGACACGTCGACGCCGCCCACCCTCACGGCACCGGAGTCGGCGTCCCACAGGCGGGCAACCAGGCGCGCGCAGGTGGACTTGCCGGAGCCCGAGGGCCCGACCAGCGCCGTGACCTCGCCCTCGCGCGCGATGAAGCTCACGTCGTCCAGCACGCTCTCCGCGCCGTCGCCGTAGCGGAACGCCACGTGGTCGAACTCGATGTCATGCCCTGCGGGCGAGAAGTCCTCGCTGCCCGTGGCGAGCGGCTCGTCAAAGAAGCGGCGGAGCCTGTCGGACGAGACCTTTGAGGCGAGCAGCTCGTACACCAGCGCGAGCGACTGGTCGAACGGCGCATAGATGCGCGAGATCGCCAGAAGGAACATGAAGAGGGTCAGGAAGTCGGTGCCGCCCGAGGCAATCAGCATGGCGCCCACGAGGATCGTGGTGGCGATTCCCAGGCGCAGGGTGATCGAGCACCCGTTCACGAAGACGCCGCCCGCGAGCTCGGACCTGAGGTTCGCCGCCTCGGACTCGTCGACCTTCCGGTTGACGGAGCGGAGGTAGCCGTCCACCTGGTTGGTGGCGTGGACCTCGCGCACGCTGTCGAGCATCTCCTGGATGGCGTCGGAGACCTCGACCCCCTTCTGGCGACCGACCACCTGCAGGGGGCGCACCCAGCGCTGCGAGGCGAAGAGCAACCAGAACGCGACGGGCACGGTCCAGAGCGCCGCGATGGCCAGCTGCCAGTTGAAGGCGAGGAGGCCCACCGCGACGATCGCCGTCGAGACGAACGAGCCATAGAGGTAGCCCAGCACGTGCGACCACACGTGCTCCAGCTTGTCCACGTCGCCCATGACCGTCTCGGTCAGGTCCGCCAGGTCATGGCTGCCGAAGAACGAGAGCGGCAGCTTGCGCAGGCGCTCGGCGAGCGAGATGCGGATCTTGGACACCTCGTCGTACACGGTGCCGTAGGTGTTGTTGTACTGCTGCATGTGCGTGACGAACGAGAGCACGAAGAAGGCGAGGCAGCCCACGAGGTAGGGAATGGCCGACGGAAGGCCCGCCTGGCCCTGGTAGGCCGCCATGAGGTCGCGCATGAGGAAGTAGAGCAGGCTCATGCTGGACATGACCACGAGGTTCACGACCACGGTCCAGANCGCCAGCCCGCCGCAACGCCGGCCCGCCCCTCTCGCCTAGATGGCCCAGCCCTCGCTCTGCCGCTGCAGGCCCACCATGTGGGCGAACGTGCCACCCGCCGCCAGCAGGTCCTGGGGCCTCCCCTGCTCGCTCACGCGGCCGCCCTCCAGCACCACAACCTTGTCCGCGTTGGACACGGTGCGCATGCGGTGCGCGATCACCAGCGTGGTCTTGCCCCTGAGCAGGGTCGAGAGCGCCCTCTGGACCTTGGTCTCGTTCTCCACGTCGAGCGACGCCGTCGCCTCGTCCAAAAGCACGATCGGCGCGCCCTTGAGCATGGCGCGGGCGATGGAGATGCGCTGGCGCTCGCCGCCGGAGAGACGGCTGCCGTTCTCGCCGATCATCGTGCCGTACCCCTGCGGCAGCCTGTCCACGAACTCGTCGCAGTTGGCCGCGCGCGCCGCAGAGAGGACCTCCTCGTCGGTGGCCCCGCGGCGTCCCAGGCGGATGTTCTCCATCACCGTGTCGTCGAAGAGCATGACGTCCTGGAACACGACGGAGCAGTGCCCG
Organism: Olsenella phocaeensis; assembly: GCF_900120385.1. GTDB lineage: Bacteria > Actinomycetota > Coriobacteriia > Coriobacteriales > Atopobiaceae > Olsenella_I > Olsenella_I phocaeensis. The sequence continues at coordinate 668,643 of NZ_LT635494.1, read as the reverse complement.
TAGAGCGTCTCGGGGTCGACCGTGGACACGTCGACGCCGCCCACCCTCACGGCACCGGAGTCGGCGTCCCACAGGCGGGCAACCAGGCGCGCGCAGGTGGACTTGCCGGAGCCCGAGGGCCCGACCAGCGCCGTGACCTCGCCCTCGCGCGCGATGAAGCTCACGTCGTCCAGCACGCTCTCCGCGCCGTCGCCGTAGCGGAACGCCACGTGGTCGAACTCGATGTCATGCCCTGCGGGCGAGAAGTCCTCGCTGCCCGTGGCGAGCGGCTCGTCAAAGAAGCGGCGGAGCCTGTCGGACGAGACCTTTGAGGCGAGCAGCTCGTACACCAGCGCGAGCGACTGGTCGAACGGCGCATAGATGCGCGAGATCGCCAGAAGGAACATGAAGAGGGTCAGGAAGTCGGTGCCGCCCGAGGCAATCAGCATGGCGCCCACGAGGATCGTGGTGGCGATTCCCAGGCGCAGGGTGATCGAGCACCCGTTCACGAAGACGCCGCCCGCGAGCTCGGACCTGAGGTTCGCCGCCTCGGACTCGTCGACCTTCCGGTTGACGGAGCGGAGGTAGCCGTCCACCTGGTTGGTGGCGTGGACCTCGCGCACGCTGTCGAGCATCTCCTGGATGGCGTCGGAGACCTCGACCCCCTTCTGGCGACCGACCACCTGCAGGGGGCGCACCCAGCGCTGCGAGGCGAAGAGCAACCAGAACGCGACGGGCACGGTCCAGAGCGCCGCGATGGCCAGCTGCCAGTTGAAGGCGAGGAGGCCCACCGCGACGATCGCCGTCGAGACGAACGAGCCATAGAGGTAGCCCAGCACGTGCGACCACACGTGCTCCAGCTTGTCCACGTCGCCCATGACCGTCTCGGTCAGGTCCGCCAGGTCATGGCTGCCGAAGAACGAGAGCGGCAGCTTGCGCAGGCGCTCGGCGAGCGAGATGCGGATCTTGGACACCTCGTCGTACACGGTGCCGTAGGTGTTGTTGTACTGCTGCATGTGCGTGACGAACGAGAGCACGAAGAAGGCGAGGCAGCCCACGAGGTAGGGAATGGCCGACGGAAGGCCCGCCTGGCCCTGGTAGGCCGCCATGAGGTCGCGCATGAGGAAGTAGAGCAGGCTCATGCTGGACATGACCACGAGGTTCACGACCACGGTCCAGAAGATCCCCTTTTTCACGTTTGCCGCCCCCTGCTCGGAGAGGCCGTGGCGCTTCCGAAGGTCGAACATCTCCTACGCCTCCCTTCCGGTGGCTGCGGCGTCCGCGCCTGCGGCCGCCCCTCTCACTGACGGCGCGGCCCCGGAGGACCCGCCCCGCGACCCCGCTATCTTCCAGTCGACGGCCGTCTGGTAGTCGGCCCACATGCGCGCGTACAGGCCGCCTGCGGCCACCAGCTGATCGTGCGTGCCCCTCTCCACCACATGACCTGCGTCGAGCACCACGATCTGGTCGGCGCCCCTCACCGTCGAGAGGCGATGCGCCACTATGAGCACCGTGCGACCCTTGGCGAGACGCGCCAGCGCGCGCTGGATGAGAGCCTCGTTCTCGGGGTCGGCGAAGGCGGTCGCCTCGTCCAGGACCACGATGGGAGAGTCCTTGAGGATCGCGCGGGCGAGCGCGATGCGCTGGACCTCTCCGCCGGAGAGGTACGTACCGCCCGTGCCTATGAACTCGTCGACCCCGTGGGGCATCTTGGCGACGATGTCGGAGCACTGGGCCGCCTCGAGCGCGGCGAGCGCCTGCTCGCGCGTGGCGCCCGGCCGTGCGGCGCGGACGTTGTCCAGGATGGTCCCCTTGAACAGGCGGTCGTTCTGGAACACGAACGCGACCTGATCCATGAGCTCGTGCTGGGCGATCTGGCGCACGTCGACGCCGCCCACGCGCACCGCGCCGGAGCCGACGTCCCAGAAGCGGGGGACCAGGCTCGCGGCCGTGGTCTTGCCGCCGCCGGAGGGGCCGACGAGCGCCACGGTGGAGCCGGAGGGGACCTCGAGGCTCACGTGGTCGAGGGCGGGCGTGGCCGCACCCTCGTAGGAGAAGGACACGTCGTCGAAGGCTATGGAGGCGTCCGCCGGGTGGCGGGGCTCGGCGGGCTCCGCGAGCGTCGGCGCCGCGAGGACGCCGGAGATGCGGCTCATGGCATTGCCCGCCTGCTGCGTGTAGGCGGCGACGAACATCAGGCGCTGCAGCGCGGTGGATATGACGGCCGAGAAGATCGCATAGAACGCGTAGTCGGTGAGGAACTTCGCCCAGTCGGTGACGCCGGGGGCGATGAGCAGCACCGCCGGAACCAGCAGGACGACCACGCCGTCCACGAAGGTGAGGTTGAGCGACTGCGGGACGCGGCAGAGCGTCACGGAGTACTCGTGCGCCATGTCCCCGTAGTCCTTGATCGCGTCGTGGAACGCCTTGAAGGAGTAGACGGTCTGCTGGAACACCTTGACCACGGGTATGCCGCGCACGTACTCCGTCCCGGCCTTGTTCATGCGGTCCATGGCGGCCTGGTACTTGTTCATGTAGTCCATGCGATCGCCGCTCATCATGCTCATGAGGCAGCCGACCGAGATGACGGCGGCGAGCAGGCAGGCGAGGCCCATGCGCCAGTCGAACACGAAGAGCATCACGAGCATGCCCACGACCATGGCCACGGTGCCGCCCATGTCGGGCAACTGGTGGGCGAGGAGAGTCTCGGTCAGGCCCACTGAGCCGTCGATGATGCGGCGTATCTCGCCGGACGCGTGCGTGTCGAAGTAGCCCAGCGGCACGCGCATGAGGTGCTCGGCGCAGGCCTTGCGCATGTTGCTCGCGGTGCGGAACGCGGCAATGTGCGTGCACATGAGGGCGCCGAAGTAGACCAGGATGCCCACCATCGCCGTGACGAAGGCGACCCATCCGTAGGTCGAGAGGCTGGTCGCGGCCGACCAGTCGGGAGCGACCGCGATGAGGTCGCGGACGACCAGCCAGATGCAGACGTAGGGCACGAAGCCCAGCAGCATCGACACCGCCGAGAGCACGATGCCCAGGTAGGTGAAGCGCCTGTGCCCTCCCGCGAAGCTCAGGATCTGGGACAGTCNGTGGCTGCGGCGTCCGCGCCTGCGGCCGCCCCTCTCACTGACGGCGCGGCCCCGGAGGACCCGCCCCGCGACCCCGCTATCTTCCAGTCGACGGCCGTCTGGTAGTCGGCCCACATGCGCGCGTACAGGCCGCCTGCGGCCACCAGCTGATCGTGCGTGCCCCTCTCCACCACATGACCTGCGTCGAGCACCACGATCTGGTCGGCGCCCCTCACCGTCGAGAGGCGATGCGCCACTATGAGCACCGTGCGACCCTTGGCGAGACGCGCCAGCGCGCGCTGGATGAGAGCCTCGTTCTCGGGGTCGGCGAAGGCGGTCGCCTCGTCCAGGACCACGATGGGAGAGTCCTTGAGGATCGCGCGGGCGAGCGCGATGCGCTGGACCTCTCCGCCNGGGCGGGCCCCTGTGGCGCCGCGCGCCAGGCAAAGGGCACCAGGCGTCGGACGCCGGGCGCGGTCGCGCCGGCTCCCCGGATCACAAACAGTTAGTTTGAGTAAACTATATTTCGCAGGCGCGGGAGAGGTCGTCCGCCACGTGCGGAAGAAATCGAAAGTGCGGGACGGCGGGCGGCGACGCTGGCGTGGATGCGAGCCAGCAGTGACGAAGCACGGGAAGAAGGCGAGAATGGACCAGAGCCTGAGGCAGCTCTTCGAGCCACAGCTGGCCCAGATGCATGCGCGGAGTTGCCACCACTGCTCCGACGGCCTGGTGGCCGAGGCATACGACGGCTGGAGCCGCGGGCGGATGGCAAACGTGTCCCCCACCGAGGGCTGCCTGGTCAACTTCCTCGACCTCGTCGTGAGCGAGGACTACGTGCTCAGGGAGTACCCCATCGAGTCGATCTGCCTCTGCGTGGGGTCGCGCGACTCGGCGGCGTACTCGCCCGTCCCCATCACCAACCTCCGCGCATCGGGAAACGTGGCGGCATTCTCGCAGGGCCCGGGCGAGACCAAGTCGTTCCTCGGCAGGGGCGAGCGGATCCGCTCCACGAGCCTCTGCCTCACGCCCGACTTCTTCAGGCGCAACGCCGCCATCTACGGGCGCGACTTCTCGTCGGTGAAGGACGAGCTGTCGCTTCTCGACCCCAATGACGTGAACGAGGAGCTGAGGGGACTCTTGGCGCGCATGGGCACGTGGAGGCTGGGCCGCACCGACCAGCGACCGACCTTCGAACGAGACGTCCATGAGGAGGTCGGAAGGTTCCTGAGCTGGGCGGACGAGACGGTCTCTGCCCAGTCCGGAGGGCTCTCGTGGGAGGACCTCTCCCTCGTCCGAGAGGCCCGACGCATCATAGACACCGCACCCTCCGGGCCGCCCTCCGTGGAGCAGATCGCCCGTGCCACCCACTGTGGCCACACCCACCTCTGTGCCGTGTTCAAGCACGTCACAGGACAGACGCTGGGCAACTATGCGCGCGGCTCGAGGATGCGCCGGGCGCGCAGCCTCCTTGCCGAGGGCCGCATGCCCGTGGCGGAGGTCGCCCGCGCGGTGGGCTACTCCACCCCGGCAGCGTTCTCAAGCGCGTTCAGGAGGGAGACGGGCCTCTCCCCCACCGCCTGGCGCGCACGGGCATGACCTCGCGGTGCCGCTCACCGCGCTGGCGGTCGACCCCACCGCCTGGCGCGCACGGGCATGACGCCAATTCGTCTCCAGTGGAGGCGAGGCCTGCGCCCGCCGCCTGGCATGCACGGGCCCGAACGCGAGACTCTGCCGCAACGGCAGCTCGCCCCTCTCCCCTAGAGCAGGGCCAGGGTCACGAGGGCGACCATCGCCAGGCCGCCCTGCTTCCAGATGATGGAGCGGCTGCTGGTCATGCCGCCATAGATGGCCACGAGGACCACCAGGACCAGGAGCATGCCCACGACCTCGCGGGGGCTTCCGCTGAGGAAGGTGCCCCAGAGGATGGCCAGGCCGATGAGGCCGTTGTAGACGCCCTGGTTCTTGAAGAGGGTGCTCACGGTCTTGCCCTCGAGCTCGCCCACTGGGATCGAGAATACGCGACTCGTGGACTCCGATGCCGTGGCGAAGGTCTCGAGGTACATGATGTAGAGAAACTCCAGGCCCACGAGGGTGGCCAGGGTGGTGGTGACGATGCTCATGACGAACCCCGAACGATTCGTGGCCGCAGGACGCATCCCGGACCTTCTGCAATGCCTTCGTACCTTGGCCTTGTACCCAACGACCACCCGCCACGGACCAAAAAAAAATAATTCGTATTGTGTGGCATTTCGGCGTGTTAGTGGGAATACTGCGCCTAACGGTAGCGCCCCAGGCGCGCCAACCCCCTGCCGCAGCCAATGGCGCTGCGCGCAACAAGACACTCCGAAGGGAGAACCAACATGAACTTCAAGAAAGTCGTAGTCGCCGGTGGCGGCGTCCTTGGCAGCCAGATCGCCTTCCAGACCGCGTTCCGCGGCTTCGACGTCACCGTGTGGCTGAGGAGCGATGCCTCCATCGAGCGCGCCAAGCCCAAGTTCGAGCGTCTGCGCGACATCTACCTGCAGACCCTTGAGGCATCCAAGACCAACCCCGCCGCGTGGGCCCGCGGCTTCGCAGCCGAGAGGCCCGACGACACGGGCATCGACGCCCTCAAGGAGCAGGTCACCAAGGCATACGAGGGCCTGAGGCTCACCACCAGCTATGCCGAGGCGGCCGAGGACGCCGACCTCGTCATCGAGTCCATCGCCGAGGATCCCGCTCAGAAGACCGCCTTCTACCAGGAGCTGGCCAAGCACCTGCCCGAGAAGACCGTCATCGCCACCAACTCCTCTACCATGCTGCCCAGCAGCTTCGCCGAGGCAACCGGCCGTCCCGCCAAGTACCTGGCCCTGCACTTCGCCAACGAGATCTGGCGCAACAACACCGGCGAGGTCATGGGCCATGCCGGCACCGAGCAGGAGTACTACGACATGGTCGTCGAGTTCGCCGAGGCCATCGGCATGGTGCCCCTGCAGCTCCACAAGGAGCAGCCCGGCTACATCCTGAACTCGATGCTCGTACCCTTCCTCAACGCCTCGCAGGCGCTGTGGGCAAACGACGTGGCCGACCCCGAGACCATCGACAAGACCTGGCAGCTGGGCACCGGCGCGCCCGCCGGCCCCTTCCGCATCCTGGACATCGTGGGCCTGACCACCGCGTACAACATCGCGATCATGGACCCGCGCGCCAAGGACCCCTCGACCATCCAGGGCAAGATCGCCGCCAAGCTCAAGGAGAAGATCGACGCAGGCGAGACGGGCGTCAACGCCGGCAAGGGCTTCTACGATTACCGCAAGTAGAGCTCGCTAGTAGGTATCGCGGGGCAGGTCATGGCTGATGAACGACAGGAGCCTGCCCGTAAACGCGGCGCGCCCGCAGCTGGATTCGGCTGCGGGCGCGCCTCTTCGTGCGCATGCGGTTGGACTGATGCGAGAAGGCGGGTTCCTCTCGCCTGCCCTAACGAGGTGCAGGTCCCTCACCTGCTGAGAGCGAGACTACTTTGCCGGCTCGGCTGCAGGAGGCTCCACGAGGATGTCGGCATATTCCGGGTGCTTCTGGAACCAGCGGATGGCGTAGGAGCAGGTCGCACGGGCCTTCTTGCCCGCAAAGCGCACGTGACGGACGGCCTGGCCCATGAGGCGGCCTGCCATGCCACTGCCGCGCTCGCTGGGCGCGACGTAGGTGTGGTTGAAGTTCAGGATACCGTCCTCGTCCTCGGGAAACGAGACCTCACCTAGCACGTCGCCGTAGTCTCCCACGAAGCTGAGCTTGTCGTCATCGGTCTGCATGTTCATGCCAGACTCCCTTCTGCTGGTGGCCTGCGCCGCTACCCACACCGCATGGAGCGGAGGGGCGGGCGGTTCGAGTTATGTAAAGCTATGTACCCAATGGCGCGACATGGGAGCCGTTGGGATTCGGCGAGCGTGCACGCTGGGCGAGCGCCTCTGCGAACGCCACTCTCATTCGTGTGCCGCTGAGCACGCCCCTCTCACCCGCACGCCGATGCGCACGTCTAGCGATGCACACGCCTATCTCCTACGCGAAAGCGTCCAATGCGTCTATCTCCTGTACGAAAACGTCCGACGCGTCTGGCTCCCGCGCGAAAGCGTCCAACGCGTCTAGAGACAAAAACTGACCTGGGGTTTTGCTGTCGATTAGACGCGTTGGACGTTCTCGACGATTCGGTGGACGCGTTTGGCGCTATCGATGACGCGGCAGACGCATTGGGCGTTGTCAGTAGATGCCGCAGCCGTCGCGCACGCCGTTGCGCACAATTGGCTCGGCGAACACGCTGTTGCGCACGCGACAGGCAGCGAGCACGCTGTTGCGCACATGCACGGCTCCCAGCATCTGGACAAATGCAATCACACGTGTGCGTTCGCGCGTGTTGGATGACACCAGCGTGCGCTTGCGCGTGTTGGGCGCCGACGGCACGCGTTCGCTCGCGCTGGGGCCGTCGCCCCGCCACTTGCGCATTCGGCGGAATCGGGTCGAAGGCGCCGCCACGACACCGCGGCGGGCAGATAATGGCACCCGTCATATGCAGACAACGCCAGCAGCAAGGACCATCGCATGCCCTCCAGCGTCCCACGAAAGCCTATCAGCCCCAGCTCGCGGAGCATGGACCTCGTCCGCCGACACTGCCAGGACATCCTCGACTCCGAGGGCATGCGCATCGAGCGGCGCTGCATCCAGCACGGCACCACCACCGTCTTCGCCCACTCGCTCTCCGTCACCCGGCAGTGCGTGCGCCTCGCGCGCAGCTGGCGAATCCCCGTGGACGAGCGCGCCCTCCTGCGCGGCGCCCTCCTCCACGACTACTTCCTCTACGACTGGCACGACCCCGACCCCAGCCACAGGCTCCACGGCTTCAGGCACCCTGGCTTTGCCTACGCCAACGCCATCCGCGACTTTGGCATCGGCCCCATCGAGCAGAACATGGTCCGCAGGCACATGTTCCCCCTCACACCCATGCCGCCCAGCTGCCGCGAGGCAGCGCTTCTCTGCCTTGCAGACAAGATGGTCGCCACGTCCGAGACCCTCGACGGCTTCTGGCTGCGCCTGCGCGCGGGCCTCGGCGCCTCCGTCCGCGACGACGCCTAGGAGGCACGCCTTGCCACATGCCATCCATCAGCTCATGGTTGCCTGGACCTACTTCTTCTTCTACTGCGTCGGAGGTTGGGTGGTGGAGAGCACCTACTGCTCCGTCGCAGAGCGCCACTTCATCAACCGTGGCTTCCTCAATGGACCCTACCTGCCCATCTACGGCTGCGGCGGCATCGCCTCCGCCCTGCTGCTCTCGCGGATTGGCAGTCCGCTCGGAGTGTTTCTCACGGGCGGCGCGCTCAGCTGCCTCCTCGAGTACGTCACCTCGTACGTGATGGAGAGGATGTACCACGCACGCTGGTGGGACTACTCCGACAAACCTCTCAACCTGCAGGGACGCATCTGGGCGGGGGGCTTCCTGCAGTTTGGCTGCTGCTGCCTGCTGGTCACCTACGTCTCGCAGCCGCCCCTCGCGGTAGCCGTCGCCTCGCTCAGTGGCACGCAGCTCGCAGCGCTCTCGTGCTTGAGCGCGACGCTCATGCTCTCTGACCTCGTGGTGACCCACGTGGGCATCGCCGGCCTGCGCGCGAAGATGGACTCCCTCAAGCAGGAGACCGCCGCGCGCCTGGATTCCGTGCGAGAGCTGCTCCCCTCCCGCCCCGAGCTCGCCCGCGTGAAGGACTGGAGCCAGGTCATGGAGGCCTCGCTCAGACGTCGTCTCGCCGGGGCGCGCGACAGGCTGCGCGAGGCAACGCCGGAGCTTCGCGGCATGCCCAACCTGCCACAGGTACCCTCACTCGACGAGCTCGCCTCGAGCTTCTCCTCTCGCCTGACCGACCAGGAGCTTCGACTCCTCAGGGCCTTCCCGTCGCTCAGGCCCAGCGACTACCGGCGCGTCTTCGACGAGTACTACCAGAAGGTGCAGGGCATGGCACGAGCGACCGCCGAACGCGTCCACGACGCCGTGGAGGAGCGCCGGGGAGAGTAGCCCCCGCACTCGGCTACGGCCGGCAGCCAGCGCGGCGACCGCTGACCGGCATAGGCCTAGCCGTCGACGACGCACGCGGGACCCTTTCCCCTAGAGCCTCAGGTCGCGGAAGCGGAAGCGGCTCCTGCCCTCGGCGTAGTCCGCGACCACCTGACCGGAGCCACGCAGCCGATACTTGTAGGTGACCAGACCGTCCAGACCCACCGGGCCGCGCGCGTGCAGCTTCCCGGTCGAGATGCCCACCTCGGCACCGAAGCCATAGCGGAAGCCGTCGGCAAAGCGGGTCGAGGCGTTCTGGTACACGCCGGCCGAATCCACCAACTGCATGAAGCGCTCTGCCACGGCATCGTCCTGGGTCACGATGGCATCGGTGTGGTGGGAGCCGTGTCGGTTGATGTGGTCGATCGCCTCGTCCACGCCGCCCACCAGCTTGGCGGATATGACGAGCGAGAGGTACTCGCGGTCCCAGTCCGCGTCCGTCGCAGGCACGCAGCCCACGATGGCCCGGACCTCGTCTGTGCCCCTGAGCTCGACCCCGGCGGCACGATAGGCGTCGGCGAGCAGGGGGAGGAAGTCTCCCGCGACGTCGCGGTGCACGAGCAGGGTCTCGGCCGCGTTGCAAGCGGCAGCATACTGGACCTTGGCATCAACGCAGATGCGCACGGCCTTCCGGAGGTCCGCCGCGGCGTCCACGTAGACGTGGCAGATGCCGTCAGCGTGACCCATCACGGGAATCCTCGTGTTGTCCATTATGTGGCGGACGAAAGCGTTCGAGCCGCGGGGGATGAGCAGGTCGACGTCGCGGTCGCAGGCCAAAAGCTCGTCGACCTGGCTGTGCGCCTCGACCTGGAAGAGGCAGCCCCCGGGCAGCCCGGCCTCCAGCGCGGCGCCGTGGATGAGGGCGAAGAGGGCACGATTGGTGCGCGCGGTCTCGGACCCGCCCTTGAGGATGGCGCAGTTGCCACTCTTTATGCACAGCGCCGAGATCTGGACCAGGGCGTCCGGACGCGCCTCGAAGATGACGCCGACGACCCCGATGGGGCAGGTGACACGCTCGAGCAGCAGTCCGTCGTCCAGCTCGCGGCGCAGCGTCATGCGACCGACGGGGTCCGGAAGGCCCACGAGGCCGTCGATGCCGGCGCAGACGTCGTCGAGCTTGTGCTGGTCGAAGCGCAAGCGCTTGACGACCGCGGGAGAGACCCCCGCCTCCTCGGCCGCGCGCACGTCCTCCTCGTTGGCAGCGAAAACGCTGCTGGCGCTGGCGACGAGCGCCTCCCTGATGCCCGCGAGGGCGGCGTTCCTCCGCTCGACAGATGTTGCCGCCAGCTCCGGGCTCTGCAGCTTCATGCGCGCGGCGACCTCCGCGATGCCGGTCCCGACCGCCGCACCGTTCGTGCTGACCATGTCGCCCATCCCGGTCGCGCCGCCCGTCCCCGCCACGTCGACCCTGCCGATGCCGTCAGACATGCTTCCTCCCCCGCCGTCCGTATTCGGACCAGTATACGGGCCTGCCAGCCCACCCGGACGTCAGGCGGCGCAGACGGAAACGCTTTGGTATATTCGCTCCAAGAGCCGTCTACGCTCCAGGAGCCGTCCGAGCCCGTCGCCATCGTCACCCACCCCGCACGTCGTCGAGGAGGTCCCATGAAGGAGAGAAGGTCCCTTGCAATCGTCGTGGTCGCAGCGTGCGCGATCGTCGTCGCCGCCATCGCCGCCCCGCTCGCGTGGAAAGCCACTCACACTCCCAGCGACGACGAAAGGCAGATCGCTCCCCGTCGCGCCGACGAGGCCGGCGTGACGCTCGTCGCCGCGGACACGCTGCCGGTCCAAGGCAACGCCGCCTGGTGCGCCCCGCTCCAGCTGTGCTGGGACGAGCTTCTCGCCTACCACAACGACGGGAATCCTCTCGAGCCGACCGCCGGACCGAACGAGCTGGTGGACGCCCTGAACGGGAGCCCCTTCGAGGCGGGCATGGTCTCGGACGACCACTATTACAGCTACGCCGGCCCCATGACCAAAGATGCCCGCAGCACCATGGAGGAGGCCATCGACCAGCGTTTCGGCCAGCGAAGCGACCTCCTCGACCTGCTGGACTGGGAGAGCGCGGAGCCAGACACCACGCTGTTCTACGCCATGCTCTATCGCCGGTTCTCGTTCGAGCGCCCGTTCGCGCTCCTACCCTACGACGGCACCTTCGGCCCCAGCCACACGGAGGGAGCCAGGTACTTCGGGACAGCAGAGACCGACGGGGCGGAGCGGAGCGACCTTCTCGCCCAGGTCACCCCCCTCTACTACGACGACTACGCGCACTGCGCCTGCAGGGTCTCGACCAAGGAGGGCGACGAGCTCGTCCTGGTGAAGTCGCCCGAGGGCCAGAGCTTCTCGGACATGTGGGACAACGCGACGTCGAGAACCGAGTCGGCGGGGGCGCAGAGGGCGCTCGGGGACGACGACGAGTTCGAGTGTCCCCTACTGAGCACCGACGTGTTCAAGGAGTACGACGAGCTCGAGGGCCTGGAGTTCGCGCTTCCCAACGGAGGTGGTCTCCGCATCGCCCAGGCGGTGCAGACCCTCAAGTTCGACCTGGACAACGAGGGTGGCAGGGTCAAGAGCGAGGCAGCCATCACCGCCGTTACATCAGCTGCGCCTCCACTCGACATCAGCCAGCCGCGCCACTTCGTGTTCGACGACAGGTTCGCGCTCTTCCTGGTGGATGGGAACGCCCCCGAGGGCTCGCGCCCCTACCTCGCGGTGCTCGTGGACGACGTCCGCGCGTTCCAAGGTCAGGACGCCTAGCGACGAGTGACGGACGCCCGGCGGTGACCGCATGGGACGAGGCGGGCGAGAGGACCAGACGGTGCGGGCGTATCCGGGCGTCGCCCCTCGCGTGCCCCATAGCACTTCGGTGCAGCCCAATCATCATCCGAACGTAATCTATGCCTAAGGGGCGGTTAATCTTGGCCTGTCACCATGCAATCATCGGATGGCAGCGGTTGCCACCCACGCGACACCCGCAAGAGGAAGGGACGCATGGTCATGGACGACCTCGAGAAGGCAGAGCTCATTCGCGAGAAGACGGGCGTGGGCTACGCCGATGCCAAGCTGGCGCTCGACGCAAGCGGCGGCAACGTGCTGGATGCCATCGTCTACCTGGAAAACGAAGGCAAGGCGAGGCCCCAGACGGCAAGCTACTCCACCGCCGGCAGCGAGCAGGGTGGCATATCTCCCGAGATGGCGGAGGCCCAGGACGCCTACCGGCAGGCAAGCGAGGGAGGCAGGTTCGAGAGGGGCTTCGAGCGCTTCTGCGACGGCTGCCGCCGCGTGCTGAGGAAGGGCATCGATGTCACCTTCGTGGTGGATCGACACGGGCGGCGCATCCTGGCCGTGCCCGTCCTGGTCCTGGTGCTCGCCCTGTTCGCCTGGGCGATCACGCTGCCCGTGCTCGTCGTGGGCCTGTTCCTCGAGTGCCACTACCACTTCGAGGGGGTGGGCAGGGTGACCGTCGACGTCAACGAGGCCATGGACAAGGCGGCCTCGGGCGCGGAGTCCCTCAAGCGCGACGTCATGGGACACGAGAAAAGATAGGATTCGCGGTCGGGCCCGTGCGTTCGGGCCCGACCGCAAGGCACGTCCGAACGGAAGCGGTGCATGAGCAGGATTCTTGTGGTCGAGGACGAGGCGAAGATCGCCCGCTTCGTGGAGCTCGAGCTGACACACGAGGGGTACGAGGTGGACAAGGCCGCCGACGGCAGGTCGGGGGTGGACGCCGCCCTCTCGGGTGACTACGACCTCGTCCTTCTCGACCTGCTCCTTCCGCAGCTGAACGGCCTCGAGGTGCTGCGCCGCATCCGCAGGGAGCGTGACGTCCCCGTCATCGTGCTCACCGCGCGAGACTCCGTGATGGACAAGGTCGCGGGGCTCGACGCAGGGGCCGACGACTACGTGACGAAGCCCTTCGCCATCGAGGAGCTGCTCGCCCGCATCCGCGTGGCGCTCAAGCGCCGGGAGGCGACCGCAGGCACCGCCTCGGCGGCCGACGCGCCTGTCGCGGCTGCTACCGCGACGGCGAGAGACGAGACCGGCCCCGCCGGGGACGACACCGACGGCAACCCCAGGGATCCCGCGCGCCACGTGCTCAGCTCCAACGGCGTGACCCTGGACGTGGAGAGGCACGAGGTCACCGTCGCGGGCGAGGAGGTCCAGCTCACGAACCGCGAGTTCGAAGTCCTGCGCGCCCTCATGGAGAACGAGGACATGGTCATGACGCGCGATCGGCTCCTGCAGCTGGCGTGTGGCTACGAGTACGCGGGCGAGACGAACGCCATCGACGTCTACGTGCGTCACATCCGCTCCAAGATCGACGACCGCTTTGGCATGAGGCTCGTGACGACCGTCCGCGGGGTGGGGTATGTCATCCGGGAGGGGTAGCGCCAGGGCGGTCAGGCAGGGCATGCCCTCCACCGCCCGTTCGATCAGCTGGAGCTTCTGGTGGAGAAGGCTGGCCGGGATGATTGCCTTCGACCTGTTCGTCTGCGTGGCGCTCGTGGCAAGCTTCGCAGTGCAGTGCGCCAGCAAGCTCCCCGAGAGGGCCCTGCGGGCCGGCTCCCCCAATGCCATTGCCTCCCTCGAGCTCGCCACGGACGGCGACAGGCCAGAGGCCCTGAGCCTGGACGTGTTGCTCGGCGACGGAACGAGGACGAGCTTCCCCATGGGAGACCTCTTCCGCCTCATGGGACCCGTCGCCGTCGCCGCCGGCTCATGGCAGCTCGTCTCGCTCCTCAGCCTGCCGGAAGACACCAGGCGCGTGCGGCGCAAGCTCCTTCCGCTGAACCAGCTGGCGTTGGACGCCGAGGCGATGGGCAGCGGCGCCGGCGGGATCGAGGCGGACAAGATGGAGAGCCTTGAGCAGGCCATCTCGCGCGCGACGGTCGACTCGCCGCGCGTCACCACCGGCGACCAGGACCTACAACCCATCGAGGTCGCGCTCAACGGACTTCTCAACCAGATGCAGAAGTCCCGGCAGCAGCAGACGAGGTTCGTCTCGGACGCCTCGCACGAGCTGCGCACGCCCATCGCCGTGATCAAGGGCTACGTGGACATGCTCGACAGATGGGGCAAGACGGACGAGGCCGTGCTCGAGGAGTCGATCGAGTCCCTGAAGGCCGAGACGGACCACATGCAGGAGCTCGTCGAGCAGCTGCTCTTCCTGGCCCGCGGGGACTCGGGCCGCAACGCGCTCCAGATGGCCCCCCTCAACTTGGCCGAGGTCACGGCAGGCGTGTGGGAGGAGTCGTGCATGATCGATGACGCCCACCGCTACGCGCTCGAGAACCCCGAGGGGGCGGAGGGAGACCCCCGCTACCAGATGACGGGCGATCTGGCGATGGTCAAGCAGTCGATAAGGGTCATCGTCCAAAACGCGGCGAAGTACTCCCCGACCGGGTCGACCATCACCCTCGGTGCCAGGGCCAGGGACGGCCGCGTCTCGTACCAGGTGCAGGACGAGGGGATGGGCATGGGCGAGAGTGATGTGGCACACGCGTTCGAGAGGTTCTGGCGCGCGGACGAGGCGCGCGGCGGCGAGGTCGGCGGCACCGGGCTGGGACTCTCCATCGCCAAGTGGATCGTGGACGCGCACCAGGGGACGATCGACGTCGTCTCGCGCGAGGGCGTGGGCACGCGCTTCTCCGTGAGCTTTCCCGTCTCTGCGGATGGACGCGCCTGACGGGGGACGCCCCGTGCTTCTCCCCCGTAAAATGTCATGGCCCCACGGCGGCCGCCCGCCGTGGGGTGGCTATTCTCCCCTTTGCACGACTCGCAAGCCCGCAGAAGGAGCAGCGCATGAGGGAACTCGCCGACGCCTGCCGCATTGCCGTGGTGCAGATGCAGCCCACGATCTTCGACCGCGACACCTGCGCCTCTCGGATGGTGGAGACGATCGATCACGTCTCGCGCGAGCGCCCCAGCGACCTCATCGTCTTCCCCGAGCTGGCGATTCCCGGTTACCCGCATGGCCTGACCTTCGGCTTCGTCACCGGTGCGCGCAAGCCAGCCGGCCAGCTCGACTGGAAGCGCTACTACGACGGCTCCGTCCTGGTCGACGGACCGGAGGTGGGGACCATCGCCGAGGCGGCGCGCCGAACCAGCAGCTGGGTGAGCGTGGGAATATCGGAGCGCGACGCCACGAGCGGCACGCTCTACAACAGCAACGTGGTCATCGACCCCGAAGGAAGGGTCGACGCCGTGCACCGCAAGCTCAAGCCCACGGGCCTCGAGCGCGTGGTGTGGGGAGACGCCCAGGACCACTACTTCCCCACCTCCGACACGCCCTGGGGGCCGATGGGCACCCTCATCTGCTGGGAGAGCTACATGCCCCTGGCGCGCGTCGCGCTGTACCAGAGGGGCGTGACCATCTACCTCGCCCCCAACACCAACTGCAACCCCGAGTGGCAGGCCACGCTGCGGCACATCGCCCTGGAGGGGCGCTGCTTCGTGGTCAACTGCGCGCCCTACGTCGAGCGAGCGGACTACCCGGCCGACCTGGCGGAGCCGGAGGAGGTCGAGGCGCTGGACGAGGTGGTGTACACGGGCGGGAGCTGCGTGGTCGACCCCTACGGACACTACGCCGCCGGCCCCCTGTGGGACGAGCCGGGCGTCATCTATGCCGAGCTCGACCTGCAGCAGGTGGCGGCGAGCAAGTGGGAGTTCGACCCCGTGGGCCACTATGCCCGGCCCGACGTGCTCGAGCTGCGCGTGAGCGACCGGTAGGACCTCGTTCGGCCGGTTCGCCCCTCCCGCACGTAACGATTCCGTGAGGATGTGAGCACCGGCTCAGCATCCCGACGGGCCACGCCGGGCTTCGGTGCATCATGCCTCTCATGCGAAGCGACGCAGACGACACAGACGTGACCGCACGGACGGACGCGGCCGAAGCCCACCACAGGGGCAGGCAGACCCCCGAGGAGAAGTTCCGGCAGATGACCGAGGAGCCCATCCGGCCCCTGATACTCTCGCTCGCCACGCCCTCGATCCTCTCCAACCTGGTCACCAGCATCTACAACCTGTCCGACACCTTCTTCGTGAGCAGCCTGGGCACCTCCGCGTCGGGTGCCATCGGCATCTCGTTCGTCGCGATGACCGCGATCCAGGCCATAGGCTTCTACTTCGGGCAGGGCACGGGCAATGCCATCTCGCGCCACCTTGGGGCGAGGGAGAGGGACGAGGCCTGCGTGCTTGCCACCACGGGCCTCGCCTGCACGCTGACGCTGGGGCTGGTCGTCGCCGTGCTGGGCAACGTCTTCATCGACCCCATCTGCCTCCTGGCCGGGTCGACCCCCACTATCCTCCCCTACGCGCGGCGCTTCGTGGGCATCATCCTCATGGGCGCGCCGTTCATGTGCAGCTCGCTCATGCTCAACATGCAGCTGCGCTTCGAGGGGGAGGCCTTCTACTCGATGGCGGCCATCATGACGGGCGCCGTGCTCAACATGGCGCTGACGCCGTTCTTGATCTACGTCTGCGGCATGGGGATCGCGGGCAGCGCGACCTCCACCGTCATCTGCGAGTTCATAAGCTTCTGTCTCCTGGTCTTCCAGATGCAGAGAGCGGGCATCACGCCGCTGGGCCTACGGTGGCTGCGGCGTCCCACGAGGGAGATGGCGCTCAAGATCAACAACGGCGGCGTGCCGTCCTTCGTACGACAGATCATGCTGGGCGTGGCGACGACGCTGCTCAACGACGCCGCGCGGCCGTTTGGCGACGCGGCCATCGCGGGACTGGCCATCGTCCAGCGCATCTGCGGCTTCGGCAACTACGTGCAGATTGGCATCGGACAGGGCTTCCAGCCCCTCGTGGGATACAACTACGGGGCACGGCGCTTCGGGCGCATCCGGGAGGGCTATGCGTTCGCGGTGCGCGCGGCGCTGGTCGCGGTGTTCTCTGTGGGCGTGTTCACCTGCGCCTTCGCGCCGCAGCTGGTTGCCTTCTTCAACGACGACCCCGAGGTGGTGCGCATAGCCACGCTCACCCTGCGCGTCGAGAGCTTCACCATGTCCATCACGGGCATGGCCATGATCACCAACTTCCTGCTCCAGACCACGGGGCGCATGTGGCGCGCCACCATCCTGGGTGCCTGCAGGCTGGGCCTGGTGATCGGCCCGGTCGTGACCGTGCTGCCGCACTTCATGGGGCTCCTGGGCGTGCAGCTGGCCCAGCCCCTGACCGACGTGATCACGGGCCTGGTGGCGCTGCCCATGGCGGCGAGCATCCTCGGCGAGCTTGGGCGCGAGGAGCGGGCGGCCTAACGAGCGCGACTCGATTCAGCTGCGGATCGATCCGCGGCTGCAGTGTGGTCTAGCTGCGCTTTGACTTGGACCGGCTGGTCTTGCCAGACTTGAGCCGGCGGGCCTCGTCCCTCTCCGCGTCGACCTCCGCCTGCACCTCGGCGAGCGCGGCGGCAAGGCGCTCCGCCTCCCCCTGGGCTGCAGCCACGGCCTCCTTGGCGGAGGCGAGACGGGCCGTGGCGTCCGCCTGGGCTTGGGACGCCCGCTCGACGGCAGCCTCGGCCTCGCCCGCGATCCAGCGCGCGGAGCCCAGGCGCTCGGCGGCCGCGTCTGCGGCCGACTGCGCCGCACCCGCCGCCTTCGTGGCCTCGGCCAGCAGCAGGGCGATGCGGTCCCTCTCGGCCCAGGCCTCGGCGGCGGCGACGCTGAGCTCCTCGTCCTTCTGCGCTGCCGCCTCGACGGACTCTGCCTCGTCGCGGGTGCGCTTGCGAGCGGCCCTGAGCTCGGACTTCGCCTGCTTCAGGGCCTCGGACGCCTCCCTGAGCTCGACCGCCGCGGCCTCGCTCTGGTCGGCGGCATGCTCCGCCTCGGTGCGTGCGGACGCGAGACGGGCGACCAGCTTGCGGTCGATGAGGCCGTTGGGCGCCAGGAGGCAGGGCAGCAACTGGCGTGCCTCCTCCTGCCACCAGAACCAGCTGGGCACGACGTCCCAGCCCCAGTACTCGAAGCTTGCCTCGAGCCCCAGCTCGCAGCAGAGTGCGTCGAGGCCACGCTGGGAGCCCAGGCCGAGCTCGTCGGAGGAGCGACCACAGACGAAGGCAAGCTGCTTGCCAGCAAGGGCCTTCATGCCCTTCGCGTCATTGGCAAGCGTTCGCACGATGTCGACGGGAGAGACGTCAAGCCACGCCTGGTCGGGGTCGGCTCCCGCAAACGCGCGCGCGTCATAGCTGCCCGACATCGCGAGGAGCCCGCCCAGCCTCTTGGGCTGTCGCAGCATGAGTGCCGTGGCGTTGAGCGCGCCGATGCTGGCACCGGCAACGAGCGGCAGCTCCTTGCTGGCGGAGTGCCGTGCCGCATAGGGAAGGAGCTCCTTCTCCACGTAGCCTTGCCATTGCTCAAGGTTGCGCAGGCGGTAGTCGTCCACGGCGCCGCGGGCGAGCCAGGTCTGCGCGTCCATGGACTCGGTGCAGAAGAGCTGCAGCTCTCCAGCCTCGATGCGCTCGCGAAGCGCCTCGACCATGCCGCCGTTCTCCCAGCTGGTGCTGCAGCCGTCCTCTGACGGGAAGGCGATGACCGCGCGTCCGGCATCGCCATAGACTGACACGTCGAACGACCTCTGCGCCAGCTTGCTTTGGATGCTGATGTCTGCCTGCTTCATGGGAGACCTCCGGTCTGGCTCGTCGGCGGCGCATCGCCCAGCGATGCCCTGGTATCCAGGCTTAATTGTACGCGCTCGAAGGACGGCCGAAGCGCCAGCGGGCCGCTCGCAGGCCACGCCTGGCGAGGGCGCACCGAAAAAATGCGCATTGGATTACGTTCAGGCGAGGACATTCTGGGCAAACGCGGCGCGTCTCCACAATTCGACACTACCGTGCGCATTTTTTTGGCGCACTAGTCCGATTCCCCAGCCAACCAGAGACAGATGCGCGTGACAAGTCCCCTTGGGAGCGGCTCGTCATACTCCAGGCGCAGCGTCCCCTTCGAGCTGCGGCGCGAGCCAAGCTCTTGGGCGAAGTGGTCGAGAGCGGCCGCTCCCGGGTAGATTCCGACATGGCTCGCGTAGCCCGCGAAGTGCAGAAGCAGCTTCCCGTCCAGCCGATAGCTGGGCATCTGCCACGAGATGGTCTCCTCGGCCCCTGGGAGAGCGTCAACGACAGTCGCCCTGAGCTCGTCCAGCAGGAGGCGACGCTCCGCAGGCTGGGCCTCTAGGTACTCGTCCGCCGTGCGAGGTCCCGCGACGACGTCAGGGGCCTCGGGGCCGCCCACCTCCGCACCGCCCGACGACGTCGCATCCTTCTCCTTGCGGGACGGACGGTGCTCCATGCCCATGTACACGCCACCGCGCGCAAGCTCGTCCAACATCTGGGCGATATGCCGCTCGCGCGTGGCCGGAAGCTTGGCGCGGTCAATCCAACCCAGGTAGTCGTTTCGTTGGTAGGCGGGGCGCTGGTCGTAGTCCGCCCTCAGCCCGCGAGACTCGAGCAGCTCAAGGACGTCCTGCGGCATGGGGTTCCTCGCGCGCATACCATCCTCCCTTGGTTATTTAAACGAGAGACGCAGTCAAAGACGGCACCGGGCCTCATGCTGAGCAGATATCGACAGGCGACAAACACTGTATTTTTGGAAAATCATACACAAACGGAACCAGATATTATCTGCTAGATGCAGGAATTCGGTTACCATGGCACAGATACGATGGAATTTGACAAAGACGCCCTTCTGGAGAAGACAGACCAAACACACGAGAGGAAGGCCCGCCATGAAGAGCAGGCTCTTTGCCCTTTTGGGCATGGTGCTGGCATTCTGCATCTGCCTACCCCTAGGCATGCGGACAGCCCTTGCCGAGAGTGACCACCCCATCTATGTGAACGGCTCCACCGGGTCTGACAGCAACCCCGGCACGGAGGATGCGCCGGTGAAGACCTTCGCCAAGGTCAAGGAGCTGCTGCCCGGCTCGGGCTTCGACTTCGCCTACGTGAGCGGGGCGCTCAAGCCCTCTGGCGACGAGACCTGGGACCTCGGCGGCAAGATGCTCCAGCGGGCGTCTGGTTACTACGGCGAGCTCATCCATGTCGGGGGAGGCGCGAAGCTGACGCTCGCCAACATCGTCGTAGATGGCGGCATTGACAACGGCAGCTGGGCAGAGTGCACGGGCGGCTCAGGCGAAGGCGGATCCATCGTTGGCGTGTTCGACGGCGGTGCGCTGACGATCGCCGAGGGCGCCACGTTGCAGAACAACTACATCCGCAGCGAGGGGCATTGGTACCCCGAGGCAGGAGGCGGGGTCTTCGCGAAGGATGCGGGCACCACGGTGAACGTCGAAGGCGGCACCATCCGCAACAACTCCGCCGTCCGCGGCGGCGGCATCTACGGCTGCGATAATGCCGTCATCAACATGTCAAGCGGCACCATCACGGGCAACCACGCCGTCGATGGCACAAACAGCAACCCCGATCTTGATCAACGCTATGGCGGTTCCGGCGGCGGCATCTGCGTGTTCGATGGTGCCGACATCAACCTCTCGGGCGGCACCATATCCGGCAACGATGCCTTCGAGCGGGGCGGCGGCATCTCGGTAGGCACATTCTTTGGCCCCCAAAGCCAATCCGTCCTCACCATGACCGGCGGCACGATCGACGGCAACAGCGCCGGGAGCGGTGGCGGCGGCATCTTCGTGCAGTACGGCGACGATTCCGCCTATAGCATCGCGACCATCACCGGCGGCAGCATCACCAACAACGCCATGACGGGCGAAGGCGATGACAACGGCATGTTCGGCGGCGGCGGCATCTACGTCAACGGCATCGGTGACGGATATACCGGCTGGCACGACGCCGAGCTCTATCTCTCGAACGTCGAGGTGGCTAACAACTCGACGAAGGTCTACGGCGGCGGCTATGCTGCCTGCCCCGCCTCCGTCACCGAGATCAACCTGACTAACGGCTCGGTCTTCTACAACAACAAGGCCGACGAGGGCGCCAACGAGCTCTACATCCTCGCCGCGACCTGGCTCGGCACCCACAGCGGTAACCCTCCCTACGAGATCTCGCCCTCCATGCTCGGCGGTGGCGCCTACAGGTGGACCTACGACGACGGCAGCGAGGTTCCCCTCGACGACCTCAAGGGCGTGCTGGATGCCTGGTCCGGTCAGGAGCTCTCGCTCGGTAACGCGCTGACCAAGGACGATCCGGGCGTGCAAAAGGCACTCGGTTTGGCGAAGGTTCACATCACGGGCAACAGCTCCGCCACACGCGGTGGCGGTATCGGCTCCAACGGCACCGTGTTCATCGGCAAGTCCGTCGAGACCACCGAGATCAAGGTCACCAAGACCTGGAACGACGGCTCCGAGCAGAACGCCACCCATCCGGGCTCGGTGCTGGTCAACCTCTATCGCGACGGCCAGTACGTGGGCTTCCAGAAGGTCACCCCCGACTCCGACGGCAACTGGACGGCGACCTTCCAGAACCTCCCCAAGAACGACCCCAGCGGCCACGTGTACGACTACACCGTCGAAGAGCGCAAGGTCGAGGGCTACGTCCCCGAGGTCAGCGGCAGTGCCGCAGAGGGCTTTGTCATCACCAACACCCCCGCCACCTCCGTCCAGGTGAAGAAGAGCTGGGTCGGTCCCGTCGCAGGACCCGTGACGGTAAAGCTCCTGGCAGACGGCCACGACACGGACAGGGAGCTCGCACTCAACGAAGGGAGCGGCTGGAAGGGCAGCTTCGACGACCTGCCCAAGTATGCCGAGGACGGTCACGCGATCGCATACTCCGTGCGGGAGTCCGACGTGCCCGACGGCTACGAGGCCAGCGATCCGGCGGGTGACGCAGCGACCGGCTTCACCATCACGAACACCAACGTCGAGAAGGTCCACGTCCAGGGAAGCAAGACCTGGGACGACGACAACGACCGCGACGGCCTGCGACCCGCGAGCATCACGGTGCGGCTCCTCGCCGGCCAGACGGAGGTCGCAAGCAAGGAGGTCACGGCAGAGCAGGGCTGGAGCTGGGACTTTGGCGAGCTGCCGAAGTACGACGGCAACGGCAGCCCCATCAGCTACCGGATCGTCGAGGACAAGGTCGGGGGCTATGCGAGCACGACGTCCGAAACCGACTTCGACGTCACCAACACGCACTCCCCCAGCGTCACCTTCGTCAAGGTGGAGAAGGTCTGGGACGACGCGGACAACGCCTCCGGCAAGCGTCCCGCCTCGGTGCGCGTGCAGCTGACGGCCAACGGCAAGGCCACGGGCGACGCGGTTGAGCTCTCCGCCGCCAACGGCTGGAAGCACAGCTGGGACAAGCTGCCCGTCAACGAGGCCGGCAAGAAGGTCACCTACGCGGTCCAGGAGGTCGAGGTCCCCGACGGCTACGCCTCCGAGGTCACGGGGAACGCTGGTGAGGGCTTCACGATCACCAACAAGCTGACCACCACCCCTCCCGACAAGACCCCCAAGAAGCCGAAGCCTGAGACCCCGAGCAAGGCAACCCCGAAGCCGAAGCCCGCGACGCCCAAGACCGGGGATGACAGCGCCTCGCCCATCGCTCCCCTGCTCGCGTCGGCATGCGCCCTGAGTGCGGGACTCGCCCTGCGACGCGGCGCGCGTCGCGAGGACTAACACCAGGCGAGAGCATCCACGACACCGATTGACGGTCCAGGCGGCCAGCGGAGTCAACTCCGTTGGCCGCCTTCTCGTTGGCATGACGGACGGAACGGATACGCCACCCGCGTTGCCAGCACACCAATGTTTGGCGCGAACCCCTAGCGTGCGTTCCTGACGAGAGCGGCCAGACGCGCGGCAACGGACGCGACGTCACTCTCACCAAGACTTGAGTAGCTCATCACGAAGGCGTGCCGGTCGGCCTCGGGCGCCTCGCCCCCGGCGTAGAAGCCGCTCATCGCCCGCAGGGGCACGCCCGCCTCGCGGCACGCGCGCTCGAGCTCCTGGTCGCTCGTGCCGGAAGGCAGCTCCAACCGTAGGACGAAATGCAGCCCCGCGTCCTTTGACCTCACGTCCGCGAGACGCACCCCAAGCTCCCCCTCAAGCGCGAGGAGAAGCCGGTCCCGCAGGTGGCGACAGCGCGTGCGCGTTCGGTTCACGTGCCGCTCGAAGCTGCCGGACTCTATGACGCGCGCCAGGACGAGCTGGTCGACGGTGCCCACGGTGCCCGACGCGAACGAGAGCTCGTCTCGCCAGCGCCGCGCCAGGGCCTCGGGCAGCACGGCGTACGCCACGCGGAAGGCCGAGCCAAGGCTCTTGGTGAAGGTGTTGGTGTATATCACACGACCCGCGACGTCGACGGACTGCAGCGTAGGCGCCGGCAGGCCCGAAAGGCGGAACTCGCAGTCGTAGTCGTCCTCGACCACGTAGCGCCGGGGACGCTCCGCCGCCCAGGCCAGGAGCTCGTAGCGGCGGCCAACCGGCATGACGACACCCGTGGGGAACTGGTGGGACGGCGTGACGTGCGCGACGTCGGCGCCGTTCGACCTGAGGCCGTCCACGACGAGGCCCGCCACGTCCATTCCCACGGGGACGACACGCACGCCGCTGGCCTGGTAGAGGCGGCGCAGCTGGGGATATCCGGGGTCCTCCACCGCAAAGCAGAGGTCCCGGCCCAGGAGCTGCGCCAGCATGGCGTCGAGCAGCTTGGAGCCGGCGCCCACCACGACCTGGTCCGGCGTGGCCGCGAGCCCGCGCGTCTGGGCCAGATGGCGACAGATGGCGGCGCGTAGGCGGGGTGACCCCAGGGGATCGGTCTGCCCGAGCAGGGAGCGCTCGTCCTCCTCGGCAAGCACCTCGCGTGTGATGCGCGCCCAGTTGCGAAGGGAGAAGAGGCCCGCTGAGCCCAGCTCCGCCTCCTCGTCGGGGAGGGTGGGAACGAATCGTTGCGCCCCGGACCCATGGGCTGGCCCCGACGCCATGGCGTGGCTCGGGACGAGGGGCCGCGCAGCTCTCGCCTGCCCGGAGGCGCCCCGTGCCACGAAGTAGCCCCGGCGCTCGGCAGACTCGACGTAGCCTTCGGCCAGGAGCTGGCGATACGCCGCCTCCACCGTGATCACGCTCACGCCCAGGTGCTCCGCCAGGCGACGCTTGGGGGGCAGCCGGTCGCCCGCCACGAGCCGCGCCGACTCTATGTCTGCCCGCAGGCACTTGTAGAGGTGCGCGTACAGCGTGTCGCTGCCACGCCGCCCCATGTCGTAGGTAAGCATTTCTGACCCTGTTCTGGACTGGTACTGACCTTGTTGATTAATCATCTATTGGATATAGCGACAATATCAGACTCAATCTAGCCTTTGGTTCGTGACACCAGACGGCCTGCGCGGACGGGCGGGGGCACACGACCAAGGGAGAATGGCATGGCAACGGAGCNGTCACGCGCTCGCCCGCCCCAGCGCAGAGATCGACGCAATGCCCGCAGCCCACGCAGGAGGCGCGCTCCCACTCCAGCTCTGGCTCGCGCCGCTGGCTCTCTGGGTTGGCGCACCACTGGCAGCGCAGGGGGCAGCCCTTCAGGAAGACGACGGTACGAATGCCCGGGCCGTCGTTCAGGCTGAACTTCTGGACGTTGAAGACGGTCGCCGTCTGCATGCTGCCTCCACGGGGACGTTTTTCTCGCCTTGACTTCTCTTCCGTGTCACCTATCATTATATTTACGTTCGTAAGTATATATTATTTCTTACGTAATTAGGAGAACGGATGGAGAACGCACCGCACTTTGGGTCTCTCACCCCGCGTATGCAGGCGTATCGCGAGGAGGTCCTGGACGAGAAGCCCTTCGTCGACGCCGAGCGCGCCGTCCTCTGCACCGAGTCCTACCGCCAGACCGGCAGCCAACCCCCCGTCCTGAGGCGCGCGCTCTCGTTCGCGCACATCCTGGACAACATGAGCATCTACATCGAGGACAAGACCCTCCTCGCAGGCAACCAGGCCACCAAGAACTGCAACGCGCCCGTCTTCCCCGAGTACACGCTGGGCTTCGTCCTGGACGAGCTCGACGAGTTCGACAAGCGCGACGGTGACGTCTTCCACGTGACCGACGAGGACAAGGCGCGCATCCGTTCCATCGCCCCCTTCTGGGAGGGCAACACCCTGCGCGAGCGCGGCCTGGCGCTCCTGCCCGACGAAGTCGCCGTCTTCATGGAGACGGGCGTCCTTGGCATGGAGGGCAAGCTCAACGCGGGCGACGCCCACCTGGCCATCAACCACGCGCGCCTGCTGCGCNTCATGGACGTCACCACGCCCGAGCAGGCGCGCGTCGCGGAGGAGGCGGGCGCGGTCGCGGTCATGGCCCTGGAGCGCATACCGGCAGACATCCGCGCGGCAGGTGGCGTGTCCCGCATGAGCGACCCCAAGATGATCAGGGGAATCCAGGAGGCGGTGGGCATCCCCGTCATGGCGAAGTGCCGCATCGGCCACTTCGTCGAGGCGCAGGTCCTCCAGGCGATTGGCATCGACTTCATCGACGAGAGCGAGGTGCTCTCGCCCGCGGACGACCTGAACCACATCGACAAGACCGACTTCGCGGCGCCCTTCGTCTGCGGCGCACGCGACCTGGGCGAGGCGCTGCGCCGCATCGCCGAGGGGGCGGCGATGATCCGCACCAAGGGCGAGGCCGGCACGGGTGACGTGGTGCAAGCCGTGAGCCACATGCGCAGGATGAACGCGCAGATCCGGCAGGTCCAGAGCCTGCGCGTCGACGAGCTCTTCGAGTTCGCCAAGGAGCTGCAGGTGCCCCTGGGGCTGCTGAGGCGCGTTCATGACGAGGGCAGGCTACCCGTGGTCAACTTCGCCGCCGGTGGCGTGGCGACCCCGGCGGACGCGGCGCTCATGATGCAGCTGGGCTCTGAGGGCGTCTTCGTCGGGTCGGGCATCTTCAAGAGCGGCAACCCCGCCAAGAGGGCTGCGGCCATCGTCGAGGCCGTGCGCCACTACGAGGACGCCGAGCTCGTCGCCCGCGTGAGCGAGGACCTGGGCGAGGCCATGGTTGGCCTCAACGAGGACGAGGTAACGCTGCTCATGGCCAAGCGCGGGAGGTAGGGGCCGCAGGCGCGCCCGGACAGGCCGGAACGGAAGGCTCAGCCGCCAGGCCGATGGGCGCGACCTGCACGACCTACATTTCAGGCGCAACGGGCGCGGCGCGGTCACCCAGTTCGGTGGTCGCACCGCGCCTTGCGCGCCGATACTCGGAGGGGCACCAAGAAACTGTACATTGGATTTCTTTCAGGCGATAAAATCCTGGGCAAACGTCCCTCGCCTCCACAACTCTGAGGAATCATGCGCAGTTTTTCCCACGAAGTCTGATAGGTCGCGCGCGATAAGAATTGGATGTCGGGTATCAGGATAAAGAGCGCAGGCGAGGCCGCCGTCCCAGGAACGACCACCCACCCATTCCGCGCGCCCGATGGCTCCTACCTGGTTGAGGGCAAGCGCGTCAGCGGCTTCACCAACATGGAGGAGAAGCTCAACCGCACGGCGAAGGCCATGCCCTTCTCACCCGAGGACGAGATCGGCAAGCGCGGCGGCAGGTTCACCAAGAGGCCGCCGTTCAGCACGTTCGCCGTCGCTGACGGGCGCCTGATTAGCGGCCAGAACCCCATGTCGGCCGCCAAGACCGCCACGCTGCTCGTCGAGGCCCTGCAGGCGTAGGCGGCAGGGCCCTGCGTCCTTGCCCGCTACCCTAGCAGCCCCCGGTAGATTTGCTCATCCCGGGCGAGGAACACGTTGAAGACCACCTGGTCGACCGCACCGGGATGCTCGTCGAGCCAGTTGCGGACGGAGCCCACAGCGATGCGCGCCGCCTCCTCCTGAGGGAAGCCGAAGAGCCCCGTGCTGATACAGCAGAAGGCGACGCTACGGTCGCCCGCCTCGCTCGCAGCGTCGAGGCAGCTCGCATAGCAGTCTGCCAGCTGGCTTCGGTGCAGTCGCGTGGGCGCACCTCCCGCGATGGGTCCCACGGTGTGGACGACGTGGCGCGCCGGAAGGTTGTACGCCGACGTCAGCTTGGCCTGGCCCGTCGGCTCCTCGTGGCGCTGCGCCGTCATGAGCCGCGCACACTCCTCGCGCAGCTGCACCCCCGCGTAGCTGTGGATCGCGTTGTCTATGCAGTGGTGTCCAGGCACCCAGCAGCCCAGGAGCTGCCTGTTGGCCGCGTTGACGATGGCATCCACCTCGAGGGCGGTGATGTCGCCACGCCAGAGCGAGAGGTGCCCGTCGACGTCGCAGCGCGGCAGCTCCGTGGCACGCACGATGCCCTTCTCCTGGGCAAGCTCGCGCAGGAGCCGGTCCTGGCGCACATAGAACTCGTCGCTCGTCCGACGCGGCTCACGCAGGTTCATCAGCGCCCTGAGGTAGGGCCAGAGCTGGCCCGGCTCCGTGGCCGAGGCGCGGCTGGCCGAGCCGCGCTCCTCCTCGAGGTAGTCGATGAGCCACCTGAGCTCTGACTCCCTCTTGTCTCCAATGGCACCCATGGCACCTACGCCCCCTCGGCGAGCTTCGCCCTCAGCCCAGAGATCACCTTAGCCGCATCGTCGCGAATCAGGATCGCGCGATCAGCCAGCATGGCGGGAGCCAGCGGCTCCATGGCGTTGACCTGTGTGTACGTCGCCCGCCCTTCCCATTGGCATCGCGACCCCCCCCTCCCGTTTCCGCAAGCGTTTCCGTCCATTCTTACCCAAGCGAGAGGGGCTCTGGCGCACGATGCCCCCGCTTCCTCTCGCCTGTATTTTTCTTCCTTTTTGCTAGAATGTGCTTTCGTACGTAAGAAACATGCCACTGCCATAGCTTCGCGTCGATGCGCTGCCACACAGTCGCCCTCTTGGTGCAAGCCAGACAGAAGGTCCCACATGTCCAAGCGCGACGCCAAGATCCTCGAGCTGCTCACAGTCGAGAAGAAGATGGAGGTCACGCGCCTGTCGGAGCGGCTCGGCGTCTCCAACGTCACCATGCGCAAGGACCTCGACTCGCTCCAGGACCGCGGCCTCGTGCTGCGCGAGCACGGCTTTGCCCTCCTTGCCAACCCCAACGACGTGAGCGGGCGCCTGGCGTACCACTACGAGGAGAAGCGCCGCATCGCCCAGCGCGCGGCCGAGCTCGTGCCCGACGGCTCCACCGTCATGATCGAGAGCGGCAGCTGCTGCGCTATCCTCGCACGGGAGCTCGCCAACACGAAGCAGGGCGTGACGATAGTCACCAACAGCGCCTTCATCGCCAGCTACCTGCGTGACTTCCCGAGCGTCGAGGCAATCCTGCTGGGCGGGATCATGCAGCGCGACTCCCAGGTCACCGTGGGTCCGCTCCTGCGCACCTGTGCCCGCGAGTTTGCGGTCGACCACCTCTTCGTGGGAGCGGACGGCTGGATCGACGGCGTGGGCTTCACCAACGGCGACCAGATGCGCGCCGAGGCGGACCGCACGATGGCAGAGTCGGCCGGACACGTGGTCGTGCTCACGGAGTCCGAGAAGTTCCGCCAGCACGGCGCCATCCCCCTGCGCTTCGGGGACAAGCCGCTGAGCGTCGTGACCGACCCCGGCCTGGGCCATGAGACCCTCCGGAGGCTGGAGNGAGGACAAGGCGCGCATCCGTTCCATCGCCCCCTTCTGGGAGGGCAACACCCTGCGCGAGCGCGGCCTGGCGCTCCTGCCCGACGAAGTCGCCGTCTTCATGGAGACGGGCGTCCTTGGCATGGAGGGCAAGCTCAACGCGGGCGACGCCCACCTGGCCATCAACCACGCGCGCCTGCTGCGCGAGGGACTTCGGGGCTACGAGGAGCGGGCTCGCTCCGCCATGGACGCGCTCGACCTCACCGACCCCGAGTCCATCGACAAGCTGGCGTTCTACCGCGCCGTCCTGACGGTCATCCCCGCCGTCCGCCGCTGGGCCCGGCGCTACGCTGGCCTCGCGCGCGAGCTCGCGGCAAAGGAACAAAGTCCCTCTCGCATTAGGGAGCTCGAGCTCATGGCCAGGACCTGCGAGCGCGTGCCTTTTGAGCCTGCGCGCAGCTTTCGCGAGGCGGTGCAGGCGGTGTGGTTCTCGCAGGTGTTGCTGCAGATCGAGTCCAACGGCCACTCGCTCTCGTACGGCCGCCTCGACCAGTACCTGCTCCCCTACTACCAGGCGGACGTCGAGGGCGGCGCCATCACGCGCGAAGAGGCGCTCGAGCTTCTGACCAACCTCTGGATCAAGTCGCTCACCGTGCAGAAGATCCGCAGCAGGTCGCACACGCTCTCGTCGGCCGGCAGCCCCATGTACCAGAACGTCACCATCGGCGGCCAGACCACCGGACACGAGGACGCGGTCAACAAGCTTTCGTACCTCGTCCTGCAGTCCGTGGCGCAGACCCGCCTGACCCAGCCCAACCTCACGGTGCGCTACCACGCGGGCATCGACAAGCGCTTCCTGGACGAGTGCGTCGAGGTCATGAAGCTGGGCTTTGGCATGCCCGCCCTCAACAACGACGAGGTCATCATCCCATCGTTCGTCAAATGGGGCGTCGCCGAGGAGGACGCGTACGACTACTCCGCCATCGGCTGCGTCGAGACCGCCGTGCCGGGCAAGTGGGGCTACCGCTGCACCGGCATGAGCTACCTCAACTTCCCCCGGCTGCTCCTCTGCTGCATGAACGGCGGCGTCGACCTCACCAGCGGCCAGCGCTTCACCAGGGACTACGGCCACTTCACCCAGATGGGCAGCTTCGAGGAGCTGATGGGGGCGTGGGACAAGACCATCCGCGAGATGACCCGCTACTCCGTAATCGTCGAGAACTTCATCGACAAGGCCTCCGAGCGAGAGGTGCCCGACGTCCTCTGCTCCGCCCTCACCGACGACTGCATCGCCCGCGGCAAGACCATCAAGGAGGGTGGCGCCGTCTACGACTTCATCAGTGGTCTGCAGGTGGGCATCGCCAACATGGCCGACAGCCTCGCCGCCATCAAGAAGCTCGTGTTCGAGGAGGGCAGGATCGGGCGGCAGGAGCTCTGGGACGCGCTGCTCGACGACTTCGCCTCGCCGGAGGGCGAGCACATCCGGCGCATGCTGGCGGAAGACGCACCCAAGTACGGCAACGACGTCGACTACGTGGACCAGCTGGCCGTGGAGGCCTACGAGCCCTACATCGACGAGGTCGCGAGGTATCCCTCGACGCGCCACGGACGCGGGNAGCTCGCGCACCCAGGACGCGAGCTCGGCCGCAGAGGCGCCGGCGCTCAACCTGCGACCACCGCGCACCGTAGCGTCGGGCACGAGCTGCTGCATGCGCTCCGGAGCCTTGCCCAGACCACTTCCGCCGCTGGTGGCAAAGGGCACGACGGTCTTCCCGGAAAAGTCGTGAGCCTCCAGGAAGCTGTCTACGATGCGCGGCTCGACGTACCACCATACGGGGAACCCCACGAAGATGACGTCGTAGCCAGAAAGGTCGACGTCGTCGCCCGCAAGCTCGGGACGGCAGGACTCGTCCCGCATCTCGACGCTGCTGCGCGACGCCCTGTCGTTCCAGTTGAGGTCGGCGCTGCTGTAGGGTCGCGCCGGCGCGACCTCGTGCAGGTCGGCCCCCGCGGCGTCTGCCAGCGTCTTTGCCACGCGCGCAGTGGTTCCCGTGGCCGAGAAGTATGCGACCAGAACCTTTGCCATGATCCTCTCCCCCTCCATGGACGCCGGCGGACGCACCATGCGGCCAATCGGCGCCCCGCTCGTTGGGATAATCATGCGCCGACGTGGAGCCATCGTTCAATGCCCAGAATCGTCGCGCGTGGAGTCGTCCGGCATCCTTCCCAACTCGGCAAAAATTGAAATTTTGCCGAGTTGCATGTGAGCTAGCTGGGGCCTTGCAAAACGAGTCAGCAAAATTTCGAATTCTGCGGACTTCGCCGGCGCGACGCGGCAACATGCGGACTTCGCCGGCGCGGCACGGCAACCTCACGCGAGAGCCTGCGTACTCGGACGGCACGCGACGGCGGCACGCGGCAGTCCGGCCGCTACTCCTCCACGAGCAGGGGTTCTCCGGCCCTCTCCAGGCGACGAAGCCTGGCAAGGAGCAGCGCCGCAGCCACGACGAAGCCCACGCCGCCCAGGATGCCCGTGGGCGCCGGACCCACGAGGGGATTGCCTGCCGTCCGCGCGAAGGCATAGCTCAGCCCCGCCGTCCCGTCGAGCGAGCCGTGCGCGAGCGTCGCCGGGATGCAACTGCCCGACCTCAGCGTGAGGTAGCTCAGAAACACCCCCACCACGGTGCAGTAGGCACAGCAGGCGACGACCCCCGCGACGGGAAATCCCGCGTAGCCCGCTCCGTACTCGCTGCCCAACACGACCAGAGGGGCGTTCCACGCGCCCCACACCAGGCCGCTCGCCAGAATCGCCCTGGTCACGGAGCCCTCCTCGAGCAGCTTGGGAAGAAGGTAGCCCCTCCAGCCCCACTCCTCCCCAAAGGAGTAGACGAAGTTGGCCATCGGGGCAACGACGATGATGCCCAATGCGAACGGGATTCCCTCGAACACGAGGTCGAGGTTGCCCAGCAGCGGCAGCTCCTCGCGCGCATAGCTCATGCTTGGGTCGAAGGCACCGAGAACGACCAGGTAGTAGAGGCAGGCTCCCACCGCCGCGAGCACGACGGGCCCAAGGTATCCCGCAAGCCAATAGCGCCAGGTCTTGTCGAAGCCCGCCGAAGTGAGGTGGGATGTGCCCTGGAACCCCTCTCCCGTGACGGCCCTCGTCACGATGACGGCGATCGAGGGCGCGAGCATGATCGCCCCCGTGACCAGCTTGGTGGCCATGGGCAGGTAGCTTGCCAGCGCGCTCCTGCTCATGGGGTACACCGCAAGGAACGCATACGCCCACGCGATCCCAAAAGTCACGAGCAGGAAGATGAGGATCCGCCTTCTGGTGTCACTCATTCGGGAACCAGTCACCTGCCACTCTCGCCTGGCTGCGGCTGCCGTGCCGAGGCCCGCTGGGCTGGCGGCTGCCGTGCCGAGGCCTGCTGGGCTGTGGCCTGACGGGCCGCCGGTTCTCCGCCGACGTCACGCACGCTACGGACGCCGTCCTCGATCAGGCCGCCCAGGAGCTCGGCAAGCCGTTCGGGCGAGACGCGCCTTCCCCCTTCCACCCAACGGCGGAACATCACATGCGAGGCACCGCTGGCAAAAGAGTTGACGAGGTCCTTCTCCTCGGGCGGAAACGACGCGAAGGGGTCGAAGCCCTCCCGGTTGCTCCGCAGAGATCGTGCCGACACGGCCTGGAAGAGGTCCGCCCAGCGCGGGTCGCAGATGAGCCGCTCGGCAAAGGCGTCACGCGTGTAGAAGTCGACGAAGACCCGCGTGAGCCTCTTGTAGTCGTAGGGCACGGGCAGCTTGGAAACCTCGTCGGCGTATTGCTGGCACACCTCTGCGACCATGTCCTCATACAGCGCCTCGATGCAGCTGTAGTGCAGGTAGAAAGTCTTGCGATGTATGCCCGCGCGCTCCGACACTGATGTGACGGTCACTGCGTCGGGGCTGCCCTCCACCACAATCTGGCGAAACGCCTCCCTGATCGCGTCGCGCGTACGCCGCGAGCGCTGGCTCCTCTCGACCGCCTGATCCATGGCCCACACCCCCTCCCGGCCCATGCGACGTCCGTCATGCCACGCAAGGCACCACCTTGGGCACAAGTGGCCATTGAAGATGGGCGCGGCTGTGGCTAGCGTCTGGAACATACAGTATATCCACGTGAGCAGCGCGCCGGCACGTGGTCCGGGCCGGGAGTGGCCCCGAGCTGGCTTCCAGGAGGCACGCAGATAGGGGGACGCGACATGAAGTACCTCGACGGGGAAGAGTTCCAGAAGGCGGACGCCTTTGGCGTGGGAGGGCCCAACGACGCGTACGCGGCGTACTTCGTGGGCAACTCCTACCTCAAACTGCTGACGGACCCGAGCAAGGTCTCGCTCGCGGTGGCAAACGTGAGCTTCGAGCCGGGCTGCCGCAACAACTGGCACGTCCACCACGCCAGCGAGGGCGGCGGGCAGATCCTCATCTGCACGGCCGGAGAGGGCTGGTACCAGGAGTGGGGCAAGGAGCCCGTGGAGCTGACGGCGGGCAGCGTGGTCTCGATCCCGCCCGAGGTGAAGCACTGGCATGGCGCCAAGAGGGACAGCTGGTTCTCTCACCTTGCCATCGGCGTGCCTGGCAAGGACGCGTCCAACGAGTGGCTCGAGGCCGTGAGCGACGAGGACTACCTGGCGCTGTAGCTACGCCGGAGGCAGTCCGCGTCACGACATGCAATGACGCCGCAGCGGGCGATGCGGCGGCGGGGTGGGACGGTCTGCGGCAAACGGCACGAACGAGTCTTTATGGCGAGAGGAGCCAACGATGGTCCTTGAAGAGAGCTTCGTCCTGAGNGCGCCGCAGCCACGACGAAGCCCACGCCGCCCAGGATGCCCGTGGGCGCCGGACCCACGAGGGGATTGCCTGCCGTCCGCGCGAAGGCATAGCTCAGCCCCGCCGTCCCGTCGAGCGAGCCGTGCGCGAGCGTCGCCGGGATGCAACTGCCCGACCTCAGCGTGAGGTAGCTCAGAAACACCCCCACCACGGTGCAGTAGGCACAGCAGGCGACGACCCCCGCGACGGGAAATCCCGCGTAGCCCGCTCCGTACTCGCTGCCCAACACGACCAGAGGGGCGTTCCACGCGCCCCACACCAGGCCGCTCGCCAGAATCGCCCTGGTCACGGAGCCCTCCTCGAGCAGCTTGGGAAGAAGGTAGCCCCTCCAGCCCCACTCCTCCCCAAAGGAGTAGACGAAGTTGGCCATCGGGGCAACGACGATGATGCCCAATGCGAACGGGATTCCCTCGAACACGAGGTCGAGGTTGCCCAGCAGCGGCAGCTCCTCGCGCGCATAGCTCATGCTTGGGTCGAAGGCACCGAGAACGACCAGGTAGTAGAGGCAGGCTCCCACCGCCGCGAGCACGACGGGCCCAAGGTATCCCGCAAGCCAATAGCGCCAGGTCTTGTCGAAGCCCGCCGAAGTGAGGTGGGATGTGCCCTGGAACCCCTCTCCCGTGACGGCCCTCGTCACGATGACGGCGATCGAGGGCGCGAGCATGATCGCCCCCGTGACCAGCTTGGTGGCCATGGGCAGGTAGCTTGCCAGCGCGCTCCTGCTCATGGGGTACACCGCAAGGAACGCATACGCCCACGCGATCCCAANCCTACTCCACCCGCCTGCACGGCTACCACGTCCAGTTCAACGTGGTCTCGCGCGAGACGCTGATCGACGCGCAGAAGCACCCCGAGGACCACAAGGACCTCATCGTGCGCGTCGCGGGCTACAGCGCCTTCTTCAACGCGCTCAGCAAGGCCACGCAGGACGACATCATCGGACGCACCGAGCAGACGCTCTAGAATCAGGAAGCAACAGGGCAGGAAGGGCCAGGGGAGAGGAACGACATGGAGTTCTTCATCGACACCGCAGACATCGAGGCCATCAGGGAGCTGAACGCGTTTCTCCCCCTTGACGGCGTGACCACCAACCCCACGATCATCACGAAGTCCGGCAAGACGCCCGAGCAAGTCTTCGCCGAGCTCGAGGAGGTCCTGAGCGAGGACCAGAAGATCATCGCCCAGGTCATCGCGACCGACTACGAGGGCATCCTGGCGGAGTCGCGACGGATCGCGTCCCTGCGCGGCGGCAAGAACGTCGTGGTCAAGATTCCCGTGTCGCGCGTGGGACTACGCGCCATCCCGGCCGTCAAGGCCGAGGGCATATGCGTGCTGGCGACGGGCATCTACAGCCCCGACCAGGCCTTCTGGGCCGCGAAGGCGGGTGCGGACTACCTGGCGCCCTACGTCAACCGCATGTGCAACTACGGCGACGGCGTGAGCCAGGTAATCGAGCTCGTCGACACCCTGGCCACCTACGGCTTCGACGCAAAGGTCTGTGCCGCGTCGTTCAAGAACGTCGACCAGGTGCATCAGCTCCTCGCGGCGGGCACTCCCGCCGTCACCGTTGCGCCCGACGTAATCCGCGCGATGGTTGACCACCCCGGCACCGCCATCGCCGTGGACGAGTTCACCGACAACTGGCAGAAGGCCTACGGAAGGTCCACGCTCGAGGCGTAGGGTCTGAGGCCGGAGGCAATGGATGCCGCTCGAGAGGTGGAAAGGACAGCATTTCGCGTGAAATGCTGTCCTTTTTCTCGCTCAACTGGGCAAACGCAAAATTTGACAGCATTCTACGCAGAATGCTGTCTTGGAGGGCCTTCGCCAAAGCAAGGTCGACTGCGGCTACCCCAGGCCCAGGCTCACAGTCCGAGCTCGCGCACCCAGGACGCGAGCTCGGCCGCAGAGGCGCCGGCGCTCAACCTGCGACCACCGCGCACCGTAGCGTCGGGCACGAGCTGCTGCATGCGCTCCGGAGCCTTGCCCAGACCACTNCCACCAACCCACTTCGAATCCGGCACGCGGAAGGCCCGAAGTGGGTCGCGGACCAGCAAGTAGGTCGTGGGTTAGCAGGCGAGCCGAGGCCAGTCGCTAGCCGCGGGCACGCCCTCGCACGCCCCGCACGAGGACGAGGCGGTTCGCCACCATTGCCGCAAGCGCGTACGCCACGCAGACGACGGCCACGACCCCCAGCCCCCACGCGGGAAGCGCGACGAAGTCCAGCGGCTCGGCCAGAGGCGAGAGGGGCAGCCATGCGCCCAGGAGCCCCACCGCGACGGCGACCAGGGTCACGCGCCAGGAGGCGCGGCTCTGGACGAGCGGCAGCCTGCGCGTGCGCATGACCTGCACGGCCAGGAGCTGCGTGACCAGGCTCTCCGTGAACCAGGCGCCCTGGAAGACCGCCACGAAGAGGGCGCGCCGTGCCGCCATCCCCGCGCCGGCCGCCGCGAGCTCCGCCCAACTGCCACCCGCGACGGCAGGGCAGACCCAGAAGAAGAGCAGGCCAAAGGTGAGAAGGTCGAACGCCGAGCTCACGGGCCCGATCCGCCTCATGTAGCCGCCCAGCGAGCCCACGTCCCAGCCGTTGGGCGCGGCCACGGACTCCTCGTCCACGTTGTCCCAGGGAATCGCCGTGCAGGCGATGTCGGAGAGCAGGTTGAGCAGGAGCATCTGGGTGGCACGCATGGGCAGGAAGGGCAGGAACAACGACGCGGCGAGCACGCTGAAGACGTTCCCGAAGTTCGAGCTGGCAGCGATGCGCACGTACTTCTCCATGTTTGCGAAGGTGTGACGACCGGCCATGATGCCCCTCTCCAGCACCATGAGGTCCTTCTCGAGGAGGATGATGTCCGCCGTCTCGCGCGCGACGTCGGTCGCCCCCTCCACGCTGATGCCACAGTCGCTCTGGCGNACACCGCCCAGGCCTACGGCAACGAGCGGGGCGTGGGCGAGGGCGTGCGCACGGCAGGCGTCGCGCGCGAGGAGCTTTTCGTGACCACCAAGCTGGCGGCCGAGTCGAAGGACCGCGCCACTGCGGCGGCTGCCATCGACGAGTCGCTGCGAAAGGCAGGCCTCGACTACTTCGACCTCATGCTCATCCACAGCCCCCAGCCCTGGGAGAACTGGCGCGAGGGCAGCTACGCCGAGGGCAACCGCGAGGCCTGGGAGGCGCTGGAGGATGCGTACCGCGCGGGCAAGCTCCGTGCCATCGGCGTCGCCAACTTCGAGGAGGCGGACCTCCAGAACCTGGAGGCCGAGGACGTGCGGCCGATGGTCAACCAGCTCCTGGTCCACGTGGGCAACACCCCGGAGCAGCTCATCCGGCACTGCCGGGACAAGGGCATCCTGGTCGAGGCGTACTCTCCCGTCGCTCACGGCGCAATCCTGGACGACCCGAGGGTCGCCGGAATGGCCGAGCGATACGGCGTGAGCGTGGCCCAGCTCTGCATCCGCTACGACCTGCAGCTGGAAACCCTCCCCCTGCCCAAGACGGCGAACCCCGACCACATGCGCCAGAACAGCGAGCTGGACTTCGAGATCTCTGACGAGGACATGGACACGCTGCGCGGCTACGACGCGGTCGACTACGGCAGCTATGCGGCGTTCCCCGTGTTCAGCGGAAAGTAGGGCGCCTGGAGCAGGGACGCGACGGGCGCGCGACGGGCGCGCAGACGGGCGTTCGGCCCAGACGAATCGAGAAAAGGCATCAGGCGAGAGGGGCCAGGCATGGCAGTGAGGCAGACGGCAGGACGCGACCAGCTGGGCGAGTTTGCCCCCAAGTTCGCGGAGCTCAACGACGACGTGCTGTTCGGCGAGGTGTGGAGCCGGGAGGAGGAGCTCTCGCTGCGCGACCGCTCGCTGGTCACCGTGGTCGCGCTCATGGCGCAGGGGCTCGTCGACTCGTCATTCAAGTACCACCTGATGACGGCGAAGAAGAACGGCATCACCAAGGAGGAGATCGCCGAGGTCATCACCCACGCCGCCTTCTATGCCGGCTGGCCCAAGGCCTGGGCCGCCTTCAACATGGCCAAGGAGGTCTGGAAGTAGGATACGGCCGTGCCGGGCTGGGTGTGACTGAGTTGGCCGTGCCGGGCTGGGTGTGGCTGAGTTGGGTGTGGCTGGACCGAGCCGGAAGGCGCAGCGCCGCCCAATCTTGCGATCGTGGACTGAATTGGCCCCGCACGGCGGCAAAACTGTCCACACTGGCAAGACTAAGCCTTACAGCATGAGGCTTCGGACGAGAGTGACGCGCGTACGATGCCGGCCGCACCGTCTCACCAACGACCCGCATTCATGCTCGTACCGCACGCCACGCGCCACGCTGCGCTCGTTCCCTATGCACGCAGAGCTTGCACCCGGACACATCACGCACGTCGACGCAACGCGCCCCGGGGCCGAAGCCCCGGGGCGTGGCATGTCTCACGCGACGAAGAGCCTCACGGCAGCAACGCCGGCGCGCCTCTCGCCTACTCGACGTCGATCTTGTGGACCCAGTTGAACTTGTCCTCGACCTCGCCGGACTGGATGCCGGTCAGGGTCTCGCGCAGCTTCCTCATGACAGGTCCGACCTCGTCCATGCCGTAGACGACCTCGCCATCGGGGCCCACGACCTTGCCCACCGGCGAGATGACGGCCGCGGTGCCGCACATGCCGCACTCGACGAACTCGCCGATCTCGTCGAAGCGCACGGGACGCTGCTCGACGGTCATGCCCAGCATGTTCTGGGCCACGTCCACCAGCGAGCGGCGCGTGATGGAGGGCAGGATCGAGTCGGTCGCGGACTGGGGAACCACCAGCGTGCCGTCCTTCTTGACGAAGAGGAAGTTGGCGCCGCCGGACTCCTCCACGAAGGTGCGGGTCTCGGGGTCGAGGAACATGTTGTCGGCGTAGCCCTCGGCATGCGCCTCGACGCTGGGATACAGCGACATGGCGTAGTTGAGGCCGGCCTTGATGTTGCCGGTACCATGGGGAGCTGCGCGGTCGTACTCTGAGACCTTGACCGCGACGGGCCTGACGCCGCCGGAGTAGTACGGGCCAACGGGGGTCACGAGGATGCGGAACTGGTACTCGTCGGCGGGCTTGACGCCGATGACGTCACCGGTGGCGATCATGAGCGGGCGCACGTACAGCGTGGCGCCAGAGCCGTAGGGCGGCACCCATGCAGCGTTGGCGCGTACGACCTTCTCGACGGCGTCGACGAAGCGGTCCTCGGGGAAGGGCGGCATCACGATGCGCCTGGCGGAACCGGCCATGCGGGCGGCGTTCTGGTCGGGACGGAAGCAGACCACGTCGCCGTTCTTGGTGGTGTACGCCTTGAGGCCCTCGAAGACCTCCTGGCAGTAATGGAAGATGCCCGCGCACTCGGAGAGCGTGATGCTGTGGTCGGTGGTAAGCGCGCCCTCGTCCCAGGCACCGTCCTTGTAGTTCGAGACGTAGCTGTAGTCCGTGGGCATGTAGCTGAAGCTGAGGTGCTCCCAGTCCAGGTCCTTCTTCTGCATGTGGCCCTCCTTGCCTTGTTTGTGGTTCGCGCGGATGCAGCCCGGGAGCGTCCCAGGCGTCACCTCCGCCGCGATGCACAGTGTACTCTCGCCCTTGCGGGCGCCCTGAGTAGGTGACGCTCCCGAAACAT
Organism: Olsenella phocaeensis; assembly: GCF_900120385.1. Lineage (GTDB taxonomy): Bacteria > Actinomycetota > Coriobacteriia > Coriobacteriales > Atopobiaceae > Olsenella_I > Olsenella_I phocaeensis. The sequence goes on along the minus strand of NZ_LT635494.1, from coordinate 629,523 downwards.
GGGAGGGGCTTCTCCTCGCGTTCATCATCTGGTCAAGCATCTTGCGGACGGGTGCCACCGGACGTCGGGACGCGGGTGGCAGGAGGCGTGGCGCGGGCTGCGCTCACCTCAGCGGCGGGGCACGTGGTCGGCAATCCAGCGGCGGGGCGCACGGTCGGCACAGGAGGCCCGAAGTGGGTGATTTCCGTCCCCTCGAAGGCGAGAAAACCACCCACTTCGAGCGCGCGACAGCAACTCACTCACCCATTTCTCGCCTCTCGCGCGCTAACGCCGAAGTGAGTGGTTACGCCCTTCTCGCCCGCGAGAGAACCACNCGGGCGTGAGTCCCACGGCGACGCTCGAGGCGAAGAGCAGGGCGGCGAGCCAGTCCCCCTTGGTGAGGCCGTTCGCAAGCAGGACCAGAGGGGCGATGACCAGGGTCATCCTCATGAAGAGCGCGCCAACCTCGTCAAGGCTGCGCTGGTAGGCGCCCTTGGGACGCACCTCTCCAAGCGAGCTGGCAACGCGTCCGAAGGCGGTCCCCTCTCCCACGGCGACCACGACGCAGCTAGCCCCGCCCGAGATGACGGTGGACCCCATGAGGGCGACGTTGGGCAGGTCGGTGACCTCCCGGCTGGCGGCAGCGCACTCGTCCAGCGCGGCGGCGCAGCGCTCAACGGGAGCGCTCTCGCCCGTGAGGGAGGCCTGGCTGACGAAGAGGTCGCGCGCGTGGGTGAGGCGCACGTCGGCGGGGACGATGTCGCCCGCGCGCAGGTGGATGACGTCGCCTACCACGACTTGGTCGAGCGGGAGCTCGGCGCGTCCGACGTCCGCGCGCTCGACGCAGCAGGTGGTCTGGATCGAGCGCGCCAGCGCCTCCGCGGCGTTTGCGCTGCGGCGCTCCTGCACCTCACGCATGAGGACCGAGATGCCCACCATGACCAGGATGATGAGGGTGGTGGATGGGTCGCGCTGGCCAGGCTGGGCAAATGCGACGTCAGTCACGAACGAGACGATGGCCAGCACGACGAGGATGTCAGTGAAGGGGTCCGAGAACACGGACAGCAGACGAGAGAAGACGGACGGCCGGTCGGGCGCGCCCACCACGTTGGCGCCCCACTCGGCGCGGGACTCCTCGACCTCCTCGGGCTCAAGGCCCGCCTCATGGCTCTTGAGCTCGTCGAACGCCTGGTCGATGGACAGGGTTGCGAGGTGGCGCAGCCAGGAGAGCCTCAGCTCCCCAGCAGTGCCGACGTTGATCAGGGACATGCTATGGCCCCCTCCCTCCAGCTGGTCCCGCCTGCATGGCGGAAACCAGGGTCAGGGGGCGCAGGCGCTCGGGCTTGCTAGCTCAGACACGGCGCGGCAAAGGCGCGGGCAGGCGCCCCCTCTCGGAAATTGCATGATCGACTGTGACCAAGACCGACGTCCATGGGGCACCTCCTTGGGGTCAGGGACTCCCGTCCCTCTCGCCTTGCCTGAAAGCCTGCCGGGCCATCCCTGGCGCAACGGCGTGTGCGGCACGCGGGTTCGCTGCGTGCCCATGCCTCGACGCATGTATACCCGAGCACGGACCATCTTGAACCCCTTCACCACCAAAGGCAAGCCCGGCGGGCCGTCTCGATCCGGCAGAAGGATCGCTTTGGGCTGACGAGAGGAACCCGCCACGGGCTTCCCGCACAAGGACGGCGGCGCGAGCGGATGAGGTGCCACCAGAACGGCGATGTGGGTGGGCAAGATGCCACCACAAGCGGGAAGTGGGTGGTTCTCTCGCCTGGCGGAGCCTTGCAACAACCCACCTCGGCCGCGACGCGCCGGAACGGCGATGTGGGTGGGCAGACGGCCGCGCCGAGGTCGAAGTGGGTGATTCTTGCGCAGCCGAGAGGGGCGGAACCACTCACTTCGGGGCTCGCACGCCACACGGGGCTCGCACGCCACACGGGGCTCGCACGCCGCATAGGGCTCGCACGCCACACGGGGCTCGCACGCCATCGCGGGATGTGGAAGACATGCGAGTCCCCCGATGCCGGCGCGGCATTACGCACACGAGCCTCGGATGGTCGTCACGACGCCTCACCCCGTACCCCATGGCACCCGCGCGTTCCCATGTGTTCATCGTCTGAGCAATCCGCCACCCGCAAACCGACGTTTCTCCCCGACAGCGCGAGCGCGTTATGATGAGACTGCCGTGTCCTGCCGCGACGCGGCAAAACCGAGACCGTTCATCGTTGGAGGCCCTACATGCCCGTAACCGCGATCATCCTCGCCGCCGGCGAGGGAACGCGCATGAAGTCTCGCCATCCCAAGGTAATGCACAAGATGCTCGACCACCCCATGATCTGGTGGGCCGCCGACTCCGCCCGCAAGGCGGGGGTCGAGCGCATCGTCGTGGTCGTGGGCAACGGCGCCGACGAGGTGCGCGACTACTTCGCCCATGACGAGCTGGGCGCAAGCGTCGAGTTCGTCGAGCAGGCCGAGCGCCTGGGCACCGGCCATGCCGTCCGCGTGGCGCGCGACGCCCTCGGCGCCTTCGAGGGACCCACCGTGGTGATGTACGGCGACACCCCGCTGGTGCGCCCCCAGACCATCAGGTCGCTCATCGACCAGGCGAGAGACACGCACGCCGCGTGCACCGTGCTCACCATGACGCCGGACGACCCCACGGGCTACGGCCGCATCCTGAGCGAGGACGGCCAGGTCAAGGCCATCATCGAGCACAAGGACTGCACCCCCGGGCAGCGCGAGGCCCTCAGGGAGTGCAACTCCGGCCTCTACTGCTTCTGCGGACGCCGCCTGACCCAGAACCTGGACAAGATCGGCAACGACAACGTCCAGGGCGAGTACTACATCACCGACATGGTGGGCATCTACGCCCAGATGGGCGAGCCCGTGAGCGCCGTGCACTGCGAGGACGCCGGCGAGCTCCTGGGCGTCAACAGCCGATCGCAGCTCGCCGCCGTGACCAAGATCATGCAGCGCCGCATCAACGAGGGCCTCATGGCCGCCGGCGTCACCATGATGGACCCCGAGCAGGTCTGGGTGGGACCCGAGGCGACCGTCGGCCAGGACACCGAGCTCCTGCCCCAGACCTTCGTGTGGGGAAGGAGCCACGTGGGCTCCGACTGCGTCGTGGGCCCCAACAGCCGGCTCGTCAACGCGAGCGTGGGCGACGGCTGCCTGGTGGACGAGACGATCATCGTGGACTCCGCGATCGACGACGAGGTCAAGTGTGGCCCGCGCGCCTACCTGCGCGGCGGCGCCCACTTCCACAAGGGTGCCAAGGCAGGCACCCACGTCGAGATAAAGGGCTCCGAGGTGGGCGAGAACTCGAAGGTGCCGCACCTCTCCTACATCGGTGACGCGACCCTAGGCCGCGACGTCAACATCGGCGGCGGCTCCATCACCTGCAACTACGACGGGAAGCACAAGAGCCACACCCAGATCGGAGACCACGTCTTCGTGGGCTCCGACACCATGATGGTGGCCCCCGTGACCATTGGCGACAACGCGCTCATCGGCGCGAGTTCGTGCATCACCAGAGACGTGCCGGCGGGAGCCCTCTCGCTGGAGCGTTCGAGGCAGTACGTCCAGGAGGGCTGGGCGGATCAGTACTGGGAGAGACTTGGGAAAGAGGAGTAGATGTACGAGAACCTGTGCAAGCCGCTCAACGTCGAGAAGGAGATAAAGCTCTTCTCCGGCACCGGTAACCCGGAGCTGTCGAAGCGGGTCGCCGAGATCCTGCACCTCGAACTGCAGGGCCTGCACCTGGAGAAGTTCGCAAACGGCGAGACCTACGCGCGCTTCGTGGAGTCCGTCCGCGGCGACGAGGTCTTCTTCATCCAGACCCTGGCCGGCCCCAACGTCAACGACCTGCTCATGGAGACGCTGATCGTGGCAGACGCGGCCACGCGCGCCTCCGCGGACAACTTCACCGTGGTCATCCCCCACTACGGCTACGCGCGCCAGGACCGCAAGGCCGCGCCGCGCGAGCCCATCACCGCCCGCCTGGTGGCCAACCTGCTCGAGGCCGCCGGTGTGGACCGCGTGATCACGCTTGACCTGCACTCCAACCAGATCCAGGGCTTCTTCGACATCCCCGTGACCCACCTCACCGCCCTCTACCTCTTTGGCGACTACTTCAAGGAGAAGGACTTCGACTGGGAGAACACCGTCGTGGTCTCGCCCGACATGGGCCGCGCGAAGGTCGCCAAGAAGCTCAGCGACTACCTGGGCTGCGAGGTCGCCATCGCCCACAAGAGCCGTCCCAAGCACAACGCCGCCGAGGTCATGGGCATCATCGGCAACATCAAGGGCAAGACCTGCATCATCAACGACGACATGATCGACACCGCGGGCACCCTGGTGGGGTCGATCAACAAGCTCAAGGAGATGGGCGCGGGCGACATCTACATCAGCGCCACCCATGGCATCTTCTCGGGCCAGGCCATCGAGCGCATCGAGAGCGCCCCCATCGTGGAGTGCGTTGTGTCCGACGCCATCCCCTGCGCTGTGGCCAACCAGCCCGGCTCCAAGATCAAGACCGTGTCCGTCGCGCAGGAGCTGGCCGACGCGATCTACGCCGTGTACGTGAACACTCCCGTGTCCGGCGTGTTTGGCGGCAACTCCGAGATGTAGCGCTGCCAGAAGCGCAAACCACCGGCAGCGAGCATGGGCAACATGCGCCCTGTAGCTTGCTTCGGTTCCTGNGCTGGGCAGGTCGCGCGCACCCGACGTCATGGCGATGCCAGTCGCGACCGCGCCGGCCTCGTCACTCTCGCCCGCGTCCCTCGCCGCCGCGCTCAGCTCCTGCGTGCGGCGGATGATGGCGGAGTCGACGAGGTTGCGCAGGCCGGTCTCGAAGAAGCTGTTCAGGAAGGCCTCGAAGAGCACGCGGTCGTCCTCCCGGCCCAGGGCGTCGAGGTGGCGTTCCAGGACGACGCGGTTCTCGGTGAGGGTGCCCGTCTTGTCGGTGCAGAGGACGTCGATCGATCCCAGGTTCTGCACGGCGTCGAGGCGCTTCACGATGGCCTTGCCGCGGCTCAGGTCCTGAGCGCCCTTGGCCAGGCAGGCGGTCACGATCATGGGCAGCATCTCGGGCGTGAGTCCCACGGCGACGCTCGAGGCGAAGAGCAGGGCGGCGAGCCAGTCCCCCTTGGTGAGGCCGTTCGCAAGCAGGACCAGAGGGGCGATGACCAGGGTCATCCTCATGAAGAGCGCGCCAACCTCGTCAAGGCTGCGCTGGTAGGCGCCCTTGGGACGCACCTCTCCAAGCGAGCTGGCAACGCGTCCGAAGGCGGTCCCCTCTCCCACGGCGACCACGACGCAGCTAGCCCCGCCCGAGATGACGGTGGACCCCATGAGGGCNAAGCTCCCCGTCTTGTGCGCGAACGCGACCCCATCCGGCAGCCCCTGCGCCAGGCCTCGCGTGTCCGCCTGGTCCTCGAGCCAACCCAAGGCGCGCTCGGAGGCCTCAGGGCTCACGAGCTCCCCGCGCGCCACCATGAGCAGCAGCCTCGCCTGGTCGCTCGCGCTCGTGTAGTTCTCGCGCCCGGAGGCGGCCGCAACCGTGTCCATCATCTTGCGGCGGAGGCTCGTGTCGGCAAGCCCAAGCCGCTGGCACTCCTCGTTCACCGCATCCATGCCCAGGGCGTCGATGAGCAGGTTGGTGGCCATGTTGTCGCTCTGTCCGATCATGTATGCCGCAAGCTGCCCATAGCTGAGCCAGGTGCCCGCGCGCATGCCCTGCACCACGCCCGAGCCTGCCACGCAGTCCTGACCGCGCAGGATGGTGCCGTCCGCAAGCGAGATGCGGCCGTCCTGGGCCTCCTGCAAGAGCGTCGCCATCACCACAGTCTTGATCATGCTGGCCGAGGGGACGCGCTCCTCTCCCCCAAGGGAGAATCCCGTGGTGCTGCCATCCACCGACTCGTAGGCGACGTAGGCGCTTCCGGAGTGGCCGGCGAGCGCCGCCTCGACCGCCGCCTGGATGGGGACTGAGTCCCGCGGCCACGTGCCCGACGAGGAGTCGCCCGGGGACGCGTCGCTCACCGTGGGCCACGCCGTCTTCTGTCCCGCCGTGGCCGGTCCGACGCGCCAGGCTGGCTTGCCTGGCCTTCCGCCGCGCCCGGGCCACTCACGACCCGAGGCGAGCAGGCGCCCAGGAGGCAGGGGGCGACTGCCACGAGGGTGACGAGGGCGACAAGGGCTATTCTGGAATGGTGCATGTTCACGCCTCACGTACGCAGGTCTTTGACGTTCGGGCGCCTCGAGGCGCGGACGGGTCGGACGATGGCCCAGCCAACCATGGTACCTGCCATGAAGCCTTGCCCACGCGAGCTCACGGAGGAAGCGATGGCCGGAAACAACTTTTGCGTCAACTGCGGGGCTCCCCTCCAGGAGGGCGCCCGCTTCTGCACCAACTGCGGAGCGCCCGTGCAGGCCCTCGTCGACGGCGGCGCTACCGAGCCCACGAGTGACGCTTCGGCAACGGAGCCCCAGCCCGACCAGACGCAGCGGCTCGCGGCTCCCGGGGAGGCCGCTCCCATGCAGCCTGCGGGAGCCCAGCCTTACGTGCCCGTGAGGCCCGGCAGTCCCCATCCCCAGGCTGCGTTTGCGCAGGCTCCCTATGCACGGGCGACCTCCGCCGTCGCGGGCGGCAACAACCGCCACAGGACCATCGTCGTCATCGCCGTCGTCGTGGCGGCGCTGGTGGCCCTCGCCCTCGTGGCCGCACTCGCCCACGCGTGGCTGTCGGGCACGGGCACGGGCGGCAACGATGGGCAAGCCCAGCAGGGCCAGCAACAGGGTGACTCCGATGGCGAGGCAAACGGCGACGCCTCGAGGAAGCAGGAGGACGACAAGGCGGGGGCCGAGGCAGAGGCCAAGAAGAAGGAAGAGGAGGCCGAGGCCCAGGAGGAGAAGGCCAAGAAGGAGTCCCTCGACCAGCAGGACAGCGCCTTCCACGACTCCCTGGTCTCGTACTACAACGTGCTCTCCGACTACGACGCGCGCGTGCGTGACGCGGCCTCGAACTTCAACGCGTCGTTCCTCTCCAAGGACATGGACCTCAGGCGCAGCCTTGCCAGCAGCTGCTCCAGCCTCAAGGTCGAGCTCCAAGGCAAGGTGGACTCCCTGGGCAAGATGACGGCACCGGAGGGGTCCGCGTGGACCACGCAGCTCTCGCAGATCCGCCAGTGCTACCAGGACCACCTGAGCCGTGTCACGGTGATGGACTCCGCCTGGCAGGTTGACCTGCGCTACCCGGACCCGGAGCCCCACCAGTCAGAGATCTTGGGACCGATCTCTGCCGGGAACCTGGACGGCTCCAACAAGAACGCAGCGCTGGACGACTACGAGAAGCTGTACCCACAGATCACGCTGTAGGAGCGTAGGCGCAGGCGATGGCGCTGGACCCGGACGCGCATGGTTCGACGTTCACGCCGTTACGCACGAGATTGCCAGCGAGCACGCTCTTGCGCACATGAGCCAGTCCCATCAACTGGGCAAACGCGATGCGGCATGTGCGTTTGAGCGTGAGCGACGAGGCGTGCGTGCGTTCGAGCGTGCCCGGCGGCCGGGTGCGTGCGTTCGAGCGTGAGCGATGAGCCGTACGCGGGCAATGGCGCGCGTGACGCATGGCGTGCACGGCAAACGTCAGGCGAGAGAGGCGCGCCTCACGCCTCGAGGCAGGCCCCCAGCATGAGCTCAAGCCCACGCGTGGCAACGTCCAGCGACATGCTGGGCACGTCCGACCCAAGCGCCGCAGCCTGCTGGGGCAGGTAGGGCAAGTGGACGAAGCCGCCCCTCACGCCCGGCCTCCCGCCGCGCAGGCAGTCCAACAGGCAGAAGAGAAGCTCGTTGCACACGTAGGTCCCGGCCGTGTACGAGACCGCCGCAGGCACGCCGCCGTCAGCGGCCGCGCGCGCCATGCCCGCCACAGGCAGGGTGGAGAAAAGCGCGTCCGGGGCACCCTCGAGGATGCGCTCGCCAAGGGGCTGCCTGCCGGCGTTGTCCGGAATGCGTGCGTCACGCCAGTTGATGCCCACGAACTCCGGCATGACCTTGGAGCGCCCGCCCGCCTGGCCCACGCAGAGCACCAGTTCGGCGTCACAGGCCTCCAGCTCCTCGCGCAGCCTCGCGAAGGCGCCGCCGAACTCCACGGGAAGCACGACGCGCACGAGCTCCCTACCCAGGATGGTATCCGGAAGCGATCGGACCGCCTCCCAGGACGGGTTGGTCGCCTCTCCCCCAAAGGGTTCGAAGCCCGTGACAAGAACCTTGCCCATGGTACCGCCTTCCGACGCTCTCCTGCGTCCGCATGATACGACAGCGCAGGTCCTGGACGAGGTGCCTCTCCCCTGCGCTATGCTCTTTGCAACGAACGGCTACGCAAGAGAGGCTGGCATGAAGGCGGTACCCAAGGCACCCAAGCAGATTTCCCTNGCAAGTGGGCCGTCATCGGCGGCGGCGTGGGCCTGGCCATTGCCTTCCCCGTCGCGCGCCAGCTCGCGGCAACCGGCCACGAGGTCCACGCCATCATGGGCGCCCGCACCAAGGACCTGCTGCTGCTCGAGGAGCAGTTCCGCTCCATCCTGCCCGAGGACCACATCCACATCACCACGGATGACGGCTCCTATGGCGAGAAGGGCGTCGTCACCGCACCCCTGGAGCGCCTGCTCCAGGACAAGGCCGTCAACCAGGTCTTCTGCGTCGGCCCCGTGCCCATGATGAAGTTCTCCACCCTTACTGCCGAGAAGTACGGCACCCCCATCATCGCCTCGCTCAACCCCATCATGGTCGACGGCACAGGCATGTGCGGCTGCTGCCGCGTCGAGGTGGACGGCCAGACCAAGTTCGCCTGCGTCGACGGCCCCGACTTCGACGCCACCAAGGTCGACTGGAACGACCTGCGCGCCCGTCAGGCCGCGTACCGCACCGAGGAGGGCCAGTCCCTCAAGGCCTATGAGGAGGCGAACTGCGCATGCCAGAGGTAAACGGCCGTTGGGTCGCCGACATGAAGGCGCCCCGCACCGCAGACAACGAGGAGCCCGCCGCCGAGCGCGCGCTCGACTTCCGTCCCGTCGACAAGGGCTTCACCGAGGAGATGGCCGTGGCCGAGGCCGCGCGCTGCATGAGGTGCAAGAAGCCCCTCTGCGTCCAGGGCTGCCCCGTCAACATCAACATCCCCGCCTTCATCGAGGCCATCTACAACAAGGAGTACGGCAAGGGACTCGACGTCATCCGCGAGCAGTCCATGCTGCCCGCCATCTGCGGCCGCGTCTGCCCGCAGGAGAGCCAGTGCGAGGGCGTCTGCATCCGCGGCAAGAAGGGCGATCCCGTGGCCATCGGCCAGCTGGAGCGCTTCCTGGGCGACCAGCCCGAGCTTGCCAGCAAGCCCCAGATGGCCCCCAAAAACGGCATGAAGGTCGCCGTCATCGGCTCCGGCCCCTCCGGCATCACCTGCGCCGGCGAGCTGGCCCGCAACGGCTTCGACGTCACCGTCTTCGAGGCCTTCTTCACCGGCGGCGGCGTGCTGGTCTACGGCATCCCCGAGTTCCGTCTGCCCAAGGCCGTCGTCAAGCGCGAGATCGACGGGCTGAAGGACATGGGCGTCAAGTTCGAGTTCAACTCCGTCATGGGCCGCCTGGCCGACGCGGAGGAGCTCCTGGGCGAGAAGGGCTTCGACGCCATCTACGTGGCGACCGGCGCCGGCCTGCCCAAGTTCCTCAACATCCCCGGAGAGAACCTGCCCAACGTCTTCTTCGCCAACGAGTACCTGACTCGCGTCAACCTCATGAAGGCGAACGGCTTCCCCGAGTACGACACCCCCACCAAGCACGGCAAGAATGTCGTGGTCTTCGGCGGCGGCAACGTGGCGATGGACGCCGTGCGCACCGCCAAGCGCCTGGGCGCCGAGCGCGCGGNCGTCACCAGCGCCCGCCATGAGGCCGGCGAGGCGGTTGAGCTGGCTCACGGTGCCACGCAGCTCGGGCATGTTCCAGCTGCCCCTGAAGAGCGAGAGCATCCTCAGGGCGTCGGGCGACGTCCCGCCCATGAGGTACGCGATGGGGCTGGACGACGAGCCCATGGCCGAGGCGGTGAGCTTGATCAGGGGTGATGTGACACAGGGCATTATGAGCGAGAGAAGCGCCACGGCCTTGCCTGCGAGGGTGACGATGTCGCCGGTCCCATATGCGTGGCGCGCGCCAGGAGCGGTCGCGCCGGCGGCAGGCTCGGCTGCGGCCACATAGGGGTCGGCGGCGGCCTGGGCGGGAACGGGATTCGCTGCCTGCGCGGGCGCCGGCTGCGCAGGCTGAGCGGGCTCCGTCGCAGGCTGCGCCGGTCGTTCGACGGCCTCCGGATGGACCGTCACCGCGTCCTGGGCCGTCGCCTCGGGCCGAACGGAAACGGGCCTCTCCCCTGCCTCCAGCCTGAACCCGCAGTTGCCACAGAAGGCCTGGCCGGGCTGGACCTCGTTGCCACAGTTGGGACAGAACAAGACGGCTCCCCTCGTCGCATGCGCCGTAGGGCCGCACGGCGGCCTCGTCCTACTGTATCGCAGTCGAGAGGCGCCGATGGCCTGCACTGCGGCCAACAAGGCCTCCGGCGCGGGGCGCCAGCGGACGGCTGGCTAGCGGTTCGCCTTCAGCGTGGCGAAGATCCGCGTGTTGTGGCGCTTCACGAAGCTGATGAAGCGACCCTCCCGGTATGCCATGGCGACGTTCTTCTCCCGTATGGGAAGGAGCATGAGGGCCATCATCTTGGTGCGGGGACGCGCGACGGCAACCGCCAGCTGGGCGCGCTCGCTCGTGATCATGCGCTCGATCTGGGCGAGCTTCTCCTTCGCGTCCAGGGAGCACTGGGGGTTGCAGACGTTCTCTATGCAGCCCACGAGACGCTCGATGTAGCGCCTCTGCACGACCTCCATGCTGGCGGCATCGCCCTCCAGGCCCCAATGGCGATAGAGCTCCAACATCCAGCCGTGCTCCTCCTCGCGCTTGTCGTACATGTCGGGGCGCCAACGGGCGGTCTCGGACTCGCTGCGCTGCCTGATGAAGTGGTAGTACGGCGTCTCCATGACGCCCACCCGCTCCACGTCGCGCACGAAGTCGAGCACGTAGGGGAAGTCGTCCCAGAAGGTGGGACGAAAGCGCAGGCCCAGCTCCTCGATGCGGGAGCGCAGGAAGATCTTGTTCCATGGGGCATAGAGCTGGTTGGCGTCGAAGAGCTCCCAGGCGGAGGTCCTGAACTCGCGCTGCGTGCCGTACACGCGGGTGGGGCAGCTCTTGAGCTCGGTGGTGTGCTGCCCGTCGTCACCGTAGTAGGTGTCGATGTAGAAGCCGGCAACGGCAAGCTCGAGCTGGCCGGCCTCGGCAAACTCGTACATCTCTTCCAGCATGCGGGGTTCGGCCCAGTCGTCCGCGTCGAAGAACATGACGTACTTGCCGCGGGCGCGGTCGAGGGCGAAGTTGCGGGCCGCGGGGGCGCCGCCGTTCTCTTGGTGGAAGGCAGTGACGCGGATGTCGCGGTCGGCGATGGAATCCAGAATCTGGCCCGTGCGATCGGTGGAGCCGTCGTCCACCACCAGGAGCTCGAAGTCCGCGAAGGTCTGGTGCTGGATGCTTTCGACGGCACGGCGAACATATCTGTCGACGTTGTACGCCGGCATGATGATCGAGATCTTGGGTGCCTTGGGCGTCATTCCAAGCGTCTCCAGACAACGTCGTCAGCTCGTCCACGGGCGAGGCTTCGTGTCAGGTTGCCCGTGCTCACAAGCTGAATTATGGCCCAGCAGGTGGCAAACGTTGTGACGAGGGGGTGAAGGGCGCAGATTACAGACTAAGCACAGAAGCGAGAGGGACGGCGGCGGCGATTTCGTCGAGCACGCCGTTGCGCTCACGTTTGGCTGTCACGCGCGTTTGGCTTCGACGTGCACGCTGTTACGCACGTCTCGTTCCATTGCCCACGCCGTTGCGCACGCCTCGTTCCATTGCCCACGCCGTTGCGCACGGCCAATTCATCGAGCACGCTGTTGCGCACAGGCGGGCCCACAAAAGCGCAGATAGATTTTCTCGCCTTGTGCGTTCGAGCGTGATTGATGGCAAGCGCGTGCGTTCGAGCGTGATTGATGGCAAGCGCGTGCGTTCAAGCGTGCTTGGTGCCGGCGACGCTCGCGTCCTGAGGCGCGACCTGGCGGCAGGCGCGTGCGTTGGAGCGTGCTCGACGGCGGATGCGTGCGTTTGAGCGTGCCCGATGCAACAGTAGCGCAGCGCCAGCCCGACACACCACCTACGACGTGGGGCGAAGCGTGCCCACGAGCAACCCGAGCTCCGTCTGGCGGATGCGAGACCAGCTCCCGCCGTCGCCGTCGTCCTCCGCGTCCGCCGGCGCATCCTTTAGGTCGAGGTTCTCGACGCCGATGGACTGCACGAGCTCGACCACATCGAGCAGCTGCGACGTGCTCATGTCGGTGGAGATGTTGGAGAAGAGCCCGGATGCGCTATCCAGCAGCGCCGATACGCCAGAGTTGCGCAGCCCCCTCACCTGGTCCCAGAGCTCGTCCGTCGCCACCAGGACATGGGTCGCCCTGATGTTGCATGCTGCGGCAAGCGGGGCGATGCAGCTCTGGGCGCCCTTCGCGGCAAAGAGCTCCTGCAGCGTGCTCGCGCCAGACGCGTCCTCGACGCGCACGTCGAGGGGAATCTCGACCAGATAGCCCTTGCGCTTGGTTGCGTCGAGCGAGAGGAGCTGCGCCCTCTGCAACGTGGGCGCGCTCTTCCTGACGTCGTCCACCGTAAGCACCAGGATGTGGGTGAACACGTCGTCCGACGCCTCGTAGCCCTCGTCGGGGTCCAGCGTCTCCGCCTGCGTGCTGATGCCGCTGCCAAGGCCTGCGTCACCCACGCGGCCGTCAGCGTTCGCGCACCTCCAGAGCTGCGTCAGGAGTGCCGCGAGCCCTGCCGCCAAGACGAGCAGAACGGCCAGCGCGACGAGGTTGCGATGCGCGGACTCGCGCGGAACGTCACTGCGCTCGAAGCGCTCGCGCCTGTGCGGCATGGGACCTCCCCTCGCAGTGGCGGCGCAACGTTGTTCTCCCCTGCACTATAGGGCATGAGGGCTGGGTGGCGCAGGGNCGAGGGACGTGGCGAGCGAGAGGCGCTCCCTTGCCCCCCAGGTCTCGCCCCGCTGCCACGGCTGCCCCGAGCCCGAGGCGTAGCAGCGGTCGCGCAGGGCCTGGGCGAGTTCGTCGGAACGTCGGAAGAGGGCCACCACCAGAGGGATCATGACGGCCGCGTAGGCCCTGAGCCTGCGCACGGGACCCCCCTGGTCGAAGCGCACGCCACGTGCGCGCTGGGCACGCACGATGAGTGCGAACTCCTCCTCGACCTCCGGGATGAACCTCAGGGCGACCACCACGACCATGGCCACGTCCCCCACGGGAAGCCCCAGCCTCCCCAAGGGCGAGAGACCCCGCACCAGGGAGCGGCTGAGGCTGCTGGTGCTCGTCGTGGACGTCATCACGAGCACCAGCCCCACCATGAGCACGATGCGGCACACGGCCATTCCGGCACGCGCGAGCCCTGCCCAGCGAAGGCCCACGCCCCCCATGAGGCCAAGGTCGAAGCTCCCGTCCACCACGAGGCNGGGTAGAAGAGACAGGGAAGGGCCGGGCGGGCTGCGACGTCGCGCGCATCGGCTGGACGTCGGCGGGAGAGGCGCGCGAGGTCGTCCTCGCAAAGCCGCAGAGCTACATGAACACCAGCGGCGGCCCGCTCTCGAAGCTCATGAGGGAGCTGCGCGTGGGACCGCAGGAGGTCCTGGTGGTCCACGACGAGGTGGACCTCCCGCAGGGCCAGGTGCGCGCCAAGTTTGGCGGTGGCCTCAACGCGCACAACGGACTCCGCTCCGTCGCGGACAAGCTGGGCACGCGCGACTTCGCCAGGCTGCGCTTCGGCGTGGGCAGGCCCCCGGGAAAGATGAGCGTGGCAGACTACGCCCTCCGCCAGCTCAAGGGCGGCTTCCTGGACGAGTTCAGGCTCACCGCGCAAGACGCGGCGGACCTGGCCGAGCGCTGCCTCGACGGGAACGTGAGCTGGGACTAGACGACGCGTACGACTGGCACGTCCAAACGGACAGCGCTGGAACGGCCGGGCGTCTTCGCGCGACCGCATTCCGGGGGAGGGCAACGCATGGAAACCGACAAGCTCGAGGCGTTCTCGGATGGCTGCATCGCCATATTCATCACCATCATCCTCCTGACCTTCCACGCCCCCGACGGCGGGACCTACCGCGACCTCCTCGCCTTCGTCCCCAGCCTCCTCTGCTACCTGATGAGCTTCATCGTCATCGCCATCTACTGGGGCAACCACCATCACCTCCTCCACGTCATCAAGAACGTGAACGGCAAGGTGATGTGGGCGAACCACGCCCTGCTCTATGCCGCGGATGCCATCGTGTCGCTCTGGCTCCCGTGGGTCGCCCTCGCCATGTACTTCATCGTCAACGTCATCTGGTTCGTCCCCGACCGTCGCATCAGCAGGGCGCTGGACGCCCGTCCGGAGTAGGACCGGAACTCCCCTGCGGCAACGGCCGCGACGCCCCTCTCACCAGAGCCGAATAAATCGGCTAAAGGCGAAGTTGCGTACGCAAGCGGACCCTTTGAGCATAAAATGGACGAGGCCGCCGCAATTTGGGGAGAGCGGCTCGCCAGACCGTTGCACGAATGATGCTTCAGGAGAGGAGCCATTTGATGTACAAGATCCTCGAGAAGACTCAGTTCTCGGAGAAGGTGTTCAAGTTCCGCATCGAGGCACCCGAGATGGCCAAGCACGCGCATGCCGGCCAGTTCCTCATGGTGCGCGCCAACGAGAAGGGCGAGCGCGTGCCGTTCACCTTCGCGGACTGGAACCCCGAGGAGGGCTGGGTCGAGTTCATCTTCATGGTGATCGGCAAGACCACCCAGATGCTCTCCAGCTACGAGGCGGGCGACGAGCTGCAGGACGTCACCGGACCNCGGCGCCGGCCTGCCCAAGTTCCTCAACATCCCCGGAGAGAACCTGCCCAACGTCTTCTTCGCCAACGAGTACCTGACTCGCGTCAACCTCATGAAGGCGAACGGCTTCCCCGAGTACGACACCCCCACCAAGCACGGCAAGAATGTCGTGGTCTTCGGCGGCGGCAACGTGGCGATGGACGCCGTGCGCACCGCCAAGCGCCTGGGCGCCGAGCGCGCGGTCATCGCCTACCGCCGCACCGAGGACGAGATGCCCGCCCGTAAGGCCGAGCTGCACCACGCCAAGGCCGAGGGCGTCGAGGTCATGCCGCTGGTGTCGCCGCTCGAGTTCGTCGCGGGCGAGGACGGCAACGTCTGCGCCGTGCGCGTGCAGAAGATGGAGCTCGGCGCGCCCGACGACTCCGGCCGTCGCCGTCCCGTGCCCATCGAGGGCGCGATCGAGGAGATTCCCTGCGACGTGGCCATCTCGGCCATCGGCACCAACGCGAACCCCTTCGCGAAGCTAATCGGCGGCATGGAGCTCAACAAGTGGGGCTACATCGAGGCCGACGAGAACGGCCAGACGAGCAACCCCAAGATCTGGGCCGGCGGAGACATCGTCACCGGTGCCGCCACCGTCATCCTGGCCATGGGCGCCGGCAAGAAGGCCGCCGCTGCCATGACCGCCGCGCTCACCGGCAAGGGCGAGTAGCGGGCGAGACACGCGGCGCGGCAGGCACGCAGCGTACTCGGCTTCGTGCAGGCGAGAGGAGCCCACGAAGTTGGATTGAGACTCGGACCCCGACGGAGGGTTTTCTCTCCGCCGGGGTCTTTTTGTATGCGGACGATAGGCGACAGGGCGCGAGTGCGTCGAACGCGTGCACTTGGGCAGCAAGTACGTCCAACGCGCGCAATCTGGCCGCGGCTACGTCGAACGCGCGCGCAAAACTCCCGAGTACGTCGAACGCGTCTCTCGCCTCGCAAACCCGCAGGTAAAATTTCGCGCTCAGACGCGTTGGACGTAGTCGCGAAGCCAATCGACGCATCGGACGTTGTGGGAGGGGGTCGGAGCACCGTCGTGCATCAAGCACGCTCCAACGCACGTCTCCACGTGTCGCGCACGCCCCAACGCACAGCTAATTCATCCCGCACGCCCCAACGCACATGTCGAAAAATTTGACCTGCACTTTTACGACGACACCTGTGCGCAACTGCGTGCTCGATGACAATGGCGTGCGTTGGCGCGTGTCCGGCGCAAGCGAGTGGCACGCACGCCCAGCCCCCACTACAGCTTGAAGCTATGCAGGCGCATCGTCTGGCCGACCAGGCGCTCCGGGTCCCAGGTCTGTCCCGACCTCACCGACGAGTACGGGTCGCAGATGGACACGCTCCCGTCCGCGTTCCAAACCGTGAGCACGATGAAGTGGCCCGCCGTGGTGAAGTCCCCCGGTCCCACGTTGGCGATGAGCACGTGCCCGCTTTGCAGCTCAGCCTTGATCACCTCGACCGACCTGCCCACCTCCCGGCACTCGAGCCCGTAGCGCTCCGCCGCCGTGGGGATGAAGTCGCCGTAGGTGCCCGCGTCGTCGTCCACCATGTCGAGCTCCTGCGCCAGCTCGCCCGCAACGCCAGGCGTAACGTCGGTCTTCCCCGTCACGGCCATGTACACCATCGAGAACGACGTCGGACAGCAGCCCGTGGTGCCAAAGTCTCGGCCGCAGTATTCCGTGTAACCCCAACGCTTGTCCCACTGGTACAGCCGGGGCACGACGCCCTTGGTCACGCCGGACGCATACTCCTCGGACCTGGCCCGCGGATAGCTCTCTGGCAGGTCCGCGACGAAGTCGATGGCAGCGGGGTCGTCCGCCGCCAGCTTGAGCAGCTTCTGCTGTTCGTACGCGCCACCGTTGCCCACCTTCGCGTAGGCGTCAAGATTGTCCAGCGCCTTTGCGACGCGAACATCCTCGCGCCCCAGCTCCTGCAGGCGAGAGGAGAGCTGCGCGTCGAAGCTCGCAGGCAGCTGCCAGCTCCGGACATCGGCCACCTCGCCCGCGGACCCCGCGTCGGACGTCGCCCGCCCGCTGCCGCCTGCGCCACCGGCCACGCATCCACGCACGCAGGAGCCCAGACCCAGCAAGGCTAGCACCAGCAACAACGCTCCCAAGGCCATCACGCCGTACGAGAGCGGCCTGGCATCGATGAGCCAGAGCAGAGACCTTCTGAGCCAGCGATGCAGGCGACGGGCCATGCGCTGCGGCCGGGGAGGCATCCTCCTCACGGCAGCGGCGAGCGGACGTCGCACGGCAGAGCGCGCGGCCGCCCTCCTGGAGCGGACGCGGCCATGGCGGGAGCCTCTCTCCCCTTGCCCCCTATGCCTTCCCTCACGTCTCAAGTCATGGACTCCAAAGCGCGGCGCGCCGGGCTACCCCCTCATCCAGCTCTGGTCGGAGGGGTCGTCACGGAAGGCGAGCAGGCGAGCCTTGTCGCCAGGCTCGATGTAGCCCTCCTCCACGGCCACCTCGACCAGCGCGTCCAGGTCGCAGAGGCTGGTGTTGGTGACGTTTGCCGCAGCCAGGCGGTCAAGCCCGCGCCGCATGCCGTAGGTGAAGATGCTCACGACGCCCAGGACGTCCGCTCCCGCCTCCCGCAGGGGGTTGACGCAGTCCAGGACGCTTCCACCGGTCGAGATGAGGTCCTCGATCACCACGACCTTCTGACCGGGCTCGAGGCGACCCTCGATCTGGTTCTGGCGCCCGTGGTCCTTGGCGGAGCCACGAACGTAGCCCATGGGGATGCCCAGGCGGTCCGCCGCGATGGCGGCGTGCGCGATTCCGGCGGTGGAGGTGCCCATGAGCATCTGGACCTCGGGATACAGCTCCTTGGCGGTGGCGGCGAGCGCCTCGTCCACCAGGGTGCGGACCTCGGGATAGCTCAGGGTCAGGCGATTGTCGCAATAGATGGGGCTCTTGATGCCGGAAGCCCAAGTGAAGGGCTCGTTGGGCCTCAGGAACACGGCCCTGATGGAAAGAAGCGCCTTAGCGATGTCCTGCTTGCTGGTCATGGGAGCCTCCAAGTGCTCGTGGTTTCCTGCCGTACCGTTGCGTTCGGGCGGGCCCTCGACCGCATGGGGGCCGCTGGCCGATGGAACCGATGGAACTAACTAGCTCGCGAGCCCCAGACGACGTGACAGCTGGGGCCAGAAGGCCGTGAGAAGGGATGCGATGCCCGCGACCCAGGGCCAGGACGTGAGCTCGAGAGGCTTCGCCAGGGCCAGCGCCTGGCCCACCTGGCTGCCGCCCACACCTGCCGCGAGGGACTCGATCTGCCCGTTGGCGAAGATCACACAGGCGCACCACAGAAGCGAGAGCGCCCCCACGCCGACCATCAGGACCTTCTGGAGGTCGACGGCGCCCTCGAGCGCCCGCAGCCTGTCGTTGCCGGCCACCTTGAGGAAGGGTCTGACGATGCAGAAGCACAGGGCGACGAGCATGAGCGCCCAGACGACGAAGGCGACGGTGACGACCGCATTGAGCGTGCCGATCTTCGAGAGCACGCCCGCAGTGGTGAGGTCGACGTCACCAGCGCCCGCCATGAGGCCGGCGAGGCGGTTGAGCTGGCTCACGGTGCCACGCAGCTCGGGCATGTTCCAGCTGCCCCTGAAGAGCGAGAGCATCCTCAGGGCGTCGGGCGACGTCCCGCCCATGAGGTACGCGATGGGGCTGGACGACGAGCCCATGNACCACCAGTCGCTCTCCCGCCTCGACGACCTCGCCCGCCTCGACCCGCGTGAGGCGGCGGCAGGTGGAGCGGCCATCCGCCTCGAGCAGCTGGGCCGAGGCCGCCTTGCAGAAGCTCTTGAAGTCGTGCTCCCCCAGCAGGGCGGAGGCCGCCTCGTTCATGGCGGCGACGTCAAGCGCGGGGACCCCGCGCAGCCACCAGCTGTGATCCCAGGCGAGGACCGGGCGCGCAGGGCCAGGGCAGATTCGGTAGCGGTAGCTCCGCCCCCGCGCGTCGAAGCGGGCGGAGAAGCCCGCCTCCGCGCGATAGATGCCGGCGATGGATATGTCGTCCGGCGTGAGCGCCACGAGGGAGGCATGGAGCCTGCGGCCCTCCAGGAGCTCCTCACCCGGCTCGAGCGGAAGGCTCAGGAACTGCGCGAGGGCGCTCACGCCCGCGTCCGTGCGACCGGCGCACTCGAGCTCCACGGGACGGCGAAGGACGGTCTGCAGGGCGCGCCTCAGCTCGCCTGCCACCGTGCGCTGTCCCGGCTGCTCGGCAAAGCCGGCGAAGCCCGCCCCACGATAGCCCAGCCTGAGGACGAGAGTGCCCGCGGACGCCCGCATGACGCCGTCGCCTGCGGAGGTCGTCTGGTCTGCCTGCATGTGAGCTCCTTCTGGAAAAGTCGTCAGGCGGTCGAGCCTAGAATAGCGCCGGCAGCACGATCGCCGCCGCGAGCAAGGCGAGGGACGTGGCGAGCGAGAGGCGCTCCCTTGCCCCCCAGGTCTCGCCCCGCTGCCACGGCTGCCCCGAGCCCGAGGCGTAGCAGCGGTCGCGCAGGGCCTGGGCGAGTTCGTCGGAACGTCGGAAGAGGGCCACCACCAGAGGGATCATGACGGCCGCGTAGGCCCTGAGCCTGCGCACGGGACCCCCCNGTGGGTTCGTCGAAGACGTAGGCGCTCCTTCGCATGGCGATGACTCCCGCCAGGGCCGTGCGGCGCCTCTCCCCTCCCGAGCCTTCCAGGGGCGAGAGGGGCCAAGCCTCCTCGCCGACCCCCATGCGGCGCAGCGCATCCTCCGCCGCCCTGCGCGCGTCCGACGCGCTCGCCCCCAGGTTCCTGGGCCCCAGGCTCACGTCCTCGAGCACCGTCGCGCAGAAGAGCTGGTCCTCGGGCCTCTGGAAGGCCAGCCCCACGTCCGGGGGCCTGACGGGCCTTCCCAGAAGAGTCACCTTGCCCCCGTCGGGCTCGAGCACCCCCGCAGCGACGAGGCTTGCCGTGGTCTTGCCCGACCCCGACTCGCCCGCCAGAAGCGTGAGCCTGCCACCCCGAGCAACCAGGGAGACGTGGCTGAGCGCGGGCGCCCCCGCCTCGTAGCTGACGCTCACGTCATCGAGCACGAGCTCGACCCCGGTCGGAGGGCGCAAGGCCTCGCCGCCGCATCGCCTGCCCGTGGGTTTGCCCCCCAAGGACACGGCCCCCCAACCTACAGGGCCAGAGGCGTCTCGTCGCAAGGCCCCGGGCTGCACACACGCGCCGCCGGCTCTCCCTTCGACAAGCCCGCGCAAGGTCGTGGCGTCGGCCGCAAGAGCCTCCCGTGGCTCGACGCCCCGACGAGCCAGGGCATTGAGGGCGTCAGCCGAGTCCCCCAAGACCCCCGCGCGCGCAAGGAGCGCCGCATCGGAGAAGAGCTCGAGCGGGCTCCCCTCCCAGCAGATGCGGCCCGCCTCCATTACTAGGACGCGATCGGCGGACGCGATGTCCTCCGGCAGGTGGGACGCCAGCAACATCCCCACGCCCCGTCCCGCGAGCACGGCGAGCGATGACCTGATCCCCTGGCGGGCGCGCGGGTCGAGCTGGGCGCAGGGCTCGTCCAGCATCAGGTACGACGGGCCCATCGCAAGGACAGCCGCTAGGGCGACGCGCTGCATCTGCCCGCCCGAGAGCCCCATCGTGCGACTGTGGGCGAGGTCCTCGACGCCACAGAGCCGCAGCGCCTCACGCACGCGACGTCCAAGCTCCTCTCCCTCGATTCCGAGGTTCTGGGGGCCGAAGGCGAGCTCCTCCTCCACGAGCGAGCTCACAAGCTGACCGCGGGGGTCCTGGCGGAGGATGCCGACGCCCTCTTGGAGGAGACGGTCCCCGCCCCTGCCGGCGGACACCCCATCGACCAGAATCTCGCCAGAGCTTGGGCTCACCCCTCCCTTG
The DNA here is from genome assembly GCF_900120385.1 of Olsenella phocaeensis. Classification (GTDB taxonomy): domain Bacteria; phylum Actinomycetota; class Coriobacteriia; order Coriobacteriales; family Atopobiaceae; genus Olsenella_I; species Olsenella_I phocaeensis. The sequence goes on along the minus strand of NZ_LT635494.1, from coordinate 608,628 downwards.
CAAAGCGAGAGAAGCGTGGACTTCCCCGAGCCGTTGCGTCCCACCAGGGCGACGCGCTCGCCCCTCTCCACGCGAAGGGAGAAGTCCCTTACCGCATCGCGACGGGCACCCGCGTAGCGATAGCTCACTGACCTCAGCTCGAGCATGTCACCCCCTAGAGAAGAAGGGAGGCCCGCTTTCGCAGGCCTCCCTGGCATTGTGTCCGTTGCAGGAAGGACGGAGCTACTCCGCGCTCTCCTCGGCAGCCTCGGGCTCGCTGACCTCGGGCTCGACCTCGGCCTCAGGAGCGGCCTCGGCGACCTTCTCGACCTTCTTGACGGTCGTGGCGGCCTTCTTGGGCTGGACGGGCTCGGTGACGAGCTCGATGATGACGACCTCGGCGGCGTCACCCTTGCGGGGACCAAGCTTCATGATGCGGGTGTAGCCACCGTTGCGGCCCTCCCACATGCCCTGGGCGGCCTTCTCGAAGACCTCGCGCACGATCTCCTTGTCGCCGACCTTGGCGATGGCGAGGCGACGAGAGGCAAGGTCGCCCTTCTTGGCCCAGGTGATGACCCTGTCCACGTCGGGACGGATGGCCTTGGCGCGGGGCTCGAGGGTCTTGATGCGGTCGTTGGCAAGGAGCGCGGCAACGAGGCTCTTCTTCATTGCCTTGGTATGGGCGGCATCGGTGCCGAGCTTCATACCCCTCTTCTTGTTGTGTCTCATGGTCTAGCTTCTCCTCTAAATGCTGTGTCTAGTCCTTGAGGCCCAGGCCCATGGCCTCGAGCTTGTCCTTGACTTCCTCGATGGACTTGACGCCAAAGTTGCGAATGTTGAGCAGGTCGTTCTCGGAGAACTCGACCAGCTGGCGGACGCTGTGGATGCCCGCACGCTTGAGGCAGTTGTAGGAGCGGACGGAGAGGTCCAGGTCCTCGATCTGCTTGTCAAGCTCGGTGCTGTCCTCCTCGATGCCGTTCGAGAAGATGGAGACGTCCTCGACGGGCTCCTCGTCGTCGGCCAAGCCCATGAAGGCACTCATGTGCTGGTTGACGATGTTGGCGGCCTCGACGACGGCGTCGCGGGGCGAGAGGGAGCCATCGGTCTCGACCTCGAGCACGAGGCGGTCGTAGTCCGTGTGCTGCCCGACGCGGCAGGGCTCGACGGCCTTGGCGCAGCGGCGCACGGGGGAATACAGGGCGTCGACGTGGATGAGGCCGATGGGATCGCCCTCGCGCTCGTTCTCGTCACCGGACACGTAGCCGCGGCCCATGCCGATGCGCATCTGCATCGAGAGGTGGGCGCCCTCGCCCAGGGTGCAGATCACGTGATCCTTGTTGACGAGCTCGAACTCGGCGGGAACCTTGAAGTCGCCGCCGCACACGGTGCAGGGACCATCGACCGAGATGGTGGCCGTGGCCTCGTCGCCCGTGCCCATGGGACGGAACACCAGGCCCTTGACGTTGAGCACGATGTCGGTGACGTCCTCGTAGACGCCCTCGACGGTGGTGAACTCGTGCTGGACGCCGTCAATCTGGATGGCCTCGACTGCCGCACCCTCGAGGGAGGAGAGCAGCACGCGACGAAGGGAGTTACCGAGGGTGTTGCCGTAGCCACGCTCCAGCGGCTCAGCGCTGACGCGGGCGACGTTCTCGGAAATCTCCTCGACAGACACCTGCGGTCGGATGAATTCTGACATGAATACCTCCTACCGGTGTGGGCTTACTTGGAGTAGAGCTCGACGATGAGCTGGGCGTCGATGTCCAGGTCGATCTGGTCGCGGACGGGAGTCTGCAGGACGGTGCCGCGCAGCTTCTCGATGTCGACCTCGAGCCAGGCGGGAACGGCCATGTGCTCGGAGGAGACGATGGCCTCCTTGATGGGGAGAAGGTCCTTGGCCTTGGGGGCCACGGCGACGACGTCGCCAGCCTTCACCTGGTAGGAGGGGATGTCAACGCGGTGGCCGTTCACGGTGATGTGGCCGTGGTCGACGGTCTGGCGGGCCTCCTTGCGGGTGCGGGCGAAGCCGAGGCGGAAGACGACGTTGTCGAGGCGGCACTCGAGCAGGCTCATCAGGTTGTCGCCGGTGACGCCCTCGCCCTTTATGGCCTTCTCGTAGTAGCCGCGGAACTGCTTCTCCAGGACGCCATAGATGAACTTGGCCTTCTGCTTCTCGCGCAGCTGCTCGCCGTACTCGCTCTTCTGGCGACGGGTGCGCCTGGGCTGGCGGTTGGACTTCTTGTTGATGCCCATGACGATGGGGTCGATTTCAAGCTGGCGGCACCGCTTGAGGACAGGGGTCCTATCAATTGCCATTGCTACTGTCCTTCCTTACTACACGCGACGGCGCTTGCACGGACGGCAGCCGTTGTGCGGGATGGGGGTCTTGTCCTGGATACCCGAAACCTCGAGGCCGGCGGCCTGGAGGGAACGGATTGCGGTCTCGCGGCCGGAGCCGGGACCCTTCACGAACACAGCCACCCTGTGCAGGCCGTGCTCCATGGCCGCCTTCGCGCAGGCCTCGGCCGCGACCTGGGCCGCGAACGGGGTGCTCTTGCGGGAGCCCTTGAAGCCGACGGTGCCACCGGACTGCCAGGCGATGACGTTGCCCTGGGGGTCGGTGATCGAGATGATCGTGTTGTTGAACGTGCTCTTGATGTGGGCCTGGCCCACGGCGATGTTCTTGCGCTCGGCGCGGCGGATGTGCTGCGTGCGCTGGTTCTTCTTCTGCGGCATTGTCTCTCCCCTACGCCTTCTTCTTTGCACCGATCTGGCGACGCTTGCCCTTGCGGGTGCGCGCGTTGGTGTGGGTGCGCTGGCCATGGACAGGGAGGCCCTTGCGGTGACGGAGGCCGCGGTAGCAGCCGATCTCCATCAGGCGGGCGGTGTTCTGCCTGACGGCGCGGCGCAGGTCGCCCTCGATGGTGAAGTTCGCGTCGATGTAGTCGCGAATCTTGGTCACCTCGTCCTCGGTGAGATCCTTGACGCGCGTGGAGGGGTCGACGCCGGTCTCGGCGCAGATCTTCTTCGCGCTGGTGGCGCCGATGCCGTACAGATACGTAAGACCGACCTCAGTGCGCTTCTCGCGCGGGAGGTCGACACCGTTGATACGTGCCAACTTCGAGCTCCTCTCTTAGCCCTGACGCTGCTTGTGGCGAGGGTTCTCGCAGATCACGTAAACCTTGCCATGGCGACGGACGATCTTGCACTTGTCGCACATCTTCTTGACCGAAGGACGCACCTTCATAGTCTCTTCCTTCCGGTAGTGCTTGTACGAACTGGTACTGCCGAGGCAAGTCAGGTGGAAGCTGGCCTGCCCTATCTCCTCGCCCAGCCGCAGGCGTGAATATCTGGAGTCTTGGGGTTACTTGTAGCGGTAGGTGATGCGACCCCTGGTGAGGTCGTACGGGGAAATCTCGACCACCACGCGGTCACCGGGAAGGATACGGATGTAGTTCATCCTGATCTTGCCCGAGATGGTGCAGAGGATGGTCTTGCCGTTTTCGAGCTCCACGTTGAACATGGCGTTGGGAAGTGGCTCCACTACCTTGCCCTCAAGCTCGATGCCGTCCTGTTTGCTCACCGTGCCTACTTTCTCCCTGTGAATCACAGCGACTGATAATCATACGGAATGCAGGGAAATCGGTCAAATTCACACGCCCTTCGCACACGCCAGGACCACAGTCGGCAAAAAGGGGCCGATCGCGGCTGCGACCGGCCCCGAAGGCCTCTCCCACAAGGCGGGTGCGAGGCGTTTGCCTACTCGCCGCCCTGCATGCTGCACCAGGACCCGACCTCGTCCTGGGTCAGGATGACGGGACCGTCCTCGGTAATCGCCACGGTGTTCTCGTAGTGGGCAGCCTGCAGGCCGTCGTCGGTCACCACGGTCCAGCCGTTCGAGAGGGTGTGATTCTCGTAGGTTCCCAGGGTGATCATGGGCTCGATGGCGATGACCATGCCCGCCTGCAGCCTCACGCCGCGGCCCTTCTTGCCATAGTTGGGCACGTTGGGGTCCTCGTGCATGACGCGGCCCACGCCGTGGCCCACGTACTCGCGCACGACCCCGTAGCCGTTCTTCTCGGCCAGGCTCTGCACGGCATAGCCGATGTCACCCAGATGGTTGCCGGGGACCGCCTGCTCGATGCCCGCCTTGAGACAGTCGCGAGTCACCTCGCAGAGGCCCTTGACGGCGTCGGAGGGGGTGCCCACGTAGAAGGTCCAGGCGTTGTCTCCCACCCAGCCGCCGAAGGTTGCCCCCGTGTCGACGGAGATGATGTCGCCGTCGTTGAGGAATACCTCGGGCGAGGGGATGCCATGGACGATCTGCTCGTTGACGGAGGCGCAGATGCTCCCGGGGAAGCCGCCATAGCCCTTGAAGGTGGGGATGGCGGAGTGCAGGCGGATGAAGCCCTCGACCGCGCTGTCTATCTCCTTGGTCGAGACGCCGGGCCTGACCATGCTGCCCGCGAGGCGAAGGGCCTGCTTGGAGAGCGAGCCCGCCATCTTCATCTGCTCGATGTCCGCTTCAGACTTGATCTTGATCATAGGCTCAGGAGGGCCTTGACGTCGGCATACACCTCGTCCACAGGCCTGTCTCCATCGACCTCCTTCAGGATTCCATGGCCGCCGTAGTACTCGATGAGCGGGGCGGTCTGCTGTTGGTAGGTGTCGAGGCGCTTCTTGATCGTCTCTGGCTTGTCGTCGTCACGCTGGTACATCTCGCCACCGCAGCGTGGGCAGACGTCCACGCCGGCGGGCGCGGTGTAGCCGCAGGAGCGGCAGGTGCGCCTCTGGCTCAGGCGCTCCACGATGACCTCGGGCTTGACGTCCACGAGGAGCGCCGCGTCGAGGTCGACTCCCATCTCCTTGAGCTCGGAGTCGAGGACGACGGCTTGCTGGGTGTTGCGGGGGAACCCGTCCAGGATGAAGCCCCTCTTGGCGTCGTCCTCCTGGAGGCGTTCCTTGACCAGGTCGACGACGAGCTGGTCCGGCACGAGCTGCCCCGCGTCCATGTAGCCCTTGGCCTCGATGCCAAGCTTGCTCTGGGCCTTGACCGCGGCACGCAGGAGGTCTCCGGTGGAGATGTGCGCCACGCCGTAGTCGGCGACGAGCCTCTGGGCCTGGGTGCCCTTGCCCGCGCCGGGCGCGCCGAGCAGAACGATGTTCATGCGGGTTCCCTTCTTCCTCTGGGTGAGCGATGGAAGCGCGACTTCGCGGCGGGCGCGTTCGCCGCCGCATGACAATCCACAGTTTACCCACCTAGGGGCATGTGGTCTCATGCGATCCAAAAGACCATCCACCGCCACCCGTGCCCGCCGCCGCACACGGAAGAGGGGCGGCCACCGGAGTGACCGCCCCTCTCGCCTGAAGCTGCCCATGAATGGCCTACTTGAAGAAGCCCTCGTAGTTGTGCATCTTGAGCTGCGACTCCAGCTGCGAGATGGTGTCCATCGCCACGCCGACCATGATCAGCACCGAGGTGCCGCCGAAGGCCTGCATGAGGGTGTTGCCCGTCACGGCGAAGAGGATCGACGGCACCACCGCCAGGGCGGCCATGAAGAGGGCGCCAGGAAGCGTGATGTGGTCGAGCACGCTCTTGATGTACGCGGCGGTGGCGCTTCCGGGACGGACGCCCGGGATGAAGCCACCCGCCTTGCGGAGCTGGTCTGCCGTCTCGTCCGGGTTGAACACCATGGCGGTGTAGAAGTACGCGAAGAAGACGATCAGCACCACCGAGAGGACCCAGTTGACGACGCCGGAGCTCAGCATGTTGGCGAAGCCCTGGATCCAGCGCACGTTGGGGAAGAACACGGCAAGCTGCGCCGGGAGGTACAGGAGCGCGGAGGCGAAGATGATGGGCACGACGCCTGCGGTGTTCACCTTGATGGGCAGGTAGGTTGCCTGTCCGCCCATGACCCTGCGCCCCACGACGCGCTTGGCGTACTGCACCGGGATGCGGCGCTGGCCGCGCTCGATGTAGACGATCACGGGAATAATCGCGATGATCACCAGCAGGGTGACCACCGTTGCGATGATGCCCGTGGTGGAGGTGCTCACCGAGGCGGTGAGCGAGTGGGGCAGGCCTGCCATGATGTTGGCGAAGATGATCAGGGACATGCCGTTGCCGATGCCCCTCTGAGTGATGACCTCGCCGAGCCACATGATGATGATGGCACCGGTGAGGAGCACGCCCACGATGATCAGGTTCTCGATCATCTCGGGGAAGCCCATGGCCGAGAAGTCGATGCCGTAGCTCTTGAAGAGGAAGAGGTAACCGACGGCATTGATAAGGGCCAGGACGATGGTGAGGTAGCGGGTGTACTGGGTGATCTTGCGCTGTCCGCTCTCGCCTTCCTTAGCGAGCTCCCCAAGGGAGGGAATCACCGCCTGGAACATCTGGAGGATGATCTGGGCGGTGATGTAAGGCATGATGCCGAGGCTGAACACGGAGACGCGCGAGAGCGCGCCTCCGGAGAACAGGTTCAGCACGGCAATGGCACCGCTGCTGGACGCGGCCGCCTGGAAGGCGGCAAGCATGCTGGCAAAGGGCACGCCGGGGGCCGGCAGGTAGGCGCCAAACCTATACAGGAGAAGGATCCCGGCCGTGACCAGGATCTTCTTCCTGAGCTCAGGAATGCGGAACGCGTTTGCGATTCCGTTTAGCACGCCTGCTCAACCTTTCCGCCAGCCGCCTCGATCTTGGACTGAGCAGAGGCGGAAACCTTGTCGACCTTGACGGTGAGCTTCTTGGTGAGCTCTCCGTCGCCGAGGACCTTGACGGGGATGTAGTCGTGCTTGATGACGCCCTTGGCGACGAGGGCCTCGCCGTCGACGGTCTCGCCATCGGCGAAGAGGGCTTCGAGGCGCGCGACGTTGACGGGGGCGTACTCGACGCGGTTGCGGTTGGTGAAGCCGGGGAGCTTGGGCAGGCGCATGGCCAGGGGCTGCTGGCCGCCCTCGAAGCCGGCGCCCTTGCCGCCGCCAGAGCGGGACAGCTGGCCGTTCATGCCGCGGCCAGAGAAGGTGCCGTGCCCGGAGGAGTTGCCGCGGCCGACGCGCTTGCGCGCCTTCTTTGCACCCTCAGCGGGACGAAGATCATTGAGCTGCATTGGATGACTCCTAGTTCTCTTCAACCTCAACAAGGTGCTTGACCTTGAAGATCATTCCACGAACGCTCGGGTTGTCGGGAAGCACCGAGGTGTCGCCAATCTTGCGAAGGCCCATGGCGCGGCAGGTGAGCGTCTGGTCCTTCTTGACGGAGGCGACCGCGCTGCGAACGAGCCTGACGGTGACGGTCTTGTCTGCCATGGTTACTCCTCCTTGCCGGCGAACAGCTCCTTGACCGTGAGGCCGCGACGAGACGCCGCCTCCTCGGGGCTGGAGAGGTTCATGAGGCCGTCGGCTGCGGCCTTGATGATGTTCAGGGCGTTGTCGGTGCCAAGGGACTTGGCGGTGACGTTGGTGATGCCGGCGAGCTCGAAGAGAGGACGCACGGGACCACCGGCGATGACGCCGGTGCCCTCGACGGCAGGCTTGATCAGGACGCGGCCGGCGCCGAAGTGGCCCTCGATCGCGTGGGGGACCGAGCCGCCCTTGGTGACGGGGACCTTGAACATGTTCTTCTTGGCGTTGTCGACGCCCTTCTGGATGGCCAGGGGCACCTCGGTGGAGCGACCCATGCCGAGGCCGACGTTGCCCTTGCCGTCGCCAACGACCACGAGGGCGACGAGGGTCATGCGGTGACCGCCCTTGGTGGTCTTGGAGACACGGTGGATGTAGACTACGCGCTCCTGAAGATCGGAGTCATTCTGGCGCTTACGATCACGTGGCATCTAAATTCCTCCTAGAACTTCAGGCCCGCGGAACGGGCTCCGTCGGCCAGGGCCTTGACGCGGCCGTGGTAGATGTGGCCGCCGCGGTCGAACTTGACCTCGGTGACGCCCTTCTCGGCGGCACGCTCGGCGACGAGCTTGCCCACGAACTCGGCAGCCTCCTTGTTGGAGCCCAGCTTGCCGGTGGCCCTGAACTCCTCGCTCAGGGTAGAGGCGGAGCAGATGGTCCTGCCGTCGACGTCGTCGACGACCTGGGCGTAGATGTTCGCGTTGGTGCGGTGAACGGTCAGGCGCGGACGCTCGGCAGTTCCGAAGATCTTGGAGCGGACGCGGCGCTGGCGGCGCTTGAGGCCCGCACGCTTTGCCTGGTTCTTGTTCATTCCTTCTCCTTAGGCACGCCACCACCTGACGGGGTGGTGGTCTTTCTATATCGCCAGCAGGGCCTTACTTGGCAGCCTTGCCGAGCTTCCTGCGGATGTGCTCGCCCTCGTAGTGAATGCCCTTGCCCTTGTAGGGCTCGGGGGGACGCTTGGCGCGAATCTCGGCGACAACCTGGCCGACCTGCTCCTTGGAGATGCCCTTGACCACGATGTGGGTGTTGTCGGGCACCTCGAAGCTGATGTTCTCGGGAGCGGCGTACACCACGGGGTGGGAGTAGCCGAGCGAGAGGTCGAGGTCCTTGCCCTTGAGCGCGGCACGGTAGCCGACGCCGGTGAGCTCGAGCTTCTTCTCGAAGCCGACGGAGACGCCGACGACCATGTTGTTGATGAGGGTGCGGACCAGGCCCTGCTGGGCGTTGGACTCGGTGGAGTCGTCGTTGCGGGTGACGAGGACCTCCTCGCCCTCCTGCGTGATGGTCACGAGCTCGGAGAAGTGGCGGTCGAGCTCGCCCTTGCTGCCCTTGACCGCAACGTGCGTGCCGTCGATGGTCACGGTAACCCCAGCGGGAACCTCGACAGGCTTCTTACCAATACGAGACATAGTCTCCTCCTATCTATTCCTGTCGCGGGTTACCAGATGTAGGCGATGACCTCGCCGCCGATGCCCATCTTGCGGGCGTCGCGGTCGCACATCATGCCCCTGGAGGTCGAGATGACGGCCGTGCCGAGGCCGCCGCGGACGCGGGGCAGGTCGGCAGCGGTGGAGTAGATGCGAAGGCCCAGCTTGGAGATGCGGCGGATGCCCTGGATGACGCGGGCGCGCTTGGGGCCGTACTTGAGGGTGATGTGCAGGGTCTTCTGAGGGGTGGTGTCCTCCACCTCATAGGACTCGATGTAGCCCTCCTCGCAGATGACGCGGGCGATCTCGGCCAGGACCTTGCTCGAGGGCATGGACACCTCGGACTTGCCGGCGGAGTTCGCGTTGCGGATGCGCGTCAGCATGTCCGCTATGGGATCAGTAACCTTCATTGATTCCTTCTCCTTCGTTAGTGATGAAACTGCGCATGCGGTTCATTTGGGCCCGTGGCCCGCACGCCTGCATGCCAGAGCCCTGGCCTACCAGCTAGCCTTGCGGACGCCAGGAAGCTCGCCCTTGCTCGCCAGCTCGCGGAAGCAGACGCGGCACAGCCCGAACTTGCGATAGACGGAGTGGGGGCGCCCACAGCGCTGGCAACGGTTCTGGGTGCGCGTCGAGAACTTCGGCTCGCGGTTCGCCTTGACGATCATCGAAGTCTTAGCCACAAATCCTCCTTCAGGAAGAGGCCCCGGGACCCTTCCCGGGGCAACTTACAAGCGATTAGTTAGTCCCTCTTGAACGGGAAGTGGAAGGCGTCGAGAAGCGCCTTGCCCTCCTCGTTGGTGGGGGCGGTGGTGACGATGGTGATGTCCATGCCACGGGTGTGGTCGATCTTGTCGTAGTCGACCTCGGGGAAGATCAGCTGCTCGGTGACGCCCATGGAGAAGTTGCCGTGGCCATCGAAGCTCTTGGCGCTGATGCCGCGGAAGTCGCGGATGCGGGGGATGGCGATGGCGATCAGGCGGTCGAGGAACTCGTACATGCGGTCGCCGCGCAGGGTCACCTTGGCGCCGATGGGCATGCCCGCACGCAGGCGGAAGGTGGCGATGGACTTGCGGGCGCGGGTCACCATGGGCTGCTGGCCGGTGATGGCGCGCAGGTCGGCGACGGCGCCGTCGATGGCCTTGCTGTCGGTAGCGGCCTCGCCGACGCCCATGTTGACGACGATCTTCTCGATCTTGGGGATCTGGTTGACGTTCTTGTACTCGAACTGCTTCTGCAGCTGGTCGCGGACCTCGGAGTAGTAGTGCTCCTTGAGGCGGGGAACGTACTTGTCTGCCATGTGCTCTCCTAACTCATGGGGTTTTACGTGCGGGGATGGGCCTCGCACCTCCCGGATGGCACCCGGGAGCCGGTTGCATCGCAAGCAATATGGGCAGAACTCTCCCTAGCAAGAGANCATGCCAGAGCCCTGGCCTACCAGCTAGCCTTGCGGACGCCAGGAAGCTCGCCCTTGCTCGCCAGCTCGCGGAAGCAGACGCGGCACAGCCCGAACTTGCGATAGACGGAGTGGGGGCGCCCACAGCGCTGGCAACGGTTCTGGGTGCGCGTCGAGAACTTCGGCTCGCGGTTCGCCTTGACGATCATCGAAGTCTTAGCCACAAATCCTCCTTCAGGAAGAGGCCCCGGGACCCTTCCCGGGGCAACTTACAAGCGATTAGTTAGTCCCTCTTGAACGGGAAGTGGAAGGCGTCGAGAAGCGCCTTGCCCTCCTCGTTGGTGGGGGCGGTGGTGACGATGGTGATGTCCATGCCACGGGTGTGGTCGATCTTGTCGTAGTCGACCTCGGGGAAGATCAGCTGCTCGGTGACGCCCATGGAGAAGTTGCCGTGGCCATCGAAGCTCTTGGCGCTGATGCCGCGGAAGTCGCGGATGCGGGGGATGGCGATGGCGATCAGGCGGTCGAGGAACTCGTACATGCGGTCGCCGCGCAGGGTCACCTTGGCGCCGATGGGCATGCCCGCACGCAGGCGGAAGGTGGCGATGGACTTGCGGGCGCGGGTCACCATGGGCTGCTGGCCGGTGATGGCGCGCAGGTCGGCGACGGCGCCGTCGATGGCCTTGCTGTCGGTAGCGGCCTCGCCGACGCCCATGTTGACGACGATCTTCTCGATCTTGGGGATCTGGTTGACGTTCTTGTACTCGAACTGCTTCTGCAGCTGGTCGCGGACCTCGGAGTAGTAGTGCTCCTTGAGGCGGGGAACGTACTTGTCTGCCATGTGCTCTCCTAACTCATGGGGTTTTACGTGCGGGGATGGGCCTCGCACCTCCCGGATGGCACCCGGGAGCCGGTTGCATCGCAAGCAATATGGGCAGAACTCTCCCTAGCAAGAGACGCAAAGGAAGATGATACGAGTTCGCAGGTCCTAATGCCACCGGCGCAGGGGCTGGCGGGGCCCGACAGCGAAATTTCACATTTGGACGCGCGCGGCAGCCCGGCAGGCACGCCGCTCTCGCCTGCGCGACGCCCTCGCCCCCGACCGTGCGACCGCCTCGGTCGCCCGAGCGGTGTCCTCCGACCGTCCGACGCCCCTCGGACGCACGATGTCCCTCGGCCGCACGATGCCCTTCGGACGCACGATGCCCTTCGGACGCACGATGCCCCTCGGCCGTCTACCGTTCTCTATGCCATTTCCTGACTGCCATGCCGTTCTCTATGCCGTTCTCTGAAATTTAGGCCCTCTAGACCCCCCAAAATTCATGAGAAGGCATAGAGAACGACGGGGGATGTGGTGAATGGCGTGGCGGATGGGGGCGCCTGGTGCGAGGCGACGGGCGAGAGGAGCCTGCCACGGAGCTGCACGTCCCCGCGCGTGCGGAACTAGACCAGCTTGCCTGCGCAGTGGTCGGCGATGTGCTGGATCATCTGGGCCTCCCAGCCCACGAAGTCGCGCTTGCGACGAACCAGCTCCCCGTCCACCAGCTCGTCGAAGCTGAGCTTGATCTTGGCGTAGCGGGTGACCTTGGAGGGCTCGTCGCGCGTGAGACAGCCCTCCTCGACGCGGGCGGCACCCAGGCCGAAGATGACCTTGGGGTTGTACAGCACGTGGGCCTTCCGCTCGTCATCCAGGTAGGCACCCACGGCCACGGCCTGGCCTATCTGGTTCGCCGCCAGGCAGGCCGCGTCTTCGAGGGAGGCCAGGGTGTCCACGACATCCTGGGCGATGGCAGCATCCTCGGCCGTGGCGATGGCGCAGCGCTTGGAGAGGACGGCTTCGTCCTTGACGAGTTCCTTGATCATGCTCTTCCCTTCCTGGTGGGACTCCGACCCCTGGCGGGACTCCGGCCCCGCGCCCTTCCCGTCCGCGCCCATGCGAGTCGCGTCGTGCAAGAGAGTATAGGCGAAGGCCGCCGCACGGCTGGCCTCGTGCAGCCCAGCGCGGAGGGCCCCTCTCCCCCGCCCGTCCCGGCTAGAAGTCGTTGCCATCCCAGTCGACCAGGCAGGCGTCCAGTCCCGCCTCGATGTCGTCGCAGTCCATGTGCCGCCCGATGACCACGACGCGGGTCATGCGGTCGCCCAGCTCCTCGTCCCAGTCCCGCAGCATCTCGGGGTTCTGGGCCAGGATGCGCTCGCGCTCCTCGCCGGGCGCCGTGGCCAGGAAGAGGCCGTTCTCGCTCAGGCTCACCTGGTGGCCCGCCTGCTCGAAGAGGTAGCGCATGGCCGGGTCCTGCGCCACCCACACGCTGCCCTTGGCGCGGATGACGCTCTGGGGCCAGCCGCGCACGTAGTCAGAGAGCGCCTCGACGTCGAAGGGACGGCGGCGCTGGTAGAGGAAGGTCTGGATGCCATATTCCAGCACCTCGGGGTCCTCGTGCTCCTCGGGATGCTCCATGGCGTCCACCCAGGCGGCAGAGCGATAGGCCTCCTCGAAGCTGAAGCGACCGGTGTCGAGGAGCTCGGAGAGGGGCAGCTCCCCGTTTGTCGCCTCGACGACCACGGCGTCACGCTGCAGGCTGCGCACCACGGCACGCAGCTCGTCCAGCTGCTCCGGGCTCACCAGGTCGCACTTGTTGAGCACGAGGGTGCTGCAGAACTCGACCTGCTGCACCAGCAGGGCCTCGACGTCGTCCTCACCGATGTCGTCCGCCACGAGGGCGCGACCGCCGTCGAACTCGTCGAGCATGCGGGCGCTATCCACCACGGCGACGATGTTGTCGAGCTCCATGGGAGCCTGGCCGCCGTCCTTGCCCCGGGCGCAGAAGGCGCTGATGGTGTAGGCGATGGGGATGGGCTCGCAGATGCCCGACGCCTCGATGATCACGTAGTCGAACTTGCCCGAGTCGGCGATGGAGCGGAGCTGGCGCGCGAGGTCGTCCGAGAGCGTGCAGCAGATGCAGCCGTTGGTGAGGGGGATGAGGTCATCCGCCTGGCTGAGGCCACCGTCACGGATGAGGCCGGCGTCCACGTTGACCGAGCCGATGTCGTTGACGATGACGGCGGCGCGGATGCCCTCGCCGTTGGCGAGGATGTGGTTGAGCAGGGTGGTCTTGCCCGCACCCAGGTAGCCGGTGAGGAGGACGATCCCCACCGGCTTGCGGGCGGTGGCGCCGGGGTCGACGGGGCTTGCGACGGTGACGTCGGAGCCGGCGCTGGCGTTTGCTGCTTGCATGTTGCCTGCCTTCCTGCCTGCCGCAGGCGCTGCCGCGGCGGTGGCCTTTCTCCGCGCCATTATGACCAAGTCGGCAGCCCGGGCGGCCACGGGAGGACGATTCCCAGCACGCCACGGGCAAAGGAGCACAGAAGGGCGAGAAGCGCCAGCCCCAGCACGAGACCATCCGCCATGCCCGCAGACGCGAAGGCGCCCAGGCAGACACCGCGACGCAGGGGCCAGAGGAGCCTGAGCGGCGTCTTGTTGAGCAGGTCGAGGGCAAGGTGAGAGGCGTATCCCAGCGCCAGGGGGACGGCGAGGGCGGGAAGGGCCAGGCGCAGCGCCGCATAGGTCGCAACCAGCGCCACGAGCGAGTGGGAGAAGCCCCGGTGCCCCGACGCGCGGCCCACGGCGCAGACGGCGACGAGCGTCATGCACCCCGCGAGCTGGTCGGGACCCAGCCGTCCCGCGTGTTCCCGCAGCCATGCGAGCGGATCCTGCCCCGCAGGGAGCGCGCCCGCCGCGGCGAGGGCCAAGGCCAGGGCGAGAAGTGCCACCAGCGCCGCCCAGGCCCGCCTGAGCTCGCGCGATGCCTCGCTGGTGGCGACGTCCGTGTCGGGCAGCATGCCGCCCGCGGCGCCTGCTGCGGCGAGGGAGAGGAACGCCGCGGGAGAGAGACTCGCGTCACCCATGGATGCCAGCGAGGCCGATGCGACTGACGGGTCGGCGAGCCGCGCTGCCGCAAGCCCCGCGGTGACGGCGACCGCCGCGCCAACCGCCATGTGCGTTCGTCCCGTCACGAGGCTCCTCTCGCCCTGATGCCCTGCGTCCCTCTCGCCGCCTTGCCTTCTTGCCAGCCGTGCCGCTGTCCCCCCGCACGTTGACGTCTTGTGTCGCATCCCATTCTGGCCCCAGCCGTCGCGCCGCGCATGCTACATTTCTGCCAGATACGCGCCGTTACTGACGGATAGACGTGGGTCACCACGGTGGAGCGGCGCGCAAGCCATAGTGCCGACCGTCTGGGCAAGCAGCCTTCGCCGAGGGCCGCTTGCCCTTTGCCTTTGGGCCCGGGGCCATTCGGGGGACGAGGTCCCAGACGGAAGGACGTGCGCATGCAGGAACTCGTGGAGCTGCTTCGGGCAAACCCGTATCCCGGTCGCGGCATCGTGGTGGGCAGGGACTGCGTCTACTACTGGATCATGGGGCGCAGCTCCAACAGCCGAAACCGCGTCTTCTCCCTCACCGAGGACGGAATCCGCACCGAGGCGCATGACCCGGCCCTGCTCGAGGACCCGAGCCTGATCATCTACCACCCCGTGCGCCGGATGGGCGAGAACCTCGTGGTGACCAACGGCGACCAGACCGACACCATCGTGGAGAGGCACGACTTCCGTGCCGGCTGCATGGCCCGCGAGTTCGAGCCCGACGTCCCCAACTACACGCCCCGCATCAGCGCCGTCGTGCGTCCCGACGGCAGCTTCGAGATGTCGGTCCTCAAGCGCCAGGCGGGCGACTCCGGCCGCTGCCTGCGCCAGTTCTTCTGCTACGAGGGGGCCGACGAGGGGGTGGGCTACCTCGTCAGCACCTACCAGGGGGACGGCAGCCCGCTGCCCAGCTTTTCCGGCGAGCCCGTCGAGGTCGCGCTGCCCGCGACGGCGCGGGAGGTCTGGGACGCGCTGGACGATGACAACAAGGTCTCCCTCTATGCCCGCATCGGCGCGAAGGTGACCCTCTTCAACAAGAACCTCGGCGACTAGCGGCGCCTGTCGCGCTGGCAGCGATAGCGCGCTGGTAGCAATGCCTCGCTGCGACGTGCGCGCGACACTCTCGCCTGGAAGATGACCCATGGAAGGAAGACCATGAACGAGCTCGAGCTCAAGTACGGCTGCAACCCCAACCAGAAGCCCGCCCGCATCTTCATGAAGGACGGCTCGAACCTGCCCGTCACCGTGCTCTGCGGCAAGCCGGGATACATCAACTTCCTGGACGCCCTCAACTCCTGGCAGCTCGTGCGCGAGCTGGCCGAGGCGACGGGCATGCCGGCGGCGGCCTCGTTCAAGCACGTCTCGCCCGCTGGCGCCGCCGTGGGCAGGCCGCTGAGCGGGGTGGAGCGCCAGATCTACTTCGTCGAGGACGAGGGAGAGCCCTCCCCCATCGCCTGCGCCTACATCCGCGCGCGCGGCGCCGACCGCATGAGCTCCTACGGCGACTGGGCCGCGCTGAGCGAGACCTGCGACGCCGACGTGGCGCGCTACCTCAAGCGCGAGGTGTCCGACGGCATCATCGCACCCGGCTACACCGAGGAGGCCCTGCAGATCCTGGGCGCCAAGAAGGGCGGACGCTACAACGTGGTGCAGGTCGACCCCAGCTACCGTCCCGCCCCCACCGAGGTCAAGGACGTCTTCGGCATCAGCTTCGAGCAGGGGCACAACGACTTCAGGATCGACCGCGAGGTCCTGGGCAACGTGGTGACCCGGAACCGCGACGTTCCCGAGACGGCGCAGATCGACATGATCGTAAGCCTGATCACGCTGAAGTACACGCAGTCCAACTCGGTCTGCTACGTGAAGGACGGGCAGGCCATCGGCGTGGGCGCCGGACAGCAGAGCCGCATCCACTGCACCAGGCTCGCGGGCGGCAAGGCCGACACCTGGTACCTGCGCCAGCATCCCAAGGTCCTGGGGCTGCGCTTCGTCGAGGGGATCCGCCGCGCCAACCGCGACAACGCGATCGACGTGTATGTCTCGGACGAGCACGACGACGTGCTGGCCGAGGGCGAATGGCAGAAGTGGTTCGCGGAGAGGCCCGAGGTGCTGACCCGCGAGGAGAAGGCGGCGTGGATTGCGACGCAGACCGGCGTCACGCTGGGGTCGGATGCCTTCTTCCCCTTCGGCGACAACGTCGAGCGCGCCCACAAGAGCGGCGTCAGCTACATCGCCGAGCCCGGCGGCTCGATCCGCGACGACAACGTGATCGAGACGGCCGACAAGTACGGCATCGCCATGTGCTTCACGGGAATGCGGCTGTTCCACCACTAGGAACACAAGGGGCGGAGCCGCATCCTCGTGTGCGCGCTGCTGTGAGGACCCCGCCCCCGTGCGCGCCACGCTTGCCTCTCTCCACGCACCCATCTTGTCTTTCGCTACAGAAATGCCTCGAAATGGCGAGAAAAGCGTGGCAAACGACAAGATGGGGCTATCGAGATGACGCGTTCGACTTAGTCGCGGCAGCAGGTGCCGAGCCGTCATCGGATGGCGCAGGCGAGCCATTCTCGCTCGCTGTCGCGTCACCGTCGGCGTCGGCGCCCGTACTCGACAGCTCGAAGCCGACCTCATCGAGGTCCTTCACGTGCACGCGGAGCAGCGCCTCGAGCTCCGACTTGCGCGCGTCGTCCAGCGGCGCCGACGTCACCNGCGCGCGGCGCCGACCGCATGAGCTCCTACGGCGACTGGGCCGCGCTGAGCGAGACCTGCGACGCCGACGTGGCGCGCTACCTCAAGCGCGAGGTGTCCGACGGCATCATCGCACCCGGCTACACCGAGGAGGCCCTGCAGATCCTGGGCGCCAAGAAGGGCGGACGCTACAACGTGGTGCAGGTCGACCCCAGCTACCGTCCCGCCCCCACCGAGGTCAAGGACGTCTTCGGCATCAGCTTCGAGCAGGGGCACAACGACTTCAGGATCGACCGCGAGGTCCTGGGCAACGTGGTGACCCGGAACCGCGACGTTCCCGAGACGGCGCAGATCGACATGATCGTAAGCCTGATCACGCTGAAGTACACGCAGTCCAACTCGGTCTGCTACGTGAAGGACGGGCAGGCCATCGGCGTGGGCGCCGGACAGCAGAGCCGCATCCACTGCACCAGGCTCGCGGGCGGCAAGGCCGACACCTGGTACCTGCGCCAGCATCCCAAGGTCCTGGGGCTGCGCTTCGTCGAGGGGATCCGCCGCGCCAACCGCGACAACGCGATCGACGTGTATGTCTCGGACGAGCACGACGACGTGCTGGCCGAGGGCGAATGGCAGAAGTGGTTCGCGGAGAGGCCCGAGGTGCTGACCCGCGAGGAGAAGGCGGCGTGGATTGCGACGCAGACCGGCGTCACGCTGGGGTCGGATGCCTTCTTCCCCTTCGGCGACAACGTCGAGCGCGCCCACAAGAGCGGCGTCAGCTACATCGCCGAGCCCGGCGGCTCGATCCGCGACGACAACGTGATCGAGACGGCCGACAAGTACGGCATCGCCATGTGCTTCACGGGAATGCGGCTGTTCCACCACTAGGAACACAAGGGGCGGAGCCGCATCCTCGTGTGCGCGCTGCTGTGAGGACCCCGCCCCCGTGCGCGCCACGCTTGCCTCTCTCCACGCACCCATCTTGTCTTTCGCTACAGAAATGCCTCGAAATGGCGAGAAAAGCGTGGCAAACGACAAGATGGGGCTATCGAGATGACGCGTTCGACTTAGTCGCGGCAGCAGGTGCCGAGCCGTCATCGGATGGCGCAGGCGAGCCATTCTCGCTCGCTGTCGCGTCACCGTCGGCGTCGGCGCCCGTACTCGACAGCTCGAAGCCGACCTCATCGAGGTCCTTCACGTGCACGCGGAGCAGCGCCTCGAGCTCCGACTTGCGCGCGTCGTCCAGCGGCGCCGACGTCACCACCCGCGCCACCACCTTGCGCGAGAGCGAGCCCGCCCCGGAGTCGTACGAGTCGAGCGCCCCAACGCGGTACGACACGAAGCCGGGGCACACCGCCTCGAGCTCCTGTGTCGTCGTCCGCGCGTCGTAGCTGTCCTGGATGGTGAAGGTCTCGCCGTCGTTCTTCGCCATGGTGTCCTGCACCAGCCGCGCGGTCATCACCGTGCAGGGAATCGCGAAGACCAGCGTGCCCACCAGCAGCCTGCGGCGAAGGCGGCGGCTCCTCTCCAGCGCCTCCTCGTCCTCCTGCACCGTGACCACGCCGTCCCCGTCGACGTCGCGCTTGAGGGGCGTGCGCAGCAGGACCAGCACGAACTCGGCGGCAAATGCGATGAACACCACGTTGAGCGAGAACTCGTAGAAGGCCCCCGCAAAGTACGCGAGGTCGCTCTGGGCCACGCCGTAGCCCGCCGCGCAGAGCGGCGGCATGAGCGCGGTCGCCACGGCGACGCCCGAGAGCAGCGTGGCGGGCTCCTGGTTGCGCGAGATGCCAATGCCACCGGCGAATCCTCCGGCCAAGGCGATGAGCACGTCCCACACCGTCGGGCTTGAGTTGGTGAGCAGCTCGGAGGTCTCGCTCGAGATGGGCGAGACCACGAAGTAGAGGGTCGAGGTGACCAGGCAGATCGCGACCTGGACCACGAGGCCAATCAGCACCTCGCGCAGGAGGCGCAGGTCGGCGGTGGCGATTGCGTAGGCGAGCGCCATGACCGACCCCATGAGCGGGCAGATGAGCATCGCGCCGACCACGGCCTCGGTGGAGTCGACGTTGAGGCCGACCGACGCGATGAGCATGGCGACGATGAGGATGCAGAGGTGGGTGCCATCTATGCGCGCGCCGGCAAGGATACGGCGGCGGATGGTCTGGTGGCTCGCCCGGCCGTCGCGCACGTTTGCCAGCCGTCGTGCCACGCGCAGCAGGTCCTCCTTGGCCATGCCGTCGCCCCTCCCCTTGCCCCGCCCGTCGCGGACGCCTTGGATTGTAGGCCGAGGAAGGGGCGGCAGGCGAGAGGGGCGCGCCACCGCTGGCCCGTCGGTCAGTCCCTCTCCTCCAGTGCGAGCGCGACGTTTCCTCCCAGGAGGAGGACGATGCCCGCCCACGTGAGCGCGGACGTCGCGGCGGGTCCCAGCAGCTCGCCGGGAAGGTACAGCCCGCCCATGATCAGGAACAGGCTCAGCATGACGCAGAGGAGCGCCAGCATTTTGCGCGCGGTCTCGCTCATCGGCCGACCCCCGTCCTGCCCGCCTCAAGCAGGCGCACGTACGCCCCGTCCTGGGCGAGGAGCTCCTCGTGGGTGCCCTGCTCGACGATGCGGCCGGATTCGAGCACCACAATCTTGTCGGCGTCGCGCACGGTGTTCAGCCCGTGCGCTATGACCAGCGTCGTCTTGTCGCGGCAGAGCTCGCTCATCGCGAGCTGGATGTGGCGCTCGTTGTCTGCGTCCACGCTCGCCGTCGCCTCGTCCAGGATGACTATGGGCGCGTCCTTCAGGATGGCGCGGGCGATGGAGACGCGCTGCGCCTCCCCGCCCCTGACCATCCAGTCGTCCGTGCGCGCGGACAGCGACCACAGGGCCCGGTACTCCTCGCACAAGGAGGGTTCGTGGTAAGAGACTGCAAACGCACCCCCCTGACGCGGAGTCCTTCGACGTCGTCATCTGCTCCATGAGCTTCCACCACTACCCCACGCCGCAGGACTTCTTCGACAGCGTGTTCCGCGTGCTGCGCCCGGGTGGCAGGCTCGTGCTCAACGACAGCACGGGAAACGCGCTCCTGCTGTGGGTGGTGAACCACATCGAGCTGCCCCTCGCGAACCTCACCCACAAGGGCGACGTGCGCATCTACTCGCGCAAGGAGCTCGAGTCGATGTGCTCGAAGGCCGGCCTCGGCATCGAGACCTTCGTGAACGACAAGGTCTGGCACCTGCACATGGTGGCACGCAAGCCGAGGTAGGAAACTCGCGGGGGTACCGGCTCGCCCAAGGGGGCGCCGGCTCGCCCGATCTTGTGGTGCNCGCGAGGCCCGACGCGCTGACGGCGCCCGACGCCTTGGCCGCCGACGCGGCGGCATACAGGCTGCCCGCAGAATCGGCCTGACACAGCGCCGAGAGGACGCCCAGCGAAGCCTCCTTGGCGAACATCGATGCCAGGAACGAGACGAAGGTCTTCCATCCCATCCCGAACACGCGGGTCACGGGCTCTATAGCGTGGCCCATGGCATAGAGCGCCGAGCCCGACACGTCTCCCGTAGGCGACCACGACAGGACCCAGAACAGGGTGGACGAGAGGAACACGATCGTGAGCGCGCGCCTGAACACCCCGACGCCGTGCCTGAGCGACGAGACCAGCAGGGCGCCGATCTTGGGGCGGTGATACGGAGGCAGCTCCATGACCAGGCCGGAGCGCTCGCCCTCGGGGTTGAGGCGATGTCCGTAGGCCTTCGATATGACCAGCATCACCAGCATCATGACGACGAAGATGCCCACCATGACGAGGGCCATGCCCCCCGGCCCGAAGAAGACCATGGCGATGGTGGGGATGATGGAGAAGGTCGCGCCGCAGGGAACGGCCCAGGTGAGCATGGTCGCCAAGAGGCGTTGGCCCCAGGAGTCGACCACGCGGGTGCCCGTGACCCCCGCCATGGTGCAGCCCAGGCTCATCATGAAGGGCATGATGACCTTGCCCTGCAGCCCGAGGGCTCCCATCCAGTCGTCGAAGGCGTAGCTCACCCGGGCAACGACGCCCGCCTCCTCCAGGAGGCCGAAGGCGAAGGTCGCCCCGAAGCAGAAACCCGCCATGGCGATGGAGTAGCCGACGGCGGTGATGAGCCCCTGGGACACGTAGGCGGCTATGAACTCGCTGGCGCCGGCGGAGGTGAGCCCGACGTAGGCCGGGAGCTCCAACGAGCTGACGACAGCCATTCCCGCCAGCATGATGGGCGAGGAGACCAGCATGGCACCCACGAGGCCCAGGAGGATGATGCCCGTAGAGGCGAGCTTTCCCCAACGACGCGAGAGGAGCGCCGCATCGAGGCGCGGGAGTCGTCTGACGGAAGCGCCGTCCGAGGACTGCACGCCCTCCAGCATCGCATCAACCCAGGCGAAGCGCGCCGTGGCGCACGACACGGCACCAGACTCGCTCGCAGAGGCGGCGCGGGCGGCGAGCCACACGGGGCCGAAGCCCAGGGACTCACGCGAGCCAGACGCACGGTCCTCTCCCCCGCTCGCCGTCACGTCCTGGAACGCGCGTACCCACTCGGGAGAATGCCGCCTGTAGAGGTCCTCCATGGCGTCGGGGTCAAGAACCAGGCGGTCCCTGTCCGCGCGGTCGATGGCGTTAATGAGGTCGTCATGGCCTTCCCCGCCGTTGGCCACAAGGGGGACGACGGGGATGCCGAGCCTGCCCTGGAGCAGCGACGCGTCGACCTGCTTCCCCTGGGCGCGGGCCACGTCCATCATGTTGAGCGCAAGCACGCAGGGCAGGGTCGTGCCTACGACGTCCGCCAGCATGTAGAGGCTGCGTGAGAGCTGCGACGCGTCGGCCATGACCACGATGACGTCCGCCGCAGCGGACTCTATGTAGTCCTGGGTCACGCGCTCCTCGTCCGACTGGGCCGAAAGGCTATAGCTACCAGGAAGGTCGCAGACCTCGTAGCTGCGGCCCTTACGCTCGAAGCTACCAAGCTTCTTCTCTACCGTCTTGCCCGGCCAGTTGCCCACGTGCTGGTGAGACCCCGTCAGGCGATTGAAGAGGGTCGACTTGCCCGAGTTGGGCTGGCCGAGCAGTGCCAGGCGCAGCCTGCGGGCGCTCATGCGGACACCTCCTCGACCTGGATGTCATCGCAGCCGCGACGCCCCAGGGCAAGGAGGGTGTCGCGGGAGAAGACCAGGAGGGGCCTGCGCCGGTCGTTCCTGCGCACCTGTAGGACGCTCCCCGGTATGACGCCCACCGACGCGAGTCGGCTAAGCTGCCGCATGTCACCACCCAGGTTCGTAACGCGAACCTGCGAGCCCGCGGCAGCCGTTGATAGGTTCATCATCTGCCTCCTCCGTGATCACAATTGTTTGCCTTTGCTAACAATTTAGTTCACAGTAGCTTACTTTTTGCGAGAGGGAAGCTCCGTGCGGACGCGATGGGCGCACGCCGCTGCCGCCGCCGTCGTCGGCCCGCCTGGGTCGGTGCTTCTCTATGCCGAGGTGTCTGGCCCCGCGCCTCTCCGCCGGCCCAATCTTGTGACTATGGACAG
Organism: Olsenella phocaeensis; assembly: GCF_900120385.1. Lineage (GTDB taxonomy): Bacteria > Actinomycetota > Coriobacteriia > Coriobacteriales > Atopobiaceae > Olsenella_I > Olsenella_I phocaeensis. The sequence goes on along the minus strand of NZ_LT635494.1, from coordinate 586,277 downwards.
AATTGCCCCCGCAAGACAAGAAAAGTGTCCACGTCTGCAAGATTGGGATCCACGCGTCTGCAAGATTGGAATCCACGCGTTTGCAAGATTGGGCGTCGCGACGGCGGGCAGCTGCGGGCCGGCAGACGCACGTCGGGCTGGCATGGGCATAACGGCCGCCATCCGGTAGTCACGGTCTCGCTGACCAACGGCGCGGCAACCGCAGCCTCAGCTACGCCAGTAGCGTCATGGCCACGGTCCCGGCCACCATGAGCGCCAGCCCCAGTGCCGAGCGACGCGTGAGCGGCTCACGCAGCACTAGCCAGGCAAACGCGATCGAAACCAGGATGGACAGCTTGTCTATCTGGACCACCACGCTCACCACACCGGTCTGGATCGCACGGTAGTAGCAGAGCCACGATGCCCCGGTCGCGACGCCCGAAAGCAGCAAGAAGCCCAGTTCGTGCCGGTCGATCGCGCGCAGTTCGACCAGCTTGCCGCGGAAGAGCACGATGCCCCAGGACATCGGCAGCACCACGCAGGTGCGAAGCGCGGTGCCGAGGTTCGACTCCACGCCCTCGATCCCTATGCGGCCCAGAATCGAGGTGAGGGCCGCAAAGACCGCCGCCAGGATGGCATAGGGCAGCCAGCCCAGCGCACGGGATTTCTCTGACGCGGCGGCGTCCGCGCGACTGCCATCCGAGTCTCCCACGCCTTCCATGCGACGCTCGATCATGAGCAGCGTGCCCACCAGGATGACGGCAGTGCAGGCCAGCTTCGCCGCAAGGTGGTCCGTCTCCCCCAAGAGCACGATGGCCAGCAACGTCGCGAGCACGGCGCTGCCCTTGTCGATGGGCACCACGCGGTTGACGTCCCCCAGCGCGAGCGCGCGGAAGTAGCAGAGCCACGACGCCCCGGTGGCCAGACCCGAAAGCCCCAGGAACGCCCATGAGCGGACGGAGAGCGAGCCCATCGTCGACGCCGAGCCCACGACGGCGACCACAAGCCAGGCGAAGGCCAGCACGACCGTGGTACGGACGGCAGTGACGACGTCGGAATCCGTCTTCTGGATGCCGAGCTTTGCCAGAATCGACACCACGCCCGCAAAGAACGCCGAAAGCGCCGCCATGGCGATCCAACCCATGAGAAGCCCCCTCCCCCTCGCGCCGTGACTTGCGGCTCACACCCACCCTAGTGCTTCGACATGGTCGCAACGGGTAGAAACGAAGACGGAAACGCATGTCGATGACGCGGGGGCAAGGCGATGGACGGCAGCCTGACAAGCGATCGGCCCACGGGCGGCGAGTGCGCAAGTAGTGGCCATACAGGCACGGTGCGCACAAGCGACGGTCGGGCAGGCGCAGAACGCGCAAGGTCCGAGCTCGCGGGAGACGTACCCTCTGGCAAGAGTGGCGCCGCATCCATCGTCCGCCAGGTCGAGCTCATACGCCAGCAGATTCGCGACGACCCGCAGAACGCAAGCTACACGAAACGTGGAATCGACCCGCTCTTCGTAGTGGGACCCGAGGCACGCATCGTAATCGTGGGGCAGGCACCGGGCGTTCGCGCGCAGGACAGCGGCATCCCCTGGAACGACCGCAGCGGCCAGCGACTGCGCGAGTGGATGGGCGTCGACGACGAGACCTTCTACGAGTCGGGCAAGGTCGCCATCATGAACATGGACTTCTACTTTCCCGGCACGGGGCGCTCGGGGGATCTGCCTCCGCGAGCCGGCTTCGCCCAGAAGTGGCACCCGCGCCTGCTTGGACTCATGCCAAGGGCGCAGCTCATGCTCCTAGTCGGCAGTTACGCGACGCGGAAGTACCTTGGCCTCGGCTCGTCCGTGCGCCTGGGAGACGTGGTGCGCGACTTCGACGGCTGCGTGTCCGGACGCTTTCCGCTGGTGCATCCCTCGCCGCGCAATCAGCTGTGGATGAGCAGGAACCCATGGTTCGAGGCGGAGGTCATCCCCGCTCTGCGCGAGCGCGTGGCGGAGGCGCTGCGGGACTAGCGCTCCAGCCCCGGAGGGACGACGGACAGGGATGGAACAGGACGAAGGCGAGAGGAGCGAAAGTGATCGAGGGGAGCTGCCTCTGCGGAGGCGTGCGCTACGAGGCGGAGGCACGAGGAGCAGGCCAGGAGGGGGCTGCGGCCCTACTCGGACGGATGGTGACACCGCTGCCCACGGGCTACAAGCGACCTACTGCCACTGCTCGTACTGCCGCAAGAACGGAGGCGGGGCCTTCTCCGCCAACCTGGGCGTCGCACGTGACGGCTTCCGCGTCACGCACGGGAAGGCACTGCTGGGATCCTATGATTCGTCGCCCGGCAAGACGCGCTACTTCTGCACGCGCTGCGGGAGCCCGCTCTTCCACACAAAGGCGGCGGACCCCAAGACGGTGACCATAAAGATGGGAAGCATCGACCGCTTCGACGAGTATGCCGGGAAACTGCCGACCCGGCACATCTTCGAGGAGTCAGCCGCAGACGCCCCCTGGCTTGAGGGGGCCTGCGAGCGGCAGTGACCCCGAGCGGGGACGGCGGCGGCCACAGAACCAGGGGCGGTGACACCCCGAGGTCATGTCAGGCCGGCGCGGACAGGCTAGCGCAGCAGGAACTCCTCCAGCACGTCCAGCGCGAGGCCCAGACGCTCCGCCTGGTGCTGCAGGTGGTTGCCGGGTCCCATGCGGAGGTCGACCTCGAAGCCCCACCCGCGCAGCAGCTCGGCGCTCTCTTCCATGCACTCCTGCACGCGTCGGACGGCGGGCGGCCCCCACCTGCGCTCCTTGCTCCCCAGCGAGAGGTAGGCCATTCTCCCCCGCCCCTCGGCCGCCTGCCCGCGCAGCCAGTCGACCCAGCCCTCGTACCAGAGGGAGCCCGAGACGCAGGCGCAGGCGCCAAGTGAGGCGCGGGCCGACACGCCGCCACCGGCATCGCCACCGGCACCAACGCCGACAAGCATCGCGTACAACGCGAAGAGCCCGCCCAGGGAGTATCCGCAAATCGCACGCTTGGTAGGCGAGAGGCTCGCACGCGCCTCGACCCCGGGCACGACCTCTCCCAGCAGCTCGCCCACGGTCGCGGGCCCTCCGCCACCAAAGCCGGCATCGCCCTCGCGCAGCCCCGGCGCAGGCCAGGGCGTGAGCGCGTCATCCCAGTTGGCGATGGGCACGCCCACCAGCGTGACGCGTCGCCCGGCAGCAAGCTCCGCCACCCCATGCGGGAACTCCGGGGCGTCCACCAGGTACACCACGGGCGCATCCGCGCCCAGCGAGCCAACGAAGGTCTCGCATGCCCTCGCGTCGATGGCCATTGCCACGCACCGTCCTCCCCGTCCTACTCCCCACCCGCCGTCCGTACCGCGAGTGACCTCAGCCCCAACGGCAGCACCACGCTGCTGGCGCACGCCAACCCAACCACCACGAGCGTGCTCCCGCCCGACACGAGGCTTGCCGCCAACCCCAACGGCATCGCCAGCGACACGCCCGCGACCAATCCGGCGGAGGGGCGCTGCGTCACGCTGTTGTAGCCACAGCCCAAGAGCACCCCCAGCTGGAACAGGGCCAGCCCCGCATACAGCAGGCAGACGGCGAACGGCCGACTCACCAGCCCCTCCGCAAGGTAGCTCAGTGCCACGGTCACGGAGCTGATGCCAAAGAGCACGGGATAGTGCAGGTAGATCATGCCGTTGCCCGTGATCCCGGCACGGTCGCGCCGCGCCAGCCCGTCGAACTCGACCACGTAGGTCACGAAGAGCGTCGCCACCAGGACAAAGACGAGGACGGACGCGAGCGAGAAGGACGCCGCCCCGAAGTATCCGCCGGCGACGTCCACGATCGTCTCTCCGAAGCTGATGATCACCAGGAGCGAGAGCCGCTCGGTCAGGTGCGGGAAGTTGATGGGCACGACACGCATCCTGGACGAGAGCAACCCCGGCAGCACCCAGCCCAGCACCACGCCGACGAGCAGCACCAGGAGGCCGAGCGGATACTCGAGCAGGGCGGCCACCGCGAGGCAGGCGACGCGCAGGCCAAGGACCAGGAAGAAGAGACGGATGTAGGGACGCTCCCCATCGTTCGCGGACTCACGGTAGCGCAGCGCGTACTGCACGAGGAGAAGCAGCGTCCACGCGCCGACCAAAAGTGAGAACGCGCGGATCGAGGTCACGAGGTCGGCGCTCAGGTTGGCCGAGAGCAGAAGCACCAGCACCATGCTCGCCAGCATGAACCCCACGTCGCGGCGAGAGTTGCTGCCAAAGCGGTTGGTGAAGACGGTCTCGACCATCCAGGAGTTGACCAGGACCACGATCACCGTGGCAAACGATAGGACCGCAGCCAGCCGGGGCAGCCCGGACTCGACCTGACGCAGGAGCGCCGTGGAGCACGAGATGGCGTACACGAACACGAGGTCGAAGAAGAGCTCGCTGAGCTCGACCCGCTTTGCCACGACCTTCTCGCCTGACACCACTGCCCCGCCCTCCCTGCCGCGAACCACGCCTGACGGCTATGCCTTGTGGTCGGCGACGAACTTCTCCATGTAGACCATGTCATACCAACGGTCGAACTTGCGTGCGCACTTGTTGAAGCGCCCCACAAGACGGTACCCCATGCGCTCGTGGAAGCGCACGCTCGCCTGGGTGAGGTATTCGTCCTCGGGTTCCACGTAGGCGATGCAGGCGTAGAGGTTGGTGATGCCGCGCACGGCGCAGGTGGCCTCGAGGTCCTGGTAGAGCCTGCGGCCCACGCCTTTGCCGCGCTGGTCGCGCCTCAGGTAGATGGCCGTCTCGGCGCTGCAGGCGTAGGCCTCGCGCGCATGGAACTCGCCCACGTAGGCATACCCCACGGGCTCGCCGTCCGCCTCGGCCACCAGATAGGGGTAGCGCGCGCCTATGTGCACGATGCGCTGGCGAAACTCGGCCAGGATGGGCGGATCGAGCTCGAAGGTGATCGCCGTCTCGCTCACGTACGGCGCGTAGATGGCAAGCAGCGCCTCCGCGTCATCTGGCGTCGCACTGCGAATCGTAATGTCCATGCGCCTCTACCCCAGACGATTGCGTGCGCCCGGGCACGTCTGACGCACCAGATGCGCCCGGTACGTCCGACGCACCGGATTAGTGTACACAAACTCAGCATTTTGCCAGGATAAGCTCGATATGGGTGGTTTTTGAAGCTCTTCTACGAGTCCATGTACACTAATTTGCCGTGAGGAGCATGCGAACGCCGCCATGCAACCGGGAGCGAGGCCGTCGCTCGGGGTCTCGCCACCCAGGTCCCGCCCCACCCAGGTCCCGTCACTCTGGCCAGAACAGCTCGTCCAGGCTCCGCCCCAACCTCTTGCAGATGGCGACGCAGAGCCTGATGGTGGGGTTGTAGTCCCCCCGCTCCACCGCGTTGATGGTCTGGCGCGAGACCCCCACGGCATCCGCGAGCTCCTGCTGCGACAGCCCCGCCTCGGCGCGCGCCTGCCTCATGGAAAGGTTGCTCATCCCTCCACGCCCTCCCGATGCCCCTCTTTCCGCAGGCACCAGACGCGAGCCAACGCGACCAGCGACTCAAACGCCCAGCTCGCGTTGATCAAGAGCGAGCCATCGCCGACGTCGGGCTTGCCCCCGCCGGCAAGCTTTGCCATGAAGTCCGGCAGCTCGATCGCCAGGGCGACTGTCCCCAGGACGAGCAGGAGCACGACCCCCGGCAGGTAGTTCCTACGCATCCCAAAGTAGGCGTCGTGCCAGATGGCATAGGTGGCAAACGCGCAGCAGTCCACGCACAGCACCAGCACCATGAGGAAGCCGGGGTCAAGACGGGCATCCCCCCAGAGCTCCACCGCAAACGCCGCAAGGAGGAGGAGCACGGAGTTGAGGATGAAGCCGACCTTGTATGCCTTCCCCATCACCGCGGTCTGGCGCTCGTCATAGCCCCTCTCGCCCCGCTCGTTGACGACGCACAGCATGACCGCGACCATCGAAACCACAAGAAGGATCATTCCCAGGACGAGCATGCGAGCCTCCCTACCTCAGCTGGAGGAAATGTCGTATATATTTGACTCGATTGTACGACAGCAAGCACATTTGTCAAATAAACACGACATCCCCGAGAAGGGCCAAGTGCCCTCCACGGCAGCTCGGCATGGCCCCGTACCCTACGCCGGAAGCTGGAGCCCGTCGTAATGGCAGCGCAGCCTGTGGCCCGGCGAGACCTCGCGCATCTTGGGGAACTCCTTGACGCAGCGCTCCGTGCAGTGCGGGCAGCGGGTGTGGAAGGGGCAGCCCGTTGGCGGGTTCATGGGGCTGGGCAGGTCTCCCTCGATGAGCACGTGGCGGCGCTTGGACTTGGGGTCGGGCACCGGCACGGCCGAGAGCAGCGCCTGCGTGTAGGGGTGGCACGGCCTCGCGTACAGCTCCTCGTTGGGCGCCATCTCCATGATGGTCCCCAGGTACATGACGGCGATGCGGTCAGAGATCATCTCGACCACCGACAGGTCATGCGAGATGAAGAGGTAGGTGAGCTCGTAGTGCTCCTGCAGGTCGCGCAGGAGGTTGAGCACCTGGGCCTGGATGGACACGTCGAGCGCCGAGACGGGCTCGTCGGCGATGATCAGCTTGGGCTGCACCGAGAGGGCGCGGGCGATGCCGATGCGCTGGCGCTGGCCGCCGCTGAACTCGTGCGGGTAGCGCTCGCCATGGGCGGGCGAGAGGCCCACCGTGCCAAGGAGCTCGTGCACCCTCTTGAGCCGCTCGCCTGCGGACATCCTGGTGTGCACCAAGAGTGGCTCGCCGATGATGTCCTGCACCTTCATGCGGGGGTTGAGCGAGCCGTAGGGGTCCTGGAAGACCATCTGCATCTTGGCGCGCAGGGGGCGCATCTGGCGCTCGCTCAGCGCCGTGACCTCGTCGCCGTCGAAGAATATCCGCCCCTCGTCGGGCGTGATCAGGTGGTCTATCAGGCGGCTCGTGGTGGACTTGCCGCAACCGGATTCGCCCACGAGCGAGAAGGTCTCGCCCGGCATGACGTCGAACGAGACGTCGTTCACGGCATGGACGTAGCCGGTTGGGCGGCCGAGGAGGCTCTTGCCCACCGGGAAGCGCTTCGAGACGTCCTGCACGGAAAGCAGCGGCTCACTCATGCGTGGGAACCCCCTTCGCGTCTTGTGCCGACACATCACCGGTGGCCCCCGACGCAGCGGCGGTGGCATCGGCCGCGCCGGCGCCGTCAGCCAGACCGCCGATCCCGGCCGCGTACTCCACACTGGCACCGGCCGCGGCGTATGGGCAGGCGCAGCGATGGCCCTCCCCCACCTGCACGAGCGCGGGCACCTTGGCCTCGCAGGCCGGGCGCGCCATGGGGCAGCGCGGGGCGAAGCGACAGCCCGCGGGCATGGCCGCGAGGTCGGGAACGCTGCCGGGAATGGACGGCAGGCGGTGCACGCGTCGGCCAAGCCGGGGCACGGAGGCGATGAGCCCCTTGGTGTAGGGGTGGCGCGGGCGCTCGAAGAGCTCCTCGACCGGTGCCTCCTCCACGATGCCGCCGGCGTACATCACGATGACGCGGCTGCAGGTCTCGGCCACGACACCCAGGTCGTGGGTGATCAAGAGGATGCCGGTGTTGCGCTCGGCGCGGATGCGCTCCATCAGCGCCAGGATCTGGGCCTGGATGGTCACGTCGAGCGCCGTGGTGGGCTCGTCGGCGATGAGCAGCTTGGGCTCGCAGGACATGGCCATGGCTATCATGACGCGCTGGCACATGCCGCCCGAGAGCTCGTGCGGGTAGTTGCGCAGCGTCACCTCGGGCTCGGGGATGCCCACCAGGCGCAACGCCTCGACCGAGCGCGCGTGGATCTCCTCGCGGCTCAGGTCGTTGTGCAGCCGCAGGGCCTCGGCGAGCTGGTCTCCCACGCGCATGATGGGGTTGAGCGAGCTCATGGGCTCCTGAAAGATCATCGAGAAGTCGTTGCCGCGTGCGTCTCGCATCTCCCGGTCGCTCAGCTCGAGGATGCTGCGGCCGTCCATGACCACCGAACCCGAGGTACGGCTGGTGGCCTTGCTCAGGAGGCGCATCACGGCCAGCGAGGTGACCGACTTACCACAGCCGGACTCCCCCACCAGGCCCACGATCTCTCCGGCATGGATGGAGAACGACACGCCGCGCACGGCGGTGATCCATGACTTTCGGTCGCGCTTGAACTCGACCTTGAGGTCCCTGACCTCAAGCAGGGCGTCTTGCATCTGCGCCTCCTAGTTGAGCTTGGGATCGAGGGTGTCGCGCAGGCCGTCGCCAAAGAGGTTGAACGCGAGCACGGTGAGGAAGATCAGAAGGCCCGGGAACAGCACCAGGTGAGGCGCCGTGGCCAGGTAGTTGCGGCTCTGCGAGAGCATGGCGCCCCACTCGGGCTGGGTTACGCTGGCGCCGAAGCCAAGGAACGACAGACTCGAGGCCGAGAGGATCGCGCCGCCCACGTTCATGGTGAAGTTGACGATGAGCGCCTGCATGGTGCCGGGCAGGATGTGGACGAACATGATGCGCCTGGACGAGCAGCCCACCGAACGCGCCGCCTCGACGTAGAGCTCGCTCCTCACCTCGAGCACGGCGCCACGGATGATGCGCGCGAACGACGGGACGGTGAACACGGCCACGCCAATCATCACGTTGGTGAGGCCGGGACCGATGATCGCGACGACGGCGATGGCCAGCAGGATGCCGGGAAAGGCGAACATCACGTCGCAGACGCGCATGATGAACGCGTCCACGAGCCCACCGCAGAAGCCCGCGATGAGGCCGAAGACCACGCCTGCGGCAGTGCCGATCACCGACGCCGTGAGGGCCGTCCCCAGCGAGAGCTGGGTGCCCGCGACGAGGCGGCTGAACACATCGCGCCCAAACTCGTCCGTGCCCCAAATGTGGGCGGCCGTGGGGCCCGAGAGCAGGGCCGAGTAGTCGTACTGGTTGGGGTCGTAGGGCACCACGGAGGGGCCGATGACGGCTATGACCAACATGAGCACGATGAAGACGAACCCCGCCACGGCGGTCTTGCGACGCAGGAACTTCTTGAGGAACTGCCTGGCCGGACTCTGCGCGCGGGGGAGCTCCTCACCGCGGGCGAACTCCGAAGCGCCCGCCCCTGCGGTCGCGGCGGTCGCGTCCCCTTCGCCCGGGGCCCCCTTCAGCTTGGTCTTTTCTGCCATGTCGCACGTCCTCCTAGTCGAAGCGGACGCGGGGGTTGATGACCCCGTACAGCACGTCCGCCAAGAGGTTGATGACCATGTACTCGAGCGAGAAGAACATGATGAGCGCCTGCACCACCTGGTAATCGCGGTAGTTGATCGAGTCGACCAGGAGACGCCCCATCCCCGGGATCGAGAAGACGGTCTCGATGACCACGGAGCCCGCGATGAGGGCGCCGATCTGCAGGGCGGCCACCGTGACCACGTCGATGGAGGAGTTCTTGAAGGCATGGCGCATGATGACCTTGGACTCGGGCAGGCCCTTGGCGCGGGCGGTACGGATGTAGTCCTTGCCCAGGTTCTCGATCATCGAGGAGCGGGTGACGCGCGCCAGGATTGCCATGATGCCGGCACCCATGGCAAGCGACGGCATGATGTAGCCGCGCCAATCGTCCACGCCGCCGGTAGGAAGCCATCCCAGGGCGACGGAGAAGAGCTGCATGAGCTCGAGGCCCAGCCAGAAGCTGGGGATGGAGAGGCCCGAGATGGCCACGACCATGCCCACGAGGTCCAGGGCCTTGCCGCGGTTGATGGCGGACACGACGCCCAGGAAGATGCCGATGAGCGCCGACCAGGTGATCGAGCAGATGGTGAGGTAGATGGTTATGGGGAAGCGCGGGACGAGCAGCGACCAGACGGTCTGGCTGTTCTTGTACGACATCCCCAGGTTTCCGGTGAAGAGGCCACCCATGTAGTCCAGGTACTGCCGGAGCAGGGGCTTGTCCAGGCCGAGCTGCTGGCGGATGAGCTCTATGTCCCCGCCCGTCGCGTTCTTGCCGGCGATCATGCGTGCCGCGTCACCCGGGATCAGGTGGATGAACAGGAACACGACGATCGAGATGACGAAGAACAGGGGGATCATCGAAAGCATGCGCTTCAGGAAGTAGCGCCCCATCTTCCGCCTCCTCATTTGCTCCAAAAGGGCTTGCCGGCCTTCGGGGGCCGGCAAGCCCAATCCGTTTCCTGACGTGTGAGCCGGGACGCGCCCGGCCCCGCGCCCGCGCTAACGCTCGAGCGTCGCGTGGGTGGCGTCGATGCCCATGGGGATCATGCGGACGCCCTTGAGGTACTCCTTGTACGAGAAGAGCGAGTCGTCCGTGGCAAGGAAGAGCCAGGGGCAGTTCTCCCAGGCAATCTTCTGGCACTCGCGATAGTACTTGTCCTGCTCGTCCTGGGTCGGTGCGGCGTTGCCCTTCTCCAGGTTGGCGTCGAACTCGTCGTCCTTCCAGAAGGCGGTGTTGTAGCCCGTGGGGGGCACCATGCCGCTGGAGAGCAGCGAGCGCAGGAAGCCGTCGGCGTCGTTCTGGGACCAGTTGACGTACCACATCTGGAGCTCGGTCTCGTCGGCGGGGAGGGCCGTCTTGTCGGCCACGGTGGCGGGCTCCATGGGCTGGACGTCCACGGTGATGCCAATCTGGGCCATCTGCTGCATGACGAAGGTCATGCCCTTGGTCTCCTGCGTGGAGTTGTCGCCCCAGAGGGTGAGCTTGAAGCCGTCGGGGTAGCCGGCCTCCTTGAGGAGGGACTTGGCCTTGTCGAGGTCCACGTCGTAGGGCGTCTGCGCCTCGTAGGAGTGGAGCTTCTCGGGCAGGACGGAGGTCGCGGGGTCCGCGAAGCCGGAATAGAGGACCTCGGCGTACGCCTTCTGGTCGAAGGCGTAGTTCATGGCCTGGCGCACGCGCACGTCAGAGAGCTCCTTCACGTTGGTGTTGAGCGTGACGTAGCGCATGGTGGTGGACTTCTGTGCTTTGAGGTTGATGTCGCCGGCGGACTTGATGGTGGCGATCTGGTCGGACGGGGTGGGGTATACGAAGTCGGCCTCGCCGGTCTGGAGCATGGCGATGCGCGCGCCGGCCTCGGGCACCTCGCGGAAGGTCACGGAGTCGACCGAGGGCCTCTCTCCCCAGTACGTGGGATTGGGCACCACGGTGGTGTGGTCGCCGTTGACCCACTCCTTGAGCGTGAAGGCACCGGTGCCGGCAGACTGTGCCAGGTAGTTGTAGTTGGGGTCCACGGCAGCGGTGGGGTTGATGAGGTAGAACTGCGAGATGCTGTTCATGAAGGGCGAGTACGGGGCGGCAAGGGTGAAGACCACCGTGTTGGCGTCGGGCGCCTCGACCTTGGACACGCGGTAGTTCTCGCTCCCGTCGTCCAGGGTCTGCACGAAGGTGCGGCGGCGACGCCAGCCGTTCTCCTTCTTCACCGCCTCATTGTAGTTGGTGACGACCACCGAGGAGTCGAAGGGCGTGCCGTCGCTGAAAGTGACGCCGCTGCGCAGGTGGAAGGTGTAGGTGAGGGCGTCGTCCGAGACGTCCCAGCTCTCGGCCAGCATGGGAACGAAGTTGTAGTCCTCGTCGTGGGCGACCATGGTCTCGTACATGTAGTAGCAGACGTTGCCCGAGTTGCCGTCCGACCAGTTCATGGGGTGGAGGTTCTGGATGGTGCCCTCGATGGCGATCACGAGGTCGTTGTCCGCGGACTTGCCGTCGGTCTTGGTGGCCTTGACGACGAAGCCGTCAGCGTCGACCTCCGCGGCGGCAGTATCGGAGCCGGACTCGACGGGCGTGGTGGCATCGCTCCCCTTCTTGCCGCAGCCGGCAAGGGAAGCGCCCAGCAGGCCGGCGCCGATGGCGCCATAGCCCAGGAACGAACGACGGCTCATTCCCTTCTCCGAAGCGGAAACCTCGTGATTCTGAAGCATGCGACTTCCTCCTTGTGGACGACGCGCCCGGCCCACCCCGACGGGACGGGCCCCTCCTGACCTGTCCCCGTCCGCGGTCGCGAAGCGGGGCCGTGCAAGATGACCGAGGGGAGACGAACCTCTGCGCGCTCTCCGGGAACTTTCGCCTTCTGGGCGACGGACCCATGCGGCACTGCCCCCTCATGACTCATATAGATTCATACTCGGAACCGGCTTCGCTTGGCAACAGTTCGCCCAACGGCAACCCGCCGGAGGGGAGAGGTTTTCGCCAAGCGTGATGATGCGCGTGACGAGGGGAGCACGGTTGTACGAGTTCGACAGGGAGCGCTACGACAGGCGCATGGCATGGTGGCTCCACGACCGCTTCGGCATGTTCATACACTGGGGCCTCTACGCCATCCCCGCGCGCGGCGAGTGGGTGCGCAGCACGGAGGAGATGGACGACGCCTCCTACCTGCCCTACTTCGACGAGTTTGACCCTCGCGAGCTCGACGCGCGCGCCTGGGCCCGCGCCGCGCGCGAGGCGGGCATGCGCTACGTGGTCATGACCGCAAAACACCACGACGGCTTCTGCCTCTTCGACACGGCACAGACCGACTACAGCTCCGTGCACGCACCGCTCGGCCGCGACGTCGTGGCCGAGTTCGTCGAGGCCGTGCGCGCCGAGGGCCTGAGGGTGGGGCTGTACTTCTCGCTCATAGACTGGCACCACCCGGACTTCCCGCAGTACGGCGACCGCCAGGCACCGCTGCGCAACCATCCCGAATGCGGCAACGAGGGTCGCGACTGGGGGCGCTACCTGCACTTCATGCACGCCCAGGTGAGGGAGCTCTGCAGCAACTACGGCAGGCTCGACCTGCTGTGGTTCGACTTCTCGTACGACGACATGCGCGGCGAGCGCTGGGGCGCCACCGAGCTCATGCGCATGGTGCGCGAGCTCCAGCCCGACGTGATCGTGAACAACCGCCTCGAGGTGAGCGGCGAGGGCATGGGCTCCCTTGCCGAATGCGCGCCCACCCCCTACCACGGCGACTTCGTGACGCCGGAGCGCATCATCCCGCCCTGGCGGCTCACGGACGCCGAGGGTCGCCCCCTGGCCTGGGAGTCCTGCCTGACCATGAACGACAGCTGGGGCTACACCGCCCGCGACGACAACTGGAAGTCACCGCGCACGCTGGTGCGCTCGCTCGTGGAGTGTGTGTCGAAGGGCGGCAACCTCATACTCAACGTGGGTCCCGACGCGCGCGGACGCATCCCCCGCGCGTCGATGGAGCGTCTGCGCGAGCTGGGCCGCTGGATGGGAGAGAACGGCGCGAGCGTCTATGGCTGCGGCAGCGCCGAAGGAGGTGGCGTCGACCTTGCTCGCTTCGACCAGGGACGCGTGACGCGCAGGGGCAACCACTACTACCTGCACCTGCACGAGCCCCACGTGGGCCCCGTGCCGCTTTTGGGCGTGCCCAAGGCGAGCATCCGCAGTGTGAGGATACTCGCGGACGGCAGCGAGGTGCCCCTCTCGTCCAGCTGGACCCACAGCGACTACGCCGACGTCGCGTTTGCGGACCTCGGTGCGGCGACGGAGCTTCCCGACCCGCTGGACACCGTGCTGGAGCTCGTTTTGGACGAGTAGGGTGCGGGATGTCCGCCCACGCAAGGGACGAAGGCGCGTGGGCCGCGTCCACCCAAGGCCTCGCAACCACAAGCCACCGACACACCCAGGCGAGAGGAGCCTCATGCTCGGCAAGGAACTCCAGGACTACGCGCGCGACCGCTTCGAGGGGCGTCTCGCCCTGCTCGACGACGTCACCCGCGCCCGTGCCACCGCGACCGTGGACGCCAGCGCCGACGAGGACGAGGCCTGCCTCCTGCGCTACCTCTTCGGCATGCTGCCCCTCTCCGACGTCCTCGACGTCGAGCCGGGAGTCCTCGTCTCCTACGTGCGTCACTCCCTCATGCTGCGGCGCGGCCTGGGCTGGACCCGCGAGCTGCCCGAGCCCCTCTTCGTGCACTTCGTGCTCTGTCCCCGCGTCAACAACGAGCCCCTCACCGACTGCCGCCCCCCGCTCTGGAGTGAGCTGCACGAGCGCGTCGCGGGGCTCAACGAGCGTGAGGCCGTGCTCGAGATCAACTACTGGTGTGCCCAGATGGCCACTTACCAGGCGTCGGACGGCCGTACCCTGGGGCCGCTCGCCGTGCTGGCAAGCGGGGACGGCCGCTGCGGGGAGGAGTCGACCTTCCTGGTGAGCGCCCTGCGCAGCGTGGGCATCCCCGCGCGCCAGATCTACACCCCCTGGTGGGCGCACTGTGACGACAACCATGCATGGGTCGAGGCCTACGCCGACGGCGGTTGGCACTACCTGGGCGCCTGCGAGCCCGAGGAGGTGCTCGACCGCGGGTGGTTCACCAACGCGGCGGGACGCGCCCTCATGATGGGCACGACGGTCTATTCCGACTATGCCCTCGACCAGCTGGGCGGCGAGGACGCCGGGCGCAACGGCTGCACCCACCTGATCGGCGTGACCCCCTCCTACACGAGGACGGTGCGACTCGCGGTGCACGTCNGCCACCCGGCGCGCGTCAACCCCGAGTCGCTCGCACCCGAGCTCTTCGAGGGCGGCCGCTTCGTGCCCGCGCAGGAGCCCCCTCGCCCCAAGTCCCGCAGGGTGCGCCTGCGTGCCACCGCCGGAGGGACCAAGTCCTGCTTCGTCGACTGGACCCTGGGAAGGCTCCAGGCCTACACCGAGCGAGGAGGGCAGGGGTCCTTGGGCTTCCCCTCGCTCGAGCTTTGGGGCACGAGCGCGGACGAGGGCGGCCTGACACTCGAGCTGCCATTGGGAACCTGGCGCCTAGTGAGCACCACCCGGCTCCCCAACGGGAACCAGCAGGCCTCCGAGGCGATATTCCGCCTCGGAGAAGGCGAGGGCGAACTCGAGCTGCCGCTGCGCACGCGCGTGCCCAAGGCCTCCGACATGCTGCAGGACATTCCCCTGCCCGAGCTTGAGCTGCATGCCGCGGACGGATCTGCCGCCCGCGCGAGCGACGCGCTGCGGCGCGGTGGCACGGGACGAGGCATCATCGCCTTCCTGGAGGAGTCGGAGGAGCCCACCGAGCACCTGCTCAACGAGCTGCGCGAGCAGGCCGGGCAGTTGCACGAGGCGGGCCTGGGCCTGCTCCTCGTGTGCCGGAGCCCGAAGGCCTACGACGACCCCACGCTCATGCGCGCCCTCGACGCGCTGGGGTCCGCGCTGGTGCTCTTCGACGACTTCGACGAGCTGCCCGAACGCCTCGCGCGCCGCATGTACGCCAACCCGGAGAAGCTGCCTCTCATGCTCCTGGTGCAGCCGTGCGACAAGGCCGGTGAGGGCGAGGCGGCAGGCGCAACGGACGGCGACGTCGTCTTCCGCGGGCTCTATGCGGTGGGGGGCTACAACGTGGGCAGTGTGGCCCTTGCCCTGCGCTTGGCGCAGCTAGCCTAGGGACTGGGGACGGATGATGCCACGAGGCGGACAGCGACCGGCAGGCGGAGCACGCGCCCTCTCCGGCCCGTTGCCCACTCCCGCCGCGCTGCCCGCGCAAGCGGCATCATCGCCGGCCAAACCGTCGTCGTCCGCGCCTCCCGTGCACTTTGCGTCCGAGTCCTGTCGCACGGCCGCAGAGGAGGTCGCCTCTCGCCTGGGATCAAGGCTCGTTTTTGGCGCGCCAGGTGACGAAGGCCCGGGCACCAGCCTACTCGTGGACGAGTCGGGCCTCTGGCTCTGTGGGGACGGCCTGAGGACGCAAGGTGACTTCACCCGGCTCATCCCGCGTCTCAGGCCTCGTGCCCTGGCGCGGGAGCTGCTCGTCAAGGCGGCGCGCGTCAAGGGCGTCGAACGCCCGCGCGCCATCGACGCCACCGCCGGCCTGGGAGAGGACTCTCTCCTCCTGGCCGCGACCGGATTCGAGGTCGAGCTCTACGAGCGTGACCCGGTGATCTGCGAGCTACTACGGGACGCGCTGCTCCGCGCGGAGTCGCAGGCAGGGCTCGCGCCCTTCGTGGCGCACATGCACCTGCACGAGGGCGACAGCGCGGCCGCGCTGCGGGCCCTCGCCATGGGTGGCGTGCGTCCGGACGTCGTGTTTCTGGACCCCATGTTCCCCGCACGTCAGAAGAGCGCCCTGGTGAAGAAGAAGTTCCAGCTCATCCATCGAATCGAGGCGCCGGCTTCGGACGAGGACGAGCTGCTTGCGGCGGCCTTGGCGGCGCGTCCCAGAAAGGTCGTCATCAAGCGGCCGCCCAAGGGCCCCTTCCTCGCGGGGAGAAAGCCCGGTCACAGCGTCGTTGGCAAGGCCGTCCGCTACGACGTGATTGTGCCCCCACCCCAAGCCTAGGGGAGGACGGGCACCGGGACCCCGCCACCAGGAGCCCTGCAAGCCCGGAGCGCGGCCTCTCGCTTGTCGGTACTTTTCTCCCGTGGAACCACCGACGATCAGCCACCTCGGGGTGAAGTCGGACCGAACTTCAACGATTGTCGGCACTTCTCGTCTTCCAAACCACCGACAAATGGAGCTTCCGGGCGAGAATGGCGCCGCTGCCTCAGTTTGCTTGTACTTCTCGGCTTCCTGAACACAAGGGAATTGCCCATTTTGGACGAGGTCGGCTCCGACGCATCAAATTGCTTGCACTTCTCTAAGTCAGAAATGCAAGCAAATCGACGGTTCGAAGCAAAAACGCCCCGTGACCCGAATTTGCTTGTACTTCTCGGCATCAGCCGGCGGGAAAACACAAGCAAACGAGCGCCTCCGGACGAGAATGACTTCAAAAAGTCCCCCACCCTGGCGGATGGGGGACCCAACGTTCGCACTGGCGGTGACTCGCTCCCTAGAGCTCGACACCAGACTTCTTGGCGAAGCGGACCTTCTTGCCGTCCTCGTTGAAGCGATAGCCGACGCGGGTGGGCTTATCGGTCTGGGGGTCGACGATCGCGACGTTGGAGACGTCGATGGCCGCCTCCCTCTCCACGATGCCGCCCTGCTGGCCCTGCTGGGTCGGGCGCTGGGCCTTCTTGACCATGGCGACGCCACGGACGACGACCTTGCCCTCGGCGGGCATGGCCTTGATGACCTCGCCTCGCTTGCCCTTGTCCTTGCCGGACAGGACCTCGACCTGGTCGCCCTTCTTAATCTTCATCTTTGCCATCTGCTACTCACTCCCTACAGCGTCTCAGGCGCGAGCGAGACGATCTTCATGTACTTGTGGTCGCGCAGCTCGCGGGCGACGGGCCCGAAAATGCGGGTACCCTTGGGCTCGCCGTCCTTGTTGACCAGGACGCAGGCGTTCTGGTCGAACTTGATGTAGCTGCCGTCCTTGCGGCGGGTCTCCTTGACCGTGCGCACGACGACGCAGCGGACGACGTCACCCTTCTTGACGGATCCGCCAGGGGTGGCCTCCTGGACGGCGCACATGATGACGTCTGCAAGGCCGGCGTAACGACGCTTGGAGCCACCAAGTACCTTGATGCACTTCACACGCTTGGCGCCGCTGTTGTCAGCGACGTTGAGCATGGTCTCCATCTGAATCATTGCTTGTTCCTCCGAACGCTCACCCCTGCCAGAGGTGCGGCCTCGCGTGCGCCGCACATGGCTGGGAATGGGTTGTATAGGTCGTTACTTGGCGCGCTCGACGATCTGGGTCACGCGCCAGCGCTTGGTCTTGGACATGGGACGGGTCTCCATGACAGTGACGGTGTCGCCCAAGCCGCATTCGTTCTTCTCGTCGTGGGCGTGAAGCTTCTTGTGGATCGTCATCATCTTGCCGTACTTGGGGTGGTGCTTGCGGTACGTGACCTGAACGGTGACGGTCTTGTCGCCAGAGATCGAGATGACCTCACCGGTGCGGACCTTGCGCGCGTTCCTGCTTTCGGTATCTGCCATTTCCTGTTTCTCCTGCGATCTAGTTCTGCGCAGCGGCGTTTTCCGCTGCGATCTGGCGTGCGCGAATCTCGGTCTGGACGCGGGCGATGTCGCGCTTGACCGTGGTGACGCGGGCGGTGTTGTCCAGCTGGCTGGTCGCCATCTGGAAGCGGAGGTTGAAGAGCTCGGCCCTGCCGTCCTCGAGCTTCTGGGCAAGCTCCTCGTCGCTGAGCTCACGGATGTCCTTGTACTTCATTTACTTAGCCTCCCCGTCCTGGTCGGCGCGGGCGATGATCTTGGTCTTGATGGGGAGCTTGTGCTGGGCGAGGCGCAGGGCCTCCTTGGCGACGGACTCCTCGACGCCGGCGATCTCGAACATGATGCGGCCGGGCTTGACGACGGCCACCCACTCCTCGGGGTTGCCCTTGCCGGAGCCCATACGGGTCTCGGCGGGCTTCTTGGTGATGGGCTTGTCGGGGAAGATGGTGATCCAGACCTTGCCGCCACGCTTCATCTGACGCGTCATGGCAATACGGGCGGCCTCGATCTGGCGGTTGGTGATCCAGTGGGCCTCGAGCGCCTGCAGGCCCCACTCACCGAAGTAGAGCTTGGTGTTGCCCTTGGCCTGGCCCTTCATGGAGCCACGCTGGACCTTGCGGTGCAGAACGCGCTTGGGTGCGAGCATTAGCGGCCCCTCCTCTCGTTACGCGAACGGCGAGGACGGCTGCTGCCCTCGAGCGCGGGGTTGAGCGCAGGCTGGCCGGGGAGCTGCTCGCCGAGGTAGATCCAGACCTTCACGCCGCAGGCGCCCATGGTGGTGCGGGCGGTCGACTCGCCGAAGGCGATCTTGGCACGCAGGGTGTGCAGGGGCACGCGACCCTCGCGGTACCNAGCACGCGCCCTCTCCGGCCCGTTGCCCACTCCCGCCGCGCTGCCCGCGCAAGCGGCATCATCGCCGGCCAAACCGTCGTCGTCCGCGCCTCCCGTGCACTTTGCGTCCGAGTCCTGTCGCACGGCCGCAGAGGAGGTCGCCTCTCGCCTGGGATCAAGGCTCGTTTTTGGCGCGCCAGGTGACGAAGGCCCGGGCACCAGCCTACTCGTGGACGAGTCGGGCCTCTGGCTCTGTGGGGACGGCCTGAGGACGCAAGGTGACTTCACCCGGCTCATCCCGCGTCTCAGGCCTCGTGCCCTGGCGCGGGAGCTGCTCGTCAAGGCGGCGCGCGTCAAGGGCGTCGAACGCCCGCGCGCCATCGACGCCACCGCCGGCCTGGGAGAGGACTCTCTCCTCCTGGCCGCGACCGGATTCGAGGTCGAGCTCTACGAGCGTGACCCGGTGATCTGCGAGCTACTACGGGACGCGCTGCTCCGCGCGGAGTCGCAGGCAGGGCTCGCGCCCTTCGTGGCGCACATGCACCTGCACGAGGGCGACAGCGCCTCGCGACGGCCCATCTCGGCGCCGTTCAGGCGACCGGAGCACTGGATGCGGATGCCCTTGGCGCCGGCCTTGCGGGCGGACTGGACCGCCTTGCGCATGGCGCGACGGAAGGCGATGCGGCCCTCGAGCTGCTCGGCGATGGACTGGGCGACCAGCTGGGCGTCGAGCTCGGGACGCTTGATCTCGATGACGTCGACGTTGATGTTGCCCTTGGTCACGCCGGCGATCTTCTCGAGCTCGCCACGCAGGGAGTCGATCTCGGCGCCCTTCTTGCCGATGACGATGCCGGGGCGGGCGGAGTAGATGATGACCTTCACCTTGTCGCCGGCACGCTCGATGTCGACGCGTGCGAGGGCGGCGGAGGCAAGACGCTTCTCGAGGAACTTGCGAATCTCGAGGTCGTTGCCAAGGCTCTTGGCGTAGTCCTTCTTATCGGCGTACCAACGGGAACGCCACTCCTCGGTGATGCCGAGGCGGAAGCCGGTAGGCTGAACCTTCTGTCCCATGCTTTCCCTACGCCTCCTTTCCAGGTGCGACGACGACGGTGATGTGGCTCGTGCGCTTGTTGATGCGGGATGCGGAGCCCTTGGCGCGAGGACGGATGCGCTTGAGCGTAGGACCCTCGTCGACGTAGGCGTACTTGATCACGAGGCCGTCGGCGCGCATGCCGTTGTTGTTCTCGGCGTTGGCGACGGCGGAGCGCAGGACCTTGGCGACCGGCTCGGCGGCGGCGCGGGTGCTGAACTGGAGGGTCTCGAGGGCCTTTTCCACGGACTTGCCGCGCACCTGGTCGACGATCATGCGGACCTTGCGAGGGGCCATGCGGACGTACTTCGCAGTAGCCGAGACCTCGTTTGCAGCGTTGTTCTTAGCCATTGTTCTTCATGCCCCCTGTTAAGCCTTGTGGCCGCGGAAGGTGCGGGTGGGCGAGAACTCGCCCAGCTTGTGACCAACCATGGACTCGGTGATGTACACGGGGACGTGCTTGCGGCCGTCGTGGACGGCAATCGTGTGCCCGACCATCTCGGGGAAGATGGTGGAGGAGCGCGACCAGGTCTTCACGACCTCCTTCTTGCCAGCCTCGTTCATAGCGGTGACACGCGCAAGGAGGCGAGTCTCCACAAACGGGCCCTTCTTGAGACTTCTGCTCATTCTTGGAATCTCCTAATACTCGTGTTCCGGCTACTTCGAGCGACGACGACGGATGATGAGGCGGTTCGACGCCTTCTTCGGGTCGCGCGTTTTCTTGCCCTTGGTCGGCTTGCCCCAGGGGGTGACGGAGGGGCGTCCGGAGGTGTGGTTCTTGCCCTCGCCGCCGCCGTGCGGGTGGTCGACGGGGTTCATGACCGTACCGCGGACGGTGGGACGGACGCCGCGCCAACGCTGACGGCCGGCCTTGCCGATGACGATGTTGCCGTGCTCGGCGTTGCCCACCTCGCCGATGGTGGCGCGGCAGGTGAGGAGCACGCGACGGAGCTCGGAGGAGGGCATGCGGAGGACGGCGTAGCCGTTGTCCTTGCCCATCAGCTGCACGGAGGTGCCGGCGGCACGAGCCATCGCGGCGCCCTTGCCGGGCTGGAACTCGACTGCGTGGACCAGGGTGCCGACGGGAATCTGCGAGAGGGGCATGCAGTTGCCGGGCTTGATGTCGACGTCCTTCTCGCCCGAGAGGACGACGTCGCCCACGTGAAGGCCCTCGGGAGCCAGGATGTAGGCCTTGGCGCCGTTCACGTAGTGGAGCAGGGCGATGCGAGAGGAGCGGTTGGGGTC
Source organism: Olsenella phocaeensis (assembly GCF_900120385.1). Classification (GTDB taxonomy): domain Bacteria; phylum Actinomycetota; class Coriobacteriia; order Coriobacteriales; family Atopobiaceae; genus Olsenella_I; species Olsenella_I phocaeensis. The sequence goes on along the minus strand of NZ_LT635494.1, from coordinate 565,289 downwards.
GTACTCGATCGTGGCGACCTTGGCCGGCACGTCGTCCATGCGACGCTTGAAGTCAATCCTGCGGTACAGGCGCTTGTTGCCGCCGCCCTGGTGACGGGTGGTGATGCGGCCGTTGTTGTTGCGACCTGCCTTCTTGGGCAGGGGCTCGAGAAGGGACTTCTCGGGCTTGGTGGCGGTGATCTCCTTGAAGTCAGAGATCGTCTGCCAGCGCCTGCCTGCGCTCGTGGGCTTGAGGTGCTTGACTGCCATTGCTTTCCCTTTCTGTCCGTTGGCCGACCCTCTCGGGAATAAGGGGGCGACACCGGATTACCACGGTACCGCGCGTATCCATCCTGCGCGGCATAACAGCCCGGCCTCCCTGGGGAGGCGCGGGCGAATTACCTACTCCTCGGCAGCGGCCTGCTGGTTGGAGAAGATCTCGATCTGCTCACCATCGGCGATGGTGACGACAGCCTTCTTCCAGGTGCGGGTCTTGCCGGTGACATAGCGGACGCGCTTGTTCTTGGGACGGACCCAAAGCGTGTTCACCTTGAGGACGTGAACGCCGAACAGCTTCTCGACGGCAGCCCTGATCTCCTCCTTGGGAGCGTTGCGGGCAACCTCGAAGGTGTACTTGTTGTTCGACATCAGGTCGAAGGAACGCTCGGAGACGACCGGGCGGATGATGACCTCGTAGGCAGAGTTCATTACGCGAGCACCTCCTCGAGCTGCTTGGCAACCGCACAGGACATCACGAGGGCCGCGTTGTCGAGCAGGTTGCGGGTGTTGGCCTCGCAGGAGGCGATGATGGTGACCTTGGGCAGGTTGCGGAAGGCCAGGTAGGTGTTGACGTCGTCGTCGGGAACGACGATGGTGACGCGCTTGCCCTCGAGGCCCAGGGCGGCCAGGACGGCCTTGGCCTGCTTGGTCTTGGGCTCAAGGGAGAGCTCGTCGATCAGGAACAGCTGGGAGTCGGCAAGCTTGCCAGAGAGCGCGGAGCGCATGGCGAGCTTCTTCTCCTTGTTGTTCGCGCGCAGGGCGTGGGAGTGGGGGGTAGGCCCGAAGACGACGCCGCCGCCGGTGAACTGCGGGGCGCGGATGGTGCCCTGGCGGGCACGGCCGGTGCCCTTCTGGCGGAAGGGCTTGACACCGCCGCCGGAGACGGCGGAGCGGTTCTTGGTGGAGTGGGTGCCCTGGCGCAGGGACGCCTCGTAGGCCACCACGACCTGGTGCATCACGGGGACGTTCGGCTCGATGCCGAACACGTTGTCGGAGAGCTCGACGGTGCCGGCCGCCTTCCCCTCAACGTTCTTGACTTCAATGCTGGACATTTGTCCTCCTTGTTAGCCTTAGGGCTCTTCTTACCTCGGCCCTTTAGGCCATGCGGACCTGGACGAGACCGTTCTTGCCGCCAGGGACGGCGCCCTTAACCAGCAGGAGGTTCTGCTCGGCGTCAACGCGGACGAGCTTGAGGTTCTTGACGGTCACGCGCTCGTTGCCCATGTGGCCAGCCATGTGCAGGCCCTTGCGGACGCGCGCGGGATAGGCGCACTGGCCGATGGAGCCGGGCTTGCGCTGGTTGCGCGAGCCGTGGGCCATGGGTCCGCGGGAGAAGTTCCAGCGCTTGATGGTGCCCTGGAAGCCCTTGCCCTTGGAGGTGCCGATGACGTCGACCGCCTTGACGTCGGCGAAGTCCGCGACGGTGACCTGGTCGCCGCACTTGTGCTCCTCGCCGTTCTCGACGCGGACCTCGCGCAGGTAGCGCATGGGCTCCACGCCGTGGGCCTTGAAGTGGCCGGCCATGGGCTTGTTGACGTGCTTGGGCGTGATGTCTCCGAAGCCGATCTGGACGGCATCGTAGCCGTCGGTCGCCTTCGTCTTCACCTGCGAGACGGTGCAGGGGCCTGCCAGGATGACGGTGACGGGGACGACGTTGTCGTCTTCATCCCACACCTGAGTCATCCCGATCTTGCGGCCAAGGATCGTGCTGACCATGCTCTTTCCTTACCCTCGGTGGTCATGGGACCTGTGGGGGCAAGCCCCCTCATGGCGCATCCGGCGCCACTTCCCCAGCGGACCACAGCTGTCGTCTGCCACCTCAGCTGCGGTTTTGTCCTGTGCGCTATGGACAGAACTCCCCCACAAAATCGGCAGCTTGATAAGTTTACATGCCCGGAGCGCCTTTCACAATCTCTTCGCAGAAGTTTTTGGAGCTTCTAGCTGGCGCTTTGTCTACCACTGCCTCGGGCGTATCCATGACAGGGCGAACCTTGGAACTGCGAGTGAGAGATGACGGCCATCTTTCGGGCCGCGGCTCCGTTGGCCAAGGGCGTCCAACGGAGCCGCGCGCAAAGTCTTCGAAGGAAAGCGCAACTATTTAGCAGCCAGCTTCCGACGGGTGCCAACAAGGACAAGCCCGATGAGCGCAAGGGCTGCCACGGACGCACCGATGAGCCTCACCGCCGTCGTCCCCACCCCACCAGTCTTGGGAAGCACGAAGCCAGACGAGGAGTTCGTCACCGTGATGGTGCCAGTCTTGATGCCACCGTTATTGGAGTACGAGACAGTGTAGCCGTTGGGTGCACCAACCTCCTCAATGGTGTAGTAGTAGGCATGGCCCGTGGAGTCGCCTGGCTCGAGGCCATCCCAGTCGTGGGTCCACTGGTTGTTGGCGTTGAGGGTAACGGGGTCCCCCACCGTCTCCTTGTTGGTAAGGGTGTTGTTGGGCTTCGTGTAGTCGGCTATCTTCGCCACGGGATTGTTCTCGTCATGCGTGTTCTGGACCACCACCTCGGTGTCACTCGTGATGTTATCAATCACAATGGGCGGGCTAATATGGCCGTTTGGATCAACGGTCACGGACCTTGCGAGCGCACCGTTGACGTACACGTCAAGGGTCATGCCATTCCAGACATTCCCCATACCAAGCGTGACAGAAGTGCCCTTCTTGACGGTCTCCTGGAGGTGCGTCTCCGGCTTATAGCCCGGATTCGTCTCGTTGCCCTTACTTACAATGTTGATCGTGCAGCTGTCGCTAGGATCTGCAGTCTGTATCTGCCGATAGAGCTGGACCTGCACGCTCGCACCCTCCGGCGCGCTTACCGGTGCACCGCTCGCGTTTGCCCACACCTTTTTGGCAGTGACACGCGTGTAGGTGTTGGGGATGTACATGATACCGCCAACGTTCCTGAAGATCGTCACCTGACTCTGCTGCACGTTAGCACTGGACGCACCGGAAGCATTGTACGAGGAGTTGGCGTTATTGCCGTTGTCCATCCAGATGAAGTAGTGGGGCGTGGTGTCGAGCTTGTAGCCGGGCAGCGCCTTGGTCTCCGTAAGGCGATAGAGCGTGTTGGTCATGAGTGGCGGCTGCGCAACCGCGAGGTCCCACCTGATCTTACCGTCCTGATCGACTGTCAGGGTTTCGTCCTTGGTTACCCAGCCCCCATTCTGCCAGTACTCCAGCTTGAACTCAGTGCCTGGTAGTACCTTCTTGTAGTTGTCGCTGTCGACCTTGTAGATGCTAATTGCCTTCTTCACGGCCGTGGCAGAGGAGCTGGACTCCTTGAGCACCGTCCTCTGCTCGTCCGACCACTTTCCGTTGAGGGTCGCGTGGTTGTTGATCGTCGTGTTGCCGCCAAAGGTCTGATCGAGGGTGTACTCATACGTGAGCACGCAGGCGAGGCTGTCGGGGACAGACACCGTTATCTTGCTGGTGGCAACGTCGTACTGCAGGGTATAGCGGCTGCTGTCAATCTCTGCCCCCAGATGGTGCTCTGCTGAGCTGTCGTACGCATAGAGCTTGACCTTCGAAATGTCCAGCACGGGGTTGTAGCTTCCGGCGTTGCTCAGCTGGTCGGTGAGCTCCAGCGTGTCAGAGCTGGGGTCAAGGTCATCCGCCTTGGGATTGATGTCAACGTAGTACCTGATGGTGCCCGAGGGTGCGACCGTTGGGTTGCCGGCAGCGTTGGTCTTGACGGGATTGCCGTCCTTGTCCAGCTGCTCGCCCGTCTTGCTGATGTTCTTCACGTCGTGCGTGACCTTGGTGTTGGTCGTGGAGGAGTGCCCATTCCAGTCTGCCGTGTTGGTGTAGGTCTTGCTGGCGTTCTTGGGGTCAGCCCATGTCGGGTCGCCGGCGATGGAGACCTTGTAGGTCACCGCTATCAGCGTCCTGGAGTTGAAGTACTTGTAGTTGGGAATCTTTATCTGGAGGTGGGTGGTGCCATCGGCGTTTGTCGACGTCGTGTATGAAAGCTTCTGGTTGCCGTTGAGGTCGCTCTTCTGGTCACCCCATCCGCCGTTATCCGAGTATTCGCCACCACCGTCGGCACTATCCCTGAAGACCGCCTTGATGGAACTCTCGTCGAGCGTCTGGCCGGACGGCAGGTCATCGTTGATGACGATATTCCCCTCATCCGCCTTGGTGGTGTTGAGCAGGAGCCGGTAGGTGAGGATGCCGTTCACGTCGTCATAGTCCACGTTCGCATCCCCGCTGGCGTACGCGTCGGTCCCGCTCGCCGTCTTGTGCCCCGTGTAGACCTGTTTGTCGAACTTCTTCGGCGTCTTGTGCTCGTGCGTGGCCTCGGAAACCTTGCCCTGGCACTCGCCCTTGTTCTTGATGGCCCAAGTCGAACCCTCCGCCGCACCCGACGCGTCGGTATAGGTGACATAGTTGTCAATCTTGAGGTTTTGGGCCTCGATGCTCTGACCGACAGCAGGCGTGACCGTCACCTTGAAGCGCTTGACATGCGTCGTGGTATCGGTGGCGGGGACCTCACTACCATTCGCGTCGTAGTAGGTGACGGAAATCTTCAACTTGTCGGTGTATCCGCGCTCGTCCTCGTAGTAGGAGTTCCAGTAGGTCTTCTGGTCGGCACCCTTGTAGAGGTAGGAGTTGTACCCGTCCACGTTCAGGGAGAGGTGGTCGACAAGGCTCGCCTCCAGGTCGGCGGCAATGGCGTAGTGGCTGTTGGGCCCCATGTCGTTGCCGTCGCCGTCCTGGGCGTTCTCGATCGTGTCCACGTATTCGAACGTCGAGAGGCTCCCCTCGGGAACCGTCACGGTGGTGTTCCAGGTGTTGCGATAGAGACCGGCGACGTCCTCCTTCTGCGTCTCGCTCCCAAAGGACTTGCTCACGTCCCAGGTGCGGTGCTGGATGTCCACGATGCCCGTGTCGCTCTGGTTCTTGCCGTCGGGCGGGTACAGGTACGCCGTGTTGCTTGTCTCGCCGTCAGTGGACGGCACGTCCGCCCAGAAGCCGATGTAGTAGCTTGCCGTCTTCTGCGCGTCGGTCAGGTTGGACGGGAAAGTGAAGTCGATGTATGTGTCTCCGGCCCCTCCGCCCTCGGCCGTGTAGTCGCTCTCGTCACTCCAAACCGTAAATCCGCCCGTCATAGGATACGGAAGGCTGTCGACAACACGCCATCCCGAAATGTCCTTGTGGTTGGGGTTCACCTTGATGCGCCACTGTACCTTGCCAGTATTCTTGTCGTACGTGGTGGCGTACTTGCTGATATCCTTGGTCCACTCGATGCTGTGCCAGTCCCAGGAGTTGTGTGGTCCGCTCGTGGAGCCCGCGGAGTTGGCGACCTTTCCCGCCTCGCTCGTGGCACCGCCGATGTCGGTCGCATAGGTGATGACGTACTTCTCGCCGGCGCCCAGTGCCGGCAGGTTGGAGACCGTGAACTGTGGGTCGCTCCCGCCAGTCCACGACACGTTGTAGTTGTAGGGGTTCCAGGAGCCCTGGATCAGCGTCGTCTCCCCGCCGTTCGCACTGACCTTCACGACCTTGAGCGAGCTCTGGTCGTACGAGTAGGTGACGCCGGACGTACTGTTCCACTTGTCCCACTTGTCCGTGACGGAGACGGGCTCACCTGTGCCCTTGTTGGTGGTGACGGTGACCGTGTAACTCGCCTTGGTGCGGTCGTTATTGGCGAAGGAGCCCGTCTTCTTGGTGGTGATGTCATGGTTGTCCTGCACGGGCGTGACGATGGTGATGGGAGTGCTCGCACCACCGAAGTCGATGGTGCCAGACGTCCCACCACTCGTGTTTGAGACTGTTCCATGGAAGTTGAGGGTGCCCTGAACGGCACCGCCACCCTGGGCGAAGGCCTGGTCGTACGTGATGGTCACCTTGCCGTCGGTATCGATGGTGTAGTCACCGACCTCCTTGCCGCCAGAGGTGACGCGGCCGCTCTGGACGGAGTCGGGCTTCAGCCCATTGGGCAGCTGGTAGCTGATCGTTCGGTTCGCCTCGGTCACCACGCCGGCCGGAATGTTGTAGCTCAGTGCCACCCTCACGCTGTCACCGTCATTGAACTGGGTGGCGGGCGTCCAGGTGCCGTTCACGAGCTTCTCGACCCTCGTGTCTCCCGTGATGTACGGGGTGAGGTCCGTGCCGAGACCGTTGCCGGAGTCTCGACGGGGTGCCTTGGTCACGCGGCTGGGCGCCGATGTCACGGAATCGGAGTCGCCACCAATCCCGTTGTCTGCAACTGAGGGCGCGACGTCACTTGCAGCCCCCGCCCCTACCACCTGGTCGAGCTGCGTGGTGGGGACAGATGCCTTCTTGACGTCAAGAGAGACGACGTCGTTGAGCCGTACGTGCGCAAGTCCGTCCGCATCTGTCCTGAGCGCGCTGAAGCCAAAGTCGAGGTCCACGAAGGCACCCAGCCTCGCTGCGGTAACAGCAGCCTCCGCATCGGTCGCGTCCCTTCCGACGTTCTTGGTGACACTCGCGGCGTCGAACTCTATCGTCAGAACGCCGTCTTTCACGTTTGCAGAGCCGATGACAACCGCATCCGTCTCGTCCCCCTTCGAGACGGTATCCGCTGCATAGACGGGAATCTTGTCATATGCCGCAGAACTCGTATCAAGCGACACGTTGTCAGGCAGCTTGTACTGGAGCGCGGCACCATCCTTGAGGGCGCCCTCCGGCAACTCGAAAGCAAGACGCAGCCTGAGGTCGGAGTTCCCGTCCAGCGCATCCGACCCGTCCGTCTTGACCCATGCATCCTCGCCCTCGCCGGGATCCCTGAAGAAGAGCGCGGAGTCCTTTGTGATGGCGGACGAAAGGGTCGTGCCGCCCGTCAGGGCCATCGCGGGGTTCATCAGGACAAAGCAGGAAACGGCAACGACAACGGACGCCATCACCCCGACGACCCAGCGCCATGCACGACGCCCACGATTGTCCCTTAGCATGGTCGTCACGTTGTCTAGTAGCGTGCTCATAGTCAGCTCCAACCCATCCAACTGGCTCCACCGCGTGGATTTCTCCGAGACTTCTCCCTCGCTAAGAGGTCTCGGAGCAACCCACCCAATGCCTCTCGCCAAACGCACCCTCGTAGTACACGAGCAAGTCGAAGTCGTCGTCAAAGTCAGACTTCGTCGTGCCCGAGCTTGCCACCTCGTACGTCCTAACAAGACCATCTACCCCGGTAAAGGTAACCGCATCACCATCGCCGAGACCACCTATTCGCCCAATGCCACCTTGATAGGAGGACCCGCAAACGACCAGCTCTCCATCACGACTGCCAACCTGGCATGGCACGAGACTCGCGTCGCTTCCCACCGTACCCACTGGCACGTCAAGCCCTACAGCCCTCGCAGACAGTCGCCCGATGACATCCATTCCCAGCAACTCCCGGGCGGGCAGCTCGTGGTCCTGATCCTTTCCCGTGACTGTCCCGGATGCGTCACCCCCACCTGGCTTTTCAAGCTCACTCAGGATGCCAGAGCATAGTTCTGCGCTCTTCCGTGCTCCGGCCTGCCTTGCCATGAACGACGCGGCTAGCACGGCTCCTGCCAGGGCCAGCAAAGTGACCCCAACGCGCGTCCAGGGAATGTGGCGGCCGCCAGTCCTCCGAACAGGCGCCATATTAGGAACCATCCCCATCACGCCTCTTGTACACACCCACAACGATGCAGGTCAGGCCAACAAGCAGAATCCCCCCGACCAAGGGGAGGTTGTGCGGGTCTCCCGTCTTGGGAAGCTTGCCCGGACCCTTGGGCGTGGTTGGCGTGTGGCTGTTAGTGACCATGAAGGTCGACGTTCTGACGGACCCATCATCACTGCGTGATACCGTTGCCGAGGAGCTGATGGAGCAGGTGTACCCGCCAAGCGTATCGGTGACCTCGCGAACGGACCAATCGCCCTTGCCCTCCCAGGCGTAGGACCAGTCGTTGCTGGAATTGAGCTCCACGGTGTTATAGAGACGTGTTCCATCGAAGATTTGGACAGTGACTGATGACGGACGCGTTCCGCGGGAGTCTCCCTTCCACAGCTTTATTACCTTATTCTCGAAGTGCTCAACTGACACCTTGTCCACCTTGTCAGCTCTGACGGTGCGCGCGTATGCATAAGTGCCATCCGCTTTCATTGCCGGAACGCTTATCAGGTACGGTTTCGAGATATACGTCGTTCCGTCAACTGTCGTGGTGTCAGCAATGATGAGATACATGCCCGGCTTCAGGCCGGTCAAGCTGGCACTGCCGGACGCCGCTACCGCACTTGCGCTCTCGAAGCCAGATGCGCCAGCGACAACATAGCCGCTATATGTCTGGGCAATGGCCTCCAGAGTTGCTGCGCTTGTCCCGTCCGTGAGGTCTGCGGGGTCATAACCTGATGCAGAGACTGCCTCTGCCAATGCGGGAACCGCAGAAAGCTTGCCGTCGGCACCCATGGACGCCACGCGATACGCCGTGAACCTCTGTCCTTCCGCCTTGCAATCGCTCAGCGTGATGGTGCATAACGCATCGGTATCGACCACCCCAGCCGCATATGTCCGCGCAGGCAGCAAGAGCCCCACGACACAGGCCAAAAATAGAAGGGCAAGCGCACGAAGCCCACGCACCTCGTGCCTGCGCATGATGTCGTCCTTCAACTTTCTGCCCTTCCTTTCCTATCTGCCCGCCCCGCGCTCCGAGTACCCCGCGCAAGCGGCCGGTTCCGTACGAGGCCCACGACCAAGACCACCCCGAGCACCGCTACCGCAAATACCGTGGCGACGAGCAGCGGGTCAATGCGCTCTGCGTCAGCGGTGACGTCCGTGACCGACTCATTGGGCACCCTATGCCCACGTACGAGCAGCCGGTGGGTATTGACCCCATAGGGAGTGCATGTAACGAGCGTGCAGTAGTCCTGTCCGTCGTCAATTGCAAGGTCTTCCAGCTGGTCGGGTAGGACAGTCCTGATCTGGTCCACCTGGTAGGTCAACGTCTGATCCACCACGTGCAACGTGAACAGGTCACCCTCCTCGAGTTGGTCTATGTCTGTAAACAAACGCGCCGACGGAAGTCCGCGGTGGCCGGAGATCACGGCGTGCGTGCCCTCCCCACCAACAGGAAGCGAGGAGCCCGGAATGTGTCCTATGGCAACTTGCAGGATGGTGTCACCGGTACCGTGATAGATGGGCAGGTTCACCCCTATCCTGGGAATCTTGATATAGCCCATGATTCCCGTACCGGTGACATCCAGGATGCTCCCGTACTCCTCACGCTCCTCGTCGCTCAGGTTGAAGCGTCCCTCTCCATGAGAGAGGGCTTCGTTGTATGCGACGGCAGCATCCCACAGCTCCTTGTTCCGCTCTGGCGAGTTGTCCTTGACGGCCTCCTCGTATGTCGCAATCGCCTGCGTCTGATGCATGTCGTTCCACCAGTCACTGACGCTGGGGTAGAGCAGCAAGCCGATGCCGACCATAAGCGCCATGACCAGAAGCGCCTCTGGAAGTCTCTTCCTCAGTCCCGACACATCGTCTCGCTCACTGCATCTTCTTTCCCTGTTCCGCAATGCACCCCGCCTCGCGGAGTGAGGCCGGACTGGCCCCACTCCGCGAGCGAGAGAAGCTAAAGGTCCTACGCCTCGAAGCCGTTGGTGCGACGGCGGATGGCCAGGCCTGCGCCAGCGGCGACAACCAGCAGGCCGCCGACTACATAGAGCACGGTGGTGCCCATGCCGCCCGTGGAGGGCAGGGTGGAGCCAGACTTGTTGATGACCGTGGTGGTGATGGTGCCGGCAGTCGTGTCGACATTTGCCTTCTGGCCGCTGGTGCCCAGGTCAATCTCGCCCGTAGTCGCCTGACCGTTGATGCTGGTCAGCTTCTTGCCAGAGTCATCCTTGACGGAAGTGACAGTGAACTTAATCGGAGCGATGGTGTTGTAGCCGGTCGGGGTCTTGGTCTCGGTCAGCGTGTACTCGCCGTCGTCGAGGCCAGTGAAGTTGAACTGCGTCCCGCTCTCGGCGGTGGTGACGGCGATGGTCTTAGAGGAGCCGTCCTTCATCGTCTTCGTCAGGGTGAACTCAGCGCCGGCGAGCGGCTTGCCGGGGGTGGAATCGTCGACCTTGTTAACGACGACCTTGTAGGTGAACACGATGACGGTGTCCTCGGGGGTCTTGCCATGGTGCTGCTCGTTGTTGGAGTCGTTGGAGAACTCGATGTTGCTGGAGTTGACGTTGCCCGCGGAGCCGATGTTGGCACCGGTGAGCAGCTCGGAGGTGTACTCGACCGTCACCGCGGAACCGGCATGAGCGTCGGTCTGCTTGAGGTCGGTAAAGACAACGTCGAACCCGGTGGAGGTAACGTTAACGGAGTACTTGCTGGAATCGACAGTGTTGCCGTCAATCTTCACGACGACGTCCTTGGGGTCACCGAGCTGGCTCTTGTTGTACGTATCATGGAACGCGAAGTAGTAAGGCTTCGTGTAGCTGGCGTAGTCGGAGGCCACGGTGCCGGTCAGCTTGAACGGCACGGCATCGCCGATGTCGTAGTCGGCCGTGTTTTGCCAATCGCTGGTGACACCGGTGGTGTCGTTCGTATCCTTGACTTCCTTCTTGGAGGTCGTAGTGGTGTCCTTAGCGGTCACCGCGGTATCGCCCACAACCTGCAGCATGTACTTGGAGTACGTGTCGTTGGTCAGCGACTCAGTGACGTCCTTGATGAAGTAGTAACCGTCGCCGGTCACGGCAATCTCGCCGTTGTTGGAGGCGACCTTCGTCGTGGACAGGTTAGCCGCGATGACCTTGGCCAGCGCCTCGGCGTCGGCGGACTTGTCGGTGATGCCGCTCATGGCCGCCGCAGCGGTCACGGCATCGGTCGCGCTCGTGAACTTGGAGCCGATGGTAGCGTCGTTCTTAAGGGCGGCCAGCAGTGCGTCGCCGTTGACGCCGGAGCCCCACGTGATGTTCTGAAGCTGCTTGCTACCACTATCGTACGTGCCCGTGAACACCTGGTAGGCCTCGTAGGAGTGTGTGTCGACCTGGCCCGAGGGCTCGCTCACCGTGATGGTGTGCGGAGTTGTCGTATCCGCGAACGCCTTGGCGGGCACCAGGGCCATCACCATGACGAGGGCGGCAAGGGCTACGAGGATGCCCCCCCCGCAAACTTTTTGCTCAGACTGCTCATGTGAACCTTCCTTCTCTCGTGCCGCTTCCCTGCACTTGCCTACCTTGTACGTGCAACCATGGGGTTGCTGAATCGGGTAGTCGTCCTAAGGATCCTGACCCTTTGCTTCGCTCAACGCCACTCTTTCCTTCAGACTTCCTTGAATATGATACCGATACCATACCGTAATTGTGCAAAGATAGTTGCCCGAATCACTTTGCAGGACCTGAGTCATTCCATGGTGCCAAACGACGCAGGAGGCCACACGCGAAGAACGAGCTTGCCCGCCACTTGGTCTGAGGATATGCAGCCCACCTGTGACGTGCGCGAATCCACCGACATGCTTCGATGGTCTCCCATGACGAAGTACTTGCCCTCGGGCACCTGATAGGGAAGCGGGATGTCGCATTGGCCCAGGCTCTTGGTACCGGGTCGAAGGTAGCCCTCATCCAGCTCCTGGCCATTGACGCTCACGATGCCATCTTGGTCGATGTTCACCCAATCCCCCTCTCTGGCAATGACTCGTTTTACGAGAACCTTGTTGTTGTAGCTAAATGCCATGAGGTCCCCGACGTGCAGGTCGCCACCCTTGACCGCAAGGACAACATCGCCTTCCGAGAGCGTGGGTGTCATCGAGTCACCAAAGATTCTGAACAGCGGAAACGCAAGCAGCGACCCCAAGACTGACACCGCAAATACCGTAGCAAGGGCCGCAACCGTATTCTTTGCTACCCTGCCCCTTCCACGCTGACGTTGCACGCGCTCGTACTCGTGCTGAACCTGAGCTATGGTCGGAAGCTTCTTGTCAGAGGAAGCGACATGCAGGTGCATGGCCCGCCCGTGACGGGGGGGACGTGTGGGACGCATGCCTGCGCCGCTACCGCCTGCCACATGCTCATCCATCGCTCCGCCTCCCCCCGGCATCACTTGCCTCCACGACACCGCCTCCCGTTTTGACCGCCCCTCCTGGATGAACAGGCATGCCGATATTCCGTTTGTATATATCTATTGCATGCTGCGCATCCTGAAAAACGCCCGCCAACCTCAACGATGCCTCCGCAAGGGATTCCGAGTCTGCCACGACGATGTCATACTCCCTAAGCCTTTGCTCTGATTCGGCAAGCTGGCAGCGCAAGCGTTCGTTTTCTTCCATGGCGCCCTTGAGCAACTGAAGCAGCTGAAGGCGGTCAAGCCTTCTCAAATCCAACTCCTGCAGGTCGTTGGAGCCATCAAGTTCATGCTCGCCCTTCGGTGCCCCACCAAAAATTCCTCTCAGGATGCTGCGCCGCAAAATGGCCCTACGACCATGCGCTGGCCCACTCGTGGGGCGAGTAACCGATGGGCTCTTGCCACTCATGCCTTCGTTGCTCCGAACGTTCGAAACCACCCCGTGAGCAGGCCCCATCTCGAAGCCCCTTCCGAATGGTTTGGCGGTGCTACCACGTACGATTAAAGTGCGTTTGGCGCCATGCCGAATGACATGCCGATTGATGGCGTTGGAAGCTCATCTTCAGTTACTCTCGGATAACCGATAACAATTTTTTGCCATATTCGACTGCTGTCTTGTGGAATTATACGCGTCAATTCCGTGAGTGGTACCTATTAATCGACAGATGAACCGCTCCCAGCTTTCGCGACGACCCCATCGCATGCAATTGTTTCTTGCCCACCACCGTCTCGGACGTACCCATAGGAGTCGTAGACGGGTGCCTTGGGAGGCGTGCAGGCGTGGGGCACAGCAATCTTGTTCTTTTCTCGCCTACTGCTGGGTATTTGGCGTCATTCTCACCCGATAAAGAACGCGCCAGCCCCCATGGGATCATCCGCCGCGTCCGGGTGACACCCGCATCCAGCCGGCACCCCACTGACCAACAGTCGTGCGGCGTTCTTTACTCTACCCCATCTGCGTCATTTCCCGAACCCATACGACTTCGGAACATCCAGGGGCTTTTTCGCGCATCCGTCGTTCTTTACGCCGCGATATCCACTGCGAGTCACCAAAACACTCCAGTAGAGAACGCCTATTGACGTACCGGACGAGTATATGTTCTTTACTGACCCTGAATGGGCGGATAATGCAACTAATACAGCGTAAAGAACAGCCGAGATCTTTGTGTGACCATCACTACCTGCTAATTTTCGCACATATCAGACTGCCGCAAGTCTGGTGCCAGCTCACTTTTTATTTATATCATTCGCTCGTCGCGCTCCGGGGACAATAACTGGTACGACAGGTCCAGCGAAGGGGAGGGGCGGGGGGTGCGCTACGTCTGCAGTCACGAGGATGCCATATGGTACTGGTACCGCAACCGCAGCAGGGGGCTCGACCGGGCGCCTCGGCTTGCCCGCCCCTCGCTCGATGGCACCACATCGGCCCGCTACAAGCTTCAGCGGCTTGGGCTGGAGAGGCATGGCGTCGTGCCCTGCCCCACGTTCCTGCTGGGTGAGGCGTCGTGCAGCGGAGGTGAGTCGGGCGTCACGCGACAGATTACCGTCTCGCAAGCGGCGAGCAACCACCTGTCACTTGCGTTCTGCCCGCATCGTTGGCACGGGCCTCTCCCCGCTGGATCCCTCGTGCAGATTGGAGACGGACTGTTCGTCTGCACGCCGGAGCTTGCGTTCTTGCAGATGGCGAATTCCTTGGATGAGGTGAGCCTCGTCCGACTGGCATGCGTGCTCTGCGCCAAGTACGCGCTTGATACCCAGGCGGTCGTAGCTAACCAGACGCGCGCGGCCCCCGTTGGCCTCACTCCGTCTCGCACAAGCGAGGGGGCAATCACTTCGACGCCACCATTGACCAGCGTCTCGAAGCTTCGCCAGCTCCTCGATTGCTGCGATTCTCACCATGGGAAGCCTCGAGCGACGAAGGCCCTGGCCCTCTGCGGAGAAAACGCAGCGTCTCCCCGAGAAGTCGAGATGTTCCTGCTGGCGACACTGCCCAGGCGTCTGGGTGGCTTTGGCCTGAGTGGTGCGGTAATGAACGCGCGCGTCACGCCAAGCTCACGCGATGCAGCCCTACTCGACCGTAGTGACAGGCAATATGCAGACATCGACCTCTACTGGCCTGCAGCAAAGGTGGGAATCGAGTATCAGGGCCGATATCACGAGGACACTCTATCCGAGGACCGAAGGAGGCTCAACATGCTTACGAGCATGGGGCTGAGGGTCTTGCAGGTGGACAACCAGCAGCTTCTGAATGTGTCGACGTTCATGGGCACGATGGCACAGGTTCGCCGGATGTGCGGGAAGGCTGACCTGAACACCAGCACGAGCTGGCTTGTGCGGCATGACGAGCTGAGAAGGAGGCTGCTGGGCGCAGGCAAGATGCGCCTATAAGCCGAAGTCGGTGGCGATGGTTCGCACCGGGCTTGGTTGAGGGCTGTTCTCAACTGCCATAGCCCTCGCCCTTCATCGCCGTCGTGCGTTGTAAAGAACATCCGTGGGCGAGGATGGGAAATCGGCTGTTCTTTACGGCGCTCGTTTTGCCGCAGCGTAAGACTGAACTACGAGAAAAGAACATCCAGGCTGCCAGAGAGTCGAAAAACGTTCCTTACCAGGGGGCTGCGGCGACGAAGAGGTGTTCCAAGCGAGAAAAGAACGCACCCAGAAGGTGGTGGGCACCTCGCCCCCCGAGTAGCTGCGGCCACGCGATAACGTCACCGCGACCACGCGACGGCGAGAGACGCAAGAAGGGGCCCGGCCGAAGCCGAGCCCCCTTGCAAGTCATCTTGCGACCGAGCTAAGCCCTAGAGCTTGATCTCGATGTCCACGCCCGCGGGAAGGTCGAGGCGCATGAGCGAATCGACGGTCGAGGAGCTGGGGTCGAGGATGTCGATGAGGCGCTTGTGGGTGCGCATCTCGAACTCCTCGCGCGAGTCCTTGTCCTTGTGGGGCGAGCGGATGACCGTGTAGAGGTTGCGCTCGGTGGGCAGGGGGATGGGGCCGGACACGCGGGCGCCAGTCTTCTGGGCGGTGTCCACGATGAGCTTTGCGGACTGGTCCACTACCTCGTGATCGTAGCCCTTGAGGCGAATCCTGATCTTCTGGCTTGACACTTCAAATACCTCCATCGAATAGCGGCTGCGAGTTGCTCGCGCTGCCATTGGCTACTTTGCTTACGAGGCGCTTCCGCCGTTCTTGCTGACAATCTCCTCGCGGACGTTCTTGGGAACGGGCTCGTAGGAGTCGAACTGCATGGTGTAGGAAGCGCGGCCCTGGGTCTGGGAGCGCAGGTCGGTGGCGTAGCCGAACATCTCGCCCAGGGGCACCTTGGCCCTGATGAGCTTGGTGTTGGCACGGTCCTCCATGCCCTCGATCTTGCCGCGGCGACCGCTCAGGTTGCCCATGACGTCGCCCATGTACTGCTCGGGCGTCTCGACCACGACGGACTCGACGGGCTCGAGGAGCACCGGGTCGGACTTGGCGAGGGCGTTCTTAATCGCCATGGAGCCGGCGATCTTGAAGGCGGCCTCGGAGGAGTCGACCTCGTGGTAGGAGCCGTCGACCAGGGTGACCTTCACGTCCTGGACGGGGTAGCCGGCGATGACGCCGGTCTCCAGAGCCTCCTGGATGCCCTTGTCCACAGAGGGGATGTACTCCTTGGGGATGGAGCCGCCGACGGTGGCGTCGACGAACTCGTAGCCAAAGCCGGCCTCCATGGGCTCCAGGTCGATGATGGCGTCACCGTACTGGCCGCGGCCGCCGGACTGGCGGACGAACTTGCCCTGCACGTGCTGCACGGCCTTGCCAGCGGTCTCGCGGTAGGCGACCTGGGGCTTGCCCACGTTGCACTCGACGTGGAACTCGCGGCGCAGGCGGTCGACGATGATCTCGAGGTGCAGCTCGCCCATGCCGGCGATGATGGTCTGGCCGGTCTCGTGGTCGGTGTGCACCTGGAAGGTCGGGTCCTCCTCGGCGAGCTTGGCCAGGCCCACGGACATCTTGTCCTGCTCGGCCTTGGACTTGGGCTCGACGGCGACGTCGATGACGGGCGCGGCGAACTCGATGGACTCGAGCACGATGGCGTGCTTCTCGTCACAGAGGGTGTCGCCGGTGGAGGTGTTCTTGAGGCCGACGCAGGCGACGATGTCGCCGGCGGAGCACTCCTCGCGGTCGACGCGGTCGTTGGCGTTCATCTCGAGGATGCGACCCAGGCGCTCACGGTTGTCCTTGACCGAGTTGTAGACGTAGCTACCGGACTCGGCCTGGCCGGAGTACACGCGGATGTAGGTGAGCTTGCCGACGAAGGGGTCGGTCATGATCTTGAAGGCGAGGGCGGAGAAGGGCTCCTTGGGGTCCGCGTGACGGACCTCGTCCTCGCCCTTCAGGTTCTTGCCGTCGATCTCGGTGACGTCGAGGGGGCTGGGCAGGTAGTCCACGACGGCGTCGAGGAGCTCCTGGATGCCCTTGTTCTTGTAGGCGGAGCCCACGAAGACGGGGTTCATCTCGCCGGCGAGGACGCCCTTGCGAATGGCGGCCTTGAGCTGGTCGACGGAGATCTCCTCCTCCATGAGGATGGCCTCCATGAGCGCGTCGTCGAAGTTGGCGGCGGCGTCGAGGAGCTCCTCGCGCTTCTCTGCCGCGAGCTCGGCGAACTCGTCGGGGATGGAGTCCATGACCTCGGGATAGATCATCCCCTTGGCGTCCTCCTTGAAGTCCCAGGCCTCCATGGTGACGAGGTCGATGAGGCCCCAGAAGTTGGACTCGGCGCCCATGGGAATCTGGGCGGCTACGGCAGCGGCGCCCAGACGGTCCTTCATGGTCTCGATGGCGTGGAAGAAGTCGGCGCCAACGCGGTCGTACTTGTTGATGAAGGCGATGCGGGGCACGCCGTAGTTGGCAGCCTGGCGCCACACGGTCTCGGACTGGGGCTGGACGCCTGCGACGGCATCGAAGACGGCGACGGCACCGTCGAGGACGCGCAGGCAGCGCTCGACCTCGGCCGTGAAGTCAACGTGGCCCGGGGTGTCGATGATCTGGATGACGTGGTCCTTCCAGAAGCAGGTGGTGGCGGCGGAGGTGATGGTCACGCCGCGCTCCTGCTCCTGAACCATCCAGTCCATGGTGGCGGCACCGTCGTGGACCTCACCGATCTTGTGGGTCTTGCCGGTGTAGTAGAGGATGCGCTCGGTAGTGGTGGTCTTGCCTGCGTCGATGTGGGCCATGATGCCGATGTTTCGCAGGTCTTCGAGCTTGTACTTAACTTTCGCCATTTCGCTACTTCCTCGAGCCTTCGATTAGAAACGGTAGTGCGAGAAGGCGCGGTTGGCCTCTGCCATCTTGAAGAGGTCCTCGCGACGCTTGACGGAGGCGCCGACGCCGTTGGCGGCGTCCATGATCTCGTTGGCGAGGCGCTCGGCCATGGTCTTCTCCTTGCGGGCGCGGGAGAAGTTCACGATCCAGCGGATGGCCAGGGTGGTGGCACGACGGGAGTTGACCTCCATGGGCACCTGGTAGGTGGCGCCGCCGACGCGCTTGGGCTTGACCTCGAGGGTCGGGCGCACGTTGTCCATGGCCTTCTTGAAGACGGAGAGGGCGTCCTGCTCGGTCTTGGCGGCGACCATGTCGAAGGCACCGTAGACGATGCGCTCGGCGGTGGCCTTCTTGCCATCGAGGAGGACCTTGTTGATGAGCTGGGTCACGAGACGGTTGTTGTAGACGGCGTCGGGGATGACCTCACGACGAACTGCTGCTGCACGACGCGGCATGTGTATCTCCTAAGAACTGGAAAGGCTGATTCAGGATTTGGGGTCTTACTCCTTGGGGCGCTTCGCGCCATAGCGGGAGCGGGCCTTCTTGCGGTCCTGAACGGCAGCGCAGTCATAGGCGCCGCGGACGATCTTGTAGCGCACGCCGGGGAGGTCGCGGACGCGGCCGCCACGGATGAGGACGATGGAGTGCTCCTGCAGGTTGTGGCCCTCGCCGGGGATGTAGGCCGTGACCTCGATGCCGTTGACGAGGCGCACGCGGGCGACCTTGCGCAGCGCCGAGTTGGGCTTCTTGGGCGTGGTGGTGAAGACGCGGGTGCAGACGCCGCGCTTCTGGGGGTTGTGCTGCAGGGCTGCGTTCTTGGACTTGGCCTTGTGGGACACGCGGCCCTGGCGGACGAGCTGGTTGATGGTAGGCAAAGCTTTCTCCTTCGTAGAGCGTGCGAGTAGGCGGTGCGCGAGCACCTATGTATCAAGGACGGCGCAGCACCGTCGTCCCGGATTGTCATGCGCATGACAGTCGCGCCGGGAAACATTACGCCCAATAAGGGCAGATGTCAAAATACCACGGGTCCGGGCGTATCCTTGATTCATCCATATTACACAGGCGAGAGACGAGCCGGAACGCCGGCGGAGAAGCAGTGTGCAACGAGGCGGGCGGCGCCCGTCGCACGCAAACGTGCTGCAGATGGCCACCCGCCCCCCACGCGCGACCGTCGTTCTCTATGCCAATCTATGAAACCGAGGATACAAAACCCCAGTTGACGAGCCTCTCGATTCAGGAGAAGGCATAGAGAACGCATGTGGGCGGGGGCGGGGCGGGGGGACTACGCAGAGGCCTAGGAGACGGACTCCTCCGCAGCATGCTTGAGGCCCGTGGCGATGAGGGCGCTCACGTGGTCGTCTGCCAACGAGTAGATGACGCGCTGCCCGTCTCGCCTGGAGCTCACCAGGCCTCGGTCCCTAAGCAGCCTGAGCTGGTGCGATATGGCGGATTGCGTCACATTGCACGCCTCGGTCAGCTCACTCACGCTCCTCTCGCCCATGACCAGGACGCCAAGGATCTGGAAGCGCGTCGAGTCGCTGAGCGCGTCGAAGATCTGCGTGGCACGGTACACGATGTCGTCGCTGGCAAGGCATTCCTCGAGCGTGCACGCCGTCTCTTCCATGGGACTCCCCTCTTCAGGCGCCCGTCCTCCCCCATCGATTCTAGGCAAGAGGGACCTCTCGTACGAGAGGGGCCCGCCACTCTCGTGACGGGCCCCGCGCCAAGCATCCAGACGAGAGCTACTCCTCGTCGCCGTCCTCGCTCTGCTCCACCTGCGAGAGCAGGTCGTGCAGGGAGCCAAGGTCCTCGTTGATGACCTGGTCGCCCTCGTCGTCAGAGGTCTCGCTGCTGCCACCGATGAGCTCGTCGTCGAAGCTGTGCTTCGCGGGAGCCGCGGTGCCCAGCATGATGTCGTTGTCGGCATCAGGCGAGAACACCATGTTGAGCAGTTGCGAGAGGTCCTCGCTGTCCGCCTCGTCCTCGTCGGGCTCGAGGATGTAGAGGAGGTTGCGCGCCTCGAGGCCGTCACGGAGCTCCTCGATCGCCTTGGCGCCGATGCCGTCGATGCGCAGGAGGTCGTCCTCGGTCTTCCCGATGAGGTCACCCACGGTCTCGATGCCGACCTCGCTGAACTTGTTGGTCCAGCGCTGCGACACCCCGAGGTCGTCGAAGAGGTAGAGCTTCGCGTCCTCGCTGGAGAGGGTGCGGCCGTTCTTGGAGTAGACGCCGCCGAAGCCGTAGTCGTCGCCGATCCAGTCGAGCTGCTTGGGCAGCTGGTCCTCGATGCCCTTGAGCCTCTCGGGAGCCCAGTCGGGCAGGCTCTTCGCCATGGGCGAGGTGGGGCCGTCGATGACCTGGCCGTGGTAGGTGAGCTTGACGTCGCCGTACGCCTTGAGGCCGGTGCCTGCGGGAATCTTCTTGCCCACGATGACATTAGACTTGAGGTCCAGCAGGTGGTCGACCTCGCCCTTGATGGCGCTCTCGGTGAGGACGCCGGCGGTGCGGATGAACGACGCGCTCGACAGCCAGGAGTCGATGGAGCTGGCCACCTTGAGGGTGCCCAGGATGACCGGCTCGGCCTCGGGGGGTGTGCCGCCCGCGAGGGCGATGTTGCGCACCGTGTTGGCGAAGACGTAGCGGTCGACGTACTGGCCCAGCAGATAGGTCGAGTCGCCGGGGTTGGTGACCTGGACGCGGCGCAGCATCTGGCGCGCGATGACCTCGATGTGCTTGTCGTTCAGGTCGACGCCCTGGGAGGTGTAGACGTCCTTGACCGACTTGACGAAGGTGTGCATCGTCGATTCGATGTCGGTGAGCTTGCGCAGCTTGCGGAAGTTGACGAAGCCGCGGGTCACCTGGTCGCCAGCGCGGACCTCGGCACCGTCCTCGATGCCCGGCATGAAGCGGACGGACGCGGGGACCCTCCACTCGGCCAGGATGCGGCTGGGGTCCTCGGTGTCGAGGATGCGCAGCTGGTACTCGGTCTGCTCGGGGGTGATCTGGAGCGTGCCGGTGTAGGGCGCCAGGTCGGCCTCGCGGCCCAGGATCTTCTCGTTGACGTTGCCGACGACGTCGAACATGCGGGCGACGGTGGGCAGGCCCTGCGTGATGTCGTCCGCGCCGGCGACGCCGCCGGAGTGGATCGTACGCATCGTGAGCTGCGTGCCGGGCTCGCCGATCGACTGGGCGGCGATGATGCCCACGGAGGTGCCGATGTTGACGGGCCTGCGGGTCGAGAGGTCCCAGCCATAGCACTTCTGGCAGACGCCGTACTTGGACTTGCAGGTCAGCAGGGCGCGGAGCTGGACCTTCTTCAGGCCGGCAGCGACCATGGCCTCGAGGTCCGCCTTGGACTCGACGTAGCCGTCCTTCGCGACGATGACCTCGCCGGTCTGGGGGTTGACGATGTCCTCGAGCGCGCAGCGGCCGATCAGGTCGGTGTCGACGTCCGTCTCGCCCGGCTTGACGAGGTCGTAGGTGACGGCCTCGTCGGTGCCGCAGTCTTCCTCGCGCACGATGACGTCCTGCGCGACGTCGACCAGACGACGGGTCAGGTAGCCGGAGTCGGAGGTGTGGGACGCCGTGTCGACCAGGCCCTTGCGGGCGCCGTAGGTCGAGATGAAGTACTCGAGCGGCTCCAGGCCCTCGCGGAAGTTGGCCTTGATGGGCAGGTCGATGGTGTCACCGGACATGTCGGCCATGAGACCTCGCATGCCCGCGAGCTGCCTGAGCTGCGTCTTGGAGCCTCGGGCGCCGGAGTCGGCCATCATGTAGATGGGGTTGTCCTCGGCGAAGCCCTCGAGCATCTTGGTGCCCAGGGTCTCGGTGCACTCGGTCCAGGCGTTGATGACCTCGGCGTGGCGCTCGCGCTCGGACAGGAAGCCGTCCTCGTAGTACTCGTTGATCTGGTCGACCTTGGCCTGCGCGTCCTCGAGCAGCTCGGGCTTGTCGTCGGGAATCGCGGCGTCCCAGACCGAGATGGTCAGGCCGGCGCGGGTCGCGTAGTGGAAGCCGCTGTGCTTGATGGCGTCCAGGATGGGCTCGACCTCGGCGGTGCTGTAGCGGTCGCAGCAGTCGTTGACGAGCGCCGAGATATCACCCTTGGACATCTTGAAGTTGATGAAGGGGTAGTCCGCGGGCAGGCACTGCCGGTTGAAGATCACGCGGCCGACGGAGGTCTCGATGCGCACGGGACGCTCGGTGACGTCGTAGTCCTGGAACTGGCCACGGCCCTCCATGACGCGGAAGACCCTCCTGTCGCCCTCGACCACGTTGGCGTCCTCCGAGGAGACGCGCACCGTGACCTTGGCCTGGATGTCCACCCTGTCGCGGCAGTCGTAGGCATTCATGGCGTCGTCGAAGTCGGCGAAGACGCGCCCCTCTCCCTCGACGCCGTCCTTCTGGGTGGTGAGGAAGTACACGCCGAAGACCATGTCCTGCGAGGGGACGGTGAGGACCTTGCCCGACGCGGGCGAGCGCAGGTTGTTGCTCGAGAGCATGAGCACGCGGGCCTCGGTCTGCGCCTCGGTGGAGAGGGGCACGTGGACCGACATCTGGTCGCCGTCGAAGTCCGCGTTGAAGGGAGCGCAGACGAGCGGGTGCAGGTGGATGGCCTTGCCCTCGACCAGCACGGGCTCGAAGGCCTGGATGGAGAGGCGGTGCAGGGTCGGCGCGCGGTTGAGCAGCACCAGGCGACCCTTGATGACCTCGTCCAGGACGTCCCAGACGGCCGGGGCGCTGCGGTCGATGGCGCGCTTGGCGCCCTTGATGTTCTCGACCTTGCCCAGCTCGACCAAACGACGCATCACGAAGGGCTTGAAGAGCTCGAGAGCCATGGTGGAGGGCAGGCCGCACTGATGCAGCTTGAGGTGCGGGTCGACGACGATGACCGAGCGGCCGGAGTAGTCGACGCGCTTGCCCAGCAGGTTCTGGCGGAAGCGGCCCTGCTTGCCCTTGAGCGCCTCGGCGAGCGACTTCAGCGGACGCCCGCCACGGC
>NZ_LT635494.1:534472-542580 GCF_900120385.1 Olsenella phocaeensis | reverse complement strand
ACGAGGACCTGAGCCGCTGGCGCGTGCGCTCCACCCGCCCCTCGACGACGCCATGTGCGACGCCCCTCATGGCGCGCGCCGCACCGGCGACCTCGACCGCAGCCTGCTCGTTGATGATACCCATCGCCGTCCTTCCCCCTTGGCCGCGACGATTCTAGCATGCAGGAACGAGATTTTTTGAACTTCTCCCCCCAACGCACCGTTCGAGGGGGAGAGAAGCGCGGTGTCTTGATGCCGCGACGCCCGTCTCATGCAAGATAAGCGCAGCTCACGACCCGGTTGGTTCGTCCCTCTCCCCCTGTAGTTCGTTGATGAAATTTTTGACTCCCATTCAAATGAACGTACGCCTTGGGTAGACTGTCGCAGGAAAATGTCGGGCCCTGGGCCCCGTGGCAAGGAGCGCTATGAAGACGGCGGCAAAGATATTCCTCCGGGACCTGAGGCGGATCCTGCGCAACCCCATGGCCGTGGTGGTCACCCTGGGGGTCTGCGTCATCCCCTCCCTGTACGCGTGGTTCAACATCCTCGCCAACTGGGACCCCTACAACAACACCTCGACCGTGCCCGTCGCGGTGGTCAACGAGGACCAGGGCGCCAATGCCGGCAGCAGGGGCTTCGTGAACGCGGGCGACATGGTGGTCGAGCGCCTGAGGCAGAACGACCAGCTGGGCTGGGACTTCACCGACGAGGGAGCCGCGCGCGAGGGCGTGGGCTCCGGCCGCTACTACGCCGCCATCATCATCCCCCCCGACTTCAGCTCCACCCTCGCCGGGGTGCTCGAGGGAAAGACCGCCAAGGCGGACATCCAGTACCTGGTCAACGAGAAGGAGAACGCCGTTGCCCCCAAGGTGACCGACACCGGCGCAACCACCCTCGAGGACCAGGTGGGCGACGAGTTCGTGAAGGTCGTGGGGGAGGTCGTGACCCAGCGGGCGGCAGACCTGGCCGGGACCGTTCAAGGCCAGGCAAGGGACGCCAGCCGGGGCGCACTCGCAGACCTCCAGGGCGTGCGGGACAGCCTGGGGGAACTCCAGGACAGGCTTTCTGACGCGAGCCAAAGGGTGGACGGCGCGCGCGGCGGCGTGGGAGAGGCGCGCCAGGCGCTGCAGGGGCTCTCTGGCGACGGGGACGGGGTCGCGTCGCAACTCGACGACGGGCTTGCCAGCATAGGCGCGGCGCGCGGCAAGGCCCGCAGCCTCGCCGCGGAGCTCGACGCCGCAGTCGCCAAGGGGTCGGCCGGCGTCTCGGGGCTCTCCACCACCGCCTCCCACGACCTGGGCAGGCTCGCGGGCGACGTGGGATGGGCCCAGGGCCGGCTGGACGATGCCATCGCACGCCTCCAGACGACGCTCCAGTCCACGCAGGAGCTCAAGGTGACGCTGGAGGGCCTGCGCTCGACCACGGCCTCCCTCCAGGGGGCGGGAGGCAGCTCGGCCGAGCTGGGACGCGAGCTCCAGGGCAGGATCGACGCGGAGGTCAGCGTGCTGGCCGGGCTCAGCGACGCCCAGGCCGCCCGGCTCGAGGAGCTGAGGCGCGTCTCGTCCTCCGTGTCCGCGGGCGCGGACGACGTGAGGGGGCTCTCCTCCTCCGTGAACGATGCCATCCAGGGCAGCGCCAGCGAGCTCGACGACCTCAGGTCGGCCCTCGCCAACGACTCCCTGCCCCAGCTCGAGGCCTCGCTCGACCAACTCGCGGACGCGGGGGCCGGCCTCGCGGGCGCGGCGCGGCAGGTCTCGCCCACCCTCGCCCGCGCCGACGGCAGCCTAGTGCAGCTCGACCAGACCCTCGTCCAGGCGAAGGCGGCCCTTGACGCGACCGCGGGGTCCCTTGCCACGGCGAGGGACGGCGTCTCCCAGCTCGCCGACGACCTGGTCGCCATCCAGGGCGGAACGGCCTGGAGGCTCCTCTCCGCGGCAGGCAAGCTCGACGCGCAGCGCGTGGGAGAGCTCCTCGGCTCGCCCGTGGAACTCCGGAGCCAAGCGGTCTTCCCCGTTCAGAACTACGGCTCGGGCGTGACGCCCTTCTACACCAACCTCGCGCTCTGGGTGGGTGGCTTCGTGCTCGTGGCCATCTACAAGCGCGAGGTGGACCTCGAGGGGCTGGGCGTGGGGCGCATCCGTCCCTGGCAGGGCTACCTAGGGCGCTGGGCGCTCTTCAGCCTCCTGGGGCTCGTGCAGGCCCTCGTCTGCTGCCTGGGCGACCTCGCCCTGGGCATCCAGTGCCTGCATCCCGTGGCCTTCGTCCTCGCCGGCTTAGTCGAGTCCTTCGTGTACGTCAGCGTAGTCTTCGCCCTCTGCGTCGCCTTCAAGCACATCGGCATGGCGCTGGGCGTCCTCCTCGTGATCGTGCAGATCCCGGGCTCATCGGGCACCTATCCCATAGAGATGATGCCTGGCTTCTTCCAGGCCCTGAACCCCTGGCTCCCCTTCACCTACGGCATCAACGCCATGAGGGAGGCCATCGCGGGCCACTATGGCAACCTCTACCTGCAGAACCTGCTCGTGCTCCTTGCCTTCCTCGCACCCGCCCTGCTCGTGGGCCTCGCCGCCCGGCGCAGGCTCGTGAACATCAACGCCCTCTTCGACGCCCGCCTCGCCCAGACGGAGCTCATGGTGAGCGAGAGGGTCGCGCCCCCTCGGCAGGGGCCGGGCATACGGGAGCTGCTGCGCGCCATCTCCGGCTCCGAGGAGTACCGCGAGCGCCTGACGCGGCGCGCGGCGCGCTTCGAGGAGGCCTACCCCACCCTCGTGAGACGCGGGTTCGCCTGTCTCGCCGTGATTCCCGTGGCGCTCTGCGCGCTCCTCTTCGCCCTCGACGCCAAGATGCCGCTCCTGGTGCTGTGGATCGTCTCGCTCGTCGTCATCTGCAGCTACCTCATCGTCGTGGAGTACCTGCACAGCCACCTCTCGAGCCGCGCCGAGCTGGGCTCGCTCCCGCACGAGAGGCTTCACGAGCTCCTGGACGAGAAACTAGGCCAGGAAGGGGGCGATGCCCGATGAGCCGCGTCCTCGAGGTCGCCAGGAGGGACTTCCTGGCGCTCAGGCACAACGTGATCGCACTCGTGGTCTGCGTGGGGCTGGTGGTGGTCCCCAGCTTCTACGCCTGGTTCAACATCGCCGGGGCCTGGGACCCGTACGGCAGCACGGGCAACCTCAAGGTGGCGCTCGCCAACTCCGACGAGGGCTACAAGGGCGAGCTGGTGCCCGTCGAGCTCAACGTGGGCGACCGCGTGGTCGCGCGCCTGCGCCAGAGCGACAAGGTGGGATACGTGGTCTGCGACGAGGACCAGGCCCTCGAGGGCGTGAGGAGCGGCGAGTACTACGCCGCCATCGTGATCCCCCGCGACTTCAGCCGCAAGATCCTGGGGATCCTCTCTCCCGGGGCGACCAAGGCCCAGGTCAGCTACTACAGCAACGACAAGAAGAACGCCATCGGCAAGATCGTGACGGGCAAGGTGTCGACCTCCGTCCAGGAGGAGATAGACTCCTCCTTCGCCGACGCGGTGACCCAGGTCGGCGCCTCCGTCCTGCAGGACCTGGGCAGCTACCTGGACGACGACCAGACCACCCGCCTCGCCTCCTCCTTCGAGGGGCTGCTCGCCCGCAGCTCGCAGTCGCTCAGGCAGGCCTCGGGCACCCTTCAGAGCTACCAGGCGGTGGTGGACTCGCTCCAGGGACTCATGGGGAGCGCCGACGCCCTCCTCGCCGGCACCCAGGGCGACGGCGGGACCCTGGCGCAGTCGCTCTCGCAGGCGGCGGGCGGCGTGAGGGGTCTCGGAGGGGGTCTCGAGGACGCCGGCACGACCGTGTCGAGCTCGCTCCAGAGGGGCGCCTCGAGCCTGGATGGCGTGTCCTCGGCGCTCGACTCCGCATACAAGACCCTGGACGGGCAGGGCTCCGACCTCTCCGACGGCCTCGCCAAGGCCAAGGCGGAGGTCGACCAGAGGAGGGCCGACCTCCAGGCCCTGAGCGACGACCTGGACGGCAGCGACACGCTCTCGGCCCAGCTCGAGGACAGCCTGGGGGACGACGCCGCCAAGCTCCAGGACGTCCGGCAGCTCCGCCTCACCATCCAGGGGCTGAACCGCCGCGTCTCCTCCGCCCTCGACGACCTGGGGCAGCTCTCCGACGCCCTGCAGGGGGCCATCGACGACGTGGAAGGCTCCCGGAGGGACGCAACCGGCAGCAAGGCCGAACTCGAGGGCCTCGTCGCGGACGCCAAGGACCAGCTCTCCTCGGGACTTTCGACGTGGCAGGGCGAGCTCGGGCAGAGCCTGGGCTCGCTCGCGGACGACATGGAGGAGGCAGCCGGGAGGGCCGATTCCGTCTCGTCCCAGGCGAGCTCGGCCATCCAAGGCGCCCAGGGTAAGGTGGCGGACGCCACGAGCGGCCTCGACGGCATGGGGCAGACCCTGAGAGAGGCGCGGGCGCGCCTCGACTCCGCGGCGGACCGCATGGACGCGACGAGGGCGAGCCTCGACGAGGCCCTCGCCTCCGCGGACGTGGACCGCGTGCGCGCCGTCCTGAGCGGCGACCCCGCCGACCTCGCCGACTTCGTCTCGTCTCCCGTGAGCCTCCAGCGTGACGCGGTCTTCCCGGTCCAGAACAACGGCTCGGCCATGGCGCCCTTCTACACCACCCTGGCCATATGGGTCGGCGCCGTCATCCTCTGCGCCCTGGTGAGGACGGGCCTCTCGCCCGAGGCCCTGAGACAAACCGGCGCCAGGCCCCGTCACGCCTACCTGGGCCGGCTCGCCTTCTTCGCCGTCGTCGGCCTGGCCCAGACCACCCTCGTGCTCCTGGGGGACCTCTTCTTCCTCAGGATCCAGTGCCTGCACCCCTGGCTCTTCCTGCTCGCGGGATGGCTGGCCTCCCTCGTCTTCGTGAACCTGACCTTCGCCCTCACGGCGAGCTTCGGCGACGTGGGCAAGGCCATCGCCGTCTTCCTCATGGTGATCCAGGTGGCGGGCTCGGGCGGGACCTTCCCGCGCGAGATGCTGCCCTCCGGCTTCTTCCAGGCGGCCTACCCCTTCCTGCCCTTCGTGCACGCGGAGAAGGCCATGCGCTGCGCCATCGCGGGACTCTGGGGGGCGGACTATTGGCTCGCCCTGGCACGTCTGCTCGCCTTCCTGCCGCCGGCGCTGCTGCTGGGACTCCTCCTGCGCAAGCCCGTGGCGCGGCTCACGAGCTGGATGGAGCGCAGCCTCGAGTCCACGAGGCTGATGTAGGGCCAACGGGACCGGCGGGCGCGCGACTTCCACACGCACCTGCCGCTGCGTCACCCCCCATAGAAGGACCCGCGCTGTCGCGCTGCCTGCGGACGCCCGTCCCGAACGCCTATACTGGGCGAGTTGGACAACACCTCGCGCGGCATCCCGCGCCAGCACGTCAGGAGAGACCCCGTGTCAGACACCAGACCCGTACGCGTGCGCTTCGCGCCCTCCCCCACCGGCAAGCTCCACGTGGGAGGCGCCCGCACGGCCATCTACAACTGGGCCTTCGCCCGCGCGAACGGGGGCAGCTTCGTCCTGCGCATCGACGACACCGACCCGACCCGCTCCACGGACGAGAACACCCAGATCATCCTGCGCGCCATGCGCTGGCTGGGCCTCGACTGGGACGAGGGCCCCGACGTGGGCGGCGACTTCGGTCCCTACAAACAGACGGAGCGTCTCGCGCTGTACCGCGACGCCGCACGGCGCCTGGTGGCCGAGGGCAAGGCCTACTACTGCTTCTGCACGCCCGAGAAGCTCGCGGCGGACAAGAAGGCCGCAGAGGAGAGGCACGACCCCTTCCAGGGCTACCAGCGCACCTGCCGCAACGTCGACCCGACCGAGGCCCAGGCTCGCGTCGACGCCGGCGAGCCTTACACCATCCGCATCAAGGTGCCCGACGACCGCGGCGACGTGGTGATCCCGGACGCCGTCCACGGCGAGGTGACCTTCAACGCCCGCGAGCTGGATGACTTCATCATCTTCCGCTCCGACGGCACGCCCACCTACAACTTCGCCACCGTGGTGGACGACGCCATGATGCGGATCACCCACGTCATCCGCGGCGACGACCACCTCTCCAACACCCCGCGCCAGGTCATGGTCTACGAGGCCCTGGGCGCACCCACGCCCACCTTCGCCCACATCTCCATGATCCTGGGGCCGGACGGCAAGAAGCTCAGCAAGCGCCACGGCGCGACCTCCGTCGAGGAGTACCGCGACCAGGGCTACGACGCGGACGCCTTCGTCAACTACCTGGCGCTCCTCGGCTGGGCCCTGGACGGCGAGACCACCATCGTCCCCCGCGACGTCCTGGCCAGCCGCTTCTCGCTCGACCACGTGTCCAAGAACCCAGCGACCTTCGACTTCAAGAAGCTCGACTGGATCCAGGGCCAGTACGTCCAGGCCATGAGCGACGCGGAGTTCTCGCAGCGGGTGCTCCTCCCCCAGCTGCACGAGGCAGGGCTCGTCGCCGACGACCCCAAGGCCGTCTACCGCGCGAGCGCCCCCTGGTTCGACCTCCTGTCCAGCATCCTCAAGCCCCGCACCACGCTGGCCCCCGACGTGGTCGAGAAGTCCCGCTTCCTCTTCGAGGGAGAGGAGCTCGCCTTCGACGAGAGGTCCGTCGCCAAGAACCTGGCAAAGGAGGGCGCACGCGGCTACCTCGAGGCGGCCGCCGAGGCGCTTGCCGCACTGGGCGAGGACGAGTGGAACGCAACGCGGATCGACGCCGCCCTCGAGGCGCTGCCCGAGAGGCTCGGCGCCAACAAGCGCAAGTTCTACGGCGCCGTGCGCGTGGCGGAGTGCGGGAACCAGGTCTCTCCCCCGCTGGGAGAGTCCCTCGAGCTCCTGGGCCGCGACATGGTCCTGGCGCGCCTCGAGCGCGCCCTGCCCCTCACCGAGACGAGCGAGGGCTAGCCGCCCGGATTGGGCACAATGGGCATGCATGCGGGCCGGGGCACCCCACGGGAGCTGCCTCGGCCCGCCAACTTTGACGACGTTCGCCGGCAGGGGCCGGCGGCAGCTAGGAGAGACGCCCCATGATGACCACCTCGGCGTTCGAGATCCTGGGCCCCATCATGGTGGGCCCCTCCTCGTCGCACACCGCCGGCGCCCTGAGGATCGCCCTCGTGGCCCGCTCGCTGGGTCCCCGCGAGCTCAGGAGGGCAGAGTTCACCCTCTACAACTCATTCGCCCACACCTATAGGGGCCACGGCAGCGACCGGGCGCTCGTGGCCGGGATCCTGGGACTCGCCCCGGACGACGTGCGCGTGCGCGACTCCTTCGACCTGGCCCGCGAGGCGGGGATCGAGTTCTCGTTCCTGCCCAGCGAGGAAGGAGCGGGCATGCACCCCAACACGGTGACCGTCACCATGCACAGCGCCGATGGCTCGAGGGTCGCCGTGACGGGCGAGTCCCTGGGCGGGGGCAGGGTCAGGATCGTCTCCATCGACGGCGTGCGCGTGGAGATATCGGGCGACTACCCCACCCTCTTCGTGGCGCACAAGGACAAGCCCGGCGTGCTGGCGGCGCTCACCAGCGGCGTCTCCGCCTCCTCCTCCAACATCGCCACCCTGCGCACCTTCCGCGAGAGCCGCGGGGGCAAGGCCTACACGGTCTTCGAGCTCGACGAGGCCGTGGACCAGGGGCTCGTCGACTTCCTCTCGCGCGGGCCCAACATCCTCTCGGCGAGCGTCGTGGACGTGCCGGGCGCGCCCCACGTCCCAGCGGACGCGACGCTGGCACACGGCTTCGACAACGGCGCCGAGCTGCTCTCGCTCTGTGCGCGTGAGGGGGTGGGCATCGGCGAGGCCATGCGCCTG
Organism: Olsenella phocaeensis; assembly: GCF_900120385.1. Classification (GTDB taxonomy): domain Bacteria; phylum Actinomycetota; class Coriobacteriia; order Coriobacteriales; family Atopobiaceae; genus Olsenella_I; species Olsenella_I phocaeensis. The sequence continues at coordinate 534,765 of NZ_LT635494.1, read as the reverse complement.
CGCGAGCTCGAGCTCACGCCCGCGGTTGACGTGGACGCCCAGATGGCGCGCGTGATCGCGGCGCTCAGGGACGAGGTCGCGGGGCCGATCGCAAGCCCCTCCCCCTCGCTGGGCGGCCTCATCGGGGGCCAGGCCCGCGCCGTGAGCGACGCCGCGGGGAGACTGGGCGGCCCCCTCATGGGAGAGAGCCTCTCGCGCGCGACCAGCTACGCCATGGCGGTGCTGGAGCGCTCCGCCAGCATGGGCGTGATCGTGGCCGCGCCGACGGCGGGGTCGGCGGGCGTGGTGCCGGG
>NZ_LT635494.1:523544-534342 GCF_900120385.1 Olsenella phocaeensis | reverse complement strand
CCGCCCCTGCGACCGGAGGCGACGGAGGCGAGCCGGTCCCTCAGCGCCTGCACGCGACGGTAGATGCTCCTCCCGCCACGGGAGCGCAGCCCCAGGAGCGGGGCCGCGAGCAGCGTGGGGCCGAAGAAGGTGACGATGCGCCAGACGAGGAAGCCCGCCGAGGTGGAGGGGCCAAACATGTGGCCGTAGAACATGACGAAGCCACCCTCCGCCCCGCCCGTCCCACCCGGCAGGGGCACCGCCGAGGCGACCATCTGGACCATCGAACCCGCCGCCAGGCACTCCACGAAGTCCGCCTGGATGCCAAAGGCGCGCAGCACGAACCAGGGGATCATGTAGAGGCAGGCGAGCTGCGCCATGGTCACCACGAGGGTGAGGAGCATGGAGGGCACGTCCTGGGCGGCGCGCTTGAAGGCGTCAGAGAACTCCATGACCTGGACGTTGACCATCTCGTCCCAGTGGGAGCGGTCCTTGAGCCAGTGCCGGGAGTCCGCAAGGCGAATCGCGCGGTTGCCCACGCGAATCACGAGCCTGGGACAGAGGCAGACGACGAAGAGGCCCGCGAGCTCGAGGAAGTGCACCGCGAAGACCACCAGGTTGAGGATGATGATGTCGCCGTAGGTCTGGAAGAAGTACGAGAGCTTGGCGAAGAGCATGATCGCGGCGAAGAGCACGACGCCCAGTTGGAACATGATGAAGCGCGTGAACTGGGTGGCGCTGGCCTCCCCCACGTCCAGGCCCGTGCGCGTCAGGCGATAGATCTGCGAGGGGACGGCGCCGGCCATCATGGGCGTGAGGTTGCCGAAGAAGACGCCCGAGGCCTCGACGCTCATGAGGTCCCGCACGCCGACGGGCGATTCGTGGTCGAGGTAGACGGCTATGACGTAGGCCAGGACGCCGAAGGCGAAGTAGAGGACGAAGGCGAAGGCGGCCCACATGACCCAGCCCGTGTCCACCTTCGAGAGGGCCGAGAGGAACTCGCCCATCTGGCCCGTGGCCACGAGGAAGACGACGTAGACCCCGATGACCCCGGCAAGGAAGATGGCGCCCTTGCGGGCCTTGGTGCTGTTCTCGCCCATCTCGGGCGCGCCGGGGGTGGTCGCGGGGGCAACGACATGAGGGCCGGTGACCTTCAGGGGCACCTTGGCCTTCGAGCGCTCGCTGTTGCTGTCCTGTGCCATGTCCCTCCGACCCCACGATCCGTGGCCGCGGACGGCAGAAGTGACGTCCGCATGCCGTTCCCTGCCAAGTGGGCACGCTCATCATACTCGCTCGGCGGAATCGGGCATACTAAGCGGGACTCAGCAAGCGAACAAGGGACGGGGGGCACGGCATCTAGCTGCCGCCCTGCCAATAAAGGGAGTCTCGTCCATGCAAGGAACAAACAAGCTTCCCTCCGCCGAGGAGCTCGTCAGGCAGGCGCTGCTCGGCTCGAACCGCCGGCGCATGCTCGCCCAGCTGNTCAGCCGGGGCGCGCTTTTCTTGTGCTTCTCCCCGGCGAACCACAGGCAAACCGAGGCTCCGGGCAGTCTTTGCCCGTCCGGGCACAGTTTGCTTGCGCCTCTCCCCTAGCAAAGCACAAGCAAATTGTTGGCATCGCCGGCAAGTTGTTGGCAGCGGCGGGAAAGCCGCGCGTCGCGGGGCAAACGGGCTCCACGCCCACGTTTGTCGGTGTTCTCACCCGCCCAAGGTACCGACGAACGGCCTCTATGTGCCTGAATCAACCAGAAAGCCCTGGAATGTCGGTTGTTTGGGCAGGCGAGAATACCGACGACTTTGGTCCAGGCCGCAGAACGCGAGCGAGTAAGTCCGGGCCGCAGATAGCAGACACGCAGGTCCGGACCCGCACAAGCCCGGGCAGTGGGCCACCGTGGCCTATCCCCTGCGCCCCGCCGAGCCTCGCATGCTGATGGTGACGGAGCCTCCGCCACGCCCGTGCCCACCGCCCCTGCGACCGGAGGCGACGGNGCACGAAAGCGCGGCGGGAAGTGCCGACTCGGCCGTCGGGACCGCCGAGTAGCCGTACGAACGGACTCGTGGCGTTCGACTGCCTGCGAGGGGAGGTGGCGTCTGCCCGGGTGGCACGCCACTCCCCTCGCCCTTTGTGCGGGGGGTTGGCCGTTCGCGACGGCGTCGGGTCCTCGCGGCAAAAGGAAAGGAGCCGGCGCGCTGGCCGACCCCCGGGGTGTCTGGTAGCCCGTACCAGATTCGAACTGGTGATCTCCGCCTTGAGAGGGCGGCGTCCTGAACCGCTAGACGAACGGGCCGTATGTGGGTGCACTTGGCTGGGACGGAGAGAATCGAACTCCCGCTGACGGAACCAGAATCCGTTGTCCTACCGCTAGACGACGTCCCAATCGGTGTTTCAGTGCAGGAACAGAGTCTACGCGAACGCATGCAAAAACGCAAGGACGCCTGCAAATCTTTCTGGCAGCGCCGCCTGGGCGCGCATTGGTGTGCCTCCCCCTGCGACGATATCGATGGCTCGCGCCATTCCGACGAAAAAACTGTGCACGATTTCTTCGAATTATGGAGACGAACGACGTTTGCCCAGGTCATACTCTGCTGAAAGAAATCCAATGCGCAGTTTTTCGGTACATGCAGAGCCCTCAGACGAATGCTGGGTGAATCCGCACCAGGAAACGAGGCCGCCGCCTCTCCCTTTGTGCGGGGGGATTGGCCGTTCGCGACGGCGGGGCTGGCCGCGACGGCGTCGGGGCCTCGCGGCAAAAGGAAAGGAGCCGGCGCGCTGGCCGACCCCCGGGGTGTCTGGTAGCCCGTACCAGATTCGAACTGGTGATCTCCGCCTTGAGAGGGCGGCGTCCTGAACCGCTAGACGAACGGGCCGTATGTGGGTGCACTTGGCTGGGACGGAGAGAATCGAACTCCCGCTGACGGAACCAGAATCCGTTGTCCTACCGCTAGACGACGTCCCAATCGGTTGCCCTGTGCGCTTGGTGCGAGAAAGAACTATACGTGAACGCACCAAGCCGTGCAAGGAGAAGTCGATGGGATTTTTTGGACACAATTCCTTCACGAGAGGCGCCACGCCCCGCACGTCCCCCACAAGGGCCAACGCGTCAGGCACGCCCTTCGCAAGGGCAACCACGCCCGGCGCGGGCGGCCCCTCCCGCAGGCTCACGCCCTCCCCTAGAGCCTGATCTGCCCCAGAAGCACCTCTCGCCTGTTGGGCAGCTCGTCGTTGACCACGGCGGAGAGAAGCTCCGCCAGGATCAGCCCCACCCCAGGGCCAGGCTGGATGCCCGTCACCCTCATGACGTCGGCACCGCTCACGGGAAGGTCCTTGAGGCGGTAGGCGCTACCCGAGGCGATCTCCCTCCTCAGGGCGGCGCTCACCTGGTCGAGCTCGGCGGCGTAGCCCGCGACCCCCGGCACCTTGGCCACGGCGTCCGCGCGCTTGAGGTCCAGGAGGTCGAAGGCGAGGGGCTTGGCGTGGTCGGGGCAGGCGCGCTCGAGCTTGAGCAGGGTGCGCCTGATGGAGCGGCTCGTCGGCCGCACGGCATGGTCGTGGAGGCGCACCAGCGCGCGCGTGGCGGAGACGAGCTCCCCCGGGAGGGCGAGCCTCCTCATGATCGACTCAGCCATCTGCGCGCCGAGCTTGGGATGGCCGAAGAAGTGCCCTCGTCCGCCCTCGTCCTCCGAGTAGCAGCTGGGCTTTGCGACGTCGTGCAGGAGCGCGGCCCACCTGAGCGCGTCGGACGCGTTGCCTCCCGTGAACTCCTCCACCCCGCGACAGACGTGCGCCGTGTGCCCGAGCACGTCAAAGGCATGGTAGGGGCTGCGCTGGTCGAAGCCCGCCATGGGGGCGAGCTCGGGGATCGCCTGGCAGAGGACCTCCGTCTGGTGCTCGAGCGCCCACGCGGCGCGGCCGCTGCGCACGATGCCCGCCAACTCCAGGCCTATGCGCTCGCTCGCGATGTCCGCCAGCTCCGGCGCATGCGCGACGAGCGCCCGTTGGGTGCGACCCTCCACCTCGAAGCCGAGACGGCAGGCGAAGCGCACCGCGCGGAGCACCCTGAGGGCGTCCTCGCCGAAGCGCTCGGAGGGCTCCCCCACCGCCCGTACCACGCGGCCCGCCAGGTCGGCGCGTCCGCCAAAGGGGTCGAGCAACCCGCGGGCGGGGTGATAGGCCATGGCGTTGATGGTGAAGTCACGACGGGCGAGGTCCTCGCGGACGTCCCTCACGAAGCGCACCTCGTCGGGATGGCGGTGGTCGCTGTAGTCGCCCTCGACGCGGTAGGTGGTCACCTCGATGGGGTGCCCCTCGCAAACGGCGGTCACGGTGCCATGGGCGATGCCCGTGCGGTGCACCTCGACCCCGGCCGACGCGAGACAGCCCTCGACCTCCTGCCAGCGGGCAGAGGTGGTGAGGTCCACGTCATGGGGGGCGGCGCCGCGCAGCGCGTCACGCACCCAGCCGCCCACCACCCAGGTCTCGTGTCCCGCGTCCTCGAGCGCCTCGAGCACGCGCAGGGAGTAGCCGGGCAAGCCGTAGGCGATCTCTCCCTCTGCGTGGATCATCTGCGCCCTCCCAGAGCGTTCCGAGGCGGTAGGCATACGAGGCGGTTAGCTGGATTATAGGAAAGAACGATGTCCCGGGGTGGTGGTACATACGTATGTGACCAACAAGCGTTCGGCGCGTCAGGCGCCAGGGGGGTGGGGACGATGGAGCTCTCGGAGGAGACGAAGGCGAAGCTTCCGGCAAACGAGGCGCTGGCCCAGGCATGCCTCACCTCGTATCTCACGGACGAGGAGCTCGCGCGCTACATGGGCGAGCTGGAGCAGGAGCGCTCGGCCCTTCTCGCCGACTCTGGTTTCAAGAGGGCGCGGGAATGGCGAGAGAGACGTGAGGACTCCAGGTCCAAGGTCGGCCCACTCGGGATCCTGCTCGCGCTCCTGGTGGGAGGCTGGCCCGCCATCCTCGCCTTCGTTTACCTGCACTGGGGGTCGGAGCACTTCTATCGCAACGTCCTCATCTACCTTGCCACCACCGGCCTCACCTGCCTCGGGGCGCTGCTCTCTGACAAGCTCCGCGAGAGTGAGGCGCGCATCGACCGGCGGGCGGGCTTCTCGCTCCTCCCCGCCGAGAGGGCGCTCCTCAGGCGCTACGACGAGCTGGAGGGCAGGCTGGGCGCGGCGCGCGCCGAGCAGGGTGACCGGAGCAAGAAGGCGGAGGCTCGCGAGCGAGAGGAGCTGCGCGAGCGCCTCGACGCCTGCGTGCCCCCGTCCCTCAGGCATCCGGAGACCTCACCGGAGTCGCAGGGCTACCGCCACTGGATGCAGGCGAACGGCGGCCGGACGCCCCGGCAGGCCCACAAGAGGGACCGCAGCATCTGCCCTCGCTGCGGCTCGCACGACACCGAGGTGGAGGGTACCGAGCAGGGATGGGAGTATGACCCCTTCCTGGAGAGCGAGAGGCTGCACGACGACGGCTGGTCCCCCACCTACGTGCGGCACTTCCTCTGCCACGACTGCGGCGAGCGCTGGGATGTGCCCTAGGCCTGTAGAGCCCGCGCGGGAGCCGTCCACGCAGGCCCACGTGCTATCCTCGACTGGCTAAGAAATCCAACCATCCCCAGGGAGGGAAGCATGGACCAGATCAAGAGCGTCACCCCCGAGGACCTCGCCGCCGCACGCGAGGAGTTCCTCTCTGAGCGCGCCAACGTGGTGGCGAAGAACGCCGCCAGCTCCATGGGCGTCCGCAAGGCGGCCCGCAATCCCGAGGCCGTCGCCCAGAACAGCCTCCAGTTCGACGTCGAGGTCAGCCAGGGCGAGCGCACCAACCAGAAGCGCTCGGGCCGCTGCTGGATGTTCGCGAGCCTCAACACCATGCGCTATCGCACCATAAAGAAGTACAAGCTGAAGGACTTCGAGCTCAGCCAGGCCTATCCCCTCTTCTTCGACAAGCTCGAGAAGAGCAACTGGTTCCTCGAGAACGTCCTCGACACCCTGGACGAGCCCCTCTCGGGCCGCCTCATGGCGTGGCTCCTGGCCGACCCCATCGGCGACGGCGGCCAGTGGGACATGTTCAAGAGCCTGGTGCGCAAGTACGGCGTCGTGCCCAAGGAGGCGATGCCCGAGACCGCCAACTCCGAGAGCACGCACGAGATGGACGCGTACCTGACCCGCTACCTGCGCGGCTGCGCCAAACGCCTGCGCGAGACCGCGGCATCCGGAGCCTCCGCCGACGACCTCGGCCAGATGAAGAAGCAGATGATGGGAGACGTCTACCGCCTGCTCGTGACCTGCCTGGGCGAGCCGCCCGCGCGCTTCGACGTGCGCCTGCGCGACAAGGACGACAAGGTCGCCCTGAGCGGCAGCTTCACTCCCCAGGAGTTCTTCGCCGAGGCGGTGGGCATGGAGCTCGACGACTACGTGTCGCTCATCAGCGCCCCCACGAAGGACAAGCCCTTCGGACGCACCTACACCGTGAGCCGGCTGGGCAACGTGGTCGAGGACGGCACCGTGCTCTACCTCAACCTCGAGCCCGAGGAGCTCAAGCGCGCGGCCATCGCCCAGCTCAAGGGCGACCTGCCCGTGTGGTTTGGCTGCGACGTCGACCAGAGCTACCTCAGGGACGAGGGCATGATGGACACCGCCGCCATCGACGTGGACGAGCTCTTCGGCTTCGCCGTCGAGGGCGCGCTGAACAAGGCGGAGCGCCTCGACTACGGCGAGTCGGTCATGACCCACGCCATGGTCCTCGAGGGCGTGCGCCTGGACGGGGACGGCAAGCCTGCGATGTGGAAGGTCGAGAACAGCTGGGGCAAGGACCACGGCCGCGACGGCTTCGACACCCTGAGCGACGCCTGGTTCGACGAGTACGTCTACCAGGTCGTCGTCGACAAGAGGTACCTCAGCGACGAGCAGCTCCAGGCGCTCGAGACCATGGAGCCCGTCGTGCTCGAGCCCTGGGACCCCATGGGGACCCTGGCCCGTTAGGACAGCACCCCTCGGCGCCTGCGGCCACCCTACCGCGGGCGCCGTCCCTTGCGCCAGCCAAAATGAAAACGAGAGGAACGCAGATGAGCGAGAAGACCATCGGCCGCGACTGGGCGGCCAGGCAGAACGAAGAGTTTTGCTCCTCCCGCGCCAACCGCATCGGGCGCAACGCCGTCACCGCCACCGACGTCATGCAGGCCGCGCGCGACACCAGCGTGATGCGCGGCTACCATGACACCTACGGCGTGCGCGTGCCCAAGACGGCCGACATCACCAACCAGAGGCAGAGCGGCCGCTGCTGGATGTTCACCGCATACAACGTGGCGCGCCACGCGACCATGGACTTCCTGGACGTGGACAGCTTCGAGTTCAGCCAGGCCTACGGGATGTTCTATGACAAGCTCGAGAAGGCCAACGCCATGCTCGAGAACGTCATCGCCACGGCCGGCCTCCCCGCGGACTCCCGCGAGGTCCAGCTCGTCCTCGAGGACGGCATGGGCGACGGCGGCTACTACCACTTCGCCATGAACCTCATCGCCAAGTGGGGCGTCGTCCCCAAGGACGCCATGCCCGAGACCGCCTGCTCCAAGAGCTCCGCGCAGATGGACGCCCAGCTGGAGCGCCTGCTGCACCGCGACGCCGGCATCCTGCGCCGCGCGCACGCCGAGGGCAAGGGCGAGGACGAGCTCCGCGCCCTCAAGGAGGACATGCTCTCGGGCGTGTACCGCATGCTGGCGATCTGCCTCGGCGAGCCGCCCGCGCGCTTCGACTTCGTCTGCACCGTGGGCAAGAGGCACAAGGCGGACGCGAGCAAGGTCAAGGCCATTGAGCCCCAGAAGGACGAGGAGCCCAAGGACGCGGGCGAGAAGGACGGTCCCAAGGAGCAGAAGCTCGTCCTGCGCGACCCGGACATCACCCCGCTCGAGTTCGCTGAGCGCTACCTGCCCTTCGACCCGCACGACTACGTCTCGCTCGTCTCGATGCCGGGCAAGACCCGACCCTACGGCCATGCGTATCACCTCACGCTCACCGACTCGGTCGTAGGCGGCGACCCCCACCACGTGCTCAACGTCGAGCCCGAGCTCCTGGACCAGGTAGCCGTCAACAGCCTCAAGGCGGGCGTGCCCGTTTCGATGGCCTGCGACGTCATGCAGGAGTTCCCGCGCCACGTGGACGACTTCAAGTACGTGCTCTCCACCGACGGCATGGACCTCGAGGGGCTCTTCGACGTCGAGCTGGGCATGGGCCGCGACGAGATGATCGACATGTGCGAGACCGGCCTCACCCACGCCATGACCTTCCAGGGCGTCGAGCTGGACGAGGACGACAAGCCCAAGGCCTGGCGCATCGAGAACAGCTGGGGCAAGGAGCAGGGCAAGGACGGCTACCTCATCATGACCGCCGACTGGTTCCACACCTATGGCGGCGAGGTCGACGTCAGGCGCGAGTTCGTGCCTGACGAGCTGCTCAAGATGTGGGACGAGACCCCCGTCGAGGACGTCGCCCCCTGGAGCGGCATCACCTCCGGCTTCGCCCGCAGGCTCCACTAGGCCAAGGCGAGCGCCACAACTTCCCGCTGGGACAGGTACCGTGAAGTGACACTGGTCGGGCCCCGGACGCAGCTCGTGCTGAGCGCGTCCGGGGCCCGGTCTCGTCGGGCGCTGCCCATGGCCTGTTCTCTTATACACATCTNTCGATGCCCTGGGGCATGACCACGAAGACGCGGTCGCCCAGCTCGTCCACCTGGCCGCCGATGCCGCAGGCGAGGCCGAAGCAGAAGTCGAGGATGCGCTTGGCGGTCTCGATGTTGGTGTTCTTGAAGACCAGCACCACGGGCTGGCTGGTGCGGACGCGACGGACGACCATCTGGACGTCGTCGTACGAGACGGGCTTCAGCACGTAGGGGGGAAGCTGTCCCGAGCTGGGGCGGGGAATCGCCTTGAGGCCGATGTCCGCGGGAGAGTGGCCGTTGGTGGTGTTGCCCAGGACAGACTCGCGGCTGGCGTAGCCACCCTGCTGCTGGGGCATGGAGGCAGTGGCACCGTCGTCGTAGCCGTAGTCGCGCGCAGGCGCCGCGGGGCGGGCGTACTCGTTGGGAGCGTAGCCGGGGCGATAGCCGCTGCCATAGGCGGAGGAGGAGCTGCCGGCGTTGTCGCCCACGGGACGCCCGGAGCGAGTGTAGACCGACACGCTCTCGGCCTCGGGGCGGCGGGTGTTGCCCAGGACGCCGGAGGTGTCGGCCTCGGGGCGNGATGCAGCTCGTGCGCCGCCTCGAAGTCATCGACCTCGAAGGCGATATGCGTGTCCATGCCACCATTCTCGTACGGCTCGGTGCGCCCGCGGTTCCAGGTGAGCTCGATCTCGAAGCCGGTGTTGTCGTCCACGAGATAGGTGTTGGACCATGACCCGTCCTCGGGTCCCTTCTCGCGCGACACGCGCAGCCCCAGCGCCCTCTCGTAGAAGGCGATGGACGCCTCCTTGTCCAGCACGTGGATGCAGCGATGGATGAACCTTGCGTTCATGGGACTTCCCTTCGGTTGCCTGTCGCCCGCGACGCCGCGGCGGCGCGGGACCGTCCCTGCCATCCTACCCGCACGACGCGAGTGCGTTTCCTCAGAGCGCGCCGAAGTGGGGCTCCCCCACCAGGCAGAGCTCCTCCCCGTTGGCGAGCTCGCGCATGGCGGCGCAGAACGCCTCTTCCGCACCGGAGGGGAAGACGGCGTTGATCTGGACGTCCTCGGCGAAGATGGTGTCCCTCGCCTTGCCGCCGCAGTCCGTGAGGAGGCGCTCCACGCGACCGTAGGCGGAGTACGGGACGCTGCAGGTGAGCCTGGTCACGAGCTGCATGCTCACGAGTTTGCCCTCCCCTCGGGCGACGTCCACCGCCGCCTGTGCCGCAGCGGAGTAGGCGCGCACGAGCCCGCCTGGCCCCAGGAGCGTGCCGCCAAAGTAGCGCGTCACCACGCAGCAGACGTCGGCAAGTCCCGACGAGCGGAGCACCTCGAGGACGGGCATGCCGGAGGTGCGCTGCGGCTCCCCGTCGTCCGAACAGCGCTCGCGCCCGTCCGAGAGCACCCAGGCAGGGACGTTGTGGCGAGCGTCATGGTGCCTGGCGCGCACCTCGTCCACGAAGCGCGTGGCGTCCGCCTCGCCGTCCACGTGCCTCAGCTGGGCGATGAAGCGGCTGCGACGGTCCTCGACCTCCGCCTGGGCCTCGAAGCCGTCCGCCAGCGTGAGGAATCCCGTCTGTCCAGGAAGCATGGTCCGTCCCTCTCCAAAGGTCCTTGTGAGAAGAGATGCGAAGTGGGCCTGTGAGCCGGGTTCTGTCGTGGACAATCATTTATCTACGACCGCCGTCACCGACGGCCTCTAGCGCGCAACCCGAGCGCGGTGCGGGCCACACCATGGCGCTCCTATTTGCGTTTGCTCCGGAAGGGGCTTGCCAAGCCGCCGTGTTGCCACGACGCTGGTGGTCTCTTACACCACCGTTTCAGCTTTTCTCTCACCCGCCGAGGCGGGCAGCGGGAGTCTTCTTTTCTGCGGCGCTTTCCGTCGGGTCACCCCGCCAGGCTGTTAGCCTGCTTCCTGCCCTGTGGAGCCCGGACTTTCCTCATGGGCGTCTCCGCCCCCGCGATTGTCTGGCCCACTCCGCGCCGTCGATTGTAGCACGCCTGCCCCGACATGAGGGGAGGCCGCCGCGGATGCGACGACCTCCTCACGCAAGGCACGCCTCGTTCTGGATCGTCCGAACTAGTCCAGGTCGCTGAAGTCGGTGTCGGCGGCGACGGGAGCGAAGGTGGTAGCCTCGGCGCTGGCGGCCGGCGCGGGCGCGACG
>NZ_LT635494.1:519388-523539 GCF_900120385.1 Olsenella phocaeensis | reverse complement strand
CCGCGATCTTCTGGAGCATGGCGTCGACCTCGCCCGAGAGCTGGTCGAGGAAGGCGTCGACCTCCTCGGTGTTGTAGCCGTGCTTCTTGGCCTCGGAAAAGGTCATCTGCTCGATGTCAGCCGGAGTGATAGCCATCTTGTTCCCCTTCGAACGTCCTTTGCTACGTCATCGCGCGGGCTACCGCTTCTGTTGATTGTACCCCGCGCGTCGCTTGCCTTGCCGCTCCCCACCTCAGATGATGCGCTGCGCCAGCTGGAGGACCACCAGCGCGAGGATGGGAGAGAAGTCCACCCCGCCCACGGGGGGCAGGAACCTCCTGAACAGTCCCAGGTAGGGCTCGACGATGGTAGCGAGCGCCTGGTAGAAGTCCTCCACGAGCGGGATCTGGGTCATGCGCAGCCACGAGAGCACGACCTCCACCACGATCAGCGTCTGGTAGGCGTAGAGGAGCCTCCCCACGAGGAGGTGAATCATGCCGCACCCCCCGCCAGCTCGGCGTTGCGCTCGAGCGCCGCCTCGACGGCCTCCGAGGTCGCCCAGAAGGTCTGGGTCTCCATGGCCCTGAGGCCGGCCGCGGTGGTGCCGCCGGGAGAGGTGACGCGCTCCATGTAGGTCCTGGGGTGCTCGCCGGAACCCAGGAGCTGGCAGGCCGTCCCGCGCATGGTGGAGAGCACCATCCTGCGGCAGGCGCCGGCGGCCAGCCCCCTCTCGACGCCCGCGCGGACGAGCTGGTCGGCGATCAGGGCGAAGTAGGCCGGACCGCAGCCGGAGACCGCGCCCGCCACGTCGAGCTGGTCCTCTCGCATGAGCTCGCAGACGCCCAGGGCGGCGAAGGCGTCACGCACCAGCCCGACGTCCTCCCGCGTGCAGCCGTCGCCCGCGCAGAGCGCCGTCGCCCCCGAGAGCGCCTGCACCGGCAGGTTGGGCATGGCGCGCAGCACGCGCGAGCCGGGGAGCGCCGTCTCGAGGGCATCGAGCGCGACCCCCGCCGCGATGGAGACCACCGCATGACCCGCGAGCAGGGGCTCGAGCTCCTTGAGCACTGCAGGGAGCACCTGGGGCTTCACGGCCAGGACGGCCAGGTCGAAACCGAGCGAGAGGAGCTCCGCCGCGTCCTGGCGGCAGACGGCGCCCAGCGCGGTGAGCGGCNAAGCAGAGGAGGACGGGGACCCCCGGGGCGACGCACACGACGGCGTCCGCCCCCTCTTGGGCCTGCGCCTGGGCGCGGGCCACGGAGGCCTCGTCGGGCGAGAGGACCTCCACCACGCGGTCGCCGTGCACCTGCCAGGGGTTGACGAGGCGCGCCTCGAGACCTCCGGCGCCCAGGGCCGCGAGGGCTAGCGAGCGGTTGCGGGCGACGGCCGCGGGGTCATCCCCGCAGCGGTCGCCCAGGTTGAGGCCCTGGAACTCCCCCGCGGAGCAGCCGCCCGTCCGCTCGCTGAAAGCGAAGGTGACCCCGCCCGGACGGCCGAGGTCGCCGAGAAGGGTCACGCCCTGCGAGACGTACCTGTCAAGCCGGGGCAGCCGCATCGCTAGAGGCGGCTGTGCTTCAGGAACTCGGGAATGTCGAACTCCTTGTCGTTGGAGCTGGCGGCGGAGCCGGACTGGCGCTGCGCGGGAGCGGGCGCAGGGGTCGCCTTGCGGCCGGAGCGGCTGCTGCCGCGGCCGCGGTCTACGGTCAGCGTGGGGATGGACTGCTGGACGTTGTTGTCGTTGAAGCCGGTGGCGATGACGGTCACGCGCACCTGGTCGCCCAGGGACTCGTCCACGACGGTGCCGAAGATGATGTTGGCCTCGGGGTCGACGTTCTTGGCGACCACGTCGGCGGCGTCGTTGATCTCCTGGATGCCGAGGTCCTTGTTGCCGGCGATGGAGAGCAGGACGCGGGTGGCGCCGTCGATGGAGCTCTCGAGCAGGCGGCTCGAGATGGCCTCCTCGGCCGCGTCGGTGGCGCGGTTGTCGCCGGAGGCGAGGCCCACGCCCATCATGGCGGTGCCGGCGCCGCGCATGATGGTGCAGACGTCGGCGAAGTCGAGGTTGATCAGGCCGGGGACGGTGATGAGGTCGGTGATGCCCTGGGTGCCCTGGCACAGGACGTCGTCCGCCATGCGGAAGGCCTCGATGAAGCTGGTCTTCTTCTCGCTGAGGTCGAGCAGGCGGTCGTTGGGGATCACGATGAGGGCGTCGACGCTCTCGGAGAGGGTCTTGATGCCGTCGGCCGCGCGGTTGGTGCGGGGACGACCCTCGAAGGTGAAGGGCTTGGTGACGACGCCTACGGTCAGGGCGCCCACGTCGTTCTTGGCGATGTCGGCGACCACGGGCGCGGCCCCGGTGCCGGTGCCGCCGCCCTCGCCGGCCGTGATGAAGACCATGTCGGCCCCGGCGAGCGCCTGCTTGATCTCGTCATGGGAGTCCTCGGCCGCCTCTGCGCCCACCTCGGGGTTGGCGCCGGCGCCCAGGCCGCGGGTGATGTCCTGGCCGATGTGCACCTTGATGTCGGCGTCGGAGATGGCGAGCGCCTGCGCGTCGGTGTTGATGGCCACGAACTCGACGCCGCGAATCCCCTCCTCGATCATGCGGTTCACGGCGTTGGTGCCACCGCCGCCCACGCCGACCACCTTGATGACGGCAAGGTAGTTGCTGGGAATGTCAGTGTCGATCATGGTTCCTCCTCGCTTGGCGACGGTCCGGGGAGCGTCTGCCGTTTCCCGTTCGGGTGCCGCTCCACCGCTGGTGGACTGCAATGCGGTACCGTGCTTCACAAACTGCTGCGAATGGCGCTTCGTCTTCATGCTTCGACTCTCGCTCGGTGGTGCCTGGGCTTGCGACGGTCTGGCCCCGACGAGGTGAGAGAAACCCTAAACCTCAGGTAGAACCCTATGCCTCGTCCGAAGCGCGGTATATTTGCACATTCCCGCGACTGCCGTCAACACTTTTGTCCAAAATGTGAAACCTGCAGCTCAATGCCCATAAAGAGCTGCTTCTCATCCCTGAGGCGCTACTCGAGGGTTAGGGATCGCACTGTCCTGGGAGAAGCGGAAGCCTCGGCCTACTCCCCGACCTGGGAGCCGGACTCCGAGGTGGCGTCGGCGCTCTGGCTGCCGGAGTCCTGGCCGTCGCCGGAACCGTCCGCGGAGGAGCCGTCCTGCCCCGTGCCGTCCGAGGTGCCGTCCGTCACGGCCTGGCCCGTGGCTTCGGACTGATCAGACCCGGAGCCCTGCTGCGACGTTGTGGCCTGGCTCCCGCCGCTCGACGACGTGGTCGAGGCGTAGTCGCCACCCGCCGTGCCGCTTCCCGCCTGGACCTTGTCCGAGTCGACCATGCGGTAGCTGGGGCTGCCATAGACGCGCACGTTGATGTAGGTCAGCCTGCCCTCGTACTTCTGCAGGATGGAGTTGATGACCGACTCCTTGCTCTCTATGTCGCGCGGCGACCCGAGCGAGATCTCGACCCCGCTCTTGAGGACGCACGAGATGCTCTCGACGGCATCGGCCTTGTAGCTCACGACCTGGGAGGAGAGGGCGTCCGAGAAGGTCTTGCGGTAGCTCATGACCGCCTGGATCGTCTCGTCCGTGGACGCGGAGCCCGCCACGGGGCTCACGCTGGAGGGGACGTCGGTGATGAGCAGGGCGCCCATCTCCTGGGCCTTGGCGAGCGCGACCTCGTTGGCGGACTCCCCCTCCGCCACGGTGAGCGGCAGGGGCTCGATCCAGCTGCCGTCGCCCCCCATGCACCAGGCGACGTTGCCCGCGCTCATGACCACGATGCAGTCGACCTTGCGCTCGGTGACCACGAGCCTGAGCGTGCCGGGGAACTCCCTCACGAAGCTCACGTCCTGCACCCAGGGGTTCCTCTTGAGCGCCGACCTGATCCCCGACTCGTCGAAGTTGAGGAGGGTGCTCCCCTGCCGCACGTTGGCGAGCCGCACGATGGTGGTGGAGTCCATGTGCTCCGTGGGGTCCGCCTCGACGGAGCCGATGGTGAATGCGGGCGTGTACGAGAGCACGAGGAAGCCCACGAGCGCGACGAGGAGCAGGGCCGCCACGGCGATGCCGCCCACGATGAGGCGGCGCGCCACGTCATGCGACCCCACGGAGGCCTCCCGGGAGACGGGCGACGCGCCACCCTCGGCCGCCTGGCGCCTGGGGGA
>NZ_LT635494.1:516216-518999 GCF_900120385.1 Olsenella phocaeensis | reverse complement strand
GCGGTAGCCCCACTCGACCTCAGACCCCTCGTAGCGCCGCAGGCCGACGCCCGGCCGCAGGGTCACCACGTCGCTCACGCGGCTGCCGATCCACTCGTGGCGCGAGCCCGCGTCCATGGACACGGCCCCGCCCACGCTGCCGGGGATCCCCACGCAGCACTCGAGCCCTGAGAGCCCCTCCTTGAGGGTCTGGCTCACGAGGCTCGAGAGGGGCGCGCCGGCTCCGGCGGAGACGAGGCCGCCCTCCCCCACGCTCACGCGCGAGAACTCACGTCCCAGCTTGACGACGCACCCGTCGAAGCCCTCGTCGGAGGCGAGCACGTTGGAGCCGCGGCCCAGCACGACCCACTCGACGCGCTCGCGGTCGAGCACCTCGATCGTGCGCCTGAGCGCGGCGTAGTCGTGGGCGGTCACGAAGAGCGAGGCGGGACCCCCCACGCGCAGGGTCGTGCGACGCGAGAGCCTCTCCCCGCGCAGGACCTCGGCGTCGACCGCCCCCGAGAGGGCCATGTATGCGTTGAAGACGCTCAACTAGGACCTCTGGCCCTCTGCCTCGGCGTCCGCCTCGCGGCGCGCCTCGATGAAGGCCGGCCCTATGGCCGTGATGTCGCCGGCGCCCTGCGTGATGAGCAGGTCGCCAGGACGGCAGGACTCGACCAGGTGCTGGACCAGGTCCTTGCGGTTGGCTATGAAGCTCACGTCGGCCACCGTGCCGGCGGCCGCGACGCCGTTCGAGACGGTCTTGCCCGAGACGCCGGGGATAGGCGTCTCGCCCGCCGGGAAGACCTCGGTCACCACGAGCTTGTCGGCGTCGTCGAAGGCATGGGCGAAGTCCGCCGCGAGCGCCTGCGTGCGGCTGTAGCGGTGGGGCTGGAAGGCGCAGACGATGCGCTTGAAGCCCAGCCCCCTGGCTGCCGCGAGCGTGGCGCGGATCTCGGTCGGGTGGTGGCCGTAGTCGTCCACCACCGTGACGCCGTCGACGTCGCCCACGTGGGTGAAGCGGCGGTGCGCGCCCGCGAAGCCGGAGAGGGCGACGGCGGCCCTCTCCACGTCGCAGCCCAGGACGTCCGCCACGGCGATGGCGGCGGTGGCGTTTGCCATGTTGTGGCGGCCGGGGTTGGCCTTGATGGTGACCTCGACGGAGCCCCCGGAGGGCAGCCGGACCGCAAAGCGGCTCGCGAGGCCCGGCTCCTGCGGCACAGGCACGCAGACGTAGTCGCAGCCCTCGTCGAAGCCGTAGCTCAGGACCCTGCGGCCCGTGGAGCGCGCGAGCTCCACGTAGTGCGGCACGTCACCGTTGATGACCACGGTGCCGGCGTCGCCCACGAGGCCCATGAAGGTGCAGAAGGTGCGCTCGATGTTCTCGAGGGTGCCGTAGTGGTCGAGGTGGTCCGCCTCGATGTTGGTGACCACGACCACGTCCGGGTCGAGGAAGAGGAAGGAGCCGTCGGACTCGTCCGCCTCGCAGACGAAGTAGCCCCCCCTGCCGTCGCGGCCGTTGGTGCCGTACTCCTCGACGATGCCGCCGATGAGGAAGGAGGGGTCCATGCCCAGGTGGTCGAGCATCGTGGCCACCATGCTCGAGGTGGTCGTCTTGCCGTGGGTGCCGGCGACGGCCACGGTGGTGGCGTCGGCGGAGAGCGCCGAGAGCATCTTGGCGCGGGGCCAGACGGGAATGCCCAGCTCGCGCGCGCGGATGACCTCGGGGTTGGTCTCGGGGATGGCCGAGGAGGTCACGACGACCTCGGGGGCGACCTCGTCGATGGTGGACGCCGCATGGCCCACGTGGACCCCGATGCCGGCGTCCTCCAGGTCGCGCACGTAGCGCGACGCCTTGAGGTCGGAGCCGGTGACCTTGCAGCCGCGCTGGTGGAGGACGAGGGCGATCCCGCTCATTCCGGCGCCGCCGATGCCGATGAAGTGCGCGCTCCCGATGCTGGAGGCGGAGGGTGATGAGGACATGAGGCTACCTCTCTTCGAAGTCAGGCAATGCCGCCCGCACGCGGCGGGCTGCATCTACTCTAGCCGATTGGCGCGCCCGCCCTCTGGGCGGCGGCCCCCTCCACTTGGTCTGCGAGCGCGGAGGCGGCCATGGCCTGCCCCAGCCCGTGGGCGGAGGCGCGCATGGCCTCGCGGCGGGCGGGGTCGTCCACGAGCGAGAGGAGCGTCGAGTCGAACTCGGGGCCGTCCAGCTCGTCGTCGGCGACGAGCCGGGCCGCGCCCGCGTCCACGAGGTAGCGGGCGTTGGCGGTCTGGTGGTCGCCGGTGGCGAGGGGATAGGGCACAAGCACGCTTGGGACGCAGAGCGCCGCTATCTCGGCGATGGAGGAAGCGCCGGCACGGCTGAGCACGAGGTCGGCCGCCGCGAGGGCCTCTCCCATGGAGTCTATGTAGGGAAGGACCTGCCAGCGCCCGGACTCGGCCTCGCCCAGCGCGAGCGCCTCGACGACCTCGTCGTACTGGCCCCTGCCGGTGGAGTGGACCACGTAGAGGCCCTCGCGGGAGAGGAGCTCGCCCTTGAGGCGCGTGACGGCCTCGTTGACGTGGCGCGCGCCGAGGCTCCCGCCGAAGACCAGGAGCATCGTGGCCCCCTCGGGGATCCCCAGGCGCCTCCTGCCCTCCTCGCGGCTCGCCTCGATGACGCTGCGGCGCACGGGGTTGCCCGTCACGACAATCTGGGTGTCGGGCGCCACGTGCGACCTGAAGGCGTCGATGGCCGCGGGCAGCGACACGCAGACGCTGCGCACCTTCCCCGCGGCGTTCTTGTTGGCGAGGCCCGGCAC
>NZ_LT635494.1:514020-515200 GCF_900120385.1 Olsenella phocaeensis | reverse complement strand
CCCCGCCAGCATGAGGCTCGCCATGATCGACGAGCCACCGTACGAGACGAAGGGGATGGGCTTGCCCGAGAGCGGGAAGGCCCCCACGACGCCGCTCACGTTGAGCAGCATCTGCGCGAAGATGAGGGTCGAGCAGCCGGCGGCGACGAGCCGGCCGGTGAGGTCGGGGGCGTAGCGCGCGATGCGGTAGCCGCACCAGAGCAGGAGGCCGAAGGCCGCCACGAGCCCCAGGGCGCCCAGGAGCCCGCACTCCTCGCCCACCATGGCGAAGATGAAGTCGTTGTAGGGGAAGGGCAGGTAGGAGTACTTGGCGCGCCCCATGCCTATGCCCACGCCGAAGAGCCCGCCCGAGCCGAAGGCATAGAAGCCCTGGATGAGCTGGTAGCCGTCCCCATAGGGGTCGCGCCAGGGGTCGAGCATGGTGAGGATGCGCGCGCGGGAGTAGCCGTCCTTGAGCGAGAGGAGCAGGAAGCCCAGGAAGCCCAGGGCGACGGCACCGGCGCAGAACCTCCAGTCGATGCCCGCGAGGTAGGCCATGACCAGGACGGTCACGGCGCAGACCATGGTGCTGCCCTTGTCGGGCTGGAGCACGATGAGCAGCAGGGGCACGCCCAGGACCACCGCCGCCCTGGCCAGGAAGCCCGGCTCGAAGCTGCCGCCCGTGCGACGGAACTCGTCCAGGAGCTCCGCGGCGGCGAGCACCACCGTGATCTTGGCGAACTCCGAGGGCTGGAAGTGCAGGGGCCCCACGGCGATCCAGCGCGTGGCGCCATAGGCGTCCTGGCCCGCGACGGGCAGAAAGATCAGGAGGAGCGCCAGCACGGTGCCCGCCCAGATGGCGGGGCCGATCCGGTGCGTCAGCGCGTGGTAGTCGATGCGGTAGAGGGCGTACGCGCCCACGACTCCCACGAGAGCGAAGCCCGCCTGCCTGGTCAGGTAGTAGGCGGGGTTGTTGCCCGCGTCGTCGGATATGAGGTTGAGGATGGACGAGGACGAGAAGACCATGACCAGGCCGAAGGCGACGAGTCCAAGGACGCAGGCCACGAACACCAGGCGCGGCCCCATGAAGCGCGCGGGGACGCCCATGATGAGGCCCTCGTCCGCGGCCTCCCTGCGAGGGCGCGCGCCTTGGTCCCGGCCTCCCTGGCCTCGACCGGCGTATGCGGCTCCGGGACGCAGG
>NZ_LT635494.1:506525-512901 GCF_900120385.1 Olsenella phocaeensis | reverse complement strand
GCCGTAGAGCGTGACGGAGGAGACGCGGGCCTCGCCCAGCGACGCGAGGTAGAGCGCCACGTCGACGCCCGTCTTGCCCATGCCCAGCACCAGGACGTC
Organism: Olsenella phocaeensis; assembly: GCF_900120385.1. Lineage (GTDB taxonomy): Bacteria > Actinomycetota > Coriobacteriia > Coriobacteriales > Atopobiaceae > Olsenella_I > Olsenella_I phocaeensis. The sequence goes on along the minus strand of NZ_LT635494.1, from coordinate 512,802 downwards.
GCCCAGGCGCCCCCCCTTGCCCGTCTGCATTCGAGCCTCCTAGCCCAGCTGGAAGTAGAGAGCGAACCCGAGCGCCGCGAAGGCGGCCGAGACGATCCAGAAGCGGATGACCACGGTGTCCTCCGCCCAGCCCTTCTTCTCGAAGTGGTGGTGGATGGGCGCCATGAGGAAGATGCGCCGGTGCAGGAGGCGGAAGCTCAGCACCTGGCCGATGACCGAGAGCGCCTCGATCACGAAGAGGCCGCCCATGACCAGCGAGGTGACCTCGGTCTTGGTGAGCACGGCGAGGGCGGCGAGGGCGGCCCCCAGCGCGAGCGAGCCCGTGTCGCCCATGAAGATCGAGGCGGGGTGGCAGTTGTGCCAGAGGAAGCCTATGCAGGCCCCGGCGATGGAGCCGGCGAAGACCGAGAGGTTTATCTCGTCGTAGCGGAAGGCGACCATGGCCATGGCCAGCATGACCACGGCGATGCAGCCGCCCGCCAGGCCGTCCAGGCCGTCGGTGAGGTTGACGGCGTTGGAGAGCCCCGCGAAGAGCAGGAAGACGAAGAGGACGTAGAGCCAGGGAATCTGGAGGAGGAAGCCCGACCTGAGGGTGATCACCGTGGTGAGGACGCCCAGGTTGACCGAGCCCCCACCCGGGAACTCCACCCAGGGGGCCACGCCGCCCAGGTTGACGCCCACGAGGCAGAAGGCGACCGAGATGACGCCCAGCCCCAGCATCTTCTGGCGCGGGGTGAGCCCCAGGGAGCGGCCGTGCGCCACGCTCTCGATGTCGTCGAGGAGCCCGATGGCCGCGGCGGCGAGGGTCGCCAGGACGGCCATGACCAGGTCGATGGTCCAGGAGGCCTGCAGGGCGCAGGTGAGCACCGTCCCCACCAGGATGACGGCCCCGCCCATCGTGGGCGTGCCCTGCTTCTGCAGGTGGCGCTGCGGCCCGTCGGCCCTCACCTGCTGGCCCACGCCCTCGTGGCGCATGAGGCGAATGAAGGGCGGCAGGAGCAGGCCCGTCACCAGGGCGGCGATGCCCACGGCGAGGAACACCTGATAGGTGGGATAGCTCGGGTTGCCAAGCATCAGGCAAGCACCCCCTTGACGAAGCGGTCCAGCCCGACGGAGCGAGATCCCTTTGCGAGGACCAGGTCGCCCTCCCCCAGGACGGGACCGATGATGCGCACGGCCTCCTCGGCCGTGGGGACCAGCTCGAGGCGGTCCTCGGAGAAGCCCATTGTGCGTGCCGCCTCGGCCATCTGCGCCGCGGCCTCGCCGCCCACGAGGACGAGGAGGTCGGGGCCCTTTGCGGCGGCGTAGGCGCCTATGTAGCCGTGCAGGCGGGNCCAGCGACTGGCCGAAGGACATGCTGCCCAGGCTCGCCCCGTCGTACTGGTCGAGGGTCTTGACCAGGCCGGGGACCTCCCCCGGGAAGTCGATGCCGGTGTAGCTGCCGATGCCGAAGCGGGCTATGCCCTCCGAGAAGCGCTCCGCCCCGATCACGTTCTGGGCGAGGAGGGCGGCCCCGGCGTTGGAGGAGCGGCGCAGAATCTCGCGGACGCTCATGTCCATGCCGTAGTCGCGTCCGTCGTCGTCGCTCACGTAGTCGTCCCCTACCTTGAGGTAGGCGGGGACGTCGTAGGTGGTCTCGGTGCCCATGAGCCCGTCGTCGATGCCGATCGCGGTCGTGAGGAGCTTGAATATGGAGCCGGGCTCGAAGGAGGACGAGACGGGCTTGAGGCTCGTGGCGCCCTCCTCGATCTTGGAGGTGTCCGTCACGTCGTAGAGGGGCGTCGAGCAGGCCGCGATGATCTGGCCCGTCTTGGGGTCCGTCACCATGACGGAGCCGGATTCCGCGTCGAAGTCCTCCGTGCCCTTGGCGATGGTCCTCTCCGCCGCCTCCTGCACGTCGATGTCCAGAGAGATGACGATGTCGGTGCCGTCCTGGGCGGTGGAGGCCTGGGCGGACGTGCCGGCTATGGGCGTGCCCTTGGAGCCGGTCTCGAAGACGAGCTCGCCGTCCGTGCCCTTGAGCACGTCGTCGTAATAGAGCTCCAGGCCCGAGAGGCCGTCCCCGTCCGTGCCCACGATGCCCAGGACCTGGCTGCCCACGGCGCCGTAGGGGTAGACGCGCTTGACGTCGTCGAGGAAGTAGATGCCGTTCGCCTTGGCGTCCCTGAGGCTGTCCTCGACCTCCTTGGCCTTGTCCGTGTCGACCTGGCGGCGCACGTAGGAGAAGCTGGAGTCGCCCCTGAGCGTCGCGAGGTAGCTGCTTGCCTTGCCCCCCAGCTTCTCGGCCAGGATGCGGGCCGCCCCATTGGGGTCGTTGACCTTCTGGGGGTTGCAGTAGATGGTCTTGCAGGCCTGGCTCATGGCCAGGACGTTGCCGTCACGGTCGTAGATGGTGCCGCGGCGCGCGTGCACCGCCACCACGTTGGTGCGCTGGGCTGCGGCGGAGGCCGCGAGGCTGGGACCCTGTATGACCTGCAGCCAGACGAGGCGCAGGACGACCACCGCGACGAGGGCGGCGAGCACCACGAACAAGGGGCGGGCGACGCCCTCGAAGCCGTCGTCGGGCCCGAAGCCGTCGTTCCTACCGCGCCGGGACGCCACGTCGTACGAGGCGCCTCTCGCTCCCATCCGCACCAGGCGGCTCTGTTCGTTGCGTCTGCCCACGGTGAAGAGTCTAGGACTCCGCGGCAGCCGACCCCGCCTCGTCCGAGTGCTGCGCATCATCTGCAGAAGGCTCGCCCTCCTGCTGCGAGGCGTCCTGGCCCTGGTTCTGGTTCTGGTCGTCCACCTGGATGGTGTCGGTGCTGGTGGCGAAGACCATGCCGTAGTTCTGGGTGGCGATGCGGTCTATGCGAGAGGAGCGGCAGAGCGACGAGCGCACGATCTGGAGGTTCTCGTTGGCGACCTTGGCCTCCTCGATGCTCTGGGAGATGCCCGAGTTGGCCTCGAGGACGCGGACGGTCGCGGTGGAGATGAGGACCCTGCTGCCCCCCAGGACGAAGACGGCCGCGATGAGGCAGAGGGTGACGCGGAAGGCCGCGACGAACTGGCTCGAGACGCCGCGACGCGCGCGGGCGTCCAGGCCGCCGCCTTCGACGACCTCGAAGGGCGCGTGGCCGCGCTCGTCGAGGCGGCGCCTCCCCTCGTTGGCGTCGAGGCTGTATGCCTCGGACCCTGCGTACCTCATGCCCTACCCCTTTTTCTGACGCGGAGTCGGCGGGCCTTGCGGCCCGCCTCCGCCCGCTCGTGCGTTTGTGCTGCGTCTGAGCTGCGATTCTGCTGCGTTGGTGCTACGTGCTGCTGCGTCGTGCCACGGTGGTGCCATGCAAGCGGCCCTAGGGCCGGTGTTGCCTTCGGGCGCTAGGCGTCGAGCTTGACCGCCACGCGCATGAGCGCGCTCCGCGACCGCGGGTTGCGCTCGATCTCCCCCTCGCTCGCCACGAGGGGCTTCCTGGTCCTGACCTCGAGTATCGGCACGTGACCGCACACGCACACCGGAAGCTCCGGCGGACATGTGCACCCCTGCGAGAGCTCCGCGAAGGCGTGCTTCACGACGCGGTCCTCGAGGGAGTGGTACGAGATCACGCAGATCCTGCCACCCGGATTCGCCCAGCGGACGGCGGCCCTAAGGCCCTGGTCCAGGACGTCCAGCTCGTGGTTCACCTCGATGCGCAGGGCCTGGAAGGTCTTGCGCGCCGGATGTCCCCCGTGGCGCCTCCCCGCCGCGGGAATCGCGGCCTTGACCACCTCTACGAGCTGGAGGGTGGTGAGGATGGGCGCCTTCTCCCTCGTGCGGACGACCTGCCGCGCGATGCGCGCGGCGAACCTCTCGTCCCCATATACGCGGAGAACCCGGGCGAGGTCTGCTTCGGTGTAGTTGTTTATGACCTCTGCTGCGGTTTGGGTGTTGTTGCCCGGGTCCATGCGCATGTCTAGCGGGGCGTCCTCATGGTACGAGAAGCCCCTCTCTGGGATGTCGAGCTGGGGTGACGATACCCCGATGTCGAAGAGGAAGCAGTCGACCCCGGGAACCTCCGCCTCGACCAAAAGCTCGTCGAGCTGGCCGAAGTTCCCCTTGAGGAAGCGCCGGTCCGCGTCGGGGACCTCGCGCTCGAAGCGCTCGGTGGCCGCGGCGAGGGCCATGTCGTCCTGGTCGATGCCGATCGAGAGGCCGTCGGGCTGGACGAGCCGGGCCAACTCCACGGAGTGGCCGGCGCCCCCCAGGGTGCAGTCGCAGACGACCTCGCCTGGCTTGGGGTCCAGCTCGCGGATGACCTCCTCGAGCATCACGGGCACGTGCCGATATTCGCCTGTCAAGTGGCTCGCCCTCCCCGCCTGCGCCTAGTCGCGGAACATGAGCGCGTCGAGGTCCTCGTCGAGCTCGTCCATCTCCTGGCCGAAGCGGGACGCGTCCCAGATCTCGAGGTGGTCGATGTTGCCAACGATCACGACCTCGCGCTCGATGCCGCACTTCTCGAGGCACCCGGCGCCGATCTTGCCGAGCGCCACGCGTCCTGCGGAGTCGACGTCGACCGTGACGGTCTTCGACGAGAGCGCCCTGCGGAGCTTGTCGTCCCTCCTGCTGCGCGGGTCGAACCCGTCGGGGAAGAAGCTCTCGATCCACGCCTGGTGGCTCTGGGGGGTGAAGCCATAGATCGCGTCTCCGACGGGGACGAGGCACACCTGCTCCTCGAACTGCTTGCGGAACGGGGCGGGAAGCGTGACACGAGACTTGGCATCCAGGTTGTGCTGGTAGCTGCCAGTCAGGTACATGTCCCCCTCCCCTCTCTGCTCGCAGGGAGTCCCCCCTCGAAAACGTGAGACTAATAATAGGCCATCCGCCCCCTTTCGCAACACTTCCCTCCACTTTGGTACACCGAAGGCACCACATTTTGGGCTGAGCGGACCCGGAGTCTGGGCCATGCCCCACATGTCGTGGGAACGCCCGTTCTGGGCACAAGTTCGCATGGCAAGTTGTGTAGGACCTGTGAATCTGCTGGTAGAATGCATCTTCGCAGGTCAGATAGGGTGTTTTTCTCAGACGAGAGAAGCCTGCGGCCTCGGTGGGACGAGGTGTGGGGTGGAGTGCGGACAGAGGCCGGGCGGTGTAGGGGCTGGGCGGTGCCGGAGCCGCGGCACAAGCAGGAAGGCAGGCAAGAAGGCAGACCCTCTCGCTTGTCGGCACTTTTGGAGAGGGGAACCACCGACAAACGGCCGGCAATGACACGCTTATGGCCAGAACAGCCCGCTTGTCGGCACTTCTGGGGAGGGGAACCACCGACAAACCTGCCTCACCGCGCAGCGCATGCCCCGACGCCACCCCCCTGCCAGGCGCTCCAGCGCGACTACCCCTCCCGCAGGCCGGCCCTCGGATGGGCCTGGAGGTAGGCCATGCGCACGTGGGTGCGGTCGACGTGCGTGTAGAGCTGGGTGGTCGAGACCGACGCGTGCCCCAGGAGCTCCTGGACCATCCTCAGGTCCATGCCCCCCTCGAGCAGGTGCGTCGCGTAGCTGTGCCTCAGCGTGTGGGGGTGGAGTCCCTCGATCCCCACCATGCGGCCGTAGCGCTCGACGAGCGCGTGCACCGCCTGGCGCGTGATGCGGCTCCCCCTCTGGCTCAGGAACACGGCCAGTCCCGGCCGGCCGTGCACGGCGAGCAGGGGCCGCCATTCCTCGAGGTAGCTGGCGAGGGCCCGCGCCGNGGGACCGCGACGAGCGCCTTGGCACCCGTCGCGCGAACGACGTCGTCAACCAGAAGTTCGAGCATGCGTCACTCCTCCATAGGGCAGATGTGCCACCTAGTTGGTGGGTGCGACGCCCAGGTCCGAAAGCGCCTCTCCCATGATAGTAGAGAACAGCGGGGCCGCCGAGGCGGAGGCCAGATATGGAGTTCCGTTGAGACCCACGTACACCAGGACCTTCGCGTCGGAGGCGGGCGCGAAGCCGATGAGCGAGCTCACGTAGCTGTAGTCGATGTAGCCGCCCGTCTCGCCCGCCTGCTCGCCGGTGCCGGTCTTGCCGGCCACGTCGTAACCCTCGACCTGGGCGTGGACGGCGGTCCCCTCCTGGACCACGGTGCGCATCATGTCGGTCACCGCGGAGGCCGTCTCGGCCGAGACGGCCTGCCCCGCGGGCCCCCACTCCGCCTCCTGGCCGCCCTTGCTCACGAGGAAGTGGGGGGCGTGGAGGGTGCCCCCGTCGGCGAGGGCCCCCACCGCCTTGACCATCTGGACCAGAGGCACGGCCAGCGACTGGCCGAAGGACATGCTGCCCAGGC
>NZ_LT635494.1:502772-505655 GCF_900120385.1 Olsenella phocaeensis | reverse complement strand
GAGCCCGCTGCCGTCGCGGGCCGCGTCCACGAGCTCCGCGGCCTTGCGGCGCCGCTCGAGGACGTCCTCCATGCGCGGGCCGTAGCTGCGCAGGAGCCCCTGGAGCTGGGACATCCGCGCCTGCATGCGCTCGAGCGAGTCCTGGTCGAAGTCGAGGGAGTCGCGGTAGCGCCTGAGCTCCGAGGCCACGTCCTCCACGTCGATGAGGCTGGACTCGAGCCGGGAGGCAAAGCCCTCGAGCCGCTCGTCGTAGGCCGCCGCGTCCCTGAGCTCGGACACCGCGGAGGCGAGCGCGTCAGAGACGCCCTCGTCCCCCAGGATGGACTCGTGCGCCCCTCCGGCCGCCCTGAGCAGGGACTCCGAGTGCTCCGCCATGGGGAGCTGCTGCTCGAGCTCCTCGAGCTCCCCCTCCGCGGGCCCCACCTCGTCTATGCGCCTGAGGACGAAGGAGGCCTCGTCCACGCGCTCCTCCGCGGAGCGGCTCATCTCGACCACGCGCTCGAGCTCCGCCTTCGCGGCGCGGGCGTCCCTGAGAGCCTGCGCGTAGGACTCCCGCGCGCTCGTCACGCCCTNTTCTCGCAGATCTGCTCGGCCACCATGAAGCGATGGAAGCCCTTCATGGCCGAGGCCGCCCTCTGCACCGAGGAGGAGGCGAGTCCCATCTCGTGGAGCTCCCTCACGTGCGCCTCCGCGTCCTCCCTCGTCACGTCGTCGGGCGCGACCACGCCGCGCTTGGCCAGGAAGGCCAGGTAGCGGTCGAGGTCGCGCCCGTAGGACTGGATCGTGTTGCGTGAGCTGCCTCGCTCGATGGCAAGGTAGGCAAGGTAGTCCCGGCAGGCCCTGTCGAGGCTCGCGGCCAAGCTACGCCTCCTTGGCCCCTGCGTGCAGGGGTTCGACGGCAAGACGGCCGCAGCCCTCGTGGTGGGCGATCGCGGCACGCACGAACTCGCGGAAGAGCGGTGCCGGGCTGGTCGGGCGGCTCTTGAACTCGGGGTGAGCCTGGGTCGCCACGAACCAGGGGTGCACGTCCTCGGGGAGCTCGACCATCTCGACCAGGCGCTCGTCGGGCGAGAGCCCGCTCAGGCGAAGGCCGGCCGCCTCGAGCCTGGCGCGATAGGCGTTGTTGACCTCGAAGCGGTGGCGATGGCGCTCGTAGACGAGCTCCTCCCCGTAGGCCTCGCGGGCGAGGCTCCCCTCGCCCAGCTTGCAGGGATAGGCACCCAGACGCATGGTGCCGCCCTTCTCGGTCACGTCCTCCTGGTCGGGCATGAGGTCGATCACGGGATACTCGGCGTCGGGGACGAACTCGGTCGAGGTCGCCCCAGGCATGCCGCAGACGCTGCGCGCGAACTCGCAGACCGCCACCTGTAGGCCCAGGCACACGCCCAGGTAGGGGACGAGCTGCGTGCGGGCGCGGTGGGCCGAGAGGATCTTGCCCTCTATGCCGCGCAGGCCGAAGCCGCCGGGGACCAGGATGCCGTCGGCGCCGCCCAGGACCTCGTCCGCGTTGGACTCGTCGAGCTCCTCGCCGTCCACCAGGTCGATCCGCACGTGACGCCCATAGAAGACGCCCGAGTGGTGAAGGGCCTCGATGATGGAGAGGTAGGCGTCGGGCAGCTGGGTGTATTTGCCCACGACCTTGACGGTGACGACGCCCTCGCGGCGGTTGGCCTCGTGCATGGCGTCGGTGAAGCGGCCCCAGTCGGCCAGGTCGCGCTCGCGGGGCTCGAGGCCCAGGCGCTCGAGCACCTTGAGGTCGAAGTCCTGCTCGGCGAGGTGCGCCGGCACGTCGTAGATCGAGGGGCAGTCGGAGTTCTCGAAGACGCAGTCCTCGGCGACGTCGCAGAAGCTCGCGATCTTGGCGCGGATGGAGGCGTCGACCTCGTGGTCGGAGCGGCAGACGATGAAGTCGGGCTGGATGCCCATGGAGCGCAGCTCCTTCACGGAGTGCTGCGTGGGCTTGGTCTTGACCTCGTGGGCCGCGGCGATGTAGGGCACCAGGCTCACGTGGATCACGACGCAGTTGCCCACGCCCTTCTCCTTGCGGAACTCCCTGATGGCCTCGACGAAGGGCTGGCCCTCGATGTCGCCGATGGTGCCGCCGAGCTCGGTGATCACCACGTCGGCAGAGGTCTGCTCCTCGACGCGCAGGAAGCGCTCCTTGATGGCGTTGGTGACGTGGGGGACGACCTGCACGGTGCCGCCCAGGAAGTCCCCGGCCCTCTCGCGCGAGATGAGCGACTGGTAGATGGCGCCGGTGGTGAAGTTGGACTCGCGGGTGAGGTTCTCGTCGATGAAGCGCTCGTAGTGGCCCAGGTCGAGGTCGGTCTCCTTGCCGTCCTCGGTGACGAAGACCTCGCCGTGCTGGAAGGGGCTCATGGTGCCCGGGTCGACGTTGAGGTAGGGGTCGGCCTTCTGCATCATGACCTTGTAGCCCCTGGCCTTGAGGAGCCTTCCCAGAGAGGCGGCGCAGATGCCCTTCCCCAGGGAAGAGACGACGCCACCGGTGACGAATATGTGCTTGGTCATAAGATTGGGCCTCCCGCAACGAGTCGATGTGACTTATCCACGGGACTCGATTGTACGACGGGTGGTACGCCCGTCGGGCCTATGGAGGATTTTTCACAAAGCGCGAACGCAGGCGAGAGGGGCTGCGGCTAACGGGCCCGCCCCGCGGCCGCGGCCTCGAGCATCTGCCGGGCGTGGGCGAGGGACGCCTCGCTCGCGTCGCCCGAGAGCATGCGGGCGACCTCGACGACGCGCTCCTCCCCCTCGATGGGGCGGATCGTGGTCTGCGGGAGCGCGCCCTCGCTCTTCGACACCAGGTAGTGGCGCTCCGCCATGACCGCCACCTGCGCCAGGTGGGTCACGACGATGACCTGG
>NZ_LT635494.1:481407-501957 GCF_900120385.1 Olsenella phocaeensis | reverse complement strand
GCCCTCGGGCGAGAGGAGCTCGCACACGGCGGGCAGCACGGTCGTGACTGAGGTGAACGAGACGTCACAGACCGCGAGGTCGACACGCCCCGCGCGCTCGGGCGAGGGGACGTCCACGATGTTGGTGCGCTCGAGGAGGGTGACGCGGGGGTCCTGGCGCAGCGTCCAGTCGAACTGCGCGTAGCCCACGTCCACGGAGAGCACGCTCGCGGCGCCGCGCTTGAGCAGGCAGTCGGTGAAGCCACCGGTCGAGCAGCCCACGTCCAGGCAGGCGAGCCCGGTTGGGTCGACCCCGAAGGCGTCGAGGCCGCGCTCGAGCTTGAGGCCGCCGCGGCCCACGTAGGCGATGTGACCCCTCACGTGGAGGGGCGCGTCGGGCGCGAGGAGCTCGCCGGCATGGTCGAGCCTCCGGTCGCTGGTGCTGACGTCGCCCGCGAGGATGGAGCGCAGGGCGTCCTGCGCGTTGGAGAAGAGGCCCCTCTCCACCAGGAGCTGGTCAAGGCGGCGACGGCCCCGGCCCATGCTAGTCCCCGCTGGTGGTCGGCTCTGCCTGCCCGTCACCCGCCGCCTGGGGCGCGTGGGAATCGGCAAGCTGGGCCTGCTCGCGCGCGGAGAAGTCCGTCGCGTCGACCAGGTCCACCGCCTTGGAGCCCAGGGCTATGGCCTCGTCGAAGAGGTCGAGCGAGCGCTCGAGGGAGGTCTCCTTGTCACGGACCAGGTCTATGATCTGGTCGAGGCGTCCGCTGATGTCCTCGAAGGACTCGTACGCGGAGGTGTCCGGCTTCGCCATGGCCTACTCTGCCTCGACGGTCTGGGGTTCGGGGACCTCGGACTCCGCAGGAGCCTCCGGCTGGGGCTCAGCCGCAGCCCCGGAGTTGACGCCGTTCTCGCCTGGCCGGGCATCGGCCTCGCCGGAGTCGGCCCGGTCGGGGCCACCCTCGTCCTCCGCCTCTCCAGCCTCCACGAGCTCGGCGTCTGCCGCCTCGGCATGCCGGCGTTCCTCCTCCGCGCGGCGGGAGAGTTCCTCATGGGCGTCCGCGACCACGTCGCGACCCGCCTCCATGCGAGAGGCGACGCGGCCGAGAAGGCCGTTCACGAAGCGCGAGGACTCGTCGGTGCCGTAGGCCTTCGCCAGCTCGACGGACTCGTCGATTGCCACGGCGGTCGCGACCTCGTCGACCTCGAGCATCTCGTACAGGGCGATGCGCAGGAGGTTGCGGTCGACGGCGGGCATGCGCGAGAGCCTCCAGTTGGAGGAGGTCGCGTCGATGACGGCGTCGAGGTCGGAGCGCATGTCGTCCGCCCCGCGCGCGAGGCGCTCGCCGAAGGGGTCGAGGGGGCCGTCCGAGAGCGAGTAGTCGCCCTCGAGGACCTCATAGACCGTGCGGCCAGTGGCCTCGGCCTGGAACAGAAGCTGCAGGGCCTGGCTGCGCGCAGTGGTGCGCGGACCGAAGTGCATGTTGGACAACGCTACTCCTTGGGAAATACGAGGCTGTCGATGCAGACGTCGACCGCCGCGACCTGGACGCCGACCTGCTCGGTGATGGCGGCGGCGACGGCCTCGCGAACGGCGGCGGCGAGCTGGGTGAAGGGGTACCCGTAGAAGACGGCCAGGTGGACGGAGACCCTGAGCTCGTCGTCCTCGACGCTGGACTCGACGGCCTGCGCCGCGGGAACGCTGCTGCGGGTGAAGACGGAGACCAGGCTGGAGGCGATGTCGTTGCCGCCCACGCGCACGACGCCCTCGACCTTTTCGGCCGCCAGGGTGACGATGGTCGAGACGACGTTCCGCGAGATGCCGATTCCGGAGATGAAGAGTTCGCTGTCTGCCATGGGAAGTCCTTTCGGGAGGGACGCTCCGTCGAATCCGTTTGCGACGCTCACGGGACCAGTATAGACGTTGGGCATGGCCGGGTGCCGTCGCCCACGAAGCCGCCGCGGGGACACGACGCCGGCACGCCGTTCGCGCGGGCAGGACGGGTGCCCGGTCGGACACGGGCATGCCGAACATGGAAGCCAACGCGCGGTCCCGGCCCTAAAGCGCGGGACCCACGTGCCGCTCGCACGCGGGTCCCGAAGGGGGCATGCCTGGGGGCGCTAGACGCGCGAGACGAACTTGCCGTCGCGGGTGTCGACCTTGATGACCTCGCCCTGGTTTAGGTACATGGGGACCTGGATGGTTGCGCCGGTCTCGATGGTGGCGGGCTTGGTGCCGCCCTGGACGGTGTCGCCCTTGAAGCCGGGGTCGGTCTCGGTGATCTCGACCTCGATGAACATGGGCGGGTTCACGCCCAGGAGCTCGGTGTCGGCGTAGAGGAGCTGGCAGGTGTCGTTCTCCTTGAGCCACTGGGCGTTGTCGCCGATGTAGGAGGGGTCGACGGGGATCTGCTCGTACGACTCGTTGTCCATGAAGACGTAGGCGACGCCGTCGTTGTAGAGGTACTGCATCTCGCGGGTGATGAGCTGGACGCTCTCGAACTTGGTGCCGGCGTTGACCGTCTGGTTGTTGATGGTCTTGCCGCTCTTGAGGTCCTTGATGGTGTAGCGGACGAAGGCGCCGCCCTTGCCGGGCTTGACGTGCTGGAACTCGACGAGGGTGTAGTACTTGCCGTTGATCTTGAGGCCCATGCCGTTCTTGAAGTCTGCGGTGCTGATGGTTGCCACGTGTCTCTCCTTCTCGCCTGCGCCCGCAAGCGCGAGGCGCGGGCTCTTAGTCATATGCGCAGGCAGTATAGCGCAGGGCAGGCTGTCGGCAGATGCTCCTGCCTGGGGCTTCACACAGCCAACAGTTGGCATCGCGACAGTTGGGGCGCCGTCGCGTGCGGCCTGGCGCACGCGCCACTCGCCCGGCATGCCGTCACGCACGCCGCNGGGGGATGGCCAGCGCGATGGAGGCGTTGACGGCCGTGGTGGAGTCGGCGCTGCCGCCCGAGAGGGCGAGCACCATGATGATGGCGGAGGCGACGGAGGCCAGGGCCGCGTCAGGCGCGACGGCGGCGCCGATGTTGGCCCAGCCAAGGGCGATCATCTGGAGCGAGCCGCCCAGGAGGATGCCCTCGGTGGGATATCCCGTGACGATTCCGATAAGGGTGCAGGCGACGAGCGGCTGGTGGAACTGCCACTGGTCGAGGATGCCTTCCATGCCCGCGAAGAACGCGACGATGACGACGAGCAGGATCGTGATTGGCGACATATTCCCTCCTTCTTACTTGGTCTGGGCGGCAAGCTCGGACTTTGCCTTCTTCATGATGGCGTCAAAGGGCTCGGCGGAATCGGCGGGCACCTTGCGCACGTCGAACTCGATGCCGTGGCCGGCGAGCTTCTCGAGCGTCTCGACGTCGTCCTCGCCCATGGCGATGGCGTTGGTCACGACGACCTTGCCCACCGAGTGGGCCATGGAGCCGAGGTTGACCTTCTTGATGTCGACGCCGCCCTCGACCGCGCGGAGCAGGTCCTGCGGGGTCTCGAAGAGGAGCATCGCCTTGGTGGCGCCGAAGCGCGGGTCCTTGGCGACGTCGATGATCTTCTGGACGGGAACGACGTGCACCTTGACTCCCGGAGGCGCCGCCTGGACGATCATCGTCTTGCGGAGCTGGTCCTTCGAGACGTCGTCGGATACCACGATGATGCGGTCGGGACCGGTCATCTTGGTCCAGGTCGTGGCGACCTGGCCGTGGAGCAGGCGGGTGTCGACGCGCACGAGCACGAACTTGATGTGGCCGTCGCCCAGGACCGTCCCCTCGGGGATGGCGCCCATGGGGGCGGCTGCGGGAGTCGGCGCGGCCGCGACGGCCTCCGCGGGCTGCANGCCTTGTTGTCCCTCGTGGAGAACGAGAAACTGCCGTTCGTCTTCGTGAACACCGCGAAGCGCGAGATCCACCTGCCGCCCAGCATCACAGACGCGGCGACGTGGTCCACCTCGCCCCAGGGAATCTGGACGTAGTCCTCGGCGTTCTTTTCGTTGTAGAACTCGATCGCCTTGTTGCCCACCATGAGGTTCCCGTAGGTGGCGAGCCCATGGTAGGAGGTCGCGCGCACGGCGAGGTCCACGCTGCTGTTCTGCGATTGCGCCATCTTCGGGCTCCGATCGGTCGGGGTCTATTCGTGGCGGCACCCGGGGCGTCCGCCAAACCATGCGTTCCAGTGCCAACAAGACGCCCGCTGCGATGGGCGTCCCGATGCGTTCCGGTGCCAAGCAAGAGGGGCCCGCCCCTCGGCTGGGAAGGCTCCCTGCCTCCCACAGCCTACTAGGCGCGGCCCCTCGCGTCGAGCGTCACGCCCGCCGTCGCGGGCGTGCTTCCTACATGAAGCCGCAGACGCGGCCGACGATGCCGAAGGCGAACAGCGCGAGGATGATCGCGATGGGCGAGACGTTCTTCTTCAGCAGCTTGCAGCAGAGCAGGGTCAGCAGCACGGCGGCGAGGCCGGGGATGAGCTGGTCGAGGTTCTGCTGGAGGGTGGTCACCTTGGTCGCGTCAAGGCCGTTGACGCCCAGGGCGCTGTACTGCAGGAGGGCGGTCTTGACGCCCTCGGCGCCGGCGGGCAGGTTGGCCCAGTCGATGTAGGCGCCGGCCTGCTGCGGGATCTTCGAGACGATCGGGGTGAACGAGATGGACACCCAGCGCTCGACCAGCGAGCCGATGATGAACATGCCGAGGATGGAAGCGCCCTCGGTGATCTTGCCCAGCATGCCACCCGAGAGGTCCTGCGCGATGGAGGCACCGGCCTTGTAGCCGAACTCCTGCGTGTAGTACTCGAACGCGAGGCGGATGACGTTCCAGAGGACGAAGAACAGGATGGGTCCCAGGATGTTGCCCGAGAGCGCCAGGGAGGCACCGAGGGCACCCAGGATGGGGCGCACGGTGAACCAGAACACGGGGTCGCCGACGCCGGCCAGCGGTCCCATCATGCCGACCTTGACGCCCTGGACGGTGGCGTCGTCGATGGGGTCGCCGTTGGCGCGGCCCTCCTCGAGCGCCAGGGTGACGCCCATGACCGGGGAGGAGACGTACGGGTGGGTGTTATAGAACTCCAGGTGGCGCTTGAGGGCTGCGACCTGGTCATCCTTGTTGGGATACAGGGCCTTGATGGCCGGGATGATGGAGTAGCACCATCCGCCGTTCTGCATGCGCTCGTAGTTCCAGGAGCCCTGGAGGAACTGGTGGCGCCACGCGACCGCCTTGCGGTCTTTGGCGCTGAGCGTGATCTTCTCTTCTGCCATTTGTCTTCACACTCCCTTGGGGCCTAGTAGTTGTTCAGGATGTCGCCGAGAGGGTCGCCCGAGCCGCCGGCACCGCCACCCTGGGTGGCAAGCTCCTTGAGGCCGAGGTAGATCAGGGCGAGGGAGACGCCGATGGCGCCGAGGGCGATGAGCGTGAGCTGGCTGATGGCGGCGAGGACGAAGCCCAGGGCGAAGAAGGGCCAGACCTCCTTGGTGGCCATCATGTTGATGACCATGGCGTAGCCCACGGCGGCGACCATGCCGCCGCCGACGGCCATGCCGCCGGACAGCCATGCGGGCATGGCGTTGAGGGCGTTGGTCACGGCCTCGGCGGGGATGACGCAGAGCGCGGNAGCATGGGCAGGCTGAGGCCGGTCACCGCGACCCAATCCTCCTTGCCCTCCTCCTCAAGCAGACGCGAGGTCTGGTTGAAGGGAGTGCCTCCCCAGAGGTCGACCAGGAACAGGACGTGGTCCTGGTCTTCGAGCTTAGCGACCGCTTCGAGCAGCTTGGCGTGATAGTCGTCCGGCCCCATGTCGGGGGTCAGGGCGACCGCCTCGACGCTCTCCTGGGGACCAAAGATCATCTGTCCCGACTCCTTGATGCCCGTGCAGAGCCCGCCGTGGCTTGCCAAAATGATGCCTACCATCGCTTACCTCCTTCGCCTTTCTTGTACTTCCTTGCCTACAGGTCCCGTGCGACGCGACTCGTCTCAGGTCAACTTGCCGAAGCCACCCGCACGTACATCGCACAGAACAAAATTATATTGTTTTGTGGTTTTCCTTTGACGAGCTGCCGTTCGTCGAACGCTAACTTGTTTGAACAACAATGCATATACAGACGTAGACAGTGCAGACGAATCAGATTAAATTCTTGGTCAAGATGCCGTCCGCCTATATCTTCTTGACTTTGCGGAACATTGCCAGTTTTTTTATCGCCCAAAATGCTCACCTTTGGGCTCTGGCCTGTCCCTTTGGCGCCCACGCGCTCCGTCTGGCACCTACAATCGGCTGGTACGCAAACACGAGGCCCAAGGCGAAGGGAGCCCGTGCCATGCAGAAGGGAGCCCCACCCATGCCCCGGCAAAGCGAGAGCGGCGTCGCGCCCGAGGTCGAAACCGCAAGCGACCGCCTGAGGCTGGTCATGGGCGACGCGGCCCTGGCGCGCGTGCAGGCGAGCCGCGTCATGGTGCTGGGGCTGGGTGGCGTGGGCTCCAACTGCGCGGAGGCGCTCGCACGAGGCGGCGTGGGCTCCCTCGTGCTGGTGGACCGCGACGTGGTGGCCCCCAGCAACCTCAACCGGCAGGCCGTGGCATGGCAGCACACGCTGGGCCAGCCCAAGAGCGAGGTCATGGAGCACCTCGTGCGCGACATCAACCCCGACTGCCAGGTCACGGCCCTCCACGCCTTCCTGGGCAAGGACGGCCTGACCGACGCGCTCGCCGCCCTCCCCCGCCCCGACTACGTCGTGGACGCCATCGACACTGTGTCTCAGAAGCTGGCCATCGCCCGCTGGTGTCAGGACGAGGGCATCCCCCTCCTCTCCAGCATGGGAGGGGCAAACAAGCTCAACCCCTGCCGTCTGCGCTTCTCGACCATAGAGAGGACGGACGTGGACCCCATAGCGCGCGTGATGCGCAAGGAGTGCCGCAAGCGCGGCATACGCGGCCTCAGGGTCCTCTATTCCGACGAGCCGCCCATCCCCATCGAGGGTGGCACCGGCCCCGACGGCAGGCGAGACCGCAGCCACTCCATACTGGGGACCATGAGCTACCTGCCCCCCATCATGGGCCAGATGATCGCCGGACGGGTGATCTGCGACCTCGCGGGGCTCTCCAACGAGCTCGACCACCAGGGCTGGCGCTAGCGTGGGCTGGCGGCTGGCAGACATGCACTGCCACCTCGACCTCATGTCCAACGCGCGCGAGGTGGCCGCGGAGGCCGAGGGGCTCGGCCTGGCCATACTCGCCTGCAGCGTGACTCCGGAGGGCTACCTGCGGGCGCGCGAGGAGCTCAAAGACGCCCCCAACGTCCGTCTCGCCGTGGGGGCGCATCCCTGGTGGGTGGCGGACGGCCGCATGACGGACGCCGACGTCGCGCTGGCGGCACGGCTCGCCAGCCGGGAGGGCTTCGTGGGCGAGATAGGCATGGACCTCTCGCCTGCCCACGTCGACCTGGGAAGCGAGGCACGCCAGCTCGCGTCCCTCGAGCGCGTCTGCGCCGCAGCCGCATCGGGGCCCGGTCCGGACGGCAGGCCGCGCGTACTCTCGATCCACTCCGTGAGGTGCGTCGGCACGGTGCTCGACGTCCTGGAGCGCACGCGCGCCCTCGAGCGCTGCGCCTGCGTCTTCCACTGGTTCAGCGGCACCAGCGACGAGCTGCACCGCGCCGTGAAGGCGGGCTGCTGGTTCTCGGTCAACGAGATGATGCTCGCCACCAGGCGCGGCCGCGAGTACGCCCGACAGCTGCCCGAGGGCAGGCTCCTCACCGAGACGGACCTCCCACCCACGGAGGGCAAGTCCTTCTCGGCCGCCAATATAGCCGCTTCGCTCGAGCGGACGCTGGACCAACTCGAGGGAATACGCGGGCGAGACGTACGCGAGGCCTGCGCCGCCAACGCGACGGAGCTGCTGGGACTGAGCTAGGCGCGCGGCGGCGCAAACGCACGGCAGCCGAGCCCGTGCTAGGCGCGCGGCGGCGCAAAAAGGGAGAGAGGCGCACAGACCACAGCCGGTTTGCGCGCCTCTCAAGAAATACCTGCTAAAACGCAAGCTCGCGCGCAGACCACGGCTGGTTTGCGCGCGAGCGGACCACGTGTCCTACACCGCGCGGTGCTTGCCTGCGTCCTCGCGCACGACGCGAGGCAACGTGCCGCCGCCCACCGACTCGGGCGTCACGACGACCTTGGTGATGTCCAGGTCGCTCGGCAGGTCGAACATCGTCTGCTGCAGCGTGGACTCGCAAATCGCGCGCAGGCCGCGCGCGCCGGTGCCGCGCTCTATGGCCTGCCGTGCCATCTCGCGCAGGGCCGCGTCCTCGAACTCGAGCTCGACGCCCTCGATCTGGAACATGCGGCGGTACTGCTTCACGATGGCGTTGCGCGGCTCGGTGAGGATGCGCACCAGGTCGTCCTCGGTGAGCTCGTGGGTTGAGGTGATCACGGGGATACGGCCGACGAACTCCGGGATCATGCCAAACTTGTGCAGGTCCTGGGGCATGACCGCGGCCATGAGCTCGTCCTGGTTCTCCTCCGTCTTCCGGGAGAGCTCGGCGTTGAACCCGATGCCCTTCTTGCCTATGCGGTCGGCCACGATCTTGTCCAGGCCCACGAAGGCGCCGCCGCAGATGAAGAGGATGTTCCTGGTGTCGATGTGGATGAGCTCCTGCTGGGGGTGCTTGCGCCCTCCCTGCGGGGGCACGCTGGCGATGGTGCCCTCCAGGATCTTGAGCAGCGCCTGCTGCACGCCCTCGCCGGAGACGTCTCGGGTGATGGAGAGGTTCTCGGCCTTGCGGGCGATCTTGTCGATCTCGTCGATGTAGACGATGCCCAGCTGGGCCCTCTCCACGTCGCCGTCGGCGGCGGCGATGAGCTTGAGCAGGATGTTCTCCACGTCCTCGCCCACGTAGCCGGCCTCGGTGAGGGTCGTGGCGTCGGCGATGGCGAAGGGCACCTCGAGGAAGCGCGCCAGGGTCTGCGCCAGCAGGGTCTTGCCCGTGCCGGTGGGACCCAACAGCAGGATGTTGCTCTTGGCGAGCTCCACTCGCTCCTCGTCCTCGCTCGTCACGTCGTCGCCGGACACGATGCGGCGGTAGTGGTTGTAGACGGCCACGCTCATCGCGCGCTTGGCCTCCTCCTGGCCCATCACGTACTGCGACAGCTCGTCGTAGATGTCGTGCGGGGTCGGAAGATTCTGTATGGGGCCCTGGGCGAGGTCGAACTGGTCGAAGTCGCCCTCGGGCACGAAGTCCTCGTCGTTCTCTGCCATGATGTCGGCGCACTCGCTGACGCACTCGTCGCAGATGAAGACCCCGTTGGGCCCCTGGACGAGCTTGCGCACCTGGCTGCGGGTCTTGCCGCAGAACGAGCAGCGCATCTCGGGTGGGTTGTTGTCTATCGCCATCTGGCCTCTCCTCGAAGGGCGCGTCGCGCCCGCTTGCTACTCCGCCTGCTCCATGCGCGATGCGATGACCTTGTCCACCAGGCCGTACTCGCGTGCCTCCTCGGCGCGCATGTAGTTGTCGCGCTCGGTGTCGGCGTTGATCTTCTCGATGGGCTGGCCCGTGTTCTGGGACAGGATCTCGTTCAGGCGGTTGCGGATCCAGCGGGTCTCGTCCGCCGCGATCTGAATGTCCGTCTGCTGGCCCTGGGCGCCCGAGCTGGGCTGGTGGATGAGCACCATGGAGTTGGGCAGCGCCATGCGCTTGCCCTTGGCGCCGGCCGAGAGGAGCACGGCGCCCATGGAGGCGGCCATGCCCACGCAGATGGTGGACACGTCGGGCTTGATGAAGTTCATGGTGTCGAGGATGCCCAGGCCAGCGTACACGTCGCCTCCGGGCGAGTCGATGTAGAGCGAGATGTCCTTGTCGGGGTCCTGGCTCTCGAGGTGGAGGAGCTGGGCGATCACGAGGTTGGCGCTGTCGCGCGTGACCTCCTCGCCCAGGAAGACGATGCGGTCGTTGAGCAGGCGCGAGTAGATATCGTAGCTGCGCTCGCCGCGCGGGGTCTGCTCGACCACGTACGGGATGAGGGGGATGTTGGTGGGGTTGATCATGTCTCTCCTAACCTAGAGGAATGCGCTCCGAGAGTTGGTACCCCCGGAGCGCATCTACTAGTCGTGGGTCGCGCGAATGCGGAGGGGGCGTGGGGCAACTCCGAGCCTGCCCTCCCCCGCCGCGGCGGCTGCTACTCGCCGGACTCCTCGTCCTTCTTGGCGCGGGCCTCGGCGATCTCGTCGACCTCGGTGACGGTGGCGTTCTCGCTCAGCCACCTCACGGCCTTGGTGCGGCGGATGGACTCGCGGATGGCGGGCATCTGGCCGCTCTTGGTGAACTCGGCGACGGAGGCGTCGACGTCGTCCACGCCGGCGCGCTCGAACTCGGCGCGCACGTCCTCCTCGGTGGCCTTGAGCTCGAGCTTGGCGGCCAGGGCGTNACCTCAACCGGCAGGCCGTGGCATGGCAGCACACGCTGGGCCAGCCCAAGAGCGAGGTCATGGAGCACCTCGTGCGCGACATCAACCCCGACTGCCAGGTCACGGCCCTCCACGCCTTCCTGGGCAAGGACGGCCTGACCGACGCGCTCGCCGCCCTCCCCCGCCCCGACTACGTCGTGGACGCCATCGACACTGTGTCTCAGAAGCTGGCCATCGCCCGCTGGTGTCAGGACGAGGGCATCCCCCTCCTCTCCAGCATGGGAGGGGCAAACAAGCTCAACCCCTGCCGTCTGCGCTTCTCGACCATAGAGAGGACGGACGTGGACCCCATAGCGCGCGTGATGCGCAAGGAGTGCCGCAAGCGCGGCATACGCGGCCTCAGGGTCCTCTATTCCGACGAGCCGCCCATCCCCATCGAGGGTGGCACCGGCCCCGACGGCAGGCGAGACCGCAGCCACTCCATACTGGGGACCATGAGCTACCTGCCCCCCATCATGGGCCAGATGATCGCCGGACGGGTGATCTGCGACCTCGCGGGGCTCTCCAACGAGCTCGACCACCAGGGCTGGCGCTAGCGTGGGCTGGCGGCTGGCAGACATGCACTGCCACCTCGACCTCATGTCCAACGCGCGCGAGGTGGCCGCGGAGGCCGAGGGGCTCGGCCTGGCCATACTCGCCTGCAGCGTGACTCCGGAGGGCTACCTGCGGGCGCGCGAGGAGCTCAAAGACGCCCCCAACGTCCGTCTCGCCGTGGGGGCGCATCCCTGGTGGGTGGCGGACGGCCGCATGACGNGTTCTGGTAGGCCTCGGGGATCTCGTCGAGGGTGAGGTGCTTGCCGATCTCCTCGACGACGCGGTCCTCCTTGAGACCGGGGAGGCTGTTCTTCTTGTCGCCCTCGATCTCTTCCTTCACGGCGTCGCGCAGCTCGGCCACGGTGTCGAAGCCGAAGCTCTTCTTGGCGAACTCGTCGTCGAGCTCGGGGGTGACGGACTTCTTGATGCCCTTGAGGGTCACGGTCACGGCGACATGGTGCTCGTGGTCGTCGTGGGCGCGGGTCCACTCGATGTCCTTGGTCTCGCCCTTGGTCATGCCAACGATGCCGTCGACGAACTCGGTGGGCAGGTAGGCGTTGGAGAGGCCCAGCTGGCGGTCGGTGCCGGCGAGCTCGGGCGCGCCCTCCTTGTTCTGGACGTCGGCCACGATTACGTCGCCGGCGACGACGGTGCGCTCCTCGGTCTCGTCCTCGTAGCTCACGTGGTAGCTGAGGAGCTGCTCGACCTGCATGTCGATCTCGGCCTCCGTGGCCTCCTGGGGAGGCATGTTGATGGCGGGGGCGTCATAGGAGTCGAGCTCGCAGGTGGGAGGGACGCTGACGGTGCAGGTCACGGTGAGGTCCTCGTGCTCGACCACGGTGACGGGGTCGTCGCCGTAGTTGGGACGGTCGACGGGGACGATGTCGAGCTCCTCGAACATCAGGGGCTGGGCCTCGTTCATGACGTCCTCGGTGGCCTGGGCCAGGACGGAGCTGCGGCCCACCATGCTGTCGATGACGGGACGGGGCGCGCGACCGCGGCGGAAGCCCTGGAAGGCGTACTTCTGGGCGATGTCCCTGTAGGTCTGGGCGATTGCCTTGTCGACGTCGGCAGCGGGCACGGTGAGCGTGGCGACTACCTGGTCGTTCTGGGGCCTCTCGGCGGTGACGGTGATGTTCAACGTTCCTCCAGTGTTGTTCTCCTGCTTGGCGGGAGGGCCCGCCTCGCACAGTTCCTCTGCGTCTGCGACGTGGTGCGGGCGAAAGGACTCGAACCTTCACGAGATTTCTCCCACTGGAACCTAAATCCAGCGCGTCTACCAGTTCCGCCACGCCCGCGCATGTCGCATGCAATTTATGGATTCTAGCAAAGGCGGCAGGCCGTGTGAGCTGACGTTGCCCGTCTTCACGCAAACGGGGAGAGGGACACGCCTGGCGTGGCCCGGCGCAGGTGCCGGACGCGGGGTCAGGCCATCAGCACGCCGGGTTGCACGGCCTCTTCGCCGTTGCCGTCAGCATCCTCCGACCGAAGCGGACCCATGCCTCCCCCCGCTCGTCGCACGCCCTGCCTTCGGGCGGCCGGGTCCGGGAGCCTCGGCCAGGCGCGCGTACACGCTCGAGCGGGTGACCCACTCCCTNCCCTCCTTGTCACCTGGAAACTGTCAACAACCTGTTGGCACACAACAGCTAGCTTGCCACCTGGCAAGCCTGAACAGCCCCGACGACCTGCGCTTCGGGCAGCTCTACCGGCCCATGCTCCGGAGCTTCGTGGCCTCCGAGGTCATGAAGGCGTGGCTGGCGGCAAGACGGGGACTCGACGGCTTCAGCTACCTCTTCGACGGGGAGAGCCGCGAGCTCGACCTGGTGCTGAGGGAGGGCAACGTGCTGCACCCCATCAAGGTGGACGCCGGTAGGGCGGCACGCGCCGACGAGGCCCAGAGAGAGTTTGCGAGCCTCCAGGGCGTCGACGGCTGCGAGCTGGGCTGGGGCGAGGTCGTGTGCCTGGCACGGGACGACGGTGTGGCAGGACGGGGTGTCGTCGTAACCCCCGCATGGCAGGTCTAGCGGTCAGACTTGTCCTGGCCCCTCTCTGATCCTAAAACCTAAAACTCGACGGGCTCCAGATGCATGTCCCCCATGTGCCCAGCTCCAACCAGCTGGTCCAGGAAGAGCAGCATGTAGAGCGGCAGGTAATAGACCGGCTTCCCAAGCCTCTGCTCGACGGACACGCTGTGCTCCGAGAGCACCAGGGCCTCGTCAATCCTCCAGTCGCTCGTCCTCAGCAGGTTGTTGAGGGCAAGGTGCAGCTTGTAGTCCTTCCCCGACTTGACCTCGAGCGGGATGACCCTGGCGTCCTCGGTCTGGAGCAGGAAGTCCACCTCGCCCTTCCTGCTGTTGTGGAAGTACCAGAGCTCCCTGCCCGACGATGCGAGCTCCTGGGCGACGACGTTCTCGTACACCGCCCCAAAGTTGGCATCCCCCTCGCCCGACACGACCCTCATGGCAGCGAGCCGCGGATATTGCGCCAGCAGGAGCCCGCAGTCAGACGAGTAGAGCTTGAACTTCTCCCCCACCTTGGTCCTTTGGAGGGGGTACTTGGGCTCCGTGACCGCATGAGCGGGAAGCACCACCTCGGCCTCCTCGAGCCAGGCGAAGTCGTCCCTCAGCCGCCCGTGCGTGGCCCCCGCCCTCACGGACGCCATCTGGAAGCGCTTGTTCTCCTTCGCGAGCTGCGAGGGCACGTTGGAGTAGATGGAGCGGACGTTGAGGCTCTTCTCGCCTGCGTACTTGGAGATGTCGAAGCCGTACTGCTCGACGATATCCAGGCAGACTTGCCGGGCACCGCCGAGGTCCAGCCCGCCCTCGAGGAACGTCGAGACCGCCTCGGGCATGCCACCCACCACGATGTACTGCCTGAAGAGCCTCACCATGCGGTCGTGCAGAGAGTCCTCGACGGGAGTCCTTGCGTCAAGCGCCACATGGAGCTCGTCGATGATGGAGGACGGTACCCCGCTGGCCCAGCAGAACTCCTCGAAGTCCAGGGGGAACATCCGGCGGACCTGCGCGTATCCGACGGGAAACGACGTCACCCCGCCGAGCGTCGTGCCAAGAAGCGAGCCGGAGAGGATGAGGTCGAAGCGGCCGTCCTCCACGATGAACTTGGACAACGTGACGACGTCGTGCCCCAGCTGCTGCACCTCGTCGAGGAAGATCAGCGAGCCCTCGGGGATCGAGCGTCCCGCCACGAGCGAGAGGCGCGAGAGCAGCTCCGTCGAGCTCGACGACGCCGCGAGGAAGGCACCGCTCTCCTGGCTCTCGATGAAGTTGACCTCGACGAAGGAGTCGTAGATCTGCCGCGCGAACTCGCGCACGACGTACGTCTTGCCGACCTGGCGCGCCCCGAGCAGTATGAATGCCTTGCGAGCGCCTGCGGCCTTCCAGCCTTCGAGCTCGTGGAGCATCTTCCTCTTGAGCATGGCCACTCCGTTTCTAGAGCAGAAGGTATTTGCTCAATTATGTCTCTAACACAGAACGATTTCGAGGGTTTGTGTGTCTAAAACAGAAGGAATCTTGGCGATTTTGTTACTGACGCGCGTTTGCTTCGAAGTTTAATGTTTGTCGCAAGGCGACGGCCTCGACCCGAGTGCGGCATGCGGGCCGGGGCTGGATGCCGGAGCCGCCCGTCGCCGCAGGCACGCGGGAACGCATTCCGACAACATCGTCCACGCCATCCCGCACGCGACCAGACAATGCGCACGCGCAGCCGCATCGCGCACGCCGTTGCGCACGCCATTTTGAACGCGCACGCGGTCGCGCACACGGACTCCTCCCGCCAAATGCGGAAACGCCAAGGCCAATGTGCGCTTTCGCGTGCTGGGCGTAAGCGACGTGCGTAAGCGCGTGCGGGATGGCAGCTCGTGTGCGTAAGCACGTGTGGGGTAGCGGCTCGATAGCGGCTCGCATGCGCATGCGCGTGCGGAGCGGCGACGGGCGTGCGTTGTCGCGTGCTGGATGGCCGCCAGTCGCTGCCAAACGCCCGAGTCCCTCTCCCCTACTTGCCCTTCCTCGAGCGCGTACGGTGCGGCGCGGCGTTGACGCTTATGGGACAGTACTCGTAGCGCGGTTCCTGCACCTTGCGCACGATTCGGTCTATCGAGCGCAGCACGCGGTCGTGCTCGAGCGAGCTCACGACCTCCTTGCGCACGTACGCGCAGCCGCAGCCCCCGGCGCAGGAAAACTCGCCGAAGCCCTCGTCGTCGATGGTGACGTCCGGCTCCTCGAACCCCGCCACGCAGCAGAAGGTCGAGCCGGCGTGCCGCGCGCCCACGCGCATGCGCTTGGACCCGCCCTCGGCGTCGGTGAGCACCACGGCCACGCCACTCATGGGGTGGGCGTCGTCTCCCTCGCGGGTCCAGCCTATGAGGTTGGCGTCGTCCAGGTAGTCGTTCTGGGGACCGAAGGCGAAGCGCTGGCGTAGCTCCATGAGCAACGGGAGCTCGGCCACGGCGGGGATGTTGCCGTCGTTGGACATGCCGAAGAGGTCCCCGAAGAAGACGCAGGGGTAGCCCGCCTCGCGCAGGAGGATCAGCATGTAGGCGCTGGGCTTGAACCAGTCCTGGACCGTGCTCTGCAGCGCCTGGTTGGGCTGGGTGTCGTGGTTGTCCACGAAGGTGACGGCACGGATGGGCTCGCGCTGCACCAGCGTGTCGTCGAAGACGTGAGCCAGGTCCCTCTCGCCCATGCTGTTGGAGGCGTCAAAGAGCCGGTAGTGCAGCGGCACGTCGAAGAGGCTCATGGGCACCTCGCCCAGGTAGGCCTCCAGGTCGTCCACCTCGGGAGACCAGTACTCCCCCACCGTGAAGAGCTCCTTGCCCGTGGCCTCGCGCAGGCGCGTGAGCCACCGGTGGAAGAACGCGCGCGAGATGTGCTTGAGCGCGTCCAGGCGGAACCCGTCGACGCCGGTGGTCTTGAGGTACCATTCTCCCCAGCGGCCGAGCTCCTCCTCGACGGCGGGCTCGCTCACGTCCACGTCGGAGCCCATGAGGTAATCGTAGTTGCCGTTCTCGGACTTGTCCACGTCCTCGTCCCAGTGCTTGCCGTTAAAGAGGTAGACGCCGGGCTCGTGGGTCGACTCGTCCCAGTCGGTGCCGTGGAAGCAGTGCCAGTCCCAGTGGAAGTCGGAGTACTTGTCGGCGCGGCCGGGGAAGCGGTAGCGCGTCCAAGCGCTGATCTGCCGGGGCTCGCCCGCCTGCTCGTTGCGGTTCGTGGGGTTGATGGGGGTCGCCAGGACGTCCTCGCACTCCTCCCCGCCGAAGCGCTGGTTGAGGACGACGTCGGCCAGAACCTGGATGCCCGCCTTCTGGAGGGCGCGGACGGCCGCGAGGTACTCATCGCGCGTGCCGTACTTGGTGCGGACGCTGCCGCACTGGTCGAACTCGCCCAGGTCCCAGGGGTCGTAGACGGCGTAGCCCACGCCCTCGGCCCCTTCGGAGCTCTTGTAGGCGGGCGGCATCCAGACGGAGCTCACGCCCATGTGCGCGAGGGTGGGCGCGAGCTCGGCCAGGCGCTTCCAGTGCGCGCCGTCCGCGGGTAGGTACCAGGAGAACCCCTGGAGCATCATGCCGTTTTCCATGTGAACCTCCGGAGTGTGGGGGTGGGTGGTTGGGTACGGGGCGGGCCGCGCGCGTGGGCACGTGCGGCGGCACCCTGGGTACGGGCGGCGGCGGTGCTGGGCGCGGGCGTGTCGCGGCAGACGCGGGTGCGTACGACGTGCGGCTACGTTGCGGCGCCTCTCTCGCCATGAAAATGCTAGCGCTCGCGAGGCGTAGGCGCAAAGCAGGGTGGCGACGCAAGGTGTCGGGCCAGAGCACCGTGCATGCAACTACGCACGTCGTTAGCGTCGTGCACGCCGTTGCGCACAACATCCGCAACAAGCACGCTGTTTCGCACGCCACACACAGCGAGCACGCTCGAACGCACATCTTCCAGAGCGAGCACGCTCGAACGCACATGGACGCTCCGCGCTATCTGGGCAAACGCAGGAGTGCGTGTGCGCAACAGCGTGTGCGATGAAAAACGTGTGCGCAAGCGCGTGTTCGGCGAAATGTCCGTGCGTTGGAGCGTGCCGGACGTCGGTACCTGTGCGTTGGAGCGTGCGCGACGTCGGCGCGTGTGCGCAAGTGCGTGCCCGACGTCGGCGCGTGTGCGCAACGGCGTGCCCGACACGCGTAAGCTAGTGGCCGACGTCAGACGATGCCACCAACAGAGGAGGCAGCATGCCCACGTGGACCAAGCGGCACATCGTCGACGGCTTCGTGCGCCTCCTGCACAAGCACAGCTACCCCTCCATCACCGTCGAGATGATCCTAGCTCAGACCGACGTGAGCAAGACGACTTTCTACCGTTACTTCAGGAACAAGTCGGACGTGATGGATGCCTACTTCCAGCAGGTCTACGACGCTGCCATCCTGGACGAGGGCTGCCGCGACCTCGAGGACCTCTTCGCCGCCATCCTGGAGAAGGCGCGCAGCAACCCCGAGCAGTACCGCATGTTCGAGACCACGGGCTACAACTCCTACCTCCGGTTCATCTACCGCTACACCTTCTCCATGGGCAGCAGGATCATCGAGACCGCCTGGAAGCGGAGCCTGAGCGAGGCCGAGTCCCTGCACGTCGCCTTCTTCTGCGCCGGGGGCAGCCACATGACGGTCGAGGAGATTCCAGCCCCGCAGTTCGCCTTCCTCAAGAGCCTGTTCTTCACCTACTACGGGCCGACGGTGATCGAGGTCACCGAGAGGCTGGGGCTGGACTACGACGAGTACCGCTGCGACGTCGAGCAGGTGATGGCCGACGCCGAGGTGACGACCCCCAACGCGCACATCATGCCGGGCACCATCGGCACGCACCACTTCGTGATGGCGACCTACGACCACGGCCGGGAGGTCGTGGGCTTCCACTTCAACCACAAGGGGTCCAACGAGATCCTGGCCGACTACACCGTGGACAAGGCCATCGAGATCTTCGGCGAGCCCCACGTCAGGGTGGACATCGACGGCATCATCGACCACGAGGACCCGTTCCTGACCAGCGCCGCGCCCAACGTGAACCTGATCCCCGCGATCGTGGACGCGGAGCCGGGCTACCAGGACGCGCTGGACATACCCTTCGGCCGCGTGCCGCGCTAGCAGGAGAAGGGCGCGGGGCCACTGAAGGACGAGTGCCGCGTCATCGTCTGAGGCCCAAGCTAGTCGCGAAGGCGCCGGAAAACTGCGCATGATTCCTCAGAGTTGTGGAGATGCACAAAGAGAATGAGCTCCTGAGCTGGCCAGACGCTCATTTCGACCGAAGTTCGAAAATACCGTGCGCAGTTATTTTGGACGCACACCTTGCCCCTGCCGCTCGCGCGCTCGAACGCACGACCGCCAGCGCCACCCACGCGCCAACGCACAACCGCCAGCGCCACCCACGCGCCAACGCACAAGCAAAACGACGAGCACGCTCGAACGCACATCGTCGCCTCACGTTACCTGGGCAAACGTCGAGGCACATGTGCGTAAGAGCGTGCGCGTTGCAGGAGTTGTGCGCAAGAGCGTGCTCGGCACCGGTGGCCGTGTGCAAGAGCGTGCGCGACGACGGTGGCCGTACCCGGTGGCGTGCATAAGAGCGTGCCGGGAGAGAGGCGCGGGCGCACGAGCGTGGAAGCCGCACGCACGCGACGACACGCACCTCTCGTCACGCGCCATCGCGCGTCCCTCTCGCTGCGACGACACGCGCCTCTCGCCTGCCCCTCTCGCCCGAGCCACGGCGCTACAGGTCCTGCAGCGCGACCACGTCCAGCGCGCCGCCACCTCGCGCCCTCACCGCCGCCAGCGCCTGCACCAGCGCGATCGTCGCCGACATCGCCGTCACGCAGCAGATGCCATGGTTCACCGCCGCCGCACGCAGCCGCGCCCCGTCGCCGCGTGAGGCGTGCCCGTGCGGCGTGTTGACGATGAACGCCAGGCTGCCCGACTCCACCAGGTCGAGCGCGTTGGGGTGCCCCTCCGCGACGCGCCTCACCACCTCGCAGGCGATTCCCGCCGCGCGCAGCGTACGAGCGGTCCCCTCGGTGGCCACGATCTTGTAGCCCATGTTGGCCAGCGCCAGCGCCACCGGTGCGATTGCGCGCTTGTCGCGGTCGCAGACGGAGACGAACGCCGCCCCCTCGCGGGGCATCTCATAGTCGATGGCCTGCCGGGTCTTGGCATACGCCTCCGGGAAGCTCGCGGCGATGCCCATGACCTCGCCGGTCGAGCGCATCTCGGGCCCCAGGACAGAGTCCGCCCCCGGGAAGCGCGCCCACGGCATGACCGCCTCCTTCACGGCGAAGTAGCCCAGCTCGCGCCCCTCGTCCGGCAGCTTGCCGGCAGCCCGGAGCCCCGCNCGCCCACCGACTTCATGCGGGTGGTGAGCTCCTCGCTCGTGCCCTCGAACTTCTCGAAGGCGAAGCGCGGCACCTTGACCACGCAGTAGTCGATCGAGGGCTCGAAGCAGGCGGGCGTCGCGCGGGTGATGTCGTTCTGGATTTCGTCCAGGGTGTAGCCGACGGAGAGCAGCGCCGCCATCTTGGCGATGGGGAACCCCGTGGCCTTGGAGGCCAGCGCCGACGAGCGGCTCACGCGCGGGTTCATCTCTATGACCACGACCTCGCCCGTCGTGGGGCTGACGGCGAACTGCACGTTGGAGCCGCCGCAGGCGACGCCCACCCGCTCCAGGATGGCAAGCGAGTGGTCGCGCAGGCGCTGGAGCTCGCGGTCGGTGAGGGTCTGGGCGGGGGCCACGGTGATGGAGTCTCCTGTGTGGACGCCCATGGGGTCGAGGTTCTCGATGGAGCAGACCACGATTCCGTTGCCCGCGGAGTCGCGCATGACCTCCACCTCTATCTCCTTCCAGCCCTCGAGGTCCTGCTCCACCAGCACCTCGTGGGCGGGCGAGAGCGCGAGCCCCTCGCGCGCGATGTCAGCGAGCTCGACCTCGTCGTGGGCCATGCCGCCGCCGGCCCCGCCCAGGGTGAAGGCGGGCCGCACCACGACGGGGTAGCCCAGCCGGGCCGCGACCCCCGCGCACTCCTCGAGCGAGTGGGCCACGCCCGAGTCCGCCACGCGCAGGCCGATGTCACCCATGGCCCGAGCGAAGAGCTCGCGGTCCTCGCCGGTCTGTATGGAGGCTATGTCGCAGCCGATGACCTCGACGCCCCAGCGCGCGAGCACGCCCGCCTCGTCCAGCGCCACCGCGCAGTTGAGGGCCGTCTGGCCGCCCATGTTGGGGAGAAGCGCGTCCGGCCGCTCCCGCTCGATGACCTTCTCCACGCTGGCCACGGTGATGGGCTCCACGTAGGTGCGGTCGGCGGTCTGGGGGTCGGTCATGATGGTTGCGGGGTTGGAGTTGACCAGCACGACCTCGTATCCCTCCTCGCGCAGGGCCCGGCAGGCCTGCGTGCCGGAGTAGTCGAACTCGCAGGCCTGGCCGATGACGATGGGGCCGGAACCGATGACCAGGACCTTGTGGATGTCGTCGCGACGGGGCATCAGAGGGACCTCCCTTCGGGGGCGGGGACGGCGGGCGTGGAGGCGGCGGGGGCGTGCGACGCAGCGGCTGGTTCGGGCG
>NZ_LT635494.1:462439-480315 GCF_900120385.1 Olsenella phocaeensis | reverse complement strand
CCCG
This sequence comes from Olsenella phocaeensis, assembly GCF_900120385.1. Taxonomy (GTDB): domain Bacteria; phylum Actinomycetota; class Coriobacteriia; order Coriobacteriales; family Atopobiaceae; genus Olsenella_I; species Olsenella_I phocaeensis. The sequence goes on along the minus strand of NZ_LT635494.1, from coordinate 480,311 downwards.
CCTCGAGCTCGAGCTCTCCCGCGCCAAGGACAGCCTGGAGTCCCAGGCCCAGTCGGCGCGCCAGGCGGAGGAGCTCGCCGTGCAGCGCGCCACCTCCGAGCTCCGCACCCAGTGCGTGGCGCTCGAGGGGCAGCTCGCCCAGCGCGACAGCCAGCGCAACGAGCTCGAGGCACGCTACCGCGAGAAGCTCAACGAGGCGCAGAAGTCCCAGGAAGAGATCGTGCGCATCAAGGACGACGAGATAGAGCGCCTCAAGGACTATCGCCTGCGGCTCACGGTGAAGATGACGGGAGAGAGCCTCGAGCAGCACTGCCAGCAGGAGTTCAACCGCTGGCGCTCCCAGGACCCCTCCTCGTTCAAGAACATCTACTTCGAGAAAGACAACGAGGCCGTCGAGGGCACCAAGGGCGACTTCGTGTATCGCGAGACGGACGACGAAGGCAACGAGCTTCTCTCCATCATGTTCGAGATGAAGAACGAGGAGCTGGGCTCCACCAACAAGAAGACAAACGAGTCCCACCTGGCCAAGCTTGACCGCGACCGCCAGAAGAAGGGCTGCGAGTACGCGGTGCTGGTGTCGATGCTCGAGCTCGACAGCGACTACTACAACCAGGGCATCGTGGACATGTCGTATCGATATCCCAAGATGTACGTGGTGAGGCCTCAGTTCTTCCTGCTGATCATCGCCCTCCTGCGCAACGCCGCCCAGAAGTCCCAGGACTTGCGCCTGCAGATTGCCCAGATGCGGAGCGAGCAGATCGACATCACGAACTTCGAGGACGCCCTGGACGACTTCCAGGACAAGTTCGGCCGCAACGTGGAACTTGCCAACAAGAAGTTCAACACGGCGGTGGAAGAGATCGACAAGACCATCACCCACCTGCAGAAGGTGAAGGAGAACCTGCTGGGCTCCCAGAACAACCTGCGCCTGGCGGACGAGAAGGCGAGCAAGCTCACCATCAAGCGCCTCACCAAGAATAGCCCCATGCTGGCCGAGCGCTTCCGCGAGCTGGACGACAACAAGGGCTAGGGACGCCCGCAGGCGAGAGGGACACACCCGCGGGGCCGGGGCAGGCTGCCAGACGGATGCTTCGCATGTCTCCCGCACGGGCAGAGACTAGGCGCCGCGGGCGTCGCCTTATCGCTCCCGACCGCGATCGCGTGTCTCCCGCACAAGCAGGGGGGAGTCGGACCAAGTCCGACCCCCCCTGCCTTGCAAGACGATGGCGGCAGCGCCGCCACGTCGGACGTGCTAGCAGACGCCCTGGGCCATCATGGCGTCGGCTACCTTGAGGAAGCCGGCGATGTTGGCGCCGAAGACGAGGTCACCCTCGTGGCCGTACTCCTTGGCGGCGTCGTAGGCGGCGGCGTAGATGGAGTCCATGATGCCGTGAAGCTTCTCGTCGACCTCGTCGAAGGTCCAGGAGAGGTGCTCGTGGTTCTGGCTCATCTCCAGGCCGGAGGTCGCGACGCCACCGGCGTTGGCAGCCTTGCCGGGGGCAAAGAAGACGCCGTTCTCCTTGAGATACTGCGTCGCCTCGAGGGTGGTGGGCATGTTGGCGCCCTCCACCACGTAGCCGCAGCCGTTGGCAACGAGCCTCTGGGCGTCGGCGAGCTCGAGCTCGTTCTGGGTCGCGCAGGGCATGGCGATGTCGCAGTTCTCGCCCCAGGGACGCTCGCCCTCGTGGTAGGTCGCGCCGGGACGGGCGGCGACGTACTCGCTGATGCGACCGCGGCGGCCCTGCTTGATGTCGACGAGGGTATCGAAGTCGATGCCCTCGGGGTCATAGACGTAGCCGTTGGAGTCGGAGGCGGTCACGACCTTGGCGCCCAGCTGCTCGGCCTTCTGGATGGCGTACTGCGCGACGTTGCCGGAGCCCGAGACCGCGACGACCTTGCCCTCGATGGACTCGCCGCGCTGCTTGAGCATGTTGAGCAGGAAGTACACCGCGCCGTAGCCGGTGGCCTCGGTGCGGGCGAGCGAGCCGCCGTACGAGAGGCCCTTGCCGGTGAGCACGGAGGACCAGCTGTTGGTGAGGCGCTTGTACTGGCCGAAGAGGTAGCCGATCTCGCGCGCGCCGGTGCCGATGTCGCCCGCGGGGACGTCGGTGTCGGGGCCGATGTGCTTCACGAGCTCGGTCATGAAGGACTGGCAGAAGCGCATGACCTCGGCATCGGACTTGCCCTTGGGGTCGAAGTCGGAGCCGCCCTTGCCGCCGCCCATGGGAAGCGTGGTGAGGGAGTTCTTGAAGATCTGCTCGAAGCCCAGGAACTTGAGGATGCCCAGGTTGACGGAGGGATGCAGGCGCAGGCCGCCCTTGTAGGGACCGATGGCGCTGTTGAACTGCACACGGTAGCCACGGTTGACCTGGACCTTGCCGGCATCGTCCACCCAGGGCACGCGGAAGATGACGATGCGCTCGGGCTCGACGAGGCGCTCGAGCAGGGCAGCCTTCTCAAACTCGGGATGCGCGTCGAGGGCGGGCTGCAGGGTCGTGAGGACCTCCTCGGCCGCCTGGATGAACTCCGGCTGGTCGGAGTAGCGCTCCTTCAGCTCGGCGATGACCTTCTCGGAATAGGACATGGTCTCTCCCCTCAAGGGTTGTGACGCAATGCGGACGGCTAAAGAATAGGCATCGGGTTGGGGGCGGGCTAGGACATTCACGGTGCGTAACTCAATCGACATGCATAAGAAACCGTACTTGCAGGGCATCTGCACGCAGGCGGGGCCGTCGAGTTCGCGGGCGGGACGTGCCTTCTGGGCGCGCGGGGCGACGCCGGTGGAGAAGTTCTGCGACACGTGCGGCGGAATCCTGCAACACGTTAAGTCGGTTGCGGAGTTTGGGACTTTTAGAGCCTGCAGCTGACTCCAGACTAACAGGTCGTTTACAGGCGAGAGACACCATGGGCACAGTCATTTGCGGACTTCTCCCCTTTTAGAGTCCGCAACTGATGTCGAACGCGCGACTGGACGGCCGAGCGTGCAATGGAACGGCGTAGTGCACAATCGAGCGGCCTAGTGTCAGTCCTCGGTGTTCTGCGGCCCGATGCGCTGGCGAAGTGCCTGGGCAGCCATACCCGCAGGTCTGGCATGGCCCTCGTCCGCGGCGACGCGCCCTGCGGCAAGGCTCTCGTACAGTGCAAGCCGCGAGGTTAGGCCCTCGTATGCATCCATATCAAGGACTGCAAGGTCACCAGCACCGTTCTTCGTGACGAAGAGGGGTTCGCCGGTCTTATGGCACCAGTCGGAGAGCTCCGCGTAGTTGTTCCTCAGCGTTGTGCTGGAGATGATCTTTGGCATTGTCCCTCCAAACTAAAGTTATTCTTACTTTATTCCACTCTTATTAGTTAACTTTTCGTGCTATTGCAGAACATGGAAAGGTGGCCACACGATGCTGGCAATTGGCGCATAACCCCGCGCGATAAAAAAGCCAGGGCCCCAAAGGACCCTGGCAAGCGAGCGCATGGAGCGGCGGACGGGACTCGAACCCGCAACAAGTAGCTTGGAAGGCTACTGCTCTACCAATTGAACTACCGCCGCGCGTGGTCGGGGTGACTGGATTCGAACCAGCGACCCTCTGCTCCCAAAGCAGATGCGCTACCAAGCTGCGCCACACCCCGGAGCCGCCCTAGGATTATACGAGAGTGCCCCGCCCGGGGCAACGACTTCCAAAAAATCGTACCAGCATCCCGAGTTCGTCGACCAGCTCGTCGTGACCGCTGGCCAGTCCCCCGCCATCTGCGGCGTGAGCGTGCATTTCAGATTTCAAATGTACACCCCTCGTCGCTGAGCTGGGGTTTTGTGGGAGAGGTGCGCATTTCACGCGTAGAATGTGCACCAAGGCAGGCCGCCGTGCCGCATTCCGCGCCGCCATGCCGCAACCCGCACCCCAGGCACGTCGCTGCACCGTTGCACCACGCGCCACATGTCGCCGCACCACGCGCCTCACGCCCCGCGCACGCGCCGTGCGACCGGGCGCCGACGCGCCTCTCCCCCGCTTCGACTGGGCGCTCCCCCACCCAAGTGCGTAGAATGATGGGGCACGGACCGCACCCGTCCCCGAAAGGCCCCCAACATGGCAATACTCAGGCTCGGTCGGACGCTCGTCGTGGCAAATCCCGCCTCGCACAGCGGAAAGGGGGCCGAGGCGGCGGAGCGCGCCCGGCGCTTCTTCGAGTCGTACACCTCTGCCACCGAGTCGTTCGAGCTGGTCATGACCGAGGGCCCCGAAGACGCCAAGCGCCTCGCAGCCGGCGCCGCCCAGATGGACACCCTCATCGTCCTGGGCGGGGACGGCGTCATCCACGAGGCAGCGAACGGCCTCATGACCCTGCCCGCCGACGCCCGCCCCGCCCTCGCCGTCATCCCCATGGGCTCGGGCAACGACTTCGCCCGCACCATCTCGGCCACCTACAACGACCCCGAGCTCTCCCTGGCCGAGCTTCTCGGCGGCCGCAGGGTCAGCATCGACTTGGGCCACGTAACCAATGAGCTCGGCCAGGACACCCACTTCGTCGAGACCCTCTCCTTTGGCCTGGACGCCGCCATCGCCCTGGACACGACCGACCGCCGCGCCGCCAACACGAGCCAGGAGGGGTCGATGCTCTTCGCCACCTCGGGCGTGAAGGTCTTCTCGTCCGGGCACAAGGGCTACCCCTGCTGCCTCCACCTCGACGACGGCGACCCCCAGGAGCTGCGCGCCCTCATACTCGCGGTCCAGAACGGCCCCACCTACGGCGGCGGCTTCCGCGTCTGCCCCGACGCGCTGCCCAACGACGGAATGCTGGACGTCTGCTACAACGTGAGGGTGCCCTCCATCCCCCACCTGCTGGCCCTCTTCGGCCTCGCCCGCTCCGGAAGGCACGTGCGCTCGCGCGTCATCAGGGCCGAGCGCACGAGGAGGCTCCAGGTCGAGTTCGAAGGAGAGGGCATTCCCTGCCAGGTCGACGGCGAGAGATTCGAGGGCAGGCGCTTCGAGGTNTGCGCTAGACTCTTGAGGCGTGCTGCTCCCGCTTGGGAGCGACCCCTTCAAGCAGCCAAAACGAAGACGAGGCGGACCGTGGCGAAGCAGGCAGAAACCCCCAGCACCAAGACGGCCCAGGACGGCGTCCCCGAGGGGCCCAGGCACCGCCTCGCCCCCAAGCTCGTGGCCTGCGGCCTCGCCCTAGCCACGGTCTATGGCGGGGGCTGCGCGTACTTCTCGACCCACTTCACGCCGGGCACCACGGTGAACGGGCAGGACGTCTCGCTCATGACCAAGGAGGCGCTCTCGGCCTCGGTTGCGGACGCCGTGCGCGACTGGAGGCTCGAGCTCCAGGGGCCCTCCGGCTTCACGGCCCAGGTCGCGTCCGCCGACGTGGGACTCGCCGCCCGTGCGGACGACTANGGCGAGAGTGACGCCACGAACTCGACCGAGGGGGACGCGTCGAGCCAGGAGGGGACGAAGTCCGAGGCGACCGGATCGACCACCACGGCTCCCTCGACCGAAGGTGGCACGTCCGCGAAGGATCCCTCCACGGAGGCTGGCACGGGCACGTCCGGATCCGGCACGGCGGGCACCAGCGGCAGTTCGGACTCGGGCTCGGCGGGCACCGGCTCCTCAAGCGGTGGCGCCTCCGGCAGTGGCTCCTCGGGCAGTTCTGCCAACTCCAGTGGCGGAAGCACGTCCTCGAGCGCTGGCTCCAGCGACGCCGGAGGCAGCGGCACGAACGGCTCCTCCTCCGGCACCGGTACGGGAAGCTCCAGCGCGGGCTCTTCCGCAGGCTCGGCAACAGGCAGCACGAGCGGCACCGCCGCCGGCTCGGGCAAGTAGGCCCACTCCCCGGAGGGGCGCCCCATCCGACGTCGACGCCCCGCCCCCCTGTCAAAGGCCCCTTGCGCTAGACTCTTGAGGCGTGCTGCTCCCGCTTGGGAGCGACCCCTTCAAGCAGCCAAAACGAAGACGAGGCGGACCGTGGCGAAGCAGGCAGAAACCCCCAGCACCAAGACGGCCCAGGACGGCGTCCCCGAGGGGCCCAGGCACCGCCTCGCCCCCAAGCTCGTGGCCTGCGGCCTCGCCCTAGCCACGGTCTATGGCGGGGGCTGCGCGTACTTCTCGACCCACTTCACGCCGGGCACCACGGTGAACGGGCAGGACGTCTCGCTCATGACCAAGGAGGCGCTCTCGGCCTCGGTTGCGGACGCCGTGCGCGACTGGAGGCTCGAGCTCCAGGGGCCCTCCGGCTTCACGGCCCAGGTCGCGTCCGCCGACGTGGGACTCGCCGCCCGTGCGGACGACTACGCGGCCGACGCGTTCCGGAAGGCGGACGCGCGCGCCTGGCCCCTTGACCTCCTCTCCCGCCGCGTGATCTTCCAGGAGGACGGCGTGACCCTGGACGAGGCGAGTCTCCGCGACGCCCTCCAACCGGCGGTCGAGGCCTACAACCAGTCCGCCACGGCGCCGACCAGCGCCAGCTCCTCCTTCGACGCCGACGCGGGGGAGTTCAGGGTGACGGACGAGGTGCCGGGCACCATGCTCGACCTCGACCGCGTCGTCGCCAGCGCGTCGACGGCCGCAAAGTCGCTCCAGCGCAAGCTCGTCCTGGGCGACGCGGAGCTCGTCCAGCCAGCGGTCAGACATGACGACGAGCGGCTCGCGGCGGCGACCAAGAAGGCCAACGACGCGCTCGCCCTCTCCATCCCGCTCACGCGCGACGGCAGGGAGGTCGCGCGCGTGGACGAGTCGCTCAGCGCGTCCTGGCTCGTCGTGGGAGACGACCTCGCCCTCGGCGCGGACGGCGACGCCATAGGCAACTGGATCAACTCGGTGCTCGCGGCCAGCGTGGACTACTCCGACGAGGTCAACGACTACGCGGTGGACGACGCGAGCCTCGCCGAGTCCATCTACAACGCCCTCCTGGCCCAGCGCTCCGACCCCATAGAGATCCCCCTGCAGGTCGTGGGCTCGCGCCCGGCCGAGAGCGAGGGCGCGCGCGAGCGCGGACGGCACATCGACATCAACCTCTCCACCCAGTACGCGCGCTTCTACGACGCGAACGGAAGGGTCATATGGAGGTCGTACATCGTGTCGGGCAACACCTCGGAGGGTCGCACCACGCCAACGGGCACCTACGCCATCAACTCGAACATGGCCCGCGACACGGTGCTGGTGGGAGCCGACGAGGACCACGACGGCGAGCCCGACTACAGGAGCAACGTGTCGTACTGGATGCCCTTCATCGGCAACTCGGTGGGCCTCCACGACGCGACCTGGCGCTACAGCTTCGGCGGGTCGATCTACAGCTACGCCGGCAGCCACGGCTGCGTGAACCTCCCCTACCAGGACGCGAAGGCCCTCTGGGACCTGGTCCGCGTGGGGGACAAGGTGGTCGTGCACTGGTAGACGACACGTCGCTGCCAGCCGACACGTCGCTGCCGGCCGGCACGTCGCTGCCGGCCTGCGCCAGCGCGTCCNTGGGCCGCTCGTCGTTGGTGCCGTTCTCGCAGTAGACGCAGTCGAAGCTGCAGCGCTTGCCGTCCGCCGGCGCGAGGTTGACACCCAGCGAGACCCCCAGCCTTCGGCTGCGGACGGGCCCGAAGACGGGGCCTGGGTTCAGGTAGGTTGCCATGGCTTCTCTCCCCTCCTAACGCCGCCCGCGACCGTGCGGGCGAGCCCCATCCTAGACCAGCGAGCGCATGGAACGGGCGGCTCATGCCATAATGTCTTGAGAAATGGCACGACAGCCGCCTGTCGCAACGAATCCGGAGGGCCAACCCATGAAGAAGGTCATCACCTTCGCCATCCCCTGCTACAACTCCGCCGAATACATGGACAAGTGCATAGAGTCCATCCTCGTGGGGACCAACTACGCCGAGGACGTCCAGGTCGTCATCGTGGACGACGGGTCCACGAAGGACGACACGCTGGCCAAGGCAGAGTCCTGGCAGGAGCGCCACCCCAGCATCGTGAAGGCCGTGCACCAGGAGAACGGCGGCCATGGCATGGCCGTCCTCAAGGGCCTGGGAAACGCCGAGGGGACCTACTTCAAGGTCGTGGACTCCGACGACTGGCTGGACGCCGAGGCCTGCGCCACCCTCCTGGGCAAGGTCCGCGAGCTGGACGAGACCGGCGAGCGCGTGGACCTCATCATCAGCAACTACGTGTACGAGCACGTGGAGGACGGCAGCAGCCACGTGGTCAACTACCGCTCGGTGCTCCCCGTGGGCAGGGCCTTTGGCTGGAACGACATCCGCCACTTCAAGATGGCCCAGAACCTCCTCATGCACGCCCTCTGCTACCGCACCGACGTGCTGCGCGACGGAGGGGTGCCCATGCCGGCGCACACCTTCTACGTGGACAACATCTACGCCTACGTCCCCCTGCCGCGCTGCCGCACCCTCTACTACCTGAACGTGGACCTCTACCGCTACTTCATAGGGCGGGAGGACCAGTCGGTGAACGAGAAGGTCATGGCGGGCAGGATCGACCAGCAGGTCAAGATCACTCGCATCATGATGAGGTCCTACCACCTCTACCAGGACATCGAGTCGTACGCCCTGCGCAGCTACATGGTCAACTACTTCGTCATCATGATGATGATCTGCTCCGTCTTCTCGAAGCTCTCGGACCATGCCGACGCCATGGCGGAGCTCGACCGCCTCTGGAGCGACCTCTACGACTACGACCGGCGCATGTGGAGGCGTGCGCGCCTGGGCATCTGCGGCCTGGCCACCAACCTCCCGGGCGCCGGCGGGCGCGCGGCGACCATCGCNAGACCATCACCGCCTCGGGGCGAATCCGTGCGAGCGCCTCAAGCCAAGGTCCGACGTAGGCCTCGCCCGTATTGTCCACGCTCCTGCCGTCGAGCTCCCCGCCCAGGAACATGCTCTGGACCATCACCCTGCCGCCGAAGGCCGCCAGCGCGTCCACCACGCGGCCCACGTCGTAGCCGCCGACGGGCCGGTCCACCCTCCGGATGAAGTCCCCGTCCACCGTGTCCAGCTTGAGGATGTTGTCGTCCACGCGCAGGAGCGCGTCGCGCACGGCCGGCACGTGGGCCATGGTGGCGTTGGAGAGCACCGCCACCCGCGCCTTGGGGCAGAGCTCGTCCCTAAGCGAGAGGACCGCATCCACGACCTCGGGAAACTCTGGGTTGGCCGTGGGCTCCCCGTTGCCCGCGAGGGTAATCACGTCGGGGGGCTCGCCCGCCGCGGACATGTCGCGCAGGCGTGCGCCCAACGCCTCGGCGACCTGTGTAGCCGTGGGCCAGGGCGAGCNACCACGCCCACCGCCAGCGCCAGCCGGTGCGTCACCTCGCGCACCTGCCGCACCATCTGGGCCGAGAGCGAGAACGGTGGGCAGCAGCAGGCGGAGTCCCCGGAGTGGATGCCGCACTCCTCGATGTGCTCGAGCACGGAGCCCACGTGGCACTCCCGCCCGTCGCAGAGCGCGTCCACGTCCAGCTCGATAGCGTCCTCGAGGAAAGCGTCCAGGTAGACGGGGTGGTCGGGAGAGACGCGGGTGGCGCGCTCCATGTAGCGACCCAGGTCCTCCTCGCCGTACACGATGGCCATCCCACGCCCTCCCAGCACGTAGCTGGGACGCACGAGGAGCGGGTAGCCCACGCGACGGGCCACCTCGCGGGCCTCCTCGGCCGTGCTCGCCGTGGACGAGGGCGGATAGGCCACCTGCAGGCGGTCGAGCAGCGCGGNCTGCCAGTTGCTCGGCTCGAAGCACATGTCGCGAACCACCAGGGCCCTGAGCACCGGCGCCACTGCCTGGCCGTCGCTGGCGGTAACGCCGTAGTTCCCCACCTGCGGATAGGTCAGCGTCACGATCTGGCCCGCATAGCTGGGGTCGGTCACGATCTCTTGGTAGCCGGTCATCGAGGTGTTGAACACCAGCTCGCCGAAGGCCTCGCCCTCGGCGCCGCAGCAGCGGCCGGCGTAGCAGCTGCCGTCCTCGAGCGCCAGGAGTGCCCTGGGCAGCTGGTCCGCACCCGCAAGAAGGTTCATCGGAGCTCCTCTCCCCTGCGACCGCTCGCAAAAGGGGCACCCGCGGCCTGCGGATGCCCCTCCTGGCGAGGTGTCGCTTGCGTCCTTGGCGGCGTCTCGCGCCACCGTTAAAGGCTTGAACGCATTCTAGGTGCCAGATATTCAAATCTGCGCAAATTGCGAGAGCGTTTATCTGCTTGTCACAGTTCCAGGCGAGAGGGGCATCACGGACGTCAGCGGGGGCGTCGCGCACGCGCGAACGCACATGTGGCGCAAGACTGGCGACACCACGCACACGCGAACGCACGATCTTCTCGCCTGCCACGCATGAACGCACATATTGCGCAGCCATGGCGGCACCGCGCACGCGCGAATGCACATTTGACATCACCGCTCACGCGCGAACGCACGTGCCTCTCACCTTCCACGCGTTTGCGCACGCTTTTCTCATCCTCCACGCGCCAACGCACAATCAAACCATCGAGCACGCTCAAACGCACATCACCGCCCCACGTTACCTGGGCAAACGTCGCGGCCAATGTGCGCAAGAGCGTGCACGCTGAAAAAGCCGTGCGTTCAAGCGTGCTCGATGCCAGCGGAAGTGCGCAAGAGCGTGCGCGCTGAAAAAGCTGTGCGCAAGAGCGTGCTCGCGCTCAGATTCTGTGCGCAATTGCGTGCTGGGTGAGAAAGGCATGTACGACGGCATGAATGGGATGCACGACGAAGCGCCCGGCACGCAGGCGGCCACGGTGCGCCCGACCGCCACCGGAGCGGCTCCCAATCATGTCCCACCCCTGAGCTAAGCTGTGTCCATCACACGACCCGTCTTTCCTCGTACCAAGGAGCGTCCATGGCAACCATCGTCTGCCCACACTGCCACCAGAGCTTCGAGCTGGAGAGCTCGGACTACCAGGACATCGTGAGCCAGGTGCGCACCAGCGAGTTCGAGCGCGAGCTGCACGAGCGCCACCAGCTCATGGAGGGGCAGAAGGCCTCCGAGCTGGCGGAGGAGCGCGCCAAGTCCCAGCTCGAGCTGCAGCGCCTGCAGTCGGAGCTCAACCAGGAGCTCGCCCAGCTCAGGGAGCGCCTCGCCACCTCTGACGACGCGCGCGCCTCGGCGGTGCGCGAGGCGCGGCTCTCGGTCGAGCAGGAACGCGTCAAGGTGGAGCGTGAGCGCGACGAGCTTGCGGCCCGGCTCTCCAAGAGCGAGGACGCCACGAAGCTCGCGCAGGAGAGGACCCGCTCCGAGCTCCAGGCCCAGCAGGCCGAGCTCCAGGCCGAGGTCGCGCGACTCAAGGCCGAGCTCCAGGCGCAGCAGGCCCAAGCGGCGCGCGAGCGTCAGCTGGCCGACGCCCAGGCGAAGTCCGAGCTCCAGGCCGAGCGCTCCCGCCTCGAGCTCGAGCTCTCCCGCGCCAAGGACAGCCTGGAGTCCCAGGCCCAGTCGGCGCGCCAGGCGGAGGAGCTCGCCGTGCAGCGCGCCACCTCCGAGCTCCGCACCCAGTGCGTGGCGCTCGAGGGGCAGCTCGCCCAGCGCGACAGCCAGCGCAACGAGCTCGAGGCACGCTACCGCGAGAAGCTCAACGAGGCGCAGAAGTCCCAGGAAGAGATCGTGCGCATCAAGGACGACGAGATAGAGCGCCTCAAGGACTATCGCCTGCGGCTCACGGTGAAGATGACGGGAGAGAGCCTCGAGCAGCACTGCCAGCAGGAGTTCAACCGCTGGCGCTCCCAGGACCCCTCCTCGTTCAAGAACATCTACTTCGAGAAAGACAACGAGGCCGTCGAGGGCACCAAGGGCGACTTCGTGTATCGCGAGACGGACGACGAAGGCAACGAGCTTCTCTCCATCATGTTCGAGATGAAGAACGAGGAGCTGGGCTCCACCAACAAGAAGACAAACGAGTCCCACCTGGCCAAGCTTGACCGCGACCGCCAGAAGAAGGGCTGCGAGTACGCGGTGCTGGTGTCGATGCTCGAGCTCGACAGCGACTACTACAACCAGGGCATCGTGGACATGTCGTATCGATATCCCAAGATGTACGTGGTGAGGCCTCAGTTCTTCCTGCTGATCATCGCCCTCCTGCGCAACGCCGCCCAGAAGTCCCAGGACTTGCGCCTGCAGATTGCCCAGATGCGGAGCGAGCAGATCGACATCACGAACTTCGAGGACGCCCTGGACGACTTCCAGGACAAGTTCGGCCGCAACGTGGAACTTGCCAACAAGAAGTTCAACACGGCGGTGGAAGAGATCGACAAGACCATCACCCACCTGCAGAAGGTGAAGGAGAACCTGCTGGGCTCCCAGAACAACCTGCGCCTGGCGGACGAGAAGGCGAGCAAGCTCACCATCAAGCGCCTCACCAAGAATAGCCCCATGCTGGCCGAGCGCTTCCGCGAGCTGGACGACAACAAGGGCTAGGGACGCCCGCAGGCGAGAGGGACACACCCGCGGGGCCGGGGCAGGCTGCCAGACGGATGCTTCGCATGTCTCCCGCACGGGCAGAGACTAGGCGCCGCGGGCGTCGCCTTATCGCTCCCGACCGCGATCGCGTGTCTCCCGCACAAGCAGGGGGGAGTCGGACCAAGTCCGACCCCCCCTGCCTTGCAAGACGATGGCGGCAGCGCCGCCACGTCGGACGTGCTAGCAGACGCCCTGGGCCATCATGGCGTCGGCTACCTTGAGGAAGCCGGCGATGTTGGCGCCGAAGACGAGGTCACCCTCGTGGCCGTACTCCTTGGCGGCGTCGTAGGCGGCGGCGTAGATGGAGTCCATGATGCCGTGAAGCTTCTCGTCGACCTCGTCGAAGGTCCAGGAGAGGTGCTNCCTTGCGTTCGTGCGCCTTCCCTGCCCGGTTGCGCGGGCGCGCCGGGCAGGAGCCGATGCCTACGCCCAGCCCTTGCCGTCGGAGCCGAACTCCTTCATGAGCTCGATGGTGCGGGTCTTGATGGCGTCGCGACCAGGCTTGAGGAGCTTACGGGGATCGTAGCCCTTACCCTCCTTGTCTGCACCGCTCTCGATGTACGTGCGGGTGGCCGCAGCAAAGACCAGCTGGAGATCGGTGTTGACGTTAATCTTGGAGACGCCCTCGGAGATGGCCTTCTGGATTTGGTCGACGGGGATGCCGGTGCCGCCATGAAGGACGAGCGGCAGGTCGCCCGTGAGGGCCTTGATCTCGGCAAGGCGCTCGAAGGAGAGGCCCGCCCAGTTGGCAGGATAGATGCCATGGATGTTGCCGATGCCGCACGCCAGGAAGTCGACGCCCAGGTCTGCGATCTGCTTGCACTCCTCGGGATCGGCGAGCTCGCCCTGTGAGGTCACGCCATCCTCGGTACCGCCAATGCCGCCGACCTCGGCCTCAACGGAGATGCCCTTGTTATGGGCGGCCTTGACGACCTCGGCGGTGCGCTGGAGGTTGGTCTGGAAGTCGGGCTCGTGCGAGCCATCGTACATGACCGAGGTGAAGCCCGCATCGATGCACTTGAAGACATCCTCGTAGCTACCATGATCGAGGTGCAGTGCCACAGGCACGGTGATGTTCTTGGCCTCGACAAGGTCCCTCACGATGTCGGCGACGACCTTGAAGCTGGTCTGCCACTTAGCGGCGCCGCTCGTGCACTGGATGATGACGGGAGACTGGAGCTCTTCGGCAGCATCGAGGATCGACGTTGCCCACTCGAGGTTGTTGGTGTTGAACGCACCCAGGCCGTAGTGACCCCTCTGAGCACTCTGGAGCATGGCGGTAGCGTTGACTAGCATGGTGATACCTCCTATATGAGACACCCTGTCGAACCTACGCCCCCAATCATACCGCTCAGCTAGCCAAAATATTCGTGTAGTTGCCATGCCCGTNCGTCGTGGCAAATCCCGCCTCGCACAGCGGAAAGGGGGCCGAGGCGGCGGAGCGCGCCCGGCGCTTCTTCGAGTCGTACACCTCTGCCACCGAGTCGTTCGAGCTGGTCATGACCGAGGGCCCCGAAGACGCCAAGCGCCTCGCAGCCGGCGCCGCCCAGATGGACACCCTCATCGTCCTGGGCGGGGACGGCGTCATCCACGAGGCAGCGAACGGCCTCATGACCCTGCCCGCCGACGCCCGCCCCGCCCTCGCCGTCATCCCCATGGGCTCGGGCAACGACTTCGCCCGCACCATCTCGGCCACCTACAACGACCCCGAGCTCTCCCTGGCCGAGCTTCTCGGCGGCCGCAGGGTCAGCATCGACTTGGGCCACGTAACCAATGAGCTCGGCCAGGACACCCACTTCGTCGAGACCCTCTCCTTTGGCCTGGACGCCGCCATCGCCCTGGACACGACCGACCGCCGCGCCGCCAACACGAGCCAGGAGGGGTCGATGCTCTTCGCCACCTCGGGCGTGAAGGTCTTCTCGTCCGGGCACAAGGGCTACCCCTGCTGCCTCCACCTCGACGACGGCGACCCCCAGGAGCTGCGCGCCCTCATACTCGCGGTCCAGAACGGCCCCACCTACGGCGGCGGCTTCCGCGTCTGCCCCGACGCGCTGCCCAACGACGGAATGCTGGACGTCTGCTACAACGTGAGGGTGCCCTCCATCCCCCACCTGCTGGCCCTCTTCGGCCTCGCCCGCTCCGGAAGGCACGTGCGCTCGCGCGTCATCAGGGCCGAGCGCACGAGGAGGCTCCAGGTCGAGTTCGAAGGAGAGGGCATTCCCTGCCAGGTCGACGGCGAGAGATTCGAGGGCAGGCGCTTCGAGGTCGAGGTGGAGCCCCGGGCCCTCGACGTGCTCGTGCCCGCCCGCTGCGGTTGGTAGGCAGCCAGGGACCGGCAGCTACGCCCAAGGCCGACAGTATCCAGGACCGGTAGCTACGCCCAAGGCCGGCAGCATCCAGCCCGGCAGCGCCCAGGCCCGGCAGCATCCAGCCCGGCAGCTACGCCCAGGCCCGGCAGCATCCCNCGCCTGATGCGCCCGACCCAGACCAGGTCCTGGTCGGAGCTCTGGAGCGGCATGGGATAGCGCAGCTCGGAGGGCTCGTCCACCACGAGCACCCCGGGAGCTGCCTCGAGAAGCTCCCGGGCGCGCTCGGGCGAGAGGGGCCTCTCGAACTCGACCGTAATCGACTCGGAGTGCGAGCGCATCACGGGCACGCGCACGCAGGTGCAGCTCACGCGCAGCTCGGGAAGGTGCATGATCTTGCGCCCCTCGTTCTGCATCTTCAGCTCCTCGGAGGTGTAGCCCTCCTCCTTGAAGCCGCCGATCTGGGGAATCAGGTTGGCGGCGAGCTGGTAGGCGAAGGGGTCGGTGGGCCCCATCTCGCCGCCCTGGGCGACGACACCCATCTCGCGCTCGAGCTCGCGCAGGCCCGGCATGCCCGCCCCCGACGCCGCCTGGTAGGTGCTCACGACGAGCCTCCTGATGCCGGCCTCCTGGTGCAGGGGCCAGAGGGGCACCAGGCCGATGATGGTGGCGCAGTTGGGGTTGGCGATGATGCCGTGGTGCCAGCTCACGTCGTCGGCGTTTATCTCGGGGATGACCAGGGGCACGTCCTCGTTCAGGCGGAAGGCGTGGCTGTTGTCCACGCAGGTGGCGCCCCGCCTCACGGCTTCGGGAAGGAGCTTGCGAGCGAGTTCGTCTCCCGCCGCGCCCAACACGACGTCCACGCCCTCGAAGGCCTCGGGCGTGGCCTCGCGCACCACCACCTCCTCGCCGCGGAAGCGCACGCTGCTGCCCGCGGAGCGAGCGCTCGCAAGGGGGACGAGCTCCCCCACCGGGAAGTCCCTCTCCTCGAGGCACTGGAGCATCTGGGTCCCCACGACGCCGGTCGCGCCGAGGATGGCAACTCTCTTGTCAGGCATGTCCTAACCCCCTACTGGGCAAGCTGCGGCATCTCGACCATCTCGCCGTCGACGAAGCGGTCGTAGATGCACTGGATGGCACGTTCGAAGTCGGCGTTGTTGACGCCCATGATGATCGATATCTCCTGCGAGCTCTGGGTGATCATGCGGATGTTGATGCCCGCCTCACCCAGGCAGCCGAAGATGCGGCCCGAGGTGCCTGCGCGGCGGCTCATGTTGCGGCCCACGACGCTGATGAGCGCCAGGCTGTCCACCACGTTGATGCTGTCGGGCTCGAGCTCGTGTTGGAGCTCGTTGACGATGGAATAGATGCTGTCCTTCACGTCGGCGCCGTTGACCACGACGCCGAAGGAGTCGACTCCCGTGGGCACGTGCTCCACGCTCACGCCGTACTTCTCGAAGACCGAGAGCGCACGCCTGAGGTAGCCCACGTCGTTCGAGATGTGGGCGCGCTGGACATGGATGGCCATGAAGTCGCGCTTGCCGGCGATGCCCGTGATGAGGTGCTCCTTCACGTGCTCCTCGGCCGTCTCGCGGATGATGGTGCCCTTAGCGTCGGGGTCGTTGGTGTTCTTGATCTGGATGGGGATGTTGGTCTCGCGCACGGGGAAGATGGCCTCCTCCTGCAGGACCGAGGCCCCCATGTAGCTGAGCTCGCGCATCTCGTCGTAGGTGATGCGGTGGATGGAGCGAGGGTGGTCCACCACGCGCGGGTCGGCGGCGAGGAAGCCCGAGACGTCGGTCCAGTTCTCGTACACGCCGGCGTCCAGGCAGCGCGCCAGGATGGCACCCGTGATGTCGCCGCCCCCGCGCTGGAAGAGCTTGATGCTGCCATCCACCGTGGCGCCGTAGAAGCCCGGGAGCAGGAAGCTCCCCAGACGCGTCGCGCGGTCGCGCAGGCGCATCGCCGTGCGCTCCATGTCCACGCTGCCGTCATGGTGGAAGACGATGACCTCCGCCGCGTCCACGAAGGGAAGGTCCAGGTACTCGGCCATGAGCTGGCCCGTGAACCACTCGCCGCGCGACACCACGTACTCGGGCGAGAAGCCCTTGACCTGCGCCGCGAACTCGCCGAAGCGCTCTGCGACGGGGTAGCTGAGCCCCAGCTCGTCGGCGATGTCCTGGTAGCGTGCCTGGATGTCCGAGAGGAGCGCCGTGCAGTCGACGTGATACTCGATGTGCGCGTTGACCAGCAGCAGGAGGTCGGTGACCTTGTTGTCCTGGGGGAAGCGCCTGCCCGAGGCGGAGACCACGACGAAGCGGCGCTCTGGGTCCGACCCCACGATCGACTTGACCTTGCGGAACTGCTCCGCGTCCGCGACACTGGAGCCGCCGAACTTTGCGACCTTTATCATGCGTCAGCCCCTCGCGTCCAGCACGGCCATGAAGCTCGTCGGGTCGGCCCCGAGCGCACGGTCGAGCGTCGCGCGCGCCTCCTCGGCGCTGAGGCNGGTGGACGACATCCCGTCCGGGCCCTTCCTTGTGTGGCGCGTGGGACTAGAGCCTTGCCGCAAGCATGGCCCTGGCGACCTCTCTGGCGCACGCCCCTCTCGCTTGGGTATACTTCCCTTGATAAATTGCGCACGATTAAGTCGTGCGGGAAGAGAGGATTGACATGGACGATACCAAGGTCACTGCCACCCAGGACGCCGCAGAGGGTGGGGAGCTCGACCCCCTGGCGCTCGAGAACCAGCTGTGCTTCCCGCTCTATGCGGCGTCGAAGGAGCTCACGCGCAGGTACAAGCCCTTCCTGGACCCCCTGGGCCTCACCTACACGCAGTACGTGACGATGATGGCCCTCTGGGAGCGGGACGGCGTCACCGTGACCGAGCTGGGACATAGGCTCTACCTCGACTCAGCCACCCTCACCCCGCTGCTGCGCCGGCTCGAGGGCCACGGCTACGTCAACCGCGCCCGCTCCAAGGCGGACGAGCGCGCCATCATCATCACCCTGACCGACGAGGGCAGGAGGCTTCGCAGGCAGGCGATGGACGTTCCCGCCTGCATCGGCGGGTGGATCCGCAACTGTCTCTTTTACACATATAGATGTGTGTAAGAGAGAGGGGGGGGGGGG
>NZ_LT635494.1:444986-461248 GCF_900120385.1 Olsenella phocaeensis | reverse complement strand
GCCGGGCACGTTGGCCTCGAGGGCGCGATGGCCCAGCACCACGGGCTCGACGCTCGCGGCGAAGCGACCACCCTCCTGCACTGCGCGCCCCAGCAGCCTGAGCGAGAGCCCGCGCGACGCCAGGAGGTCGAGGTCCGCCTTCGTGAGGTTGCGGATGCCGGAGGTGGGGATGTCCGTCCTGCAGGCGCAGCCGAAGGCGACGCTCGCGGCGATGGCGGTCTTGTTGCGCACGTCGATGCCGTCGATGTCGGCCGAGGGGTCCCTCTCCGCGTACCCCAGCTCCTGGGCGCGGGCGAGAACGTCCGCGAACTCCGCGCCCTCGCGCTCCATCGCGTCCACGATGAAGTTGGTGGTCCCGTTCATGATGCCGCCTATGGAGCTGATTCGGTCGATGCGCCGGGCCTTCTCGATGCTGGCGATCCAGGGCACTCCCCCGCCGCAGGTGGCCTCGATGAGGAGGCTCGCGCGCGAGAAGCGCGCCTGGCTCGCGAACTCGTCCAAGTATGCCGCGACCACGGCCTTGTTGGAGGTGACGACGCTCTTGCCGGCAGCGAGGGCCGAGAGGATGTAGCCGTGCGCCGGCTCGAGCCCTCCCATGCACTCCACGACGAGCTCGATCTGCCCGTCGCCCAAGATGTCCTCATAGTCCGAGGTCATGCGACCGTCGTCCAGGCGGCCCGGCAGCTCCAGGATCCGCGTCACCTCCACGCCGAGGTCCCTGGAGGAGAGAATCTGGTCTACCCCGCGTCCCACGACGCCGTGTCCCAGCAGCGCGACCTTCATGAGCTTCCAATCTTTCTACTGTGTGACGGTGACGGGAGGTCCCGCACCCTGCGACTATGATACTTACGAACGTTCTGCGAAACCCGAGGCTAGGAGCGCCACAGTGAGCATGTTCTATCACAGCACGCGCGGCGGCGGCGATTCCGTAACAAGCAGGCAAGCAATACTCGCAGGCATCGCACCCGACGGAGGGCTCTACGTCTCGGACCAGCTGGGCGCCTCCGAACTCGGCGTCGAGGGCCTCGAGGCCACCGGCTACCACGACATCGCGCGCCGCGTCCTGGCCACGCTGCTGCCCGACTTCTCGCCGGACGAGCTCGACGATTGCGTGTGCGGCGCCTACGCCCAGAACTTCGACACGCCGCTCGTGACCCCCGTCACGTCGCTGGGCGACGACTGGCTCCTCGAGCTCTGGCACGGGCCCACCTGCGCCTTCAAGGACCTCGCCCTGCAGATGCTCCCCCGCCTCATGTCCCGCTCGCGCGAGGAAGACGGGCGCAGGGTCATGATCGTGACCGCCACCTCGGGCGACACGGGCAAGGCGGCGCTGGCGGGCTTCGCCGGCGTCGAAGGCACGGGGGTCACGGTCTTCTACCCCGAGGGCAAGGTGTCCGACGCCCAGCGCCTGCAGATGGTGACGCAGCGCGGGGCCAACGTGGCCGTCTGCGGCATCAGGGGCACCTTCGACGACGCCCAGACCCAGGTCAAGCGCATCTTCGCGGACGAGGGCCTGAGGGGGCGCCTCGAGCGGGAGGGCGTGGTCCTCTCCAGCGCCAACTCCATCAACGTGGGACGGCTCGCCCCGCAGGTCGCCTACTACTTCAGCGCCTACGCGCAGCTCCTTGCGAAGGGCGCCATCCGCAAGGGGGACGAGCTCGACTTCGTCGTTCCCACCGGCAACTTCGGAGACGTCCTGGCGGGATACTACGCCAAGCGCCTGGGGCTTCCCGTGGGCAGGCTCACCGTCGCCTCCAACAGCAACAGGGTCCTCTTCGACTTCCTCCGCACCGGCGTCTACGACCGCCGGCGCGACTTCGCCAAGACCATCTCGCCCTCCATGGACATCCTGGTCTCGTCCAACCTCGAGCGCATGCTCTACTACCTGACGGGGGGTGACGCCGAGCGCGTCGCCGACCTCATGTCACAGCTCCGCAGCGAGGGACGCTACGAGGTCACGCCCGACGAGCTCGCGCGCCTGCGCTCCGACTTCGACTGCGGCTGGGCGACCGACGACCAGACCCGCGCCGCCATCCGCGCGGCCTGGGAGGCGGACGGCGTGCTCATCGACCCCCACACCGCCGTCGCCCGCCACGTCATGGGCCAAGGCGAGAGGGGCGGCAACGTGCGCGTGTGCCTCTCCACCGCGAATCCCTACAAGTTCTCGGCCGAGGTGCTGGGGGCGCTGGGACACGATGTGGAAGGGCTTGACGCCTTCGCCTGCATGGACCGGCTGCAGGAGCTCACGGGGACTGTGGCGCCGGCGCAGCTCTCGGCCCTGAGGGATGCCCCGGTGCTGCACGAGGACGTCTGCGACCAGGGCCAGATGGCCGACTTCGTGGAAACCGCCTGCCAGAGGGTCTTCGCGTGAGCGCCGCCCTCCCCCGTGGCGTGCGCGTCCGCGTGCCGGCCACCTCGGCCAACGTGGGCGTGGGCTACGACTGCCTGGGTCTGGCGCTGGACCTCATGGCCGAGTTCTGCTTCGAGCCGGCGGACGAGCTGGCCATAGACGGCTGCCCCGAGCGCTTCCGTGGCGAGGACAACCTCGCCTGGACCAGCTACCTCGAGGCCTGCCGCAGGCTCTACCAGCGTCCGCTCCCCCTGCACCTGCACATCGACTCCCCCATCCCGCTCTCGGGCGGGCTGGGCTCGAGCTCGACCTGCGTGGTGGCGGGGGTCGTGGCCGCACAGCTGCTCCACACGGGCGTGCTGGACCCGCAGGCAGCCCTGGACGTGGCCTGCGAGCTGGAGGGCCACCCGGACAACGTGGCCCCCGCGCTCTTGGGTGGGCTCGTGAGCTCGTTCGTGGACGGACGGAGCACGAGGTCGCTGCGCTTCGACGTGGCCGAGGGCCTGCGCTTCGTGGCCATCGCGCCGCCCTACGAGGTGCGCACCGCCGACGCCCGTCGCGTCATGCCCCAGAGCGTCCCCACCGAGGTCGCCGTGTGGCAGATCGGCCACTGCGTCGCCGCCGTGCACGCCCTTGCCACGGGAGACGCGGACCTGCTCTCAAGCGCCTGCCAGGACCGCCTGCACGAGCCCTACCGAAGCGCGCTCATCCCCGACTACGAGCCTCTGAGGCGCACGGCGCTCGCCGCGGGGGCGGCGGCCTTCACCATCAGCGGCTCGGGCTCGACGATGCTCGCCATCTGCGACGGGGACGAGCCGGCGGGACGCGTGCTCGCCGCCGTCGAGGGCATGGTGGAGAACCGCGTCAATGGGCTCTGGGTCCGCGTGCTCCCCGCTCGGAGCTACGGCGTGGAGTGGGAGCTGGCCTAGGCTGCCAGCGGAGGCCGCCCGTCGCTCTCGCCTTGCCCTGGTGCTTCACCCGTGGTGCGGCCGTGCGAATCCGTGGCGAATGGCGCGCGTCCCTGCTGCGTCCGACGCGTGCAACGCGCGCACAGGCTCGCAACCACAGCGTCCGACACGTCCCGCACCGGCACGAAAGCGTCCGATGCGTACGAGCGCTTCGCGACAACGCCCAACGCGCTTGAACTCGCGACCACAACGCCCGACGCGCTTGAACTCGCGACCACAACGCCCGACGCGCGCGAATATGAGACGACAACGCTCAACGCGTCTGACGACTCGATGTTTGCCCAGTTGGCGGAGACGAGAGAAACGCATTGGACGTTTTCGGCGATATTTCACGCGCACTGGACGTCGTCGATGGCCACACACACGCGTCGGACGCAATCGGCGGTTGCGCGCACGCATTCGACGTTGTCGCGGCCCCGACGCACGCGTCGGACGTAGTCGCGCCCCCACCGCACCCGTACACGTGCGCATGCAACGCAAGCGAGCCGGGCCGCATCGCTGCGACCCGGCCCGAACCCCGCCGTAACATCCACGCGCAATCCACCCGCGTGCAAACGAGAGCGACTAACCCCCCAGATAGGCCCTCTTCACGTCGTCGTCGTGCAAGAGCGCGGCGCCCGTGCCGGTCTTGCTGATCGTGCCCGTCTCGAGCACGTAGCCGCGGTCGGCGATGGAGAGCGCCATCGAGGCGTTCTGCTCCACCAGGAGGATGGTGGTGCCCAGCTTGTTGAGCTCCTTGATGATGGAGAAGATCTCGTCCACCAGGATGGGGGCGAGGCCCATGGAGGGCTCGTCCAGCATGAGGAGGTCGGGCCTGCTCATGAGGGCGCGACCCATGGCGAGCATCTGCTGCTCGCCGCCGGACATGGTGCCCGCAGACTGCCCCACGCGCTCCCTCAGGCGCGGGAAGTGCTCATAGACGACCTCGAGGGTCTTGGCGTTCTCGTCGTCGCTCCTGGTGTAGCCGCCCATGTCGAGGTTCTCGGCCACGCTCATGCGCGTGAAGACGCGACGACCCTCGGGGCAGAGCGCCAGGCCCCTCTCCACGATCTTGTGGGGCTTCACGCCCACGATGCTCTGTCCCTTGAACTCCACCTCGCCGCCCACGGGCCTGAAGAGCCCCGCGATGCAGTTGAGCGTGGAGGACTTGCCCGCCCCGTTGGCGCCGATGAGGGTGACGATCTCGCCCTCCTCGATGTCGAACGAGATGCCCCTCACCGCCTTGATGGCGCCGTAGGAGACGTGCAGGTCGCGCACGGAAAGGATCTTGGACACCTACCTCACCCCCTGCTTGCCCAGGTACGCCTCGATGACCCTTGGGTCGTTCTGGATCTCGTCGGGCGTGCCCTTCGCGATGATCTTGCCGTAGTCCAGCACGCCCACGACCTCGCAGACGCCCATGACCAGGTTCATGTCATGCTCGATGAGCAGGATGGCGATCTGGAACTCGTCGCGGATGCGCTGGATGTTCTCCATGAGCTCTTCGGTCTCGTTGGGGTTCATGCCGGCCGCGGGCTCGTCCAGGAGCAGCACCTTGGGATGCGTGCCCAGGGCGCGCAGGATCTCGAGGAGACGCTGGGCCCCATAGGGGAGGTTGCCCGCCTGGGTCTTGGCGAAGCCCTCCATGTCGAAGATGCGCAGCAGCTCCATGGCCTGGTCGTGGAACTCCGCCTCCTGCCGCCAGTGCTTGGGCAGGCGGAAGATGTCGTCCATCAGGTGCGTGGACATGGAGTTGCCCAGGCCCACCAGGACGTTCTCCTCGACGGTCATCTGGTTGAAGAGGCGGATGTTCTGGAAGGTGCGGGCGATGCCCATCTTGTTGACCTGCACCATGGACTTGCCCGCCGTGTCGTAGCCGTCGATGAGGACGGTGCCGCGGGTGGGCTGGTACACGTTGGTGAGCAGGTTGAAGATGGTCGTCTTGCCGGCGCCGTTGGGGCCGATGATGCCCGAGATCTCGGTCCGGCCCATGGCGATGTTGAAGTCGTCCACGGCGGTGAGGCCGCCGAAGTCGATGCCCAGGTGCTCGGCCTGGAGCACGGGGATCTTGCCCATGTCGCGCTCGGGGATGAGGTTGGGCGTCTCCATCTGGACGAGGACGGAGTGCCTGCGCTTGGAGTTCGTGCTAGGCATCGGCTCGCACCTCCCCTTCCTTCGCAGAGCCTGCCTTGGGCCTGACGCCGCGGATGCGGTCGATCCAGGAGGTCAGCGAGAAGTCGTAGGTTCCCAGGAGGCCCTGGGGACGGAAGATCATGGTGATGATGAGCACCACGGCATAGACCACCATGCGGTAGTCGGCGAAGGCGCGCAGGGCTTCGGGCAGGATGGTGAGCACGGTCGCCGAGATGACGGAGCCCAGCATGGAGCCCATGCCGCCGAGGACGACCATGACCAGCACCTCGATGGACTTCATGAAGCCGAACTTCGCGGGTGCCATGACGCCGATGCAGCCAGCGTAGAGCCCGCCCGCGATGCCGGCGAAGAAGGCCGAGACCACGAAGGCGAGGGTCTTGTAGTAGGTGGTGTGGACGCCGGAGGCCTCGGCCGCAATCTCGTTGTCGCGGATGGCGAGGATGGCGCGGCCGTGGCGCGACTTCATCATCGTGTGGATGAGGAAGAGCGAGACGGCGACCACCACGAAGGTGTTGAGGAAGCTCGTGTAGCTGGGGATGCCCGTGAGGCCCTTGGCGCCGCCCGTGAGGTCGAAGCCCAGGACGCCGTCGATGTTGAGCATGACCACGCGGATGATCTCGGCGAAGCCGAGGGTGATGATGGCGAGGTAGTCGCCCTTCAGGCGCAGGGCGGGGATGCCGATGATCACGCCGCAGACGGCGGCCACGATGCCGCCGAAGAGCAGGCCGCAGGCGAAGAGGGCCGTGGCGGCGGGGCTACCCGTGACGAAGTCGCGNAGGTGCTGGGGGCGCTGGGACACGATGTGGAAGGGCTTGACGCCTTCGCCTGCATGGACCGGCTGCAGGAGCTCACGGGGACTGTGGCGCCGGCGCAGCTCTCGGCCCTGAGGGATGCCCCGGTGCTGCACGAGGACGTCTGCGACCAGGGCCAGATGGCCGACTTCGTGGAAACCGCCTGCCAGAGGGTCTTCGCGTGAGCGCCGCCCTCCCCCGTGGCGTGCGCGTCCGCGTGCCGGCCACCTCGGCCAACGTGGGCGTGGGCTACGACTGCCTGGGTCTGGCGCTGGACCTCATGGCCGAGTTCTGCTTCGCGCCGGCGGACGAGCTGNGTGATTTCATCGAGCACGTCGTTGCGCACAGCGATTTCAGCGAGCACGCTGTTGCGCACAGCGATTTCATCGAGCACGTCGTTGCGCACATCCGCCGCCGCGTTTGCCCAGTTGGTACGACGTCCAGTTGTGCGTTGGAGCGTGGAGGATGCCTGACGTGTGCGAAACGGCGTGGAGGAGGCAGCCGACCGCCGCGCAGACGCCCGGCCGCGCAGACGACGTTACGCCCGCGGCACACCAAAGGAGTCGAGCAGCCGTGCGAAGCGCCCTCGGTCGCAGACGTCCGCGAACGAGAAGCGCACGACCCGGGCCACGCGGGTGAGACGGGACTCCCTGAGGCGCTCGTCGGCNGTGGCGAGGACAACCTCGCCTGGACCAGCTACCTCGAGGCCTGCCGCAGGCTCTACCAGCGTCCGCTCCCCCTGCACCTGCACATCGACTCCCCCATCCCGCTCTCGGGCGGGCTGGGCTCGAGCTCGACCTGCGTGGTGGCGGGGGTCGTGGCCGCACAGCTGCTCCACACGGGCGTGCTGGACCCGCAGGCAGCCCTGGACGTGGCCTGCGAGCTGGAGGGCCACCCGGACAACGTGGCCCCCGCGCTCTTGGGTGGGCTCGTGAGCTCGTTCGTGGACGGACGGAGCACGAGGTCGCTGCGCTTCGACGTGGCCGAGGGCCTGCGCTTCGTGGCCATCGCGCCGCCCTACGAGGTGCGCACCGCCGACGCCCGTCGCGTCATGCCCCAGAGCGTCCCCACCGAGGTCGCCGTGTGGCAGATCGGCCACTGCGTCGCCGCCGTGCACGCCCTTGCCACGGGAGACGCGGACCTGCTCTCAAGCGCCTGCCAGGACCGCCTGCACGAGCCCTACCGAAGCGCGCTCATCCCCGACTACGAGCCTCTGAGGCGCACGGCGCTCGCCGCGGGGGCGGCGGCCTTCACCATCAGCGGCTCGGGCTCGACGATGCTCGCCATCTGCGACGGGGACGAGCCGGCGGGACGCGTGCTCGCCGCCGTCGAGGGCATGGTGGAGAACCGCGTCAATGGGCTCTGGGTCCGCGTGCTCCCCGCTCGGAGCTACGGCGTGGAGTGGGAGCTGGCCTAGGCTGCCAGCGGAGGCCGCCCGTCGCTCTCGCCTTGCCCTGGTGCTTCACCCGTGGTGCGGCCGTGCGAATCCGTGGCGAATGGCGCGCGTCCCTGCTGCGTCCGACGCGTGCAACGCGCGCACAGGCTCGCAACCACAGCGTCCGACACGTCCCGCACCGGCACGAAAGCGTCCGATGCGTACGAGCGCTTCGCGACAACGCCCAACGCGCTTGAACTCGCGACCACAACGCCCGACGCGCTTGAACTCGCGACCACAACGCCCGACGCGCGCGAATATGAGACGACAACGCTCAACGCGTCTGACGACTCGATGTTTGCCCAGTTGGCGGAGACGAGAGAAACGCATTGGACGTTTTCGGCGATATTTCACGCGCACTGGACGTCGTCGATGGCCACACACACGCGTCGGACGCAATCGGCGGTTGCGCGCACGCATTCGACGTTGTCGCGGCCCCGACGCACGCGTCGGACGTAGTCGCGCCCCCACCGCACCCGTACACGTGCGCATGCAACGCAAGCGAGCCGGGCCGCATCGCTGCGACCCGGCCCGAACCCCGCCGTAACATCCACGCGCAATCCACCCGCGTGCAAACGAGAGCGACTAACCCCCCAGATAGGCCCTCTTCACGTCGTCGTCGTGCAAGAGCGCGGCGCCCGTGCCGGTCTTGCTGATCGTGCCCGTCTCGAGCACGTAGCCGCGGTCGGCGATGGAGAGCGCCATCGAGGCGTTCTGCTCCACCAGGAGGATGGTGGTGCCCAGCTTGTTGAGCTCCTTGATGATGGAGNTAGCCTCCCACCGACATGAAGCCGGCGTGGCCCAGCGGCAGCTGGCCCAGGTAGCCCGTGGCGATGTTGAGCGAGACGGCCATGATGACGTAGATGCCGATCTGCTCCAGCACCGAGGTCTGGTAGCGGCTGATGGCACCGCCGTCGATGAGCAGCTCGCCCACGACGAGGAACGCGAGCACGAGGAGGGCGTTTATGGCGTAGCGCACGGGCATGGAGAGGGGCTTCTTCTCCCCCGCCCCTCCGACCACGGTGATGACCGGCTTGGAATCGGGAACTTCCTTGACCATGGGTCGACCCCCCTACACTTTCTCGCTCATGGTGTGACCGAGGATGCCCGTGGGCTTCACGATCAGCACGATGATCAGGAGCAGGAACACCACCGCGTCCTTCCAGACGGACAGGCCGATGGCCGAGACGAAGACCTCGGCGAAGCCGACGAGCAGGCCTCCGATGACGGCGCCGGGGATCGACCCGATGCCACCGAGCACCGCGGCGACGAAGGCCTTGGTGCCCAGCATGACCCCCATGGTGGGCGTGGCCTGCGAGTACGCCATGGAGTAGAGGACCGCGCCTATGCCGGCGAGGGCGGAGCCCATGGCGAAGGTGAACGAGATGGTGGTGTTCACGTTGATGCCCATGAGGCGGGCGGCGCCCATGTCCTCGGACACGGCACGCATGGCCTTGCCGAGCTTGGTGCGCTGGACCAGGAAGGTGAGGATGGCGGTCGAGACCGCGGTCACCGCGATGGTGAGGAGCGCCGTGGGCGAGAGCTGCAGGCTGGCGACCTCGATCGTGCTGGAGTCGATGAAGGAGGGCACCACCTTGGCGTCGGCCCCGAACACCAGCTGGGCGCCGTTCTCGAGGAAGTACGAGACGCCGATGGCGGTGATCAGGATGGAGAGGCGCGGGGCGTTGCGCAGGGGCGCGTAGGCCACCTTGTCGATGAGCACGCCCAGGAGCGTGCAGCCCACGACCGAGAGCAGCACGGCCAGGACGGGGCTGAGCCCGAGCTGGGACATCACGATCCAGGATATGTACGCACCCACCATGATGATGTCGCCATGGGCGAAGTTGAGCAGCAGGATGATGCCATACACCATCGTGTAGCCCAGGGCGACGAGTGCATAGATGCTGCCCAGCTGCAAGCCGTTGAGCACCTGCGTCAAGAACGTCACGGCAAACACTTCCTCTCTCTTGCTCCTGGGCGCCACGGCCATGCGGGGCGGGCGCCTGGTTGTGGCCCCCAGTCTAGGGGAGAGGGGCCGTCGACCTCACGGCAGGGGCGCCGGGAGACAGGCCCCCAGCGCCCCGTGCGATTCTTTGGATGGTGCCTACTCAGCCTCGATGGTGTCGAAGACCTCCTGCTTGCCGCCCTTGAAGGTGATGACCAGGGTCGGCTTGACCGGGTCGCCGCTGCCGTTGTACTTGATGGTGCCAGTCACGCCCTCGGCCTGGCCCTTGGCGATGGCGTCGATGACGGCCTGGCTGTACTCGTCGCTGCCGGCCTTCGCGCTGCCGGCCTCCTCCACCGTCTTGATGCCGTTGAGCAGGACCATGGCGGCGTCGTAGCCCAGGGCGCAGAAGTTGGTGGGCGCGCTCTTGTACTCGTCCTGGTAGGCCTTGATGAACTGCTGGACCTTCTCGTCCTGGTTCTCGCTGACGAAGGAGCAGTCGTAGAAGCAGCCCTCGAGGTCAGCCGCGGAGGCGTACTCCTCGCTGCCGCCCACGATGTTGGACCAGCCGTCGGCCCCCAGGAAGACGCCCTTGTAGCCGAGGGCGCGGGCCTGGGTGACGATCTTGCCGTCGTCCTGGTAGTAGTTGGGGGCCAGGATGGCGTCGGGGCTGGTGGCGATGATGGAGGTCAGCTGGGCGTTGAAGTCGACGTCGCCCGCGGCGTAGGCCTGCTGGGTCGTGACGGTGAGGCCCTTGGCCTGGGCCTCCTCGACGAAGGCGTTGTTCACGCCGACCTCGTAGTCGCCGCCGGAGTTGTAGATGGTGCCGACCGTCTTGTATCCCTGTTCGGCGGCGAAGTCCGCCATGAGCTTGCCCTGGTAGGGGTCGGTGATGCAGGCGCGGAAGGCATTGGATCCATAGCTGATGAAGTCGGCCGCCGTGGCGGATGCAGACACCAAGGGCATGTTGTCGGTGACGGAAGCCTGCGCCACCGCGATGGAGGGCGTGGAGGTGACGTCACCGATGATGCCCACGACGCCGTCCTCGACCATCTTGTTGTACACGTTGACGGCCTCGGTGGCGTCGCCCTTCTCGTCCTGGGTGTTGAGCTCGACCTGCTTGCCGTTGATGCCACCGGCCGCGTTGACCTGCTTGACGTAGAGCTCGGCACCCTGCCTCACGGCGAGGCCGTACTGGGCCACGTCGCCGGAGTACGGCCCCATCAGGCCGACCTTGATGACGGAGTCGTCCGAACCGCCCTTCTTGGAGCCACAGGCCGCAAGGATGGAAGCACCACCCAGTCCTGCAGCAGTCGCGCCAGAGAGCTTGACGAAGTCGCGCCTGGAAAAGTTCGTTGCCATGCTTCCTCCCTTGAAGATGGTCGTGTTGGCTGACAAGGCTACTGTAGGCGGACGGGTCGCAATCACCCTCGGGGAAGTTCAAGGTTTTTATTTCTGTAACACGGGCTTCGCGCGCACGTAACGCGCCGGGCGGGCCCGGGGCGGGACGGGCCGCCAGGCGCGCCTAGGCTCGGGACGGATGCCGGCGGCGCCAGAGGGCCAGGCAGGCCAAGGCGAAGCAGGCACCGCAGAAGTCGATGAGGACGTCGCGCGGCTGGCCCGCGCGTCCGGGCACGAAGCGCTGGATCGTCTCGTCCGCCACGGCCACCGCCAGCGGGTACAGCGCCGGGACGAACCGCAGGCGCCGCGTCCTCGCACTCGGGAGGGCGTCGAGGGCGCGGCGGGCGAGAAGGGCCAGGACCGCGTACTCGCCGAAGTGGGCGCACTTGCGCACCATGAAGGTCACCGCGTTGGCGTCGGTGATGCCGAGGGTATGGAGGAAGGGCGCCAGGAGGCTTGCCACGAGCCCGCTCTGGGCCGAGGACGCGGGCCCCGCCACGAGCGAGTTGCCCCAGACGAAGGCCGTCCAGAGGAGGACGGCGGCCACGCGGGGCGCGAGTCGGGGCTCGCGGCGACGGGCCTCCCTGAAATCGGGCACCGACTAGGCCTCGTTGGCGGCGAGCGCCGGGGCGAGGTGGCGAGGCGCGTGGGCCGATGCCCTCTCCTGGGCGTGGGGGCGCGCGGAGCGGCCGCGGAGCTTGCCCGTGGACCTGAGCTCCTGGCTGCCACCCTCGATGACCTTGAGGTAGTTCCTCGAGCTCGCGCGCGCCGACTCGGAGGAGTTCTGCGAGAACTCCTGGTCGAGGAGGTAGTCGACGTAGGTCTCGGTGTCTACGACCTCGGGATGTCCCGCCGGGGCCCTGAAGGGAATGAAGCTCGTGGGGTTCTCGAGGCCCTCGGGCTCGTCGATGGTCTCGGTGCCGCCGATGGCGTCGCCGAAGCTCGGGAGGGGTGCCACGGCCGCCACGGGCACGGACGCGATCTGGTCGATCCTCTCGCCCATGGCCTTGAGCGCCTGCTCCCAGATGTCGTCGTCGAGCTCGCGGGCGCTGCGCTGCTCGGGGTAGGCTCCCTGGTCGACCTCGGCGACGCTGTGCGCGATCCGCGCGGCGCGCGAGGGCGTGGGGGGCGCCGCCTTGCGGGAGGCACCCCGGCCCATCCAGCTGGGCACGGAGGGCAACGGATCGTCGTCGNCTGCGCGCTGGCCGCGAGGGCGAGGCTGGGGGCGGAGCCCATCGCCACTCCCATCAGACCTGCCACGATGGCCGGACAACGTCCCTCTCGACACATGCGGATGCACCTCCCATGCGGGCTCGGGCGCCCATGGACGGGAACGCGTGGCGGAGCAGGAGAGGCAGGCTTGGTCCAGCATCCAGGGGCTGCTGGCTCGAACAACGGCTTGCTTCGTCTGATCTTCGTGTACCGTCGTGATGTGGACGCCCAGGACCCAAAGCTCCCAGACTGTCTAGATAATACCTATATTCGTGAGTAGTTCAAGCTCAGACCGCATATTGGGGGTGCGAGAGATGAATGACGTCGCAGTGGTGACGGGTGCGAGCTCTGGCGTGGGTCGCGAGTTCGTGCGCCAGCTCGACGCGGGCGCGGGAGGGCCCCTCGACCAGATCTGGCTCGTCGCGCGCAGGAGGGACGTCTTGGACGAGGTCGCCGCCGGCTGCTCCACGCCCACCCGCGTGCTCGCGCTGGACCTCACGCGCCGCGAGGACCTGGACGAGCTCGCCGCAGCCTTAGACGGCGAGGAGGCCCTCAGGCTGCAGTGGCTCGTCAACTGCGCGGGCTTCGGGAAGTTCGGCGACTTCGCGGCGCGCCCGCTCGGAGAGGCGCGCGACATGCTGCTCCTCAACTGCCTGGCGCCCCTGGAGTGCAGCTACCACGCCCTGCCCCACATGGTCGCCGGCTCGCGCATCGTCAACCTCTCGTCCATCGCGGGAGTCATCCCCCAAGCCGGACTCAGCGTCTACTCGGCCACTAAGTCCTTCGTGCTGGAGCTCTCGCGCACCCTCGACCACGAGTTGGAGGGGACGGGCATCCACGTGACGGCCGTCTGCCCCAAGTTCATGCGCACCGGCTTCTTGGACGAGCCGGGGGACGCCGGCGTGGCGCGCGGCATGACGCGGATCGGCTTCGAGGACGTGGATAGGGTCGTGAGGCGCGCGATCGCCGGCGCGATTGCGGGGCGACAGGTTGTCATCCCCTCCTGGGACATGCGTGCGGCGGCCCTCACGGCAAGGCTCCTTCCCGCCCGGGCCGTCATGCGGGCCGAGGGGTGGCTGCTGCGGGAGGGATAGCGCCTCTCGCCTGGAGGCACGTCGTCTCGCGCGCTGGCACGAGATTTCACACGCTGATTCATCACCTCACGCGCGCTGGCACGAGAACGGCTCCGCAAAAAAAGAAATTCTGCGGAGCCATTTTCTGTGACCTGCGCCTTTGCGAGGGCGCTCGGCAAGATTTCAATTTTTGCGGAGCGGTGCCGCCCCACCCACCCCTACAGGTAGTCTGCCTGCTGGGCCTTCTTTGCCGAACGGATGAGGAACTCCTCGTTGTCGTTGGTCGCCTTGAGGCCCTTGACCAGGGCGGAGGCGGCGCGCTCGGTGCTGTTCATGTTGGCGAGGACGCGCCTGATGCCCCACACGAAGGGCTGGAGCTCCGCGTCTATCAGCAGGTCCTCGTTGCGCGTGCCGGACGAGACCGGGTCGATGGCCGGGAAGATGCGCTTGTCGGCCAGGTCGCGGTCGAGCTTGAGCTCCATGTTGCCGGTGCCCTTGAACTCCTCGAAGATGACCTCGTCCATCTTGGAGCCGGTGTCCACGAGGGCGGAGGCGAGGATGGTCAGCGAGCCGCCGTTCTCGATGTTACGGGCGGCGCCCAGGAACTTCTTGGGCGGGTACAGGGCCGCGGAGTCCACGCCACCCGAGAGGATGCGGCCGCTGGCAGGCTGCGCCAGGTTGTAGGCGCGTGCCAGGCGGGTGATGGAGTCGAGGACCACCACGACGTCCTCGCCCAGCTCGACGAGGCGCTTGGCGTGCTCGATCACGAGCTCGGCCACGGCAGTGTGGTTGTCTGCCGGCATGTCGAAGGTCGACGCGACGACGGTGCCCCTGATGGAGCGCTCCATGTCGGTGACCTCCTCGGGGCGTTCGTCCACCAGGAGGCAGAAGAGGTGCACCTCGGGGTTGTTGGCGGCGATGGACTGGCACACGCGCTTGAGGACCGTGGTCTTGCCGGCCTTGGGCGGGGACACGATGAGCCCGCGCTGGCCCTTGCCGATGGGTGCCACGAGGTCGATGGCACGCCCCGTGATGGACTCCCTGCCATGCTCCATGACCAGGCGCTGGTTGGGATAGATGGGCGTGAGGTCGCGGAAGCGGGGGCGGTTGCGCATCTCCTCGGGAGGGCGCCCGTTGACGCTCTGGACCCTGTGGAGGGGCGGGAACTTGCTGTTGTTGTTGCGGGCGGGAGCCACCGAGCCGGTCACGTAGTCGCCAGGACGCAGGCCGTACTGGCGGATGAGCTGCTGGTAGACGAAGGCGTCATCGTCGCCGGACATGTAGTTGCCCGTGCGGATGAAGCCGTAGCCCTCGTTCTGTATCTCGAGCACGCCCTCGACGGAGCGGAAGCCCTCCTGGCGCGCCGCGGCGAGGTAGACCGCCTCGGCGAGGTCCTTCTTGCGGACGCCCACGTACTCGACGCCGAGCTCCGCCGCCTTGGAGCGCAGCTCGGCGACCTTCATCGCGGCCACGTCGTCGCGCGAGAGGCTGGGCTCCACCGACTGCTCCTGACGGCGGTTGCGGCGCTTCTGGTTGTTGCGACCGTTGCGCCCGGAGTTGCTGTTCCATCCCTGCTGGCCGCGGTCGCGCTGGCCGGGCTGCTGGAAGTCCCCCTGGTCCTTCTTGCTGCGACGGCGGCGGCGGGGCTCGCGNCGTCCACGACGTCCAACATGCCCTCGACGACGGAGGCGAGCTCGTAGCCGCTGGTGTTGCACACGACGGGCAGCGCCATGCCGGCCGCGCGGGCCAGACCCACCGCCTCCCTGACCTGCGGCGCGAAGTGCAGGGGGGTCACGAGGTTGACGTTGAGCGCGCCCTGCGCCTGGAGCTCGAGCATCATCTGGGCGAGGCGTGGCGTCGTGACCTCGAGGCCGAAGCCCTCCTGGGATATCTGGTGGTTCTGGCAGAAGACGCAGCGGAGGGGGCAGCCGGTGAAGAAGATGGCGCCGGAGCCCGCCTCACCTGATATGGGGGGCTCCTCCCAAAAGTGGAGCGCCGAACGGGCGACGCGCAGGGTGGAACTAGCGCCGCAGAAGCCCGGCCTGCCTGCCGCGCGGGAGGCGTGGCAGCGACGGGGGCAGAGCTCGCAGCTCGCATATGCTTCGGACGAGAGTTCCATGGGCGTCCTTCCTGGCGACGCTCCTGTTGGACGGGGCCGTTGCCGGTTGCGGCACGGGAGCGACGACGGCACGGCGACGCCAGAGACTCTATCACTGCCGGACGGACGCCACGGAGCCGCCACGCGCCCATCCGCGCGCTTGTGAGCCTCGCCGGGCGGCCGAGAACGCACGCCACTCTCGCCCGCCACGCGCGAACGCACGACCAGCATCATTCCGCACGTCGTTGATTTCGCACGTCGTTGCGCACAGTGATTTCATCGAGCACGTCGTTGCGCACAGCGATTTCAGCGAGCACGCTGTTGCGCACAGCGATTTCATCGAGCACGTCGTTGCGCACATCCGCCGCCGCGTTTGCCCAGTTGGTACGACGTCCAGTTGTGCGTTGGAGCGTGGAGGATGCCTGACGTGTGCGAAACGGCGTGGAGGAGGCAGCCGACCGCCGCGCAGACGCCCGGCCGCGCAGACGACGTTACGCCCGCGGCACACCAAAGGAGTCGAGCAGCCGTGCGAAGCGCCCTCGGTCGCAGACGTCCGCGAACGAGAAGCGCACGACCCGGGCCACGCGGGTGAGACGGGACTCCCTGAGGCGCTCGTCGGCGAGCAGGTCGACCGTCGCCCTCCCCCGCGTCATCGTCGGGTCGACGTACTTCTGGCGCCCGTCGAGCTCGCCCGCCACGAGGGTCCCATCGGGAAGGCGCCAGAGAAAGTCCACCCTGCTCACCTGGCCCGACAGGGGGTCGACGAACTCCGCCTGGAGCTCGGGGGCCGCAAAACCGAGCTCGATCATCGCCGCACGGGCGATCGACTCCCCGCCGCTCTCCGCACGCCGGTCGG
>NZ_LT635494.1:425414-444948 GCF_900120385.1 Olsenella phocaeensis | reverse complement strand
CCTCTCCCTCGCCCAGCATGCAGCCGATGTGCTCCCGCCTTGAGCCACCTGCGTCCAAGTCCCCTCCCGTCCTCGCCGTCCTACCTGGGCCCGACCATATCGGAGCGGAGGCCAAAGTCGTGGCTGACATCCAAAAATGTCAGCTCAATTTCTGGCGGACCGTTCGCCGAACTTTCTGGCGGACCGTTCGTCGAACACGCAATCGCGCACATCACAGGAGTCTTCCACGCGTGAACGCACATTGGAGCGGCACATCAACTGGGCAAACGTGAAGGTGACCGTGCGTTCGCGCGTGCTTACTGGATGTGTTGTGCGCAACGGCGTGCGGGATGCCGCAGGACGTGCGCAACGGCGTGCGGGACGCCGTAGGACGTGCGTCGGAGCGTGCGCGACGCCACCAGTCGCCGGCGTGCCTTNTGATGGGGCCCTGGACGCGGACCATGGGCTCGCGGGGGAAGACCAGGTCGCCCTCGGGGACGGCCCAAACCGAGACGCGCATGCGGAAGTCGCGCAGGTAGTCGAGGAAGCCCCGCTTGAACATGGGGCCGCCGCCGGGCGCCTGGACGCCGGCGAGGTACGAGACCGCGTCCTCGTCGAAGCGGAAGTTGCGCACGAGGTCCACGATCTGCCCCATGCCGCAGGCCACAGCGAAGCCGCCGTCGAAGGGGTTCTCGCGGAAGAAGACGTTGAAGCAGCCCTCCGCGTCCATGAGGCCGGACTCCCAGAACCCCTGGGCCATGGTCAGCTCGTAGAGGTCGGTGTTCAGCGAGACGTCGGTGGGCTTGGTGCAGTCGGTCAGGGCCATGGGTGGAATCCCCTCTGCTCGCACGCGACGCGGCCCCGCTGCGGGGCCGCTGTTCCTGTGTTCGTCCCAGCGTAGCACGAGCGGCGCGGCTGGGGTCGCGCCGGCGTGGCGCCTCGANCCGCCATCAAGGCTGCCTTTCCGTCTGGGGCCGCCCTGCGGCCCACGGGCACGGACGGCCGCCCCTTGGCAGCCGGCTGCGTGCAGACATCGTATATGCGATTGCATTGTGCTTGGTTTTGAGTGGGATTGTTCACCTGCGGCGAACGTCGTTCGCTCGCCGGACAGCTGCACTATAGCATGACTGCGGCGCAAGTCAGGCAACATCAATGAAATGCGGGGTTTTTGCTTGCCTGGGCGTCATCTCTTCCCATAAGAAGACAGCCGGGGCGCCTCCGCCGCCGGCTGTCGCCGCAAATCGCATGCCTGTGGGAATCCTGCGCCCGTGGCCTACTTGGAAGCGCGCGGGCGACGATGCACGACGAGGCGCTCGATCTGGCCGTTCAGCGCGTCGGCACGCTCCCAACCCTCGTCGGTGAGGACCACGGGAGAGGTGCGCCCGGTCTCGCCCTCCTCGTCCTCCTCGCGCCTGACAAGACCTTCCTCGACCAGGGCGGCCACGGACATCGACACGGTGGGCTGCAGCAGTCCGAGTATCTCCACCAGGCGGGAGATGCTCACGGGCTCGCCCTTGGCGGAATAGAGGCCCAGCAGCGTGAGATCGCCCGCCATGCAGGTGAGCGACCCCATCGTGTCAACGTAGCGGCAGACGCGGGCGGCCGACGTGCGCGAGAGCGACTGCCCGTTGGGGATGGCCTCACGGCAGGCGGCGCAGAGGTCCTCCACGTACTGGCGGCCCTCGTCTGTGATGGAGCAGATCACGTTGCGGCGGTCGACCCCGCCCTTCTCGCGCGCGAGGAAGCCCAGCGCGGCAAGGTGCTTGGTGCGGTGGGTCATGGTGGGCCGCAGCGAGCCCTGGTACTCGGCGATGTCCGACGTCCTCAGGCTCTGTCCCTCGACAGAGAGCCTGCAGAGGATGGCGAACTCCGCGAAGGAGAGCCTCCGGGCTGACTCAACGTCCTGACGGACCAGATTGTAGGCACGTCGAATCGACAGGTACTCACGTAGGACCATAGCGCGCCCGCACCTCCCCCTTGCAAAGGTGCCCCGTCACAGAGTCGCGACGGGGCACCGCTAGCACCAACGTCCTTGACAAGTCTAGTTCAAACGCAAGGGACGGGGGCCCATATACGATAAAATGTTTATGAGCCTGAAATCATGGTCGACTTTGGCCCCTACATCACGTCGGGAGCAGACACGCCGATGAGCCCGAGGGCGACCTCGAGGTTCACGCGGACGGCGTCGCAGGCGACCAGGCGTGCGCGCGAGAGCTCCGCGTCCACCGGACGCCCCTCGCTGGGAAGCACCTGGCAGTTGGCATAGAAGCCATGGTAGCAGCTGGCGAGCTCCTCGCAGAAGTGCGTGATGCGGAAGGGCGCGCGGTCGCGGGCGCAGCTGGCGATGAGCTCCGGGAACTCGGAGATCTTGCGGGCGAGCGCGGCCTCGGTCGGGTCGGTCAGGAGAGAGAGGTCATAGCCCTCGCCGATGGCGCGACGGGCGACCTCGTCCATGCCCAGCTCCCTGGCCTCGTCCTCGCTGACGCCGGCGGCCTTGCGCAGGATGGAGCAGATGCGGGCGTGCGCGTACTGCACGTAGAAGACGGGGTTGGCGTTGGTCTTCTGCTTCACGGCCTCGATGTCGAAGTCGATGGTCTGGTTGGAGGACTTGGAGACCAGGGTGTAGCGGGTGGCGTCGACGCCGACCTCGTCGATGAGCTCCTGGAAGGTGACCATGGTGCCGCGGCGCTTGGACATGCGGACGGGTTCGCCGTCGCGCAGCAGGTTGACGAACTGGCCCAGGTCGACCTCGAACTGGCCGGGATAGCCCAGGGCGTCGCAGACGTTGGTGACGCGGGCGATGTAGCCGTGGTGGTCGGCGCCCCAGAGGTCGATGGAGTAGTCGTCGCGCTGGAACTTGTTCCAGTGGTAGGCGACGTCCGAGGCGAAGTAGGTGTACTCGCCGTTGCTCTTGATCAGGACGCGGTCCTTGTCGTCGCCAAAGGTGGTCGAGCGGAACCACAGGGCCCCGTCGTCGGTCTTGTAGAGGTGACCCATGGCCTCGAGCTTGGCGAAGGCGCGGTCGACCTGGGAGGTACCGCTCTCGTCCTTGGCATAGAGGGAGCGCTCGGAGAACCAGACGTCGAAGGGGCAGCGAACCTCGTCGCAGGTGCTCTTGATCCTGCCGAGCATGGCCTGGTAGGCGCGCTCGCGGAACTCGTCGGCGCGCTCCTGCTCGTCGGCGTCGACCCACTTGTCGCCGTCGGCGTCGAAGAACTCGCGGGCGATCTCGATGATGTAGTCGCCGCCGTAGGAGTTGCCGCCCAGGGCCTCGTTGAAGCCGTCCATGAAGGGGTGCTGCTCGGGATGCTCGTCGCCCTCGTCCTCGACGTAGCGCTCGCGGTCGGCGAGGAGCGCCTCCATGGCCTCCTGGCTGCCCACGCCCTGCTCGCGCATGACCTGGCAGAGCTGGAGGTAGCGCATGACGACCGAGCCGCCGAAGACGTCCATCTGGGAGCCGTGGTCGTTGATGTAGTACTCGCGGTCGACCTGGAAGTTGGCGTGCTCGAAGACGTTGCACATGGAGTCGCCGAGGGCCGCCCAGCGGCCGTGGCCCACGTGCAGGGGACCGGTGGGGTTGGCCGAGATGAACTCGTAGTTCATCTTGAGGCCGTCACCCACGTTGCACTTGCCCCAGTCGCCGCCGGCCTTGCGGACGCTGTCGAAGACCTCGTTGTTGGTGGCGGCGTTGAGGTAGAAGTTGATGAAGCCAGGGCCTGCGACCTCGACCTTGGCGATGGCGGGGTCCTGGGGCATGGCGTCCA
Source organism: Olsenella phocaeensis (assembly GCF_900120385.1). Classification (GTDB taxonomy): domain Bacteria; phylum Actinomycetota; class Coriobacteriia; order Coriobacteriales; family Atopobiaceae; genus Olsenella_I; species Olsenella_I phocaeensis. Next base: position 441,205 of record NZ_LT635494.1, on the reverse strand, counting down.
CGATAGCCTGGGCGATCTTCGCGGGGGCCATGTGGGCGAGGCGCGCGGAGCGCATGGCGACGGTGGACGTCCAGTCGCCGTTCGAGGAGTCAGCAGGTCGCTCCATGCCGCAATCCTCCACCTCGAACTCCGGCAGGTTGCCAGCCGCCTGGGCGGCTGCGATCGCTTGCTTGACAAGCTCCTCGATAGACTCGGGCATGCGCTACTCCTTCTTCGGCCTTGTACCACGACTGATATGCGGACACAGTTATCTGGTGAGTCTAGCAGAGCGGGGCCCCGCAGGTCCCCGCTCCACAAAATAGCGTCAACGACGTGCCCTTTGGCCCCGACGTCGAACGAGCCTGAGGTTCAGCCTTTGGCCCCGGAAGAGGAGGGCGAGAGGGGACGCGGGCGTCCCCCGCAGGCACCGCGGCGCGCGGCCTACTTGCGCCCCGAGCCCATGAGCTCGCGGGTGGCCAGCTCGCGGCGGAGCCTCGCCAGGCCGAGCTCCAGGCCCACCGGGTACCCCTGGGGGTTGAGGAAGCGCCTCACCGCGGGGTCCAGGCGCATGAGCGCCTCGCGACAGCGGGCCTTGGCCTCCTCGATGCCCTCGCTGGCGGGCAGGGGCTCGCCGCCGTCCACGAGCTGCACCAGGAGCTCGCGCGACTCGAGGCCCGAGAGGTCGTAGGAGGCGAGGTCGTCCAGGACGTCCACCATCTGCGTCCCGGGGTCGCCCTGCGCGGACTCGTCGCAGATCATGTCGCCCACGGGGCAGCCCGAGGCGTCGAAGAAGCGGCGGACGGACTGCACGCCGGGGATGGTGCGCTTGTAGGCCATCTCGGACAGCTTGATGACCGGCTCCCAGGGGTCGCCCGCGGTCGGGCGCGTGGCGGACAGCTTGTAGACGCCGCCGAGCGAGGGCTGCGGGTCGCAGGTGGCGAGCTTGGTGCCCACGCCGAAGGAGTCGATGGGGGCTCCCTGGGCGAAGAGCGACTGGATGGTGTACTCGTCAAGGTCGTTGGAGACCGAGATCCTCACGTAGTCCAGCCCCTCGGCGTCGAAAGCTCCGCGGGCCTCCTTGCTGAGCTTGGCCAGGTCGCCGGAGTCGATGCGCACGGCCGCGAGCCTCTCGCCCGCCGCCTCCATCTCCTTCGCGACGACGATGGCGTTTCTTATGCCCTGGTGGACGTCATAGGTGTCGAGGAGGAGCACGCAGTTCTTGGGGCTCGACTTGGCGAAGGCACGGAAGGCGTCGAGCTCGTTGGGGAAGGCCATGACCCAGGAGTGGGCGTGCGTGCCGAAGACGGGGATGCCGTAGACCTTGCCCGCCAGCACGTTGGAGGTCGAGCCGGCGCCGCCGATGTAGGAGGCGCGAGCCACGGCCAGCCCGCCGTCGGGACCCTGCGCGCGGCGCAGGCCGAAGTCAGAGACCAGATGGGCCTCCGCCGCGTGCACCACGCGCGCGGCCTTGGTGGCCACGAGGGTCTGGAAGTTGACCAGGTTGAGAAGGGCGGTCTCGAGCAGCTGGCAGTCGATGATGGGGCCCTGGACGCGGACCATGGGCTCGCGGGGGAAGACCAGGTCGCCCTCGGGGACGGCCCAAACCGAGACGCGCATGCGGAAGTCGCGCAGGTAGTCGAGGAAGCCCCGCTTGAACATGGGGCCGCCGCCGGGCGCCTGGACGCCGGCGAGGTACGAGACCGCGTCCTCGTCGAAGCGGAAGTTGCGCACGAGGTCCACGATCTGCCCCATGCCGCAGGCCACAGCGAAGCCGCCGTCGAAGGGGTTCTCGCGGAAGAAGACGTTGAAGCAGCCCTCCGCGTCCATGAGGCCGGACTCCCAGAANCTCGTTCCAACCCGTCCTCGCGGGCAAGCTGGTGAAACGCCACGAGCCTCGTGCCGTGCCGTCCGCCCGGCCCATGCGCGACGTGTATGCGGGCCAGCTGCCCGAACGAGACGGGAAGGCCATGCGCCACGGCGGCCGTGGGACCGCAGAACGTCCAGTCCGGATGTGCCCTCGACAGTGACCTTGCGAGATGCAGGTGGCGAGAAGGCACGTCGAGCGCCTCCCAGTAGCCCCGGCGGGCAAAGTGCCCGCGCGCCAGGCGGACGAGCTCCCCCGAGCCGACCATGCGTCCCATCGCCATCCCGTCGGCATGGCTGGATGGCGCGACGCATGCCCCGCGCGCCTCTCCCTCGCCCAGCATNAGGCGCTCGAAGCCCAGCTCGTCGGCATGGTCGAGGACCGCCTCGTACTCGTCGTCGCCAAGCGGGCGGGCTAGGTCGCCCCCCATGCTGCGGCAGCGCTCGTTGGGCGTGTACTGGTTCATCACGCTGAGGTCGACCTCGTTTCCGCAGGCCTGCCACACGCGGTCGAGCACGGCGAGCGAGTCGTCGACGTGCCCGGGCATGACCAGGTGGCGCACCACGATGCCACGGAGCATGCGACCGTCGGGGTCCTCCGCCCGCCCGCCGTGCGCACGGAGGGAGCGAAGCATCGCCTCGAGCGCCGACAGGGCGACCTCGGGGTAGTCCGGCGCGCCCGAGAGCGAGCGCGCGAGCTCGGACGAGGCGTACTTGAAGTCGGTGANAACCCTCGGCCTCTGCCTTGCGAAGGCAGCGCTCTCCCAGCTGAGCTACATCCCCAAAAAACGTGCAAGGGAGAGTATCGCCATTCCCCGGCCCCCTGTCAAGCCCGAGTCAAGGCAATGTCGCCCCCTGCGGCTGCGAAATGAACCCACCTTTCTAAGGTGGGTGCCCTCGTCGCCTGTTCCAGCTTCCTCAACAACGGAGGATTCCTGTAATGGGGACGATATGCGGGCTCCCTCAAGACGCGTGTCGGTTCACCCAGTTGTGACCGCAGGGGGACGACAGCTCAAATATAGATGAGCCCCCCGCGATTACCAGTCTTGACATGGCGCGGGTTATGGCCAAAAGTGAGAGGAGCTGGCGTCTGCGCCCGCCCCCGCGGCGAGGACGCGTCGTCCCTCTCCCCCGCCAGGCCGATTCGCCCGCTCGATACCTGCGCGTTTTCCGCTTGGCCCTGCTTTTCGCTATGATTGTCCGGTCAGTGTGAGAAGAGGCGACGCAACGGGAGGCGAGCATGCACCAGCCGTGGCTTCCCTACCTTTGCGTCTTCCTCGCCGCCGGGCTCACGACGCTCCTCATGACACCCCTCGCGCGCAAGGTCGCCTGGAAGCTGGGGGCCGTCGACTACCCCAACGCACGCCGCATCAACCGCGAGCCCATCCCCCGCATGGGCGGCATCGCCGTCTTCCTGGGCATCACCGCCGCCTTCGTCGTGCAGTACCTGGGCACGACCTACCTGCGCTGGCCCATGGTGCTCGCCCCCTCGCCCCACCTCAAGAACATCCGGTACTGGTCGCTCGTGGGGGGCTTCGTCTGCATCTTCCTGGTGGGTGCCATCGACGACGTCTTCCAGCTCAAGCCCCTCCACAAGCTGCTGGGCCAGGTCGTCGCCGCCTCCGTCGCCGTGGGCGGCGGGCTGGTCATCGGCGTCATCGTGAACCCCTTCACCGAGGGTCCCCTCTGCATGGGCTGGCTCAGCTACCCCGTCACCGTGACCTACCTGGTCGCCTACGTGAACATCTTCAACCTGATCGACGGCCTGGACGGGCTGGCCTCGGGCCTCACCTGCATCGCCGGCTTCACCATGTTCGTCCTCGCCGTGATGGCGGGGCGGGCCGACGCCGCCACCCTCGCGATCGCGACGGCCGGAGCCTGCCTGGCCTTCCTGCGCTACAACTTCCACCCCGCCTCGGTCTTCCTGGGAGACTCCGGCTCGCTCCTCCTGGGCTTCTCCATGGGCGTGGTCTCGCTGCTCTCCGTCGCGCGCATCGCGGGCCTCACCACCATCATCGTACCCCTGGTCATCGCGGGCATCCCCATCATCGACACGCTCTCGGCCATCGTGAGGCGCAGCCGCGCGCACGTGAGCATCGGACACGCCGACCGCGGCCACATCCACCACCGCCTCATCGCCGAGGGCTTCGACCAGCGCCAGGCCGTGCTGATCATCTATGCCTGGACAGCCCTGCTCTGCCTGGGCACGCTGGTCATGACCCAGGTCTCGGTCGTGCCGCGCATCGCTATCTTCTTCGCCCTCCTCCTGGCCTCCGGCGCCGTCGCGCGCAAGCTCCACCTCTTCCGTCCCGTCCTGCTGCACCACACCAACCCGAAGACCGGCGACGACGAGCTCGTCTGCCCGCAGGACCCGGAGTTCCCGGACGAGGAGGAGCGCTTCAGGGAGCAGGAGTCCCAGCGCCACCACGGCCTGCGCTAGCCTCCGCCGCCCACGCGCCGGGGGCAGGCGAGAGGACCTTGCCGCCTCGATTGTCACCGCACCCACGTGGGGCTCGAACCACGCCGGCACTGCCTCGAACCACCTCGACACTGCCTCGACCCACACGGCGCAAAGAGGCCCACCCCCTTGGAAGGGAGCGGGCCTCGACGGCTGCGAGATGCGCGACGCGAGCTACTCGGCGTCGGCGAGGGCCTTCTTGGCCACGTTGGCCAGGTCGGCGAAGGCGGCCTCGTCCTCGTAGGCGACCTGCGCGAGGACCTTGCGGTCCAGCTCGACGCCGGCGAGCTTCAGGCCGTGCATGAACTTGCTGTAGGAGAGGTCGTTCATGCGGGCGGCGGCGTTGATGCGCTGGATCCACAGGCCGCGGATGTCGCGCTTCTTGTTGCGACGGTCACGATAGGCGTACTGGCCCGAGTGCTGGACCTGCTCCTTCATGCCGCGGAAGGTGCGGGAGCGGACTCCGTAGTAGCCCTTGGAACGCTCGACGAGGGTCTGGCGCTTCTTGCGACCAGCGACTGCGCGCTTGACACGTGCCATATCTAATCAACTCCTAAAGAATGCCATCGAAGGGGCGACGTGCCCGCTTAGTTCTTGGAACCCATGCGCTGGGAGACGACCTTGACGTCACCGGCGGTGAGCTCGGCCTCCTTGCGGAATCCGCGGATGCGCTTCTGGGACTTCTTGGTCAGGATGTGGCTCTTGAAGGCCTTGGCGCGCATGATCTTGCCGGTGCCGGTGCGGCGGAAGCGCTTTGCCGAACCCTTGTGCGTCTTCATCTTGGGCATGCTAGTTCTCCTTCTCCGTCTCTGCGTCGTCCTCGACTGCCTTCTCATCGAAGGCGCCCTTGATCGGGGCGACCAGCATGTGCATGTTGCGGCCCTCCATCTTGGGGGCCGACTCGACCGTGGCGTAGGGCCTGAGCTCGTCAGCCAGACGGTCGAGCACCATCCTCCCCTGCTCGGGGTGGGCCATCTCGCGACCGCGGAACATGATCGTGATCTTGACGCGTGCGCCCTTCTTCAGGAAGCGCATCACATGGTTCTTCTTGGTGGTGAAGTCGCCCACGTCGATCTTGGGGCGGAACTTCATCTCCTTGACCTCGACCTTGGCCTGGTTCTTGCGGGCGGCCTTGGCCTTGCGGTCCTGCTCGTACTTGAACTTGCGGTAGTCCATGACCTTGCAGACGGGAGGCTCCGCGTTGGGAGCAATCTCCACCAGGTCGAGATTCTGCTCGTCGGCGATGCGCTGCGCGTCGCGGACTCCGAACAGGCCGAGCTGTGAACCGTCAACGCCGATCAGGCGGCAGGTGCGCGCCGTGATCTCGCCGTTGATCCGAGGACCCTCGTTCTTCGCTATCTCTTACACCTTCCTTCGCTCGTGCGGCTCGCGCCGCATGAAAAAACTCCCAGAACTATGGCAGCATCCAGGAGACAGAGGACCCACTCGCAATGGGCCGGCTATTTGTCTGACCGGACGGCTGCCCTTGGCGCCGTGCAGGTGGGGACCACGTGCGTCCCTCTTTGCGATAAGCACTTTGTCGATGTTAGCCGCTCGGCGACGAGTTGGCAAGCCCGTTCGCCCGCACATGCCTTTTGCACAAGCGGACGAACGGGCCCGGGACGCCCCCTAGCGCCCCTCGCGCGCGGCGATGCGCTCGTCCAGCCAACCGGTGAGCAGGGGCGCCACGAGGGCGGTGATGATGACCGCGGCCGCGATCTGGGCGGTGGCCACGGGCACCAGCGCCGCGTAGGAGGCATCGGAGGCCGCGACCGCGGGAGGGGTGGTCATGGCCGTGCCCGCGATGGTGGAGCAGGCCATGCCAGCCTTGCCCGTGCCTCCCGTGAGGCGGTCGAAGCCAGCCGTCGCAAAGCCGATGGCAAGGCAGATCACAGCCAGCACGATGCCCGAGATGCCGCCTGCGACCAGGCTCTCGAGGCTCATGCCGCAGCCCAGGGCGAATCCCAGGACGGCGATGCAGGGGTTGACGCCCGGCGCCATGAGCTGCTTCACGAAGGGGAAGAGGTTGCCCAGGACGATGCCCAGGACGATGGGCAGCAGCGAACCCACGAGCTGTCCCACCGAGATGTCCGCGATGCCGGCGGCGCCCAGGGCGATCATGGTGATGGTGGGGCCGGCGGTGAAGCAGAGGATGCCCGCCGCGCCGCGCTCCGCCTCGTCGCCGTACTCGGCCATGATGCCGGTGTAGAGCGCGATGTTGCAGAAGCTCACGCCGCCGATGATGGCCAGCGAGCTCAGCCCCAGCAGGTCGTCGCCCATGAAGAAGGCGACGCAGAGCCCAAGCGCGATGGAGAGCACGAGCTTGGGGATGATGATCATGATGCCGGTCTTCACGGCCTTTGGGGTGGACCTGAAGTTGATGCCCACGCCGATGCCGAAGAGGATCACGAAGACGAGGGCGTTGCCGCCGTGCACCACGGCCGTGGTGAAGCCGCCGATCTCGAGCAGGCCCGGGACGAAGGAGTGCAGGAGCAGCCCCAGGAGCATGGGATAGATCATGATGTCCCCGGGAAGGCGCGGTATCCTGAAACGTCCCTGGGTCTTCTCCGCCTCTGCCTCGGCCATGGGTGCCCCTCGCTCTCGTCGCGAATTTTTGTTGGGCGAATGTACCAGAGGAGAGGGCCACCGCGCCACGCGCGACGGCACGGCGACACGAACGCGTAACGAAAGGGGCCGCCCCGAGGGACGGCCGCCTGCGCATTCGCATGGTGCCCGAGGTGGGACTCGAACCCACACTCTGTTGCCAGAAGCGGATTTTGAGTCCGCCGCGTCTGCCAATTCCGCCACTCGGGCAAAGTCGCAGGACCACTATATCAGAGAGCGGCGGCTACGAATCGGCCATCGCCCACGCCAGAGACATGACCGTGGCCGAAGGTGCGGCGCTGAGTGCGCATTCTATTTTTCAAATGTACACCCCTCTCCGCTGACCTGCGGTTTTGCGGAGAGGCGCGCATTTCACGCCTGGAATGTTCGTCTCGAACCGCGCGCCACGCCCAATCGCCCCCAGGCCGCGCGCTGCGTCCCAATCGCACCTCGAGCTGCGCGCCACGCCTCGATCGCGCCCCAGCCGCTCCCGCGCCGCGTCTAGTGCATGCCGTCCGAGACCGCGTCCGGCTGCAGCCAGGGGTTGCCCTCCAGCTCCTCCATCATGGTGGTGGAGTCGCCATGGCCGCAGAAGAGCGTGGTGCGGGCGGGTATCTCCTCCCGCAGGCGCGCGAGAGTGGCCATGAGGGCGTCGTGGTCGCCGCCGGCGAGGTCGGTGCGTCCGCAGGAGCCCTTGAAGAGGGTGTCGCCCACGAAGGCGACGCCATCGGCCGTCCCCTGGCCCAGGAGCACGATGCCGCCCGGCGTGTGGCCGGGGGCCCCGATGACGCGGAAGCTCGCCGTGCCCAGCTCGATCACGTCGCCGTCGGCGATGGTCTGGTCGGGCTCGGGGGCATCGTCGTCGTAGGAGCGGCCCAGCTCGCTCGCCTCGCCCGCGCGACCTGCAAGCTCGACGTCCGCCTCGTGCATGAGGAAGCGGGCGCCCGTGGCGTCCCTCAGCGCCTTTACGCCGCCCACGTGGTCCCCATGCCCGTGCGTGGCCACGATGGTCGTCACGCGGACGTCCTCGAGGTGACGAGCGATGGCAGCGCCGGAGTTGCCCGGGTCGACCACCAGGCACTCCCCCTCCGAGACGTAGGCGTAGCAGTCGGTCTCGATGGGCCCCACGATGAACATGCGGATCTGGTCGTCGCTGGCGTTGTGGCCGCAGCCTCCCCCGCAGCAGCCGCCTCCATGGTGCCCGCAGCAGCCGCCCTCGTGGGAGTGGCCCCCCTCATGCCCATGGCCACCGCAGCCATCGCCATGGCCCTCGTGGTCGCCGCAGCAGCCGCCCTCGTGGCTGCCGCAGCCGCAGTCCTCGCTGGCGTCATGCTCGTGACCGCCGCAGCAGCAGCCCTCGTCCTCGTCCCTGCCCTGGATCATGCTAGACCCTCCTCTTCATCTGGTTGGCGCCCTCGCCCGGCATGATGCGACGGGCATCATACACGCTGGGCACGCGGTTGACGGCGGCGAGCAGCGGCCCCAGCCGGCTCACGTCGGAGATGGCGATCAGGAAGCGCAGCCGGGCGGCGCCGGAGCTCGAGGTCTGGGTGGCGGCACTCAGGATGTTGCCACCACCATCCCCCAGGGCGATGGTGACGTCCTTGAGCAGGCCCATCCTGTCCGTCGCCTCGACCACGATCTCGACCTGGAACTCGGTGGCACCGGTGGCGTCCCACTCCACCTCGATCATGCGCTCGGGATGTGACATGAGGCTCTTCACGTTGGGGCAGTTCGCGCGGTGCACCGACACGCCGCGCCCACGGGTCACGAAGCCCACGATCTCGTCGCCGGCGACGGGGCTGCAGCAGTGGGCCAGGTGCACCAGGAGGTCCGGGTCGCCCTTTGCCACGACGCCGCAGTTGCTGCGCCGCCTCTTGTCCGAGGCGGCGCGCGCCGCGGCGTTGACCAGCGGCCTGTCCTCCGCCATCGCGCGCTCACGCTCGTCGCGGCGCGCCGCCTGGCGCTCCGCCTCCACCGTCTTGGTGGAGGCCTCGCCCAGCGCCTCCTCGATGCGGTTCGCAATCTGGCGTGGGCTCAGCTTGCCCGTGCCCACGGCGGCGAAGAGGTCGTCGCTGCGCACGAGGTCGAGCTGGCGCACCACCTTGTCGATGGCCCTCTGCACCCGCTGGGTCGAGATGCCGTACCCGCGCTTGCGCAGCTCGTGGGCGAGGTCGCTTCTCCCCTGCTCCGCGTCGTCGGTCTTGGAGAGGGTCGTGAAGTACTTCCTGATCTTGGCCTTGGCGGAGGGCGTCGCCACCAGGTGCAGCCAGTCGCGGCTTGGCTTGGAGTTCTTGTTGGTCAGGATCTCGACCCTGTCGCCGCTCTGGAGGCGGTAGGTGAGAGGAACGACCGAGCCGTTGACCTTGGCCCCCACGCAGTGGTTGCCCACCTCGGTGTGGACGGTGTAGGCGAAGTCGAGGGGGGTGGAATCGCGCCTCAGGCTCATGACCTCGCCCTTGGGGGTGAAGACGAATATCTCGTCCTCGAAGAGGTCGACGCGCAGGTTGTTGAGGAACTCGTGGGCGTCGCCCATGTCGTCGTCCACGGCCCAGTCCAGGCTGCGGCGAATCCAGTTGATCTGGTTGTCTATCTCGCGCTCGCCCTGGGACATCTGGCCGCGCGACCCGCCCGACTTCTTGTAGAGCCAGTGGGCGGCGATGCCGTACTCCGCCTGGTCGTGCATCTCGTAGGTGCGGATCTGTATCTCGATGGGGCGCGCGTCAGAGCCGATGACCGTGGTGTGCAGCGAGCGGTAGCCGTTGGGCTTGGGCATGGCCACGTAGTCCTTGAAGCGACCGGGCAGCGGGTGCCAGAGCGAGTGGACGGCGCCCAGCACGCTGTAGCAGTCCCCCACGGAGGGCGTGAGGACGCGCAGGGCGATGAGGTCGTAGATGTCGCTGAACTCCTTGCCCTTGCGCGTCATCTTCTGGTAGATGGACCAGAGGTGCTTGGGACGGCCGGTGATCTGGTAGCCCGCGAGCCCCACCCGCGCGAGCTCGCCGTCCAGGATGCGGATGGCCTCGGCGGTGTCCTGCTCGCGCTGGGCGCGGGAGTCCTGCACCATGCGCGCCACGCGCTCGTACTCGGTGGGCTCGAGGTAGAAGAAGGCCAGGTCCTCGAGCTCCCACTTCACCGACGAGATGCCCAGGCGGTCCGCGAGGGGCGCGTAGACGTCCATGGTCTCGCGGGCCTTGAAGGCGCGGCGGTCGGGCTTGAGGGCCGCCAGGGTGCGCATGTTGTGCAGGCGGTCGGCCAGCTTGATGATGACCACGCGGATGTCCTTGGACATGGCGAGGAACATCTTGCGCAGGTTGAGGGCCTGCTTCTCGTCCATGGAGGCGACCTGGATCGAGGTGAGCTTGGTGACGCCGTCGACGAGCTCTGCCACGGTCTCGCCGAAGCGCACCGAGATGTCCGCCAGGGTCGCGGGGGTGTCCTCGACCGTGTCGTGCAAGAGGGCGGCGCAGATGGAGTCGCCGTCCATCCTGAGGTCCTTGGCCAGGATCAGCGCCACCTCGACGGGATGGTTGATGTAGGGCTCGCCCGAGCGCCTGCGCTGGTCGGCGTGAAACTCGGCCGCGAAGGAATAGGCCTCCTTGACGCGGGCGAGCTCGCCGCCGTCGAGGTAGTCGGAGCAGGTGTTGCACAGGACCCGCCAGTTGTCGGCCTGCGGGGTCTCCCTTCGTCGGGCGGGAGCCGAGTCTGCGTTGGCCATCAGGACCTCCTAGCCGTCCACCACGTCACCGAAGCCGGGCGTGATGGGCCTGTTGATGCGATCGAGAAGCTCCTGCGGGCTGCTCGAGAGCGCCCAGTCGCGAAACGCCTGGAACTCGTCGCGAAGGCGTAGCCCCTCAAGATAGCGAATGGAGCGGTCGAGCTGGACGTGCGAGGGGCTCTGGGCCATGGTAATTCGGCGGGCGGAGCCGTAGCCGTCCGTGGAGAGGAAGCCCAGCTCTCGGAAGACCGAGATGCCGCACGACACGGCGCGCTCGTCCAACTGCGAGGCGGGATGGCGCAGGAGCGCCTCCTGGGCGAGGTCGGCGTTGGTGAGCCTCAGGCCCGTGGCCGCCGCCTGCCCGTCCGCGAGCTCGCGGAGCACCCGGTAGAGCGTCACGAGCTCCGAGCGCTCCGGGGCCGAGGCGGCGAGGATCCTCTCGTTGATGCGCGCGTCCCTGCCGCCGAAGAGCAGCCAGACGCAGGCGTCCTGGCCGTCCCTGCCCGCCCGGCCGCTCATCTGGTTGAACTCGATGGAGCCGAAGGGCATGTGGTAGAGCATCACGTTGCGGATGTCGGGCAGGTTGACGCCCTCGCCGAAGGCGCTCGTGGACACGATGCACTTGAGCTCGCCCGCACGGAAGGCGTCCTCGACCCTGCCGCGGTCGGCGCGGGTGAGGCCGGCGTTGTAGAAGGCGATGCGCCGCGCGAGCTCGGGGACGGCCTTGCGCAGCATCCGCGCGAGCGAGACGGACTGCTCGCGCGAGTTGACGTAGACCACGGTCTTCATGCCCGTCGCGACGACCGAGACCAGGGCGCTGTCACGGTCGCGGAGCTCGCGGCAGTCGCGCACACGCAGGTTGTCGCGGACGCTCGCATCCACCACGACGTCGCGCTCGTCGATGGAGAGGAGCCGGCAGAGCTCGCGCGCGACCCCCGCCTGGGCCGTGGCGGTCACNAGGCCGCGCACAAGCTCCTGGCGCCCGGCAAAGCTCACGCCCATGAGCTTGGTCACGAAGCCCTGCGCCTCGGCGATGCCCGCGAACTCGTCGCGCGAGAGTACCTCGGACGCATGCGAGAAGAGCTCCTCGGCCACGCCGGCCTCCCCCTCACGGGCAGGCTCGGGCTCGTCGCGATAGAGGATGTCCTTCACCATGAGCTTGGGCTTCGTGCGGCCCTGCCAGGTCTCTGCCACGGGCTCGAAGACCAGGTCGACCGCGGCGTCGCAGTCGTTCGCGCGCTCGATGTCGGGCGCGCGGAACATGATCGCGGGAACCGAGGACATGCCGTCGGTGGCCACGAAGCGCAGGTGGCTGCCGTCGGAGCCCACGCGGGCGCGGTTGCGCATGCTCACGCCGCGCACGCCCAGGAGCGGCTTCTTGTTGCCCTGGCCGAAGGGCTGCAGCGTCTCGAGCGCCTCGATGTTGGGAACGGTCATCTCGGCCAGGTCCACCAGGGCGCAGACCTCCCCCCTGTCCTCGAACTGGGAGTCGGGGAGCTCCGCCATGACCTCCCCCAGGCGCACCCTGAAGGCGTCCAGGTTGGCGACGTCGCAGGTGACGCCCACGGCACCGGCATGCCCGCCGAAGCGGACGAGGAGGTCGGAGCACTGCTCCACGGCGCGGAAGAGGTCCACGGAGCCCACCGAGCGGCCAGAGCCGCGCGCGATGCCGTCCGAGATGGAGAAGACGATGGCGGGGACGTGGTAGCGGTTGGTCATGCGGCTCGCCACGATGCCCTTCACGCCCTCGTGCCAGCCCTCGCCCGAGACCACGACCACGCGGCCCCCGTCGAAGGAGGAGTCGACCTTGGCCATGGCCTCCTCAGTGAGCTGCGCCTCTATCTCGCGCCGCTCGGAGTTGACCTGCTCGAGGCGGGCGGCGAGCTGCTGGGCGCGCTCCAGGTCGTCGGTGAGCAGGAGCTCGAAGGCCACGTCGGTGGTGCCCATGCGTCCCGCCGCGTTGAGGCGGGGCACAAGAGAGAAGGGCAGCTGGTCGGAGGTGATCGTCGTCACGTCCACGCGGGCGGTGGCCGCCAGGGCGACGATGCCCGGGCGGGCCGCCTCGCGCATGCGGGAGATCCCGTCGGCCACGAGGGCGCGGTTCTCTCCCGAGAGGAGCATCATGTCTGACACCGTGCCCAGGGTCGCGACCTCGGTGTAGGAACGCCAGAGGTCGGGGGCGCCCAGCCGCCGGCCCAGCTCCTGGAGGAGCTTGAGCGCGACGCCGGCCCCCGCAAGCTCGCGGCTCGGGCAGTCGTCGGCGAGCTTGGGGTCGGTCACGGGCACGCCCTCGGGCACAAGCTCGGCGGGCTCGTGGTGGTCCGTCACCACGACGTCGACGCCCTGTCCCACGAGCCAGGCGACCTCCTCGCGGGCGGCGATGCCGTTGTCCACCGTGACCACGAGGTCGGGGTCGCAGCCCTCGATCACGCGGCCCAGGGCCTCGCGGCTGAGCCCGTAGCCCTCGCCGAAGCGATGGGGTATGTAGGGGTGCACCTCCGCCCCAAGCTCGCGCAGGCCCAGGGTGAGGAGGGCCGTGGCGGACATGCCGTCCACGTCGAAGTCGCCGAATATCGCGACGGTCTGGCCCGTGCGGACGGCCCTCTCGATGCGACCCGCGGCGTCGGCCATGCCGGGGACGAGCAGGGGGTCGCACCAGTCGCGCACGAGGGAGGGAGTGAGGAACGCCCGCGCCTCGTCGACGGAGGCGACGCCGCGCGCGGCCATGACGCGCGCCACCAGGGGCACAAGCCCCAGCTGCGACGAGAGCTCGCGCTCGAGGGCGGGGTTCGGGGCGCAGAGCTCCCAGCGCCGGCTGCCCATGAGCCCGGCCACGCTACTCGGCTTCCTTCGGGGCCGCCTGGGCAGCGGCCTCTCCGTACCTCTCCTCGAGCTTCCTCCACTTGGGCTCGCGCGTCTTCCAGATGGCCAGGAGCGGCGAGGCGACGGCGAAGCTGGAGTAGGTCCCCAAAAGCTCGCCCACCAGCATGGCGAAGGCGAAGTCCTTGAGGGTCGCGCCGCCCAGGGCGAGCATGGCCACGACAGGCACGAGCGAGGTGATCGTGGTGTTGATGGTGCGGACAATGACCTCGTTGATCGAGAAGTTGCAGATCTGGTAGTAGGTGCGGTGGCGTGGGTCGCGCGGGCCCTTGGCGTTCTCGTTCATGCGGTTGAACTCGACCACCGTGTCATAGAGCGAGTAGCCCATGATCGTGAGGAGCGCCGCGACGACGTTGGGTGTGATCGCAATCTGGGTCCAGGCGTAGACGCCCACGATGATGAGCAGGTCGTGGACCAGCGCGACGACGGCCGTGATGGACATCTTGAACTCGTAGCGGATCGACACGAAGGCGATGATGGCCAGGATCGCCAGGCCGAAGGCCAGGGCGGAGGTGCGCGTCACGTCGGCGCCCCAGTCGGGCCCGATGGTGGTGACGGTGTAGTTCTGGTCGGTGAGCCCCAGGGCCTTGGCCGCCTCGGCGGCATGCTGGTTGGCGACGCTTGGGTCCACGGTGTCCGAGCGCACGAGGAAGCCGACGCTGCCGTCGCTCACGGCGGTCTGGACGGTGGGGTCGACCTCGCCTGCGGCGGTGAGGGCGCCTCTCATCTGCTCGATCGTGAGCTCGCCGGTGCCGGTGAAGTCGACCTCGGTGCCCCCGCGGAACTCGATGCCGAAGACGAGGCCGCGCAGGGCGATGCCCAGCACGGCGAGGACGACCAGGGCGCAGGAGAGGCCCAGGAGCTGGCGGCGGTGCTGGATGAAGGGAATCTCGCGCTCGAAGTGGCTACGCACGGGCCACACCCCCCCTCTGGCGCTCCGCGTCCCCCTGGCCGGAGGCTGCCTCCTCGAGGTCCTGGGCTATGCCCCAGAAGCCGGGATGGCGCTGGATGGGGCCGAGGGCGAGGAGCCTGAGCGCCGGCGCCTTGAAGCAGAGCATGGTCACGACGTCGCAGGCGATGCCCAAGGCCAGGGTGAGGCCGAAGCCCTTGACGGGGCCCACGGCCACGAGGAAGAGGGCGAGGGCCGTGACCAGGGTGACGGCGTCGGCGTCGAGCGAGGTCAGGATGCCGTGCCGCGCGCCCGAGACGGCGGCGTTCTTGATGCTGCGGCCCATGCGGACCTCCTCCCTGAAGCGCTCGAGCACCAGTATCGAGGAGTCCGCGGCCGAGCCCGTGGTGAGCACCATGCCGGCAAGGCCGGGAAGCGTGAGCGCGAAGGCGCCGAAGTGCGAGAGCAGTGCGAGGAGCCCCAGGTAGAGCAGGGCGAAGACGGCGAGCGAGCCCATGGTGAGGATGCCCAGGCCGCGGTAGAAGAGGAAGAGGTAGACGACCACCGCGGCCACGCCCACGGCGATGGCCACGACGCCCTTCGAGAGGGAGTCCTGGCCCAGGGTGGGGCCCACCACGCGGCTCTCGGAGTAGGTCAGCGTGACGGGCAGCGAGCCGGAGTCGAGCACGGTCTTGAGCGACTTCGCCTGCTCGAGGGTGAAGTTGCCCGAGATCGAGACCTGGCCGCCCGTGATCTCGGACTGGACGGCGGGGGCGGAGTTCACGACGCCGTCGAGCACGATGGCGATGCGGCCCTTGTGCGGCGCGAGCTCGCGGGTGACGTCGGCGAAGGCGGCCGAGCCCTCGGGGTCGAGGCTCAGGTTGACCACGTAGTCGCCGGTCGCCGAGGAGGAGCTCTGCGCCACGGCGGTGCTCGAGATGTGCGAGCCGTCGAGGAAGGCAGTGTAGCTCCCCTCTTCGAGCCGCACGCCCTCCGAGCCCGCGTTGAGCTTGGCCAGGGCGTCGGCGTCGCCTATCTCGTCCATGCGGACGAACTCGAGCTTGCCCGTCTGCCCGATGGTCTGGATGGTCGCCTGGGCGTCGGTGGCGCCCGGGATCTGGATCAGGATGGAGTTGGTGCCCTGCTGCTGGACGGAGGTCTCGGAGGCGCCGAGGGAGTTGACGCGGCTCTGGACGATGCTCGTGGCGGTGGCCATCTCGTCGGCGGTGGGGGCGGAGCCGTCGGGCTTCGAGGCCGCCATGATCACGGACACGCCCCCGCGGATGTCGAGGCCCTGCGTGATGCGCTCGCCCAGGGGCGTGAAGCCCACGGCGCAGGCGACGAGCAGGACGGCGAGGGCGACGAGGGTCCCCAGGTAGCGGCGGGCATGAGCGGACGCG
>NZ_LT635494.1:393941-424849 GCF_900120385.1 Olsenella phocaeensis | reverse complement strand
CGGCGGGGCTTCCCGCCCGCGGCCTCCGTGGCCTTCCACCGGTCCACGCCGCTGGCGCGCTCCGGGCTCTTCTCTTCCGACATCGGCACTCCCGTCCCGGGGCGCAGGGCGCCCCTCTCAAAAAGTCAACTCCGTCATTCTAGCCCGACATGGGCGATGACGTGGGACGGGACCCCGGGAGGGACGGGGAGGGGAGCTGGTCGGCAGCTCTCGCCCGCAAAGCTGCCGACAAACGGAGGGCCAGGAGGTGTCCTTGCCCTCAAAGGGCGAATTGTCGGCAGCTCTCGCCTGACGAAGCGCCGACGAGCGTCGAGGCGCGCCCGTCCGAGCCCCTCCCCTACCAGTCCCTGGCGGCGGGGAGCTCGTCCCAGCGGGACACGAAGGAGGCGTACTCTCCCCTAATGATGGCCTCGCGGGCGCGTCGCATGAGGTCCAGCAGGTAGTGGACGTTGTGCATGGAGAGCAGGATGGAGCCCAGCATCTCGTCCTGCTTGACCAGGTGGCGGATGTAGGCGCGGGAGTAGCCGCCCGTGCAGACGGGACAGCCGCAGGCCGGGTCGATGGGGCCGTGGTCGCGGGCGAAGCGGGCGTTCCTGAAGTTGAGGCGCCCCTCGCTGGAGAAGGCCGTCCCGCTGCGCGCGGTGCGGGTGGGCAGCACGCAGTCGAACATGTCGATGCCGCACTCGACGCCGTGGACCAGCGTGGTGGGGTTGCCCACGCCCATGAGGTAGCGGGGCTTGCCCTTGGGCATGTGCTCACTGGCGAGGGGCGCCAGGGTCTCGAACATGAGCTCGTGGCTCTCGCCCACCGAGTAGCCGCCGATGCCGTAGCCCGGGAAGTCCCCCATGGACTCGAGCCTCTCGAGCGAGCGCAGGCGCAGGTCCATGTGCATGCCGCCCTGGACGATGCCGAAGAGCGCCTGGTCCTCGCGCCGGTGTGCCTTCCAGCAGCGCTCGGCCCACATGCTCGAGAGGTCGACGGCCCGCTCGACGAAGCGGCGCGTCGCGGGGTAGCCCGGGCACTGGTCGAGCTGCATCACGATGTCGGCACCCAGCTCCTCGGCCATGCGCATGTTGGACTCGGGCGTCCAGTGCACGTAGGAGCCGTCGTAGTCGACGGTGCGGAAGGTCACGCCCTCGTCGCTCAGCCTCACGTTGGAGCCGTGGCTGAAGACCTGGAAGCCGCCCGAGTCGGTGAGGATGGGGCCGTGCCACTGCATGAACTCGTGCAGGCCGCCCATCTCGGCCACGAGCCCGGTGCCCGGGCGCTGCGAGAGGTGGTAGGTGTTGGCGAGGAGGATCTTGGTGCCCAGCTGCTCGAGGTTCTGGGGGAGGAGCCCCTTCACCGTGGCTTTGGTGCCCACGGGCATGAAGATGGGCGTGGGGACGTCCCCGTGTGGGGTGTGCAGCACGCCTGCCCGGGCGTGCGTCTGGGGGTCCTCGGCCACGACGTCGTAGCTGAACCACTTGTCCTTGGGCACTACGGCCTCGCTCATCTGCGTTCCTCTCGCCTTGCTCCTCGTGGGCCCTGGCCGTGGCCTGCTCCGCGGACGGCGGCGGCCAGCGCAGGAGCGTCCTGAGCCACGGCGCGCCCGTGCGACCCACCCGCCTGCGCCACGGCAACGACCCCGGTGCCCTCACAAAAAAGAGCCCGGCTGGATGCCGGGCTCGCTTGGGTCCGATTCCCTGGGAGCGAGTCTACTCGCCGAAGAGGGTCTCGTCGCCGTCCTTGATGCCGAGGAGGCCGCCCAGGGCGTCCTGCTCGTCGGGGCCGTCGCAGCTGATCTCGACCTTGGTGCCGGTGCCCAGACCAGCGGCCAGAATCATCATGATGGACTTGGCGTTGACGGGAGCGGTGCCCTTGTCGACGTCCTTGATGGTGACGGCGCTCTGGTACTGCTTGGCAACCTGAACGAACTGGGAGGCCGGACGCGCGTGAAGGCCAGTCGCGCTGACGATCGTCACTTGCTTGGAAACCATTGTGCTCTCCTTTGACATCATGCAGGGTTGCCCCGGCGGGACCTGCTTACGGATTCATACTAGCAAAACATTCAGGCTCATGGATAAGCCATGGGTCTGAATTTGGCGTGGCGTTGGGACCCCTCCGCGCGGAAATCCTCCCCTGGCGTGCCGGCCGACGCCCATGCGCCCCCCGAGTCCCGCCTCGGGGAAGTTCGCCGCAAAGCGCTGATTGTGGGCAGATGGCCGGGCGCGCGTTGCCAGCGCAGGCCCATGGGGCAGAATGAGGGGATATGAGGAGCTGCCGGGGACACCTATCCCCTGACCGGAAAGGAGCTCGCCATGGCTGACGAGCCCAACACTGAGCGCGATGAGGCCCGAGGGATGCGGGAGGCACCCGGCACCCAGGAGCCCATCGAGACCATCTCCCCCGAGGACGCCCAGGAGGGCGAGGGCGAGAATGGCGCCGGCCTCTCGGTCGCGGCAAGCACCGCGCGCGAGGCCGGCAGGTCGCTGCGCGAGGGGCNCAGATCCACGCCACGCCGGAGCTCACGGCCCAGCTGCGCGCCGACGTGGCCGAGGCGAAGGGCGAGCTGGAGCGCCAGGAGGCGGAGGTGGCCCGTCTCGCCAGCACGGAGCGCCACCTGCGCGAGACCACCCGCGCCAAGCGCCTGCTCTTCCTGGGCGTGGTGCTCGCGGCGCTCGTCGTGCTCGTCGTGCTGCTGGCCGTGCTGCTCCCCCGCTAGGGGCGGCAGGAGGCCCGCTAGGGGCGGTAGGAGGCGGTTCTCGCCCGAGGGTGGAGGCACCAAAAGCTGAGCGCCCGCGCAGGCCATTCCTGGTTTGCGCGGGCGTTCTGTGTTTGGACAGGTGGACGAGGTTTTGCGCGCAGGTCGTGCGTGGATTGCGCGCCGCGACCGCCTTTCGCGCTGCATCCAAACCCGCGGCCAGGGGGGCGTTCCCTCTCGCCCGCCATCCCCCTAGCCCGCGCTTGCCCGCTAGAGGATCAGCATCGCGTCGCCAAAGCTCAGAAAGCGGTAGCGTTCGTCCATGGCGGCCTGGTAGGCAGACATGACCTGCTCGCGGGTGGCGAAGGCCGAGACCAGCATCATGAGCGTCGAGCGGGGCACGTGGAAGTTGGTGATCATGGCGTCGACCACGTGGAAGGTCGAGCCTGGCATGAGGTAGAGGTCGGTGGTGGCGTCGCACCTCTCCACCAGGTCTCCCCTGTCCAGGGCCGCGGCGGAGTCGGCCGCGGCCTCGAAGCGGCGGGCCACCATCGCGGGGGGTGTGTATNGGTCGAAGGCACTCTCGAGCGAGCGGACCGAGGTCGTGCCCACGGCCACCACGCGATGCCCCGCCGCCTTGGCCGCGTGCACCGCGTCGACGACGTCCTGACCCACGTGATAGCGCTCGGTGTGCATGACGTGCTGGGTGGGGTCGTCCTCCTCCACCAATCGGAAGGTGTCGATGCCCACCTCGAGCTCGACGTTTGCCCAGTTGACACCCTTGTCGCGGAGGAGCCCCATGAGCTCGGGGGTGAAGTGCAGCCCCGCCGTGGGCGCCGCGGCCGAGTGCTCCTCCCGCATGGCGTAGACGGTCTGGTACTTCTCGGGATCGCCCTCGTACTCCGTGATGTAGGGCGGCAGGGGCACGTGGCCCGCCTTGTGGATGGCGGCATCAAGGGTGAGGCCCGCGGCGGGGACGAAGCGCAGGAGGCGCCCGCCGCGGTTCTCGTCCAGGTAGTCGATGACCTCGCCCGTGAGCACGACCGGCCAGTCCTGGGGCGCGTGGATGCCGCCCTCGCGATACTCGACCACGGCCCCCTGCTTCAGGCGCTTGCCCGGCTTGACCAGGCACTCCCAGACGCCGCCCAGCGGGTCCAGGTCCTCGCGGCGTCTGAGCAGGAGGGTCTCGGCCACGCCGCCGGTGCCGCGCTTGTGGCCCATGAGGCGCGCGGGCAAGACGCGGGTCTTGTTGGCGACGAGGAGGTCGCCGGGCTCGAGGTAGTCGAGGACGTCGGTGAAGCGGCGGTGCCCGNGGCCGTGAGCCCGTTGGCCCGGGCAAGGCCGAGCAGCACGTCCTCGCAGGCGTCGAAGAGCTGGTAGGGAGAGACCGCCAGCGTGGTCGAGACGTACTCGAAGCCGCGCTCTCGGGCGACACGACAGGACTCCGCCAGGCGCAGGGCATAGCAGGACCTGCAGCGGCGCTCGCGGTCGAAGCCCGCGGGAGCGACGCCCCTCTCCCATGCCCCTCGGTCGTCACCAGCGACGACGACTTCTACGTGGGCGACGTCGCGCGCCCAGTCGAGAAGCGTCCTCAGCCTGCGGTCGTGCTCCGCCACCGGCTGGATGTTGGGGTTGGACCAGCAGATCGTGGGCTCGAAGCCCTCCTCGCGCAGGAGCCGCAGCGGCTCCAGCGAGCAGGGCCCACAGCACGCGTGCAGGAGGAGCGGTACGCCTCTGCCGTCCGTCGCCATCGCCCCCCTACCCCGCCAGCGTGTCGAGGGCGAGCTGGCGCCACTCCACGCCGCCCATGGCATCGTGCGCCAGGACGTTCACGTGCGTGAAGCCGCAGTCGATCACCGAGGCCACCGCCACGTCGAAGCCGCCGTCCAGGAGCTCGGGCTGGTGGGCGTCCGCGCTGATCAGAATCTCCCCGCCGAAGTCGTGCAGGGCACTCAAAAGCTCGTGTCTCGGATAGAGCTCCGCCTTGCGCCCGCGGTTGACGGCACCGCAGTTGATCTCGAAGGGGACGCCCTGCCCCACCAGGCACTCCATGGCCTCGAGCGCGGGGCCGAGGTAGGCGGAACTCGTCTCGTCCACATAGCGCATGGAGTCGTTGAAGCGCGTCACCAGGTCGAAGTGTCCCACGAAGTCGCAGTTGGTGCGGTCGTGCACCTGCGCCTCGAGCTCGTAGTAGGCGCGGCAGAGCGCGAGCCAGTCCCCGTCGAAACAGCCCTCGCAGAGCTCGCGCAGCTGCTCCTCGCTGCTGTCCACGCTCATGGGGAAGGGCGTCTGCACATCCAGGAAGTGGGTGGAGCCGATGACGTACTCGGCGCCCGGGCAGCAGGCGGGATCGTAGAGGTTGTCCAGCTCGACGCCCATCAGGATGTCGATACGCCCTGCGTACTTCCGCTGCAGACGCCTGACCTCGGCCGTGTAGGCGGGCCAGTCCATGTGGATCTCTGGGTCCATGTGGCCCGAGAACCCCAGTTGCTCGAAGCCCTTGCCCAGGGCCGCCTCGACCACCTGTTCGGCCGAGGCGCTGCCGTCGCAGAAGGTGGTGTGGGTGTGGAAGTTCGCGCGCAGCTTGGACATGGCCGTCCTCTCGGTCGTCGCGGGGTCGGCCCTGCGGCCGCTCCCCCAGTCTATCCCAAGCGGCAGTGGCTATCCCAAGCGGTAGTGGCCGACGATGCGCCCCCAGTCGTCCAGCCGGTCCTCCTCGTAGCGCAGTTGCAGGGGACCCCAGTGGTGAATGACGAAGGGCATGCCGTCCGAGCGCCGCCGGTCAGAGACCACGCCCACATGCCCCTCCCACATCACGATGTCCCCACCCTGCCAGACGGCCACGTCGGAGAGGTCCGTCGTGAGGACCTGCGCGTTCCGCTCGAAGTAGAGGGTGAGCACCTGCGTGCGGCGGAAGTCGATGTCGGGGTCGGGCGCGGCGATGCCGTATGCCTCGGGATGCGCGCCGACGTCCGCCGCCACGAGAGCGCGCAGGTCGATGCCCGCCCCGAGGAGCGCCCGCGCAACCACGTCGGTGCAGACGCCACAGCCGTCGTCCGGCCAACCTCCCGCGTAGTAGCGGCTCTGGTAGCGCGGCCGCGTCGCCACGTATGCGCGCGCGGACTCGAGGATGTCGGTCTGGTCGTCCACGCCGTCCGCGTCCGTGTCGCGGGGGCTTTGGTAGCGCTCGATGCCCAGCTCCTCGCTGGAGTGGCTGGGGTGCGGGACATAGTTGAGCTGCCAGGCAAGGAACAGGGCGCAGGCGAGAGTTGCCACGGCCGCCGCGGTGACGACCATCCGCCCGCGTCCGTGCCTACGCATGTCGTCACCCCCCTGATGCGGACGGAGCCCCCTCTCGCCTTGCGCCGTCCCTGTTGTCACCATCCCCTGACGTGCCATTCTCGTCTTGATTCTATATGCAGGCGAGAGAAGCCGCCCCTTCCGTGCCGTCGTGCACGCGGCTACGCACGTCTGTCGCCGTCGTGCACGCGGCTACGCACGTCCGTCGCCGTCGTGCACGCGGCTACGCACGCGCCAAAAATCCTTCACGCTCGAACGCACAATGCCGTCCTCCAGCAACTGGGCAAACGCAGCGGGCGACGTGCGCAAAAGCGTGCTCGCTGCCGATGGGTGTGCGCAAAAGCGTGCTCGCTGCCGATGGGTGTGCGCAACGGCGTGCTCGTTGCCGGTGGGTGTGCGCAACGGCGTGCTCGACGCCATCGGCACGCATGGACGCGTGCTCCGACGACCGATGCGCCCTGGCACCCCGGTACGCCCTAGCACTCCGGTGCCCACCCGCGACCGCGCCGCCGCCCCGGCGCGTTGTGGGATACTGCAGGGGTTACACAGCAGCCACAAGCAAAGGAACTCCCACATGGCAGCAGAGCGCGAGGCCCTTGAGGCCGCCCGTCCCACCTTCCCCCGCCGCGCGGTCATCACCGGCGGCATGCCCTACGGCAACAAGAACCTGCACTTCGGCCACATCGGCGGCGTCTTCGTGCCCGCAGACTTCTTCGCCCGCTTCCTGCGCGACCGCATCGGCGCCCAGAACGTGCTCTTCGTCTCGGGCACCGACTGCTATGGCTCCCCCATCATGGAGGGCTACCGCAAGCGCGTGGCCGAGGGCTACCAGGGGACGATCGTGGACTACGTGGGAGAGAACCACGACGCGCAGAAGTCCGCGCTCGACGCCTACGGCATCAGCCTCGACCTCTTTGCCGGCTCTGGCCTCGAACCCGCCCGCGAGTTCCACGAGCGCCTCACCGCCGAGCTGATCCGCCGCCTGCACGACCGCGGCTACCTGCACAAGATGAGCACCCGCCAGTTCTATGACGTGGAGGCCGGGCAGTTCCTCAACGGCCGCCAGGTCCAGGGCCGCTGCCCCGTCCGCGGCTGCAAGAGCGAGAAGGCCTACGCCGACGAGTGCGACCTGGGCCATCAGTTCGACCCCGAGGAGCTCATCAGCCCCGTGTCCCAGCTCACCGGCACCACGCCCGAGCTGCGCCCCGTCGACAACTGGTACTTCGACCTGCCCGCCTTCGAGGGCGAGCTCAAGGCCCTCATGGACGAGTGGGACCTCGACGAGCAGGTCAGGCCCATCGTCACCAAGACCGTGCGCGAGTCGCTCGTGGCCCCCGTGATCTACGTGCAGGACAAGTTCCGCGCCGCCTTCGACGCCGCGCGCGACCAGCTCCCCGACCACACCCTGCGCGAGGCCGAGAAGGGCCAGCAGTCCTTCTCCGTCGAGTTCTCGCGCTGGCAGGACCGCGACGAGGCGCGCGGCATCCTGGAGGCCGCCGGCGTGCGCTTCCGCACGGGCCAGTGCCTGTTGCCCTTCCGCATCACCGGCAACCTCGAGTGGGGCGTGCCCGCGCCGGAGCTCGAGGGCGTGGGCGGCCTCACCGTCTGGTGCTGGCCCGAGAGCCTCTGGGCCCCCATCAGCTTCACCCAGGCCGCCCTGGCCACGAGCGACGAGGGCCGCTACTCCAGCCGCGACTGGCGCGACTGGTGGTGCGACGACGACGCCCGCGTCTACCAGTTCATCGGCCAGGACAACATCTACTTCTACTGCGTGGCACAGCCGGCGCTCTGGAAGGCGCTCGACTGGGGGCTCTTCCAGGACACGCCCGTGGCCAACTACCACATCCTGTTCATGAACAAGAAGGCCTCCAGCTCGGGCAAGGTCAAGCCGCCCATGGCCGCCGAGCTGCTCGACAACTACACTCCCGAGCAGCTGAGGTGCCACTGGCTGAGCCTGGGCCTGGACCAGAAGGCCGTGAGCTTCTCTCCCAAGCCCTATGACACCAGCGTGAGCCACAAGGACAAGAGGACCGGCGAGGACGTCCTGGTCAAGGACGACCCGCGCGTGGTGGACCCCGCCCTCAAGGAGAGCGCCTTCCTCACCAACATCTTCAACCGCCTGGCGCGCAGCTGCCTCTACGGCGCGCAGAACGTCTGCGGCGGTAGGCTGCCCTCCGTCGAGGCGGACGCCGAGGTCGTGGCCGCCTGTCGCGAGGCGACGCTGGCCTTCGAGCGCTNCTCGAGGATGTCGGTCTGGTCGTCCACGCCGTCCGCGTCCGTGTCGCGGGGGCTTTGGTAGCGCTCGATGCCCAGCTCCTCGCTGGAGTGGCTGGGGTGCGGGACATAGTTGAGCTGCCAGGCAAGGAACAGGGCGCAGGCGAGAGTTGCCACGGCCGCCGCGGTGACGACCATCCGCCCGCGTCCGTGCCTACGCATGTCGTCACCCCCCTGATGCGGACGGAGCCCCCTCTCGCCTTGCGCCGTCCCTGTTGTCACCATCCCCTGACGTGCCATTCTCGTCTTGATTCTATATGCAGGCGAGAGAAGCCGCCCCTTCCGTGCCGTCGTGCACGCGGCTACGCACGTCTGTCGCCGTCGTGCACGCGGCTACGCACGTCCGTCGCCGTCGTGCACGCGGCTACGCACGCGCCAAAAATCCTTCACGCTCGAACGCACAATGCCGTCCTCCAGCAACTGGGCAAACGCAGCGGGCGACGTGCGCAAAAGCGTGCTCGCTGCCGATGGGTGTGCGCAAAAGCGTGCTCGCTGCCGATGGGTGTGCGCAACGGCGTGCTCGTTGCCGGTGGGTGTGCGCAACGGCGTGCTCGACGCCATCGGCACGCATGGACGCGTGCTCCGACGACCGATGCGCCCTGGCACCCCGGTACGCCCTAGCACTCCGGTGCCCACCCGCGACCGCGCCGCCGCCCCGGCGCGTTGTGGNCGCCGAGGCACTGGGCGAGAGGCCCTCCGAGCACGAGCTCGTGCCGCTGCCTCCCCGCTTCGACTTCTTCGAGAGGCACGAGAGCCAGGACAGGTAGGCCACGCCGAGCGGAAGGCCACCGAAAGCCGTCACCCCCTGCACGGGGCGCATCGGAGCGCGACCGTCACCTTGCGGAAGGCGGCGGTCGCGCTCCTCTCACCTAGAATCTGGGCAGCCACGCAGCCAGGAGGAGCTTCCATGAGCAACGACGCACCCGCCCTGCCCGAACGTCACGTCCCCCGCCCCTACGCGCGCCCCACGGCGCCGCTGGATAGACGTCTGCAGGTCAAGACCCCCGACGGCGCGCGGATATCCGCCTTCTGCTACGCGCCAGCCGCCGACGCCGCCGTCACCGCGAACGCCGCCACGCCGGGTGTCTTGCCGGTCCTCATGCTCCATGGCAACGGAGAGGAGCACGGCATCTTCGGCGTCCTCGTCGACGCCCTCGTGGCCTGCGGACGCCCCGTGGTCGCCGTCGACTCGCGCGCCCAGGGCACGAGNCGGGCGAGTGGGAGGCCTGGGCGACGGCGGGTGACGAGTCCGCCCTCTACGAGGACGGAACGCCCGCCCCCAGCCGCAGGCAGGCGGCCCAGATGGCGGAACTCCTCCGGCTCATGCTGGTCGAGCCGCACATCGAGGCAGAGAGCCTGGGACGGATCTCCTGCCCCTGCTGCGTGATGGCAGGCGAGCTCGACCAGATTCCCGCGGACGAGACCCGCCTCATCGCGCGCTCGATACCCGGCTCGCGTCTGGCCTTCGTCGCGGACGCCGACCACACCCTTCCCAAGGTCGCCCCCGAGGCTGTCCTGCGCGAGCTCCTGGTGACGATTGCCGAGGCCGAGCACGGCGTCGATTGGTCGCAATTTCCCCGCAGCGTCCAACGCGTCTGAGCGGTTCCGGTGACCTGGGGCGTTGCGAGCGCCCCAGACGCGTTGGACGCTTTCGGATGGGATTCGCACGCGTTGGACGCCATCGGGCACGACGCGTGCGCAGAGCTGCCGTTCTCTATGCCACTTCCTGAACCTCAGCTCCTTCTCTATGCCACTTCCTGAACCTCAGCTCCTTCTCTATGCAAATTCCTGAACCTGGATCTCTCCCAACTGGGGTTTTACACGATCGATTTCAGAGAATGGCATAGAGAACGCAGGGGGAGGTCGATGGCGGGAGCGGACGGGCGCCACGACGCCGGCGCCACAGCGCCAGAGCCACGACGCCTGAGCCACGACGACGCCACGGCACCTGGGCCACGACGACGGGGGCCACGACGCCGAGGCTGCAATGTGAAGATTGCAAGGTACCTCTCAAATGATTCCTAGGTACCTTGACATCGATTTGCTAGGTACCTACCATCCCTCAGGTCAAACAACGCGAGGAAGGAATCTGGTGACCACGGAAGACGAGATGAACAGGGAGCTGGAGGAGGCATCGAAGTCCGTCGAGCGACGCATCCTGCGCCGCCTCGGCTACTTCGGCCACTTCCTGCACGTGCACGCGGGAGGGCGGGGCGGCAAGCAGTTCGTCCTCGTGCGCCTGCTGCACTGCGGGGGCCAGCTCACCCAGCGCGAGCTGCAGGAGAGCGTGGGCATAAGCTCCGCCGCCCTCTCGGAGGTGCTCGCGAAGCTCGAGGGAGAGGGACTGGTCGTCCGCACCCGCTCGGAGCAGGACAAGCGCCAGCTCGACATAGCCCTCACCGAGGCGGGCCGCGAGCTCGCCTGCGAGGTCGCGCGCAAGAAGATCGACTTCGAGCGCGAGGCCTTCGAGCCGCTCGACCAGGCGCGGCGCCTCGAGCTCGCGGACGACCTCGACCGGCTCATGGAGCACTGGAAGCTCATCGAGCAGAAGGAGAGGGAGGCAGGGAATGAGTAACGAGGAGAAGGCGATGCCGGGCCTGAGCTACGGCCAGATCCTCTCTACCCTGGGCGGCAGCGTCAGGGAGTTCAAGTCCACCTCCGTGTGGACGCCCATACTCGTCGTGGGCGAGGTGGTCATCGAGTGCATCATCCCCTTCATGACCGCCCAGCTCATCGACCAGCTCAACCTCGGCGCGGGCATGGACGTCATCGTCCGCTACGCGCTCATCCTGGTGGGGCTCGCCCTGGCGTCCCTCGCCTTCGGCGCGGGTGCGGGCTACACCTGCTCCGTCGCGGCGACCGGCTTCGCGCGCAACCTCCGCCACGACATGTTCCAGAGCATCCAGGACTTCGCGTTCTCGAACATCGACCGCTTCTCCACGAGCTCGCTCGTGACGCGCCTCACCACCGACACGACCAACGTGCAGCAGGCCTACATGATGCTCATCCGCACGGCCACCCGCAGCCCGCTGATGCTGACCTTCGCCATCGTGATGGCCTTCGTCACGGGCGGCAGCATGGCCGTCATCTACGTCGTCGTGGCCATCGTCCTCGGCTTCTTCCTCTTTGGGATCGCAGCCAAGGTCATGCCCATGTTCAGGCGCATCTTCCGTGAGTACGACCGCCTCAACGACTCCGTCGAGGAGAACGTCTCGGGCATCCGCGTGGTCAAGTCCTTCGTCCGCGAAGAGTTCGAGAAGCAGAAGTTCAAGCAGGCCTCCGGCAACCTCTACCACGACTTCGTGCACGTCGAACGCCTGCTGGCCTTCAACGCCCCCATCATGACCCTGGCCATCGACGTCATCTATACCGTGGTCATCTTCTTCGGCTCGCGCGCCATCATCCAGAGCCAGGGTGCCCTCATGAACGTGGGGCAGCTCTCGGCCCTCATCACCTACGGCTTCTCGATGCTCATGAGCCTCATGATGTTCTCAATGGTCTTCGTGATGATCACCATGTCCGAGGAGAGCGCGCGGCGCATCTGTGAGGTCCTGCTCGAGAAGAGCGACCTCACCAGCCCCGAGGGCGGCCTCACCGAGGTGCCCGACGGCTCCGTCGACTTCGACCACGTGGACTTCGAGTACTCCCGGAAGGCCGAGCGCATGGCCCTCTCCGACATCGACCTCCACATCAAGAGCGGGGAGGTGATCGGCGTCATCGGCGGCACGGGCTCGTCCAAGTCCACGCTGATCCAGCTCATCAGCCGACTCTACGACGTCACCAACGGCAGCGTGCGCGTGGGTGGCCACGACGTGCGCGAGTACGACCTTGACGCCCTGCGCGACCAGGTCGCCGTGGTGCTGCAGCGCAACGTGCTCTTCTCGGGCACCATCAAGGACAATCTGCGCTGGGGCAACGCCGACGCCACCGACGAGGAACTCGTCGAGGCGTGCAGGCTCGCGCAGGCGGACGAGTTCATCCAGCTCATGCCCGACAAGTACGACACCTACATCGAGCAGGGCGGCACCAACGTCTCGGGCGGCCAGAAGCAGCGCCTCTGCATCGCCCGCGCGCTGCTCAAGAGGCCCAAGGTCCTGATTCTGGACGACTCCACCAGCGCCGTCGACACCAAGACCGACAAGCTCATCCGCGCCGGGTTCAAGAGCTTCATCCCCTCCACCACCAAGATCATCATCGCCCAGCGAACCTCCTCCGTGGAAGACGCCGACCGCATCGTGGTCCTGGACAGGGGCCGCATCTCGGCCGTCGGCACCCACGAGGAGCTGCTGCGCACCAACGCCATCTACCGCGAGACCTACACCAGCCAGAACAAGCAGTCGCACGACCAGAAGATGGGCGCCCTCGCCTCGGACGGCTCGGCTGAGGGAAGGGGGGCGAAGTCCCATGAGTAGCAAGGACACCAAGGACCTGCAGGCAAAGGCAGGCGCGGGCGGAGAAGCAACGTCCAAGGCGGACGAGGCCACGCAGCCCGAGGGCGGCCGCGGGCACGGTCCCGCCAACCCCATGAAGGTGCTGGGACGCACGCTGAGGCTCGTCTTCGGCTTCTATCCCGTGCAGACCGTCGCCATGGTCGTGTGCATCGTCGCGGCAGCGGTCATCGCGTCCCTCCCCTCCATCTTCCTGCAGCAGGCGCTGCAGGTCGTGACCGAGCACTGGCAGAGCGGCGACTGGGCGGGCGCGTCCGGCCCGATCCTGCAGATCGTGGCGTCGCTCGTCGTGCTCTACCTCACCGGGCTCGCCTTCGTCACCGCGCAGGGGCAGCTCGCCGCCGTCGTGACCCAGGGCACCCTCATGAAGGTCCGCAACACCATGTTCGACCACATGGAGGACCTGCCCATCCGCTACTTCGACAGCACGCAGCACGGCGACATCATGAGCCACTACACCAACGACGTCGACGTGCTCAGGCAGCTCATCAGCCAGGCGCTGCCCAACATCCTCTCGACCCTCATGGCCATGGCGTCGGTGCTCGCCATCATGCTGTGGTACTCCCTGCCCATGACCGTGGTCGTGCTGGTCATGGTCGCCGTCATGGCGCAGTCCGTGAAGGTGCTGGGCGGCAGGAGCGCCCACTTCTTCCTGGCCCAGCAGCGCTCTCTCGCCAAGGCGGAGGGCTTTGCCGAGGAGGCGATGACGGGCGAGAAGGTCGTCAAGGTCTTCACCCACGAGCGCCAGATGGTACGGGACTTCGACGTCGTCAACGACGAGCTCTTCGAGGCTTCCAAGAGCGCCAACATCTACGGCAACACGATGATGCCCATCCTCATGAACCTCGGCAACCTCGCCTACGTCGCGGTCGCCCTCATGGGCGGCGTATTCCTGGCGCTCAACGTGCCCAACCCCTCTATCTCGGGACTGGCGCTCACCATCGACATCGTGGTGCCCTTCCTCAACCTGACCAAGCGCTTCGCCGGCTCCATCGGCCAGGTGTCGCAGCAGATCAACTTCGTGGTCATGGGCCTTGCCGGCGCAGAGCGCATCTTTGGCCTGCTCGACCGCGAGGCCGAGACGGACGAGGGCTACGTGACCCTGGTCAACGCCGAGCGCGACGCCCAGGGCAAGCTCGTCGAGTGCGACCACCGCAGCGAGATGTGGGCCTGGAAGCACCCCCACGAGGACGGCAGCGTGGACTACGTGCCCCTGGCCGGCGACGTGCGCCTCTCCCACGTCGACTTCGGCTACACGCCCGACCACACCGTCCTGCACGACGTGACGCTCTATGCCAAGCCCGGCCAGAAGGTCGCCTTCGTCGGGGCCACGGGAGCGGGCAAGACCACGATCACCAACCTGATCAACCGCTTCTACGACATCGCCGACGGCAAGATCCGCTACGACGGCATCAACATCAACAAGATCCGCAAGGGCGACCTGCGCCGCTCCCTGGGCATCGTCCTGCAGGACGTGAACCTCTTCACCGGCACCGTCATGGACAACATCCGCTACGGCAGGCTCGACGCCACCGACGAGGAGTGCATCGGCGCCGCCAAGCTCGCGGGCGCGCACAGCTTCATCGAGCGCCTGCCCCAGGGCTACGACACCATGCTCACCGACAACGCCGCCTCGCTCTCGCAGGGGCAGCGGCAGCTCCTCTCCATCGCCCGAGCCGCCGTGGCCGACCCACCCGTCATGATCCTGGACGAGGCCACCTCCTCCATCGACACGCGCACCGAGCAGATCGTCCAGAAGGGCATGGACGCCCTGATGTACGGCCGCACCACCTTCGTCATCGCCCACCGACTCTCGACCGTGCGCAACTCGGACGCGATCATCGTCCTGGACCACGGCCACATCATCGAGCGCGGCACCCACGACGAGCTGATCGCCCAGAAGGGCACCTACTACCAGCTCTACACCGGGGCCTTCGAGCTCGAGTAGGCAGGCTGGCGCCGCGCCGTCTCGACGTCGCGGCAGGGACGAGGCGCGCCTCGCGGGCCCGTGCGGAGAGATCCGTGCGGGCCCGTCGTCGTTTGGTGCGGCAGCATCTCCTGCGCGCCTCCCCGCCGTTTGGCGCGACCCCCACTGTTTGGCGCTTCCGTCCCGCTCGCGCTACCATGGTCGCCACGCCACGAGCCAAGGGAGAGAGACATGCGGAGCCAGGACCGGATTTCCAACCAGGGTGGGGAGCTTCTTCCCATGAGCCGCCGCACGCTCCTCTCGCTTGCCCTGGGCATGGGCGGGATACTCGCGCTCTCTGCCTGCGGCGGGGCCTCGGGTACGGCCACGAGGTCAGGCGAGAGTGGCACAGGGGACTCCGGCGCAGGCTCCCCCGGCGACGGGGCCGCCAGCGGATCCGGCGTCCTCACGGCGCCGCTGGACAACGGCTACGGAAGTGGCACCCACCACGCAAAGATCGAGGTCGAGGGCTTCGGCAGCATCGAACTCGAGCTCAACGCCAACGCCGCCCCCGTCACCGTGAGCAACTTCGCGGACCTTGCGGGCGCGGGCTTCTATGACGGGCTGACCTTCCACCGCGTAATCAGCGGCTTCATAATCCAGGGCGGAGACCCCAAGGGAGACGGCACCGGCGGCTCCGACCGCCGCATCAAGGGGGAGTTCAGCGCCAACGGGGTGGTGAACCCCATCATGCACAAGCGGGGCGTCATCAGCATGGCGCGCAGCAGCGACTACGACTCCGCCAGCTCCCAGTTCTTCATCGTGCACGAGGACGCGGGCTCGCTCGACGGCCAGTACGCCGCCTTTGGCAAGGTGACGGACGGTATGGACGTGGTGGACGCCATCGCCCAGAAGACGCCCGTCCAGGACTCCAACGGCAGCGTCGCCGCAGCGGACCAACCCCGCATCACGCGGATTTCGATGGTCGACTAGGGGCGCTTCCCGCACGCGGCCGGCCCATCGCGCTTCTCTCGCACAGCAAATCCATCGTGCTTCTTCCGTCGGCCAGGCCCATCGCCCCTCTCCCACGCGTCTAGACCTATCGCGCACGATTTAGTTGTATGCTGTTTTTCGCTTAGAACTTTGATTTATTCTTTCAGCTGTTTTCGTTTCCGCAGGTAGATGTGGTACGTCATTTCGGAATTGTATGCGGAATCCACAGACAACTCTGGGAAGGCGGCTCCAGGGGGAGCGCTTCGTCATCATGGGAGGCGGCACGCAGGCGGCACGCGCACGCCAGGCGGCAACACGCCCACGGCCGCAAACCCTCAAGTACAGATTCATGTTTTTTCTGCCAGGGGTCCCGTGGGGTCATATCATGTCAAAGATGCCCATTCGCCAACGAGGGTCGGGCAAGCTTCCAAGCTGCGGCCAACCCGGCCCCAGCGCGCCGCCCTCGCCCGAGGAGGACCATGTTTGACCTAAAGCCCATCAGCAGCAGGGTCGCGCGCGTGGCCGGAGCCGCCGCCGTCGCCGGTCTCCTCTGCCTCGCGAGCCCCCACGTCGCACTGGCCGACCAGAGCCTCGAGTCCCTCGAGCAGGCCGCCATCCAGGCAGCCGACAGCTACCAGGCCGCGACGGAGAAGGTCAGCCAGATCCAGGGGCAGATCGAGGACAACGCCGCCCACAAGGCAGAGCTCGAGGCCGAGCTCCCTGCCCAGCGCGAGCGTGCCGCGTCGGCCATCAGGGCGCATTACAGGCTCCAGCAGGACCAGGCCAACCTGGTCTCGATGCTGCTCTCGGCCGAGGACTTCAACCAGTTCCTCTCCCAGGCGCAGTACCTGACCGCCATCACCACCAGCAAGCTCAACGAAATGGTCCAGCTCACCCAGATGGAGCAGGACCTGGACCGGACCAGCCAGGCGCTGGAATCCGCCAAGGCGGCGGCAGAGGTCCAGGCGAGCGAGGCCCAGGGCGCCTACGAGCAGGCGGAGGCGGCGAAGCAGGCCGCCATCCAGGCCGCCTCCGCCAACGCTGCCGCCCAGCAGGCGGCCTACGAGCAGCAGCTCGCCGCAGGCACGCCGGACCAGTCGACCAACCAGGCCATCGAGGCTGCCACGGCCAAGCAGGGTGCCGACGCGGCCGATGCCTCCGCCCCCAAGGGCGGGCAGGGCCAGGACGAGACGACCCCCACCGCCAAGGCCGAGGAGCCCCAGCGGGAGGCGACGCCAGCCCAGCCCGCCAAGCCCAGCTACAACTACGTGGGAGCCTCCACCTACGGCGAGGGCGACGGGCTCATGTACAGCGCCACGGCCTCCGGTGACGTCGTGACCCCCACCTCCATGGGCGTCGCCATGAAGAGCGTGCCCCTGGGCACCGTGGTGGAGGTCAGCTACGGCGGCAACACCGTCACCGCCGTGGTCAACGACCGCGGCCCCTTCGTCGCCGGGCGAGAGATCGACCTCCAGCCCGCCGTCGCCCACGCCCTGGGCTTCGACGGCGTCGGCACGGTGGGCTATCGCATCGTAGGCTAGCCACGAGCGAGGCCCAACGCTCCCAGCGCACAACGGCGCCCCCGCGGTCCTCGGGCCGCGGGGGCGCTCGTCCCTCTCCCCCGGACGTCCGCCCCTAGAGGCGCTCCGCCATGTCGCGCACCAGGCGCTCGCTCGCGTCCCACCCCAGGCAGGCATCCGTGATGGACTGGCCGAACACTCCCCCGCCCACAGGCTGGCTGCCGTCCACCAGGTAGGACTCCACCATGAAGCCCCGGAAGAGCCCCGCGACGTCGGCGCTCCGGCTCACGCTGTCCAGCACCTCGTCCACGATGCGCGCCTGCTCGAGGGGCCGCTTGCCCGAGTTGTCGTGGTTGCAGTCGATGACCACGGCGGGGTTCTGGTACCTCTCGCCCTGGTACTTCTGGGCCAGCCGCTCGAGGTACTCGTAGTGGTAGTTGGGATAGTTGATGCCGTCGAGGCCCTGGTAGCCGCGAAGCAGCGCGTGCGCCAGGGGGTTGCCCGTGGTCTGGACCTCCCAGTTGCGGTAGATGAAGGTCTGCGGTGCCTGGGCGGCATAGATGGAGTTGAGCATCACGTCTGTGGAGCCGCCCGTGGGGTTCTTCATGCCCACGGGAGCGGCGATGCCACCCGCGACCAGCCGGTGCTCCTGGTTCTCGACCGAGCGGGCCCCCACCGCGACGTAGCTCAGCAGGTCCACGAGGTACTGGTAGTTGTCCGGGTACAACATCTCGTCGGCAGTGAACATGCCGCACTCGCGCACCACGCGCAGGTGCATGCGGCGGATGGCGCGGATGCCCCCAAGGAGGTCGGAGCCCCCTTCGGGGTCGGGGTTGTGCAGCAGCCCCTTGTAGCCCGTGCCCCTGGTGCGCGGCTTGTTGGTGTAGACCCGGGGTATCACCAGGACCTTGTCCCTGACCTCCTCGGCAAGGCGAGAGAGGCGGCCCATGTACTCGAGCACGGAGTCCTCGCGGTCGGCCGAGCAGGGGCCCATGATGAGGAGGCGCCGCGGACTCCTGCCGCAGATGACGTCGGCGACCTCGGCATCGAAGGCCCGCTTGCGCGCGACCTCCTCGGCGCTGAGGGGCATCTCGTCGCGAATCTCCCTGGGTATGGGAAGGCGACGCTTGAAGTTCATGGGCATGCTGGGGGACCTCCGGACGTTAGTCTCGCAACCATGGTCGGGCGGCTCGGGCTCGGCCGTGGGCCCGCAGGCTGGCGCCTCGGGCTCTGGGAATTATGGCATGCCCGACGTCACATGCGCGGGCGGCACGACGGCGTTCTCGCACGCGACACATACGCCTGCCTCACACCCGGCCGAGGCGGCCCGCACGACTAGGCCAGGAGTCCCGCCAGCCAATCCAGGGCGATTCCCACCGGTGTCCGCCCGTCTCGGTCCTGGAGCGCCTCCCGAACTCGCGGCACGTCGTCGGTTATCACGCCGTCCACGCCGTTCTCCACGACGCGCAGCACGTTGGACTCGTCGTTGACCGTCCAGGCCAGGACCTCGCGACCCTGCGCGTGCAGGTAGCCCACGAGCTGCGCCGTGCAGCTCGTCTCCTCCACCGAGAACAGGTCCGCCGCGTCCAGCTGGCAGAGGTCGCCGTACGCCAGGGTCATCACGTAGGCGCGCCTGACCTCGGGCGCCGCCTCGCGCAGGCGCAGCAGGCAGTCGTAGCTCATCGAGGTGAAGACGCACTGGGAGCCCATGCCCGCCTCCCTCACCTGGCGCGCGACCTCACCCTCGAGGTCGCGCTCGTGGCCTGTGGGCTTGAGCTCGATGTTCAGCCTCATGCCGGTCTCCTTGGCCCAGGCGAGGACCTCCCCCAGGGTGGGGTAGCGCTCCTCGGCGAACTCGGGCGAGAAGTGCGAGCCCGCGTCGAGCGCGCGAACCTCTTCCAGCGTGAGCTCCCAGGCGGCCTTGTCCACGCCCGAGACGCGCTTGAGCCGCGCGTCATGGCTCACGAAGATGCCCCCGTCCGCGCTCTGCTGCAGGTCGAGCTCGACCCAGTCCGCGCCTTGCTCCTGGGCCTGGCGGAAGGCGGCCATGGTGTTCTCGGGGGCCTCCAGGCACGCGCCGCGGTGGGCGGTCAGCTGCACGGCGGCTCCCCCCTGGCCGAAGGGCTCGAGCAGCGCCGGTCCGAAGGCGAGGAGCAGGGCCGCGCACGCACAGACGCCCAGGCCTGCCAGCCCCGCCACCAGGGCGACCCTTTCCCTGTCCCACGCACGTTGCGTCCGCGCCACGGCATGGCGCCCCTCTCGCGCCAGGTAGAGCGCGCTCACGCTCGCGTATCCCAGGGCGGGAGAGAGCGCCAGGCACACCACCGCGAAGAAGGCGAGAGGCGCCAGCACGAGGGACGAGGCGACGGCCGCGGCGACGGGCCGCTCGGAGAGCGCCTGTGCCAGGACGCCCGCCGCGCCACCACCTGCGAGCAGCACGAGGCCGGCGACAAGCGCGGCCAGCGCCTGGATGCCCACGAGCCAGAGGAGGTCGCGCAGGCGCCGACGCCGGCCCAGCTCGGCCGAGCGGGCGAGGCTCTGGCGAAAGTCGAGCCCCTCCCACACGAAGGCGTTGAGCGCGTAGGACCAGCGCACGAGCAGGACCACGACGAGGACGAGCGCGAGCGCGTGGGCGACCGTGAGCGCGCCGCTCTGGTAGATGAACTCCTCCACGAACTCAGGCACGGCGAGCGAGCGCACCACGCCGGTCGAGACCCCCAGGTTCACGAGGGGGACGAGCACCAGGACGTAGGCGGCGAGGCCGAGGTTGCGCGGGGCGAGGGCCCGCAGGGAATGCCGCGCGGCCAGGGGCAGCAGCTCCCGGAGGCCCATCGCCTCTCCCCTGCTCCCACGCTCGAGGGTGACGAGGACACCTGCGAGCTCGAACACCGAGAGGAGCATGAGCAGCGTCCCCACGACGACGACCAGGGCCACGCTGAGCGGACGCAGCAGGAAAGATCCCACGTTCTCCCAGGTCAGGTACGCATAACCCTGGGCGGCCATGGCGGCGTCGAGCAGCAGGCGGAGGAGCGGCGCCAGCCCCAGCGCCGTGCCGGCCCTGAACAAGAGCTCGAAGAGGGCCAAGGTGCGCCAGTTGGCGCACAGGAGTCGCAGGACGTCGCGAAGCGTCTTCATGGGGCCCTCTCTCCACGGGATTCGCCAAGACAGACTAGCAGAAGCCCCGGCGGACCCGATGCGGCTCCCTGCCGCGCGACGACTTCCCACGGACCTATCATGAGAGGGCACACGAGACGAGACGAGACGAGAAGCGGAGGTACCCATGCCCTGCACCACCCTACTGGTCGGCAAGAAGGCCAGCTACGACGGCTCCACCATCATCGCGCGCAACGAGGACTCCCCCTCTGGCGTCTTCACTCCCAAGCGCATGGAGGTCGTCCTCCCCCAGGACCAGCCCCGCCACTACCGCTCGGTCGTGAGCCACGTCCAGATCGAGCTCCCCGACGACCCCCAGCGCTACAGCTCCGTGCCCGACGCCGTCAACAGGGACGGCATCTGGGCGGAGGCCGGCGTCAACGAGTCCGACGTCGCCATGAGCGCGACCGAGACCCTCACCACCAATCCCCGCGTGCTGGGCGCGGACCCCTACGTGGAGCTCGTCCCCGCCAAGGGCACGCCCGGCGAGGAGGGCTACGTGCCCGAGGTCCCCGGGGGTATCGGCGAGGAGGACATGGTCACCATCGTCCTGCCCTACGTGAGGACCGCCCGCGAGGGCGTGCTGCGCCTGGGCTCCCTGCTCGAGGAGTTTGGCACCTACGAGCCCAACGGCGTCGCCTTCTCGGACCTGGACGAGGTCTGGTGGCTCGAGACCGTGGGCGGCCACCACTGGATCGCCCGCCGCGTCCCTGACGACTGCTACGTGACCATGCCCAACCAGCTGGGCATCGACTCCTTCGACCTCTCCGACGCCTTCGGGGCGCAGAGGGAGCACCTCTGCTCGGCCGACCTGCGCGAGTTCATGGCCAAGAACCACCTCGACCTGAGCCTGGAGCCCGGCGACGCATTCAACCCCCGCGAGGCCTTCGGCAGCCACTCCGACGCCGACCACGTCTACAACACGCCGCGGGCCTGGTCCATGCAGCGCCTGCTCAACCCCCACACCGGCAACTGGGACGACGGCTCGGGCGACCTCTCCCCCGAGTCGGACTCCCTCCCCTGGAGTCGCGTGCCCGAGCGCAGGCTCACCGTCGAGGACGTGAAGGACGCGCTCTCGCTCCACTACCAGGGGACGCCCTTCGACCCCTATGGACGCGGCGACGACGCCCAGCGCGGCAGGTACCGCCCCGTCGGCATCAACCGCAACGGCGAGCTTGCGGCACTGCAGCTCAGGCCCTACGCGCCCGAGGGCTGCCGCGCCGTCCAGTGGACGGCCTTCGGCTGCAACGCCTTCAACGCGCTCGTGCCGCTCTACGCGAACGTGCGCTCCATGCCCGAGTACCTCTCCAACACCACCGACGAGGTCACGACCCAGAGCTTCTACTGGTCGAACCGCCTGGTGGCGGCACTGGCGGACGCCCACTTCAACGCGACGGCGGCGGCCGTCGAGAGCTACCAGGAGGCGGTGGCGGCGCGCGGCCACGAGGAGCTGGCCCGCACGGACGCGTCTCTCCTCGCGCAGGGCTCGAGCCGCGAGGATGCCTGCGACGAGCTGGAGGAGGCCAACGGGCGCATCGCGAGGATGCTCCGCGACAAGACCGGCGAGCTCCTCTCCAAGGTCCTCCTCCAAGCCTCCCTCGACATGAGGAACGGCTTCGCCCGGAGCGACCGCTAGAGGACACGGGCCGCGAGGCGAGAGGGGCGTGGGCTGACATGCATGCGGGGGCGACGAACGCGGGGGGACGGTCCGGGGACGCCGAGGGTCAGGGCCCCATTCCGCCCGAGGGCTTCACCTTGGGGCTCGCCCTCTTCGACGGCGTGCCGGTGGCGCTCTTCTGCCTCTCCACCCTCGTCCTGGGCGGCAGGCTGGGGAGCCCGGCCTTCGTGGCAGGAGCCGTCCTGGCCTTCGCGGCGGGCCTCGGCAAGGTGTGCTGGAAGCTCCTCCTCGCCCTGGGCAGGGGCGACCATCCCCTCCTCAGCCGACAGCTCCGCTACCTCATGCCCCTGGGCTTCGCCCTCATGGCGGCGGGGATCGCGACCAAGATGGCCGTACTCGCCCTGGTCGCAGGCAGGCTCCTGAGCCTCCCCTCCTGCCCGCTTTTCGCCCTCTGGCCCGCCTGCATGCTGGCCATGGTCCGCTTCGCGCGGCACCGCGACCAGCTGGACGCCCGCTCCAACTGGGTCGAGCAGGCGACCAACTCCCTGGGACAGGCCGCCCTCCTCGCGGCACTGCTCCTGGCCTAGCGCCACGGCGAGTGACGCCGCCGCTCCGGGCGGACTCACGGTGCGGCGGCGNTGCCTCCCTCTGCCGATATGGTGCCTTCCATGCTAGCCCAGTCTCCGCGTCCCCCTGCCCCCAGGGCGCGAGGACACGGGAGCCGCCCCCGCCCCAAGGCATGTGGAGCTTGCGCAGATGAGGGCGCCCGCCTGCGTCTGGGTAGTATCCTTTCATGTCAGCATACGCCGATCTGCCAAACGCAGCCCAAACGAACAAGGGGACAACGTGGGACTCAACGACATGACGCGCCGGCGCGCCCTCAAGCTCCTCCTCGGCGCGGGAGCGAGCGCCACCGTGGCTGGCCTCCTCAACGTGACGAGCGCCTTCGCCGACACGGCGAGCGACCTCGAGCAGACCAAGCAGGACCTCAGCGCCGCGCAGGAGAGGTACGACCAGGTGCAGGCGCAGCTCGACCAGATCGCCTCCGAGTACGAGGCACTCTCGCGCGAGCAGTCCAAGACCCTCGACCAGATCGAGGGCGTCAACGACCAGATCGACAAGACCCAGGAGCAGATCGACAAGACCCAGGCCGACCTAGACAAGAAGAAGGAGCGCCTGAGCGAGAGGATCAACAGCGCCTACAAGTCGGGCAACACCGACTTCCTGAGCATCATCATGAACTCCGCCTCCTTCGGCGAGCTCACCTCGAACCTCTACTACATGGGCAAGATCACCGAGGCCGACGAGCGCATGATCCAGGAGGTCAAGGACGCCAAGGCAGCCCTCGACCAGCAGAAGGCCGAGCTCGAGGGCCAGAGGGCCGAGCTCGAGGCCCTGAACGAGACCCAGAGGCAGCAGCTCGCGCAGATGCAGTCCAAGCAGGAGGAGGTCCAGGGCGTCCTCGCGGGGCTCGACCAGGACGTGAAGGACCTCATCGCCAAGCGCGACGCCGAGATCCAGGAGATGGCCGAGGAGAAGGCACGCCAGGAGGCCGCCGCCGAGGCGGCCCGCAAGGCGGCTGCCGCTGCGGCCTCGTCCTCCGCGGGCGGGGGCGCCTCGTCCAACGTCTCCGGGAGCCTGGGGGCGGACGGCGCGACCACCGGCTCGCAGGCCCGCGTCCTCGCCGCCTGCCAGTCGACCCCCTCGCCGGGCGCCGGCCTCTGCGCCATGTGGGTCAGCCAGGTCTTCAGCAACGCCGGCTACGCCTATGCCGGCGGCAACGCCAACGACATGTACAACGCCTGGTGCACGAGCTCCAACCTGGGCCAGCTCAAGCCCGGCATGATCGTGGCCGTGTCGAGCCACCCGCACACGAGCGCGGGACGCATCTACGGCCACATCGGCATCTACGTGGGCAATGGCACCATCATGGACAACGTGGGCTACGTGCGCACGGGCAGCCTCAGCGAATGGATCAGCTACTACGGAGGCACCGTCACCCCGCGCTGGGGCTGGCTGATGGGCATCGTGCTGGCCTAGGCGCGGCAGGCCTCCTAACAGGCACTCGAGTCGAGCAGGGCAAAGAGCGCGGCGGCAGGGGGAGAGAGCGGCGCGTCACGCCTGCAGGCGACGTAGGTCGTGCGGAAGGCGGGATTGTCGAGGTGCCGCACGATCACGTCGAAGGGGCAGCGCTCGAGCGCGAGCGAGGGCAGGAGCGACACGCCCAGCCCGCTCTCGACCATAGAGATGATGGCCGTGACGTCCGCCGTCTCGAAGCGCACCCTGAGGTGGCGCAGGTCGGCCTGGAGCAGGGGCGCCGTCTCGGCGTCCGCCACGAACTCCTCGTCCGCTAGCTCCTCGATGTCCACGCGCGCCCGCGACGCAAGACGGTGGCGTTCGGGGAGCACGGCCACGATCTCGTCCCTGTCGAAGGGCCGTGCCAGCAGGTCCTCCCTTCCCGCCACGTTGGGAAGGAAACCCAGGTCGACCTCGTCCTCCAGGATGAGCCGCTCGACCTCGGCGTAGGTTCCCAAAAGGAGGTCCACCCGGATTCGCGGGTTCTCGGCCACGAAGAGCCCGAGCGGGCGGGGCAGCCGGTAGGCGGCGATGCTCGAGGTCGCGGCGACCCTCACGGAGGGCAGGTCCTCGTCCGCCTCGTCGAGCTTCAGCTGGAGGCGGTCGTAGCTGCGGCAGAGCTCCTCGACCAGGGGGAGGAGCTCCTCTCCCCTGCGCGTGAGCACCACGGGGCCGCCACCACGCCCGAAGAGCCTCACGCCCCAGAGCCGCTCGAGGTCAGAGATCATGTGGCTCACGCCCGACTGCGAGTAGCCGAGGGCGCCCGCCGCCTTGGTGAAGCTCCCCCTGCGCGCCGCCTCGAGGAAGGCGCGGTACTTGTTGATGTTGGCGCTCATGTCCCCTCCCCAGAACGCCCCGAGTCTAGGACGCGGACGCGGCGAAGAGAAGCCCCCATCCACCGGACGGGGACGAGGGCGGGGGAGGCGGTCCCGGCACGGGCTGGAACCGCCTCCCGGGCAAGGGACCCCGCGGCCCGCAGCGCAGGACGGGCCGAGAGAGGGCGGGGAGGGTGGGCGCCCCGCCCAGGGAGTGGGAGCGGGGCGCCTCGGGGGGGTCGGTGGCAGGGCTACAGGGCGTCCTTGATGATGATGTCGCCCTCCTTCATGATCACGTCCATGTTGTCGGGCGTGAGGTCGTGGATGTCGGCCAGGACGTCGCCCCTGACCATGAGGAGGTCGGCGAGCTTGCCCTTCTCGATGGAACCGAACTCGTCCTCCTTGTGGACCATCTTGGCGCCGTTGAGCGTGGCGGCCGTGATGGTGTCCATGGCCGGGATCTCGCAGTGGTCGACCCAGGCGTACATCTCGTCGATGGTGGTGTAGCCGTAGGGCGTGCTGAAGCTGAAGGAGTCGGAGCCCACGGTGAGGGTGACGCCCAGCTCGTAGGCGCGCTTGAGGTTGGCCCAGGTGCGCGCGATGCCCTTCTCGGCGTTGTCCTTGCCGGGGAACTTGTCCAGCTCGGGCGTCCACTCGGGCGGGTAGGTGCCGTACCAGCTGGGCAGGAAGCCCACGGTGGGCGTGAAGAAGGTGCCCTGCTCGGCCATGAGGCTCATGGTCACGTCATCCAGTTCGAAGCCATGGATCAGCTGCTCGCAGCCGAAGCGGACGGAGTCGTACGCGGCCGAGATGCTGTTGTAGGAGTGCGACCAGACGGGGATGCCCACCATCGCGGCCTCGTCGCAGACGGCCTTGATCTCTTCCGTGCTCATGAGCTGGGCACGGCCGGAGTCCCAGCGCCAGATGCCGCCGCCGGTCGCCCAGATCTTGATGGCGTCGGGGTTCTCGCGCAGGCGCATGCGGATGGCGTGACGCAGCTCCCAGGGACCGTCCACCTGATCGCCCCAGGGGTGCCCGTTCTTGGACATCTCGAAGGGCAGGTGGTGGGAATCGCCGTGGCCCGCGGTGCGGCAGAAGCCCAGGCCGGTGGCGAAGATGCGCGGCCCCTTCATGACGCCCATGTTGACCAGGTCGCGGATGGCTATGCCGTTGCGACCGATCTCGCAGCAGGTGGTGAGGCCGTGGGTCACGGCGTCGTAGGCCTGCTTGACGGCGCAGGCCTGCTTCTGCGCCACGGTCTCGATGACCCAATCGTTGTCGTTGTCGGTCAGGTTGCCCGAGAAGTGGATGTGCGTGTCCACGATGCCCGGCATGAGGGTGTGACCGGCCGCGTCGATGACCTTGTATCCCTCGGGCACCTCGGTCGCCGTGCCGGCATAGGCGATGGTCTTGCCGTCCACCAGGACGAGGCTGTCCCCGACTGCGGCCGCACCGGTTCCGTCTACGAGCTTGCCGCCCACGAATGCGTACTTGCCCATGATCCTGCCTCCACTTTCCTAGCTTGACTTCCTACCTTGCGTGAGGTCGCCCGGCATGCGCGCGGCGAATCCCGGGCGATGGTTGCCTTACTGGCGCCCTTGGGCCACGCCCACGGACGCACGCCCCTCTCCCCTTCTGCCGAAGGCCAGGAGCAGGGCGAAGCCTAGGACCACCCAGGCGATGGTGATGGCCCACTCCACACCGTTGAGGGCGGCGGGGCTCGCGGGGACCACCATGAGGGCGATGATCAGGAGCCCGGCCACTATGGCGCAGCAGATGCCAAACCTGCCGCCGTTCACCTTGTAGGGACGCTTGAGCTCGGGCTCGGTCCTGCGCAGGCGCAGGCAGGCGAAGCCGGCCATGGTGCAGGCGAAGATGAAGCCCAGGGAGGCCACGTTGGTGAGGGGGACGAGCATGTTGCGGCCCAGGAAGGGCCCGACGAGCGTCAGGACGGCCAGCACGACGTTGGCCTTCTTGGGAGCGCCGGACGCAGGGTCGATCTGGGCGAAGGACGCGGGGAGCATCTCCTTGCGTCCCATGGCGAGCATGAGGCGGGTCGAGGCGCCGAAGAAGGAGTTCATGGGACCCAGGGGGCCCAGGGTCGCGATGACCAGCATCGCGACGTAGAAGAAGAGGTTGATGCGCTCGAGCACTGCCAGGGCGGGCACGGAGGCGCGCACGAACTCATGCCAGTCGATGATGGAGCCGAAGGAGTAGATGCAGACCAGGTAGAAAACCCCGGAGGCCAAAAGGGCGATGGCCGGGACCAGGCCGAACTTCTTCCAGTCGAGGTTGGCGGAGGCCTCCTCGGCCTGCTGCGGGATGGTGTCGAAGCCGGCATAGAAGAAGGGGGTCATGACCAGGACCGCGACCACGCCGCCCAGAAGGCTCGTGGCACCGGTCGACCTACCGCCCGCCGCCTCGCTCACCTGGGAGAAGACGGGCAGCGCGTTGGAGGGGGATCCCGTGGCGATGGAGATGGCCATGGCGAGGACCATGCCGGCGAGGAGCGCCTTGGTGAGGAAGGACGAGAGCTTGGCCGCGGCGCCGGCACCCTTGAAGTTGAGGTAGATCACCAGGACGGCGAAGCACAGGGCGATGACCGTGGGCCAGAGGTAGACGTCGGCGCCGAGGATGGTGTAGAGGCGCACGGAGCGCAGCCACGCGAGGGCGGGGAACTCGGCGAAGCGGTCGGTGAGCAGAGTCGAGATGGCGATGGCCTCCCAGGGGCAGAGCGGGGCGTTGCCCAGGAGCAGCATCCAACCGGTGAGGAAGCCGAGCTTGCGCCCGAAGGTGCGGTCGACGTACTCGATGATCCCGCCCGAGATGGGGATGGCGGCGGT
The DNA here is from genome assembly GCF_900120385.1 of Olsenella phocaeensis. Classification (GTDB taxonomy): domain Bacteria; phylum Actinomycetota; class Coriobacteriia; order Coriobacteriales; family Atopobiaceae; genus Olsenella_I; species Olsenella_I phocaeensis. The sequence continues at coordinate 397,220 of NZ_LT635494.1, read as the reverse complement.
GAGCTCGCCGAAGCACATGCCTATGGGGACGAGGAAGACGGCGCCCAGGGCGAAGGCGATCATGGCGGGCACGGGGCCTCCGCCCAGGACCATCCAGTCGCCCACCAGCAGAACCCAGCCCGTGCCGATGATCGCTCCGAAGCCGATGGTGAAGAAGTTGAAGAGCGTGAGCTCCTTCTTCATGCCACCGGAGGCGACGGGCTGCCCAGCCTTCTCAGACATGCGTCCCTCCCCCTCTTGCGCGGGGCGTGCCCGCGTCGGAATCGGTTCGCGTCCCCCGACGGGGTGCGCCTTCTCACATAGCCTTCTCACATAGCCTTCTCACATAGGAAAAGTTAGTAAGTGGGGTCCGGGGCCGACCCCGCCCGAAATGCGGGCGGATGCTCTGGCGGCGCGAACGGCAGGGACGCACGACGGGGGCATGACGCTTCCTAATGGACACATGAGCGCGACTCATCTGGGTGCCTCGCGGAGGCAATGGGGAGAGGGGCCACGGGACCCCTCCCGTGTCAGGCAGCCCCTTTTGGCGCCCCCTAGCGAAGGGCGACCAGCAGGAGGGCGGCCACGGAGATGGCTGGTGCCCAGGCGAAGTCCTGCCGGAGGAGGGAGCTGCCAGGTCCACCGCGACCCGCGCGCGCGAGGTGCGAGACGAACGCGGGAGGCAGAGCCAGAAAGCAGGAGAGGGCGACCAGGACGAGGCCCCCCTCGAGCCCCAGGTGGCAGGAGAGGGCGGCGAGGAGCTTCAGGTCTCCCCCGCCCATGCCGGGCGCATGCAGCAGCCGCGCGGTCGCGAGGGAGAAGGCGAGGAGAAAGGTGCCCACGGCAAGGCCCGGCACGAGGGCGCCCGCGAGCTCGAGCGCGAGCGCGACCGACCCGCGGGAGGGGTCGTGCGCCCAGACGACGCGCGCCATCCCCAGCACAAGGACGGCGACGACGCACCCGTTGGGGATCCTGCGCTCCCTGAGGTCGACGACCGAGGCCACGACGAGGACGAGCGCGAGGCCAGCGAGGGCAGGCAGGGGTGGCATGTCTCCTCCAAACCGTATCTTGCGTGTGGCTCGCGACGCCGCCATTGTCCCATCACCGGGCCGCCACTCCCCCGTCCTTGCCTAGAATGTCAGCTGAGCTTGCCCAGACGGGGCACCCCCGACGCCACGCACAGGAAGGNGGGAATGATCAGGCGCTCCTGGCTGCCCTGGGTGCGCGGCTTGTCCCTGAAGTCGATGCTCAGGTCCTGGAGGTCCACCAGGAGGTAGGAGTCCACCTTGGCGGTGGGGTTGGGCAGGGTGGAGTCCTGGCGCAGTATCTCGTTGGCGGCCATGCCGGACGCGTCGTTGCCCAGGTCGTGCACGAAGGCCTGCTTGCGGGGAAGGAGCACCGCGGCGAAGCAGCGCCGGCTCAGGTCCGGCGCCTCGTCCTCGTCCAGGCTGGTGGCCGCGTCCTCGAACGCCTGCGCCACCTGGGTCTTCTCCGCCGCCTTGGAGCCCATATCCTGCGTCTCGCTGAAGTCGGCCACCAGGAGGTCACACTCCTCGAGCTCCTCGCAGCGCCTCAGCTCCTCCCAGAGGTACCGTCCCAGCTGGTCGGATATCTCGACGAAGCCCACCTGCCCCCGGCGGTACTCGTCGAGGGTCTGCGCGAAGGCGCTCTGCTCGCTGAAGCTGCCATGCCGGTTGTCGGGGCTCGACGACACGCTCCTGAGCCGCCGCTGCACGTAGGACCTCACCGGGCGCTGCGAGAGGTCCAGCTCGCGCTCCGAGAGGTAGCTGCTCCCGGTCTCGAACTCGAAGGCGTGCAGTATGGCGTGGGTCACTCTGAGCATGGTCTCTCCCTGCTTGTCGTTCGCGGGCGGCCGGGGTCGGCCGCGGGCACCTAGGATAGCCCAGCCGAAGCCCAGGCAGGCATCGACAAGCAAGGTGGCCCCTCTCCCCTTTCGTGGCGAGAGGGGCGGACTGCCTCGCCCCTAGCGCTCCACCTGGAGCAGGGGGTCTCCGACCTTCACGAGGGGACGGCCCCCGATGAGCGTGCCGCTGCTCGACACGTTCTTGACCGACCTCAGGCTGTCGCTGTTGGTGATGGCGACCGTGACGACGTCCTCGTACCCCGCGGCGGCGATCCTGTCGCGGTCGAAGACGATCAGCGGGGTGCCCGCAGCCACCTCGTCGTTGGCCTCGACGAAGCGCGTGAAGCCCTTGCCCTCCATCCTCACCGTGTCGATGCCCACGTGGATGAGGACCTCGACGCCGCCGGGCAGGGTCATGCCGATGACGTGGTTGGTGACGGCCGTCACGCTGATGCGGCCGGTAGCCGGAGCGTAGACGATGCCCACGGAGGGCAGGATGCCGCAGCCCTCGCCGAAGAAGCCCGACGAGATCGCCTCGTCGTGGACCTCGCCCAGGCTCACGACGGCGCCCGTGACCGGGGCATAGACCATGTCGTCGTCCACGTGGAAGACGGCGGGCTTGGGCGCGCCCGCCTCGTCCCCGGAGGAGAAGAGGCTTCGCTTGATGGTGTCGATGAGTCCCATTGCGTTTCCTTTCGCGCGGGAGGTGGCTGCCGCTCAGACAGGTCCGACGATACCCGATTGCGGGGATGGGACGGGCCTGGCGGCGGCCGTCGGCGCCAAACGGCCCGCCTGGGGCTATGGCCCCAGGCGAGGTGGGGCTACGACCCCAGGCGCAGGCCGTAGAGGTAGACGGATTCCTCGCCACCGTCCGCGGCCCGCCTGCGCTCCTGGACGAGCGAGAAGCCGCGCGACTCCATGAAGTCGACGTCACAGTCGTCGCCCATCACCAGGAAGCAGCCACGCTGCCCACCCTCGTCGAAGCGTGCCACCATGTCGCCCAGAAGGCGGCTCCCTATGCCCCTGCCCTGGGCGTCGGGGCGCACGACGAGGAGGTTGACCTCAGCGTCGGAGCTCGCGTACTCGCGCGAGATGAAGACGTCCGCCATGGTGTAGCGACGCAGGCGGCCGAAGAGCTTGTCCTCGACCTCGATGCCGCCGAGCTTGGCACGCTTGCGGGCCTTGACCATGACGTCGGCGAAGCGCTGGCCCCAGTCGGGGTCGACCTGGGCCAGGCCGCCCCGTGAGACGCCGCCGAAGCAGGCCCCCACGACGCGCTGGCCGCGCACGGCGACGTGCGCGTGCTGGGAGCGCTGGAGGGCGCCGAGCGTCATCACGCGGCCGAACACTATGCGGTCATAGACGCCCTCGACGCTCGAGCACCAGATGCGCGAGCAGATGTCGGTCACGTCGTCGAAGTCGCCCTCGCGGAAGGG
>NZ_LT635494.1:376199-392796 GCF_900120385.1 Olsenella phocaeensis | reverse complement strand
CCGCCGCCCGCGCCCAAGGTGCCGGCGGCAGCCGAGGCCCTCGGCCACTCTCGCCTGGCCGTGGCTAGTCCTCCAGGGCCGCCCTGCCGTAGGCGTCGGCCGCGAGCATGGCGTTCGCGACCTTCTGGGGCGTGACCTCGAAGGGCATGTTGTGGAGGGTGTCGTTCTCCGCGCAGGCGAGCTTCGCCACCTCGAGCACGCGCTCCCAGCTCGCGTCCTCCACGCCCAGCTGCGCGAAGGTCACGGGCAGGCCGACCTCGACGCAGAAGTCGAGCACGTCGTAGAGCTCGTCGGCGTCCTCGAGCACGAGCTGGGTCAGGGTGCCGAAGGCCACCTTCTCGCCGTGGTAGCAGGAGTGGGTCTCGGGCATCGCGGTGAGGCCGTTGTGGATGGCGTGCGCGCCCGCCAGGCCAGCGGACTCGAAGCCCAGGCCCGAGAGCAGGGTGTTGGCCTCGATCACGTTCTCCACGCTCTGGGTGCAGGCACCTGCCTCGAGGGCGAGCTTGGCCTTCATGCCATCCGTCATCAGGGTGTCGTAGCAGAGCTTGGCGAGCGCCATGGCGGCGGCGGTCACCTTGTCGCCGGCGCAGGTGGTGGCGTCGGAGCGCCTGCAGGCGCGGGCCTCGAAGAAGGTCGCGAGCGCGTCGCCCATGCCGCTCACCGTGAGGCGCACGGGGCTCTTCGAGATGACGTCGGTGTCCATGAGCACCAGGTTGGGGTTGGCCTTGAAGAACTGGTACTCCTTGAACTGCCCCTCGGGGGTGTAGATGACCGAGAGCGCCGAGCAGGGGGCGTCGGTCGCGGCGATGGTGGGGACGATGACCACGGGCGCGTCTACCCCCGAGGCCACGGCCTTGGCGGTGTCGAAGATCTTGCCTCCGCCCACGCCCACCACGACGTCGGCCTGAGTCTCGCGGTACGCGGCGACCAGGCGGTCGATCTCGTCCTGGGAGCACTCGCCGTTGAAGCTGTCATACGCGAGCTCGACGCCGGCGTCGGCGAAGCTCTTCGAGACGAGGTCGCCGAAGCGCCTGATGCCACCGGCAGAGATGACGACGAGCGCCTTCTTGCCAAAGGCCGAGACGTAGCCGCCCAGGCGGGACAGCTCGCCGGGCCCCTGGACGTACTTGGACGGAGAGATGAAGATGCGTGCCATGGTGCTTCCCCTTTCGCCGTATGCGTGCGGCCGGGCATGTGCCACGGGCCACGTCCCCCAGTGTAGGGCAGCGAGCAGGGGCCGCCCCAGCGTCGTTGCGTGTAATTTCTCGCCTGATGGGCTTGGCGGGACAGCACGACGGATGCTGGCGTACCATCTTGTCGGCCACTGCCCCAGAGGGGTACCAGGAGGAACGGAGCGACCCAGGATGCACGCAGGCTTTGACAACGACAAGTACATCGAGATGCAGGCGGCGCGGATCCGCGAGCGTATCGACCAGTTTGGCGGCAAGCTCTACCTCGAGTTTGGCGGCAAGCTCTTCGACGACTACCACGCAAGCCGCGTCCTGCCCGGATTCGAGCCCGACTCCAAGGCGCGCATGCTCCGCCAGCTCGCGGACGACGCCGAGGTCGTCTTCGCCGTCAGCGCCATCGACATCGAGCAGGGCAAGCGCCGTGGAGACCTGGGCATCACCTACGACGAGGACGTCCTGCGCCTGATGGACGTCTTCCGCGGCATGGGGCTCTCCATCGGCGGCGTGGTGATCACCCGCTTCTCGGGCCAGCCCAAGGCCGAGGCCTACCAGGCGCGCCTCGAGCAGATGGGCATCGAGGTCTACCGCCACTATCCCATCGCCGACTACCCCTCCAACATCGACCTCATCGTGTCCGACGAGGGCTTCGGCAAAAACGAGTACGTCAAGACCACCAAGCCGCTCGTCGTCGTCACGGCACCGGGCCCCGGCTCGGGCAAGCTGGCCGTCTGCCTCTCGCAGCTCTACAACGAGCATGTGCGCGGCATCGAGGCCGGCTACGCAAAGTTCGAGACCTTCCCCGTCTGGAACCTGCCCCTCAAGCACCCCGTGAACGTCGCCTACGAGGCCGCGACCGCCGACCTCGACGACAACAACATCATCGACCCCTACCACCTTGAGGCCCACGGAGAGGTCACGGTCAACTACAACCGCGACGTCGAGACCTTCCCCGTGCTCCGCGCCATGATGGAGAAGATCGCGGGCCACAGCCCCTACCAGTCCCCCACCGACATGGGCGTCAACATGGTGGGCTACTGCATCAGCGACGACGACGCCTGCCGCAAGGCCGCCCTGCACGAGATCGTCCGGCGCCACTACTGGTGCGCGGAGAAGATCGCCCGCACCGGCATCGGCGAGTCCGAGCTGAGGAAGATCGGCCTCCTCATGAAGGAGGTGGGCGTGGACAAGAACCTCAACCCCGCCCACGCCGCCGCGCTGCTCAAGGAGGAGGTCACCGGCAAGCCCGCCGGCGCCATGGTGCTGCCCGACGGCAGCGTGGTGACGGGCAAGACCTCCGAGCTCCTGGGCGCCGCCTCGTCGCTCCTGCTCAACGCCCTCAAGCGGGTGGCCGGGGTGGAGAAGGACCACTGGGTGGTCTCGGACGAGGCGCTCGCGCCCATCAGCCGGCTCAAGACCACGCACCTCAAGAGCAAGAACCCGCGCCTGCACTCGGACGAGACCCTGATCGCCCTCTCCATAAGCAGCGCGTCGAACCCCGAGGCCAAGCGCGTGATCGAGGCCAGCAACCAGCTGCACGGCTGCACGGCGTACTTCTCGGTGATCATCAGCTCCACCGACGAGCGCGTCTACCGCAAGCTGGGCATCAACGTCTGCTGCGAGCCCAAGTTCGAGCGAGGCACCTTCTATCACCGCTAGGGTCCTGGGGGTAGTACGCTCCCCCAGGGGCGTCGACCGAGGGCGATTCTCGGTGCCTTATGCTTCCCGCGCAAACCATTCCTGGCGTGCGCGGGACATTCTTCTGACCTGCGGCGCTGCGATTAGCCGCGCAAGTTGGCGGCAGTTTGCGCGCGAGTCGCACGCCTTCACGCGCAGCGCAGGCGCGGTTTGCGCACGAGTTCTTGCTCACCAGGCAAAACGCAAAACCACGCGCAAGTTGGCGGCAGTTTGCGCGCGAGAACTCCTATCCCCACACCTGACGCCGCCCCTCGCGTAGTCGTAAATGACCAGCTCAGAGCAGGGTTACGAGCAGCTGCCCGTTAGCTATGTGCCAGCTGCGTGCAAGCTGGATTTATCTTCTCGCCAAAAACTGTCCCGGAGCGGGCTAGCGTTGATGCATGGAGATCACGTTCTCGCATACCACGGCACTGGCGCTTCTCAGGGCGCAACGGCGGGGAGAACTATGCACAAAGAACGCCCGGCGCATGGATTGCCCGACCACGCGGATACGCCTTGGACGACACGACAAAGCAGAACTTCTCGAAGCGTTTCTGGAGCCCCTGGGCAACGTCGCCTCCGAACTTGCCACGGAAGCGACACCCTTGGAACACCTTGTCAGGTCTGCGGGGGAGAGAAGCCATTCTCCCCTATTGAGGGGCCACCTAAGCGGAGCGACGCTGCCACCCGACTCGTTCCTCCGGCTCGCTCCCGGCATTGCCATCTCGTCGCCCGAGCTCGCCTTCGCGCAGATGGCAGAGACCCTGACGGACGCGCAGCTCCTCGCCCTGGGCATGGAGCTCTGCGGCAGCTTCGCCTGCGACCCGCTCGGCCCGGCGCGCAATCCCGCCCGTTACGGCCTGCCACCCCTGACGAGCCAGGGCAGAATGCTCTGGTTCCTCTCGCACGCAAGGGGGCTCCGCGGCAGAGAGCGCGCCAGGAGGGTGGCGGCGCTCGTCGCCCCCAACGCCTGGTCTCCCCGCGAGGCGATGCTGGCCGCGCTCCTCCTGCCGCCCGCACAAGAGGGCGGGTTTCCCCTGGCACCGCTCACGCTCAACGTTCGCGTCTTCCAGGCTGGCGCGCCTATGACCAGGCCCTCACGCGTCCCGGACATCCTGCTCGAGGGCACGGGCGTGGGCCTCAACTACGACGGCCACGACCACCTCGCGCTCGCGTCCCTCGAGTCCGCCGCGATTGCTGTGGCATGCGACCCAGGCAGCGCCGAACGTCAACACGTGGTCCAACGGCTGCGGACCCAGATACGCGAGAGGTACGTCGACGACCGTCGCCGGGACCGGGACCTCGCGAGCCAGGGCCTCGCCATCCTCCCTGTGACCGCCGAGGACCTGAGGGGACCCGCCGGCCTTGAGCTCCTCCTATGCCAGCTCGTCTCCTGCACCGAACGAAGGACGGGGAGGCGAGATAGGTGGGCCCGCGCAATGCTGGAGGACCCGACGCTCCAAGCGGCTCGTGCCAGGATCCTCAAGGAGCTGCAGCTCTGGTATTCCAGGTCTCCGCGCGCAGCTAACACGTAGTTAGCACGCGTTTCGCAGATGAGCTGCGCAAACGGCGCACAATTTGCGCGCGTCTCTCAAATGACCTGCGAAAACGACCAAAGACGCGCAAACTGCCCGTGGGCTGCGCGCCGCATCACCCCCGCCTCGCGCAAACTGCCCGTGGGCTGCGCGCCGCATCACCCCCGCCTCGCGCAAACTGCCCGTGGGCTGCGCGCAAGATTCTCGTGACCTGCTCAAACGAAAAATCCCGCGCAAGTCAGAAATGACCTGCGCGGGACCCAAACCTCCCCGCGACCCGAGCCACCGCCCGAGTCGCCTGTCTACGCGATTAGTAAACCTTACAGCACGTGGACGTCACTCGCGTGGAAGTCGAGGAAGGCCTTCTCGCCCACCTCGTAGATCCTCTTGTTCTTGGGGTTGAACTCGGTGATCTTGACCAGGTGCTCGCCGCAGCGCACGTGGTAGTTCTGGTAGTGCCCCATGAAGCGCGAGAGCACGACCTCGCAGGGCAGCGCGCCCTCGTCGGCCACGTGGGCGGACTCCGGCCTCAGCACCAGCGTCACGTCGTCACCCACGGCCTTGCCGTTGCGCTCGGCGACCTCGATGGCACGGCCCTCGACCATGACCTGGCCGGACTCGCCGTCGATGGACGTCAGCTTGCCGCGCAGGAAGTTGGACTCGCCGATGAAGTCGGCCACGAACTCGTCCACCGGGCGGTAGTACACGGTGTGTGGGTCGCCGATCTGGTCGACGACGCCCTTCTTCATGACGATGATCTTGTCCGAGAGTGCCATGGCCTCGGACTGGTCGTGCGTGACGTAGACGGCCGTGATACCCGCCTCCTGCTGGATGCGGCGGATCTCGGTGCGCATGTCCACGCGGAGCTTGGCGTCGAGGTTCGAGAGCGGCTCGTCGAAGAGCAGCACGCCCGGCTCGATGACCAGCGCGCGGGCCAGGGCGACGCGCTGCTGCTGGCCGCCCGAGAGCTGGTTGGTCATGCGGTCTTCCATGCCCTCGAGGCCCACGAGCCCCAGGATGTTGGTGACCTTCTCGCGGATGGTGTCCTTGTCCATCTTGCGCAGCTTGAGGCCGTAGGCCACGTTGTCGAAGATGTTGTAGTGCGGGAGCAGCGCGTAGCTCTGGAAGACCATGGCCGTGTCGCGCTTGTTGGGCGTGAGCTCGTTGATGGCTTCCTCTCCCAGGTAGATCTCTCCCTCGTTGGGGCTCTCGAATCCGGCGATCATGCGCAGGATGGTGGTCTTGCCGCAGCCGGAGGGTCCCAGCAGCGTCACGAACTCGCCGGGCTCGATGTTGATGTTGGCGTCATGGACGGCATAGAAGTCCTTGCCGGTCTTGGGGTCCTGGTAGATCTTGGAGATGTGCTCCAGGCGCACGCCCTTCTTCTCCTTGGCCATGGCTTAGTCCTCCTCGGTGGTCTTGATCTTGGCGCTGGTGCCGAAGTGCTTGATGGCGACGTTCATCAGGAGCACGGCGCCGTAGGTGATGGCAATGAGGATCGTGGCGAACGCGCAGGCGACGCCGTAGGCGCCCTTCTCGGCGTACTCGTTGATCTGCACCGTGATGAGCAGGAACTGCGGCGTCACGAGCAGGATGATGGCCGAGATGGCGGTGATCGAGCGCACGAAGGCGGTCACGAGGCCCGAGAGGAACGAGTCCTTGATCAGGGGCAGCGTAACGGTCATGAAGACCTGCAGCGAGTTGGCGCCCATGTCGTAGGCGGACTCCTCGATCGACTTGTCGATCTGCCTCAGGGCCGAGATGCCCGAGCGCGTGCCGGTGGGCAGCGAGCGCACGATGAAGACGATGATCAGGATGGCACCCGTTCCATAGAGCCCCTGCATGAGGCCGGTGTGGAAGATGCCGCCCGAGAAGCCGCGGATGTAGCCGACGCCCAGGACGGTGCCCGGGACGGCCATGGCCAGCATGGACACGGCCTCGATGAAGCCCTTGGTGCGGAAGTTCCTCTTGACCACCAGGTACGAGATGATCATGGAGAGGAGCGCGGTGATCGGGCTCGCGATCAGCGACAGCAGGAAGGAGTCGCGGAAGGCCTGGAAGCCGTGGTGCATGGTAAAGACCTGCTGGAACCACTTGGTGGTCAGGCTGAAATCGTAGCCCCAGGTCTTGAAGAGGGCGCCGAAGGGCACACAGACGTACATCATGATGACGAAGATCGCGATGGCGCCACAGAGGGCCGAGAGGGGCAGGCGCACGGAGTTGTCGGTGATGAGCATGCGCGCGCGGCTCGCCTTGCCCGTGAGGGTGGCCGTGGACTTGGCCTCGAGCACGTACTTCTGGACCACGAACATGGCCAGGGTGATGAAGAGGAGGACAACCGCCATCGCCGCGGCGCCCTGCTTGTCGTAGGCGCCGGTGATCTGCAGGTAGATCGAGGTCGCCAACGTGTCGTAGGAGCCGCCGATGAGCATGGGGTTGGCAAAGTCGGCGATGGACTCGATGAAGGTCACCAGGAAGGCGTTGCCCAGGCCCGGGAGGATCAGGGGCAGCGTGACGGAGGTGAAGACCTTCCAGCGGGAGGCGCCCATGTCGCGGGCGGCCTCCTCGAGCGACGGGTCGATGTTCTTGAGCAGGCCGCGGAACATCATGTAGCAGACCGGGAAGAAGGTCAGGGTCTGCACCAGGGCGATGCCCCAGAAGCCGTACACGTTGTTGTCATAGATGCCCAGCAGATAGCGGGTGATGATGCCCGCCTTGCCGAAGAGCATGATGACCGAGAGCGAGAGCACGAACGGCGGCGAGACGACGGGCAGCATCGAGACGACCTTGAACAGGCCGCTCACGAACCTCGTCTTGAGCTGCACGTACTCCTCCACGTAGGCGAAGAGCAGCCCGATGAGGGCAGCCAGGATGCCGACGAGGAAGCCCACCTTGAGCGTGTTGGTGATCGCCGTGTCGAAGGACGGCATCGACAGCACGCGCTTGAAGATGTCGAGCGTGGGGCCATTCTCCCCCACGATGCTGTCCACCATCAGGATGGCCAGCGGATACAGAATGAACAGCGTCAGGAACGCTATGAGCACGGCAATGGTGGTGACCATGATCGGGTCGGCCATCAGCTTCTTGCGGTCAAGCTGGGCGCTCTGGTTCTTTGCCATTGCTCCCCTTCCCAGGTCGTGGGCCAATACGGCGCGCACCCCGATGCAGAAGAGCCGGGCGGATGGAATCTCCACCCACCCGGCTCGCTGCCGCGTCAGGGCGCGGTTGGGGCTTCTCCGCTACTCGGTCTGGAAGCGGCTCGTGTCGCCGGTGTTGGCGCCGGAGCTGGCAAGGGCCTTCATGATGTCGTCGACGTACTGCTCGGTGTTGGCCTTGGCGTCCGCGAAGTCGTAGTTCATGACGTTGTCGGGGTCGAGGCCGAACTGGCTGACGACCTCGGGCTGCTTGGCGTCGTCGATGACCAGGAACTGGTAGGCGCCGACCTCCTGTGCGCGCTCGACGCACTCGGGCGAGAGGGCGTACTCGATCCAGAGCTTGGCGGCGTTGGGGTGCTTGCAGCCCTTGAAGATGGCCGTGGCGCCGACCTCGTAGGACGCGCCGGACGAGGGGATGGACATGCCGATGTTGCCATAGCCGTTGTCGACCATCTGGAAGACGGCGTCGTGCAGGAAGCCCAGGCCGATGGTGCACTCGCCGGTGCCGACGTTCTTGGAGGGGCCAGAGCCGGACTTGGTGTAGACCTGGACGTTCTTGTCGAGGTCTACCAGGTACTTGATGCCCTCGTCGTGGCCGTACTTCTGGATGACGGTGTTGAGGATCAGCTTGGCGGTGCCGGCCGTGTTGTAGTTGGACATCCAGATGAGGTCCTTGTACTTGTCGCTCAGGAGGTCGGGCCAGTCGGTGGGAGCCTCGAGGGACTTGCGCTCGAGCTCGTCCTTGTTGAAGAAGAAGCCCAGGATGCCCTTGTAGATGCCGTACCAGTTGCCGTCGGGGTCGCGGTAGACGTCACTGATGAGGTGGCTGGCGTTGTTGGCCTGGTAGGGCTCGAGAATGCCCTTGGTGACGGCGACGTTGTAGGGGTCGGTGGTGCCACCGAACCAGACGTCGGCGGAGGGGTTGCCCTTCTCCTCCTCGACCTTGGACTCGACCTCGCCGGTGGAGAGGCGCTGGTACTGGGTCTCGATGCCAAAGAGGTCCTGGAAGTGCTGGCAGCAGGCCGCGACGTGGGCCTCCTCGCAGGAGCCGTACACCACGAGGGTGCCTTCCTTCTTTGCCGCGTCGATCATCTCCTGCGAGGCGATGCGGCTCAGGTCCTTGCCGGAGTCCTTGGCGGCGTCGGTGGCGGCGCCGTTGGACCCGCCGCCACAGCCGGCGAGACCGGCCGTCACTGCAAGAGCCGCAGAGCCGGCGAGGAAGTTCCTACGGGTGATGTGTGCCATGTCGTCCCTCCATAAATGGTTTGGGCTGATGTTTGCTCGGGGCCGGCTGGCCCACTCCGCCTACCATGGCACCCAAGCGGCGCAAGATGTGGTGCCAAGCAGGCAGCTATCGCCAAACGGTATGCAAGGGGTGACCAATAGCATGCATGCCGGCCACCAATGGCACGCGGGCCGGCCGACAAGGCCAGCCCGCGAGAATCTAAGCCTGCGAGAAGTACGCCAGGGCGATGCCCCCGGGACCCACGTGGGTGCCCACGGTGCTCCCCACGGTGTGCACGGGGATCTCGTCGAGCCTCCCCTCCCAGAGCCAGCGCGAGTCCTCCACGTACTTCCTGAGCAGGTGGTCGGAGGGGCCCGAGTAGCCGATGGCGAGGGGTAGGCCGATGTCGATGCCGCCGGAGCGCTCCACCTCCTCGCTGAGGAGGTTGCGGCCGTTCTTCGACCCACGCGCCTTGCCCAGCGTGACCACGGCGCCATCGCGGATGGCAACGACGGGCTTCACCTGCAGCATGGTCCCGATGCCCGCGCTCACGGCGTCGATGCGCCCGCCGCGGCGCAGGTACTCGAGGGTGTCGAGCAGGGCCACGAGCCTGACGTCGCCCCTCTTGCGCATGAGCTCCGAGGCGATCTGGTCGGCGTCCCTCCCCTCGGCCGCGAGCCTCAGCGCGAGCTCGACCAGGATGCGCTGGCCCAGGCAGGCGTTGAGGGAGTCGACCACGTGCACGCGACCACCGAAGCCCTCCGCCGCCACGACGGCGCTCTGGTTCGTGCCGCTCAGCTTGCTCGAGATGGTGACGCATACCAGCTCGTCCTCCGGCCCCTCGAGCGCCGCCTCGAAGGCCTGCTGCCACTCGAAGGGCGTGACCTGACCCGTAGTGGGAAGCTCCTCTCGCTCGACGAGAAGCTCGTAGAAGCGGGCGTGGTCCAGGTCCACGCCATCCTTGAAGGTCTGGTCCCCGAAGCTGATGGAGAGGGGCACCACCCTCAGCCGGGGATCGTCGATGTCGTCTATGTCCGACGCGGAGTCGGTGATGATGCGCACTGCCATGTCTCTACCTCTCGCCGATCTTGGACAGGTTGTCCCTTATGGAGCCGAGGGCGCGGTACATCGCCGCGCGGTCGGGCTCGTCGACGCCATGGGCCGCTCGGGCCACGACGTCCTCGATGATCTGGTTGACCTCGCGCATGGTGCGAAGGCCCCTCTCGGTCAGACGGATGGGGGACTTGTAGCGCGTGCCCCCCTCGGGCACGTCGATCCCCACGAAACCGCCGCGCTCGAGCGCCGCCACCGTGCGCGAGACCGCGGCCCGGCCGTTGCCGATCAGCCGCGCGAGCTCGGNATGCGGTTGACCTCCTTGCCCACCGCAGAGACCAGCCCGACGAAGTCCTCGAAACGCGAGTCCACGCTCCCCCCTTCTCCCAGGCCGGCCGATGCGGCCCCATTTGTTGATTGGCCAACATTCTAGGCTTGTATGTTGAGCAGTCAACAAGTTTGTGGGACGTACGCGCACAAACCACAGACTGCCTGCGCTCAGCCCGACGTTTGCCCAGCTCACAAGAAAACAGCGCGCACCCCACGGATGGAATGCGCGCCAAACCGCCCTTCCCTCTACTGGCGACCCACATCGTAGCCCGCGGCCTAGATAAGCGAGAGGAGCTCCCTCTTGCAGTCGAGGAAGTCCCGCGTGAGCGCGAACTCCGCCGCGCTCGTGCCCGACGCCGGTCGCGGCACGGCCAGCTCCGCCACGACGCGGCTGGGCACGCCGGACCTCGGGTCGCCGCGAAGCACGTACACCCTGCTTGCCATGGTCACGGCCTCGTCCACGTCGTGGGTGATCACCAGCGAGGCGATTCCCAGCTCCGTAGCCATGTCGCAGTACCAGCTGCGCAGGTCGACCCTCGTGAGGGCGTCCAGGGCGGAGAAGGGCTCGTCCAGGAGGGCGACGTCGTTTCCCATGAGGTAGGTCCTCAGGAAGGCAGCGCGCTGCCGCATCCCGCCCGAGAGCTCCGAGGGCCAAAGGCCCTCCGTGCCGGCGAGGCCGAAGCGTTCGAAGAGCGGCAGCGCCCTCTCGCGCGCCTCGGCGCGGGGCGTGCCCGCGATGGTCAGGGGCAGGCAGACGTTGTCCAGGATCCTGCGATTGGGCAGGAGGAGGTCCTTCTGCAGCATGTAGCTCACACGCCCGGGGACGCCGGTCACGTCCTCGCCGTGCAGGAGCACCTTCCCCGCGAGCGGGCGGGCGAGGCCCGAGAGCGCATGCAAGATGGTGGTCTTGCCGCAGCCGGACTTGCCCACCAGGCAGGCCACCTCGCCAGGCCGCAGCGCGAGGCTCACGTCCTCCGCCACGACGTGCGCGCCCCCGTCCCAGGAGAGGGTCAGCCCCCGCGCCTCGAGGGCGAGCCCCTCTCCCCCGCCCGGTCGCGAGCGAGACGTGGCCGCCGTCGCCCCGGTGGCCACCGTCGCCACGTCCGCCGACGCCACGTCCGCAGACTCCGCGTCCGTCGCCCGCTCCCCCGGCACCTCCTACGCCTCCAAGTAGTCCGCGGTCCAGCCAGCGTCCACGTCGATCTTGTTGGCGACCAGGCCGTTGTCGTTGAGCCACTGGAAGTAGCGCGCCCAGCGGGCCTTGTCGATGACGCCCCAGCTCGCGGCGTCGGCCACATACTGGTCCTTGAGGTAGGACTGGCTCTGCCTCACCAGGGCCGCGTCGAGCTCGGGCACCTCGGCACAGAGCAGGTCCGCCGCGGAGTCGGGATCCTTCACGGCGTACTCGTAGCCGCGTCGGACCGCGCGCAGGAAGGCCTTCACCACATCGGGGTTCTTCGACGCGAACTCGGGGTTGGCCGCGATTACCGGCGTATAGAAGTCGAACACCTCGTCCATGTCGATGAAGCTGAAGTAGTTGACGTCATAGCCCTGGACGGCGGCGTTCTGCACCGCCCAGCCCTCGTAGACCCACACGGTGTCGAACATGTTGGCGCGCAGGCCCGCGATCTCGTCGTCCACGGCGTAGGGGACCATCCTCACCTTCGAGTAGTCTCCGCCGTCGGCCTCGACCACGTCCTTGATGGTCGCCTGCTCGATGGGCATGTCCCAGGTGGCGTAGACGTGGTCCTCCATGCCCTTGGCGGAGGTTATCGCATCCTCCTTGCGGCTCATGATGCCGGAGGTGTTGTGCTGCAGGATGGCAGCAACCGCCGTGACGGGGAGGTCGGGCGAGTTGCTGAGCACGTTGGCGATGTAGTCCTGGTAGCTCACGCCGAGCTGGGCCTGGCCCGAGCCGATCATGGTCTCGGCCGTGTCCTCGGCGGGTTGGACGATGCTGACCTCCAGGCCCTCCTCGTCGAAGTAGCCCTCGTGCTGCGCCACGTAGATGCCCGTGTGGTTCGTGTTGGGCGTGTAGTCCAGACAGAAGGTGACCTTCGTCTTCTCCTTGGTGTCGGCGGCGGGCGCGGCGGTGCCGGCGCCGCAGCCGGCGAGCACAAGCGAGCTCGCGGCGGCGGTCGATGCGGCGATGAGGCCACGGCGGCTGAGGTTGGCAGTGGTGACGAAGCTGTTCATCTCTATTTCCTCTCTGCCCTCTTCCAGGGCATGCAGATGCGTTGCAGAAGGTCGACGCCGGCCATGAGCGCCAGCGAGAGCGCCGAGATCAGCACGATCACGGCGAACATGCGGTCGTACGAGAAGGACTTGCGCACGCGGGTCATGTAGACGCCCAGGCCAGAGAAGCCGCCCAGCCACTCGGCAATCACCGCGCCCACGATGGCGTAAGTGGCGCTGATGCGCAGGCCGCTGAAGAACTGCTCGGCCGCAGCGGGGAGCTTGACCTCCCAAAAGACCTGCCAACGGGTGGCGTTCATGGTGCGCATGAGGTCTATGAGGTCAGGGTCGACCGAGCGGAAGCCCCCCACGAGCGAGACCGTCACCGGGAAGAAGGTGGTGAGCACGATGAGAACCACCTTGGGTGCCAGGCCGTAGCCGAACCACAGCACCAGAAGCGGCGCCACGGCGACGGTCGGGATGGTCTGCGACAGGGTGACGAGGGGCTCGAAGGCCAGGTAGATGATATCGAAGCGGTCCATGAGCACGGCGAAGGCGAAGCCCACGGCGCAGCCGATGGCGAGTCCCAAGGCGGCCTCGGCCAGG
The DNA here is from genome assembly GCF_900120385.1 of Olsenella phocaeensis. Lineage (GTDB taxonomy): Bacteria > Actinomycetota > Coriobacteriia > Coriobacteriales > Atopobiaceae > Olsenella_I > Olsenella_I phocaeensis. The sequence continues at coordinate 379,853 of NZ_LT635494.1, read as the reverse complement.
GTCGTCGCGGCATGCGCGGCAAGGAGTGGCAGGTCGCCCGCGAGGGCGGCAACCACCTGGACGGGCGTGGGCAGCAGGAAGTTGGGAATGAGCCCCCCTGTCACGACGAGCTGCCACAGGGCGAGGAGCGCCGCGACGGCGAGGAGCGGGACCAGGACCTTGCGCGTGCGCGAGGGCGTGGTCACCTAGGCCACCGCGCCCTCTGCCTTGGGGGCGAACTCGGAGTCCGTCTGGTGGTACTTGCCGATCTTGTGCTCGGTGGACATGACGTCGCCGCCAGGACGGTACGAGATCTTCACGTAGCTGGCGCTCTCGGCGCAGCCGGCCTTGGCACCTGCCTCGATGCAGCGCTTCACGAGCTCCATGCAGGCGTCGAAGTCGCCTTCTATCGCGGTCTCGAAGGGCCCGACGTAGTAGTCGAGGCCCGAGGCGTCGATCGCGGCGATGACCTCGTCCACGATGCGGCAGACCTCGTCGTCGGGGCCCGCGTTCATGGGCAGGTACTGGAGGGCAACGGAACAGTTCATAGGCACTCCCCTCTGCGGGTGCCTCGCGGCGGCCCGCCTAGACCGGGACCCGCGCAAAGCGTGTGCCTTGGTCCCTACGCTGGCATTACCCAGATCAGGTACGGGCGGCAGCCGTCGGCGGCCGCCCCAGGGTCAGGGGCGCCTTGGCCCCAATCTCAGCCGGCGTGCGCCAGCTCCCCTTTTTTCGACAAGCATTATAGTGCTTTGGATGTGGCACATCACACGATCCCTGACGGGGTGCCGGGGTGGGATGGTCCGCAGTTGGATTTATCACCGCCCGAATCCGAACCGCCTTTCCTCCGACACAAAGCGGATGAGGTTCTCGTGGATGACGCCACTACGCTTCTGCAGCAGATGATCGCAGGTGAGGAGGTATTTGGGATAGCCGTCGCGGGCCTTCTCGAGTGATGCGTATTCGCGGTCCTCGGTGGAGCGCTCGGCGATGGTATAGGAGACCTGCACGTACGAGTAGTCCTGCGCACCATCGCGCAGGATGAAGTCGCACTCGAGCTTCCCAATCCTACCGACACTTGCGGAGTAGCCTTGCGCGCGGGCGTACTCGTACACCACGTTCTCGAGCACGGGACCGTAGTTGATGCGATTGTCGGTGTTGAGGGCAAAGTAGAACCCGAGATCGGCAAGGTAGTACTTCTGCTCGCGGGCAAGAGAGCACCTCGACTTCATGTCGAAGCGCGGACAGCGGTAGAGAATCTTGGCCTCTTCAAGAACGGTGACGTAGCGGTGCACCGTCTCCTCCTTGATGGGTACCCCCTCGACATCACGGAAGTATGCAGCGATGTTCCTGATGCTCGTCGTCGACCCAAAGTTGTTGATCATGTAGTCTCGGACGCGCTCGAAGACCGACACATTACGCACCTGAACACGGCGTTTGACGTCCTTCTCGAAGATCTCACGCACGACACCTTCGACGTAGGTCCGCTTCTCCGCCAACGTGGCGAGGTCGACCGCGCGGGGAAAGCCGCCCTCGAGGATGAAGTGGTCGAACTCCTCGGCGACATTGGGGCTTATCTCCTTCCCGTAGAGGCGTTTCATCCCCTCGTACTCAGCAAAAGTGAGCGTAAAGACCTCGAACTCCAAGTAGCGACCGGTGAGCTTGGTGGCGAGCTCGCCGGAAAGCAGGTAGGAGTTCGAGCCTGTGATGAAGATGGAGTGTGTCCCCTCCCCACGCCAAGCGTTGAGCACCTCCTCGAAGCCCTCAACGTTCTGCACCTCGTCAATGAAGAGGTAGGTCATGCCCTCCGGGGCCGAGACGCGCTCGATGAGCTCGTCGAGCGCGTCCGCAGTCCTCACCTTGCGGTAGCCGCGCGAGTCGAGGTCGAGGAACACGAGGTTGCGCTCCGGCACGCCCTGCTCCGCCAGCTCGTCGGCCACCATCCGCATGACGGTGGACTTCCCGCAGCGACGCACCCCCGTGATTACCTTGATAAGGTCAGCGTGCTTCACGAAGGGACGGATCCTCGAGAGGTAAAGCTCGCGCCGATAGATAGGCTCCATACATGTCTCCAAAGGCGTTTTAGGGTAGTACTCTTACAAATTTTAACAGAAGTACCACCCTATAAATGGTTTTATATAGCCTTCGATATTTCAACAAGATCAGGAACCGCATCGCCATAAACGTCAAGTCTCAGGGCTTCCATGGTCACTCCCGTCTGATGGGGTTGCCAGTCTCTATCGAGGCGATCAGTAATCTGTGAATGCTTTCGGCAGTCCAATACTCACCCTCGGAGAGAAAAGGTGCCTTATTGGAAGTCACATAGAACTCTCGCGCGACCTTCGCCTCATCCTGCAGTCCCAGCGAATCAAAAGCGACGGTCTCCGCCTCTTGGTCGAGACATACGATTCTCATGCACTGCGCTCCATGCGCGCCAGACTCCCCAATTGGCTCCTGACAAAGGTAAGGCGTCTCGACATAGGGGCTGGGCCCGTCGAAAAAACTTGTTTCCGTGCATGCCGATGCGCTGGTTGAACGAGTGCATCCAAGTATAGGAACCACCCTCGGTCGAAGACCAAACCTCGGCTTCGGTTCCCTCCGTACAGAGAGCCCACTCGTCTACGGCGCTCACTTTTTCGATGAGCTAATCAAGCTCTACGAGCGTTTTCTCGACGAGCTCAGCCGGGTGGCAGCCGCCGTATGGCCCCGCCGCCGCCCGCCACGACGACCGTCGCGACAGCCCGCCACGACGACACCCCATGCCCCCGACGTGTCAGAATGGCCCCGAAGGGAGCCGCATGTCACTGTCCCACCTCATAGACGGCCTGCTCGGACGCGTCGCGCCCATGCGCGTCGTGGCACGCTACCCCCACGGCATGTTTGGTCCCGTCCGCGTCCTGGACACGCATGATGTGGACGGCCTGCCCGTGCGGATCCTCGAGGTCGACGGCAGCTGGCAGAGCGCCACCTACCTGGACGACGGCTGGTGCGAGCTGGCCTTCCCCTACCATCGCCTCTACGACGACGTACTCGTGGCCGCCCATGCCACCGGCAACGTCCTCATGCTGGGCGGAGGTGCCTGCGCCTACCCCAAGTACGCCATCGCCCACCATCCCGAGGCGACGGTCGACGTCGTCGAGGTCGACCCCCTCATGCTCGAGCTCGCACGGCGTCACTTCTTCCTCGACCGCCTCGAGGAGCGCTACCATGCCCAGGCGAAGGGTCGCCTGCGGCTGCACCAGGCCGACGCCCTGGACTTCCTCCGCACGACGGACCAGCGCTACGACGCGATACTCAACGACTGCTTCCAGGCGGAAGAACCCCTCGCAAGCCTCTCCTCGCCCGAGGCCCTCGACCTTGTCCGCACTCGCCTCCTGCCGCACGGCCTCTACCTCATCAACGTCGTGAGCGCACTCGAAGGGCCGGGCTCAGCTCCCCTGGCGGGACTCCTTCCCCTCCTCGGTGAGCGCTTCAAGATGGTACTCGTCCTACCCTGCGGCGCCGACGAGGCCGCCCTGCCCGACAACAACGTCGTGGTGGCAACAGACGCCGCGCCCGAGCTCGACGGAGCCCTCGACGCAAGCGCGCTCGGCCTGTAGTGCAGGCCCCGTCCTCGCGCTCGCCCCTACGCGACAACCCAGCCGCGCGCTCGCCGCCGCACGCCAGCCTCGGCCA
>NZ_LT635494.1:366076-375612 GCF_900120385.1 Olsenella phocaeensis | reverse complement strand
GGCCCGCCCCGGCCGCACCCACCCGGCCCCCTCCCGCGAACGGCGCAAAAACGCCTCTGAACGCATATATTATCCAATCATCCCGCGCCCATCGAAGCATAGGAGCTCCTCACGGAAGCGCCCCGCAGACCCCCTTCTGACCTGCATACAATCTGACGCACAGGACGTCTGTGACGGAAGGGAGGGACCCATGGAGCAAGAGGCGTCGCCGTCACTGCGCGTCGAGCGCCAAGAGGTCGGGTTCGACTCCGCGGACGAGGTCTCCCGCATTCACGGCTACGTCTGGAGGGGCGTGGGAGAGGAGCCCCGCGCCGTGGTCCAGCTGATCCACGGCATGGCGGAGCACGTCGGGCGCTACGACGAGTTCGCCCGCCACCTCGTGCGGCGGGGCTACGCCGTCTGCGGGCACGACCAGATCGGCCACGGCCTCAGCGCTCCCGCAACCAAGTGGGGCGTCCTTCCCTCGCNACGGTGTTCACACACGGCGGCGCGCGGCCCTTGGGGAACCGCGCCCACGGCTCGGGGAGCAGACATGGGCAGCACCATCGCATTCGCGTCCGTCGCCATCACGGCGGCGCTCGTCCTCTACACGGCAGGCGTCTTTGGGGAGCGCAGGCACCACTACCTGGGCAAGGCGCAGCTCGCGCTCTTCTGGGCGGGACTTGCCTGCGACAGCACGGGAACCGCCCTCATGGGCAGCTACGCCCGCACCAACGGCATCTCGGGCCTGGGCGTCCATGCCGTGACGGGCGCCGTCGCCATCGCGCTCATGCTCGCCCATGCCGTCTGGGCCAGCCTCGTCGTCTGGCGCGGGAGCGAGCGGGCCNGCCACGAGATCTTGAAGGAAGACGCGCGCGAGCTCGTCTTCGACGACGTTACCCGCTGGTTCGACGAGCACTTGGGAGAAGAGAGATGAGCAAGGACTACGTCATAGCCCTGGACCAGGGCACCACCTCGTCGCGCGCCGTGCTCGTCGACCGCGAGGGTCGCATGGTCGACTGCGTGCAGCGCAGCTACCAGCAGATATATCCCCAGCCCGGCTGGGTCGAGCACAACCCGCAAGAGATACTCCTCTCGCAGCTGGGATCGCTCACCGAGCTGGTGAGCCGCCACGGGCTGAGCGAGCGCAACGTGGCGGCCATCGGCATAGACAACCAGCGCGAGACCACCATGGTCTGGGACACCAGCACCGGAGAGCCCATAGCCAATGCCATCGTGTGGCAGTGCCGCCGCACGGCGGACATGGTGCAGGAGCTCTGCGGCACGGACGAGGTCCGCCGGATGGTGCAGGGCAAGACGGGCCTCCTGCCCGACGCCTACTTCTCCGCCAGCAAGCTACGCTGGCTGCTCGACAACGCGCCCGGCGCACGCGAGCGCGCCGAGGCGGGCGAGCTCCTCTTCGGCACGATAGACAGCTGGCTCGTGTGGGTGCTCACCGGCGGCATGGTGCACGCCACGGACGAGACCAACGCCAGCCGCACCCTGCTCTACGACATCCACGAGGGCCGCTGGGACGAGGGGCTGCTCGCCCTCTTCGACGTCCCCGCCTGCATGCTCCCCGAGGTCAGGCGCTCGGCCAGCCTCTTCGGCGAGACGAGCTACCCCGGCGTGCCCGCGGGCATCCCCATCTGCGGCGTGGCGGGAGACCAGCAGAGCGCCCTCTTCGGCCAGTGCTGCTTCGAGGCGGGAGAGGCGAAGAACACCTACGGCACTGGCTGCTTCCTGCTCATGAACACCGGCGACGTCGCGGCTCGGTCCAAGAACAACCTGGTCACGACCATCGCCGCGGCAGCCCCCGGCACCGAGCGCACGCAGTACGCGCTCGAGGGCAGCGTCTTCGTCGCAGGGGCGCTCATCCAGTGGCTCAGGGACGAGCTGGGGCTCATCCGCAGCGCGGAGGAGACCGAGTACCTGGCCCGCAGCGTCCCGGACAACGGCGGGGTCTACATCGTGCCCGCCTTCACGGGGCTTGGCGCCCCCTACTGGAGACCCGAGGCGCGCGGCCTCATCTGCGGCCTCACCCGCGGGACGACGCCCGCCCACATCGCCCGTGCCGCCCTCGAGGCCCTAGCCTACCAGACGACCGACCTGGTGAGGGCCATGGAGGCGGACGCCGGACGCGTCCTCTGCGCGCTCAACGTGGACGGCGGTGCCTCCAGGAACGACTTCCTGGCGCAGTTCCAGGCGGACGTCCTGGGCATGCGCGTGAGGAGGCCCCAGAACATAGAGACCACCTCGCTGGGGGCCGCCTACCTCGCCGGCCTCACGAGCGGCTTCTGGTCGGGCACGGACGAGCTGCGCGGCCTGCGCGGCGACGATGACTGCTTCGAGCCCCGGATGGGGCGTCCCGAGGCAGAGCGGCTGCTCGCGGGCTGGGCACGGGCCGTGGGCCGGGCCATGTGAGGCACCGGCAGCGGCGTGGACCATCCCCTCTCCACAGTGAACAACGCACGGCTCGATTCACCACCGGCTGTCTATAGTGAACGGTGTTCACACACGGCGGCGCGCGGCCCTTGGGGAACCGCGCCCACGGCTCGGGGAGCAGACATGGGCAGCACCATCGCATTCGCGTCCGTCGCCATCACGGCGGCGCTCGTCCTCTACACGGCAGGCGTCTTTGGGGAGCGCAGGCACCACTACCTGGGCAAGGCGCAGCTCGCGCTCTTCTGGGCGGGACTTGCCTGCGACAGCACGGGAACCGCCCTCATGGGCAGCTACGCCCGCACCAACGGCATCTCGGGCCTGGGCGTCCATGCCGTGACGGGCGCCGTCGCCATCGCGCTCATGCTCGCCCATGCCGTCTGGGCCAGCCTCGTCGTCTGGCGCGGGAGCGAGCGGGCCCGCCAGGGCTTCAGCCGCTACTCCGTCGCCGTCTGGCTCGCGTGGCTCGTCCCCTACCTTGTGGGGCTGCTCATGGGCATCCCCGCACTGGGCATGACGGGCACGAAGGCCGGCGTCGCCTCCGTCGCCATCGTCGCCGCGATCGCCCTCGTGCTGCGCCTGCGTCAGGAACCCACGACGCACGAGGACGCCGGCGGCACGCGACGCCAGGCATAGACACCCCGACAGGACCAGGAGGCAAGGATGCCCAGGAGACGCACGAGCCAGGAGCAGATACTCGACGCGGCCTGCGGCCTGGCGCGGAACCACGGCCTCGACGCGATCAGCATCCGCGGTGTGGCGCGTGCCTGCCAGATCTCCGTCGGTTCGGTCTACAACTACTACCCCTCGCGCGACGAGCTGGTCGCGGCCACGGCGGAGGCGCTCTTCAGGGACGCCTTCTTCGCGGACTTCTGCCAGGCCCGAAGCCAGGAGCCCTACCTCGACTACTGCCGCCGGCTCTTTGCGGGCCTGGACGAGCGCCTCTCTCCCCTGGGCTCCAACTGGCTCGCCCAGCTCCACGCCCTGGGCCCCGGGGGGCGCGAGGCGGGACGGGAGCGCATGGACGCCCTCCTCTCGCACATGCTGGAGGGCCTGGCGCACGTCCTGGAGTCGGACCCCTCCGTCAGGCGAGAGGTACTCCGGGGCCAGCTGGAGCCCGAACGCATCTGCAGGCTTACCCTTGACGCGATGTTCGACGCCCTCAGGCGGCGCTCGGACTGCCAGACCCTCTTCGCCCTGATGGAGCGCGCCCTCTATGGCGGCGGCTAGCGCCTCGGGCCGCGAGCGGGGGGCGGAATCACGGAGGGAGAGGTAGCACGGGCATCCGTCGTGCAGAACTCGCCCGAGTTGACAGATTGGTGCCATCTCGGGCGAGTTCTGCACGACGACGCCAAGCTTCGCCGCCTAGTCCCGCGACCTAGGGAGCTGTTCCTCTCCCCCGGAAGGGGGAGCCACGTCCCCTCCGCCCCTCCCGGGCAGCCTCCCCGCCCGGCGCAGCGCGTCCCGCACGATCCACTCGACCTGCGCGTTAGAGCTGCGCATCTCGTCCGCCGCCCACCTCTGGACGGCGGACCAGAGCTCGGGGTCGATGCGCAGGGGGTACTGCTTCCTCGCCAACGCGACGCACCGCCCTACTGGTACAGGCTGCCGGTGTTGAGCACGGGCTGCGCCTCGGACTCACCGCAGAGCACCACCATGAGGTTGGATGCCATGACGGCCTTGCGGTCGTCGTCGAACTCCACGATCCCGCCGTCCGAGAGCTGCGCGAGCGCCATGTCCACCATGCTCACGGCACCCTCGACGATCTTCTTGCGTGCGGCGATGACGGCGTCGGCCTGCTGGCGGCGGAGCATCGCCTGGGCGATCTCGGGCGCGTAGGCCAGGTGCGTCAGGCGCGCGTCGTCCACGGCGACGCCCGCGACGGCCAGCTTGCGCTCGAGCTCCGCCTTGAGGCTCTCCGAGACCTCCTCGATGTTGGAGCGCAGGGTGATGGAGCTCGCGCTCTCGTCCTCGTCCTCCATGTGGTCGTAGGCATAGATGCTGGCAACGTGGCGCAGCGCGGTCTCGGTCTGCATGCAGACGAAGCTCTCGTAGTCATCCACGTCGAAGACAGCCTTCGCCGTGTCGGCCACGCGCCACACCACCACGGTCGCAATCTCTATGGGGTTGCCCATCTTGTCGTTGACCTTGAGGCGGTCGCCGTTGAGCGTGCGCGCGCGAGTGGAGATCTTGGCACCGTGCACGTGGGACGGAGAGCCCGCGCTGGCGCTCGAGATGCCCGTGAGGGAGGCGGCTATGTCCACCGAGGGCGAGGCGTTGGAGCTGCCCAGGTTGCGGGAGTAGAAGGGGTTGGCCCAACGCAGCCCCTCGTCACGCACCGTGCCCACGTACTTGCCAAAGAGGACGCAGATGCGTGCCTGTCCCGGCTGCAGGGTGAAGAAGCCGCAGCTCAGGATTATTGCCACCGCCAGCATGACGAAGCCCAGCGGAATGGCCACCCAGGCAGTCACGGGGGCGACGAGCCCCAGGTCGTCGTAGAGGCTGACGTTCATGATGCCTCGCACGACCATGTAGACGCTCGCCAGGTACAGGACGACGACCACCAGGAGCATCGCCCAGCCAGACGCCGCGTGGGCCTTCTTCTCTACGCTCATGTCTCGTTCCCTTCTGCGCGAGGGGCCGACCTCCCCCGTGGAGGCGCTGCCCTCGTGTCCCTCCCCGCACGGAGAGGCTGAGGTCATAGTGATATCACTTTGAGGTCTTGTCAACGTACCATAGGAGAGAAGGAGAGAAACGCTCCAAAATCGTGCGCAGGTCACTCCCGGTCTGCGCGCCGTGCCGACAAAAGGCCAGGTCAGTGCGATTTCGTGCGCAGGCCATTCCTCGTCTGCGCGCCAAGAACCCCACGACGCACTCCAAAACGCCCATTGACTCGCGCAACCGAACCCCGCGCGCCTGCCCCCGCGCCCCACGCACCTACCCCCGCGCCCCACGCACCTACCCCCCACGCCTCGCGCGCTCGCGACCCCCCCCCTGTGACATCATGGAACCAGCCACGGACCAGGGAGGCCAGGATGGACGAAGCACTGCTGCAAAGGCTCCGGGCCTACGCGCGGGACCACCACGACCAGGAGCTCGAGCTGCTCCGCACGCTCGCCGGCATCCCCGCCCCGACCCGCCACGAGGAGCGCCGGGCGGCCTTCGTGGCGGAGTGGCTCAGACGGCAGGGCGCAAACGAGGTCTGGGTGGACGGGCAGAAGAACGTCCTCTGCCTCCTCAGACGTCCCTCGGGCGAGAGCGACCACGCCGCGCCGTCCAGGCCCCAGACCAGCCCCGGAACGCCGTCCCCCTACCGTGACCTCGTCCTCTTCTGTGCCCACACCGACGTCGTCTTCGACGACGTCGAGCCCTTCGAGGTGCGCGAGGAGGGAGGGCGGCTGCTCGCGCCGGGCATAGGCGACGACACGGCGAACCTCGTGGCGCTGCTCATGGCGACGAGCTGCCTGTTGGAACACCCACAAGAGCTCGCTGCGGCTACCGCACGGGCAGACCTCCTCGTCGTAGCCAACAGCTGCGAGGAGGGCTTGGGCAACCTCGACGGGACCAAGGCCGTCTTCCGCTGGCTGGAGGCCTGCGGCACTACCGTGCGAGCGTTCGTCTCGCTCGACCTGTACCTGCCCCAATGCATAGGCGTGGCCGTGGGCTCCGAGCGCTGGAGGATCGAGGTCAGGACCCAAGGCGGGCACTCCTACCACGACTTCGGCCGCCCCAACGCCATCGCGCACCTCTGCCGCGTCGTCGGCGAGCTCTATGCCAGCACGCTGCCGCAGGACCCGACCACGGGCGCCCGGGCCACCATCAACGTGGGACGCATCGAGGGCGGGAGCACGGTCAACGCCATCGCGTCCCAGGCGAGCTGCCTCTTCGAATACCGCAGCGAGTCCGCGGCAAACCTCGCAGCGATGCGCAAGCGGCTGCAAGAGGTCGTCGCCAACGCAGGCGAGAAAGGCGTGCGCGCCTCGCTCGAGTGCATCGGTATGAGGCCCGGGAACGCGGACACCCGCCCCGAGACGCAGGAGCGCGTCACGAGGCTCGCCTGGGAGGCGATCCGTTCCATCACGGGAGAGGAGCCCGACCCCTCCCCCGCCTCCACGGATGCCAACATCCCCCTCAGCCTGGGGATTCCCGCCCTCACGGTGGGGACGGTGCGTGGCGGCCTCCTCCACACCAGGGACGAGTGGGTGGACCCCGGGAGCCTGGAGGACGGGCTCGTCCTGGCCCTCGCGCTGATGCTCGAGCTGCCCGACGCGGCAATGCCCCAAGACGACCTCATTCACAAGCTAAATTGCCCCCAAGCCCCCAGAATCACCTCCCACGGCAGCGAAAAGTGACAAGTCACAGGTCACTGGCGTAAGATAATCCAATGCTTTTTGGGGTGCCGTGCCCCCGGCCCTGCAGGAAGGCGAGAGGAACCAGCGTGACCGACGACAGCGACCGCATGCCAAGGGTCGAGGACGAGCCCAGCCTGACGGGCGAGGGCAACGCCCCGCGCCACATGACGGTGAGCTGTCCCTGGCCCAACGGGCAAGAAGAGGTCGTGCTCCCCGAGCACTCGGCAGCCGAGCACGCACGCATCGAGCACGTCGATGCGGCGCTGGAGCCCGCGAGTGCGGCGTCGCCCGATGGCGTCGGCACGCTCTCCGAGGACGAGCGCCTGGAGCCTGGCGCCACCTCCGCCGCGGCACTAGGGAACGCAACGCCCTCCCAGGCGCTGGACGAGCAGCTCCCCACCATCGAGGCCGCGCCCACCCCCAAGGAGGAGGACGCCATCGACGACGGCAGCGCCCTAGGGCCGGACGCGACGGGAGCGGTGAAGGCGGCGGACGTGAGGGCCCCCAAGATCGAGCAGGGCTGGGCCGTCGACGAGGGCACGGGGACGCTGCCGGGAGACCGAGGGTTCCCCCACCTGCTCGTCGCCGGCATCATCGCGGTCCTGGTCGCCATCCTGGGGTCCAGCCTTATCCTCACCAGCTGCTTCGGGCTCTTTTCCGACCCCGAGGTACCCAACGTCGCGGGCCTTGATGCCGCGTCTGCCCAGGCGGAGCTCGAGTCGCAGGGCTACGACGTCGAGGTGAGCGAGCAGGTCACCCAGAGCTCGGAGGACGCGGGCCGCGTGCTGGCAACGGAACCCACGGCCGGCAGCGCGCTTCCCAGCGGCGGGGACGTGACGCTCAAGGTGGGCAAGTCCCCCGAGGTGACACAGGCCGTTCCCGACCTGGTCGGGCTCTCGCTGGACGACGCCGTCACGGCGCTCGCGCAGACCAAGTTCTTCGTGAAGGACGACGTCACCTTCGCCTACTCGGACACCGTCGCCGCGGGAAAGGTGATCAGCCAGGGGCCCGAGGCAGGGGCCATGGAGGTCATGGGCACCAAGGTGGACCTCGTCGTGTCGGACGGCCCCAACCCCGACGCGGGCGACACCAGCGACTTCGCAGACGACAACGAGCAGAGCAGCGTCTCGATCCCGGACCTCAGGGGCATGACCGTGGCAAAGGCCACCGTGCTCCTTCGCGGTATGGGCCTCGAGGTGGCCAAGGGCGAGGCGGTCCTCACCGTCGACTTCGTCAACGGCACCGNAGGAGGAGGACGCCATCGACGACGGCAGCGCCCTAGGGCCGGACGCGACGGGAGCGGTGAAGGCGGCGGACGTGAGGGCCCCCAAGATCGAGCAGGGCTGGGCCGTCGACGAGGGCACGGGGACGCTGCCGGGAGACCGAGGGTTCCCCCACCTGCTCGTCGCCGGCATCATCGCGGTCCTGGTCGCCATCCTGGGGTCCAGCCTTATCCTCACCAGCTGCTTCGGGCTCTTTTCCGACCCCGAGGTACCCAACGTCGCGGGCCTTGATGCCGCGTCTGCCCAGGCGGAGCTCGAGTCGCAGGGCTACGACGTCGAGGTGAGCGAGCAGGTCACCCAGAGCTCGGAGGACGCGGGCCGCGTGCTGGCAACGGAACCCACGGCCGGCAGCGCGCTTCCCAGCGGCGGGGACGTGACGCTCAAGGTGGGCAAGTCCCCCGAGGTGACACAGGCCGTTCCCGACCTGGTCGGGCTCTCGCTGGACGACGCCGTCACGGCGCTCGCGCAGACCAAGTTCTTCGTGAAGGACGACGTCACCTTCGCCTACTCGGACACCGTCGCCGCGGGAAAGGTGATCAGCCAGGGGCCCGAGGCAGGGGCCATGGAGGTCATGGGCACCAAGGTGGACCTCGTCGTGTCGGACGGCCCCAACCCCGACGCGGGCGACACCAGCGACTTCGCAGACGACAACGAGCAGAGCAGCGTCTCGATCCCGGACCTCAGGGGCATGACCGTGGCAAAGGCCACCGTGCTCCTTCGCGGTATGGGCCTCGAGGTGGCCAAGGGCGAGGCGGTCCTCACCGTCGACTTCGTCAACGGCACCGTCGCCGCCGTCGAGCCCTCCACGGACAGCGTCGTAGCCGTGGGCAGCACGGTCACCATCCACGAGGCACAGCCCAAGGCCGACACGGCCAACTAGGCCGCGGGGCTAGGCGCCTGTCGGGACCACAGCCTCCTCCCACAGGACAAGCCGCTCCTCCTTGCCAACGGGCTCCCACTCCCCTCCCGCAAGCTCCGGGGCAGCGAGCAGCTCCAGCTTCTGGGAGCGGCTCGAATGGTGCAGGCGCCACTCCAACCTGCAGGCCGGCGATCGGCCCTCGCAGGCCCAGAGCCCCCGCAGGCCGACGGGCCGATGTCGCTGCGTGTAGCGGGCCCCAGGAGACCTCTGGGAAAGATGTTCGCGCAGGCGCCGCACCACGTCCGTGGTGATGCCGGAGTAGAGCGAGCCATCCTCGCATTCCAGCACGTAAACGTAGTAGGTCCTTGGCTTTGGGGCCGATTCGCCCGAGACGGGCCGTCCCTTTTGCCCGGCGGACGGCTCAGCCTCAGGCAAGGTGCGGGCCCTCGTCGTCCCAGATAAGGGGAAGTCCCATTCCCGCAAGGGCCTCGACCACGTCGCGCAGCCCCTCGGGAGCGCCGTCGTGGCCAAAGCCGCTCGCCCCCATGCCCGCGCCGGCGCACTCCAGGGACCAGTGCCATCCGCCCGGGCGCGCCGGTGCGCCCCCGCCGTGCTCCCAGG
>NZ_LT635494.1:283623-365975 GCF_900120385.1 Olsenella phocaeensis | reverse complement strand
CCGCGATGTCGCCAGCGCCGGCACCGAGGCCCCGGCCTGCCACCCCCGCGCCGGCGGGCAAGAGACCGGGAGAGGGTGAGGAGGGCTACCAGCTGCCCCCGCTCTCGATGCTGAGCTCGAACCCCAACAGCGCGACCAGCGCCGCCTCCATCGCCGAGCTGTCCGAGACCAAGGACCGCCTGCAGGCGACGCTCCAGGAGTTCGGCCTCAGGAGCCAGGTCGTCGACTACGTGTCCGGACCCCTGGTCACGACCTTCCGGGTCGAGATGGGCGAGGGCGAGCGCGTCAACAAGATCCGCAACCTCGAAGACGACATAGCCCTCACGCTCGCCGCCGAGAAGGTCCGCATCTTCGCGCCCATCCCCGGCACCTCCTACGTGGGCATAGAGATCCCCAACAAGGAGCGCGAGAACGTGCACCTGGGAGACGTGCTGCCCTACGCCAAGGGCGGCCCCCTCGAGGTGGCCATCGGCCGCGACTCGGCGGGCAAGCCCGTCGTCACCAACATCGCCAAGATGCCGCACATGCTCGTCGCCGGCACCACGGGGTCGGGCAAGTCCGTCCTCATCAACTCCATGATCATGTCCCTGCTCATGCGCACAACTCCCAAGCAGGTGCGGCTCATCATGATCGACCCCAAGCGCGTCGAGTTCGCGGGATACAACGGCCTTCCCCACCTCTACGTCCCGGTCGTGACCGAGCCCAGGCAGGCGGCGAGCGCCCTGCAGTGGGCGGTGTCCGAGATGGAGCGGCGCCTCAAGGTCTTCGAGCGTGCCGGGGCGCGAGAGATCCGCGCCTACAACAAGATGTGCGTCTCGGGCAAGCTGTCGGAGATGGACAACCCCCCCGATCCGCTGCCCTACATCGTCGTGGTCATCGACGAGCTCTCGGACCTCATGATGGTCGCGGGCAAGGACGTCGAGGCCTCCATCGTGCGCATCGCCCAGCTCGCCCGCGCGGCGGGGATTCATCTGGTCATCGCCACGCAGCGCCCCTCGGCCAACGTCGTCACGGGCCTCATAAAGTCGAACATCGACTCCCGCGTCGCCCTCAAGGTCTCGTCGGGCATCGACTCCCGCGTCATCCTGGACGAGACCGGCGCCGACAAGCTCCTGGGCAACGGCGACATGCTCTTCAAGGACCGGGGCCTCTCTCCCAAGCGCGTCCTCGGCTGCTACACCTCCGACCAAGAGATAAACGAGGTCGTGGACTTCATCCGCAGCCAGGGCGAGCCCGACTACCACGAGGAGATCCTCTCGCAGGTCGTCCCCGGCCAGCCCTCCGGCTCGCCCCTTTCCGACGGCGAGGAGGGAGACGATCCCCTGGTCTGGGAGGCCGCCCAGATAGTTGTGGACTCTAGGCTTGGTTCCACCTCGGGCCTGCAGCGCCGTCTGAAGGTGGGATACGCTAGGGCCGGCCGCATCATGGACATGCTCGAGAGCAAGGGCGTGGTCGGACCTCCGGACGGCTCGAAGCCACGCGAGGTCCTGCTCGACAAGGAAGGCCTGGAGGACCTGAGGGTCCAGGAGGAGAAGTACCGGGAGGTGTAGCATGCCGCGTCCTCGCTTCAGCGAGATGCTGGTCAACAGAAGGCGGCAGTTGGGGCTCTCCGTGGCCCAGGCCTCGCGCGTGCTCCGCCTGCGCGAGGACGTGCTCATCGCCTTCGAGAACGGCGACTTCGGCCGTATGCCGAAGAGCGGCTACGCCCAGGGCATGCTCTCGTCCTACGCGCGCTACCTGGGCCTGTCCCCCCGCAGCGTGGTGAGGCAGTTCTCCTCCGACCTCTTCGACTACGAGCGTGGGCGTGACGGTAGGCACGGGGGCGAGGAGGCCAGCTACGAGGTGCCCGGGAGCTCCAGCCCCAGGAGGCCCTACCAGGGCTCGCGCGGGCTCCTGCCCACCTCGGGAGGGTTCGCGGGCGACGTCACGGGCTTCGCGACCACCTCCCCCGTCCGTTNGGGGCCTCGACCCCGCGCTCGTCTCGCACGCGAGGCTCGTCCTCGGAGGGGGCCGCGTCCAGGCGACGCTCGACGACTGCGTCGCGCGCGGGCTTCTCGCCCGGGACGGTGGCGGGAGGCTCGCCCCCACCCATCGTGGCTGGCTTCTGGGAAACGAGCTCTACGGGACCCTCTGGGACCTCGCCGGGGGAGAGACCCTCACGTCGCGCTGCCAGGGCCGCGGCGCGCCCAAGCCATGACCGCCCTTCGTGAAGCTGCGTGGCGGAGGTATCCGGCATGCGGCCATGGGGTATAGTTCCGCACGTCAGGTCGCCATGGCGGCGCACGGGGGAAGGTAGGGCAGGCACTTGGCCTCGATGAACGAGAAGGACTACTACGCCATCCTGGGCGTGGAACAGGACAGCACGACGGAGCAGATCAGGCGCGCGTTCCAGCAGAAGGCGCGCAAGCTCCATCCGGACGTCAACAAGGAGCCGGACGCCGAGGAGCGCTTCAAGGAGGTCTCCGAGGCGTACGCCGTCCTCTCCGACGAGGGCAAGAGGCGCCGCTACGACGCCATGCGCTCCAGGAACCCCTTCGCCTCCGCCGACTACGGCGGCACCCCCGGCGCCTCGCCCGACGGCTACGGGGGCTTCCCCTTCGGCTGGGGCTTCCCCTTCTCCGACGTGGCCCAGCGAGGTCGCGGAGGCCAGCGCTCCCGCTCCTACAACCCACGCGCCGGCGCGGACGTCACCGTGCGCCTCGACCTGGACGACGAGTCGGCGCGCAAGGGCGTGCGCCGGGGCGTGACCTACCAGCGTTACGTCGCCTGCGACGTCTGCCACGGGCAGGGCTCGGTGCGCAGCGACCATGCGGAGACCTGCCCCACCTGCGGCGGCAGCGGCCACATGAGCGTCGACCTCACGGGCATCTTCGGCTTCGGCGTCATGGAGATGGAGGGCCCCGAGTGCGGGGGGACGGGCAGGGTCGTGAGCGCCCCCTGCCACAATTGCGGTGGTTCGGGCAGGGTGCTCTCCGCGAGCGAGGTCGTGGTCGAGGTTCCCGCCGGCTCGCATGACGGCGACGAGGTTCGCATCCCCGGCATGGGCAACGCGGGCACGAACGGCCAGGCCTCGGGCGACTTCGTCTGCCGCGTGGGGGTGGCGTCCGAGCGGCTGAGCCAGAGGCAGGCCTCCGGCTTCCACTCGCTGGGGCTGGCCGTGCCCTTCCTGGTGCTGGGCGCGCTCACCAACACCCTGGGCTCCGTCGCCCTCGTGATCGTGACGCTTGTGGGGGTCGGCGCCTTCCTCGCCTTCGGCGAGGGCCTCGCCCACGCGCGAGGCTGGTGGAGGTCGGGCCTCAGGTCGCTCGCAAACGGCGCGAGCTCGGGCGTGGTCTTCGCGCTCTTCCTGGTGATGATGTTCTCCTGCGGCTCGGGGCTGGGAAGCGCCGGCTACAGGGGATAGCCTCCCTTCGCGGGCCCTTGCCCGCGATCCGTTCGTCTGCAACTGCTTTGGGGATTGGTGACATTGGCTTCGAAGGACTACTACGAGGTGCTCGGCGTCGCGCGCGACGCCGACGCCAAGACGATTAAGAGGGCCTTTCTCAAGAAGGCGCGCACGCTCCATCCGGACGTCAGCAAGGAGGCGGACGCCGAGGAGCGCTTCAAGGAGGTCAACGAGGCGTACTCCGTCCTCTCCGACGAGCGCAAGCGCTCCAACTACGACCGCTNCCCCGCGGCGGCCGAGCTCGTGGTGGTCAACACCTGCGCCGTGACGGGCGAGGCCGAGGCCAAGACCCGAAAGCGGCTGCGCCGCGTGGCGCAGCTGCCCCAGGCGCCCCTCGTGCTCGCGAGCGGCTGCGTCGCCAATCTCAGGGGAGAGGAGCTCGAGGGCCTCGCCCCCAACATCGAAGTGGTGCGCGACAAGTCGCGCCTCGCCGAGGTCGCCCTGTCCAGGCTCGGGCTTGAGCCCGGAAGCGTGACGGACGCGGGCGAGCTCGCCGTGACGCCAACGCCCACGGGCAGGATGAGGCCCGGCATCAAGATCCAGGATGGCTGCGACAACCGCTGCAGCTATTGCATCGTCTGGAAGGCGCGCGGCGCCTCCCGCTCCATGGGTGTGGGCGAGGTGCTGCGGCAGGTCCGCTCCGCCGTCGCTCGCGGGGGCCACGAGGTCGTGCTCACGGGCATCAACCTGGGGCGCTTCCGAGGTGAGGCAGAGGACGGCAGAGGGATCGCGCTTTCGGGCCTCATCGACCTCATCCTCGGGGAGACCGAGGTGGAGCGCGTCCGGCTCTCGTCCATCGAGCCGCCCGACGTCACCGACGAGCTCCTGGACGCCATGGCGCGGGGAGGCGAGAGGGTCGCGCCCTTCCTCCACGTCTGCCTGCAGTCCGGCTGCGACGACACGCTCCGGCGCATGCGTCGCGTGTACAGCACGGCAGAGTACCGCAGGACCGTCCTCCACGCGCGCGAGCGCATCGGGGGGCTCGCCTTGGGGACCGACCTTATCGTGGGCTTCCCGGGCGAGACGGACGAGGAGTTCGAGGCGTCCCTCGCCTTCTGCGAGGAGATGGCCTTCGCCAAGATGCACGTCTTCCGCTCCTCCGCCCGCCCCGGCACGCCCGCGGCCACGGCGGAGGGGCAGGTCCCTCCCCGGGTCATGGCCGAGCGCGGCCGGCGCATGAGGGAGCTCGCCGCGCGCATGCGCCGCCAGAGCGCCTCCGCGCGGGTGGGCTCAGAGGAGCTCGCCGTGGTCCAGTACCCAGGCCGTGCCGTCACCGGGCGCCTGCACGACCTCCTGGTCGACCCGTCCGCCCCCCTCGACGCGCTCGTGAGAGCCCGCGTCACGTCCGTCATGGACGACGGGACGCTCGTGGGCACGTTGCTGTAGGACGCCGCCGTTGCGGCTATGATTGGGACGGCGCACCGTCCGGAGGCAGTTGGAGGAGCATGGAGCCGACGCAGGTCAGACTCACCATTCCCGATTCCGTCGACCCGACCCTGCTCATGGGGCCGGCCGACTCGCTCCTGCGTCGCATAGAGGCGGGCTTCGACGCCCTGGTCTCGGTGCGCGGAAGCCAGATTCTGGTCTCGGGCCCCGCAGAAGTCGTGGAAGGCGTCGTCTCGGTGTTCTCTCGCCTCATCCACATGGTCGAGAGGGGAGAGGTGCCCACCACCGACGAGGTGGAGCTCCTCGTGGGCCAGGCGTCGCACGGCGCCCAGGAGCCCGCGGACATGGGTCGCGACCTGCTGCTCACCTACCGCGGGCGTGCCATAAGGCCAAAGACGGCAGGGCAGCTGCGCTACGTCGAGTCGATGCGGCGAAACACCATCAGCTTCGGCATCGGCCCCGCCGGCACCGGCAAGACCTACCTCGCCATGGCCATGGCCGTGGCGGCGCTGAAGAGGCGCGAGGTGGCGCGCATCGTCCTCGCCCGTCCCGTGGTCGAGGCGGGCGAGTCGCTGGGTTACCTCCCAGGCACCCTCCAGGAGAAGCTCGACCCCTACGTGCGCCCGCTCTACGACGCGCTCTTCGACATGACCGACATGGAGCGGGGGAGCTCCCTCATCGAGCAGGGGGTCATAGAGATCGCGCCCCTGGCCTTCATGCGCGGGCGCACCCTCAACGACTCCTTCGTCATCCTCGACGAGGCACAGAACACCACTCCCGACCAGATGAAGATGTTCCTCACGCGGCTGGGCTTCTCGTCCAAGTTCGTCGTGACGGGAGACCTCACCCAGCGCGACCTCCTGGGCCACAACGGGCTGGAGTCGGCCCGCGAGGTGCTCGAGGGGGTTGACGGCATCGAGTTCGTGGACCTCGACCGCAACGACATCGTCCGCCACTCCCTGGTGGCACGCATCGTGGACGCCTACGACCGCGCCGCGGCGCGCGGCGGCGGGAGGTAGCATGGAGAACGACTATGACCTCGTGTTCGAGGAGGGCGTCGTCGCACCGGTCGACGGAGCAGACATCAAGGCCGTCTGCGACCTGGTGCTCGCCGAGGAGGGCGTGGCCAGGCCCTGCATGGTGTCGGTCTCCGTCGTGTCCGACGGGCGCATGCGCGAGCTCAACCTCGAGTGGCGCGGACAGGACCGGGCGACGGACGTGCTGAGCCTCGAGTGCGAGCGCCCGGACGACCCCGACCTCGCCCCCGGGGAGCCCTGCGAGCTGGGCGACATCGTCCTCGCGCCCGCGTACATCGCCCGACAGGCGCCGGGCTTCGGGACCACCGCACGCGACGAGTTCCGCCTGCTCCTGGTCCATGGCATGCTCCACCTCCTTGGCTACGACCACCTGGAGGACGCGGAGGCGGAGCTCATGGAGGCCCGCGAGGACCAGCTCCTCCTCAAGATGAAGACCGACCAGCCCTTGGATCACGTGACCCTGACCCGACACCGGGAAGGCGGCGACGCATGATTCCTGGCAAGCGCCCGAGCCACCCCACCTTCAGGCGGAGCTTCCTCTTCGCCATCCAGGGCTTCCGCACCGCCGTGCGCCAGGAGCGCAACATCAAGGTCATGCTGGGCGGGGCCGCCTTTGCCCTCGTCATGGGCATCGTGCTGCGCATCGATGCGCTGAGCTGGGCCGTTGTGCTCCTGTGCTGCGCGGTGGTCATCATGGCCGAACTCTTCAACACGGCCGTGGAGACTGTCGTGGACCTGGTCTCGCCCGAGTTCCATCCCCTCGCAGGACGGGCGAAGGACATCGCCGCCGCCGCGGTGTGGTTGCTCTGCGTCGTGGTGGCGGTGGTGGGCGCCGTGGTGTTCGCGCGCGCCCTCCTGTCCTAGGACTTCCCTTTCAAGGAGGAGAGATGCAAGACGAGAAGAGCACGGACGACACGGTGCCCGCCGAGGACTTCCGCAGCGGCTTCGTCGCGCTGGTGGGACGTCCCAGCGTGGGGAAGTCGACCCTGCTCAACGCCTGCTACGGCGGGAAGATAGCCATTACGAGCCCCGTGGCGCAGACCACGCGCCGGCGCATGCGCGCCGTGGTCAACACCCCCACGTCGCAGCTCGTGATCGTGGACACGCCGGGGCTTCACAAGCCCAAGGACGCCCTGGGGAAGGAGCTCAACAAGGTCGCCCTGGGAGAGCTCGCCGACGTGGACGTCGTCGCCCTCCTCGTCGACGCCACCAAGCCCGTGGGCCGAGGCGACGAGTGGGTCGCCAAGCACGTCGATGCGGCGCGCGCGCCTTTCAAGGTCCTCGTGGTCACCAAGGCGGACCTCGCCGGGCCCGAGCAGGTCAAGTCCCAGCTCGAGGCGGCGCGCTCACTCGCCCGCTTCGACGACGCCCTCGTCGTGAGTGCCAAGGAGGGCTTCAACGTCGACTCCTTCGTGGGGTTGGTCTCCGCCCACCTGCCCGTGGGCCCGAAGTGGTTCCCGGACGACATGGACGTGGACATGACGGACGAGGATCTCGTGGCGGAGTTCGTGCGCGAGAAGGTGCTCCTCAACATGCGCCAGGAGGTCCCCCACTCCGTGGGCGTCATCTGCGAGGACATCTCGTGGCCCAGGAGGGGCCACGCCTCGGTGGCCGCCACCATCATCGTGGAGCGCGAGGGGCAGAAGGGCATGGTCATCGGCAAGGGGGGGCAGATGATCAAGCGCATCGGGTCCGAGGCGCGCCATGACGTGGAGCGCCTCCTCGGGGCCCAGTGCTTCCTCGACCTGCAGGTCAGGGTCCAGCCGCAGTGGCGCCGGGACAAGAACGAGATCCGCCGTCTGGGCTACGAGGCGGAAGAGTAGGCCGTGGCGGGAGGGCGCAGGACCTATAGGAGCAAGGGCATAGTGCTCGCCCGCACCAAGCTCTCGGAGCAGGACCTCATCCTCACCATCCTGGGGGAGTCGGGGGCCCAGCTGAGGGCCGTGGCGAAGGGCGCGCGGAAGCCGGGCGGACGCCTCGCCTCGCGCTCGGAGCTCTTCTGCGAGACGGACTTCCTCATGGCCAGGGGGAGGAGCCTCGACGTGGTGAGCGAGGCCGTCACCGTCGACGCGCACCCCGGCATCAGGGGGGACTACGCCCGGCTCTGCGCCGCCTCCGCAGTCGCCGAGGTCGCGCGCCTCAGCTCCTTCGAGGAGAGCGAGGACCCCTACCTCTTCCGCATCTGCTCGGCTGCCCTGGGCTCCTGCGAGCGGGCGAGCGGGCAGCCCCACCTCGACCTGCTGGTGGCCGCGTACGCCTTCAAGGTGCTCGCCCACGAGGGCTGGATGCCCGAGCTCGACTCCTGCATAGCCTGCGGCGACCCGGACGTGACGCACTTCTCGCCCGTGGCGGGAGGGGCGCTCTGCGCCAGCTGCGCGAGGGGCGTGGCGGGCGCCCAGGAGCTCTCCCACTCCGAGTTCCAGTGGCTACGGGCGCTTTTGGGCTCCACCTTCGGGGAGCTCATGGGGGCCGAGGCGGACGAGCGGGCAGCCACGGAGCTCCTCTCCATCGCGCATGCCTGGGCGGCGACCCACCTGGACGCGCGCCTGCGCGCCCTGGAGTTCATGTTCAGTATGTGATGGATTCGGGTACGGCATGCTTTGCGACGTGCGGAGCCCGGGCTTCTTTGCAAAAGACTAAAAACAGGCTTAAGATAGTTTGCTGCATGAGTCCCTACCCAAAGAAGATCCTCCGTTTGGAGCAACCCATGAGAACAGACCGACCATCCGCCCACATCAGCCTCTCGTGGCCCCATCCCGCCTGTTGTGGTGCTCTGGCCTCCGCCGCCGTGGTGGCCGTCCTGCTCATGGGCGCCCACACCGCCCTTGCCAACGAGGCGGAACGCGTCATCGATGTCGGCTCATCCCAGGTGGACGTCGGGGCCACGGCGTCCACGACCGATTCTGCGGAAGGGGCCTTGCTTGACGCACGGGAAGCGTGCAATGCGCCCGTATCCGTGCCTGCATCCCCTGTTCAAAATGTGCCTGAGGGTCAGACGGAACCAACGGATGATAAGGTCACGGAAGCAAAGCTTGAATTTCCCCTGAGGGTCGTTGCCCCTCAGGCTCAAGCTGACGTCGAAGGCCAGGGGACGCCGGACGAGCACGAGTCGTTCGAGGATGCCGAAGCTACCCATGCGGTCTCGCAGACGAGCGAGTTCTCGAGGGGGGCGCCTACTCGCGCTCCCGAGGAGACCATTGAGACAGGCCCTGCCGCGCCCAGCCCCCACATGGCCATCGTCACAAGGGCAGGGACGGCAGGCGAGGAGGAGGGCTGGTCCAGCAAGCCCGAGGCAACGGCCCCCCAGTCTGTGAAAGCCACGCAGCCCGAAGTGGACGAGCCCGTGGCTCCCAAGCTCGTGGCGAACAAGCCGACCGGCAAGAAGCCCGCCGTCAAGTACCTCAACATGTTCCGGCTCTACAACCCCAACTCAGGCGAGCACTTCTACACGAGCAGCCAGAAGGAGCTCAAGACGGTCTGCGAGGCGGGTTGGCGCTACGAGGGCGTGGGCTGGGTGTCTCCCGATTCCGGCGCGGCGGTCTTTCGCCTCTACAACCCCAACGCAGGGGACCATCACTACACTACAAGCTCTCGGGAGCGCGACGGGCTCGTGAGGGCGGGCTGGCGCTACGAGGGCATCGGCTGGAGGTCCGAAGGAGACGACGGCACGGCGGTCCTCCGGCAGTACAACCCCAACGCGAGGGCCGGCGCGCACAACTTCACCGTGAGCCCCCAGGAGGCAAAGCACCTTGTCGCTGCCGGATGGAGGGACGAGGGCAGGGCGTGGTTCGCCTCTAGGCAGGCCACCCAGCCAATCAAGGGCTTCTGGATGGTCACTAGTGCCTGGGGATCGAAGCAGCGCTATTGGGTCGGGAGCGATGCCCTCCTCGCCCGCGAGCGCGTCGTGACCCCTTCCGAGGGCGCGGGCTACTACGCCTACGCAAGCTCCGACGGCTCCATCCTGCGGGGCGTCAGGGACCTCGGTGACGGCTACGCCATGGTGGCGGACGACGACGGCAGGCTCCTCGCCGCGGGCGGCGAGGGCTTCTCAAAGCTCAGGGGGGCGGACGGCAGGGAGCGGCTGTACTACCTGCACGATGGCGGCGAGGGCTTCTCGCTGGCCAGGGTCGGCCACTTCGAGCGGGGTGGGAAGCACTTCTGGGGCCAGGCCTCCGACGGGAGCATCCTGCGCGGCAAGCTCCGCCAGGGCAAGGGGATGCTCGTCGCCAACCCCACGACCGGCGCGCTGCTCTGGTCCCGGGGCATGGTCGTGACGGGGGAGTACGACGACGGCGAGCTGCAGCGCTACTACGTCGACGACTCCGTGGGCGCTGGCCTCCTGGGCGCCCGCCTCGGGCTGTTCACCTACGACGGCAAGCGCTACTACGGCCGGGAGGACCAGGGCTACGTGGTGCGCGGGACCTACGTGGTCTCCCGCTACTACGCGAAGACCCACGGTTCCTTCCCCGGCGACTGGCACGACGACACCGTCGCCATCGCCGACAACGACGGCGTGCTCGTCTCGCGCGAGGAGTTCGGCAGGAGGATCGTCAGCGCCGCGCGCACCATGCTCGGCGGCAGCTATTCGTACGACGACAGCGCCTACTATCCCGACAGGCGCGCCTTCAACTGCTCTGGCTTCACATGGTGGGTCTACAGCACCCTGGGGATCAACCTCTCGCACAACCAGGGCTACTTCTCCTACTATGCGCAGCAGGACAACCGCAACGACAGCCAGATGTGGGGCGTGGAGAAGCGCGCGGGCTGGAAGACGTCCATACCGGACCTCCGTCCCGGCGACCTCGTGTTCTTCTCCCCGCTGCAGGACAAGTACCACACCGGGCACGTCGGCGTGTACATCGGCGACGGGAAGATGATCGACTCGAACACGCCCGACGGCGTGCAGGTCAGGAACGTCTGGAGGACCTCCTACGTCGGCGGCGGCCTGCCCATCACGTTGGTGTAAGACTCGCGTGCCATATCGTGTGCCTGGCGTGTAGAAGGGACAAAACGCGCGCGGCCTCGCCCCTCCGGCGGGCCGCGTGGCCCTTCTCGTGCTATGATTCCCCAGTCATACCCCGTACTTGGAGGCCCGCCCATGCCAGACGGCCATCCCAGTTCGGGGCGCATCCATGAAGAAGGGAAACGCAACATGGCAGTCACCAAGGATCGCAAGGCCGAGCTCATCGCCCAGTACGGCAAGGACGAGAAGGACTCTGGCTCCGCCGCCGTCCAGGTCGCCCTCCTCACCGAGCGCATCAAGGGCCTGACCGAGCACATGAAGTCCCACAAGAAGGACTTCCACACCCGTCGCGGCCTCCTCATGCTCGTCGGCCAGCGTCGCCGCCTCCTGTCCTACATCAAGAAGCAGGACGTCGAGGCCTACCGCACGCTGATCAAGAGCCTGGGCATCCGCGACAACATCCAGTAACAAGCGTGCAAGAGGGGAGCGCCTGCGGGCGCTCCCTTGCGTTAGACGGCCCGCCTGCAACGGGGCAGGCGGAGATAAGAGGAAAAGAAACATGGCAAAGGTTACGCACGAGTTCGACCTCTACGGCAAGCACTACGCCCTCAGCTCGGGCGAGCTCGCGAAGCAGGCCACAGGCGAGTGCCTGGTCTCCTGCGGCGAGTCCACGGTCAACGTCACCGTCGTGGTCTCGAAGGAGCGCAAGAACTACGACTTCTTCCCCCTGACGGTCGACTTCATCGAGAAGATGTACGCGGTCGGGCGCATCCCCGGCGGCTACCTCAAGAGGGAGGCGCGCCCCTCCGAGAAGGCCACCCTCACGGCCCGCATGATCGACCGCCCCATCCGCCCGTCCTTCCCCGACGGCTTCCGCAACGAGGTCCAGATCGTCGCCATGCCCCTCGTGGCCGACCAGGTCAACTCCGTCGACCCCATCTCCATCATGGGCGCCTCCGTCGCCCTCTCCGTGGGCGGCGTGCCCTTCGAGGGGCCGCTCGCCGGCGTGCGCATCGGCCGCAACCCCGAGACGGGCGAGTTCCTCGTGAACCCGACCTACGAGGAGCGCGACGCGTCCGACCTCGACCTCGAGCTCGCCGGCTCCGCCACCTTCATCAGCATGCTCGAGGCCGGCGCGAAGGAGATCTCGGAGGAGGACATGCTCGCCGCCATGGCCTTCGGCCAGGAGGCGATCGCCGCGTTCTGCGAGGAGGAGAAGGCCTTCATCGCCAAGTACGAGGAGGCCAACGGCCCCATCGCCAAGCGCGAGTACGTCCTCGACGTGCCCGTCCCCGAGGTCCACGACCGCGTCTTCGCCCACTACGCCGAGATGGAGGCCGCGCTCAAGGACGCCGACAAGCTCTCGCGCATCGGCAAGGTCGAGGCCCTCAAGGACTCCATCCGTGCCGAGTTCACCGACGAGGAGCGCGCCCAGTGGGAGCGCGAGATCCCCGTGGAGCTCAAGGGGCTCGAGAAGCACGCCATGCGCAAGATGGTCGTCGAGACCGGCGAGCGCGTCGACGGCCGCTCGGCCGACCAGATCCGCCCGCTCATGGTGAAGCCCGACTACCTTCCCCGCGTCCACGGCTCCGGCCTCTTCCAGCGCGGCCAGACCCAGGTGCTCTCCGTCGCCACCCTGGGCATGCTCAACGAGTGGCAGCGCCTCGACACCATCGAGCCCGTCGACGGCAAGCGCTACATCCACCACTACAACTTCCCGCCCTTCTGCACCGGCGAGACCGGGCGCATGGGGTCGCCCAAGAGGCGCGAGATCGGCCACGGCAACCTTGCCGAGCGCGCCCTTCTCCCGGTGATCCCGAGCGAGGACGAGTTCCCCTACACCATCCGCGTGGTCTCCGAGGTCATGGAGTCCAACGGCTCCTCCTCGATGGCGTCGACCTGCGGCTCGACCCTCGCCCTCATGGACGCCGGCGTGCCTCTGAAGCGCCCCGTCTCGGGCGTGGCCATGGGCCTCATCCAGGAGGAGGGCAAGACCGTCGTCCTCACCGACATCCAGGGCCTCGAGGACTTCCTCGGTGACATGGACTTCAAGGTCTGCGGCACCACCAAGGGCATCACCGCCATGCAGATGGACAACAAGGCCACCGGCCTCACGCCCCAGATCCTGCGCCAGGCCCTCATGCAGGCCCACGAGGGTCGCATGTTCATCCTCAACGCCATGCTCGAGCAGATTCCCGCGCCGCGCGAGTCCACCAAGGAGAACGCGCCCCAGATCATCAGCCTCCAGATTCCGACGGACAAGATTCGCGACGTCATAGGCAGCGGCGGCAAGGTCATCCGCGGCATCCAGGACGACACGGGCGCCACGATCGACATCCAGGAGGACGGCACCGTCTTCATCGCCGGCACCAACGGCGCGGGCGACGAGGCCGCCGAGCGCATCAAGGCCATCGTCAAGGTCCCCGAGGTGGGCGAGGAGTACAACGGCCGCGTCGTGGGCATCCAGCCCTTCGGAGCCTTCGTCGAGCTCCTTCCCGGCAAGGATGGCCTGCTGCACGTCTCGCGCGTCGCCAAGGGCCGCGTCGAGAAGGTCGAGGACGTCCTCAACATCGGCGACGAGGTCAAGGTCAAGGTCCTCGAGGTGGACGAGAAGGGCAAGGTCAGCCTGGACCGCCTGGACAAGCCCGAGGCTCCCGCCCGCTCCTCCAAGCCCCGCGAGCATGAGGGCGAGAGGCGCGAGCGCGCCGGCCGCCGTCCTGGCGACAGGGGTGGCTCCGCGAGCCGCCAGCCCCGTCGACACCACGAGGGCTAGTCCCGAACGATAGCTCCCGGCCCCTCGACTGACGGGGCGGCTGGGCCCCGCCGGCCTTTGCCGGCGGGTCCCTTTTCTGTGCCGTGACCCCAGATGTGGGATGCGTCCGCTTTGCCCTCCACAGGGACAAGGGTGACTGGCGGCAGCTACAATGGGTAGAGGAATGTCTGGAACGTTTCCCGCAGAGGCGGGTCTCACATACATGAAATGCCACCGCACCACGAAAGGAACCCGACGCACATGGCAAAGAAGCAGAGTCCCCTGAGGATCATCCCCCTCGGGGGGCTGGACGGCATCGGCAAGAACATGACCGCCTTCGAGTACGAGAACGACCTCGTGCTCGTGGACGCGGGCCTCATGTTCCCCGATGACGAGCAACCCGGGGTCGACCTCGTCCTTCCCGACTACTCGTACGTGCTCGAGAACGAGGACAAGCTCCGCGGCATCATCATCACCCACGGCCACGAGGACCACACCGGGGCCCTGCCCTACCTCCTCATGGACCTGGGCCGCAAGGTGCCCATCTACTCGAGCAAGCTCACCCTGGGCTTCATCGAGGGCAAGCTGGCCGAGCACCGCATCAACTCGCCCAAGTTCCGCGAGGTGACCAACGGCGCCCATCTAAACCTCGGCGCCTTCAGCATCGACTTCTTCGCGATGACGCACTCGATCCCCGGCGCCATGGGCGTCTACATGCGCACCCCGGCGGGCTCCGTCATGCACACCGGCGACTTCAAGCTCGACCAGACCCCCATCGACGGCGTGAGGCCAAACTACCAGGCCATCAACCGCTTCGCCACGCTGGGGGTCGACCTCCTCCTCTCCGACTCCACCAACGCGACCCGTCCGGGCTTCACGCCCTCCGAGTCCGCCGTCGGCCCCCAGCTCCGCCACATCATCAAGAACGCGCCCGGCAGGGTCATCGTGGCCTCCTTCTCGAGCCAAATCCACCGCATCCAGCAGGTCTGCGACGCGGCCGTGGCCGTGGGGCGCAAGGTGGTCGTCACGGGACGCTCCATGGTCACCAACACGCGCGTCGCGCGCGAGCTGGGCTACCTCAAGATCTCCGACGACGACATCATCGACGCCTACGACCTGGCAGACCTCCCCGACGAGAAGATCGTCGTCATGTGCACGGGCAGCCAGGGCGAGCCCATGAGCGCGCTCGGCCGCATGGCCACGGGAGACCACAAGTCGATCACCATCACCTCCGAGGACACGGTGATCATCTCGGCCACCCCCGTGCCCGGCAACGAGAAGAGCGTCGCGGGGATCATCAACTCGCTCTCAAAGATCGGCTGCACCGTCTTCGACCGCTCCAACACGCTCGTGCACGTCTCGGGAC
Organism: Olsenella phocaeensis; assembly: GCF_900120385.1. Taxonomy (GTDB): domain Bacteria; phylum Actinomycetota; class Coriobacteriia; order Coriobacteriales; family Atopobiaceae; genus Olsenella_I; species Olsenella_I phocaeensis. Next base: position 351,026 of record NZ_LT635494.1, on the reverse strand, counting down.
ACGGCAGCCAGGAGGAGCTCAAGCTCATGCTGGCCATGGCGAAGCCGCGCTACTTCGCGCCCGTCCACGGCGAGGCCGTCCACCTGCGTGCCCACGCCAAGCTCGCGGCCCAGATGGGCATCCCCGCCGACCACATCTTCATAGCCGACAACGGAGACTCGCTCGAGGTGCGCAACGGCAAGGTCACCTGGGGCGACCCCGTCGAGTCCGGCATCGTCTACGTCGATGGCCTCTCCGTCACGGACGCCGACCCCGTCGTCTTCCGCGACCGCCAGAAGCTCTCGACCGACGGGCTCGTCACCTGCGTCGTCACGTTCGAGCGCAGGGGCGGCAAGGTCCGCGACATCGAGGTCGCCTGCAGGGGAGTCGCCTTCTCGGGCGACGAGGCCCTCATCGAGGAGGCGCAGGACAGCGTCAGGTCCCAGATGGAGACCAGCGTCAAGAAGGACGCGACCAGCCTCGAGCAGCTCCGCAAGGCCCTGCGCAACAGCCTCTCGGGCTTCCTCTGGACGAAGACGCACACGCGACCGATGGTCATCCCGGTCGTGATGGAGGTTTAGATGCCCTCGAACCGCAGCTCAAACGCACAGAAGGGTAGGCGCAAGAAGAACGGTGGCAGACGGGCTGGGGGAAGGGCCTCCTCCCCCCAGCGCCTGCTGCCTGCAAAGGGGAGCGTGGGAAGCGACATCCTGGGCGTGGCCCTGCTCGTGATGGCCATCGCGCTGGGCATCGCGGTCCTGCTCCCGTCGTCCGCTCCCGTCACCCGCGCCTGCGGCGAGACCCTCTCGCTCCTCTTCGGCGTGGGTGCCTTCCTGCTGCCCCTGGCGCTCGCGATATTCTCGCTCACCTTCTTCGTGGACGGCGAGGGGCCCATGGGCAGCCGCGTCGCCCTGGGCCTGCTGCTCGTGGTGCTTGCGGTGCTGGGGCTCCTCTCCGTCAACATGGCCGCGGCGACCGAGGCCGACCCCTTGTTGGTCTTCGACAAGGAGGCGGTCCTGACGCGCGGCGGCTACGTGGNCGGGCGACGTCACGGGCTTCGCGACCACCTCCCCCGTCCGTTCGCGCCAGCAGTCGAGCCCGCTCGTCAACCAACGGCAGAGTCCCTCGCGCTACCACCAGGGCGGTGACGTCGGCGGGGACCTGCCTGCCGCGCCCACGAGGCGTTACACGGGACGTGACGTCAGCAGCCGCCCCGGCTCCAGGGCACGGACGCACCGCAGCCGACGCCCCGAGCAGGGCCGCGCCATCCCCGGAAGCTACCGCGAGGAGGTCGTGGTGCCCCGGGGCAACGCCGACAGGGTGACCACCCGCCTCGTCGACGCGGACGCCTACACCGACGACCTGCGCTACGGGGACGCCCGACCCTATGAGGCCGCCTCCACGCGCACGGGGCGTCGCTCCTCCCGCAACATCGCGCGCGCGGAGCGCCCCAACGTGAGGCGCCGCGGAGGCGAGGGAAGGGAGAGCCTGAGGGAGCGGGGGAGGGGCGGCGCCCCACGGCGCTCGGGAGTCGCGGGGGTCGTCGAGGCGTACTTCTCGGACGCCCGGCGGACCATGGCAACCGTGGTCATCGCGGGTGCGCTGCTCCTTACCCTGATCATCATCGGGTCGGTCAAGTCCTGCGTGCGCGCCCCGTCCTCCTCCGACGCCCGTTCCGTCGCCGTCACCACGACGAGCACGACGCCCACCGACTCGTCGTCCGAAACCACTGCGACGACGTCCGGCACGCAGGGCCAGAGCAGCCAGGCTGCGGACGAGGCGGCGAAGGCCGCCGAGGACGCCAAGGCCCAGAAGGAGGCCAAGGAGGCCGAGACCGAGACCAAGGTGGACGTCAAGGTCGCCGACGGGGCGACCACCTGGCTCGAGATAGAGAGCGACGGCACGAGCGTCATCGCCGAGCAGGTCACGGGACCCTGGGAGAAGAGCTTCGTCGTGACGGAGTCGATCACCGTGCAGGTGAGCGACACCACTGCGGCGACCGTGACCAAGAACGGGACCCAGCAGTCCTTCAGCTCGAAGTCGTCCGGCATAGGCTCCATCACGATCCAGGGCACGAAGCCTTCGGCCAATCCCGCGGAGTCGACGGCGAAGGGCAAGGCCGACACGTCCTCCTCCGACGCGTCGGCCTCGGACGCGCCAGGCGAGGGTGGGACCGCGTCCACCAGCGGTGACGAGTCCTCCGGCTCCACCGTCGAGTAGGCGCTGCCCCAGGGACCCATCGCATTCAACCACCAGGAAGGGGAGGAAGCATGGCCAAGGAAGCTAGCTTCGACATCGTCTCGACCGTCGACCTCCAGGAGGCGGACAACGCGTACCAGCAGGCCGCGCGCGAGCTGACGCAGCGCTACGACCTCAGGCAGACCGGCGCCACGATCGAGTTCTCCAAGAAGGAGGGGGCCTTCACCATCTCGGCCCCGTCCGAGTTCGTGGCCTCCCAGGTCATCGACGTCATGGGCTCGAAGCTTGCCAGGCGCCAGATCGACCTCGCGGCCCTGCGCTGGGACAAGCCCGAGCCGGCGGCCGGCTCCTCCGTGCGGCAGCGCGGGCACCTCGTCCAAGGCATCGACCAGGACACCGCCAAGCGCATCGCCAAGGACATCCGCGACCTCAAGCTCAAGTGCAAGCCCACGGTCGAGGGCGACAAGCTGAGGGTCAGCTCCGCCTCCCGCGACGTGCTCCAGGAGGTCATCTCCCACCTGCGCGACGGCGACTACGGCCAACCCCTCCAGTTCACGAACTACAGATAGGAAACCATGAGCAACTGCCTGTACGTCACCCTTGGCTGCGCGAAGAACGAGGTCGACACCGATCGCATGAGGGCGCTCCTCGGGACCGCCGGCTTCGGCGAGGCCGAGGGCGTCGACGATGCCGATGTGGCCATCATCAACACCTGCTCCTTCCTCGCCTCGGCGACCTCCGAGTCGATCGACGCCACGCTCGACCTCGCGGAGCGCTCGCGCGGGGGCGTGGGGGAGCTCCCCATCGTCATGTGCGGCTGCGTCCCCTCCCGCTATGGCGACAGCCTGCCCTCCGAGCTCCCCGAGGTCGCCGCCTTCGTGCGCGCCGACGAGGAGGATGACATCGTCGACGTCGTGAGGTCCGTCCTGGGCAAGGAGGCCCCCCAGGGGGAGGTCGCGTTGGGCGTGGGGCGCGTCCTGCGCACCGTCGAGGGCGCGAGCGCCTACGTCAAGATCTCTGACGGCTGCGACCGCTTCTGCGCCTTCTGCGCCATCCCCTACATCCGCGGACGCTACTTCTCCCGTCCGGAGGAAGAGATCCTGGACGAGGTCAGGGGCCTCATGGAGGGCGGCGTGCGAGAGGTCGTGCTCATCGGGCAGGACACCGGCATCTGGGGGAGCGACCTGGGCGAGGGACTCACCCTCGCCTCGCTCCTGAGGTCGGTCGCGGGGGTCGTGCGGCCCTATGGCGGCTGGGTGAGGGTTCTCTACCTCCAGCCCGAGGGCATGACCGACGAGCTCGTCGCCACCATCCGCGACGTGGACGAGGTCCTGCCCTACATAGACATCCCCATCCAGCACTGCAACGGGCGCGTCCTCGCAAGCATGAGGAGGAGCGGGTCGGCGCCGGAGCTCCGCGAGCTCTTCGCCCGGCTCAGGGAGCAGATTCCCGGCATGGTCCTCAGGACGACGGGGCTCGTGGGCTTTCCCGGCGAGACCGAGGAGGAGTCCGACGAGCTCCTCGACTTCGTCCAGGAGCTCGAGTTCGACTACACCTCGGTCTTCCCCTACTCCCGTGAGGAGGGGACGCTCGGCGCGAGCCTTCCCGACCAGGTGGACGAGGGCGTGAAGCTGGAGCGCGCGCAGCGGCTGCTCGACGTGGCCGAGCAGCTGGGCTTCGCCGCCACCGCGCGCCACGTCGGAGAGACCTGCGACGTCATCGTCGACGGCGTCGAGGAGGGCGAGGATGGCCCCGAGCTCGTCGGCCACGCCTGGTTCCAGGCCCCCGACTGCGACGGGGCGGTGCACATCCCTTGCGGCGAGGCGGCGGTGGGAGACGTCGTGCGCGTTCGCCTCGAGGACTCGTTCTGCTACGAGCTCGTCGGCAGCATCGTAGAGTAGGGGAGGCACCCAATGTCCAAGGGCAAGAAGTCCATCTGGACGCCCGCGAACGTCGTCACCTGCGCCCGCGTCGTCCTCGTCCCCGTCTGGCTCCTCGTGGCCGAACTCTCGCGGGACTGGGGGGCGGCCCCCAACCACTACGAGGGGGCCCTCGTGGTCGCCGTCTTCTACATCCTCCTCTCGCTCACCGACAAGCTCGACGGGCACCTCGCCCGTAGCAGGGGGGAGGTGACGACCTTCGGCAAGTTCCTCGACCCCATCGCGGACAAGCTCGTCGTGGTCGTCTCACTCTGCTACCTCCTCGAGGCGCAGATGGTGAGCCCCTGGGTGCTCCTGGTCGTCGTCGCCCGCGAGTTCCTCGTGTCGGGGCTGCGCATGGTCGTCGCCTCCAAGGGCGTGGTGATCGCCGCGAGCAGCCTCGGCAAGTGGAAGACCGCCACCACCATGGTCTCGATCTCCGGGCTCCTCCTGCTGAGGGCCATCCCCATCTCGGGCGTCGCCTTCGTCGTGTCCGCGGTCTCGTTCGCCCTGCTTTGGGTCGCGGTCGTCCTCACCGCCTGGTCGGGCGTCGACTACTTCGCCAAGTCGTGGAAGTACATCACGGAGGACGCCGATGACTAGGGCGTCGGACGTCCCTCTTCCCACCAGGGAGGAGCTGGGACGCGAGGCCGCGGCGGTCGTCGCCGCGGCGGTCGGGGCGGGGCTGAGCGTCGGCACGGCGGAGTCCTGCACGGGAGGGCTCGTGTCCGCGGCCCTGACCTCCGTCGCCGGCTCCTCCGCCGTCGTGCGGGGCGCCGTCGTGAGCTACGCCATCGAGGTCAAGCGCAGGGTCCTGGGCGTCTCTCCGGAGGTGCTCGACGAGCCATCCCTGGGTGCCGTCTCCTCCGAGTGCGCCCGGATGATGGCGGAAGGCGCCAGGCGCGTGCTGGGCGCAGACGTCTGCGTCTCCGTCACGGGAATCGCCGGACCCGGAGGCGCGGAGCCCGGCAAGCCCGTCGGCACCGTCTGGTTTGGCGTCTCCTCCGCCCACGGCGCGAGCGCCTCCCGCCTCTGTCGCTTCGAGGGGGGTCGCGAGGAGGTGCGGGCCAAGGCCGTCCACGTCGCGCTCTCCCTCCTGCGTGAAGCCCTTGTGACGCCCGCCTCGGCATAGGCCGGCCCCTGTTGGCAGCCTCGTCTCGCTGGACCTCCCTTTCGCAGCTCGCGAGGGGTGGGCACGGCTGGCCTGCAGCTGGCGCCAGACTGCGGCAAGCTGCCAGCGAGCCTCCCGCGAGCCTTCGGTCGTATGCTGTCCTTGTCCGTTGACCCAGAACGCATGTTCGTATACCATTCGCTACGAAGACGAGCGAGGAGAGCCCATGGCAAAGAGCAAGAGCGTCACGCGCGAGGTGCACCAGAAGACCTATGGCGAGGAGAGGGACAAGGTCCTCGACGCCACCACGTCAGAGATAGAGAAGAAGTTCGGCAAGGGCGCCATCATGCGCTTCGGCGACGGGGGTCCTGACCTGGAGATCGAGGCGATTCCCACAGGGTCGCTCGCCCTGGACGCCGCGCTCGGAATCGGCGGCGTGCCCAGGGGGAGGATCATAGAGATCTATGGCCCCGAGTCGTCGGGCAAGACGACCCTCTCGCTCGAGATCCTCGCCGAGGCGCAGGCCCTGGGCGGAGTGGTCGCGTTCATCGACGCGGAGCACGCGCTCGACCCAGGATACGCCGCCCGTATCGGCGTCGACATCGACGAGGTCCTCATCTCGCAGCCCGACACGGGCGAGCAGGCGCTCGAGATCTGTGACATGCTCGTGCGCTCCGGGGCCATAGACGTGGTGGTCGTCGACTCCGTCGCCGCCCTCGTGCCCAGGGCCGAGATAGAGGGGGAGATAGGCGACACCACGGTAGGCCTCCAGGCCCGCCTCATGAGCCAGGCGCTGCGCAAGCTCGCCGGCTCGCTCTCAAAGTCGAAGACCACCTGCATCTTCATCAACCAGCTGCGCGAGAAGATCGGCGTCATGTTCGGCAGCCCCGAGACCACGCCCGGCGGACGGGCGCTCAAGTTCTTCTCGTCCGTGCGCATGGACATCCGCAGGATCGACTCCATCAAGCGCAACGGCGAGAACGTGGGCAACCGCGTCCGCGTCAAGATCGTCAAGAACAAGGTCGCACCACCCTTCAAGCAGGCTGAGTTCGACATCATGTACGGCACCGGCATCTCCAAGGAGGGCTCGCTCCTCGACATGGCGGTGGACTACGAGGTGGTCGAGAAGTCCGGCGCCTGGTACACCTATGGCGTGGAGAGGCTCGGGCAGGGCAGGGAGGCCGCGAAGGACTTCCTCGCCGCCAATCCCGACCTCATGGAAGAGATCGACCACAAGGTGCGCATGGCCTGCGGCCTCGAGCTGGGCGACGAGCGCGTGGGCGAGCCCGTCTCGCTCGACACGTCCTCGCAGGGCGAGCTCTCCTAGCCTCCTGGCATGCCTTCTGTCGAATTACGGGGGGCGGGCGTCAGCTGGAAGCTGATTCTCCCCGAGCGCCAGGCCGCTGTGCTCGGGGCGAGGAGGCCCCGTGCCACATTGGCAATCCGCTCGGAGAGGGGAGAGGAGACCCTCTCCCTACCCGTCGCGGTGGCCAAGGCGCTCGAACGCTCGCTCGCAGACCGCAGCGAGCCCCCCTCCTCGAGGGCCGAGCTCGTCTACGTCCTCTCCGAGGTCGAGGGAAACTGTGCGCGCAGGCGCGTGGAGTCCCTGCTCGACCGCAGGGACTACTCCTCGCAAGAGATGGAGCGCAAGCTCAGGGACGATGGCTACCCCGGTCGCCTGTGCTCCGAGCTCGTGGCACGCTATGTCGAGGCGAAGCTCATAGACGACCGTCGCTACGCAGACGTCTTCGTGAGGTCCAAGCTGTCCGCCGGCTGGGGAAGGCGCCGCATCGAGCTCGAGCTCGCCCGTCGCGGCATCGAGGTGGGCGAGCTTCCCGGCTGGCCCTACGACTACCTTGACCCCGAGGACGAGGGCGAGCGTGCCTTCGAGGTCGCGCTCCGTCGCTCCTTCAGGGGGAGGGACCCCTACGCCCAGTGCGTGCGCTTCCTCATGGGCCGCGGCTTCTCCGGTGCGGTCGCGTCGAGCGCCGCGAGAAGGGTCTTGGACGAGGACGACGGAGGGTCCTGAGGTCCCATCACTCGGACTCCTTGTCCGGCTGGGGCCCGTCACGGGCGACGCTCACCGTACGTCTGTTTGACGCATGGGCCGCCTAAACTTATGATTTATCGTGCCATTTGAGTTGCCTCTCGTCCGTCGGATGCACGACAGACGTCTTATATGACCTTCTCTATCCGATCTTTTGCATACCAGTGGACGGGTTGCCCCTTGGATGGCGGGTTCCCCCTAACGTGGGGGTCTCCTGAACCCTACGCAAACGCACGACCATCAGAGGAGCAACCATGACTATTGCAATCGGGGCAATCTGTCTCTTGCTGGGAGCCGCCGCCGCGTGGTTCTACGCGAACAGCCAGAGCAACGCCAAGGTGATCGCCGCCAAGTCGGCGGTGAGCGACGCGGAGGCCGAGGCGCGGCGCATCAACGACGACGCCCGACGCGAGGCGGATTCCGCCAAGAAGTCCGCGCTCATCGAGGCTCGCGAGGAGATACTCCAGCTCAAGCAGCGTTCGGAGGCGGAGGAGAAGGCCCGCAAGGCCGAGCTCCAGGCCCTCGAGGGCCGCATCATGCAGCGCGAGGAGTCGCTTGACAGGCGCAACGACTCGCTCGACCGCAAGGAGCACCAGCTCTCGAGCCTTCAGGGGCAGCTCGACAAGCGCAAGGTCGAGGTCGACGGCCTCGTCGCGCGCCAGTCCGCCGAGCTCGAGCGCATCGCCGACCTCACGCGCGAGGACGCCCACAAGGAGCTGCTCGACCGCGTGCGCGCCGAGTCCGTGCGCGAGGAGGCACAGATTCTGAGGGAGTCTGAGCAGCGCGTGCGCGCCCAGGCCGACAAGACCGCCCGCGAGATCGTGACCACCGCCATCCAGCGCTGCGCGGCGGACCAGGCCGGAGAGATCACCGTCACCTCCGTCCACATCCCCTCGGACGACCTCAAGGGTCGCATCATCGGCCGCGAGGGGCGCAACATCCGCACCTTCGAGCAGGTCTCGGGCGTCTCGCTCGTGATCGACGACACGCCCGAGACGGTCATCCTCTCGAGCTTCGACCCCGTCCGTCGCGAGACCGCCCGCGTCGCCCTCGAGAACCTCATCGCGGACGGACGCATCCACCCCGCTCGCATCGAGGAGATGTACAAGAAGGCGGAGTCCCTCGTCTCCGAGCGCGTCCAGGAGGCCGGCGAGCAGGCCGCCTTCGACTGTGGCATCCATGACCTGCACCCCGAGCTAGTGAAGACCCTTGGGGCGCTCCGCTACCGCACCTCCTTCGGCCAGAACGTCCTCTCGCACTCCGTCCAGGTCGCCGCCCTCTGCGGGATCATGGCCTCGGAGCTCGGCATCCCCGAGGCACCCGCGAAGCGGGCGGGCCTCCTGCATGACCTCGGCAAGGCCATCGACCACGAGGTCGAGGGCCCGCACGCCGTGATAGGCGCCGACCTCTGCCGTCGCTACGGCGAGAGGCCCGAGATCGTCCACGCCGTCGAGGCGCACCATGCGGACGTCGAGCCCAGCTCGGTCCTGGACGTGCTCGTCCAGGCGGCAGACGCCATCTCCGCAGCCCGCCCCGGTGCGCGCCGGGAGTCCGCTGAGACCTACATCAAGCGCCTCGAGAAGCTCGAGGAGATCTCGAACGCCCACGATGGCGTCGAGAGGACCTACGCGATGCAGGCAGGCCGCGAGCTTCACGTCATGGTCGAGCCCGAGAAGATTTCTGACGCCGAGGCCACGGTGCTTGCCCACGACATCGCCCAGCAGATCGAGGACGAGATGCAGTACCCCGGCCAGGTCCGCGTCGTCGTCATCCGCGAGTCCCGCGCCGTCGGCGTGGCCAAGTAGGAACGCAGCATGGCCCAGGACCCCTCCGACCTCGCGCGCTTCGTCGCCTCCCATGGGGGCGACCGCTCGCTCAAGGTCGAGGAGAGCCTGGGTGGGGGCTACGTCCGCCTTCGCGTCGCCGAGGCGGAGCGGCGCCAGGCCAAGCACGACATTCGCTGGGTCGAGGACGCCGTCATAGAGATGCTCCGCAACGCCCGGGACGCGGGAGCTCGCCACATCTATCTGGCGAGCTCCCGCGAGGGCTCCGTGCGGACCATCACCATGCTCGACGACGCGGCGGGCATACCGCGCGAGATGCACGAGCGCGTCTTCGACGCGCGCGTCACCTCCAAGCTCGACTCCGTCCACCTGGACCGCTGGGGAGTGCACGGCCGTGGCATGGCGCTCTATTCCATCAGGGAGAACGCCCTCAGCGCCCGCGTCGTGGACTCGGCCCCCCAGAAGGGCTCGAGCATCCAGGCGGTCTTCGACGTGGACTCGCTCCAGGAGCGCAGTGACCAATCCACCTGGCCCACCCTCGTCGAGGACGAGGGTGGTTCCCTCGGCTTCAGGGGGCCTCGCAACATCATCCGCTGCTGCTGCGAGTTCTCCCAGGAGGACCGTGGCTGCGAGCTCTACCTCGGGTCTCCTGCCGAGATCGTGGCCACGGCACGGAGCAACGTGCGTCTGAGCGTGGAGGGAAGCGCCCTGCTCTTCATCGACTCGCTCGACGACCTGCCCGTGCTCGAGCGCCTCAAGCTCGCGGCAGATGCCGGGGAGCTGCTCCAGGTCTCCTCGTCCCTCGGCCTCGACATGTCCGAGCGGACGGCCCATCGCATCCTCGCTGGTCAGGTGACCCCCGTCCGGAGCGTTGCCAGCCACTTCCGGAAGTCGCGCCGTGCGAGCCGGGCTGGACGTAAGGTGGACCTCGCCCGCGACCGGAGGGGCCTGCGCATCTCCCCCGAGGACCTGGGCGAGTTCTCGCGCACGATGGAGAGGGACTTCGCCCCTCTGGCGCAACGCTACTACCTCAGCCTGGCGTCAGAGCCGAGGGTTCGGGTTTCGCATGGCAGGGTGACCGTGACCTTCGAGGTGGACGAGGGGGACTAGCACCTCCTTTCGCATCTCCTGCAAAATACCTAGAATGTTCTCCATATGCAAAATGCAGCATCTTGCGGACAAACGTGACACCCCCGTTCCACAGGAGTCAATCGATGGATTTTCTGAAGGTCTCTAGCAAGTCGTCTCCGGCCTCCGTCGCAGGCGCGGTCGCCGGCATGGTCAAGGACGGAGTTCCGGTCAACATGCAGGCTGTGGGCGCCGGTGCCGTCAACCAGGCGATCAAGGCGCTCGCGATCGCCCGCGGCTTCCTCATCCCCACGGGCGTCGACATCTCCTGCGCCCCCACCTTCGCCGACATAGAGATCAACGGCGAGATGCGCACGGCGATCAGGATCGCGGTGTACGTCCACCGCCTCGTCCCCCAGGCGGCGACGCACGTGAATCCCGAGCCCCAGGAGATGATCTCCTAGTGGCGCGCATACCCCAGCTCGTGGGGCTCAACTACCATGTGAGGACCTTCGGCTGCCAGATGAACCTGCACGACTCCGAGAGGGTCGCGGGCCTCCTAGACGACTGCGGCTGCATCCAGGTCGACTCCCCTGACGACGCCGACATCGTCCTCTTCATGACCTGCTCCGTGAGGGAGAAGGCCGACACGCACCTCTACGGCGAGGCCTCCAACCTCGTGAGGCTCCCCGCGCCCCCCAGCGGCAGGCGCGTCGTCGCCGTCGGAGGCTGCATCGCGCAACGTGACGGGGCCGAGCTCGCCCGGAAGATCCCCAACGTGGACGTGGTGTTCGGCACCTCCGCCCTCGCATCGCTGCCCCAGCTCCTCTGTGACGCCCTGGGACGTCCCGGGGAGGTCGAGGTGGACGTCGGCGAGGAGGGCAGGGGCTTCTCGACAGACCTTCCCAGCAAGCGCGCGCAGGGCTTCCACTCCTGGGTGCCCATCATGACCGGCTGCAACAACTTCTGCACCTACTGCATCGTGCCCTATGTGCGCGGTCGCGAGCGCAGCCGCGTCCTCGAACGCGTCGTGACCGAATGCTCGTCCCTGGTGAGGGACGGCGTGAGGGAGGTCACCCTCCTGGGGCAGAACGTGAACTCCTATGGCCGGGACCTCTATGGGAAGCCTCGCTTCGCCGAGCTCCTGTGCGAGGTGGGGAAGACCGGCATCGAGAGGATCCGCTTCACCTCGTCCAACCCCAAGGACCTCTCTTCCCAGACGATCGCCGCCATGGCAGAGGTCCCCTCCGTCATGCCCCAGCTCCACCTGGCCGTCCAGAGCGGCAGCACGCGCGTGCTCAAGGCCATGAATCGCAGCTACACCCGGGAGGGGTACCTGCATCTCGTGCGCGAGCTCAGGGACTCGATTCCGGACATCGCCCTCTCGACCGACCTCATCGTGGGGTTCCCCGGCGAGACCGAGGAGGACTTCCAGGACACCCTCTCGCTCGTGCGCGAGGTGGGTTTCTCCTCCGCCTTCACCTTCATATACTCGAGGCGCCCGGGCACGCCTGCCGCCAAGATCGAGGACGACACGCCCCGCGAGGTGATACAGGACCGCTTCGACCGCCTTGCCAAGCTTGTCGAGGAGCTTGCCTTCGCTGCCAACCAGAGGGAGCGAGGCCAGGTCGTGGAGACGCTCGTCGAGGGAAGCTCCAAGCGCAACGACGCCGTGATGATGGGCAGGAGTCCCAAGGGCCAGACTGTGCTCTTCCCCCTGCCCGAGGGAAGGCGAGCCCCCGAGCTCGTGGGCAGGCTCTGCGACGTCCGCGTGGACGAGGCGAAGACCTGGTACCTGCGCGGTCCCATGGTGGGCGAGGCACGATGACGCCCGCGGGCCCCGTGATCGCCATCGTGGGGCCGACGGCCTCGGGCAAGAGCTCGCTCGCCGAGCGCGTCGCGCTCCAGCTGGGGTCATCCGTCGTCTCGGTCGACGCCATGCAGGTCTACCGCGGCATGGACGTGGGGACCGCCAAGACCCCGCCCGACCAGAGGCGCTGCCCGCTCCTCATGGTGGACGTCTGCGACCCCTGGGACGACTACTCCGCGAGCCTCTTCCAGAGGGACGCGCGCCGTTGCGTCGACGGGCTTATCACGCAGGGCTGCGCGCCCGTCCTCTGTGGCGGCACGGGGCTCTACCTCGACGCCGTCATCGACGAGATGGACTTTCCCGCCGGGGGGGCCAGCCAGAGCAGGACCCGCTGGGAGGAGTTCGCGCGCAAGCACGGGCCGCAGGCGCTCCACGACGAGCTCAGGAGGCTTGACCCCGCCAGCGCGGAGCTCGTCCATCCCAACAACCTCAAGCGCGTCGTGAGGGCGCTCGAGCTCGTGGACCTCGGCCAGTCCTATGCCACCAAGCACGAGGGGCTCAAGCATCGCGAGCCGCACTACCGCACCAGGATCTTCGCCATCCACATGGACCGCGCCAGGCTGTACGCGCGCATAGACGCGCGCGTCGGGCAGATGATGGCAGACGGGCTCCTCGACGAGCTACGCGGCCTCCTGGGGACGGGACATGCGCTCTCAAAGACGGCGGCCCAGGCCATAGGCTACAAGGAGCTCATCGACCACCTGCAGGGGCACTGCACGCTCGAGGAGGCGGTCGACGCCATCAAGCGGAGGACCCGGCGCTATGCCAAGCGCCAGATCGCCTGGATCAGGCGAGACGGACGAGCGAGCACGCTCGACTATGACCGTCTGGACGAGGGCGAGGCGGCCCGTCGGGTCGTCGAGACCCTGAGGGGGGAAGGGCTGCTGTGAGCCGGTTCGAGCCCCTCTCCACCGTACCCGTCCCGGAGCGTGCCATCCTCGTGGGCGTCGACCTCGGAAGGGGAGGCTGGCCCCTCGAGGACTCCCTGGCCGAACTGGGAAGACTTGCCAAGACCGACGGGGCCGAGGTCGTCAGCACCGTTACGCAACGCCTCGACTCGCCCGTCCCCCGCACCTTCATAGGCAGCGGCAAGGCGCAGGAGCTCGTCAGCCTCGTGAGGAACCTCAGCGCAGACGTCGTCATCTTCGACGACGAGCTCAGCCCCTCGCAACAGTCGAATCTCGAGAGGATCCTGGGCGAGCCGACCAAGGTGATCGACCGAACGGCCCTCATACTCGACATCTTCGGCCAGCATGCGACCACGCACGAGGGGCGCCTGCAGGTGCAGCTCGCCCAGCTCCAGTACGTCCTTCCCCGACTCAGGGGCATGTGGGGCCACCTCGTGGGGGAGCAGACGCGAGGGGGCATCGGAAGCCGCTTCGGGCAGGGAGAGAGTCAGCTCGAGGTCGACCGACGCCTCGTGCGCGACCGCATCTCGTGGCTGAGGCGCGAGCTCAGGGAGCTCGAAGGGCGCCGTAGGGTCCAGAGCAAGGCCCGATGGGACTCCGGAATCTATCGCGTCACGCTTGTGGGCTACACGAACGCGGGCAAGTCGACCCTCCTCAACCAGCTCACAGGCTCGGAGGTCTATGCGAAGGACGAGCTCTTCGCGACGCTCGACCCCACCACGAGGAGGCTCGAGCTCGAGGAGGGACGCAAGATCACCCTCACTGACACGGTGGGCTTCATCCAGAAGCTGCCCACCACGCTGGTCGAGTCCTTCAAGTCAACCCTGGCGGAGGTCAGGGCCGCCGACCTCGTGCTCAAGGTCGTGGACGCCTCAGATTCCAACGCACGGAAGCAGCTCGCGGCCGTGGACGACGTGCTTGCCGACATCGAGTCCGACAAGATTCCCTCCGTCGTCGTCTACAACAAGTGCGACCTCCTGGACGCGGACGAGAGGAACGTGCTCTCTGCCTCGCATCCCGACGCGGTGCTGCTCTCTGCCCTTGACTCCTGGGGCCTGCGCGGCCTGCTCTATCGCATCGCCCAGGAAGCGTCACGTGACGATGTGACAATCACGGCGCTCGTCCCCTACGACAAGGGGCTTCTCATGAAGATGGTCCACGAGCGCTGTCAGGTCGTGCGCGAGGAATACGTCCAAGGGGGCCTCATGGCAACGGTCAGGGCGTCGAGTCGCATGGCAGAGACCCTGGCCCCCTATGTCGTGCGCGCCTCGGACGTGGCCGGAAGCTAGGCCCAGAGGCCCAGGGCGATGAGGATGAGGGGCTGGTGCAGGAGGTAGACGGCCAGCGCATGCCTGCCCACGAACTCCAGGGGAGGGCAGGTGGCATCGTAGGCCCAGTCGGGATACCCTCGCGCCACGAGCCACCCACCGAGAGACGCCCCCGAAAGGAAGAGCAGGGAATAGGGGAGCAGGGGATAGTAGTCCCCCGAGGCGAAGGTGGGTCCCGGGAAGCCCAGCCAAGAGAGCCACGGGGTGGAATAGAGGGCCCTGGGCAGCGCAATCCACACGCGGTCGCCCAGCCCCACGCCTCCCGAGGGGATGCCCAGGGCGAGGAGGAAGGCGAGGAAGAGCAGGAGGGCCTCGGCCGGCCTGCCCCTCGGAAGTCCCAGCTCCGAGACGAGCCATGCGGCCAGCGTGCTTGCGCCCATGCAGAAGATGATGCCAAAGCTTATGGGTGTGTCCACGCCGGCCAGGAGGCTTGCCACGAAGACGAGGGCGGCACAGGCAAGGTAGCGAAGGGCCCGTCTGAGGTTGTTCCTCGACTGCGGGCACATGGCTCCCGCGATGAGGAGGAAGGTCCAGCTGATGCTGGCACGCCAGAGGTCCTGCGAGAATCCGCCGAACCACGGCATCCCGACGCCACACAGGTAGCGCAGGTCGTAACAGAGGTGGAAGAGCACCATGGAGACGACCGCGAGACCCCTCAGCGCATCGAGGGCGCGTATGCGCCTGTGCGCAGGCGATGCGCCCCCGTCCTCGCCAGCGGCTGCCGGACAAGCCCGCTCGCAGCGGGCGGACGGCGTCACAGAGACCTGATCAGTGCGGTCACCCTGCCCAAGATGGCGGGGTTCTTCGCGTAGATGGGTTCCATGCTGTCGTTCTCGGGCTGAAGGCGGATGCGGTCCTTCTCCCTGTAGAAGGTCTTCACGGTGGCGGAGTCATCGATGAGGGCCACGACGATCTCTCCGTCATGGGCGTCACGCTGCTCCCTCACCACGATGAGGTCGCCGTCAAAGATGCCGGCGTTGATCATCGAGCTGCCATGGACCCTGAGGATGAACGAACTGGCGTCACCCACGATGCTGGTGGGAAGGGAGAGAGACTCTTCCACGTTCTGCTCGGCAAGGATGGGCTGGCCCGCGGCCACGCGGCCGACGAGGGGCAGCGAGGTGATGCCGCTGCTGGGGTCTTGGCGAACCTCGGCGAGCCGTACGCCCTCATGCGTCGCAGTCGGCTCCTCGGTGACGACCTCGATGGTGCGGGGCTTCTTGGAGTCCCTCTTGATGAGCCCCCGCTCCTGCAGGACCTTGAGGTGCATGTGGACGGTAGAGGGGGAGGCAAGCCCCACGGCGGAGCCGATCTCCCTCACCGAGGGCGGGTAGCCGTGCTCGCCCGTGTAGGAGCAGATGTACTCGTAGATGGCAGCCTGCCTCTTGCTGAGCCGGTCCTTGGGCATGTCCACTCCTCCTGTGAATAGGCCTTGCCGCGAGAGAAACACATGTTCTGTTTTTGCTTGACCGAACAACTGTACGTACCTAGTATAGTACATGCGTTCTGAGTTTTGAAGCGGCCATTTATGTCCCGGGCTCCCCGTATAACTACGTCGTCAGCCACGAGGGAAGGAAGCAAGGATGGAAACGGCGAAGATCTACGCGGGTCAGGCGGGCTACGGCTGCGAGGGGTCTCTCGCGCTCAAGCTCCAGGCCAACGGTAGGCCACGCCTCGTCGTCCACGAGGGCGGCAGGGGAGTCGACGAGCGCGGGCGCGACACGACGGGCCATGGGCTCCCCCTCATGGCTTCGGTCTCGTTTTTCGCCGTCGCCGTCGCCGTGGGGATGCTCCTCTTCGTGGGAGGCGTGCTTGTCCAGGAACGCCGGCAGGCCGCGTTCGAGTCTGCCTTCGCCGACGTCTCTCCCGCGAGCGTCACCGTGCAGGAAGGGGACTCCGTATGGGGCATAGCGAGTCGCATCGACGTCGACGGCGCGGACACCGCGGCGGTCTCGCGCTGGATCGACGCGCACAACGACCTTGGTGCGGGACCCCTCCAACCAGGCCAGTCGCTCGTCGTGCCCCAAGGCCGGTAGCCCAGGTCCTGAGCCCTCCGCTCGCCCCTCCTCCCTTGCGTTCGTGGGGGGAGGGGCATCCGTATGTCCCTTCTGTGCCGAATCTCTGGGTTTCCTGTGTTATCTTTCCTTATGAGAATGACGTCAGGGGAGGAACATGCGCTGTCCAAAGTGTGGTTGCGAGGAATCCAAGGTCGTTGACTCGAGACCGTCCGAGAGTAACGACGCCATCCGACGCAGGCGCGAGTGCATACGTTGCGGCGAGCGCTTCACGACCTACGAGCGCAGGGAAGAGATGCCCCTGATGGTCGTCAAGAAGGACGGTCACAAAGAGACCTTCGACCGACAGAAGGTCATGCGCGGCCTCCTTGCCGCGACCGTGAAGCGCGACGTGCCCGTGGACAGGCTCGGTGCCCTCATCGACGGCATAGAGAGCGAGATGCGTGACCACGGCAGGTCGGAGGTTCCCTCGGAGGAGCTGGGCAAGATGGTCCTCCAGCGCCTCGTTGACATCGACAAGGTAGCCTACGTGCGCTTCGCCTCCGTCTACCGCGACTTCAAGGACCTGGACGAGTTCAGCCAAGAGTTACGGAGCCTCATCAATGAGTGACGACAGGATCGAACTTCCCATCAAGAGGCTCGACCCCTCGGTCGACCTACCCAGCTATGCCTATGCGGGCGATGCCGGGCTTGACCTCAGGTCCAACGAGGACGTGGTCCTCGAGCCCCTCGAGCGCCGCCTGGTCTCGACGGGACTCGCCATAGCCATCCCCGAGGGCTACGCCGGCTTCGTCCAGCCAAGAAGCGGCCTTGCCCTGCGCGAGGGGCTCTCCATGGCAAACACCCCCGGCCTCATCGACGCCCACTACCGCGGGGAGCTCAAGGTCTGCGCCATCAACCTCGATCCCAAGAGGCCAATCGCCATCGCGAAGGGCGAGCGCATAGCCCAGCTCGTCATCCAGAGGGTCCCTCTCGTTCGGCTGGTCGAGGTCGACGAGCTCGACCAGACCGACCGGGGTTCCGGGGGGTTTGGGTCCTCGGGAGCATAGGGTCCCACCAGGCCGACGTTGCTTGCTCCCGATGCATCCACGGTCCAGGCGACGCAGAGAAATGGGTGCGGAAGGAGGGGTAGTCATGGAGTCGTTCTTCAAGCTGCGCGAGAGAGGGTCCAGCCTGGGCCAGGAGGCCCGTGCGGGCCTCACGACCTTCCTTGCGATGGCATACATCATCGCCGTCAACCCATCGCTGCTCTCCGCCGCCGGGGTCCCCGCATCGGCTGCCGTCACGGCCACCTGCCTGGGCGCCGGCATCATGACCATCTGCATGGGCGTCTTCGCTAACCGCCCGCTTGCCTGCGCCTCCGGCATGGGCATCAATGCCGTCGTCGCCTTCACGCTGACCGAGGTCGCGGGCGGAGACTGGCACGCCGCCATGGCGGTCATCTTCATCGAGGGCGTCGCCATCCTCGCCCTGGTGCTCTGTGGCCTGCGCGAGGCTATCATGGACGCCATCCCCATATCTCTGCGTCACGCGATCTCGGTGGGCCTCGGCATCTTCATCGCCATGATAGGCATGGCCAACGCCGGCATCATCGTCGCCAACGAGTCCACCCTCGTGAGCTTCGGGGACATCTCGAACCCCCTGTTCATCGTGGGCCTCGTCTCGATCGTCGCCACCGTCGTCTTCCAATGCCTCCAGATCAAGGGAGCGCTGCTCCTGGGCATCATCGTCGCGGTCCTGGCGGGCATCCCCCTCGGGGTCACCGCCGCTCCGGCGGGCATAGTGTCGGGCCTCGACTTCAGCACCTTCGGTGCCCCCTTCCAGGTCGACGAGACCGGGGTCATGGGCATTGCGAAGGTCATCACCACGCCCGTCCTGCTCGTGTTCGCCTTCTCGCTCATGATGTCCGACTTCTTCGACACCATGGGCACCGCCATGGCCGTGGCGAAGCAGGGCGAGTTCCTTAACGATGACGGAACCGTCGAGGACATCAGGCCCATCCTGATCGTCGACTCCGTGGCCGCAGCCGCGGGCGGCTTCTTCGGCGCCTCGTCCATCACCACCTTCGTCGAGTCCGCCTCGGGTGCCGCCGACGGCGGCCGCTCGGGGCTCACCTCCGTCGTGACCGGCCTCCTCTTCGTGGTCGCGGCGTTCTTCGCCCCCATCATCAGCGTCGTCAGCTCCGCAGCCACCTGCGGTGCCCTCGTCATGGTCGGCTACCTCATGATGAGCGAGGCGGCAGAGATCGAGTGGGGCAACATCCTCGAGGGCTTCCCCGCGTTCATGATCATCGCCGGCATCCCGCTGACGTACTCGATCTCGAGCGGCATCGGCCTGGGCTTCATCGCCTACGTGCTCGTCGCCGCAGCCACGGGCAACATCAAGAAGGTGAAGCCGCTCATGTGGGTCGCAGCGGCCGCGTTCCTTGTATACTTCCTGATTGCCTAGAGTCCCTGGCACCTCGGGGCCCGGTGAGCCGGGTCCCTTTTTTCATGGGCATCCATTGCACGGATGCCGTACGCAAGACGGAGAGGAGCGCTGCTTGAACAAGAAAGAGAGAGAGGTCATCGGGGTCGACGACCGCGTGTCGGTGGGTCGCGCCATTCCCCTGGGAGTCCAGCACATGATGAGCATGTTCGGCTCGACCGTACTGGTTCCCGTCCTGACCGGGCTCAGCCCCAACGTGGCCATCATGTGCTCGGGCATCGGCACCATCTGCTACCTGCTCGTGACGCGCAACAAGATCCCGAGCTACCTGGGCAGCTCCTTTGCCTTCATCAGCCCGATCCTCGCGGCGACCGCCGCCACCGGCAACCTCAACACCGCGCTCTCCGGCGTCGTGGTGGCGGGCCTCGTGTTCCTGGCAGTGGCCGGGATAATCAAGCTCGTGGGCACGGGATGGCTCGACCGCCTGCTCCCGCCCGTGCTCGTCGCCGCCGTCATGGTGGTCATCGGCGTGGGCCTCTCCGCCACGGCGGTCAAGATGGCGCTCAACTCCTCGACCGACGCCTTCGTGGCCGAGGGTGCCGCAGTCGCCGCCATAACCCTCGTCGCCGCCGTCGTGTTCTCGAGCATGGGTGGCATCCTGGGCACCCTTCCCATCCTGCTCGCCATCATCGTGGGATACGTGGTCGCCGCGTTCCTGGGCCTCGTCGACCTCCAGAGCGTCGCCGACGCCGCCTGGGTCGGCCTGCCCCCCGTGCAGATGCCCCACTTCGACCCCGGTGCGATCGCGCTCATTGCGCCTGTGGCCATCGTCGTCGTCATCGAGCACATCGGTCACCTCCTTGCCGTGGGGGAGATCGTGGGAAAGGACTACTGCGAGATGCTCCCGCGCTCCCTTGCCGGTGACGGCATCTCCACCGTCATCTCGGGCTTCCTGGGCGGCCCTCCCACCACCACCTACGCGGAGAACATCGGCGTCATGAGCGTCACGCGCGTCTACTCCACGCAGGTCTTCTGGTACGCGGCGGGCTTCGCCCTCATCGTGGGCGGGTTCTGCCCCAAGCTCGCCGCCTTCATCAACTCCATCCCCGTGCCCGTCATGGGCGGCGTGAGCCTCCTGCTCTTTGGCCTCATCGCCTCCAACGGCCTGCGCATGCTGGTCACCAACAAGGTCGACTTCGACGAGAACCGCAACCTCATGATCGCCTCCGTGGTCATCATCCTGGGCGTCGGCATGGAGACCTCCGGCATCGCCATCCCCCTGGGCTCCTACACGCTGCCCGGCATGGCAACCGCCACCCTGGTGGGCATACTGCTCAACCTCATCCTCCCACGCGCCGAGAAGGTGGAGTAGGGGAGAGAATCCCCAGCTCAGGCCCCATGGTCTTCCCGGGACGCCTCGGCAAAGTGCCGGGACGCCCCCTCGTGTTCGGGTGTCTTGTCGCAAGCTGGCGACGAATTGTTGTCATGAAGTTCCCATATGTTGTATCGTGCGCGATTGAATAGGGTAGTATTGACACGTCGAACAAGACCATGAGGGGAGAAACCCATGTCCCAGAAGCAGCAGAAGGACCTCGTAATCGTCGGAGCGGGCCCTGCGGGCCTCTCCGCCGCCATCTACTCGGCGCGAGCCCTGCTCGACGCCGTGACCCTGGAGCAGGAGGCCGTGGGTGGCCAGATCATCCTCACCAGCGAGGTCGACAACTACCCCGGCGTCCCGCACACCGACGGCTTCACCCTGACGGATACCATGCAGAGGCAGGCCGAGGAACTCGGCGCAAGCGTGGTCATGGGCAAGGTGGAGTCAATCTCCAAGGACGAGCGGACGGGCAGGTTCGCCGTCGTCACGTCCGACGTGAGCTACGAGTCACGTGCCGTCATCATTGCTGGCGGCGCGACCCCGCGCCCGGGCGGCTTCGAGGGCGAGGACGAGTTCCGTGGGCACGGCGTCTCGTACTGCGCCACCTGTGACGGCATGTTCTACCGCGGCAAGCAGGTCTTCGTCATAGGCGGGGGCAACTCGGCCGCCGAGGAGGCCCTGTTCCTCGCCAAGTTCGCCGACCACGTGACCATGGTGGTGCGCAAGGACCACCTGCGCGCCCAGGCGGCCGTGCAGCGGCAGGTCGAGCAGAACGAGAGGGTCTCCGTGCGCTTCAACACCTCCATCGTGAAGGTCGACGGGGACAAGCTCCTCAAGAGCGTCAGCTTCAGGGACAACCTCACCGGTGACGTCCACGTGGAGGAGTTCGACGAGGGCAGCTTTGGCGTCTTCGTGTTCGTGGGTCGCATCCCGGCCTCCGAACTCGTGAGCCAGTCGGTCGACGTGGACGAGCGCGGCTACATCGTCACCAACGAGCGCATGGAGACGAGCCTGCCCGGACTCTTCGCCGCGGGCGACGTGCGCCAGACACCGCTGCGCCAGATCATCACGGCAGCCTCGGACGGCGCCGTCGCCGCCACGAGCGTCGCTTCCTACCTGGGACAGCCCATAGACTGCTGAGGCCGGCAAGCAGGCCCTCGCGGCCTCGTGCCATCGCATCCACAGGAATGCTCCCGTCCAGAGGAGCCTCTAGGCGGGGGCGTCCTTCTCTTCTCCCCTATAACCGTGATAATATATCTTATGTAAAGTAGAAGAGACTCTCGCCTTTCTCTGGGGGCTCTCTTGGCGACGGCCCCTACCTCACCTCTGACGTGCCGACGGCGACAAGTCCGGCTGTCCGCTGGCCCGACTATGCCATCGTGGACAGTTTTCCGCCCATCCCGCGTCGATTCTGTCCACGATCGCAAGATTGGGGCTCGCCGTTGGGCTCGCATGGGCAGAGTGACTCCGGGCCAAGCCCTGCAGGCAGCTAGCCGATGCGCGGAATCTTGCCCGTGGCGAGCGAGCTGCGGCAGTAGTCCAGGATCAGCTCCTGGGTCTCGACCTCAGTGTCGGTGTTCATGATGACGAGGATCTCGTCCAGGGCCTCGAGGGTGGTCTCTCCGCTGGGAACGATGTCCACTCCCGCGCGGGACACCGTGACGATGCGCGAGTCGTCGGGCCAGCCCACCTCGCTGAGGGTGCGACCCTCGAGCTTGCTGCCCGCACCCACGGTATAGGTGTGGAGGACCTTCTCGCCTGGCTCGCCGTTGGCGGAGGGGTCGACGGGCGTCAGATCGAGAAGCCTGGAGAGCAGCCTCTCGTAGAACGGGTCCGTCTTGGTGAGGTTGGCGACGACGTACGAGACGATGGAGACGATGGAGACCGAGAGCAGCGCGTCCATGCTGCCCGTGAGCTCGAAGGCGAGCACCACGGCCGTCACGGGGGCCCTCACGACCGACGCGAAGAGCCCTGCGATGCCCAAGGCCATGAAGTTGGCCATGAAGAGCGACTGGACGCCCGTGACGCGGGTCAGGCAGGCTGCGAAGACGGCTCCGCAGAGCATCCCCATGACGCAGAGCGGGAACAGCGTGCCACCGGGCGTCCCCGCCCCGAAGCAGACCGTCGTGTAGAGGTACTTTCCCAGGAGCAGCAGGGCCAAGGTCCCCAGGGGCACGGCCGCGGGGGCCGAGAGAAGCTCCACGATGGCGTCGCCGCCACAGAGCAGCTCGGGCATGGCGTAGGCGACGGGAATGGCCAGCGCGAAGGGAATCGCGAGCCTGAGCTGCAGGGGCAACTCCCCCATCTTAGCGAACAGGCGTTCGGTACATGCGAACATGCCGCGATTGTGGACGGCACCCGCGAGCCCGCAGAGCACGCCCAGGGCAACGACATAGAGGTAGTAGTCGTGCGGGATGTCCTTGATGAAGGCGAGCTTGAGCACGGGCTGCACGCCCAGGACCTGTGACACGAGGAAGTCCGACGCCACGGCGCTCGCCATGGCGGACACGATGAGCGACGGCGCGAACTCCTTGTGGATCTCCTCTATGGCAAAGAGCACGCCCGTGAGCGGCGCGTTGAAGGCGGCGGACATGCCCGCGGCGGCCCCGCAGGTGACAAGGAGGCGCTCCTCTCCCCTGTTCCTCCTGAGCAGGCGCGAGACGGCCTTGCCGCCCATGCTCCCCAGCTGCACGCTGGGACCCTCCCTGCCCATCGAGAGGCCGGCGAGGGCGCAAAGCACGCCCTCGCTGAACTTCGCGAGGAGGACGCGGTGCCAGGGCATGTCCATGCGGCCCATGACCTCGGCGTCCGTCTGCGGGATGCCCGAACCCGAGGTGTAGGGCTCCCAGCGAACGAGCGCGGCGACGACGAGGCAGCAGGCGAGCACGAGGGCGGCGAATCCCAGCAGCCCGAGGCCGGAGGAGAAGAAGGTGGGCAGGAGCCCCCTCAGGATGTGCTCCGCCCTCGTGAGCGCCATGCGGTAGAGGGTCACCACTCCCCCGCCCGCTATTCCCACCAGCGCGCCCTCCCAGACCATGTCTATCTGGAAGCGACGCGAGAAGCGCCTCCTGACCTCCCCCTGCATCGTGTCTGCGAACA
This sequence comes from Olsenella phocaeensis, assembly GCF_900120385.1. Lineage (GTDB taxonomy): Bacteria > Actinomycetota > Coriobacteriia > Coriobacteriales > Atopobiaceae > Olsenella_I > Olsenella_I phocaeensis. Next base: position 327,894 of record NZ_LT635494.1, on the reverse strand, counting down.
CCTGCGCGTGACCTCCCCTGCTGGCCGCCGCGGCGGCCCCGTGCCAATCGTCGAGATAAGACCAACTGCCCAAAGACCGGACGACCCAACATCATACGCATGCCACGGGCGGGGACGAACCGTCTGGTCCGCCCCCGCCCGTCGTCGAGTTCCAAAGGGCTGCCGGCTGCTAGTAGCTGCCGCCGCCGATGAAGCTGTACACGCTGGCGATGCACACCGTGCGGCCGGGATACGGCGCATGGATCATCTGGCCGCCGCCGATGTAGATGCCCACGTGACCGTCACTCGGGAAGACGAGGTCGCCCACCTGGAGCTCGTCCATGCTGGTCTTCCAGTCTCCCGTGGACTTGAGCGAGTCGATCATGTCGTAGGTGGTGCGGCCGCGGGCGTAGCCGTAGCTGTAGCAGACCAAGCCGGAGCAGTCCACGCCGCTGGCGGATGCGCCAGCCCACTCATAGGGCACGCCGATCATGGAGTAGGCCGTGGAGAGACCGCCGCCCGAGGCGCCGCCGTTCTTCGAGGTGCTTGGCTCCTCCTGGGTCGCCTGCCGGGTCTGGGGCTGCTGCTGGGGTGTCTCGTCCTGGGACGGGCTCTGAGCCTGACCCTGGGAGGGGGCGTCATCCTGCTGCTCGGCCTGGGCGGGTGTCTCCGCCGCCTGGGTCGCCTCAGACGATGTGCCGCCGTCGTGCGCCTCGCTGATGACCTGACTCACGGCAGAGGCCTGCCCCCCGCTCTCCTGGGCCTGCTGCCGCTCGGCCGCGGCCTGGGCCGCGAGCTGCTCCTGGACCTCGGCGCTCAGGCTGTTGTAGTACGAGCGCGCCTGCTCGAGCTTGGAGTTGTACTCGGCAACCTGGGAGTTGAGGCTGTCGACTGCGGCCTGCTGCCCCTGCTGGCGGCTCTCGAGCTCCTCCTCCTCGCCCTTGAGCTGGCCCTGGAGGTCGTTGACGCGGGCGATGCTCTGGGCCTGCGCCGAGCTCACCTTGCCGGCATAGTAGACGTTCTGGACGAAGTCGCCGATGCTGTTGGAGCCCAGCGCTATCTGGAGCAGCGAGACGGAGCCGTTCTTGTACGAGCTTCGCACCGTGGTGCCCAGCTCGCCCTTGGCAGTCTGGAGCTGCTGCTGGGTCTCTTCGATCTGGCTCTGCTTCTGGCCGATCTGGTAGCGGGTCTGCTCGAGCTCAGCGGTCTGGCTCTGCAGGCTCTGCTCCAGCGAGGACGCCTCCGAGCTTAGGGACGATATGGTCGCGGACGCCTGGGCCAGGTCGGACTGCGGATCGGCGAGGGCCATGGTGGGGAGCAGCCCGGCAGTGGCCAGGACTGCGGCCAGGCCAGCCGTGGCGGCCCTGCGTCCGAAGGAACGAGCCAATGGGCTCTTGGGCATGAGCATTTCCTTTCGTAGGCTAGTCCCGTCAATTCTATGATTCCGGCAAGGGGCCGACTGCCATTCCACAGAACGGCCACCGGCCTGAAACCCCTGCAAAAGCGGACGGGAGGTCCGTACCTACTTCACCTGGACGAGGGTGAACACCTCCTGGTCGAATGACTCGGCGATGGTCTTGCGGGGGTCCAGGAAGGCAAGCTCGAGGATGAAGGAGAAGCCCACGACCTCGGCCCCCGCCTTCTTGACCAGTCGCGCGGTGGCGACGGCGGTGCCGCCCGTGGCAACCAGGTCGTCCACGATGAGGACCTTGTCGCCGTCGCGGACGCTGTCCTTGTGTATCTGCAGCTCGTCGGTGCCGTACTCGAGGGAGTAGGTCTCGGAGTAGACGGCACGGGGGAGCTTGCCAGGCTTGCGGGCTGGGACGAACCCGGCGCCGAGCTTGTAGGCGACGGGGGCGCCGATGAGGAAGCCGCGGGCCTCGGCGCCTACGACCTTGGTGATGCCGGCGCCCTCGTAGTGCTCTGCGATCTGGTCAACGGCCGACGCCAGCCCCTCGGGGTCCGCCAGGAGCGGGGTGATGTCCTTGAAGATCACGCCCGGCTCGGGGTAGTCGGGGATGTCGACGATGTAGCTTTCGAGCTTGCGGTCGGACACGTCTGTTCCTCTCGTCTTGGTCGTCCTGGTGGGCGACGCGCTAGTCCTGTCTGTCCTCCATCTGGCTGAAGGTCTGCGAGACCTGCCTGCGGATGAGCGCCTCCCGCACGTTGCCGGTGAGGCTCAGCATCTGGCGGAACGCCTGCTCGAACTGCTGGCGGCTCTCGCTGGTGAGCTCCATCTGGACCCCTCCGCCCTTGCGGGCGAACACGATGAGCGCCTGCTCGAACATGGCGCTCTCGCGATTGGCGGCCGTGACGTACTGCCTCAGGTTCTTGGGGCCGATGCCGAAGTGGCGCAGCTCGTCGCAGGCCCTGATGAGCGGGAAGTCCTTCCCGTCCACCAGGTCGCGGCCGTGCGGCGACCTCTTGAGCGCGATGAGGCCCGCGTCCGAGAGCTGGCGCACGAAGCTCACCGACATGCCCAGCACCTCGGGCATGCGGTCGATGGGGTGGAGCTTCTTCGCAAGCTCCTCGTCCTCGTTGGGAAGACGCAGCGAGCTGGGGAGCCCCAATGCCTCGTCCTGCTCCCCCACCGGCCCGGAGCCGTTGCCCTCGAGCCGCTCCTTGATCACGGAGAGGGGCAGGAAGCGGGTCTTCTGGAGGTAGAGGATGGTCTCGAGGCGATGCACGTCATGCTGCGAGTACAGGCGGTAGCCCGAGGGCGTGCGCGACGGGTCGAGCAGCCCCTCGTCCTCGAGGTAGCGCACCTTCGAGATGGAGAGGTCGGGGTACTGCGCCTGCAGCTTGCGAACGACCTTGCCGATCGTCAGGTATCCGGCGTCGGGCATGGCCTAGTTCCCGGTCTCGATCCTGGTCGGCTTCTGGTTGGTGTGGAACACCATGCGGAAGGTGCCGATCTGGATCGTGGAGCCGTCCTTGAGCATGGCGCGGTTGACGATGGCGCCATCCACCCAGCTGCCGTTGAGCGAGCCCAGGTCCTCGATGGTGGCGAATCCGGAGGCGAGTCCGCTGAGGTCGATGCGCGCATGGCGGCGCGACACCGTCATGTCGTTGAGGAAGACGGAGCTGTTGGGGTCACGGCCGATGCTAATCTCGTCCTCGCTCAGCTCGAAGACGGAACCAGTCTGGGGCCCCTTCACGATTGAGAGCGTGGGACTCGACGGCCTCGCCTGGTCCATGAGGTCGGGCGAGGTGGAGTCGGAGGAAGGCATGCGGAAGATCTCGGTCGCGCCCATCTCGGGGCTGTTGTTTGTGGACGTCAAGGCGGCTCCCCTCGATGTGGAGTGTACGTAGACCATCATAGCGCTTGCGCCTGGGCTACCTGCAGGCGACGCAGTCCATCTCGACGAGCGCGCCCAGGGGCAGGCGGGCGACCTCGACGACGGAGCGGGCGGGGGCGGGCGTCACGAAGTGGCGCCCGTACACCTCGTCGACCGCGGGGAGGTCGTCCAGGTCCGTCAGGTAGAGCGTGGTCTGGGCGACGTCGGAGAGGGTACAGTCGCATTCGGAGAGGAGCGACGCCACCAGGGCGATGATCCTCTCGGCCTCGGCGGCGGCACCGCCTTCCACGATGCGCGTGGGGTCGTCGGGGTCGACAGCGACCTGTCCCGCGGCGAAGACGAGGCGCCCCGCCGTGGTCCCCTGGGAGTAGGGCCCCGCCGCGTCGGGGACGCCCGGCGCGTGGATGGAGTACTTCATCGCGCGTCCCCCGGCTCGTCTCCCCCCGAGAAGGCGCCCAGCCTGCGCTCGCGGGCGGCGTGCACGAGCCGCTCGAGGGCGGCCTCCAGCACGTCGGTGGGGCAGGCGAGGTTGAGGCGCTCGAAGCAGTCGCCCTCGGGGCCGAACATCGAGCCCTCGTCGGGGAAGAGCAGGGCGTCCTCGCACATGAAGGCCTCGAGCTCCTCCTTCGAGAGCCCCCAGGAGCCGAAGTCGAGCCAGGCGAGGTAGGTCCCCTCGAGCGGGTAGAGCTCGACTTCGGGCAGGTACGCGGCGAGGAAGCCCCTGAGCATCTGGTAGTTCGCCCACACGAGCCCGATCAGCTGCTCGAGCCACTCGTCGCAGCTGGTGTAGGCAGCCTGGGTGGCCACGTAGGCGAAGGCATTGAGCTCCAGGAGCGGCACCTTGGCGAAGCCCTCCTCGAAGCGCTCGCGCAGGGCCTCGTCGGGGATGTAGATGGCGGACGCCTGGCAGCCGGCCAGGTTGAAGGTCTTCGAGGGGGCGGTGCAGACCAGGATGTGGTCATACTCCCCCGCCTCCGCCACGCGCATGATGGTCGTGTGAGCGTGCCCGGGCATCACGAGGTCGTCGTGGATCTCGTCGCTCACCACGATGACGTCGTTCTGCACGCAGATGTCAAGGAGGCGCCTGAGCTCGTCGGCCCTCCAGACGCGCCCCACGGGGTTGTGCGGGCTGCAGAGCACGAGCATGCGGTTCCTCGGGTCGGCCGCCTTCTGGGCGAGGTCCTCGAAGTCCATCTCGTAGGAGTGGCCGCCCTCCTCGAGCTCGACGCGCCTCAGGGGGTTGGTGACCAGCGTGCGCCCCGTCCGCTCCACTGCCATGCGGAAGGGGTAGTACACAGGCGGCTGGATGATGACGCCGTCGCCCTCCTCGGTGAGCGAGCTCACGGCGTTGAAGATGGCCGGTACGACCCCTGGCGAGGTGACCAGCCAGGCGCGCGCCGGCGTCCAGCCGTGGTGGCGCGCCTGCCAGCCTATGCACGCGTCGTAGAAGGCGTCGGTGGGCTCGGTGTAGCCGAGGATGGCGTCGTCCAGGTAGGACCTCAGGGCGTCGATCACCTCGGGCGGGTTGGGCAGCTCCATGTCCGCGACGGAGAGGGGCACGATCTCGTGCCCCACGCGGGGGTTGCGCCGGTACATGGCGTCCCACTTCGCCGACCCGGTGTTCTCTCGGCTCACATGGGTCTCGAAGTCGTATCCCATGGCATCTCTCCCTCCCTCGGGTCCCGGGCGCACGCCCGGGCGCCCATCCGATTATCTACGAACGCAGGCCGCGCGCGCCCACGAAGTCGTCCGTCTTGCGCAGGAGCCCCTGGCCGTCGAGCTCGCCCCCTGTGGGGGTCACGCGGTCTGCCTGGGCGAGCCAGCCCGCCCAGGGCAGCGCCTCCCTCAGGCGAGAGAGGACGCGCCCGTGCCCCACCGGCGTCACCGAACCGAAGGAGAGGAGGCTCCTCCAGAGCCTGCGCACGAGCGTGGGCGGCACCATGAGGAGGGAGCAGTCCTCCCCCGCGAGCGGCAGCCGTGCGACGAGGCAGCCTATCCGCCCGTCCAGGAGGAGCTCGCCGAGCCTGCCCGCCGCGGGAAGCGTGTCCTCGCCCGGCAGGTAGTCCCTGAGGACGGCCTCGGCGGAGTCTCCCCAGAGCGCGAGCGGGACGAGCCGGTCCGTGACGTCCTCGGTCCCCAGGCCCTCGTAGGGCTTGTAGCCCCCCTGCTCGACGTTGGCCAGGAACGACAGCCAGGCGCTCAGGGTCTGGGAGCGCGGGCTCAGGTCCCAGATCGCGTACTCGTCGTCGCCGGTGCGCCCCAGGAGGGGAATCGACGCCAGGGAGCCGTCGCCCAGGAGCGCCGGCTGGAAGGAGCACTCCCCCACCGCAAGGCGCTCGCCCGCGAACGCGGCCTGCGCCCAGGAGCTGGCCGGACCGCCGGAGGCGAGGAGCACCAGCGTGCCCGTGAGGTCGCAGAGGGCGCAGCCCCCGCGGAAGGGGTCGTCCGCACCCTCCGTGACATACGAGACGGGCCCCAGGAGCGGCGCCTTCCCCTCGGGGAAGCTCGCTCCCAGGAGCAGGTGCTCCTCGTGCAGTTCGCTCTGCAGCATGCAGGTCACATCCAGACTACGCGCCCATGAGCTGGGTCACGTCGAAGAAGAGGGGCAGTTCGAAGGGAGAGAAGGCCGGCACGCTCACGGGTCGCAAGCTTCCGCGCAGGCAGCTTACGGCCACGCTCCGCCCGTCCTGGGTCCAGGAGGAGTAGCCGAAGGGCCCTCCCAGGTCGCAGAGCTCGCCCTCCCCGCGCAGGGTCGTGGAGTACGAGACGGGCTGGCCGCGGTAGCAGCGCCCGCCCACGCTCCACTCCGGCGTGACCACGACCTTGCCCCAGAAGCCGAGTGCCCAGCCGCTCACGCGGATGGGCCAGCTGCTGCGCGCCAGGTGGACCTGGCCCAGGTACTCGTCGTAGGCCCAGTCCATGAGGGCGGCCGTGTCCGTGAAGCGGCCCTCGTGCGTCTGGCAGCCCAGGACGCAGCTGAAGAGCTGCAGGCCGTGGCGGCGCGACGAGCCCAGGAAGGTGGTCCCCGCCTCCACGGCGCCGGTCTTGATGCCGCAGAGGCCGCCGTAGCTCTCCATGAGGTCGTCGGTCGACTCGAAGGTCCGCTCCTTGCCCGCCACCACGCAGCTGTAGCTGCGCGTCATGACGGCCTGCGCTATGAAGGGGTAGTGCTCGAGCGCGTAGCGGCCCATCACCACGAGGTCGTGGGCGCAGGAGTAGTGCCCGTCCTGCTCGAGCCCGTGCGGGTTGGCGAAGTGCGTGTCCCCCATGCCCAGCTCGGCGGCCTTCTTGTTCATGAGCCCCACGAAGGCGTCCGTGCTGCCCGCGACGTTGATGGCGACGTCGTCCGCGGAGTCGTTGCCCGAGTACACGAGCATGGTCATCATCAGGTCGCGCAGGGTGGGGGCATCTCCCTGCTTCCACCCCGTGAGCTGGGCACCCTCCTCGTAGCTGCCATCGACGACCGTACAGGCGCCGTCGAGCGACCTGCCCGAGTCGAGGGCCACCATGGCCGTCATAACCTTGGTGATGGACGCCATTGCCATGTGCTCTTGGGCGTCCTGGGCGAAGAGGACGTTGCCGTCCTGGTCCATGACCTCGTAGCTCCTGGCCTCGCTGAGCCTGGGGGGCTCGACCGCGAACGCGGGGGCAGGCAGGGCCAGGAAGCACAGGACCGCGAGAACGAGGGCGAGGGACGCGCCAAGGACGATGCGGGATGTCCCCCGTCCGAACGTGCCCCAGGTGCCGGCGGGCCTCATCGGCCCTCGCCGTCCTCCGCCCTGGACGCAAGGGCATCTCGTCTGATGGCGATGCCGGTCCTGGTGTACTCGAGGACGGCGAGCAGGGAGCAGAGGAGCCCCGCGTACACGAAGAAGATGCCCATGCAGGCGGGGTCATGGTTGAGGCCGGGCAGCCAGCCGAGGCTGGTGACCCCCAGCCCCCGCACGACGGGAAGGCCCAGCAAGAGGTCGCAGAAGCCAAACATGAGGAGCGCCGTCGCCGCCTTGCCCACGAAGACCACGTCCACCGGACGGCGGCGGTAGTGCTGCAGGCGCAGCCCGCCCAGGAAGAGGTAGACGTCGCGGCCGATGACGAAGCAGGCCACCCACACGGGGAGCTCGCCGGTGATGATGAGCCCCAGGACACCCGTGAAGAGCAGCACGCGGTCCATGATGGGATCCATGACCTTGCCCACCCAGCTGACGGTCTGGGTGCGGCGCGCCACCTGCCCGTCCAGGAAGTCCGTCACCGCGGCGACCGCATAGAACGCCAGGGCGACGTAGCGGTTCATGTCCGAGACGAACATCCACAGGAAGACGATGGTGAGCACGAAGCGGCAGGCAGTGATCACGTTTGCCACGGTGAGGATCGCGTTGGACGGGTTCTGGGGGCTGCCCACGGGAGCGGTGGCGGTGCCATGGGCCTGTGCCATGGCGGCGTCGTGGTCCGCCTGGCTCTTCACGCGGGTCTCGATCTTGTCCTTGGTCTTTCCCAAACGAGTGCCTCCGATGCTCCGGGCCCTCGCCCGGAATCGCATTGAACGACCCTCATACTACCCCATGCCCCCAGGGGCTAGACGGGCAGGAGCTCCCGCACCACACGCTCCCCAAGCTCGCTCGTGCTGGCGCTCCCGCCCAGGTCGGGCGTGAGGGTGTCGCTGTCCTGCAGCACGCGCTCGATGGCGTCCAGCACGCGACGCGCCCACTCGGCGTGTCCCAGGTGCTCGAGCATCTGGCTCGCGGACCAGAGCGTGGCGAGCGGGTTGGCGATGCCCCGTCCAGCGATGTCCGGCGCCGAGCCGTGGATGGGCTCGAACATGGAGGGGAAGCGTCCCTCGGGGTTGAGGTTGGCCCCCGCGGCGAGCCCCATGCCCCCGCTGATGGCGGCGCCGAGGTCGGTCAGGATGTCGCCGAAGAGGTTGGAGGCAACCACCACCTGGAAGCGGCCAGGGTCCCTCACCATGAGCATGGCCGCCGCGTCCACCAGGTAGCTGTGGGTCTCCACCTCCGGGTACTCGGCCGAGAGCTCCTCGAAGACCTGGTCCCAGAAGACCATGGAATAGTTGAGGGCGTTGCCCTTGCTGATGCTCGTGAGGCTCCTGTGCTCGCGCCGTGCCAGCTCGAAGGCGTAGCGCATGATGCGCTCGGTCCCGTGGCGAGAGAAGACCCCGTCCTGGATCACGACCTCGCGCGGGGTGCCCGCGTACAGCCAGGAGCCGGAGCCGGCGTACTCGCCCTCGCTGTTCTCGCGGATGAACGTCATGTCTATCTGACCGGGCTCGACGCCCTTGAGGGGGCAGGGCGCACCCTTGAGCAGGCGCACGGGACGCACGTTGACGTACTCGTCGAAGTCGTGGCGGATCCTCAGCAGGAGGTCGCGCAGGGACACGTGGTCGGACACGCCGGGGAAGCCGACCGCGCCCAGGAGGATGGCGTCGAAGCCCCTGAGCCTCTCTATGCCGTCCTCGGGCATCATCTGGCCGGTCCTGAGGTAGTGCTCGCAGCCCCAGGGGAAGCTCGTGAAGTCGAAGTCGAAGCCACCGTCCGCCTCGGCGACCGCGTCCAGGAGCCTGACGCCCTCGGCAACCACCTCGGGGCCTATGCCGTCGCCGGGGATGAGGGCGATCCGATGGGTCTGCTTCGTGGCCATGTCTCCTCCTGACCGCCCCTGGGGGCAAGCGTCTCGTACCGATGCAGGAGCTTAGGGCATGGGGGTTTCGGGCGGGTAAACGGGCGGGCAGGCGCACGTGCGCACGGAGCCGAGGAGCGCCTCCGGCTCGTGGACCCTGAGCTCGAGCGGGAGTCCCTCCGCCGTAGCGGCACAGACCACGTGCCCCAGCTCCAGCCCCCAGCGGAAGCGCCAGTGGCCGAACCAGTCCTGGTGCTCGCGCAGGTCCGCGTAGAAGCCCGTCCCCTCCGCCTTGAGCGTCGCCTCGAGGCGCGTCCACAGGCGGGCGAACCCCTCTGGCGTGAGCCTCGAGGGCTGGTCCTCCAGGCTGGGCGCGAGGGCCTGGCCTCCGCGCCTCAAGGTCATGACCTTGAGGCGGTCCACGTCCTCGGAGGCAGACGCGACGTCGAGCCCCACCACCGAGGGAGAGGAGCACACGGCCACGAGCTGGTGGGTGTGGGATATGCCCAGGTGCCAGTCGCCCGAGGTGGGCTCGGGCTTCCCGTAGGGACCGTCGAGCAGGTCCCCGTCCCGAACGAGCCCCATGCACCCGGCAAGGATGAGGCCCGTTCCCAGGGACTCGGCCCTCATGCCGGGATGCCGCGCATGGCACGCTCTGTCCAGGTAGCGCGGCATGACGCGTCCCTCGAGCGCGTCGGCGAGCTCGCGCGGGTCCCCCAGCTCGCAGAGCGACCCGAGGTCAAGCAGGTGGCAGGTCACCTGGGCGTCGGATGCGAGCGCCTCTCTCCCCTGGCGCATGGCTACTGCACCTTCTCCACAAGGTGGCGGTACTGGATCTGGGCCAGGTCTCGGAGGGCGCGCGCGAGCTCGAGGAGGAGGTAGCGCGGCTCCATCCGCCCCGGGAGGTCGTTCCAGGGGAGCTCGGGCGCGACCATCGCGAGCAGGGCGGAGGCGACGAGGATGGCGAAGCCTGCAGCGAGCGTTGGAGTGGACAAGACGAGGGCCCTTCTTGCGTCTTTCTGACCAACAGATTGTATCAACTGGGTGTAATAGAGGACAAACTCCTCCGGGTGGGCGCATCCTAGTGGCAGGGACCCAGAGATCGATCGAGGCATGGGAGGTCGGAACATGGCAAAGAACACAAGGCAGGACGCGCGAGGCGTGGCGCGTCAGTACAGTCTGGGCGAGGAGGTCGCCAACTCGATCTCTCACGGAGTGGCCGCGCTGCTCTCCATCGCCGCACTGGTCATCATGATCGTGGTGGCGGTGAGCCATGGGGGCGGGTTCCGGCTCGCCGCGGCGATAGTCTTCGGGATCTCGCTCTTCCTGGAGTTCCTCTTCTCCACCCTCTATCACGCGCTCGCGCCCGAGAAGGCCAAGCGCGTCTTCCGCATCATGGACCATGCGGCCATCTACGTGCTCATCGCCGGCAGCTACGCGCCATACGCGCTGGTGACACTCCGCGACGAGGGAGGGCTGGTGCTCTTCTCGGTGGTGTGGGGCGTGGCGATCCTGGGCATCGTGGCGGAGTGCTTCCTCAAGGAGAGGCAGCCAAAGTGGATGTCTGCCCTGGTGTACCTGGCCATGGGCTGGCTCGTGGTGTTCAGGCTGCCGCAGCTGATGGCGCTGCTGCCCACGCCGGCCTTCGCCCTGCTGGTCGCGGGAGGCGTCTGCTACACGCTGGGAACGGGGTTCTACGTGGCGAAGGGGGTGCCCTTCCTGCACTTCGTCTGGCACCTCTTCGTGCTTGCGGGAGCCGCGTGCATGGCGCTCTCCGTCATGCTCTTCGTGCTGTAGGCGCGCGGGCAGCGGCGGAGCGGCCTGAACCTCGGACGTTCGCTTTGCTTGTGCATGACGTGGGGCGAGGCACGAGCAAACGTCAAGACTGTCTACTTCTCGCGAGACTCCAGCCAGTCGCGCAGGATCACGGCATGGTTCACCTCGGGGTCTTTTGCCGCATAGAGCAGCGTGACGACCTCGTGCGAGAGGAGCTCCGCGGCCAAGGCCGCCGCCTCGTCGCTCTGGTCGAGCTCCATGAGATAGCGAGTGCGGAAGCTCTGGAAGTTCTCCGCCTTGTGGGCGAACTCCTTGCGTGCCTCGTTTGAGGGTGCGAGACCCTTGGCCCAGAGGTCGGGATGCAGGCGCTCCTTGCTCATGCCGCGCGGCCAGAGCCTGTCGACCAGGACCCTGAATCCGTCCGACTCGCTCGCGTCCTCGTACACGCGCTTGATGCTGACCTGTGCCATGTTGCTGCCTCCTGACTTTGTCCACGAGCTTGTTGTGCCCGAGCCGACGCAGAGTATGCACTGCGGTAGAAAATGGACCGGATGTAAAGCCAGTCGCCGACTGCGCTCTGTATTACACAATGGAAGAGCCGGTACCATAAAAGAGGCAATCCCTAGGTACGCAGAGGAGACGGATCCGTGTCAGACATCGTCATCGACTGCACGATCAACTTCCTTTCCCTTAAGAGGGCACTGGGCATGACGCCTCCCGAATTCGCCGCAGCCTACGCATGGTTTCAAGAGCATGAGGGAAGCACAATCCCACGCCTGCCGATCGGTGACGATGCGCCAAGGGGCGTCGAGGTAAAGATGGCATCCCAAAGGGGCATCCATCACCCGAATTACAGACAGCTTCCTTCGAAGGGTGCTGGCAACCCCGCGTACGCCCTCTCGGTCCACTCGGAGGGGCAGCGGTATTACGCAGACAAGGACGTGATCTTCAGGCCTGAGGACGGAACGTGGACCCTGGACTACCAGGAGCATGCAACCGCCGAAGGCAAGAGGGATACCGACAAGTCAAACGAATTCCTCATGAGAAACCTAGAGGATGGGATACCCGTAGGCGTCATGGTCAGGGACAAGACACGGGGCGGATACAAAGTGCTGGGCCTGGCCTTTGTCGAACTATACAACGCAGAGACGGGAACCTTCACGCTCCATGGCCCCGTGAATGCACGGACGGAGCTCCAGGGCTCCTTCCTTGGGTTCCAAATGGATGAACTGACCAATGCGCAATCAAAAAGGGCCAGGCAGCTTTGCGTGGCGGATTTCGGCGAGGAGAAGGATCCGGAGGCGCGACGTTTCGTGAGGGCCCTGCAACGAGAGCGACAGTCGAAGTTCAGGCAGAGCCTCATTGCCGCCTACTCCGGAACCTGTGCGGTGTCCAGCACGGACGTGGTCGACGCCCTGCAGGCCGCCCATATTGATCCCTATAGAGGACGTCGCTCTCAGGTTGTTCAGAACGGAATACTCCTGCGCGCAGACATCCACCTTCTGTACGACGCCAACCTCATCGCGATAGAGCCCGAGACCCACGTCCTTCGCTTGGCGGATGCAATCAGGGGCTCTGTCTACGAACAGTATGCGGGCAGAGCAATCATGACCCCCAAAGACCAGGAGCTACGCCCCTCGGACGAACTCCTTAACAGGCACTACGAACAGTTCATTGCGACATGGAGTCATGCAGCCTAGAGCATTCGCTCAGCCACCAGTCGACGTCTTCCTGTTCCAGGACGCTTTCTAACAGGCTTACCACAAGGCTTGGGAGGAAGAGGTCGGCACCTACCTCAAAGGCAAACCGCACCCCAGAGTAGTCGACTCGACCTGTCCAAACGGAATTTTGGAACCAGGCAGACAGTTCGAGCTTGCGTCCCTTGAATGAAGTGTTGATGTAGGCGACCAAGGCGGCATCGTCAAGGTCCTGAAACGGAGCCTCCGGATTCTTGTCAATGACATCCCGGTAGGCTCCAATGGAAAAACTATGTTCTTCCGCCCATTCCCACTCCCTTTTCCTAGCTTCAGGTGACGGATACAGAAGGAATGGCTTCCGACTCCTATAACTCCTCAACGTACTCTCCCTTCGTCGTAACAAGTCTTTCACGACGGGGTGAGATCGTCAGATCCCCAATCCGACGAGTGGCGAAACGTAAAGTCTGTTTGTGTAGGTTTGAGATGTCGAGTCGACCTCAAAATGGACGGGAAGTGCGTTTGTGCAAGGAAGAGGACGCCCTTGATGCCGCCGGAGCTGTTTTTTTCCTTGCACAAACGCACTTCCCGGGTAGGTCGAGCACCCTTGGGGCATGCGAAGTCGACACAAACGCATATCCCATCCCCATCCAACGGACGGACCTCGGAGGGTCATGCGCGATGCGCCAGGCGCTCCGCCAGCCAACCTGCTATGAACCCGATGGCTGCCGGAAGGATCCAACCCATACCCAGACCCGCCAGGGGCAGAAGGTCAAACGGCAGCACCACGCCCTTCGCGAAGCCATCGCGAAGGGCCACGATCACGCTGTCCACGCCACAGAACGTGATGCAGAGCTTCCAAGCAACCACCTCGCCGTGGCCTTCCCCCCTCTGGACCAGCCCCATGACCACGAGCACGATGGCGATGGGATACAGGGCGGACAGCAGAGGCACCGAGTACTCAAGTATGGTCGTGAGTCCCACGTTCGCAAGCAGGCACGAGAGGGCGGCGATGGCCAGGGCCCAGCGTCTGTAGGGCATGAGCTCGTATTCCGTCGAGAAGTACTCGCTGATGGAGCAGATGAGCCCGATGCACACGTTAAGGCAGGCGAGGAGGAAGATCGCCGCCACAAGAACGCTCCCGGCACCCCCGAACTCCATCGCCGCCGCCGCGGCAATGACCTCGGCTCCATTGGTCGCGTCGGGTACCACGGACCCCATGGATGCTCCCAGGTATCCGAAGCCGCAGTAGATCGCCGCCATGCAGACCCCCGCGATGACACCGGAGCGCACAACCTGTCGCGCTATTCCCTCGGGACTCCGCACGCCGAGCTCTCTCACGTTCATGGCGATGACGTAGCCGAAGGCCAGGGCGGCCAGCACGTCCATGGTCTGGTAGCCATAGACGAAGCCCGCCACTCCCGCAACGCCGTCGTAGGGGGCGCTGGCCGTGGCAGCGGGAGTGCCCGGAGGAGACACGAGGGTCGAGGCGACGAGAAGCACCACGAGGACGATGAGCGTGGGGCCAGAGACCTTGCCCATGAGCTCGGTCAGGCGGTTGGGGTGCATGGCAAGGAGGTAGGCCGCGGCGAAGAACGCGAGCGAGAAGGCCACGAGGGCCGCAGATGCGGGGGTTCCCTCGGGAAGCAGGGGCCGGACCATCTCGAACGAGGTCGTGGCCGTGCGCGGAATGGCAAGGAAGGGACCGATGGCCAGGTAGGTCGCCGCCGCGAAGACCTTCGAGAAGATCGGATGGATGCGGTCGGCGAGCTTGCCGACCGTGCCAGAGAGCGCGATTGCTGCGATGGTGAGGACGGGCAGCCCCACGGCCGAGACGATAAAGCCCAGGAGGGCCTCGGGAGTCTGTGCGCCCGCGCGCACGCCCAGGAGCGGCGCCAGGATCAGGTTGCCGGCACCGAAGAACATCGAGAAGAGCGTGACGCCCACGACCAGGCCGTCGCGAGCCCCTAGCGCGCTCAGGCCCCTGTCAGATGCCAGCTGGTCTCTCTTCGCCATGACGGTCCTTTCGATTGGCCACTCAGAAGGTACACGGTGTATAAGAATAGCGTGTTTCTTGCATCCATTCCGAGACTCTCTCGATGACATTCGCGCACTACGGGGCGAACCAACCGGAAATCCGGTAGGTCCACCCCGTAGCACACACCAATTTTTCCGCACCTTGATGCAGGCATCAACCTGCCCGCACGACATCCCCCTCCCCTACAGCTCCCTCCCCTGGTAGAGCCTGCAGGAAATCTGCATGGAGAGCAGGTAGACCACGACGCAGGCAAGGACGCCGATGGGGGAGAGCCACCATCCGAGCGCGCCGACGACCCCCGTCAGCCCCGCTCCCATGCCCTGCAGCGTCTCATTCGGAAGCAAGGCCAGGAGTGAGGGAACCAGGCAGGGCAGGACGACAATCGCCCTCGCCCTGGCAGTCCCCCAGGCGAAGAGGAAGGGCAGCTGCAGGCTGAAGAGCAGGTGCAGCACCAGGTATGCAAGCAGCAGGAAGCCGAAGAGGCTCTCAAGGCCGAGCTCCCCCGAGACCCGTGGCATGAGCAGGGGGAGCAGCCTGGCGCAGAGCAGTGCCAGAAGGGCGACGAAGAGTAGCACGACCAGGCCGAAGAGGGGCAGGAAGAGGTAGCGCGAGCGCACGACGTCCCGCCTCGTGACGGGGAGCGCCAGCCTGCCCTGCTCCCAGCCGCTCGCCTCGTCGGCGCCGAAGGCCCAGCCGAGGGCAAAGTACATCGCGATGCAGAGCACGATGATAGGGAAGGCGACTATCTGGTCGATTGAGACGGTCGTCTCCCTGCCCGAGACGTAGTTAATCAGGAACGGGACGAAGACGACCAGCGCCGTCACCCACAGCATCTGGCGAAGCCTCCGCGCCATGAGGCAGAAATCCACGTACAGCAGAGACACCATCAGAACTCCTCCCCCCTGACGACGAGCAGCATGAGCTCGTCGATGTCCGCCGCGTCGCAGGCGAGCTGCGGGTAGGAGCGCAGGAACTCCGCGCGGTCGGGAACCAGCAGGTCATAGGACAGGTCGCGCCTCAGTACGCGGGCGCCGCCGCCCCGGAGGAGACCATCCGCGCGCACGCGCTCCAGCTCCGCCTCCCTCAGCCGGGCGATTCCCATCACGTCGTCCACGAGGTCCCTCTCGCACTGGAACACGACCCTTCCGTCGTCCACCATGAGGAGGTAGTCGGCGACGTGCTCGAGGTCACTCGTGATGTGGCTCGAGATCAGCGCGGAGCGGTCTCCCGGCTCCATCCACTCTCGCAGGATGCCCAGGACCTCCTCGCGCACGATGGGGTCGAGCCCCGCCGTTGGCTCGTCCAGGACCAGGACGCGCGCCCCCGTGGCGAGGGCGCAGGCCAGCTGCAGCTTCATGCCCATGCCGCGCGAGAGCTCGCGCACGCGCTTGCGGGCCGCGTGCGAGCGGTGCGGGCGCTCATCGTGCGGCAGGAGCCCCATGCGCTCGGACAGCTCCTGGAAGAGCCTCCAGTCGAAGCGCTCGTAGGCGAGGGCGTGCATGGTCGCCACCTGTGCCACGCTGAGCTCGCCCGGATAGGGGCAGGTCGAGCTCACATAGCCGAGCGCCCCCTTCGCCTCGCGAAGCTCGCCGGGACCCATCTGCGAAACGGGATGCCCGAAGAGCTCCACCTCGCCTGCATCGGGGGCGAGGCCCCCCGTGATCGCGCGCATGATGGTGGTCTTGCCCGCACCGTTCTGCCCCACCAGGCCCATCACCGACCCGCGGGGCAGGTCGAGGTCGATGTCCCTCAGCTCGAAGCCCTCGTAGGACTTGCAGAGCCCCCTCACCCTGAGGTCCGAGGGCTCCCCGCTCAGGTCCAGGGTGCCCAGCGCCAGCTTGCGTCCCATGTGTCCAGACATCAGCGACCACCCTCCTCCAGCACGAGGTCGAGCATCTCGTGCAGCTCGTCCGACCCGATTCCCGCCTCGCGCGCCCGTGCGGCGGCGAGGGCAAGCGCCTCCTCGACGGACCTCAGGCGCTCCTCGCGCAGCAGCTCGGGATCCACGCCCGCGACGAAGCACCCCTTGCCGGGCACGGTCTCCACAAGGCCCTGGGCCTCCAGCTCCGCGTAGGCGCGCTTGGTCGTGATGGCACTGATCCTGAGGCTGGTTGCCAGGTTGCGTATGGAGGGCAGAGCCTCTCCCGGCTCGAGCGAGCCCTGGACGATCTGGGACCTGACCTGCGTGGCTATCTGCTCGTAGATGGGTGTCCCCGAGGAGTTGGAGAGCACGACCTCCATCCCGTCTCCTCTCTGCTCATACTGTATATATACAACATATACAGTATGAGCAGAGAAAGTCAAGGGCGATTTTGGAGAAGGTCCTCTCGCCAGCGGACCCATGCGGGGTGCAACCCGTACACAACTCGCCCCAGATGACGACTTTCTGTCACCTGGGGCGAGTTCTGAACGACCAAGTGAGAGGGGCGCCAGAACCTACGCAGCAAGCTCCCTCACGGCGGCGATGGCCACGTCCACCTCGTCCTCCGTGTTGAAGTACGAGAAGCTGAAGCGGACCACGCCCTGCTCGACGGTGCCCAGGGCGCGGTGCATGCGCGGGGCACAGTGCGCCCCCGGCCTGGTGGCGATGCCCCAGCGCTGCGAGAGCTCGTCCGAGACGGCGGAGGAGCTGTGGTCGCGGACGTTGAGGGCGACGATGGCACAGCGCTCCGCTTGGCCGAAGTCCCCGTAGACGCGGACGCCGTCCACGGAGCGGACGCCCTCCCAGAAGCGGCGCATCAGCAGGCCCTCGCGCGTGCGGACGACCTCCACGCCAAGCTCCTCCAGCCATCCCAGGGCGGCGGAGAGGCCCGCGATGCCGTGGTTGTTGAGGGTGCCGGCCTCCAGGCGGGTGGGGTACTCGTCGGGCTGCGACTCGAGGAAGGACTTGACGCCCGTCCCGCCCACCTTGAGCGGGGCGACGTCGACGCCCTCCGCAAGGCAGAGGCCGCCCGTGCCCTGGGGACCCATGAGCCCCTTGTGCCCGGTGAAGCAGACCACGTCGGCGCCGAGCCTGCCCATGTCGACGTCGTGCGCGCCCGCGGTCTGGGAGGCGTCGAGGACCACCAGGGCGCCGTGGGCGTGGGCCACGTCGGCCACGCGCCTGACGTCCACCATGTTGCCCGTGACGTTGGAGCCGTGCGTCACGGCGACGAGGCGAGTTCCGTCGACCACCAGACGCTCGAGCGCGTCGTAGTCGAGCCTCCCCTCCCCGTCCGCCCCGGCGAAATCCAGGCGCACGCCGCGCTCGTCGCGCAGGCGATAGAGCGGCCTCAGGACCGAGTTGTGCTCGAGGTCGGTGCTCACCACGTGGTCGCCCGGGCGCACCAGGCCCATGAGCGTGACGTTGAGGGCCTCGGTGGAGTTTGAGCAGAAGGCGACGTGGTCCGCGCGGGGACAGCCGAAGAGCCTGGCCAGGCGCTCGCGCGCCACGTAGTCCGCCCTCGTGGCAACGAGCGAGGCCTCGCTCGTGCCGCGAGATGCGTTGCCCATGCCCTGAAGGGCCTCGACCACGGCATCCACCACGACCTGGGGCTTGCGCATGGTGGTGGCGGCGTTGTCCAGGTAGATCACGGCTTCCTCCTCATACGGGTCGCCCCGCCCCCGGATGGACCGCGAGCGGGGCGACGACTGCTCGTTGCATGCCTGGCTAGGGCCTGACCACGTGCGAGGCCTCCATCTGGCGCTGGGCGATGACGTACATGTTGGTGACGTCGCCCACCTGGAGCTTCTCGGCGATGCCATAGAAGTTGAGGCAGGTGCCGCAGCTCAGGACCTCGACGCCGGCATCCACGAGGGCCTTGATGTCCTCGATGGAGTCGGAGCCCTCGGTGGTGAGCTTGACGCCGCCGTTGTAGAACAGGACGCACTTGGGGAGGACCTCCTGCTGGGTGAGGGCGTAGATGAAGCCCTTCATGAGGGTGCGGCCCAATTCGTCGGAGCCCTCGCCCATGTGGTCGGCCGTGATGGCCACGACCACGCCGTTGCCGGGCGCGCAGCAGGCGTAGTCCGCGGGGTCGGCCTCCTTGGCGGCCTCGGCGGCTCCCGCGCCAACCTGGATGCTCACCTGCCAGCTGCCGTCTCCCTTGTCCTCGACCGAGGACGCGAGGCCCTTCTCGCCCGCGAACTTCTGGAGGTTCTTGACGGCCGTGGGGTTGTCCACAGAGGTGACGACGGTCGCGCACTCGGCCGCTGCGGCCACGGCCTTCATGGTCTTGACCACGGGGATGGGGCAGGCGTCGCCGATGGCGTTGACGTCGATGATTTCCTGGCTCATGTGATGCTTCCCTTCTTGGGACCAGAGTCCCAGCGTCTTGCGAAAGACAACTTGCCTACTAGCCCGCTTGCCTACTTGACGACCCTGACGAAGGGCTCCCCCTCACCGCGGGTCACGAACTCTCCCACGCGTGCCGCCGAGACGCCGGTCGCGCGGATGCGCGCCACCAGCTCGTCAGCCTGCTCGGGCGGCAAGGCGAACATCAGGCCGCCGGAGGACTGCGGGTCGAAGACGACCTCGGGAACCTCCTCGGCAAGCCCCTCGTCCACCTTCACGCGGTCCTTGAAGTAGTCCTCGTTGCGGTAGGCCCCGCCGGGGACTATTCCCATGCGAGCCATGTCGGCCGCGCTGTCGAAGAGCGGGACTGCCGAGTAGCTCAGGCGCGCCGTGACGCCCGCGCCCTCGGCCATCTCGCAGAGGTGGCCCGCCAGGCCGAAGCCCGTCACGTCGGTGCAGCCGTGCACGTCGAAGTCGCGCGCGACCTCGGCCGCATACTTGTTGAGGGTGCTCATCTCCTGGTACAGCTCGCCGAGCTCGGACTGCTCGAGCAGCTCGCCCTTGACGGCCGTGTTGAGGAGCCCCGAGCCCACGCGCTTGGTGAGCACGAGGGCATCGCCCAGGCGCGCGCCGCCGTTGGCCAGTACCTCGTCGGGACGCGCGAAGCCCATGACGCACATGCCGTACTTGGGCTCGTCGTCCGTGATGGTGTGGCCGCCCGCTATGGTGCAGCCCGCCTCCATGGCCTTGCTCGCCCCGCCCCTCAGGATCTCTTCCGCGACGCTCACGTCGAGGCAGTTGGGGAAGCAGAGCAGGTTCATGGCCAGGGTGGGCGTGCCTCCCATGGCATAGACGTCCGAGAGAGCATTCGCTGCGGCGATCTGGCCGAAGAGGTAGGGGTCGTCGACCATGGGCGGGAAGAAGTCCACGGTGCTGATGAGCGCCGTGTCGTCGCTCACCTTGTACACGCAGGCGTCGTCCGAGCCGTCATAGCCGATGAGCAGCCGCGGGCTGAACGTGTTGGGTAGGTCGCTCAGAACCTGAGCGAGGGCACCAGGTGCCATCTTGGCCGCTCAACCAGCCGCCTTGGTCATCTTGGTGAGCTGGACCTTCTTTGCCGTCATGGCTGCCTCCTCCCCCTGCTCGTGCGCGGGGCGGCATGTCCGCCGCCAAAGGCTCCCGCGCGTAGAATGTCCTGGACCACGGCGCCCCTGGGGCACCCGTCCACGGAACCTCACCCCAGGCCGGCACAGGAAGGAACGACATGCCCCTCTCCGCTCCCAAGGATACCCTCATAGTAGCGTTCGACCGCACGACCGACGCGATGGCGATGGAGGCCGCCTGCAGGCGCGACGGCGTACCGGGCAGGCTCATCCCCATGCCGCCCCAGATATCCGCCGGCTGCGGCATGGTCTGGAAGGCGGACCCCGCCGACGAGGCCCGGGTCATGGGCGAGATGCGGGAGCTGGGACTCAGCCCCAGCTCCCTGCACCGCATCAGGGTCTAGGCGAGAGGGCCATCCGCCACGGGCCGTCCCGGGCGACCACCTGCGGCGGCAGCGCGGCATCGCACCTAGGCCTTCGCCGGGGCCTCCTTCTGTCCCTCGCCGTCCCCTGCCTCGTCCGCCGCGAAGACGAACATGAGGTAGCGCACAAGTGCGTAGACGAGGATCAGCGTGGCGATGACGGTCTCGACCAGGACGGGCAGCTGCAGCCAGGGCGCGGGCGAGCCGAGCTTGGCCAGGCAGGCCATGGTCTGCTTCAGGGCCGTCGCCGTGATGACGAGGGGGAAGGTGTATGCCGCGAAGCTGGGGGCGAACTTCCTCGCCGCGAGCAGGCGGGGCAACTGGGTGAGCACGCCCAGGAAGATTACGCTGGCGACGACCTCCATGAGGACGAGGAAGCCCACGCTCTTGGGAGTCACGGACTGCACGTAGCCCACGACGCAGAGGCTCGCGGGAGCCGTGCAGATGCACAGCACCGGACGAGCGGGGACCGGCGGCTCACCCACGCGGAGGTAGCGCAGTGCCACCGCGACGGAGACGAGCACGAAGGTGACGACGCCGAACCAGAAGGCGACCGTCCCCACGTCGGCCCTGCCCATGGCGGGGGCGGTGATCGATGTCGCGACGATGCCCACATAGACGATGTACCAGCTGGGGAAGACCTGCTTCAGCTGGAAGTGCAGCACGTAGCGGGCGGTGAACCACACGATGAGCGCCAGGTGCAGGGCGAGGCCCAGGTACCAGAGGAGGTAGCCCAGGGGCTCAAGCACCGGCTTGGCGTAGCCCGCGAGCAGCAGGAGCGCCATGGGGAAGGTGCCCGCGATGCTGGCGAGCATGGGGTTGGCCATGTCGCGCCTGAAGTCCTCGGGGTACAGCGCGACCTTCGCCACCAGGACGATTCCCATCACGGTGGCGAGGATCCCGCAGACCATGCGGATGGGCTCGCCATAGCTCTGGAGCAGGTTTCCCAGGCCGACGAGGCCCAGCATCACGCCGGCGAGCGGCAGGGGGACTCTTCTAAGCAACGAAGGCCTCCCTCTTGACCGCGACGACGTCCTCGATCTTGAGGCGCTCGAGGGGCTCGCTGCCCTCGCCGTCGAGGTTGGTCACGCCCTCCTCGCGGCAGACGATGCTGGCGACCTTCCAGGCGCAGAGACCGGTGAAGTAGATGCACTGCTCCTTGTGGGCGCCCTGGCCCATGTCGAACTCGCGGGTGAGCACGCGGCAGCAGAGGGCATGCTTGCCGTTGTTGTCGCGGAACCAGTCGTGGAGCTCGTGGGTGAGGCTCATGCACCTGACGACCTTGGGGTCCTGCGGGCCGTTCTGCTCGGTGCGCCCGTAGAGCAGGCCGAGGGCGGCAACGCCCCCGTTGGCCGCGCCGCACATGCAGCCGGACTTGCCCACGCCCACCGACATGCCCGAGACCATGGTGATGACCTGCTCGGACACGTCGAGCTTGAAGCAGTCGCGAATGGCGCACATGACTGCCTCGTCGCAGAAGTAGCCGCCCTTGTAGTAGCCCTCCGCCAGGCGCTGGACCTCGTGGGGGCTCACCTCCTGCACGTTGATCCTGACGTTCGTAGCCATGATGAAGCTCCTCTCCTTGAACGCTCTGTATGGCTATGCGTCACCTAGGCCCGAGGGGCTGGGATTCACCGGGTTCGCATGTCAGCTACAAGATGTCTCGAAGCGCCTCTAGCGCGGCATCCACCTCTTCGGCCGTGTTGAAGTAGCCGAACGAGAAGCGAATGGTGCCGCTGGGGTAGGTCCCCAATGTCTTGTGCGCGGACGGGGCGCAGTGTAACCCCACGCGGACCATGATTCCATAGTCGGAATCCAACTTTTTTGCGACGGTCGCCTCGTCGTCGCCAGGCGTCTGGATGGACACGACGGCGGTGCGTCCCTCGCTGCCACGCCTTCCGACCAGCCTTGCGACGCCCCTCTCCTCCAGGGGGGCCAGTCCCTCCATGAAGCGTTCCGCGAGCGCCATCTCGTGCCGATGGATGGCGTCGATGCCCGTCTTTGCGATCCAGCCCAGGGCGGCATGCAGGCCAAAGATGCCCGGCAGGTTCTGGGTGCCCGCCTCCAGGCGGTCGGGCAGGAAGTCCGGAAGCTCCTCGCTGTGGCTGACGCTCCCCGTGCCGCCAGAGACGAGGGGCTCGAGCTCCAGGCCCAGCCCCTCGGCCAGCACGAGCCCGCCTATGCCCTGGGGACCCATGAGGCCCTTGTGGCCGGTGAAGGCCACGGCGTCCGCGTGCAGCTCGCCCACGTCTATGGGGAGCACGCCCGCGGTCTGCGCGCTGTCGAGGAAGAAGCGGATGCCGTGCTCCCGGCAGAAGGCGCCCAGCTCGCGTGCGGGCATGACGGTGCCGCAGACGTTGCTCGCGTGCGTCATGACCAGGGCGCGGGTGGCGGGGGTGATGCAGGACTCGAGCGCGTCCAGGTCGAGCGCGCCCTCCCCGTCGCAGCGGGCGCGGGTGAAGCTCACGCCCTGGCGCTCTAGCTGGCGCAGGGGACGCATGACGGCGTTGTGCTCCATGGAGGAGACGATCACGTGGTCCCCGGGTCGCAGGTAGCCCTTGAGCAGGACGTTGAGGGACTCGGTCACGTTCTTCGAGAAGACCACGTTGGCGCAGTACGAGCCGCCGAAGAGCCTGCAGAGTCGCTCGCGCGTCTCGAAGACGACCTGCTCGGTGCCATAGGCACCCTGGTAGGCTCCGCGTCCCACGTTGGTGCCCTGTACGCGTGACGCTGGCGGGAAAGGTTCAGCAAACTCAAACATTGTCAGCATACGGTAAAAAATCGTTATTCGTCTACAAAGACAACGCTCGTGAGAAGACGGCGGAAAGGAGACGAACGTGGACGCAAAGAGTGAGAAGACGGCGATCGTTGTGGGAGGCGCGGTGATCGGCGTCATCGCGTCGCTCCTCGTGTACTTCGGCAACCCCGGCAACATGGGCTTCTGCATCGCCTGCTTCATGCGCGACACCGCAGGTGCGCTGGGGCTTGACTCCGCCGCAGCGGTCCAGTACATCCGCCCCGAGATCATCGGCCTGATCCTGGGCAGCACGGTCATGGCCGTCGCGAACAAGGAGTTCGCCCCCAAGGGTGGAAGCGCCCCCGTCACCCGCTTCGTCCTGGGCATCGCCTGCGGCGTCGTCTTCCTCAACCGCGGCTACAGCCTGGCCCGCTCCCACAAGATGGGCGTCGTCGAGGGCTCCGTCATGCCCGTCATCGCCGTCGTGCTCCTGGTGCTGGCCATCGCCGCCCCCGAGTTCATCCACTTCACCGAGGCGGGCAAGGGCCCCGGCGCACTGCACGCCGCCCTGGGCATCAGCCTCGTCGCCGGCCTGGTCGTCGGCGCCATCGCCCAGCGCACCCGCCTCTGCATGGTGGGCGGCATCCGCGACCTGATCCTCTTCCGCGACAACAAGCTCATCCTGGGCTTCGTGGCCATCTTCGCGGCGGCGCTCGCGACCAACCTCGTCCTCACCGCCGCGACCCCCGGCACCTTCTTCAAGCTGGGCTTCGCCGAGCAGCCCATCGCCCACACCGACGCGCTGTGGAACGCCCTGGGCACCTTCCTGCTGGGCCTCTCCTGCGCGCTCCTGGGCGGCTGCCCCCTGCGCCAGACGGTCCTCTCGGGCGAGGGCAACTCCGACAGCACCATCACCATCCTGGGCCTCGTCGCCGGCGCCGCCTTCTGCCACAACTTCGGCCTCGCCTCCAGCGGCTCCGGCCCCACCTTCAACGGCATGGTCGCCACGGTCCTGGGCATCGTCGTGGTCCTGGCGATCGCCTATGCCAACAGCCTCTCGCGCAGCGAGTAACCCACGCAGCACGTGCCAGCGCGCCCGGTCGCGACACAGCTCCGACCGGGTCACAGCCTAAGATAGGAGAACCATGAAGACCATTGACGCACGCGGGCTTTCCTGCCCCGAGCCCGTCGTACTCACCCGCAACGCCCTGCGCGACGAGGCGGAGCTCGAGGTGCTGGTCGACAGCCCCGCCCCGCGTGAGAACGTCTCGCGCTTCGCAGCCATGCGCTTCCGCGGCCTCTGCCAGAAGGCGGGCTGGGAGGTGGAGCTCATGCCCGTGCCGCGCTCGCTCAGCAGCAGCTGCGGCACCTGCGCGAGCTATGTCCCCGGCACCGAAGGCGCGCTGCTGCCTGCGGGTGCGCGCGAGGACGAGCTCGAGCTCGTAGCACAGGCGAAGGACGACGGCTTCGAAGTCCTCTGGAGGCACGAGGGCTAGGCGGCGCGACAGCACGTCCGGGCCCCTAGCGGCCCATCTAGCCTAACCAGGCATTTCG
The DNA here is from genome assembly GCF_900120385.1 of Olsenella phocaeensis. Classification (GTDB taxonomy): domain Bacteria; phylum Actinomycetota; class Coriobacteriia; order Coriobacteriales; family Atopobiaceae; genus Olsenella_I; species Olsenella_I phocaeensis. The sequence continues at coordinate 303,391 of NZ_LT635494.1, read as the reverse complement.
ACGCACCCGATCTTGCAGTCGTGGACAGAATCGTCATAGGAATGCCCCACATGCGTCCACGAACGCAAGATTCGTCCATGGCAAAGGTCCACCTATGCAATTCGGCCCGGTCAGGCGAGAGCAAGCTCGCTCGACCGGGCCGCGCACGTACGATGCCGGAACCTCCCCTACTCTCCCAGCGTCAGGAGCAGAGCCATCTTGAAGCGCTTGTCCGCGCGCACGTAGTGGCGTCCGCCCGCGTCGAACTTGAAGTTCTCTCCGGCGTGGATGAGGTGCTCCTCTCCCTCGTAGCCGATGGTCGCCTCGCCGTCCAAGGCAAAGACGATGGCCTCTCCCGGAGCGGAATGCTCGCTGAGCCCCTGACCCGCGTCGAAGCTCATGAGGGCGAGCTTCATCCCCGTGTTGTGCGCGAGGTCCATGTTCACGATCGACCCGTCCTGGTAGGGCAGGAGGTTGGCCAGCCTGAGGACCTCCCCCGCCTTGAGCACCTCGTTCATCTGCGCTTCCCTTCCTACGTTCACCTCTACGTACCCGCACCCGACCCCCGTCCGCACGCCCACGGGCACGTCGACGGGCGTGACGGCGAGCTCGCCGGCCCCGAGGGTGGTCGCCTCTCCCCCACTGACATAGAGCTCGAGCGAGCCGCCCTGCACGAGCACCAGCTTGGGCGTCGTATAGCTTTCCGCGCTGATGTCCGTGCCCGCCGCGAGGGCGAAGCCCAAGGGCGCACCGTCGGGCCGTGCGAGCTTGGAGGAGACCGTGCATCCCGGAGGGGCCACGAGCTCCTTCGCAAGCGAGAAGGTCCTACCTGCCTCTATGTCCATGTGCCTCAGCTCCCATATGACTTGGCTCCCTGGTCTTTCCGCACGCTGGGAGTCTGCCCGTTTCGCGCCAAATGATACGTTGACAGGGGCATATTTTTCGCACTCAGCCCGGGCGCGCGGGGCGCGGGCCAAGCCCTATCGCGGCAGTCACGCCGGCAGCTCCCCCGCCTCGATGCACTTCTGGGGACACGACCTTTGGCAGCTGCCACAGCCCATGCAGGCGTCCGTGATTCGAAAGCCCCTCTCACACACGGCGCCACCGCCCAGGGCCAAGCTCTGCCTGAAGACGGGCTCGTGACCCAAGTCGAAGAGCTCCAGCTCGCCGGAGTCGAGGAAGAATGCCTCGAGGACGTAGCAACTCTCGCCCGGATACACGCCCTCCATGGAGGGGTTCTGCTCGAAGATGCGGTCTATCGTCTGCCTCTGGAGGGCATCGGGAAGGCGCTTCGCCTCGCCACTGAGGCGTACGAACTGCCACTGTCCGTTGAGGCCGGCTATCGCCACCTGCGGGAGGCGCAGCAGCTGAGCATGGAAGTCCTTGCCGCGCGCGGTGCAGAAGTAGAGCCTGCCGTCCTCCACGAGCATCACGTCTATGACGCGAACCTGTGGAAGTCCCCTCTCGTCCACCGTCGCGAAGCAGACGTCCCGCATGTCCCTCAGCATCTGAAGCAGCTCCGTGGCCTGTATCTCTCCCCCGTTCCAAGGTCCTCCCCTGGGTACGATTCTCCTGCCTGCGCGTCGTGGCGGGAAGTAGGCACCTTTGGGTAAGCATGAGAGAGAGAATCGGTCGCGTCGAGGGCGGCGGAGCCGGCGAAACCCATGGAGAGGGACCTTCGGCGTGACGGTCCAGGTCGTGACGGACCTGCAACGCGCCTAGAAGACGCGCCTCTTCTTGAGCAGCCACATGATGAGCACGCAGACAAGGGCTGTGACGACGCAGATTATGGTGAAGCCATGCGTCACGTTGGCGAGCGGCATCCACTCGTCGCTCACGTTCATGCCATAGAAGCCCGAGACGATGGTGGGGATGGAGAGGACGACCGTTATCACCGTGAGGCGTCGCATCACGTCGTTGAGGCGCAGGTCCATGACGGACGACATGAGGTCGCGCGTGCCGTCGATCACGTTGCGGTAGATCTGGGCCATCTCGAGGGCCTGCTGGTGCTCCACGATGGCGTCCTCGAGGAGTTCGTCCAGGCCCTCGTGGCGCAGGAGCCGCGGGCAGCGCCTGAGCCTTCCCAGGGCGTTGGCGTTTCCCTGCAGGGAGGTGAAGAGGTACACCAGCGAGGACTCGAGCCCATGGAGGGAGAAGAGGTCGGCCTCGCTGATGGAGCGGTCCATGCGGCCCTCGAGCGCGAGGCGACGACGGTCGATGTCTGCCAGGACCTGCTGGTAGAAGACGCCCAGGCGCAGGAGGATGGTGCAGACGAAGCGACTGTGCCTCCAGGTGGAGAAGCCCCTCACCTTGCCGGACGAGAAGTCGTCCAGGAGCGCGAAGCGCTCGGAGCAGATGGTGATCACGTTGGACTTGGTGAGGATGATGCAGAGGGGCACGGTGTTGCGGGCGCGCTCGCCGTGGGTCTCCCCCGCCGAGGGGACGTCGACGAGGATGAGCAGGGAGTCGTCCTCGTACTCGTACTCGACGCGCGCCTTCTCCTCGGGGTCGGTGGCAGCGAGGACGTCGTCGCGCTCGAGGCCGAAGGTCCTAGCGACGAGGTCGACCTCGTCGAGCGTGGGCGCGCAGAGGCGGACCCACGCGCCGTCCCCCATGTCTTCCACGCGGGAGGTCACGCGATTCTCGGTGCGATATGCCTCGATCACGCTTCCTCCCCCGGACTCACGGCCTGGCCCCTGCATCCAGTCGAGCCTAGCACAGGACGCGCCCCCGACCGGAGATGCTCCGACAGGGGGCGCGGCGGTCGGCTGCGAGCGAGCAGTCGGCCATTCTCGTTCGCCCAAGGCCAGTCGTGTCCGTCCGAGGGCTACCCCTGCCCACCCATGCCGAAGGCGTAGCCCGTCATGGCCATGGACCCCAGGTTGATCTTGTGGTTGAACACTAGGGGCCTCTCGCCCTCCGCGGCACCCATCACGAAGGGCAGCGGGAGGAAGTGGTCCGGCGTGGGAACGGCGTAGTCCGCGTCGGGGAGGCTTGCGTACGAGAGGACCGCGTCGTCGTCGCGCCCCTCGACGGCCGCGGTGACGCGGGCCTCGAAACGCTGGGCCTGGGGCGTGCCGCCGGGGTTGTGCCAGTCGGCCTCGTAGAGGTTGTGGACCACGTTGCCGGAGCCCATGACGAGGTAACCCTCGTCGCGGAGGTGGGCAAGCCCTTGGCCCAGCCGGTAGGCGTAGCGGGCGTCCTCGTCGCCGTTGACGGAGATCTGGACGACGGGGATCTTTGCCCCCGGGAACATGTGGACGAGGGGCGCCCAGGTCCCGTGGTCGATACCCCAGCTGTCGCTCACCGCGACCTCGATGCCCTTGGTGGCAAGGACGGCGTCGGTGAGCGCGCGATGGCCCGAGGGCTCGTACTTGAGGGCATAGAGCTCGTCAGGGAAGCCGTACATGTCATAGATCTGGCGGGGCCTCTCGACGCTTTGGACCCAGCTTCCATGCGTGTACCAGTGCGCGGACGCCATGAGGATGGCCCTGGGCGTGCCAAACTCCTCGACCACCCTCCGGCCCAGCTGTGACATGCCCTCCGTGAGCTCGTCGTGACGCAGGGCGATCATGGGGTCGCCGTGGCCCACGAAGATGGCGGGCATCCTTCTGCGTCCGGTGTACGCAGCGGGCTCGGTCGTGGCCGCGTTGGGCGTGGCCTCCGCCGCACCGTTGGGCGTGGCCTCGTTTCGTGCTGTCATGATTCCTCCCTCTGCCCGCGACCGTCGTCACGGGCCACCTTGCTCAGAAGCAGCCAGAGCTGGCGCTTCTCGCCTTCGTCCAATGCAGAGAACCGCCTGCCGATGGCCCCCATCACCCGTGGGTAGGTCGCGCGCACGAGGGTGCGGCCCGCCTCGGTGAGGCTCACCATGTGCACGCGTGCGTCCGTGTCGGAACGGCCCAGGCTCACCAGTCCGTCGCGCTCGAGGTTGCGTGCCACGAGGGGCACGTTGCCCTGGGTGCCGAAGATGGCCGCCTGGATCCCGCCCATGGAGAGGGGACCGTGCGCGTCCAGCGCCTCGAGCACCTCGAACTGGGTGAGTGTGAGGCCGGAGGGACGGACCTCCGCCGCGCTCTCGCGAAAGATGCGGTTGCGGGCCCTGCTCAGGGCAGCGAAGAGGTAGTCGTCGGCGCTTGGCATGGATGGTCACGCTCCCTTCGGACTGGCCGGATTCCGTTGGCTGGTGTCCTTCTCTTGTCGACCGGTGTTCTTCTCTTGTCGACTGGTGTCCTTCTCCCCCGAACGCGGCAATTTATACCTAACTAGTTGTTTCAAGGGAGAATTGCCGCCCTTCTCCCCGTTCTCTATGCAACTTCCTGACTCTGACGCGCCTCTCCCCCGTTCTCTATGCAACTCTCTGACTTCGTCGAGGCGTCAACTGGCCTTTTGTTAGGGCAATTTCAGAGAAAGGCATAGAGAACGGAACTGGGAGCAGGAGCTGGGTGCGGAAGCAGGAGCTGGGGGGCGGGGTTGGACGGGATGACGGTGAGCGGCATGGAGCTGAGGGATGGAGTGGAGCTGGGGAGCGCGTCGAGAAGAGCGGCGCCGGGGTCGAGCGAGTGGTCAGCCCAGATGCCAGGTGTGGTCGGCGGGGAGGCTGTGGCCCAGCACGAGCTCGACGTTCCTGCTGTCGCTCCTCTGGTAGTGCGCCTCCGCCTCCTCGGACGTCGACCCGCCCGCTACCTTGCGTGCCACGAGCCGGCGGTGCAGGACCTCAGAGTCCTCCCGCAGCATGACGGAGACGTCGCAGAGCGCGCGGAGCCCACGCCAGCCCGGCTCGTCCAGGAGCAGGTAGTTGCCCTCCACGAGCACGACCTCGCTCTCGACCCAGGGCCCCTCCGCACAGACGTCGTGGGTCGCTCGGCTGTAGCTAGGCCAGCGCAGGCGCTCCCCCGCCCTGAGGCGACACAGCGTCGCCTCCAGCGCCCCCACGTCGAAGGTCTGTGGCGCGCCCTTTACGCTCCTCAGGGACGGGGCGGCGGGGTCGTCACCCACATGGCGCGCGTCCAGCCAGGCGTTGGGGCGGTGGAACCCGTCCATCCCCAGGGCATGCAGGGGAGCCAGTCCCTCTCGCCCGGAAGAAAGCTCCTGGAGGAAGCTCGCGAGCGTGGACTTCCCCGCGCCCGGGGGCGCCACGAGGAAGGCGACGACGCGCCCGCCGCGACCACGGGCCTCCTCACGAAGTCTCGTCAGCTCGCGCAGCAGGGGGAGAAAGAGACCCTCCACGTCCTCGCGCGCATAACTCGCGAGGACCTCCTGGTCGTTTATGAGGAGGGGCAGCTCGACTCGAGGACCGCCCTTTCCCCTTTGTGACTCTGGCGAGAGCAACGACATCCCCTACAGGTCGTCGACCAGGGCCGTGGACTTGGCGTAGGCCGTGGAGCGGGCCTCGAAGAAGTCCGTCTTCACCATGTTGGCGTTGGAGTACTGCCTGACCCAGGCCATGTCCTCCGGCTCGTGGCGCGCATCCTCGAAGAGGTAGCCGTAGCCCAGGGCGTTCCAGCGGAGGTTGCCCAGGTAGCGCACGTAGCCTTCCACCATGTCGCCCGTGAGGCCGGGAATCTGGTCGCCGATGACGTAGCGGCCCCAGGCGACCTCCTGGCGCACGCCCTCCTCGAGCATGGCGCGCAGCTCCGCGACAATCCGCTCGTCGAAGAGCTGCGGCTCCTCCTTCTGGAGCTCGCCGATGATGTTGCGGAAGAGCCAGAGATGGGTGTTCTCGTCGCGGTTGATGTAGCGGATCTCCTGGGCGCTGCCGGGCATCTTGCCGTTGCGAGCCAGGTTGTAGAAGAACATGAAGCCCGAGTAGAAGTACACGCCCTCGAGGATGTAGTTGGCCATGACCACGTGCAGGAAGGCACGCGCGTCCTGGTGCTCGACGAACTCGTTGTAGTTGTCGCCGATGAAGGTGTTGCGCCTCAGAAGGTGCTCGTCGTCGCGCCACTGGTAGAGGATCTGGTTGCGCTTCTCGGGCGAGCAGATCGTGTCGAGCATGTAGGAGTAGCTCTGGGAGTGCACGCACTCCTGGAAGGTCTGGATGCCCAGGCAGAGGTTGACCTCGTTTGCCGTGACGTACGCGCTCACGTTGGGGAGGTTGGCGCTCTGGAGGGAGTCCAGGAACACCAGGAAGCTCAGTATCTTGTCGTAGGCGCTGCGCTCTGCCTCGCTGAGGCGCGGGTAGTCCTTCACGTCCTGGGCCAGGTTGATCTCCTCCGGGACCCAGAAGTTGTTCATGGCCTGGCGGTACCAGTCGCTCACCCAGCCGTAGCGCATGTTGTTGAAGTCGTTGAGGTTGGTGGTGTTGCCGCCGATCATGCGGCGGTCGCGGACCTCGATGTCCCCCTGGGGATTGAAGAGCGCCTTGCGCACGAGGGCGCTGGACTTCTCTATGGCCATGGCCTGCCTTTCTGTTTGGCGTGACGAAGCGATGCTGGCGTAGCGAAGCGGCACGGCAAGAATATACGCCCCGGGCAACCCGTGAGTCTGACGGGGCGCGCCCACTACGACGAGCAGCTCTCGCACTCCTCCACCTCGAGGGACTTGGAGCGCACGTAGTAGACGGTCTTGACGCCGCGCTCCCAGGCCTCGACGTAGAGGGCGAGCACCTGCCTCATGGTGAACTCGTTGGTGATGTAGAGGTTCATGGACTGCGCCTGGTCGATGTGGCGCTGCCTCACGCCCGCCGCGCGCACCGACCAGCTCTGGTCGATGAGGTGGGCGGGCTTGTAGTACCAGTAGGTGCCCACGCTGAGCTCGGGGGCGATGCGCGGCAGCATCATGCCCTTCTTCTCCTCGAGGAAGAAGCGCCTCATGATGGGGTCCAGGCCCGCCGTGGTTCCCGAGAGGATCGAGGTCGAGCTGGTGGGGGCGACGGCCAGGAGGTAGGCGTTGCGCATGCCCTGCCCGGCCACGCGGGCGCGCAGCACGTCCCACTCGCCTCCGACGTAGCCGCGCTTGTCGAAGTAGGCGCCGGTCTGCCAGTCGGAGCCCTCGAAGAGCTCGTAGGCGCCCTTCTCCGCCGCGAGGTCGCTCGAGGCCTCGATGGCGTGGCGGTTGATGCGCTCGAAGACGTCGTCCACGAACTCCAGGTGCTCCTCGCTCTCCCACTTGATGTGGCACTTGGCCAGCATGTGGTGGTATCCGCTCACGCCCAAGCCGATGGAGCGGTAGCGGTGGTTGGTGATCCTCGCATAGGGCAGCGCGTAGAAGTTGAGGTCGATCACGTTGTCGAGCGCGCGCACCACGGAGCGCACGGTCTGCCCGAGCTCGGCGTCGTCCTCCACGTCGATGCGGCCGAGCGAGAGGGACGCGAGGTTGCAGACCACGAAGTCCCCCGGACGCGTGGTGCTCACCACCACGGTGTCTCCGTCCGAGGTGACGACCTCGCGCGAGACGGACTTCATGGCGGAGGTGTTCTGGGCGATCTCGCAGCAGAGGTTGGAGCAGTAGATCATGCCCGCGTGCGGGTTGGGGTTGGCCCGGTTCACCGTGTCGCGCATGAAGGCGAAGGGCGTGCCCGTCTCCACCGCGGAGCGCAGGATCAGGCGCACGACCTCGCGGATGGGCATGCTGCGCTTGGGGATGCGGGGGTCCGCCACGCAGTCGAGGTAGCGCCTCTCCCACTCGTCGCCGAAGTAGTCCTCGATGGCATAGCCCTTGACGGTCAGGACGTCATGCGGGTCCATGAGGTGCCACTCCTGCGACATGTCCTCCTTGGCCATCCTCCAGAAGAGGTCGGGGTAACAGACCGCGGGGAAGACGTCGTGGGCCTTCATGCGTTCGTCGCCGTTGTTGGTGCGCAGCTGCAGGAACTCCGGCAGATCGCGGTGCCAGGCATCAAGGTAGACCGCGACGGCGCCCGAGCGCACGCCCAGCTGGTCCACCGCCACGGCGGTGTCGTTGATCACGCGGATCCAGCGTACGACGCCGCCCGCGGCGCCCTTGTAGCCGCGGATCGACCCACCCGCCGCGCGCACCTTGCCCAGATACATGCCCATGCCGCCACCGTACTTCGAGACCTGCGCGAAGTTGTCGACCGAGCGGTAGATGCCCTCGAGGGAGTCCGGCACCGTGTCGATGAAGCAGCTCGAGAGCTGGTGCTGGGGCCTGCGCGCGTTGGAGAGCGTGGGCGTGGCCATGGTCACCTTGAGCTGGCTCAGCATGTCATAGAAGCGGGCGACCCACCCAAGCCGGACGCCGGGGTCCTCGCGCAGGGCCAGGTGCAGGGCGATGCCCAGGAACATCTCCTGCGGGGTCTCCAGCGCCTCCCCCTCGAAGGAGCGGATGACGTAGCGGCGCAGGACCAGGTCCATACCCGCGTAGTCAAAGAGGTCGTCACGGGAGTCGTCGATGAGCGCCTGGGCCTCGTCTATCTCTGCCCTGGTATAGCCCTCGAGGATGTATTCGCCATAGAGCCCGAGGTCGGTGAGAAGGCGCAGCTTGTCATAGAAGGAGCCCACGGAGCGACCCGCCATGAGGGCCGCGACCCTGCGGTGGTGTCCGTAGGCGAGGATGCGTGCGGCGACGTAGCTCCACTTGGGGGCGTCCTTGCTGGTGAGCTCCACCGCGGCACGCACCAGGGCGTCAAGGCGGCCGTCGGCATCGAGCTCGTCGGTGAGAAAGCCGCGGAAGCGGCCGAGGAGCGACGCCGTGGCGTACTCCTCGTCCAGGAAGTCGTGCTGGATGCGGGCGATCACGGGCGAGAGGCCCTCGTCAGCCACGAGCCGCACGATCTCCCGGCGCTGCTGGCGAAGCTCGCTGCGGCGGGAGCGGTACAGGATGTAGGCCTTGGCCTGCGCGAAGTGCCCCTCGCGCATGAGCGCCTCCTCGACGAGGTCCTGGACCTGCTCGACCGTGGTGGCGCCCTCCTCGGCCATGCGGGCCTCGACCGCGGTGACGAGGGCCTCGAGCTCGCCCCCGGCGAGCTGGGCCGACGTGGCGGCGAAGGCCTTCTGGATGGCGCGGCCGACCTTGGAGGGGTCGTATTCCTCCGTCGAGCCGTTTCTCTTGACTATCTGCATCGTTGCTCCCGTTGTTGCGGCGCAAATGGGGCGTGCGCGATTAATTGACCCAGTGACAATAGCATATCTTGGCCCCAGGACATGCGAGCGCATGCAACATCTCGTTGCTGATTTTGTGCCACGCACAATATGTTGGTGAAAACAGCAATTCAAAGACCAGCTAGGGGCCTGCCAGGACGGACGCGCCGCGACGTGGGAGGCTAGTTCGGGTCGCGCGTTGGTGCGCGTCCGCACGGCCCGTTGCGGCAGCCTCTCGCGCAAATGGCATGTGGCTTGCGCGGGAAAGACGCATAACACCAGGTCGTTGGGAATTGGCGCGCAGACCACGAGCAGCTTGTGCGTGACATATGCGATGCACGACCCCCGCCCCGTGCCATGCGGAGTCGTACACAATCGGCATATCCACACAACTGAAAAATACGTGTGGCTCTTACGCACAAAAGCGCAGGTCAAGGGCATTCGACCATGCCGCTGCTAGAATGTTCAGCCTAAGCCTATCGAAAGGACATCGCCATGAAGCATGCCCCCGGCACAAGCGTCGCGCTTGCAGCGGCATCCGCCTGCCTCGCGCTCGCAATCGGGATGGCAGCGGCCTCCCCCGCCCTCGCGCAGAACTCCGGCGCCTCCATCGACATGCAGCGCCTCTACAACCCCAACTCGGGCGAGCACTTCTACACCGCAGACACCTCCGAGGCCAGCGGGCTCGTCAGCCTGGGATGGCGCCACGAGGGCTCCGGCTGGGTGGCGCCCCAGAAGTCTTCGACGCCGGTCTATCGCCTCTACAACCCCAACGCGGGCGACCATCACTACACGACAAGCGTCGAGGAGAGGGACGTCCTGGTCGAGAAGGGCTGGAACTACGAGGGAGTGGGCTGGTACTCCAGCGACAACAAGTCCGTCGCCGTCCTGCGCCAGTACAACCCCAACGCAAAGGCGGGCGCACACAACTTCACGACCAGCAGCGCCGAGAACGACAACCTGGTCAATGCCGGCTGGAAAGCCGAGGGCGTGGCCTGGTACGCCGTGGCCGAGGGGAAGCCCGCCGTCGACGGGGCCATCATGGGGGTGAGCACCACGACGCCTGCGGGAATGGCTGCGTATTACCGCGCCATGGGCAAGAAGAACGGCTTTAGCTACCCCTCAGAGGTTGAGTCAAAGGGTGGAGCAGCCACCATCGAGACCTTCGCCCAAATCGTCTATGAGGAGGCGAACGCCGAGGGCATTCGTGCCGAAGTGGTCTTCTGTCAAGCCATGCACGAGACTGGCTGGCTCCAATATGGCGGTGACGTCAGCCCCGACCAGTTCAACTATGCGGGGTTAGGTGCCACGGGCAATGGCGAACCGGGCAATCGTTTTTGTGATGTTCGAACTGGCGTCAGAGCCCAGGTACAGCACCTCAAGGCCTATGCCTCCAATGCGCCTTTGATAAATGAATGCGTAGACAAACGCTTCAAATACGTGAAGCCTCGCGGCGTCGCGCCAACAGTCAACGACCTCACCGGAAAGTGGGCAGTTCCTGGAGTAAAGGACGGGGTAACCTACGGCGGACAGATCGCCTCGCTCATGAACGAGCTCGCCAACTACAAGGCTTAGCGGCTTGACGCCAGGACTGCTGGCGCCGACGACGAAACGGATGGTTAGATGGAACTGAGCAAGAAGAGAAGAAGGGCCCTCCTCGCCCTGGCACTCACGGTCGTGCTGGGCATGGGCGTGACGCCCGCCTGGGCGGGCGAGCCCACGGAGGGACAGAACGTGGTAGCTGGGGAGACTACGGCCGAGCAGGCGGAGACGTCCGCGCCCATGCTGGATGCGGAGGTCGCAGAGGAGGCTGCGGCTCCGCAGGAGCTTGCGCTTCCCGCCCAGGAGGCGCCTCTCCCCGAGGAAGCCAAGTCGCCCGCCCCTGCCGACGAGAACGAGGCACAGGCAACGGACGCCGAGGTAGGCTCCGCGCCCGCAGGCGACGGGACGAAGACCGACCAGCAGGAGGCGACCAAAGCGGAGCCCACCACCAAAGCCGCCGAGCAGACGCCCGCCTCCGGCGATGGCGCTGATGACGACAGTGGCTCGACCATGACCGAGCTCGAGGAGCTCTCCAAGACCACGGACGTGGACGAGCTCGTGGCGAGCAAGGCGCAGGTCGTGCGCGACGAGGTGCCCCTGCAGCTTCGCAAGCTCGCCAAGACCGCATCCGTCAAGTCGATCGAGATGATGCGCCTCTACAACCCCAACTCGGGCGAGCACTTCTACACCAGCAACGCGGAGGAGGTGGCGAACCTGCGCTCCCTGGGATGGAGGCTCGAATCCGTCGGCTGGGTCGCGCCAGAGACCTCAAACGTCCCGGTCTATCGCCTCTACAACCCCAACGCGGGCGACCACCACTACACCACCAGCGCCGAAGAGCGCGACGACCTTGTCAGGCTGGGATGGCACGACGAGGGCATAGGCTGGTACTCGGACTCCGGCGAGACCGTCGCGCTGCTGCGCCAGTACAACCCCAACGCCAAGGCGGGCGCTCACAACTTCACGACCAGCGAGGAAGAGAACGACAGCCTGGTCAGGCTGGGCTGGCGCGCCGAGGGCATCGGCTGGTACGCACTGGCGGCCGGCTACGCCATCGATCCCAAGGAGACGAGCTACATCTATCTGGATGCCGGGCACGGTTGGAGTAGCGGAGCTTGGGACTCTGGCGCCGTTGGCAACGGCTACCAGGAGGCGGAGCTCACGGCCGACCTCACGGCTCGCATGGCCAAGTACGCACGCGAGGTCTATGGCTTGAACGTCTTCGAGAGCACCAGCGAGGGCACGAGCCGCCCCGACTACAGAGGCCGACAGGCAGACGCCAAGAGTCGCGGCTGCACCTCCCTGGTCTCCATCCACTTCAACGCCAGCGATGGATCAGGCGCCTCTGGCTACGAGAGCTACCGCCACGAGAGCGTGCCCAACCCGCGTTCCGCCCGACTCCAGTCCATCATGCACGCGCAGCTCGCCTCCACGGGCCTGCTCAATAGGGGCATGAAGAGTGCAAAATACGCTGTGGTGAGCGGCCGCGACGGCGGCCTTCCCGCGACCTTGCTCGAGATCTGCTTCATCGACAACCCCTACGATATTCGCCAGTACATGGCAAACCGGGACAAGGTCGCACGCGCCCTCGCCAAGGGCCTTTACGAGGCCGCGCAGGCCGGCTTCTGATCGACCAGCCCAAACCGAACGCCCAAGGAGGACACGGATGAGAAGGAACGTGCTCGCGCCCCACGCCGCCAGCATCGCCCTGGCGGGACTGTTGGCCCTGAGCCCCCTGACACTCGCAGGCTGCGACCAGCAGCAGCCTACGACGCCCGCCGAAAGTGACGCCCAGCAGACGGAATCCAAGGACTCCAAAGCGACGGACGGAAAAGACGGCTCGGCTGCCAGCGACGAGGGCAAGGACGCCCAGGCCACCGTCACGGCAGACATGGGCAAGGGAGACACGCTCGTGTCTCTCACCAACTCCCTCGGCTTCGACATCAGCTCCGTCGCCGTCAAGGACGCCACCGCCCAGGACTTCGACGCGACGAACAGCTTCGACGGGGTCGACCTCGCGGACGGCGGCACCAAGACCCTCGCCTACGAATCGGTCCAGGGGGCCAGCGGCTACGACCTCAGGCTCGGCGTCGGCCCCGACAGCTACTTCCTCGTCAGGGACGTTGACCTTGCAAACGCCAAGGACGTGAGACTCCTCATGGACGAGGGCGTGGCCTACGTGAGCTACACCGACGCCACGACCGGCGAGGAGAGGAACAACCACGACGGGGCCGTCGCCGCCGCGATGGACCCCGACCTCCCGACCTACGACAAGGAGACCCAGAGGGACTAGCCCCCCTAGCGCTCGCGCGCAAACCAAGGGAGGCCTGCGCACGATTCCGCGAAAGGCCTGCTCGTGTCGAGGGGCCGCGCAAAACAGGAATGGGCTGCGCGGCCCCTCCTGCTACCGTCTGCCCGTTTGGGGCCCCAGCTCGGACCCCAGCCTTCCCCTCGGCTAGTACACTTGCAACTCGAGTCCGTATTTCCCGACCGCCCCGGAGGTCACATGAGCGCAAACCTCAGCAAGATCAAGTACGTCGCCATCGCCGCCATCGCACTGGGCGCCATGGGTCTCTTCCTGGCTGTCCTCTCGCTCACCCAGACGCCGCTGCTCGCGGCCCGATGGGCGTTTGCGGTGGGGTCCGCCAGCTCCATCGTGCTGGGCATCCACTGCCTCACGATGCTGGGTGGCGTCGCCGTGGGGCAGCGCGTGCGCGATGCGGCCTCCATCTCGCTGCTTGTGAGCCTCTTCTGCTCCTTCGTCGTGGTGGTCCCGCCCCAGAAGGCGCCGCGCCTCCCCCTGCACCTGCTGCTCATCATGCTCGTCATGACGGCAGCGCTCGTGCTCTATTCCACCGGCCGCGACACCGCGGCGCTCGAGCGCATCGGCAGCAGGAAGAAGAAGGCAAAATAGCAGTAGATTAGTCGCAATTCGAGGCATAGCGCCCACTCCAGAGGGGTAGCCTGTAGCGGGGTCCATCGGGCCCCGCTCATCTTGCACGCGCCATCCGTCAGGAGCACTCACATGCCAGAGGTAGCACAGGGGCTCGCCATCCCCTTCGCCGGAACAACGCTGGGCGCCGCCATGGTCTTCTTCGCCCGCAGGCAGATGGGACGGGAGGTGCAGAGGGCGCTCACCGGCTTCGCCGCCGGCGTCATGGTGGCGGCCTCCATCTGGAGCCTCATCATCCCCGCCATCGACGACTCCGCCAGCCTGGGCAGCTTCGCCTTCATGCCCGCCCTCGTGGGCTTCTGGGCGGGGACCCTCTTCCTGCTGCTGCTCGACAGCATCCTCCCCCACCTGCACCTTGGAGCGAAGGACGACGAGCCGGAGGGCATCAGGACCCGCCTGCAGCGCACCACCCTCATGGTGCTCGCCGTCACCATCCACAACATTCCCGAGGGCATGGCCGTCGGCGTCGTGTACGCGGGCTGGCTCACCGGCAACTCCGGCATAACGCTCGCCGGCGCGCTCGCGCTCTCGCTGGGCATCGCCATCCAGAACTTCCCCGAGGGCGCCATCATCTCGCTGCCGCTGCGCGCCGAGGGCGCCAGCAAGGGCCGCGCCTTCCTGGGAGGATTCCTCTCGGGCGTGGTCGAGCCCATCGGCGCCGTCCTCACCATCATGGCCGCGCGCCAGGTCGTGCCCCTCCTCCCCTACCTCCTGAGCTTCGCCGCGGGAGCCATGATGTACGTCGTGGTGGAGGAGCTCATCCCCGAGATGAGCGAGGGGGAGCACTCCAACGTGGGCGTGCTCATGTTCGCCCTCGGCTTCACCGTCATGATGACCCTGGACGTGGCCCTGGGCTAGGAAAGGGGCATCGTCGGGCGAGAGGGACGTCCCGCCTCGACCCGAAGGGCGTCACCTCGCAGAGCTGCCCCCGTGGCCCTAAGGCTACGGGGGCAGTCGCATGCCCGGGGTTTGGCGGGCGGTACGCGGTCCCTGGCCCTACNCTTGCGGTCGTCCACCACGACCTCGACCCCGCGGGCGACGAGCTCGCCGGCAAGGCGGTCTGCGACGGGCCAGACCAGCCCGTCGTGCACGTCCAGGGGGATGACCTCGACCTCGTAGGGGGCGACGGAGACGGGCCAGCAGATGCCGTGCTCGTCGCGGTGCTGCTCGACGACGGCAGCCAGGGTGCGCGACACGCCGATGCCATAGCAGCCCATGAGGAAGGGCCTCTCCCTGCCGTCCTCGTCCGTGAAGGTGGCGCCCATCGCCTCGGAGTACTTGGTGCCCAGCTGGAAGACCTGGCTCACCTCGATGCCGCGGGCAGACTTGAGCGCCGCGCCGCAGCGCGGGCAGGCGTCGCCCTCCTGGGCGCTCGCGAGGTCGAGCCACTCGTCCACCTCGAAGTCGCGGCCGGGACGCGCGCCCAGGAGGTGCTGGCCCTCCTCGTTGGCGCCGACGACCCAGCTTGTGGAGTCGCGCAGGGCGACGTCGGCCACCACGCGGACGCCCTCGGCCACGCCGACGGGGCCCATGAAGCCCGCCACCAGGCCCGCACGGGCGAGGTCCCCCGGCTCCATCATGTGGTAGTGGCCGAAGGCGTGCTCGGCCTTGACCTCGTTGAGCTCGTGGTCTCCGGGGAGGACGGCCAGGACCAGGCTCCCGTCCTCCGCCTGGAGGGCGACGGACTTGCGGCAGGCCGCCTCCTCGACGCCGAGGAAGGCCGCGAGGGCCGAGATGTTGCCCTCGATGGGCGTGGCGACCTTCTGGAGCCCGCCGTCCCCCGGACCCTCGAGGACGCGGACCTGCGCCGTGGCCGCCTCGGTGTCCGCGGCGAAGCCGCAGGCGTCGCAGTACACGAGCTCGGCCTCGCCGGCGTCCGCCAGGGCCATGAACTCGACGGAGGTGTCCCCGCCGATCTGGCCGGAGTCGGCTACGACGGGGAGGGCGCGCAGCCCGCAGCGCTCGCAGACGTTGGCGTAGGCGGCCTTCTCCTGGTCATAGCACTCCTGCAGCGACTCCTGGGTCGCGCTGAAGGAGTAGGCGTCCTTCATGATGAACTCGCGACCGCGCATGAGGCCGAAGCGGGGCCGAAGCTCGTCACGGAACTTGTCCTGGATCTGGTACAGGGTGACGGGGAGCTGCTTGTAGGAGCGCAGCTCGTCGCGGACGAGGTCGGTGAAGGTCTCCTCGTGGGTGGGACCCAGGGCGAAGCCGCGGTCGTGGCGGTCGGTGATGCGCATGAGCTCGGGGCCGTAGGCGGCCCAGCGGCCGGACTGGCGCCAGAGCTCGCCGTCGGTGAGGATGGGCACCTGCATCTCCTGTGCGCCGATGGCCTCCATCTCGTCGCGGATGATGGCCTCGATCTTGCGGAGGGACCTCCATGCCAGGGGGAGGTAGCTGTAGAGCCCCGCCGCGCCCTTGCGTATCATGCCCGCGCGCAGGAGCAGGCGATGGCTGGCCAGCTCGGCGTCCGCCGGGTCCTCCTTCAGGGTGGGCGCGTACAGCCTCGACATCTTCTCGTAGCTTCTCAACCTGCGTTCCTTCCTTGCTTGCCCTTGCTCCGGACGCGTCCGGACGAGTCGACCAGAACATGATACGCCCCACGAGGGGCAACGTCCCTAGGCCTTGCTGCCGTAGCGCTCCTCGATCTCTCGGAAGAGCTCGTCGACGATCTGGCCCTCGGGCACCTTGCGGATGGGCTCGCCGTTCTGGAAGAGGAGCCCCTGGCCCCTGCCGCAGGCGACGCCCAGGTCGGCGTCGCGCGCCTCGCCGGGGCCGTTCACGACGCAGCCCATGACGGCGACCGAGATGGGGGCCTCGACCCCCTGGAGCCGCTCCGAGACCCGCTCGGCCATGCCGATGAGGTCCACCTGGCAGCGGCCGCAGGTGGGGCAGGACACGAGCTCGGGGTGGAGCCTGCGCATGCCAAGGGCCGAGAGCAGATCCCAGGCGACGCGCACCTCCTCGACGGGGTCCGCGGTGAGCGAGAGCCTGAGCGTGTCGCCGATGCCCTGCTCGAGCAGGATCCCCACGCCGGCGCAGTTCTTGACCGTGCCCTGCCGGAGCGTGCCGGCCTCGGTCACGCCCACGTGGAGCGGCACGTGGGGCAGCCTGCGCGAGAGCTCGCGGTAGGTGGCGAGCGTCGTGGGGACGGAGTGCGCCTTGGCGGAGAGGACCACGTCCCTGAAGCCGCGCTCCTCGAAGTGGCGCACGAAGGCCTCCGCCGAGGCGACGAGCTTCTGGGGCAGGCTGAGGTCGCGCCTCTGGTCGACCTCGCGGTCGAGAGAGCCCGCGTTGACGCCGATGCGGATGGGGATGCCCGCCGAACCCGCCTCTTCGATCACCGCGTCCACGCGCTCGAAGGAGCCGATGTTTCCCGGGTTGATGCGCAGTGCCGCGGCACCCCTCCTGCAGGCCTCGATGGCGAGCCTGTGGTCGAAGTGGATGTCCGCCACGACGGGAAGGGGGCTCATCGCGCAGACCTCGCCGAAGCCGTCGAGCGCGCCGGCGTTGGGGATGGCCACGCGGATGATCTCGCAGCCCTCGGCGGCGAGGCCCCCTATCTGTGACAGCGTGGCGGCGGGGTCCGAGGTCTTCGTGGTGCACATCGACTGCACCGAGACGGGGGCACCCCCTCCCACGGGGACCCCTCCCACCATGACCCGGCGCGTGAGCTCGCGGGCGGCGCGCGGCTTGGCGCCAGCCCGTCCTTCCGTGGTGTCGGCCGACCCTTCCGTGACTCTCTCTTCCATGGCTTGCCACCTATCCTATGACGAGGCGGGTGATGTCGTTCTTGAGCGCGAAGACGAAGATGACGAGGAACACCGCGATGCCCAGGTAGCCCACGACCGTCTGCGCGCGGGACGAGAGCTCGCGCCTGAGCGTGGCCTGTACCAGCTCGACGAGCACCTTCCCCCCGTCGAGCGGCGGGATGGGCAGGAGGTTCATGAAGCCCAGCGACATGGAGATCATGGCCACGAAGAGGGCGAGGTCATAGGCCCCCGAGGAAGCCGCCTGGGACGCCATGGCCGATATGCCCACCACCGAGGAGGTACCCTGCAGGGTCTGCATCGTCCGGGCGGGCGTGATGAGGTCGAGCGCGAAGCGGGCGACCGCGCGCCCGTACGAGAGGGCCGCCAGGGCGGACTGGCCCACCCCGAGCCTGACGCGCTGGGTCTGGGCGAGGACACCGAGGCTGCCCAGCCCCTCCCCGACCTCGACCCTGACGGTGGAGGTCCTCCCGTCGCGCAGGTAGCTCAGGCTGAAGTCCTCCTTCGCTCCCAAGGCGGCGTCCAAGGCGGCGGAGAGGGACCTCCAGTCGCTCACGGGAGTCCCTGCCACGTCCACGATCGCGTCACCTCCCCTGAGGCCCACGGCCTCGGCGGCGGAGCCCGCGGTGACCCCTGCGATCTGGTTGGAGTCCACCACGCCCTCGACCCCCACGAGCGAGAGGGCGACGGTGATGACGAGGAAGGCCAGCAGAAGGTTGACGAGGGGGCCTGCGACGAGCGTGGCCAGGCGGGCGAGAAGCCCCTTGCCGTGATATGTGCGGGAGAGCTCGCTTGCGAGGAAGGCCTCCGCGTCGTCGACGGGACGCGCCTCTCCCTCGCCCGTCGTGCCCACCGCCTCGAAGTCGTGCCCGCGGTCGAACTGGGTGAGGAGCATGGCGTCGCGGCGCTGGGTCTGGAATCTCTGCGGCCAGTCCGCCTGGCCGGGCCTCTCGCCCAGCTCCGGGTCATAGAGGGGGGCGATGGCGGCGAGGTCCGCGAGCGATCCCAGGAGGGCGTAGGCGCGGTCCTCCTCGATGGCCAGCTCCTCCGCCACCTCCCTCGCGCTGACCCTGCCCCGCCGCTGCACCAGGGAGAGGCAGGGGGCCAGGAGCTCGTCTTCCAGGGGCTCCATGCCGCAGATCCTCGTGTAGCCGCCCAGCAGGAGCGGGGTCACGCCGAACTCGCAGCCGATGCGCGGCGAGCGCCACGAGAGCCTCCAGCGGCTGGGCATGCCGAGGAAGAACTCCGTCACGCGCATGCCGCAGGCGCGCGCGGCGAGGAAGTGCCCTCCCTCGTGGACGAACACGAGGAGCGAGAGCACGAGGACGCCCCAGAACGCGGACGAGAGGACCCCGACGCCGGCGCTCATCGCAAGCCCTCCAGGACGCGGTGCGCGGACGCGCGGGACGCGCGGTCGACCTCCTCGAGCTGCTCGACGCTCTGGACGGGCTGGACGCTGGCAGCGTCCATGACCTCGCGGACCACGCGCTCGATGTCGAGGAAGCCGCACTCGTCCCTGCGGAAGGCGAGGTTGGCGACCTCGTTGGCCGCGTTCATGACGCAGGGGAGCGTGCCTCCCGCGCGTCCCGCGCGACGGGCGAGGCCCAGGCAGCCGAAGGCCCCCTCGTCGGGACGGGAGAAGCTGAGGTCGGGAAGGTCGCGGTACTCCACGCGGTCCGAGGGCGTCTCCCAGCGCTCGGGGTAGCTGAGGGCGTACTGTATGGGAATGCGCATGTCGGAGGGGCCGAGCTGGGCCTTCACGACGCCATCCGAGAACTCGACCATGGAGTGGATCGTGCTCTGGCGGTGGACCAGGACGTTGACGTCGTCCACGTCGACGTCGAAGAGGTGGTGGGCCTCCAGGACCTCGAGGCCCTTGTTCATCAGAGTGGCCGAGTCGATGGTGATCTTGGGCCCCATGGACCAGGTGGGGTGCTTGAGGGCGTCCGCCGCCGTGACCTTGGCCAGCTCGTCGCGGCCCATGCCGAAGAAGGGGCCGCCCGAGCAGGTGAGCCAGACCTTGTGGACGTCGCACCTGCGCTCCCCCACGAGGCACTGGTAGATGGCGCTGTGCTCGGAGTCTATGGGAAGGAGACGGCCGGGCTGGGCGAGCGGCATGAGGAGGTCGCCCCCCACGACGAGGGACTCCTTGTTCGCGTAGGTCAGGATCTTGTGCGCCCTGAGCGACTCGTGCCCCAGGCGGATGCCGGCGAAGCCCACGAGGGCGTTCACCACCACGTCCACGTCGTCGAGCCAGGCGACCTCCTCGAGGGAGCGGCCGCCCACGCGGAGCTCGCAGCCCCGGGGCAGGCCCTCGAGCGACGCGTCATGGGCGTGGCCCTCGTCGCTCACGTACACGTGCGAGGCGCCGAACTCGCGGGCGGCGCGGACGGCCAGGTCGCAGGACGAGTGGACGGAGAGCGCGGTCACGCGCAGCTTGTCGGGATGCTTGCGGCACACGTCGAGGGTCTGGGTCCCGATGG
>NZ_LT635494.1:226880-282871 GCF_900120385.1 Olsenella phocaeensis | reverse complement strand
CG
Source organism: Olsenella phocaeensis (assembly GCF_900120385.1). Lineage (GTDB taxonomy): Bacteria > Actinomycetota > Coriobacteriia > Coriobacteriales > Atopobiaceae > Olsenella_I > Olsenella_I phocaeensis. The sequence goes on along the minus strand of NZ_LT635494.1, from coordinate 282,869 downwards.
ATGGTGATCTTGGGCCCCATGGACCAGGTGGGGTGCTTGAGGGCGTCCGCCGCCGTGACCTTGGCCAGCTCGTCGCGGCCCATGCCGAAGAAGGGGCCGCCCGAGCAGGTGAGCCAGACCTTGTGGACGTCGCACCTGCGCTCCCCCACGAGGCACTGGTAGATGGCGCTGTGCTCGGAGTCTATGGGAAGGAGACGGCCGGGCTGGGCGAGCGGCATGAGGAGGTCGCCCCCCACGACGAGGGACTCCTTGTTCGCGTAGGTCAGGATCTTGTGCGCCCTGAGCGACTCGTGCCCCAGGCGGATGCCGGCGAAGCCCACGAGGGCGTTCACCACCACGTCCACGTCGTCGAGCCAGGCGACCTCCTCGAGGGAGCGGCCGCCCACGCGGAGCTCGCAGCCCCGGGGCAGGCCCTCGAGCGACGCGTCATGGGCGTGGCCCTCGTCGCTCACGTACACGTGCGAGGCGCCGAACTCGCGGGCGGCGCGGACGGCCAGGTCGCAGGACGAGTGGACGGAGAGCGCGGTCACGCGCAGCTTGTCGGGATGCTTGCGGCACACGTCGAGGGTCTGGGTCCCGATGGATCCCGAGGCGCCCATGACGGCGACGCGCAGAGGCCAGCGCCGAGGGGAGCTCGGGGCCGTGTCCTCGAATATGTTCACAGGATTCCTCCCATACGAAGGACGAGGTATGCCGTCACGCAGCCGAAGAGCATGGAGTCCGAGCGGTCGAGGAGGCCACCGTGCCCGGGCATGAAGTCGCCCGAGTCCTTGACGCCCACGCCTCGCTTGATGCGCGACTCGAAGAGGTCTCCCACTACGGCGATGGTGCCGACCAGGAGGCCACCGGCAAGGGCGAGGGGATAGGTCACGCCCCTCACGCCGAGCAGGGCGAGGAGGCCCCAGACGAGGACGCTCGAGGCGAGGCCGCCCCAGAAGCCCTCGAAACTCTTGTGCGGGGAGATCCTCGGCGCGAGCTTGTGCCTGCCGAAGCGCGTCCCCACGAAGTACGCCATGGCGTCGTTGAGCCAGACGGAGCCCATGACGCCGAAGGTGAGGAGGCCCCCCGAGGAGCCGGGGTCCGTGCTACGGATGAGCACGACGCAGGAGAACGTGAGCGAGGTGTAGACCGGCCCGAAGGCCGTGAGGGCCACGTCGGATATGTTGGCACGCGGCGTCGCGACGTACCAGAAGGCGCAGGCGACGAGGAGCAGGACCAGGACCAGGAAGAGCCCCTCGGTGCCGAGCAGGAGAGCCGCAGGCGGGAAGAGCACGGACGCCGTGAGGCCAAAGACCTCGTTGGGCATGCGCCCGCCCATGCGCGCCATGCGGAAGAACTCCGAGCAGCAGAGCCAGGCCATCGAGGCGACCAGCACCGTCGTGGGGACGCGACCCCAGAAGAGGACGGCCACGATCACGACGAAGTAGATGGCACCGGTGGTGGTGCGGGTCAGGACCTTCTCGGTCCACCCCCTGGCCAGCTGCCCCCTCAGCTCGCCGGCGACGCGCGCGTCCTCCTTCGAACGACGCTTGCGCTCGAGCCAGCTGATCGCCCGCTCTATGCCGGTCGTGCCAGGCGCCGTCTCCTGGGGGGAATCCGAGGAGGGACGCCGTTCCTCTTCCCCGCTCACTTGGCCTCCACACCCCCGAAGCGACGCTTGCGCGACTGGAAGGCCCTGACGGCACGGAGGTACTCCCAGCGGTCGAAGTCGGGCCAGTAGAGGTCGGTCACGTAGAACTCGGTGTAGGCGAGCTGCCAGAGCAGGTAGTTGGAGAGCCTGAGCTCGCCGGAGGTCCTTATCAGGAGGTCGGGGTCGGGCAGGCCCTCGGTGTAGAGCCTCGAGGCGAGAAGCCCCTCGTCCACGTCGTCGGCGCGCAGGCTCCCCCGCTCCACCTCCTGGGCGACCTCCCGCGCGGCGCGGGCGATCTCGGCGCGCGAGCCGTAGTTGACGGCCAGGGCGAAGGTCATGCCCGTATGGTCCGCGGTCTCATCGAGGCCCCGTTGGAAGACGTCGAAGGTCTCCTTGGGCAGGGCGGAGAGGTCGCCGAAGAAGCGCAGGCGCACGTTCTCTTGGTGGAAGAGCGGCAGCTCCCTGACGAGCGTCGTCGCGAAGAGGTGCATGAGGAGGTCGACCTCGCTCTGCGGCCTCTTCCAGTTCTCCGTGGAGAAGGCATAGCACGAGAGCACGTCGACGCCGAGCCTCACGCTCGTGGTGACGGCCTCGCGTAGGGAGTCGACGCCGGCCACGTGCCCCTCGGGGCGGCTGAGGCCGCGCGCCTGGGCCCAGCGGCCGTTGCCGTCCATGATGATCGAGACGTGGCGCGGCACCCTCGAGAGGTCGACGTCCCTCAGCGAGACGTCCTCCGGGGGCTCCGCGTAGTATTCCTCGAGCTTCTGCTGGTCTATGTTCAAGCTAGATCTCCATGACCTCGGCGGTCTTGGACTTGAGCATCTCCTCGACCTTCTCCACGAAGCCGTCGGTCACCTTCTGGATGGACTTCTTCTCGCGCGCGACGTCGTCCTCCGAGAGCTCCTCGTCCCTCTCCGCGCGGGTGTTTGCGTCGCGACGCACGTTGCGGATGGCGATCTTTGCCTCCTCCGCGTACTTGTTGCAGTCCTTCACGAGCTCGCGGCGGCGCTCCTCGGTGGGCTTGGGGAAGGGCAGGCGGATGGAGATGCCGTCGTTGGAGGGGGTGATGCCGAGGTCGGAGGCCTCGATGGCCTTCTCGATGGACTTGAGGGCGGTCTTGTCCCAGGGCTCGACCACGAGCATGGAGGCCTCGGGGACCTTGACGCCGGCGAGCTGCGTGATGGGGGTCGCCTGGCCGTAGTAGTCGACCTTGATGCCGTCGAGGACGTGCGCGTTCGCGCGTCCGGTGCGCACCTTGGCGAAGTTGCCCCTCAGGACGTCGAGGCACTTGTCCATGTTCTTCCTGGCAAAGTCGGTGTACTCGCTCATGTGTGGCTCTCCTATTCGTCTACTACGGTCGTGCCGACGCTCTCGCCGCGGAGCGCGCGGTCGAACACGTCGTCTCCCAGCAGGTCGAAGACCATGATGGGCATGTGGTTGTCATGACAGAGGGCGGTTGCCGTGGCGTCCATGACCTGCAGGCCGCGGTTGAGGACCTCCATGTAGCTGATGCTCTCGAAGCGCTTCGCGTCGGGGTTCTTGACGGGATCGCTGTCGTAGATGCCATCCACCTTGGTCGCCTTCATGAGGACCTCGGCGCCGATCTCGCAGGCGCGCAGCGCCGCGGCGGTGTCGGTGGTGAAGTAGGGGTTGCCGGTGCCGGCGGCGAAGATGGTGATGCGCCCCTTCTCGAGGTGGCGAATCGCACGGCGGCGGATGTAGGTCTCGGAGACCTGGTGCATCTCGATGGCGCTCATGACGCGGCACATCATGCCGCTGTGCTCGAAGGTGTCCTGGAGCGCGAGGGAGTTGATGACGGTGGCGAGCATGCCCATGTTGTCGCCCTGAGCTCGGTCCATGCCCGCCGCCGCACCCGAGAGCCCACGGAAGATGTTGCCGCCACCGACGACGATGGCGATCTGGACGCCGGCGTCATAGGCCGGCTTGATCGCCTTGGCGATGAGCCGTGGGACCTCGGGGTCGATGCCGAAGTCCTTGGAGCCCATGAGCGCCTCGCCCGAGAGCTTGAGAAGCACGCGCTTGTACTTGTAGTTATCCAAGATGTGACCTCCAGAGACAGGCAATCGCTAGGGCCCGACGGACGTCTGACCCCACTGATTCTAACAGAGGGGAAGACCCTACCTGCGGCGCAGGCTGCCGGGGACGGCGAAACGGCGGGAACCTTGATGAGAAAAGGGACCCGCGCCGAGGCACGGGTCCCAAGGTTCGCGTCTGTCCTGGCAGGAGGTCTCCCGGCCTACTCCTCGCCGAAGGCGAAGCGCTCGAAGCCCAGGATCTGCACGTCATCGCTCACGGCCTTGCTGACGCCCTTGGCGAGCTCGGCGATGGTCGTGGAGGAGTCCTTGATGAACTCCTGCTCGGTGAGGACGCACTCCTTGTAGAACTTCTCGAGCTTGCCGACGGCCATCTTCTCCTGGATGAACTCGGGCTTGCCGGACTCGGCCGCCTGGGCCATGTAGATGGCCTTCTCGTGCTCGACGACGTCTGCAGGGACGTCCTCGCGGCGCGCGGCGACGGGAGCGGAGGCAGCGACCTGCATCGCGACGTCGTGGGCGAAGCTCTTGAACTCGTCGGCAGTGGCGGTGGCGTCGTTGGCGAAGCCGAAGGAGACGATGTCGCCCAGCTTGCCTCCCAGGTGGATGTAGCTGGCAAGGGCGCCGGACTCGACGGAGACACGCTTGAAGCGGGCCACCTTCATGTTCTCGCCGATGACGTGGATCATCTCGGTCAGCTCGTCGGCGACGGTGGCGTCACCCATCTTGCAGGCCTTGAGCGCCTCGACGTCGGCGGGGTCGTTCTCTGCGACGACCTTGGCGAGGTCGGCGGCGAAGCCGGTGAACTTGGGGTTGGTGCCCACGAAGTCGGTCTCGCAGGTGAGCTCGAGGATGGCGCCGAGCTTGCCGTCCTCAGAGATGTAGGTGGCGACGGTGCCCTCGTTGGTGTCGCGGCCGGCGCGCTTGACGGCCTTGGCGACGCCCATCTTGCGCAGGACGTCGACGGCCTTCTCGATATCGCCATCGGCCTCGACGAGGGCCTTCTTGCACTCCATCATGGGGGAGTCGGTCATCTCGCGCAGCTGCTTGACCATAGCGGCGGTGATCTGTGCCATGTTGTGCCCCTCCTTTGGGGATGTGAGTCTGCGGAAAGGGAAGTGCTACTCGGCCGCGGGGGCCTCGACCTCGACGGCAGGGGTGGTCTCGCCGGAGGCCATCTCCTCGACCGAGATCTGCTCCTTGCCGGAGCCGGCCAGGACGGCGTCGGCCACGAGCTCGCACATGAGGTTGACGGAGCGGATGGCGTCGTCGTTGGCGGGGATGCCATAGTCGATCACGTCGGGGTCGGAGTTGGTGTCGAGCAGGCCGACCACGGGGATGTGCAGGCGGTTGGCCTCGCGGATCGCGATCTCCTCGCGCTTGGTGTCGACCACGAAGAGCGCCTGGGGCAGGGCCTTCATGTCACGGACGCCACCCAGGTTGCGCTGGAGCTTCTCGAGCTCCTTGGTCAGGACGGCCTGCTCCTTCTTGCCGCGGGCGGCCATGCGGCCGTCCTCCACCATGGCCTCGAGCTCCTCCATGCGGTCGATGCGGGAGCGCATGGTCACGAAGTTGGTGAGCATGCCGCCGAGCCAGCGCTGGTTGATGAAGGGCATGCCGCAGCGCTCAGCCTGGGCCGCGATGGGCTCCTGGGCCTGCTTCTTGGTGCCGACGAAGAGGACGCGGCCGCCCTTTGCGGCGGTGTCCTTGAGGAAGGTGTACGCCTTGTCGGCGTCCATGACGGTCTGCTTGAGGTCGAGGATGTAGATGCCGTTGCGCTCGCCGAAGATGTAGGGCTTCATCTTGGGGTTCCAGCGGCGCGTCTGGTGACCGTAGTGGCAGCCGGCCTCGAGCAGGGTGCGGATGTTGATCTTGACAGCCATGTCTAACCTCCATTGGTTTGGCCTCCGCGTGAGGTCATCCCCGCTGGGGCCACCCTGGACTTGGCTGTTGTCCCGGGCACCGTGGCCTGCGAGTCGTCACGCGTGTGATATGGATGTCGTGCGAGCACACGACAGCAAGTCATAGTACCAGCTCTGGCATGAGGATGCCAGCAGGAATGCGCGCTCGCACACACGATGCCCACCGGGGTCCCGCGGGACCGGACGAGGCTACTCCCCCCTGGGATGGGCCTGCCTCGCGGCATCCTTGAGCCTCTGGGCCGAGAGGTGCGTGTAGATCTGGGTCGTGGAGAGGCTGCTGTGCCCCAGGAGCTCCTGCACGCTCCTCAGGTCCGCGCCGCCGTTGAGGAGCTCGGTCGCGAAGCTGTGGCGCATCGCGTGCGGGGTGAGGCCGGCGTCGAGCCCCGCCTGCGCGACCCTGCGCTCAAAGGTCGTGCGCAGGGCGTCGGCGCTCATGCGCCTGCCCCGGGTCGAGAGGAAGAGCGCCTTTCCCGCCGCCCCCCGCCCCCTTGCCGCAAGCAGCGGACGGAAGCGTTCGAGATACTCCTCGAGCCGCGACACGGCGAGCCGGTGGACGGGGACGATGCGCTCCTTCGAGCCCTTGCCGAAGAGCCTGGCCTGTCCCTGCCCGAGGTCCACGTCCCCCAGGTCGAGCGCCGACACCTCGGATATGCGGGCGCCGGTGGCATAGAGGAGCTCGAGGAACGCACGGTCCCTCATGCCCAGCTCGTCGTCCTCGCAGACGTCGAGCAGGCGTGAGACCTCNGGCGGGGCGCCTCCCGTCTGTCGGGCTGGGACGGGGCCGCCCACTACGAGAGCGCCCCCGCGAAGAGCTCGGGCCTCGTCGCGAGGTAGGCGTCGAGGTCGCGCCGGGCGCGGTCCGCATATGCCTGGTAGCGCTCCCTCTTCTTCATGCGGCCGCCCCCAAGGGGAGGAACCAGGCCGAAGTTGACGTGCATGGGCTGGTAGGGCTCCGTCTTGGGGTCGGTGGCGTAGCTCACGAGCGAGCCCAGGGCACCCGTGCGCGGAAGGCCCACGCGTTCGTAGCCCCTGAGGTCGGCGAAGCTGTTGAGCGCGGCGAGGAGCCCCGAGGCGATCGCCTCCGTGTAGCCCTCGGTACCCGTGATCTGTCCCGCGAGCCTGCAGCTGGTCCCCGGGATGGCAAAGCTGCCGTCCAGCACGCGCGGGCTGTCGACGAAGGAGTTGCGGTGCATCACGCCATAGCGGAAGAACTCCGCCCCCTCGAGCCCGGGGATCATGCGGAAGACCCTCTTCTGCTCGCCCCAGGTCAAGTTGGTCTGGAAGCCGACGAGGTTGTAGGCGGTCCCCTCGGCGTTCTCCGCCCTGAGCTGCACCGCGGCCCAGGGCCTCCTGCCCGTCGAGGGGTCCGTGAGTCCCACCGGCTTGAGCGCCCCGAAGCGCAGCGAGTCCCTGCCCGTCCTCGCCACCTCCTCGACCGGCTGGCAGGCGTTGAAGAGGTCGCTCTGCTCGAAGTCGTGCGAGAGCACGCGCCGCGCCGCGACGAGCTCCTCCCAGAAGGCCTCGTACTCCTCGCGGCCCATGGGGCAGTTGAGGTAGTCGCCCCTCCCCTCCTCCTCGTAGCGGGACTGCGAGAAGACCTTGTCCCGGTCGAGCGACTCGGCGTCCACCACGGGTGCCGCCGCGTCGTAGAACGAGAGGTGCTCGCCGCCCAACACGTCGCAGAGCCTCTGGAAGAGCGCGTCGGAGCAGAGGGGGCCTGCGGCGATGACGGAGGGCCCATCGGGGATGTCGCGCACCTCTCCCCTGCTCACCGTGATGAGGGGGGAGGACTCGATCGCCTCCGTCACGAGGGCGGAGAAGCGCTCTCGGTCCACGGCGAGGGCGCCGCCGGCGGGGACCTGCGCCCTGCGCGCGAGCCCCAGGAGGACGGAGCCCATGGAGTCGAGCTCCTCCTTGAGGAGGCCCGCGGCGCTGTCGTGGCGCAGGGACTTGAGGGAGTTGGAGCAGACGAGCTCGGCGAAGCCGTCGCCATGGTGCGCCGGCGAGCTCGCGAGCGGACGCTGCTCGCAGAGGGTCACCTCGACCCCCCTCCGTGCGAGCTGCAGCGCGCACTCGCTTCCCGCCAGGCCCCCTCCGACCACCGTGACCCTGTCTGCCACCGCACGACCCCCCCTCGCCGGCACCCGCCGGCAGCCCGATCATCCGTCCATTCTAGCCTGCGTGAGGTAGGCCTCGGACGAGAGGCTGTAGCGTCCGTCCCTCAGGCGCTCCACGACGCCGCGCGACTCGTAGTCCGCCAGGGCACAGAGCACGCCCGTCACCGGCTCCCCGAGATGGCGCGCGAGGTCGTCGGCACGCAGGGGCTCCCCCACCAGGGCGGACAGGAGCCTGCCCTCGATGCGGGACGGCTCCTCGCCCACGAGCCTGAGCGCGCCGTAGTCCATGGATATGCGCAGCTCGAGGTCCCGCTCGGAGCATATGATGCCCGCCCCCTCCGAGATGAGCTGGTTGGCCCCGGCGGACTCGGGGGAGAAGATGCTGCCCGGCACGGCATAGAGGTCCCTGCCTATCTGGTCGGCCACGAGTGCGGTGCCCAGCGTCCCCGACCTCTCCCCCGCCTCCGCGATGAAGACGCAGCGAGACAGCCCCGCGATGACGCGGTTCCTCTTGGGGAAGGCGTAGCGCCGCGGCGGAGAGCCCCAGGGCTCGAGCGAGACCACGGCCCCACCCTCCCTGGGGGCGCGCGCGAACACGTCCGACGAGCTGCTGGGATAGACGAGGTCCGCCCCGCAGCCCGAGACCACCACCGTGGGGCCTCCCGCGTCGAGGGCGGCGCGCGCCGCCGCGGCGTCGCAGCCCATGGCGCCGCCGGACACCACCACGACGTCGCTCTGCGCCGCGACGCGGCCGGCCAGGCGAGCGGCGGCGAGGCCGTAGGGCGTGGCCCGCCTGGCCCCGATCACCGACAGGCACGGCCTGGACAGCGCGGCGGCGTCCCCCAGCCCGTAGAGCCTCTGGGGCGGGTCTGGCAGGTCAAGCAAGGCGGGAGGGTACCCCTCGTCGTCCCGTGCAAGCTCCCAGCGTTCTTCCATGCGTCCTCCCATCATCCAAGGTGACAGCGGTAGGCACTCGCCTCGAGCACGTCCTCGCGCGAGACGGAGGCGCGCTCGGCCAGGTCCGCCATGGTCCTCGCGACCCGAGCCAGCTTGACAATCGAACGACCTCCCAGGTTGAGCCTGGAGGCCATGCCCTCGAGGGCGGCCTGGGCGCGCGGCTCGAACGAGAGCGCGCCCACGAGCGTCTGGCCGGGCCCGGACGGCATCCTCGCCTCGCGGTCCCTCCTGAAGGCGCGGGCGCGCAGGACCTGCTCCCTCATGCTCTCGCTGCTCAGCCCCTCGGCGCAGCGAATCAGCTTCCGTGACTCCGGGCGCCTCACGTCCACGTGGAGGTCGATCCTGTCCATGAGGGGGCCACCTATCTTCGACTGGTAGCGCTCCACCCTTCCGGGCGGGCAGCTGCAGACATGGCCGGGGTCTCCCAGATGGCCGCAGGGACAGGGGTTCGCCGCCGCCATGAGCAGGAAGTCGCAGGGGAAGCTGTAGACGCCGTCCACCCGCACGAGCCGGACGACCCCCTCCTCCATGGGCTGGCGGAGCGACTGCAGCACGTTGGAGGCGAACTCGGGGAGCTCGTCCAGGAAGAGGACCCCGTGATGGGCGAGCGAGATCTCCCCGGGGATGACGGGCCTCCCGCCTCCCACGAGCCCCGCGAGCGAGATGGAGTGGTGCGGTGCGCGGAAGGGCCTCTCTCCCCTGCAGATGCCCTCCACGTCCTGGCCGGCCACCGAGGTGAGGAGGAGCGCCTCCTTGCGCTCCTGGGGCGTGAGCCGGGGAAGTATCCCCGGGACGCGACGGGCGAGCATGGACTTTCCCGCGCCGGGAGGGCCCACCATGAGCATGCCGTGGCCGCCTGCGGCAGAGACGACGATCGCACGCTTGGCCTCCTCCTGGTCGTACACGTCCGCGAAGTCCGGCCCGGGCGCGCCCGGCGCCTCGGGCGCCACCACGGGAGGCGGTGTCGGCGCGGGCGAGAGCCGCGTCCCGCCCGACCTCAGCTCGCCCAGGGTCCTAATTCCCCTCATCCCCGCCCTGAGGTCGGCGGGCTCGGGCCCCAAGGAGGAGAAGACGAGCTCCAGCCCGAGCCCCTGGGCGAGCCCCTGGTAGGCCGCGAGCCCCCTCACCGGGCGGACGCAGCCGTCCAGGCCGAGCTCTCCCACGAAGAGGCAGTCCTCGAGCCCGGCACTGGGTATCTGGCGGGTAGCCGCGAGGATCGCCACCGCTATGGGCAGGTCGAGGCCCGTGCCCGTCTTCCTCATCTCCCCCGGGGCGAGGTTCACGGTGATGTGGAGCCGGGGCATGCTGTAGTCGCAGGCCCTGAGCGCACAGCGCACCCTCGAGCGCGAGTCGAGCACCGCCGAGTCGGGCATGCCGACCATCGTGAAGCCCGGGATGCCACCCGAGAGCGACACCTCCACCGTGACGGGCTGCGCCTCGATGCCGCGGATGCAGGCGCTCCTCACCTTGAGCGAGTCCCCGGCCATCATTCGTCCCATGCGTACGCGGCCACGAGGTGTCGCAGGTGGGCGCAGCGCGTGCCCGTCACGTTTATGGCGATCACGTCGAAGCGGATGTAGCGAACGTCGCCATTCTGGAGCATGTAGCTCAGCGCGATGTTGCGGTAGCGCTGGCGCTTCTGGAAGTCCACCGCGAGCTCGGGAATGCCCTCCTCCATGCCGGCGGGGACCTGCCTCGTCTTGACCTCGACGAGCACGGTCTCGTCGTCGATCTGGGCGATGAGGTCCGCCTCGCCGAAGCGGCAGCGGTAGTTCGCCTCGAGGAGCTCGAAGCCCCGCCTCTGCAGGTAGGCCGCCGCCAGGCGCTCGCCCAGCACTCCCAGGTCATGCGGGTCGATTGCCTCGTCCAGGCAGCCGTCGGAATCCGAAAGGCCCGGGCACAGCTCGTCGTCCAGGGGGAACTCGCCGTCCGGCACCCCCGCCCCGAAGACCTGCCTGAAGCCCCTCTGGTCGTCCATGTGCGTCTCCCTCCGCTCGTCCAATGGGAGGGCAAGCATCCCCGAGGAGGCTCGCGGGAAGCTCGTCGGCAGCTTGCGGGCAGCTGCGTGACAGATAGGAAAGTCAACGAGCGCGGGCTGGGTGCGCTGATGGCGGCAGGAAGGCCTGCATGGCAGGTGGGCGCCAGAACGACAGGCGGTGTCAGAAGAGAGGGGGCGTCTCCAGGAAGTTTCCACAGAACGAGACGCGGTGTATGGGAGAGAGGCCCTTCTCCCTTATGGCCGCGATGTGCTCCGCAGAGCCGTAGCCCTTGCACCGGGCAAGGTGGTATCCGGGATACACGCGGTCGTAGGCGACCATGAGGCCGTCACGCGTGACCTTGGCGACGATGGACGCCGCGGCGATGCAGGCGACGCGCGCGTCCCCCTTGACGAGGGTCTTCTCGCGGGGATGCACGTGGACCGGGTTGCCGTCTATGAGCACGCAGTCGGGCCCGACCCCGGCATCCCCTATGGCCTGCGCCATGGCCATGCGCAGCGCGGCGGACATCCCCACGGCGTCGATCGACGCAGGCTCCACGTGGGCGATCCCGATGGCCAGGGCGACCTCCGCGATGCGCGCGGCAAGCGCCTCCCGGCGCGCGGGAGAGAGCTGCTTCGAGTCGTTGATGCCCCAGACCATGGGGGACGCGGGAAGCGCCACCGCGGCGACGGTGAGGGGGCCGGCGATGGAGCCCCTGCCCACCTCGTCCACGCCCAGGACCATGCCGTCGCCCCCCAGCTCGCGCTGGAGGCGGTACATCTCCTCCACGCGCTCGCGCTCCCTGAGGGCCGCGTCCCTGCGCCTGAGGGCCGAGGCGACCGCGTGCCGCACCTGCTTGCGCGGGTCCTCGCCATAGCGCGCGACAAGGGCCTCGAGCTCCGAGGCGTCGGCATCGTTCAGGAGCGCCGTCACCTCCCGGGCGCTGGCTGCATGGCTTGAGGCTGGCATGGTCGTCTCCCCTGGTCGAGGCCTGGTCTAAGAAAAAGGGCCGCCCCGAGGAAACGGAACGGCCCGAAGAGGCAAATCCAGACGGACTAGCGCTTCTCGCGGATGCGCGCGGCCTTGCCCACGCGGTCGCGGAGGTAGTAGAGCTTCGCGCGGTGGACGTCGCCGTGACGGACGACCTCGAGCTTGGCGATCTTGGGGCTGTGGAGGGGGAAGGTGCGCTCGACGCCGATGCCGAAGCTGATCTTGCGAACGGTGAAGGTCTCGCGTGCGCCAGAGCCGCTCAGGCGGATGACGTCACCCTGGAAGACCTGCTCGCGCTCGCGGTCGCCCTCCTTGATGCGGTAGTGCACCTTGACGTTGTCGCCGACCAGCACCTGAGGGATGTCCTCGCGGATCTGCTGGCGCTCGATTGCGCGGATGTAGTCCATGTTCTTCCTCGTCTCTAGAGGTGCCGTGGCCTTAGCAGCGGCACATAGCTTTACACACGGTGTGCGATTATATGCCATGCCTTGCAGGGGGGCAAGGACGTCTCGTGGCCCTCGCCCCCGGGGCATAAACTCACCATAACGCCCGGCATGCCTAGCCCCGCGCTATCTTCCATCCGATGGCACGCTCGCGCATGCCGACGAAGTCGCGGTATATGCCCTCCTCCCGCATGAGGCTCTCGTGCGTGCCCCGCTGCACCACGCGTCCGGCGTCCAGGACCACGATCTGGTCGGCGTCGCGCACGGTCTTGAGCCGGTGCGCGATCATGATGACGGTCTTCCCCCTCTTCAGCTCGGCAATGGCGCGCTGGAGCTCGAGCTCGTTCTCGGGATCGACGTTTGCCGTGGCCTCGTCCAGGACCACGATGGGGGCGTCCTTCAGGATGGCCCGGGCGATGGACAGGCGCTGGCGCTCGCCGCCCGACAGGGTCGCGCCGCCCTCCCCTATGCGGGTCCCGTAGCCCTCCGCGAGCCTCTCGACGAAGTCGTCGCAACAGGCGCGCCGCGCGGCCTCCACGACCTCCTCGTGCGTGGCCTCGGGACGACCGAACTTGATGTTGTTCTCGATGGTGTCGTCGAAGAGGTAGACGCCCTGGAAGACCATGGAGAAGTTGGAGAGCAGCGCGTCGACCTCCCAGTCGCGCACGTCGCGCCCACCCACGAGGACCCTGCCCGACCCGACGTCCCAGAAGCGGGCCATGAGCTGCGAGAGGGTCGTCTTGCCGCTGCCGCTTGGGCCCACGATGGCACAGGACGTCCCCTCGGGTATGGAGAGGGACACGTGGTCGACGACGGTACGCTCCCCGTACGAGAACGATACGTCGTCGAGCTCGATGCCAACGCCGTCGCCCGAGCTCAGACCCGCCCCCTCATCCATCGGCGGAGTGGCGAGCAGGCCCGTGACCTTGTCCATGCTCACGTCGATCTGGCGCAGGAGGCTGGCATAGGAGCCCGCCAGCTCGAGCTTGGCGAAGACGATGAACGACGCGACGATCATGGTGAGGCAGGTCCCCGTCTCCATGGCGCCAGAGATCCAGAGGCCCACGGAGAGGAGACACAGAAGGATGCTCGCCGCCTTGCACGCCACGGTCTCGAGCACCATGAAGGCGATGAAGCTCAGCTCCAGAGCGAGGTTCGCGCGCTCGCAGTCGGCTATCGCGCCGTCGATCCTGCTCTCGGCCCCGTCCAGGAGCGAGAAGGCGCGCACGACCGAGATGCCCTGGACGTACTCGAGGACCGCGCCCACGATGGCGCGCTGGCTCCTCACGCGCCTGTCAGACACAGCTCGCGACGCGCGCTGCATGATGGCGTTGACGGCCAGGACCACGAGGATGGTAGCGATGGCGACCAGCCCGCAGAGGGGGTCCATGACCGCGAGCATGAGGGCCATGACGACGGAGAGGGTCACGCCGGCGATGACGTTGGTGTAGACGAGGCCGCCCACGTTCTGCACGTCGTCGAGGGTGTTCGTCATCGTGCTGGCAATCTCGCCCAGGCTGTTGGCGTTGAAGTAGCCCATGGGCAGGTAGCGCATGTGGTCGCCTATCTCCGCGCGCTTCTCGGCACACATCGAGAAGTTGCCGTCGCAGAAGTTCTCGCTCTTGAAATGGGCACAGACGGCGCTGCCCGCGATGGAGACGAGCATGACGACGAAGGACGAGACGGCGACAGACGGTCCGAGGGACTGCGTCGCCGCAGCCGACAGCACCAGGGCGAGGGCCAATATCTGCAGAGATTCGAAGACGGAGTTGGCGAGAGACCACGCCATGCCCCGCCGCAGGCGCCCGGCATGGCTTCCCCCGAAGCGAAAGTACTTGAGAATGGTCGAGATCATGGGACTACTCCCCCCTCGAGCTGGTGACGGCGATGTCACGGGCTCCGATGTGGGCCTGATACATTGAGCGGTAGAGCCCGCAGGACCCCATGAGCCCCTGGTGGGTGCCCGTCGCCTCGATGCGCCCATCGCTCACGACCACGATCTGGTCAGCGTCGGTGATGGTGGACAGGCGATGCGCGACGACGACGAGCGTGCGCCCCGCGACGAGTCTGGAGACAGCCTCCTCGACCTGGGCCTCGCTCTCGGGATCGGTGTAGGCAGTGGCCTCGTCCAGGATGACCACCGGGCTGTCGTGCAGCATGGCGCGCGCGATAGAGATGCGCTGGCGCTCGCCACCCGACAGGTGGCCTCCCCCGCCGCCCACCATGGTCTGGTAGCCCTGGTCGAGACCCATGATGAAGTCGTGGCAGCCGCAGCTGCGCGCGGCCTCGACGACCTCGTCGTCAGTGGCGTCAGGCCGTCCCATGCGGATGTTGTCCATGACGCTTGCGTCGAAGAGGTAGTTGTCCTGGGACACGTAGGCGACCTCATGGGCGAGCTGGTCTGCGGAGAGCTCGGCGAGCGGCACGCCCCCGAGGCTGACCTGTCCCTCGTCGGCATCCCAGAAGCCTGCCATGAGGCGGGCGATGGTAGACTTGCCCGAGCCGCTGGGTCCCACGAGCGCGCAGACCTGGCCCGCAGGGACCGTGAGGTCGACGCCGTGGAGCACCTCGCTGCGGCCGTACGAGAAGCGCACGCCCCTCAGCTCGATTCCGACGGCCCCCCTCGCGTCGAGCCGTGCGCAGGGGGCCGTGGCCCTCTGCTGGTCGCGCTGGTCGAGGACCTCGGCTATCTGCGAGACCGTGGTACCCACCTGCGCCAGCGCGTCCATGAAGCTCATGGCAGCATAGAGCGGGGGGAAGATGCCCACGGAGAGGACGGCGGACAGCACGAACGTGGAGGTGCTGACCTGTCCCGACGAAACGAGGAGGCAGCCTGCGGGCAGCACGCCGACGAGGGTCGCGGGCATGATGGCCAGACCCATGTCCGACCAGATCTGGCAGTGCGCCATCCAGTCTATGAAGGAGTGGGCATAGGCCCACACGGCCTTCGAGAACTTCTCGTAGGAACTGGCGGAACGCCCGAAGGCCTTGATGACCTCGATGCCGTTGACGTACTCCACCGCGGCGGACGACATCTCGTTACCCGTGGCCACCGTGTTGCCGTACCACTGCTCGTAGTCCCTCATCATCTGGCCGTACACGAAAGCACCCACGGGGATGGTCGCGAGGGAGACGAGGGCGAGACGCCAGTCGAGCGTGAAGAGGTAGACCACTACCACCACGGGGACGAGCAGGTCGCTCGTCATCTCGGGCACGACATGGGCAAGGGTGGTCTCTATTCCATCGGCCTTCTCGACCATGACGTTCTTGAGCTTCCCAGAGGGGGTGTCCAGGACGTAGCCCATGGGGACGTGCGCGAGCTTCGACGCGAGGCGCCTGCGGATGGACGAGATGGTCTTGAAGGTCGCCACGTGGGATATGGAGGTGGAGGCGTAGTGAAAGACCACGTACGCCGCGTAGCTTGCCGCGGCGAGAGAGCACCAGCCCAGGTAGAAGGACAGGTCGCGCTCCCCCTCCAGAACGCCCACGACCATCTGGCCTGCCGCGAAGTACGGCAGCACGCTGCCCGCCACCCCCACGACGGCGAGCACGACGGAGAGCGCGTAGAGCGCCCTGCCGCCGGGACCCGCCCAATCGAGGAGACGAGCCAGGGGGTTCGCCGACGCGATCGCCGTGGCGGTGTCGGTGTCCCGAGCATCCCTTTCTTCCATGCTTCCTCCCAACTTAAGTTAACCAAGACTATCTCTAGGTTATAACAACGTTATTTCATTGGGAGACAAGGGGGGAAGCAGGCGAAAAAAGTCCGATTGGGACTAGGTCAGGCCGTCTGGCCAGGTTCCATGAGAGCCTGGAAGCCGTGATGGAAGAAGAGTCCGAACCTCCTTGCGAAGGCCTGTGCGTCCTCGCGGCAGAGCCCACGCAGGAGGGGCTCGAAGAGGCCTTGGACGAGGTAGCGCGCAAGCACCTCGAGCAGCATCCCGTCAATCCCCTCCAGCTGGCCGCCCGCTGCCGCCTCGTACTTCACGGTGCTGGACTTCTCCGCCTCTACGAAGCGATCGAGGTAGCCCTCCCAGCGCGTGCCCGCGGACCCCCTGGCGATGATGAGGAAGTCCTCGGGATGGTCGTAGATGAAGTCGACGATGCGGGTACGCGCCTCGAGCTCAAAGTCGAGCATGGCGTCGAAGGAGCGCATCTCGGGAGGAAACGCGAGAAACTCGTCGATGAGAGCCTGGTAGAGGGAGAAGAGGCCGTCGCCGGATGGTGCCACCACGCGGTCGAAGAGGTCTTCCTTGCTGGAGAAGTGGCCATAGATCGCACCGGTCGTGACCTGTGCCAGCGCCGCGATGGAACGCAGGGAGACGCCCAGGAATCCATTGCGCAGGAAGGCGTCCCGCGCGACCGAAAGGAGCCTCGCACGGGTGGTCTCGAATGTATCCACGCTCGCCTGGACCATGCCCGCCTCCCCCGCAGATTCCGCGTCCAGGGCATCGTACCATGCGCCCACCGTTTACAGGTCCCTATGGAGCTCAGGCGCCCTCCAGGCATGAGGAACCTTGAGCTCCTCGTATATGCGGACGGCATAGCGGTCGGTCATGCCTGCCACGAAGTCGGCGACCTCGACGTCCGGTCGGTCGGGCTCGAGCCCCCTGTACTCGGCGGGCACCTCGTCCAGGTGAGCGATGAAGTAGTCGAACAGCTCTCCGATCATGCGGTTCGCCTTGGGTTCCTCGTACTTAGCGTCGCCGCGCGTGTAGAGGTTCTCAAAGAGGTACTCGCGAAGGCCCATCATGGCCTGCCACACGGGCTCGGACATGAGTATGTCGTCTGCACCGGCACTGGTCGTCACGACGTCGCGCACCATGGTCTCGATCCTCTCGGAGGAGCAGTGTCCCAGGCAGTCGCGGTACCGCACGGGGAGCATGTCCTCCGAGAGCAGTCCCGCGCGCTCGGCGTCGTCTATGTCATGGCACACGTAGGCAATGCGGTCTGCACGGGCGACCACCCGCCCTTCGAGCGTCGCGGCGCGAAGGCCGCCCTTGTGGCAGCGGATGCCGTCAAGGACCTCCCTCGAGAGGTTGAGTCCCCTGCCGCCCTTCTCGAGCCTCTCCAATATTCGAACGCTCTGCACGTTGTGCTCGAAGAGCACCCTTCCCTCCGCGCTCTCGGGATCGATGCCGCGATGGAGTGCCATGGCACGAGAGAGGGCGCGTTCGCCCGTGTGTCCGAAGGGGGTGTGGCCGAGGTCGTGTCCCAGGGCGATGGCCTCGGTGAGGTCCTCGTTCAATCCGAGTGGCCGGGCTATGTCGCGCGCTATCTGGGCGACCTCGAGAGTGTGCGTGAGGCGCGTGCGGTAGTGGTCGCCCTCGGGCGCCAGGAACGCCTGCGTCTTGTTGGCCAGGCGCCTGAAGCTCTTGCTGTGCAGGACCCTGTCGCGGTCGCATTGGTAGCAGGTCCTGAGGGGGTCCGCCTCTTCGGGACGCGCCCTGCCGAGGCTCTCGTCGCTGAAGCTCGCATGGGGACTCAGCAACTCGTGCTCGCGAGCCTCCAGGTCCCTGCGACGTATGACAGCTCCCATGGGAAAGCCTCCTTGCTCTGCCCGCCCGCAAACGACGAGGGAGGGGGCACGTCGGCCCCCTCCCTCACGTCAGGACTGTGACGCCACGCTTGCTCCTAGGCGAGCTTGGCGGGACCGCCATTCGACTTGATCTTGGCCTGGGCGCCGGCAAGGCGTGCGATGGGCACGCGGTAGGGCGAGCAGGACACGTAGTCGAGGCCGAGGTCGTAGTACATCTGGATGGACTCGGGATCGCCGCCGGTCTCGCCGCAGACGCCGCAGATGATGGTCTCGTTGGCCTTGTGGCCACCCTTGACGCCCATCTCGACCAGCTTCGCGACGCCCGTATCGAGGGTCTCGAAGGGGTTGGAGCGCAGGATCTTCTTGTTGAGGTACTGGGGGATGAAGGCGCTCTCGACGTCGTCGCGCGAGAAGCCGAAGGTGGTCTGCGTGAGGTCGTTGGTGCCGAAGCTGAAGAAGTCGGCGTACTGGCCGATCTCGTCGGCGGTGACAGCGGCACGCGGGAGCTCGATCATGCAGCCGATGGGGATGCTGAGCTCGACGCCCTCGGCCTCGGAGACCGCCTTGACAACGGACTCGATCTGGCCGCGGACGAGCTTGAGCTCCTCGACGCTGGAGATCAGGGGAACCATGATCTCGGGCTTGGGGTTCAGGCCCTGCTTCTTGAGCTTGGCGGCGGCGCCGGCGATGGCACGGACCTGCATGTCGTTGAGCTCGGGGTACACGATGCCGAGGCGGCAGCCGCGCAGGCCGAGCATGGGGTTGGCCTCCTGGAAGGAGTCCAGGCGGGAGAGGCGGGCGCGCATGGCCTTGAGCTGGACCTCGTTCTCGCCGCGGCCCTCGGCGTGCGCAATCTCGACGGCGAGCTCGCGGGGGTCGTCGAGGAACTCGTGCAGGGGCGGGTCGAGCAGACGGACGATGACGGCCTTGCCGTCCATGGCCTTGAACATGCCCTCGAAGTCGCCGGTCTGGACCTTGAGGAGCTGGCCGAGGGCCTGCTGCTTCTGGCCGTCCGTGTCAGCGAGGATGAAGGACTGGATGATCTGCTTGCGATCGCCCAGGAACATGTGCTCGGTGCGGTCGAGGCCGATGCCCTCGGCGCCGAAGTCGACGGAGAGCTGGGCGTCCTCGGGGTTGTCGGCGTTGGTGCGCACGCCGAAGATGCGGCCGCGAGACGCGTCGCGACGGACCTCGTCGGCCCACTCGAGGATGGTCTCGAGGTCGCCAGTGAGCTCGGGACGGGTCAGGGGCACGGCGCCGACGATGATGTCGCCCGTGGTGCCGTTGATGGAGATGATGTCGCCCTCGTGCAGCACGATGTCGGTGCCGGAGATCGCGACCTCCTTGGCCTTGGCGTCGATCTTCAGCGCCTCAGCGCCGCAGACGCAGGGAGCGCCCATGCCACGGGCGATGACGGCCGCGTGGGAGGTCTTTCCGCCATGCGAGGTGAGGATGCCCTCGGCGGCGACCATGCCCTTGAGGTCGTCGGGAGTGGTCTCCCAGCGCACCAGGATGCAGGGCTTCTCAATGTTGGCATAGTGGACGGCGGCGTCAGAGGAGAAGACGACTGCACCCACGGCGGCACCGGGGCTGGCGTTCATGCCCTTGGCGACGACGTCGACCTTCGCCTTGGGGTCGAACTGGGGGTGCAGGAGCTGGTCGAGCTGGTCGGGCGCGACGCGCAGGAGCGCCTGCTCCTTGGTGATGCGGCCCTCGTCGACCATCTGCATGGCGACCTTGAGGGCAGAGAGCGCGGTGCGCTTGCCGACGCGGGTCTGGAGCATCCAGAGCTTGCCCTGCTCGATGGTGAACTCGATGTCCATCATGTCCGCGTAGTGGTCCTCGAGGATCTCGAACACGTGGAAGAGCTGCTCGCCGGCCTCCTTGAGCGCGGGAATCTTGACCAGGTCGGCGATGGGCTCGGTGTTGCGGATGCCCGCCACGACGTCCTCGCCCTGGGCGTTGACCAGGAAGTCGCCGTAGCGCTCGTTGGTGCCGTCGGCGGGGTTGCGGGTGAAGGCCACGCCGGTGGCAGAGGTCTCGCCCTTGTTGCCGAAGACCATGACCTGGACGTTGACCGCGGTGCCCAGGCTGTCGTCGATCTTGTTCTGCTTGCGGTAGAGGATGGCGCGCTCGGTGTTCCAGGAGCCGAAGACGGCCTGCTCCGCAAGGCGCAGCTGCAGATAGGGGTCCTGGGGGAAGGAGGCGACGCCGTCAGGGGCGACCTCGGGGTGGGCCTGCGAGTCTACGTTCTTGGCGAAGATCGCCTTGAAGGTCTCGGTGAGGTCCTTGAGGTCGGCCGCGTCGAGGTCGGTGTCGAGCTTGACGCCCTTCTCGGCCTTCTTGGCGCTGATGGCGTCCTCGAAGAGCTGGCCGTCGACGCCCATGACGACGTTGGAGAACATCTGCACGAAGCGGCGGTAGGAATCCCACGCGAAGCGCTCGTTCTGGGTCTGCTTGATGAGGCCCTCGACGGAGTCGTCGTTGAGGCCCAGGTTCAGGACGGTGTCCATCATGCCGGGCATGGAGAAGGGCGCGCCGGAGCGGACGGAGACCAGCAGCGGGTCCTCCTTGTCGCCCAGCTTCTTGCCCATGCGCTTCTCGAGGTCGCGACGATACTCGTCGATCTCGTCCAGGACGCCCTCGGGCCAGACGTTGTTCTCAGAGTAGGCGACGCAGGTCTGGCAGGTGATCGAGAATCCCGGAGGGACGGGCAGGCCGATGTTGGCCATCTCGGCGAGGTTGGCGCCCTTGCCGCCCGTGATCCACTTCGCCTCTTCGACGGTGTTGCCGGCGACTTCGGTGACGTTGTTGCCGTTCTCGTCCGTGCCGAAGCGATACACATGCTTCTCAGCCATAGCACTCCTTCAAGGTCTTCCTTGGGCGCGAGAGGTCCCGGCCCCTTCCAAAAGAACACCTGCGCGTGCAAACGGCAGGTGCCCTCACTAACTCTGACTTATTTTATCGACCAAAACATGCAAGGTACACCTCGTCCAATCATCGGGGCAAATCAGCCTTCCGTAGATTGGACAATTAGACGAGCATGCTTTGCCCTATACTAGGGACCAGTTTTTGCTACGCCTCGTGAACCTCGGTCCTGGAACGACGGCCCGCCTGATAGTGCGGCTCCTCCCCCGTCAGGGTGGAGATGACGGTGATCGCGGGACCCAGGAGGTCGATGGAGGGGATACCCCTCTTGTCGAGCTCGCGACGGATGTCGCGGCGGAGGTTGCGGTCCACGATCGTGTGGAACACCGCGATGGGCACGTCCTCGTCGAGGTTCCTGTTGAGGTAGTCGCTCACCATCTCTGCGGAGTTCACGTTGCCGAGCGTCTTGATGATGACGGCGTCGTCACCAAACTGGTCTGCCGCCGCCTCGACCACGCCCGCGGCGGTCTTGCCACGCGCGTCCGATATGACGAACACGATGGGCGTGACGTCCTCGAACACCAGCGGGTCGTCGAATCTGTCTTCGGCCATGGGCCTGCCTCCCTGTCTATGGGGCCCTCTAGCACCCCGCCTCGACCTCCGCCGGGGCGGGGCCTTGCCTACTTCCTGCGAGAGAGTGCGCCGACGTTGGCCACGTCGGAGAAGACGCCGGCGAAGCGGTTGAGAAGGCGCAGCCTATTCTCTCTTACCAGAGTGTCCTCGTCCATGACGAGGACGTCATCAAAGAATCGGTCGATTGGCTCCCTTAGCTCGGCGAGAGCCTTGCAGGCGCCCTCGAAGTCCTTCCGCGAGAGGCACTCCTCCACATTTCGCCCACCATCCTCGCAGGCAGAGAGGAGGCGCAGCTCCGCCTCCCCGAGGAGGGAGCGGTCCACCTCGCTCCCGAGGCTGGCGTCGCCGAGGTGGGCGGCGCGGGCGTAGGCGGTGGCGAGGTCGTCGAAGAGCTCGGGCTGCTTGGCGCGGGCGTCCTCGAGGGCATGCGCACGGGCGAGGAACTCGGCGGGGTCGATGACGCCCACGGACGAGATGGCCTCGATGACGTCGACCGAGACGCCGTCGTCGCGGGCGATGGTGGCAAGGCGACCTGCGAAGAAGTCCGCCACCTTGCCGGCGACCGACGAGGCGTCGAAGTCGAGCCCCTGCGCCAGGTATGCGTCAAGGGAGAGACCGATGAGGCGGCGCAGCGACACCTCGGGGAGCGTGCGGAGGAGCGCGATGACGCCGATGGCGGCGCGCCGCACCGCGAAGGGGTCGGAGGAGCCGGTGGGTGGCTCGTCTATGGCGAAGATGCCGCAGATGGTGTCGAGCTTGTCCGCCACGGCGACGGCCTTGCCGACCTCGCCCGAGGGGAGCTCGTCCCCGGCGAAGCGTGGACGGTAGTGCTCGCGGACGGCGTCCGCCACCTCAGCGTCCTCCCCCGCCGCCTGGGCGTAGTAGCCGCCCATGACACCCTGCTGGCTCGTGAACTCGACCACGGCCTGCGTGACGAGGTCGGCTTTGGCCAGGCGCGCGGCGCGCCCGGCGAGCGCGGCGCGCCTGTCGTCCAGACCGGCCTCGCGGGCGACCTCGGGGGCCAGCGCCTCCATGCGGCCGACCTTCTGGAGCACGGTTCCCAGCCTCTCCTGGAAGACGACGCTGGAGAGTCGCTCCACGTAGTCCTCGAGCGGGCGCTTCAGGTCCTCCTCGTAGAAGAACTTCGCGTCGTCCAGCCTGGCGCGGACCACGCGCTCGTTGCCGTCCACGACGCGCCCGGAGTTCTCGGGCGCCGTGTTGGAGACGACGACGAACTCGCGGGTGAGCTCGCCCGCGACGTCGTAGATCGGGAAGTAGCGCTGGTTCGTGAGCATGGACTCGCAGATGATCTCGTGGGGGACGCGGAGGAACTCCTCGTCGAAGGTGCCCACGAGCACGGTGGGCCACTCGCAGAGGTTGACGACCTCGTCGAGGACCTTCCTGGGCGTGTCGACGTGGGCCCCGCCGCGCTCCTCCTCGACCCGGCGCACGCCCTCCATGATGACCGCGCGCCTGCGCTCCTCGAGGAGGACGCCGGCAGACTCGAGGACGGACTCGTACTGGGCGGGGTTTGGCACGACGTGCTCGCCGGGACCCAGGACCCTGTGCCCGCGCGTGGTGTTCGAGCTCGTCACGTCGGCGTAGCTCACGGGGACGACGTCCTCTCCAAAGAGGCAGCAGATCCAACGGATGGGCCTCACGAAGCTCGCGTGCTCGCTGCCCCAGCGCTGGCTACGGTAGTTGGGCCACTCGAGGGAGCCGATGACGCGCTCGGAGAGCTCCGAGAGGATGGGCGACGCGGGGCGGGAGGGGATGCTCTTCTCGGCAAAGACGTACTCGCGGCCGTCCGCGTCCACGCGCCGCGCGAGCTGCTCGGCGGCAAGCCCCAGCTTGCGCGCGAAGCCCTGCGCCGCCTTCGTGGGAGCGCCGTCGGAGTCGAAGGCGATGTTGGCCGCCGGACCGCGCTTGACCTCGTGGACCTCCTCGGTCTGGGCGGCGACGTCGCGGACGATCACGCTGAGCCTGCGCGGGGTGGAGCAGGGACGGACCTCGCCATGGGCGAGCCCCGCCTCGTCGAGCCCCTTGCTCACGAGCACCCCGAGCTGGCGGGTCGCGTTGATGAGGGGCGCGGAGGGCATCTCCTCGCAGCCGATCTCGAGCAGGAAGTCACGCGTCTGTGCCATCTAGGCCACCTCCACCTTCTGTGCATTTGCGTCCTTTCCGGCGACCTCTTCGAGGTAGGCCTCGCAGCAGGCCTTGGCGACGGTGCGGACGCGCAGGATGTAGTTTGCGCGCTCGACGGCCGAGAGCGCGCCACGGCTGTCGAGGAGGTTGAAGGCATGGCTGCACTTCATCACGCAGTCGTATGCGGGAAGCGGGAGCCTCGCCTCGAGGCAGGAGTGGCACTCGGCCTCGTAGTCATCGAACTTCTGGCGCATCATCTCGACGTTGGCGACCTCGAAGTTGTACGCGCTGAACTCGCGCTCATTCTCGAGGAAGACGTCGCCGTAGGTCATGGGGGTGCCGTCGGGGAGGTAGCTCCACACCAGGTCGTACACCGAGTTGACGCCCTGGGCGTACATGGCGATGCGCTCGAGGCCATAGGTTATCTCGACCGGGACGGGATCAACCTCGATGCCTCCAACCTGCTGGAAGTAGGTGAACTGGGTCACCTCCATGCCATTGAGCCAGACCTCCCATCCCAGGCCCCAGGCACCCAGGGTCGGGCTCTCCCAGTCGTCCTCGACGAAGCGGACGTCATGCCTGCTGGGGTCGAGGCCGATCGCGCTCAGCGACCCCAGGTAGAGCTCCTGGGAATCTGCGGGAGAGGGCTTCATGAGCACCTGGAACTGGTAGTAGTGCTGCATGCGGTTGGGGTTCTCGCCGTAGCGCCCGTCGGCGGGACGGCGGCAGGGCTGGGGATAGCAGGTCCTCCAGGAGCCGGGGCCCAGCGAGCGCAGCGCGGTCGCGGTGTGGAAGGTGCCCGCGCCAACCTCGCTGTCGTACGGCTGCATGACCGTGCAGCCCTTCTCCGCCCAGTAGTGCTCAAGAGCCAGGATCATGTCCTGGAAGGTCAACGCCTTCTCGCTCATGCCTTTTGCCTCTCCCATCGATGTCGTGCGCTGCCGACCCTAGAGCCAGCGCGCGTCCGTGAGGGGCCAGTAGATGAAGAGGCCCCTCGAGGTGACGCTTTCCACGCTCACCGCGCCGAAGTAGCGCGAGTCGAGCGAATTGGTGCGGTTGTCCCCCATGACCCATATGCTGCCCTCGGGGACGACGTAGGGGTAGCTGATGTCCGCGTCCAGCAGCCGCGAGTGCTGCTGGAGGGGGTAGCTCGGCTTGCCCATCACGTAGGGTTCGTCGAGGGCGCGGCCGTCCACGTAGACGACCCCGTCGCGAAGCTCGACCGTCTGCCCTCCCACGGCAACCACGCGCTTGATGAGGGTCGTGCCCGCATCGTCGGGGTCGTCGAAGGTGACGACGTCGCCCGCCTTGGGCGCGCTCGCGCGCAGGCTCAGCTTCTCTCCCAGGAGGCAGTCCCCCTCGTGGATGGTCTCGAGCATGGAGCCCGAGGGCACCAGGTAGTACTCCGCCACGTAGCTGCGGACGAGGAACGCGATGCCCAGGCCCACGACGACGCAGAGCACTAGCTCGAGGGCGAAGGGCATGCGATGCGGCGTGTCGTCGCTCATTTGGCTCCTCCTTCCCCAGAGGACTCGATGACGGCGCGGGCGAGGGCGCGCTCCTCTTCGGTGAGCTCGGCCCCGTCAAGCAGGTCGGGCCTCCAGAGGGCCGTGCGCTCGACCGCGTTCCTGCGCCTCCAGGCGGCGACGGCAGCGTGGTCTCCCGAGAGGAGGACCTCGGGCACCCCCCTGCCCTCATACTCCGACGGGCGGGTGTACTGGGCGTACTCGAGCAGTTCGTCAGAGAAGGACTCGTCCCGGGCGCTCATCTCGTCGCCCAGCGCACCGGGAAGGAGCCTCACGACCGAGTCGATCACGACGAGCGCCGCGAGCTCGCCGCCGGTGAGGACGTAGTCGCCCAGAGAGATGCGCTCGTCCGCGAGCTCGTAGGCCCGCTCGTCCATCCCCTCGTAGCGCCCGCAGACCAGAAGCACCCTCTCCTCGTGCGAGAGGCGCTCGGCGACCGACTCGTCGTAGCGCCTGCCGCAGGGGGTGAAGAAGACCACGTGAGGGCGGGCCGGGTGCCTCTTGCTGATGTCGCGGACCGCCTCGAAGATCGGGGCAGGCTTCATGAGCATGCCCTGGCCGCCACCGAACGGCGCGTCGTCTACCGTGCGATGGCGGTCGTGCGTCCAATCGCGCAGGTCATACGACTCGAACTCGAAGATGCCCCTCGCCTGGGCGCGCCCCATGATGGAGGTCTCGAGGTAGGGGGCGAACAGGTCCGGGAAGACCGAGAGCGTCTCGAACCTCAATTCCCCACCTCCCCCAGCAGGCCTTCGGGCGCGTCGACCAATATCTCCCCCTCGGGCGGGAGCTCGCTGACGACGGAATCCACCACCGGGAGCAGGACCTCCCCATGCGGCCCGCCGTCGATGACCCACACGTCGTTGGCCGGCCCCCTCATGAGCTCGACGACGGAGCCCAGGCGACCCCATCTGACGTCGCGGACGGGCCGCCCGACGAGCGCGTCCGCGTCGTGGAGGGCATAGCCCTCGGGGAGGTCCCCCACACGGGCGAGGAGGAGCTTGCCCACGAGCCTGGAGGCGGAGTCGATGTCGCCCACCCCCTCGAGGGAGACGAGCTGGCCGCGGCGACCCTCGTCGGCGGAGAGCACGCGGACCTCGCGCGGGCCCTTGAGCGCCGGAGGCACGACGAAGGTCTCGAGCCCCTCGCGCAGCAGAGGAGGAAGGCCGTGAACGGAAACCGTCACGACCTCCCCCCTCTTGCCGTGCGTCTTCTCCACACGGGCTATGGCCCTGTAGCGCGGGTGCAAGGCCTATCCCAGAACCTCGACCTCGACGGAGGTGCCCACCCTGGAGCCGAGCGCGCGGGCGAGCGTGCGGATGGCCTTGATGGTGCGTCCCCTCCTGCCGATGATGCGGCCTGCGTCCTCCTCGGCGCAGCTGACCTCGATGAGGGCCGAGCCCTCGCTGTCGGTCACGTCGAGGGACACCGCGTCCTCGTTGGTCACGAGCCCGCAGACGATGTACTCGACGAGGTCGGCGACCCTGTCGGAAGCGACCTGCCCCGGGACGTCCTCGGACTCGACGACTTCGCTGACTTCCTCGGACACGATGCCTACTCGGCCTCGGTGGCTGCGGCGGCAGCCTTGGCGGCGGCCTTCTTGGAGAGCTTCTGCTTCTTCTCGGGCGCAGGCTCGCCGGAGCGGGCGACGTCGATGAGGTGGGAGACGGCGTTGGTGGGCTGGGCACCCTTGGCAACCCACTCGTCGATCTTCTCGAGGTCGAGGTCGATGGTCTTGGGGGAGGTCAGAGGGTTGTAGCGACCAACGAGCTCGATGTAACGGCCGTCGCGGGGCATGCGGCCGTCGGCGACGACGACGCGATAGAACGGGTGCTTCTTGGCACCGTGACGAGCGAGACGAATCTTGACTGCCAAAGTAGAACTCCTTCAGACGAGCGGCGCCGTGGTAGTTGAATGAATGCACCGCATAGCCACACAAAAGCAGGCAATATGATACGACAGCGCCCAAGGGGCGCAAGGTGCAGTTTTTGTGAACTGCACCCCGCTCCCAGGCGATTGTGTTTCGTTCTGGGCCTGCGTTAAGTGGCCCTTAAGGTCCTTAACGTACCATCGGATGGTATTTGTCCCCCAAAACGAACAATAGCCTCTGTGCCCGAAAGATGGAGAATCCCATGAACATTCTGGTTGTGGAAGACGAGCGCAACCTAGCCGACGCCATCGTCCAGATCCTGAAGGGCGGCGGCTTCAACGCCGAGGCCGCGTACGACGGGAACGCCGGCCTCTCGTCCGCGCTCAGCGGCATGTACGACGCGGTCGTCATGGACGTCATGCTCCCTGGCAAGGACGGGGTCCAGATCGTCCACGAGCTGCGCCACGAGGGGAACTCCGTGCCCGTCCTCATGCTCACCGCCCGCACCTCGACCTCCGACAAGGTCGAGGCCCTGGACGCCGGCGCGGACGACTACATGACCAAGCCCTTCGAGGACGCCGAGCTCCTCGCCCGCCTGCGCGCGCTCACCCGTCGCCAGGGCGACGTCGTAATCGACGAGGTCAGCTTCGCGGACCTCACGCTGGACCTCGCGACCCATGACCTCAGCTGCAACGACAACTCCGTCCACCTCTCGGGCAAGGAGTTCGAGGTCCTGAAGATGCTGATGGGCTCCACCGCCCGCGTCGTCTCGAAGCAGGACCTGCTGGTGCGCGTCTGGGGCACCGACGGCGAGGCGTCGGAGAACTCCGTCGAGGCCTACATCTCGTTCCTGCGCAAGAAGCTGGGCCACATCCACTCGAAGGTCCAAATCACCACCCTGCGCATGCTGGGATATCGACTCGAGGAGTTTGACCTGCCCAGGGAGTAGGTGGGAGCCGTGCTCGAGAGGCTCAAGCGCAAGTTCATGGTGATCGTGATGACGCTCGTGGGGACCGTCCTCGCGAGCGTCCTTGGTCTCATGTACTACTCCTCCTTCACGACCCAGGCCAACCTCGTGAAGGAGTCCCTCAACCGTGGGCTCGAGGGGAGCCTCAGCCCCCTGCCCGTCATAGGCTCGGAGGGTGCGCGCGTGGGCGGCATGCTCACGGTCGTGGTCGAGGTGTCCGAGAAGGGCGTCATCCTCCAGACGAGCGAGTCGCCGGCATACATCAGCGGCCCCGTCCTCGCCCGCGTCATCGACGACGCCCTGACCCAGGGTGTGACGAGCGAGCGCATCGGGGACCTCCACGTCGTGTGGAAGAGCGCCGTCACCGACCAGGGGAACATCCGCATCGCCATCGTGGACACCACCATCGCCGACCGCGCCCTCACGAGCCTCCTGCTCAACGCCATCGTGGTCATGGCGGCAAGCCTCTCTATCCTCTTCGCCGTGGCGTCCTTCCTCTCGAACTGGGCCATTTCGCCCATAGCGAGGGCATGGGAGCAACAGAGGCGCTTCGTGGCCGACGCGTCGCACGAGCTCAAGACGCCGCTCTCCGTCATTCTGGCCAACTCGCAGATCCTTGCCCGGGACGACCGCATCCCCGAGGACGACGCGCGGTGGGTCGAGAGCACCGTCGACGAGGCGCAGCACATGAAGAACCTCGTGAACGACCTGCTCGAGCTCGCCAAGGCGGAGGAGGGCACGGACGGGCTGGGCTCGGCGCTCTCCTCGGAGGAGGTGGACTTCTCGAACCTCGTGGAGTCCGCGGCGCTCGAGTTCGACCCCGTCGCCTTCGAGCGCGGCTGCTCCATCGAGACCTCGATAGAGCCGGGCCTCAAGGTCAAGGGCGACCCCGAGTGGCTCGAGCGCCTGGCCAAGATCCTGATAGACAACGCCTGCAAGTACGCCCGTACCCAGAGCGTCGTGCGCGTGCGACTGCGACGCAGCTCAAGGCATGTGCAGCTCAGCGTGAACAACCAGGGAGCCCCCATAGCCAGGGAGGACCTCCCCCACATCTTCGACCGCTTCTACCGCAGCGAGCGGGCGCGGAGCAGGACCAACGGGGACGAGGGCGGCTTCGGGCTGGGCCTCGCCATCGCGAAGGGGGTCGCCGAGGCATGCGGCGGCGGCATAGCCGCCGAGAGCGACGAGGCGTCCGGAACCACCTTCACGGTCACCTTCTAGGGGAGGCCGGCGCATGGCGGAGGGAAGCGGGAGGGAGCAGGACCGGTCCTTGGGCCTCCCCTGGCAGGGGCCTGCCGTGGGGCTGCTGGACCTCGACGCGTTCTTCGCCTCCGTGGAGCAGCTCGACCATCCCGACTGGAGGGGGCTCCCCGTCATCGTCGGGGGCTCCCCCGAGCGCAGGGGCGTCGTCTCGACGGCATCCTACGAGGCCCGTCGCTTCGGCGTCCACTCGGCCATGCCGTCCTGGCAGGCGCGCCGGCTCTGCCCCGGCGCGATCTGGACCCCGGGCCGCTTCGACCGCTATCGCGAGCTCTCGCGGGCGGTCATGGGAATCGTCCAGGACGAGACCCCCCTCGTGGAGCAGGTGTCGATCGACGAGGCGTTCTTCGACGTGACCCCAGGGCGATGGTCGCGCGAGAGCCCCCTCGACATCTGCCGCCGCATCCAGCTGCGCGTGCGAAAGCTGGGCATCACCTGTTCGATCGNCTCGCCTGGCTGCAGATGTTCGAAGGGCAGCGGCTCGAGGCCGCGGGGGCTGGGTGTCTGCTGCATGCGTCCCTCCTAGAGCACGAGGAGCTCGTCACGGTGGACGGCGGGCTGGCCGCCCCTCTCGGGCATGAAGCGCGCGATCACGTCGAGCCGGAGCCCGTGCACGCGGGCCATCTCATCGGAGGAGTAGCGGCTCACGCCCCTTCCCACGAGGCTGCCGTCCGCGCCGACGACGTTGACGACGTCGCCCACCGCGAACTCGCCCTCGGCCCTCAGGACCCCCACGGGAAGCACGGACGCGCCGGACTCGACGACCGCCCTGCGCGCGCCGTCGTCGAGGACCAGGGTCCCGCGCACGACCTCGGCAAGCCCGATCCAGAGCTTGCGAGCGCCCTCGTGGCTGCCCTCCACGGGCTCGAAGCGCGTCCCCACGCCGTCCTCGCAGGCCGCGCGCAGAAGCACGCCGCCCTCGCGTCCACGGCAGATCACGAGGGGGATTCCCGCCGCCATGGAGGCCCGGGCGGCCCGGAGCTTGGCGGCCATCCCGCCCGTGCCCACGGAGCTCGTGGAGCCGCCCGCCATGGCGGCTATCTCCGGCGTGAGCTCGCGCACCAGGGGGACCAGCCGCGCGTCGGGGTCCTCCTGGGGATTCGCGGTGTAGAGCCCGTCCACGTCAGAGAGGATCACGTAGAGGTCCGCCGAGACGAGCGTGGCCACGATGGCGCCAAGGGTGTCGTTGTCCCCGAAGGCGAACTCGGCCACGGACACTGTGTCGTTCTCGTTCACCACGGGCACCGCCCCNCCTCGGACGTCCCCTCCGTCGCGGCCTCGCCCTCGAGGCCCAGCGTGACGCGGGGCGCGTCACCCCACAGGCGCTCGAGGCGATAGAAGTCGCGGGTCTCGGGCCTGAACACGTGGA
The DNA here is from genome assembly GCF_900120385.1 of Olsenella phocaeensis. Lineage (GTDB taxonomy): Bacteria > Actinomycetota > Coriobacteriia > Coriobacteriales > Atopobiaceae > Olsenella_I > Olsenella_I phocaeensis. The sequence goes on along the minus strand of NZ_LT635494.1, from coordinate 252,603 downwards.
CCACGAGGGAGCCGAAGTCGAGGAGCACCCAGCTGCCGGAGGCCTTTCCCTCGACCGAGAGGGGCTTGGCGTGACAGTTCACCTGGAGCTTTTCCTCGATGTGGTCGACCACGGCGTCGACCTGGGGCTTGCTTGACGCGCTGCACACGAGGAAGTAGTCGCAGACGTCGGACACGGACGAGAGGTCCAGGAGGACGATGTCGCTGGCCTTCCTCTCGTCTGCGGCGGTGGCGGCGATGCGGGCGAGCTCGAGCGGGGTTGCGGGCATTCGTTGCCTTCCCTTCTGGGTCATCGGCCCCGGCGCTCGTGCGCCAGTGCCAGTGCGTTGTATACCTCGATGGTACCCGGATACAGGTACCTGCGCGTCTTGATGACGTATTCCACCCCGCCGGCGAACGCGCTCCAGTAGACCTCCCCAAGCGGGGCGCGAGACGAGACCAGGTCTCGCGTGGCCTGTATGCCGGGACTTGCGGGACGGAGCGGCTCGATGCCGTCCGCGACGAAGATGACCATGTCGAGCGGGCTCATCTCCGCGGAGCCCAGGGTGTGGAGCCCTATGGCACGGAACACCTCCGGGGGGAGCTCGGGATAGAGCCCGGGCAGCTCGCGGGCCGCCGTGAGCCCGTGCAGGAGCGGGAGGACGAGGTGCAGGTCGACCCCAAGGTCGATGCCCAGGTCCCTCGCCGCGGAGAGGAGCTCCTCGTCGGTGAGGACCTTGTCCCAGTCGTGCAGGGTCCCCGCGGCGCGCGCCAGGAAGGGGTCCACCCCGTAGGAGAGCGCCAGCGACTCGGCGCAGCGAGCCACCGAGAGCGAGTGCTCCAGGCGGCGGGGCCTTGCCACGGCCATGCGGGCGCGGAGGTCGCCCTCGAGGCGCTCGAGGCAGGACGCCTGTCCCTCGTCGTAGTCCGCGCAGGTGCCGAGCGGCTCAGTACCCAAGGTCGTCGCCTCCCGCCACGGAGCCGTAGCGCGTGGGCCTAACCCCATAGAGCTTGTGCTTGTGGATGTAACCCGTCACGGGGTCGGGGGTGAGGTAGCGCAGGCTCTGCCCGCCGCGCACACGTTCGCGCAGGTAGCTGGACGATATGGCGAGCGCGGGGACCTCGAGGTAGGTCACGTCGAAGTCGAATCCCGACTCGGCGATCGCGCTCTGGGCGCGGCTCAGGTCGTAGCCGGGACGGGTGGCGCCCACGAGCTTGGCGAGGTGGGCTATCCTCCCCGCGTCACGCCAGGTGACGATCTCTGCGATGGCGTCGGCGCCGGTGATGAAGTGGAGCTCCACGTTGTCCGGGTAGATGGCGCGCATGCGCTCGAGGGTGTCTGCCGTGTAGGTGATCCCTTCGCGGTCGACCTCGAAGCGGCTGGCCACGAAGTGGGGGTTGTCGGAGGTGGCGAGCAGGGTCATGGCGTATCGGTCCTCCCCCGAGGTGACCGACCGGTCCTGCTTGAAGGCGGGACGTCCCGCCGGCATGAAGACGACCACGTCCAGGCCCAGATCGTCGAAGGCCTGCTCCGCGGCGACGAGGTGCCCGTTGTGGATGGGGTCGAAGGTGCCGCCCATGATCCCGATGCGGTAGGTGCGCGTGGGGTCCTGGCCCAGGATGGGGAGGTCCCCCTTGCGGATGACGTCCTCGGCTATCCGCTCGACCTCGCCTGGCTGCAGATGTTCGAAGGGCAGCGGCTCGAGGCCGCGGGGGCTGGGTGTCTGCTGCATGCGTCCCTCCTAGAGCACGAGGAGCTCGTCACGGTGGACGGCGGGCTGGCCGCCCCTCTCGGGCATGAAGCGCGCGATCACGTCGAGCCGGAGCCCGTGCACGCGGGCCATCTCATCGGAGGAGTAGCGGCTCACGCCCCTTCCCACGAGGCTGCCGTCCGCGCCGACGACGTTGACGACGTCGCCCACCGCGAACTCGCCCTCGGCCCTCAGGACCCCCACGGGAAGCACGGACGCGCCGGACTCGACGACCGCCCTGCGCGCGCCGTCGTCGAGGACCAGGGTCCCGCGCACGACCTCGGCAAGCCCGATCCAGAGCTTGCGAGCGCCCTCGTGGCTGCCCTCCACGGGCTCGAAGCGCGTCCCCACGCCGTCCTCGCAGGCCGCGCGCAGAAGCACGCCGCCCTCGCGTCCACGGCAGATCACGAGGGGGATTCCCGCCGCCATGGAGGCCCGGGCGGCCCGGAGCTTGGCGGCCATCCCGCCCGTGCCCACGGAGCTCGTGGAGCCGCCCGCCATGGCGGCTATCTCCGGCGTGAGCTCGCGCACCAGGGGGACCAGCCGCGCGTCGGGGTCCTCCTGGGGATTCGCGGTGTAGAGCCCGTCCACGTCAGAGAGGATCACGTAGAGGTCCGCCGAGACGAGCGTGGCCACGATGGCGCCAAGGGTGTCGTTGTCCCCGAAGGCGAACTCGGCCACGGACACTGTGTCGTTCTCGTTCACCACGGGCACCGCCCCCAGCTCGAGCAGGCGCTGGAGGGTGTTGCGCGCGTTGAGGTAGCCGTCGCGGTCGGTCACGTCGCGGCGGGTCAGGAGGACCTGGCCACAGGCGACCCCATGGCGCGCGAGCTCGACGGCGTAGGCCTCCGTGAGTGCCGCCTGGCCGGCCGAGGCGCAGGCCTGGAGCCCGGGGATGTCACGGGGCCGCTCCTTGACGGCGAGTCGCCCCATGCCCGCGGCGACGGCGCCGGATGACACGATGACCACCCCTACGCCGCGCGCGACGAGTTCGGCCACCTGGTCGCAGACGGAGGCGATGAGCCCCAGGTCGGGGCTGCCGTCACCGGCGACCAGGGTAGACGAGCCCAGCTTGAAGACGACGCGCGTGGGAAGGTCCGCCACCCCTACTCGCCCTCCTCGTCCGAGGCCGCGAGCTCCTCTTCGAGCTCGTCGTACGCGTCCTGCGCGCCCTCTCCCTCGTAGTCGAAGGCGAAGCCCAGTATGCGCACCTCGTCCCCGGCCTGGCAGCCCGCCGCCGCGAGCTTGGCGTCGAGGCCCATGCGGTCGAAGCGGTGCTGGAGGTATGCGATGGCCTCGTCGTTGTCCCAGTCGGTTTGGACCACCATGCGCTCGACCAGCCCGCCCGAGACGCGCCAGATGCCGCGGGACTCCATGCGAATCTGGACCGCCCGGTCGCGGCGCTGGCGCTCGCGTTCCACGGCCTCGTTGAAGTCGGGGAGGATGGCCGTGGGCTCGATCCTGCTCCTGAGCTCCGCGACCTGCGCGGCGCAGGCGACGACGAAGTCCTCGAGCCCCTCGCCCGTCACGGCGGAGACGGCGAAGAAGGGATGGCCGTCGGCCTGGGCCGCCTCCCTCAGGCGCCCGAGCGCGTCCTCCGTGCCCGGCATGTCGCACTTGTTGGCGAGAACGATCTGGGGCCTGGAGGCGAGCTCCTGCGCATAGGCGGCGAGCTCGGAGTTGATGGTGCGGTAGTCCTCGAGGGGGTCGCGTCCCTCGTAGCCGCCCGTGAGGTCCACGACGTGCAGGATGAGCGCTGTGCGCTCGATGTGGCGCAGGAACTCGTGGCCGAGGCCACGGCCCTCGGAGGCCCCCTCGATGAGCCCCGGCACGTCGGCGACGACGAAGGAGGCACCGGTCTTCGCCCTCACGACCCCCAGGTTGGGAACCAGCGTGGTGAAGGGGTAGTCGGCGATCTTGGGGCGGGCGGCGGAGAGGCGGGCTATGAGGGAGCTCTTGCCCACCGACGGCATGCCCACGAGGGCGGCGTCCGCCATGAGCTTCATCTCGAGCTCGATCCAGTGGTCGAGCGCGGGCTCGCCCTTCTCGGCGAAGGCGGGCGCCCTGCGCACCGAGGTCACGAAGTGTNCCGTCGCCGCCGTCGCCGCCGTCGGGCCCTCCCTTGGGGACGAAGGCCTCGCGGCGGAACGACATGCAGCCGGCACCGCCGTCGCCGCCCTTGACGTTGATGCGGCAGAGGTCCGTGAAGGTGTTGGTGGGCATGGTTCTCTCTTTCGTAAGGTCATGCCATGGTAGAGCATCGGGACGTGGGGACGCTAGAAGAGCGCACCCAACGCCACGAGCGCCACGCCGGGAAGCAGGCAGGCGAGGTCCACGGCCGAGAAGGGATAGCGCTTGTAGGAGGACTCCCTGCCCCTGAGGTAGAAGCCCCTCTCCTCCGCGGCGAGCGCCGTGTCGTCCGCGCGGGCGACCGAGGAGATGAGCAGGGGGGCCGCGAGCGGGAGCATGAGGCGGAGCCTGCGGAGGGGGTTGGGCGTGTCGAAGTCCACGCCGCGCGCGGTCTGGGCCTCCACGATCTTGGCCATCTGCTGGGAGAAGATCGGCACGAAGCGCAGGGCCGTGGTGATGGTGAAGGCATAGCGGTAGGGCACGTGCAGAACCTCGACGGTGGCATTGGCGAGGTCGGTGAGCCTCGTGAGCGAGAGCATCATGACCAGCGGGAGGGCGAAGGCGACCAGGCGCAGGGCCACGCGCGCACCGCGGTCGAGGCCCTGGTCGGTGACCCAGAGGAAGAGCGGGGTGCCGGAGCGCACCACCACGGTCTGCACGAGGAGCATGAGCGCGCCGAGCGAGAGGAAGCCGGCGAGGAGCGCGAGGGTGCGCCTCAGGATGCCCGCGTAGGCCCCCAGGGCGACCAGGAAGAGCAGCACCCCGAGGAGCATGCCGTAGCCTTGCGCCAGGAAGGTCGCCACGCAGACGCAGACGGCGAGGACAACCTTGGTCACGGGGTTCGCGCGATGCAGCAGGGTCGTGCCCTCGGAGTAGTCCAGCACGGACGCCATCTAGCCCACCAGCCCTTCCGTCACGGCGACGATGTCATGGACCTCGGTGACGCCCTCGTACCCGCGAGAGACGTCGGCCGAGAGCCTGCGGGCGAGCTGGGTCACCTGCGGGGCCGCGACGCACGCGCGCGCGAGCAGGCCCTCGTCGGCGAAAACCTCGCCCGGGAGGCCGTCGGCGAGCACCCGCCCGTCCGCCATGACCACGACCCGGGTCGCGAAGTCGGAGACGACCTCCATGTCATGGCAGACCATGGCCACCGCGCAGCCCCTCGAGCGGGCCACCTCGACCGCCTCCATGACGGTCATGCACTCGCGGTAGTCGAGCCCGCTCGTGGGTTCGTCCAGGATGAGCACCTCGGGGTTGGTGACCACGACGGAGGCCAGGGCGACGATCTGCCTCTGCCCACGTCCCAGCGAGAACGGGGCGGCCTCGGCGGGAAGCCCGAAGTGCTCGACGCAGTCGCGCGCGCGGGAGAGCGCCTCGGCGTCGGACGTCCCGAGGAGCTGGAGGCTGAAGGCGACCTCCTCGACCACCGTCTCCTTGCAGATCTGGCGGTCGGGGTCCTGGAAGAGGGTCGAGACGTGCTGCGCGATCTGGCTGGTGCGGGCACGGGAGGTGTCGAGCCCGGCGATGGTGACGCGTCCGGAGGAGGGCTTGAGGAGGCCGTTCATGAGCTTGGTCACGGTCGTCTTGCCGGCGCCGTTCTGCCCCACCACGGCCACGAGCTCCCCCGGGCGCAGCTCGAGCGAGACGTCCTCGACGGACGCCGTCCCACCCGGGTAGCTGAAGCCGACGTGGTCGAACGTGAGCATGGGGTCGCTCGCGAGCTCGAGGGCCGTGGGCTCGCCGTGCCTGCGACCCCCCTCAAGGCGCAGGGGAGGCCGAGTGGCCGCCCACGCCAGGGAGCCCCTCTCCCCCACCACGCGCGAGACGAGCGCCGCCGCCTCGCCCACCGTGAGGCTCACGTCCCCCTCGCGGGCGAGTCCGCGGCTCCTCAGGAGGTTGGACACGCGCGTGACGCGCGGGCTGTCGACCCCCATGCTCCTGAGCTCCTCGGAGTGGGAGAAGACCTCGCGCGGCGTGCCGAGGAGGGCGAGCCTCCCCTCCCTGAGGACGGCGACGTGACGACAGAACTCGCAGAGCAGGGCCACCTTCTGCTCGACGACCACGACGGTGATGCCCTCGCGCCGGTTGAGCTCGCGCAGAGTCTGGAACACCATGAGGGAGGAGGCGGGGTCAAGGGCCGCGGTGGGCTCGTCGAGCACCATCACCGAGGGACGTATGGCCAGGATGGCTGCGATGGCGAGCTTCTGCTTCTGGCCGCCCGAGAGCGTGGCGACCTCTCGGTGGAGGAGCCCGGAGATGCCGCAGGTGGCGAGCGCTTCGCCTATGCGGCCGGGAATCTGATCGTGGGGCACGCCGAAGTTCTCGAGGCCATAGAGCATCTCGTCCTCGACGCTCGAGGCGACCATCTGGGCGTCGATGTCCTGCAGGACGGAGCCCACCTTGCGCGAGACGTCGGTGAGCCCCACTTCGCAGCTGTCCATCCCGCAGACCGTCGCCACCCCCCTGAACTCGCCGGCGAAGTGATGCGGAACGGCACCGGAGAGGACCGAGCAGAGGGTGGTCTTGCCCGCGCCGGAGGGCCCGATGACGCCCAGGAAGTCGCCCGGGGCGATGTCCAGGCAGAGGTCGTCCACCGCCGGGGAGCCTCCCCCCTCGTAGGTGAACGAGACCCTGTCCAGGCTGACGAGGGGATTTGTGGGACCTTGCTGAGACACGCTACCTCCAGAGCCGGCTTCGCCTGCATGACTGCGCCCGGGCGCTGGCGGGCGCTCGGGCGATGGTGACGGTCGGGCGACTAGCGCTTGGCCGCCTTCTTGAGCGGGAGATACAGTACCTGCACGATGACGCAGTTCGCAAGCGCGGTGCCGAACACGACGGGAAGCATGGCGACGACGGACGAGGGCGCCGCACCCAGCACGACGACGGTTGCGACCGTGGCGAAGATGAGGCCGGAGACCGTGGTGGTCACGAAGGCACCCACGAGGGGAAGGACGCCCGCGGACCCACGTCGCGCCACGGCCTGCGCGAACAGGAACATGATGGCACCGCCAGGGATGTCGCAGAGGTACTCGAGGCCGGGGACGGACGTCGTGAGCTGGATGACGGTGGCCGCCAGGACGCCGATGAGCACCGACTGGGGAAGGCTGGGCCTCAGGATGAGGATGGCGAGGCAGTAGGCGGAGATGACGAACTCCGGCTGGATGCCCGTGATCGCGAGCGCCTTGCCCACGGTGATGTTGAGCACGAAGCCCGCCGCCATGAGGACGGCGAGGAGGACGAGGGACGCCACGTCGAGCTTGCCGGCCTTGTCCTGCGCGCTGCTGACGAAGGTGCGGGGTGCGTTGTTGTTCTCTGGCATGGTCTCGTGAGCCTTTCTCTTGTTGGGATGGCCTGGTTCCGCGCGGCTACCGGCGGTGCGACGCGCGCGTGACGACGGGAGCGAGGAGCTGGACGACGATGGCGTTGAAGGCGGCGGTGCCCACGACGATGGGGAGCTTGACGAGGGTGGTCGCCATGCTCGCCCCCATGACCACGTTGCCCAGCGTAGCAAACAGCAGTCCCGAGACGAGCGTGGCGACGAAGGCTGCGATGAGGGGCATCGCTCTGCCCTTGGAAAGCGCGCTGCCCGCGAGCAAGGACATGGCGAGCGCGCCCATCGACTCCGTCACGAAGTTGAGGCCGGGGATGGAGGTCGTGACCTGGCACACGACGGCCGAGAGCAGCCCGAGCACGACCGCCTGGGGGTGGCTGGGCCTGGTAGCGACGATGGCGAGGCAGTAGGCGGCGATGATGAACTGGGGCTTGATGCCGACGATTGCAAGGGCGTTGCCCAGGGTCATGTTGAGGATGAACGCGGCGGCGAGGAGCGTGGCGAGGAGCATGAGGGAGGAGATGTCGAGACCAGTCCCACTGGCGATGGGGCGTACGGTCCTGACCTCGGGGTTCTGAGTGGACATGGTGTTCTCTCCTTCTGACTTTGCTTCTTTGCTGGAACGGAAAAAGGGACCCCCGGTCAACCCGGGGGTCCCTGCTCGGTTGCTATGCGGCAGTGACGCGACTCAGAGTCGACCGGACGAGACGAGGGCCTGCCACCACCAGTTCCTGCGAACGACGCTCTGCTTGCTGCTGGACATGGCTTCCTCCCATCGCTTGGTCTGGACTGCTGGATGCAACCCTATCGCAGCCCTTGCGCGCGGGGACACACGGCTGCGATGCCGTTTCAATGCCGAAACAAAGAAGGGACCCCGAAGGGTCCCGAGGGATGCGGTGCTAGGCGGTGCGGACGTGCACGTAGTGCTTCGCGCCCTTGGTGAACTCGACGGTGCCGTCGGCGAGCGCGAACAGGGTGTCGTCCTTGCCGCGACCGACGTTCTCGCCGGGGGTGATGTGGGTGCCGCGCTGGCGAACGATGATCTGGCCAGTCTTGATGGCCTGGCCGCCATAGATCTTGGTGCCGAGTCGCTGCGCGTGGGAGTCGCGACCGTTCCTGGAAGAGCCCAGACCCTTCTTGTGAGCCATTGTGATACCTGCCTATCTAGTCAAGGGAGAGAAACTGTGTGCCGGGGTGGCTACTCCTCAGTGGAGGCCGACTTGGCAGCCTCGCCGGCCTCGCCGGGGATGGCGACGACCTGGAGCTTGGTGAGGTTCTGGCGGTGACCCTTGGTGCGGTGGTAGCGCTTGCGCTTGTGGAGCTTGAAGACGATGACCTTCTTGTCCTTGAACTGGTCGACGACCTCGGCGGTGACCTTCTGGCCCTCGAGGGTGACAGCGTCAACGATGGTCTTGGTGCCGTCATTGATCATGAGGACATCCAGCTCGACCTTGTCGCCAGGCTGCGCGTCAAGCTTCTCGACATCGATGATGTCGCCCTTGGCAACCTTATACTGCTTGCCACCAGTGGTAACGATTGCGTACATGTGTTAGCCCTTCATACTGGTCCTAGTGCAACAGTCGTACATCTTACTAGCGAATACCTGCTCGGTCAACAGAAAGTATGGGTTCACACGCCGACCACGACAGCGGCCCCCGCCTGCGCGAAGCTTACTCCCCGGGACCCGGCGCGTCCAGCCTCGAGGCGCCGCCACCCCATCGCGCACGCCGTTTCGCACGCCTTCTCCGGCAGGCACGCTCCAACGCACGGTCGTGCTTGCGTTTGCCCAGTTGGGCAGCAGCCCGCCTGTGCGCAAGAGCGTGCGGGACTCGCGGCGCGTGCGTTGGCGCGTGGGCGCCGGAGAACGCGTTGGCGCGTGGATGGCGGAGCGGGGCGAGAGGGCCACGCCTGCAATGCCTACTCCCAGGGGCCCAGCGCGTCCAGCTTCGAGCCGTCGTCGCCCACGTGCCACTGGGCCTCCCGGGAGACCCTGAGCGAGGGAGGGCGGAGCCCCATGAGGCGGAAGGCGGCGTCGAGCAGGACGGCAGGCCTGAGCGACGCCTCGTTGGTCGCATGCGTGACGATGGCGAGCTCGCGGCCGCCCGCGTCAACATCCCAGTCCCTGAGGGCGCTGCCAAGGTCGACGACCTTGCGCCTCTCCCCCCTGAGGTACTCGAGGCTCCCCCTGCACCGCAGCTCGCCAATCGCGTCGCCGAGCTGAGCCGGCACCGCCTCCCCCAGGAGCTCCACCCTCCAGAGCGAGTCGGACAGCCATGCCTCGAGCGCGGGAAGCCGGTGCGGCACGTAGCAGAGCGCCTGCGGGGCGAGGCCGGCGGGGGTCGCGTCGCGCAGCGCCGTGAGCGCCTCCCCCTCCCCCACGCGATCCGTGAGCAAGAGGTCGAAGTACTCGCCCCTTGACGACGCCCCCACCGGCAGCGCCTGCGAGAACTGCAGCCGGATGCGACGCGCGAAGCCGTTGCCCACGGCAAAGGGCAGGCCGGAGCGCCTGACGGAGCGGTTGATCGTCGCCAGGACCTCCAGGTGGCCCAGGTAGGCGAGGCGGCCGTCCTTGCCGTAGCGGACGCGCAGCCTGTGCTGCTCTGCCCTACTTGCCATCGCGGACCCCCTCGATGCGGTTCGAGACCGCCAACGTGGGACAGACCCCGCAACCCGTGCAGCTCTCCATGGTGCAGTCGGCCGTGGTGACGCCCACGGCAGCGCGCCTCCACTCCCTCTTGAGGAAGCCCTTCGAGACGGCAGGAGAGGTGTGGTCCCATGGCAGGCGCTGGTCGAGCGACATCGGGGCCGAGGCGACGCCCTCGAGCGAGACGCCGACCTCCCGACCCGCGTCGAGCCAGCGCTGGAAGTCGAACTGGTCGGTCCACGCGTCGAAGCGGCAGCCATGCCTCCAGGCGGCCATGACCAGGTCGAAGCCGGCGCGTCCCATCTTCGAGAGAACCGCCTCCACGAGGGAGACGTCGGCGTCGTGGTACGAGACCTTGATGTCCCTGTCGTGCGTGGAGGCGAGGAGGAGCCGCTGGCGGCGGATCACCTCGTCACGGCCGAGCTGCGCGGACCATTGGAAGGGCGTGTGCGCCTTGGGGACGAATACCGCGACCGAGATGGAGACCGAGACCCCGCTCTTGTAGCCCCTGCCCACCACCTCGCGACCGATGTCGAGGACGCGTTGGGCGACGGAGGCTATACCCACGACGTCCTCGTCGGTCTCGGTGGGAAGCCCCATCATGAAGTAGAGCTTCACCCGCCTCCAGCCGACCTCGAAGGCGTTGCGGGCGGCGAGCTCGATGTCCTCCTCGCTCACGTTCTTGTTGATGACGTCGCGCAGGCGCTGGCTGCCTGCCTCGGGGGCGAAGGTGAGCCCTCCCCTCCGGGCGCCACCCACCTCCGCCGCCATCTCGACGCCGAAGGAGTCGAGTCGCTGCGAGGGAATCGAGACGTGCACGCCGCTGCCGGCGAGGTCTGCGTTCAGCTGGTGAAGGATCGCCGCGCAACCGGAGTGGTCGGTGGTGGAGAGGGAGGTCAGGGAGACCTCGTCATAGCCCGTGATCGCAAGCCCCCTCTCGGCGGCCTCGACGACCTGCGCCCGGGGCCGCTCGCGCACGGGGCGGTAGGTCATGCCCGCCTGGCAGAAGCGGCAGCCCCGTGCGCAGCCCCTGAGCACCTCGACGGCGAGGCGGTCCTGGACGATGCCCATGTAGGGGACGATGGTCTGCGGAAGGGGGTCGGTCGCCGCGAAGTCGGCGACGCAGCGCTTGGTGACCACCTGGGGCGCACCGCTCCCGGGCTTGGGGACGGCGTAGCCCCAGCGCGTCGAGCGCTCGTCCACGACGACGTCATAGAGCGACGGCACGTACACGCCGGGGATGCGGGAGAGCTCGAGCAGCAGTTCCCTCCTGGCGAGGCCTCGCGCCCGGCAGTCTCGCACGCAGGCGCAGACCTCGACGATGGCGTCCTCGCCGTCGCCCAGGATGATCGCGTCGAACATGGGCGAGACGGGCTCGCAGTTCCAGACCGAGGGCCCGCCGGCGATGACGACGGGGTCGTCCTCGTCCCGCTCCGCTGCCCTGACCGCCACGCCCGCGAGGTCGAGCGCCTCGACGATGTTGGTGCAGGCCATCTCGTGGGCGAGCGTGAAGCCCACCACGTCGAAGGAGGCGACGGGCGCGGAGGACTCCAGGGAGAGCAGGGGAACTCCCGACTCGCGCATGAGGGCGGACATGTCAACCCAGGGGAGGTAGGACCTCTCGCACGACATGCCCTCCTGGGCGTTGAGGCAACGATAGAGGATCGCGAGCCCCAGGTTGGGCTGCCCCACCTCGTACACGTCCGGATAGATCAGACAGGCGTGGAAGGGGCCCTCCTGGTCCTCGCAGGCGCCCCACTCGTGATCGAGGTAGCGGGTCGGCTTCTCCACGCGTGCGAGCAGGGGCTNCGTCGCGGGCGACCACGACGCCGACGCGCACGCCCTCCGAGCGCTTGCGCTCGCTCTGCCTGCCCGCCCCCAGGATGTCGGCGACGTCGCCGACGCTGACCCGCTTCTTGCCCGCCATGCCCACGCTCCCGTGCTCGGAATTTGACGTACTGCCAAGTGCCCCGACGAGTCGACCCCTCCGGAAGGCTAGCTCACCTTGGTCCGATGGTGCCACACGGACTGCACCATGCCCACCGAGACGAGCTGGGAGACCATGGAGGACGAGCCAAAGCTGATGAAGGGCAGGGGGATGCCCGTGATGGGCATGATGCCGATGCACATGCCCACGTTCTGCAGCAGCTGGAACGACCACATGGTGGCCACGCCCGCCAGGATGAGCTTGCCGAAGGGGTTCTCGACCTTCTGGGCGAGGAGGATGGTGGAGAGGATCGTGACGCCGAAGAGGGCCAGGAGGGCGACCGACCCCACGAAGCCGAACTCCTCGGCGAGGAGGGCGAAGACGAAGTCCGTGTGGGCCTCGGGGAGGAAGCCCCCGGCGGCCTGGCTGGCGTTGCCGACGCCCTTGCCCAGGAGGCCCCCCGACCCGACGGCGATCTTCGCCTGTTGGAGGTTGTAGCCGTTGCCGGAGGGGTCGACCGACGAGTCCACGAACACTATGAGTCTGTTGAGCTGGTAGTCCTTCAGGACGTGCGGGAGTCCTGGCGTCATCGAGGTGGCGACCACGAGCGACGCCATGGCCACGATGCCCGCGATGGTGGCGATGACCCAAGTGCGGCGGGCACCGGAGCAGATGATCACCGACGCGCCCGTGACCAGGATGATGAGGCCCGTCCCGAGGTCGGGCTGGGTGAGGATGAGCACGAAGGGGATGGTCAGTATCCCGCAGAGCTTGAGGTAGTCTCGCAGGGACTCGATTTTGCCGTTGTACTCCGCGCCGAGGGAGGCCATGAGGAAGATGGTGACCAGCTTCGCCGGCTCGGAGGGCTGAAAGCGCAGGGGGATGAGGGGGACCTTGACCCATCCCGTCATGCCCAGGGCGGACACGCCGAGGCCGGGGACGCTGGGCATGAGCATGAGGATGACGTCGGCGACGAGCAGGGCCTTCGACATGTTTGCGAGGGCGCGGTAGTCATAGCGGTACATGCCGTAGGCCCCCAAGAGGCCGATGGCGATGCCGACGAGGTGCCGCGCGAACGACGCGTTGGCGATGGTGAGGGACGCCGACCAGATCACCACCGCACCAAAGGCCACCAGGGCGAGGGCCGAGAGGAGCTGCGGCAGGTAGAACCGACCTCCCCTCACCGGCTGGCGCATGCCACGGGGTATGAGGGCCTGGAGCTGGGCCAAGAGGCCCTGGGGCTGCTGTGCGGAAAGCGGCTGGGGCATCCTTCCTCCTCCCTAGCGCACGCCGGACGAGTCGACGGCGGTCGAGGAGTCGGGCTCCCCGTAGATCTGGCCCAGGATGTCGCGGACCACGTACATGGCGCCCTCCGAGCCGTAGCCTCCGTACTCGATGAGCGAGGCGACGACGTACTTGGGGTCGTCGGCCGGCGCGTAGGCGACGAACCAGCCGGTGGGGTTGGAGCGCGAGGTCTCGGCCGTCCCCGTCTTGCCGGCCACCTTGTGCGAGAGGTTGGTGAAGTGCGAGGCCTGGGCCTCGGACTCCTCGTAGATGACCCCCACGAGGCCGGCATGCACGAGGTCCATGTAGGAGGGGTCCTCCTGCACCTCGCGCAGCACGCTGGGCTTGTAGTCGACCACCGAGCCGGTGCCCACCGAGGACTTGACCGCCTTGAGAACGTGCGGCTGCCAGACCTTGCCGCGCGTGGAAACGCCGGCATAGGCGCAGAGCATCTGCAGCGGGGTCACCAGGAGGTCGCCCTGGCCGATGACGAGGTTGGTGTTGTCTCCGCCCTGCCAGGAGCGCGCATCGTCGTCGGCGTAGCTATAGTACTCCCACTTCCAGTCGGCGTCGGGAACGCGCCCCGCCGTCTCGCCGGGCAGGTCTATGCCCTCGTTCGAGCCCAGGCCCCACTTCCTGAACGTGTCTTGGAGCCCGTTCTTGTCGTTGGAGTAGAAGAAGCCCTTGCCGATCTCGTAGAACACGACGTCACAGGAATAGGTGATGCCCGTCTGGAGCGTCATGTCGCCGTGGCCGTCGTGGTTCCAGCAGTACTGGCCGTAGTCTTTGCCGAACCCCGTCCAGTAGCCCTCGCAGTTGAAGTGCGAGCCCATGGTGGCGATGCCGTAGTCGAGCGCGGCGAAGGTCGAGAGGGGCTTGATGGTCGAGGCGGAGGGGTACTGCCCCGCGATGGCGCGGTTGACGAGCGGGTTGTAGGAGGTCTCGGACGAGAGCTTGTCCCAGTCGTCGGTCGAGATGCCGCCCACGAAGACGTTGGGCGAGAAGGTCGGCTCGCTGGCCAGGGCGATGATCTCTCCGTTGGTGACGTCCATGGCGATGGCGCAGCCGCCGTAGCACTCGGAGCACCCCGCGTCACGCCGCGCCTTGATGTTGCGCGCGAGGGACTCCTCGGCGACCTGCTGGACGCCCGCGTCCAGGGTGAGGATGACGTCCGAGCCACTCCGCGCCTCGACGGCGCTCGAGTACGAGAGGACTTTGCCGTCCGCGTCGACGTAGACCTTCTGCTCGCCCTTGACGCCCTGGAGCACCGACTCGTACTGGTACTCCACGCCCGCCTGCCCCACCGTGTCGCCAAGCTCGTAGTCTATCGAGCCCTCGGTGGCGTTGGAGTCGAGCTGCTCCGCCTGCTCGGCGGTGATGGAGCCCGTGTAGCCCAGGACGTGGGCGGCGAGGCTCCCCTTGGGATAGAGGCGCTGGGTGCGCTGCTCGACGCTCACGCCCTCGAAGAGGTAGGGATGCTCGTCGATGTAGGCGACCACGCGGCGCGAGACGTCCACCGCGACCGTCCTGAGGTTCTGGGCGCCGGCGGAGCTGTTCTGGATCTTGCGCCTCACCGCCATGGCGGGCATGCCGATGAGGTTGGCGAGCAGGCGGACCTCGACGTCGTCGTCCGCCACGTCGCCCTTCGCGACCACGGTGAGGCTCGCCCGGTTGGTGACGAGCTCCTCGCCGTTGCGGTCGAGGATGCGCCCGCGCGGGGCGGCGACCGAGATGGTGCGCGTGCGGTTCGACTCCGCCTGGGAGGCGTAGTCGTCGCTCGATATGAGCTGCATCGACCAGAGCCGGGCGAGGAGGACCGCGATGATGGACCCCGAGAAGACGCCGAGCCCGAAGAAGCGGGTCTTGAAGCCCGTCTCGGAGGAGGTGTCCGAGCCGCCCGAGGCCTTGGGCGAGGCTCCGCCGATGTCGAAGGTGAAGCGCGCCTCTCCCCTACCCACGAGGAAGAAGCTGACGAGGAGGGCCACCAGGACCAGAGACAGGATGACTATGACGACGAGGATGGGACTCAAGGTGGCGCCTACAGGCTTCCGAGGTCGAAGCGGCCGCCGCCCTTGCCCTTGCGGCCGTGGAGGCCGCGCGAGCCGCCACCGAGCGAGAGGGGCGAGCCGCTGGAGCGCGAGCCCACGTAGGCGAAGGGCAGGAAGGCGACGGCGCTCAGGAGGAGCGTGGGAAGGGTCCTCAGGAACAGCACGTCGAAGAGCGAGCTCGCCTGCCCGACGAGGAACATGGCCAGGTGGTAGGCGAGGGTGGTGGCCGCGGCAGCGAGCAGGAAGAGGACGACCGAACCCGAGGGGTCCTCCGCGAGGCGGTTCCGCTCCTCCATGCCCATGGCGAAGGAGGCCACGGTGAGCAGGAGGGACATGAGCCCCACGGGTCCGGTGGTGCAGAGGTCGAAGGCGAGGCCCGCGAGGAAGCCGCAGGCGACGCCGGTGCGCCCCCCGATCGTCAGTGCCATGTAGGCCGCGAACACGAGGGCGAAGTTGATGCGCCCGTTGCCGAGGGCGAGGTTGGGTGCCAGCGCGAGCTGGAGGACGAGGCACCCCAGCGCGAGCAGGGCGATGCTCCTGCGGTTCCTGTTGCTGTCGTTTACCTGCATGCTCGCCCCCTCACTCCCCGTCGCTCGACGCCGCGTCCGAGCCATCGGCCGAGGTGCCGGCGTCACCGTCCTTGGCCGAGCCGGCCTTCTCGGCCGCCACAGCCGTGGCCGAGCTGTCCTGCTCGTCCGCGGCCTTGATGTCCTCCGCCGTCGCCTCCTGGTCCTCGGTGAGCGAGGTGACGACGAGGACCTCCTCGAAGCCCTCCGCGGCACCGGTCCCCTCCACCGCGATCTCGTAGTAGAGGGCTCCCTCCGTCTTGTTGACGCTTATGACCTTCCCCAGGGGGAGCCCCTTGGGAAACACGCCGCCGAGGCCGCTCGTGACGACGGTGTCCCCCACGGCGACGGTCTGGTCGGTAGCGATGAGGGTGAGGCGGAGGGACCCGTCGGGAGAGCCCCTGAGTATGCCCTGGGCCCTGCTCGACTGAACCATGGCCGAGACGGACGAGTTCTCGTCGCTGACGAGGCGGACCGTCGAGGAGGTCGCCCCGCACTCGATGATCTGCCCTATGGCGCCGGAGGAGTTGGTCACAGGCATGCCCACGGCGAGCCCGGACGCGCTGCCCTTGTCGATGGTCACCGTGCGGCTCCAGGAGTCCGTGGACCCCGCGATGATGCGGGCCGCCGTCGACTGCAGCTTGTAGCTGCTCTTGAGGGCGAGGAGGTCCTGGAGGCGCGTCGCGGTCTTCTCCGCCTCCTCGAGCTCGGCGTTGCGGGTGGTGAGCTGCTCGTTCTGCTCGCGGAGCTCCTGGAGGGTCGCCTGGTCCGCGGTGAGGTTGGCGAACACGTTGCCCAGGCCCTGGAAGGGCACGGTGACGGCGGAGCCGAGGTAGCGGATGGGCATGGCGATGGTCGAGAAGCCGCCGCGCAGGGTGGTGAAGAAGCCGCCGCCCGACTCGCGCGCGCTCACCGTGAACATGACCAGCGAGAGGGCGACGAGCGCCACCATGAGACGCATGCCGGACTCGGGCTCGTTTCGCCGTATGCCGGGCGCGCCCTTCAGGCCGCCCCCCTTGAGCTGCATGGTCGCCTACAGCCCCGCGCTCTGGACGAAGCCGCCCGAGAGCGCATTGGCCTCGAGGACCTTCGCGCAACCGTTGACGACGTTCTCGAGCGCAGTCGGGCTCACGTTGACGGGCACGCCCGTCTCGTCGCGCAGGCGCTGGTCGAGCCCACGGAGCAGGCCGCCGCCGCCCGTGAGGAGGACGCCGTAGTACATGAGGTCGCTGGCGAGGTCGGGCGGGGTGACGTCGAGGGCGTCCTTGACGGCCTTGGTCACCTCGTCGAGGGGCTTGTCCAGGGCGCGGCGGATCTCCTCGGACTCGATGCGCACGGTCTTGGGCAGGCCGCTCATGACGTCCCGTCCGTTGACCTCGACGTCAAGCTCCTCCGCCAGGGGCGCGGCGGAGCCGACCTTGATCTTGATGTCCTCCGCAGTGCGCTCGCCGATCGAGAGGTTGTAGGCGTCGCGGACGTGCTCGAGGATCGTCTGGTCGAACTCGTCACCGGCGGTGCGGATGGACTGCGAGACGACGATGCCGCCCATGGCGATCACGGCGACCTCCGTGGTGCCGCCGCCGATGTCCACGACCATGGAGCCCGTCGGGTCCTCGATGGGGAGGTCCGCGCCGATCGCGGCAGCCATGGGCTCCTCGATGAGGTAGGCCTGGCGCGCGCCGGCAGAGATCGTGGCCTCGAAGACGGCGCGCTTCTCCACGGACGTGACGCCGGAGGGGACGCAGACGACCACGCGGGGCCTGGGCGACCAGGGATAGCGACGCGTGCCGCGCGCCTTCTCGATGAAGTAGCGCAGCATGACCTCGGTGACGTCGAAGTCGGCGATGACGCCGTCCTTGAGGGGGCGCTCGGCGATGATGGAGCCGGGGGTGCGGCCGATCATGCGCTTCGCGTCGGCGCCCACGGCCAGGACGCGGTCGGCGCTCTGGTCGATGGCGACGACGGAGGGCTCGTTCAGGACGATGCCCTGCCCGCGTGCCGCCACCAGGGTGTTGGCCGTGCCGAGGTCGATGGCGAGGTCGCCGTCATATTCGCCGAAGAGTGAGTCGAGAATCGGCATTGTCTTCCTGTTCCTATCGAATGGTTACCGTGACGGTCCCAAGGTGACGCTAGTCGGTCGCGATGCTGCCGGTGGAGGTCCCCGCAGCGTCACCGCTCGTCGCGGGCTCGCCCGCAGAACCTGCAGCCGTGGCCGCGGCGTCGCTCGAGGCGCTGGTGGTGGCAGCCGTCCCCCGCTGGGAGGCGTAGGACGCGCTCACGCCGCTCACCTTCCAGCCGATGCCGTCGCGCACGAGCTCGACGGTGTAGCTCTGCTGGCCGCCCGCGGGGAGCGTGGCGGTGGCGAGGACCTTGGAGGCGGCCATGGACTGGTCCACCCCGTCTATGCTGAGCGAGCTCACGGAACCCGGCAGCACGGCCTTGATCTGGGCACGTGCCTCGTCCGAGACCGAGCCGGAGAGGTACGACGCCACGTCGCCGCCCGTCACGCCCGTGGAGAAGAGCTCCTTCACCACGGACTCCTGGGTGGGCCAGCCGTAGCCGCGCCAGTACGCGTAGCCACCGCCGGCGCAGAGGATGAGGGCGACGACGAGGAGGGCAAGCAGGAAGCGGAGGAAGGGGTGCCTGCGCTTGCGGCGCACCTTGCGCTCCTGCTGCACCAGGTCCTCTTCGCTGACCGAGAAGAAGCCGGTGTCCTCGGGCGAGGGCATGAACTCGCCGCTGGAGCCCGTCGGGTCGAGGGGGTCGTAGCCGGCGCTGCCATAGCCCGCGGCCGCGAGGAAGGCGTCCGTCTCGGAGGGGCCGCTGCCGGCGATGGCCGCGACGGCGCGCTTCGCGGCCTCGAAGGCGGCGTTGGCCTCGGGGCTCAGGGTGTGGGAGCCGTCTGCCGTGGCATGCCCGAAGGCGTCGACCGCCTCCGCCATGCGGTTGGCCGCCACGTAGGCAAGACCCAGGTCGCCGTAGATGGCGCTCTGGCTCGCGAGCGGGGTCGAGAAGTCAAGCGCGGTGCGATAGGCCTCGACCGCGTCGACCGCACGGCCCATCTGCATGAAGCAGCCGCCCAGCTCGCGCAGGCTCGAGGAGGGGTCGGGGTTGGCCTCGTCAATGGCGGCGCTGCGGTACGCGACGCCGGCCTCGCGGACGTTGCCCAGGCGCTTGTAGGCGTTGCCCAGGGCCACGTAGGCCTTGTAGGGGGTCGAGTACTGCTCGTCCTGGGTTGCCAGGGTGAGGGAGGCCACGGCCTCCTGGGGGCGGTTCGCGGCGAGGAGGGCGCGGCCCCTGTTGCAGGCGAGTGCGCCGGCATGGCCGTACGAGGCGTCGCCCAGGGCGTCCGCGTAGGCCTGGGCCGCCTCCGCATAGCGCCCGAGGCGCATGAGGCAGTTGCCCCTGAGGTGGTCGATGGTCCCGGAGACCTCGCCTGGTCCCTTGGCCGAAGAGAGTTGGGCGAGGGCCTCCACGAGGTTGCCCTGCTTGTAGGCGCTCTTCCCTGCCTCGAAAGCCTGCTGGTTCACGTTTCGCTCCTTATCGCCGCGCGCAAGGCGCCTAGTTGTCCTCGACCTCGATGCGCACCGACTCGATCACGTCACCCGCTCGGAGGGCCGAGATGACGTCCATGCCCTCCAGAGTCGTGCCGAACACAGTGTATCCCGAGTCGAGCATGTGCTGCGCGCCCAGGCAGAAGTAGAACTGCGAGCCTGCGGAGTCGGGGTCCTGGGAACGCGCCATGGCGAGGGCGCCGTCGACGTGGCTGTTGCGGGGGTTGGTGCTGTACTCCTGGCGGATGCGGTAGCCGGGTCCGCCGGTCCCGGGCATGCCGGAGGGGCCGGGCATGCCCGAGGCGACCTGCTCGGGGGTCATGTCGCGGGTGTTGGGGCAGCCGCCCTGAATCACGAAGCCCGGCACGTAGCGATGGAACTTGAGGCCATCGTAGAAGCCCGAGCTGGCGAGCTCGCAGAAGTTGGCGACGTGGACGGGCGCCCCCTCGCCGTCGAGGGCGACGCGAATCGTGCCCTTGCTGGTGGTGAGGACGGCGACCTCGCCCCCCTCGAGCTCGTAGCTGGGCGTATAGAGCGGGTCAGAGAAGAATCCCATGGCTTCAACCTCCTGGGACGCAGATGATTCGGGCTTTGGTCGGGCTCGACGGAGCGTGCGGACCATCTGCTGATTCTACCAGCAGGGGGTCCCTTTCACACATTCGGCAGAGAAGCGCGGTCAGGGGCGCGACGGGCGTTCCTTGGGCTCCCACTGGGCATAGCCCTGGTCGAAGAGTGCCTTGAAGGACTCGGCCGGCGAGCCCCCGTCGGCGCTCACGGTCGAGAGGATCTCGTCCGCGTGCTGGGAGGGGTCCTGGAACGAGACAGCCTTCGCCCAGCCGGACGACACTGCGTCCATGCGGTTGCGAAGCCAGTTGCCCAAGGTGGTGAGGTTCTGCTTGTCCTCGGCGTAGGTCCCCGAGGTCACGTCTATCTCGGACAGGGACGATATGAGGTTGCTGATGTCGATGGAGAGCTGGTCGGCGCGGGCCTTTCCGGCCAGGAGCTCGTCCGATGACGAGCTCGCGTAGCCCGAGACGAGCTCGTCCTGGCTCTGGTCGAGCCTCTCCGAGAGCTCCCCGAGCTGCCCCCAGGCGTCACCAAGCAGCCTCAGGGTGCGCTCGTCCCCGCTCTCTATGGAGCCGCTAGCCGAGCCACTCCCCGCGTCCTGCCCCTGGAGCTGCTTGACCAGGCCGGGGAAGCCGGCCATGGAGGTGTCTGCGTCCTCCTTGGCGCGGATGTCGTTGGCAGCGGGGTCCCAGGGATGCGTTATCAGCACCACTCCCCCGCCCACCACGACTAGGGCGCATGCCACGGCGAGCACGAGCACGCGCAGCCTGGGGAGTCGGTCCATCTGGGCGGAGGGCAGGGCGAGCTCCTCCTCCGAGGGGATGGCGCTCTCTATGCGGGGTATGGAGTGGGTCTCGCCCAGAGGGGACTCCTCGCCGCGGGCCTCACGGGGGGCGAGCCCGTCCACCGCCCTCGCGCCGTCGCCACACGCCGGCTCCTGCGGCATCCCGCAGGAGGGGCAGACCTCGTCCCCCTCGCCCACGAGCGCCCCGCAGTTGGGACACCAGCGGCCCTCCTGGCGCGGCATCGAGACCGTCATGCCGAGGTCGGCCCTGCAGGCGGGACAGACCGCCGAGCCGTCAGGCACGTTGGACCCGCAGTTGGGACAGATCATGGCGGAACTCCTTGGCTCTTCCGGGCGAGGCGGCCTACGAGAGGCTGTCGAGGACGTAGGGCAGTATGCCACCGGCAGTCATGAAGCGCGCCTCGAGCGGGGTGTCGACCCTCGCGACGCAGGAGAAGCGCAGCTCGCTGCCGTCCGCCCGACGCGCCACCACCTCGCAGTCGCGCTCGTTGGGGAGCCCCCGGGAGAAGTCGATCGCCTCGACGTCGAACGACTCGCTGCCGTCCAGGCCGAGCTCCGCGACGCCCTCCCCCTCATGGAACTGGAGGGGCAGCACGCCCATCTGCACCAGGTTGGAGCGGTGGATGCGCTCGAAGCTCTGCGCCAGCACCGCACGCACGCCCAGGAGGGCCGGACCCTTGCCCGCCCAGTCGCGGCTGGAGCCGGAGCCATAGAGCTTGCCTGCGAGGACGACCAGGGGCACGCCCTGGGCCCTGTAGTGGCAGGAGGCGTCGTATATGCTCTTGACCTCGCCGTCGAGCAGGTCGCGAGTCCAGCCTCCGCTCCTCCCGCCCGCGAGGGCGTTCCTCAGCCTGACGTTGGCGAAGGTCCCGCGCATCATGACCTCATGGTTGCCCCGACGGCTCCCGTAGCTGTTGAAGTCCTCGGGGGCCACGCCCCTCTCGCCCAGATAGCGGGCGGCGGGAGAATCCGGCGCGATGGAGCCGGCGGGAGAGATGTGGTCGGTGGTCACGAAGTCGCCGAGCAGGGCGAGGCAGCGCGCGCCCCTGATGGCGGGCGTGCCGCCGCGCTGGTCCGCGTCGAAGTAGGGGGCCCTCCGGACGTAGGTGGAGTCCGGGTCCCAGGGGAAGGTGTCGGACGAGCCGGAGTCGATGCGCGCCCAGGAGGCGTCGCCCTCGAAGAGGCGGCGGCCCCCCTCCGCGAAGAGGCTCCCGTCGAGGGCGGAGGCCAGGGCGTTGTCTATCTCGGCCTGGGTGGGAAGGAGCTCGGAGAGCATGACCGGCCCGTCGGGGCCGACGGCCACGGGCTCGCGCGAGAGGTCGACGTCCACGCTGCCCACGAGCGCGTAGGCGACGACGAGGGCGGGCTGGCAGAGGTAGTTCTGGGCGACGTCGGGAGAGATGCGCCCCTCGAAGTTACGGTTGCCCGAGAGCACGCTCGCGAGCTCCAGCTCGTCCGCGACGGCATGCAGCCCGGGCAGGATGTCGCCCGAGTTGCCGATGCAGCTCATGCAGCCGTACCCGCAGGTGGCGAAGCCGAGCTCGGCAAGGGGGGCGAGGAGCTGCGCGCGCTCGAGCAAAAGCGTCGTGGCGTGGCTGCCCGGCGCCAGGATCCGCTTGACCCAGGGCTTGGCGGAGAGCCCCCTCCCCCTCGCCTTGCGCGCAAGTATGCCCGCGGCGACCATCATCGCCGGGTCGGTCGCGGTGGTGCAGCTGGTGATGGCGGCGATCGCCATGGTCCCGTGCCCGAGCTCGAACTCGCGGTCGCCCACGGTCACCTTCCTGGCCAGGCCCGGTTCGCGGCCGTGCTCCGCCAGCGAGGCACGGAAGCGCGTGCGCAGCTCGGAGGGCACCAGACGGTCGTGCGGGCGGGAGGGACCGGCAAGGCTCAGCTCGACCTCAGTCAGGTCGAGCTCGACGCTGCGGGAGTAGCGCCTGCCCTCGGAGCCGCCGAAGACGCCCTCCCGCTCCAGGAAGGCCCGTGCGAAGGCGAGCTCGCCCTCGTCGCGGCCGGTGAGGACGAGGTAGTCCATGGCCGCCTCGTCCACGGGGAAGAGGGTCGTCGTGGCGCCGTACTCGGGGGTCATGTTGGCCACGCAGGCACGCTGCGTGGCGCTGAGGGTCGCCGCGCCCTCCCCCGTCACCTCCACGAGGCAGCCCACGACGCCCTCGGCGCGCAGGCGCTGCGCCACGGTGAGGGCGAGGTCCATGCCGCTCACCCCGTCCGGGAGGTGGCCCCGCAGCCTGAGCTCGACCACGGGAGGGACCAGCATCGAGATGGGCTGGCCGAGCGCGGCGGCCTCCGCCTCGATGCCACCCACCCCCCAACCGAGGACGCCGAGCCCGTTCGCGGTCGTGGTGTGCGAGTCCGTGCCGACGAGCGTGTCGAAGCAGGCCATCTGCGACCCCGCCGGCGCCTGGGCGTCGCGCGAGACGACTTCGCAGAAGCGTTCGATGTTGAGCTGGTGGCAGATGCCGCGTCCGGGCGGGACGATGCGGACGTTGTCGAAGGAGCCGGCGGCCCACTTGAGGAAGGAGAAGCGCTCGTGGTTGCGCCGTGCCTCGAGCTCCTGGTTCTGGGCGACGCACCCCTCCGCGCCCGTGTGGTCGGCGATGACGGAGTGGTCCACGACCAGGGTGCAGGGAATCTGCGGGCTCACGGCGGCGGGGTCTCCCCCGCGCTCGGCCATGGCGTCGCGCATGGCGGCGAAGTCGACGAAGACCGGCACGCCGGTGAAGTCCTGGAAGAGCACGCGGGAGGGCATGAANTCGCCGGCCCCTGCTCAGTCGAGGGCGCGAACCTCATGGACATCGCCCGCGCCGTCAAGTCGGCCGGCGCGGGGCTCCTGCGCGGCGGCGCCTACAAGCCCCGCACCAGCCCCTACTCGTACCAGGGCATGGGCGAGAGGGGCCTCAACCTCCTCATGGAGGCAGGAGGCGAGCTCGACCTCCCCGTCGTGACCGAGGTGATGGACCCCCGCGACGTCCAGCTCTTCCTGGACAAGGGCATCGACGTCATGCAGATCGGCGCCCGCAACTCCCAGAACTTCCCCCTCCTGCGCGAGGTGGGCAAGACCCAGGTGCCCATCCTCCTCAAGCGCGGCATCTCCGGCACCATCGACGAGCTCCTCATGGCCGCGGAGTACGTCATGAGCGAGGGCAACCCCAACGTGATCCTCTGCGAGCGCGGCATCCGCAGCTTCGAGACCCGGACCCGCAACACCTTCGACGTGAACGCCATCCCCGTGCTGCACCGGCTCTCGCACCTCCCGGTGGTGGGAGACCCCAGCCACGCCACGGGCCACACTCGCTACGTGAGGCCCATCGCCTATGCCGCCTGCGCGGCAGGGGCCGACGGCCTCGAGATAGAGGTCCATGACCAGCCCTCGAAGNTTGGACTTGCCTTGCGCCTCGAGCCGACGGGCCTCCTCCCAGCTCAGCCCCCGCTCCGCACCGGCGCCCGCGCGGGGCACCCCGTTGCTCTGGTTCGTCGTCACTCGACCTCCCGGACGGCTTGTCCCAAGGCTCTGGGCATGAAAAAGGCCGCCGGCTTGCGCCATCGGCCCTTCGAGCTTGCTTGGTGACCCCGGTGGGGCTCGAACCCACGGCCTTTCGCTCCGGAGGCGAACGCTCTGATCCACTGAGCTACGGGGCCATGGCACGGAAGTATAGACCAAGCAGGCGGATGCGCGCGCAAGACCAAAAGCTCCACAGGCCCGCCTCCCCCGCCGGTGTAACGCTTTGGATAAGGCGCCGGGGCCATCGGCCCGCTGTAGTAGCATCGATGAAAAACTCGCTGGGCCCTGGCCCGGAAAGGCCCGCACATGATTGCAATCGTCAAGGAAAGCGCCACCCCCGAGCAGCTCGACCACTTCGTGAGCTGGATAGAGGACCGCGGCTTCAGGACCAACGTCTCGCACGGAGAGAACGAGACGATCGTGGGGATCATCGGCGACACGACGCGGATCGACCCCTTCCTCCTCGAGTCGATGGACATCATCGATCAGGTCAGGCGCGTGTCCGAGCCCTTCAAGAAGGCGAACCGCAAGTTCCACCCCGCCGACACGGTCGTCGACTGCGGCCACGGGGTGCTCCTGGGCGGGGGCANTGGCGCGCGCCGGGGATCCCCGAGACGTCGATGTAGCTGCGCTCCACGCCACCAGCCGCCAGCGCCTTCGGCACGCGAGCCTCCGCCACCGCCGCCTCGAACGCGGCTGCGTCAATCTTCTGCAAACCCATGAGAGCTGCCTCCAGTCATCCTGTCCATCAGGCGCACGACCGCCCCCGCCACGCGGCCGTCCGAGCACGAGCGCTCGAAGAGCCGGCCGAAGAGCCTCCATGACGCCAGCGAAATCGCGCCCAACACTATAAGCATGGCAGGACTTGGCGGAGAAAGCCTGTAAAAGTCCGGAAACGCGAGGCTTCCGCCCGCGACCACGACGACGACCAACGCGAGGAGCGCGACCCTCAGCCCGTTGAGCGGATGGCAGATGCGCCAGACCAGCGCGAAGCCCACCACGCTGACGATGGCCATGCACATGGCCGAGGACTCGGAGAAGCTCATCTGGTCTATGCCGCGCGAGAGGAGCGCGACGAGGAGGCCCAGCGAGATGACCGCCGCGGCGGGCAGCGACCTCCTGAGCACGTTGTCGAGGAAGCGGCCCGAGACGCGGTCGTGGTTGGACTCGAGGGCGAGCACGAAGGAGGGGATGCCGATGACCGCCGTGGAGACGAGCGACATCTGCACGGGTATGAAGGGGTACGGCGGGAGCACCACGCAGAGCGCCGCCACGACGGTGGAGAAGACCGTCTTCACGAGGAAGAGCGACGCGGAGCGCTGGAGGTTGTTGATGGAGCGCCTGCCCTCGGCCACCACCTCGGGCATGTGAGAGAAGTCGTCATCCGCGAGGACGAGGTCAGAGACGTTTCGAGCGGCGTCGGAGGCGCAGGCGAAGGAAACGGAGCAGTCCGCCGCGCGCAGGGCGAGGATGTCGTTGACGCCGTCGCCCGTCATCGCGACGGTCCCGCCCTCCGCCTGGAGGGCGCGCACCAGCGTGCGCTTCTGCTCCGGCGTGACGCGGCCGAAGACCCGCCCCGACCGCACGCTGCGCGCGAGCGCCTCGTCGCCGAGGCCAGAGG
>NZ_LT635494.1:222867-225062 GCF_900120385.1 Olsenella phocaeensis | reverse complement strand
CGTCCCCGGGCGCGTGGGGGTCGTGGGGCTCGGCCTCATGGGCGGCTCCTTCGCCAAGGCCATGCACGCCGCGGGGCGCGAGGTGCTCGGCTGGAACCGGACGAGCTCCACCACCGAGCTCGCCCTCATCGAGACCATCGACGCCGTCCTGGACGACGACTCCATCGGAAGCTGCGAGCTCATCGTGCTCGCCGGCTACCCCCAGGCCGCCATCGACTGGCTGCAGGAGAAGGCCGCGCTCGTCTCGCCCGGGGCCATCGTCATAGACACGGTGGGCGTCAAGCGCGTCATCTGCGAGCGCTGCTTCGCCATCGCAGAAGGCCGCCCCTTCACCTTCGTGGGCTGCCACCCCATGGCAGGCACCCAGCACTCGGGCTTCGCCCACAGCAGGGCCAACATGTTCCGCGGCGCCCCCATGGTCGTGGTGCCGCCGCCGATGGACGACTTCGCCCGCCTCGACGTGCTCGAGCGCCTCCAGGACCTCCTCGAGCCCTGCGGCTTCGGCTCCTACACGCTCTCGACGGCCGACCACCACGACGAGGTGATCGCCTTCACCTCCCAGCTGGCGCACGTGGTGTCCAACGCCTACGTGAAGAGCCCCACGGCACAGGACCACAGGGGCTTCTCGGCCGGGTCCTACAAGGACCTGACGCGCGTGGCCCGCCTCAACGCCCCCATGTGGCGGGAGCTCTTCCTCGACGACGCCGACCACCTCTCGGAGGAGATAGGCCGCATCGTCCGGAGCCTGCAGCAGTACAAGGACGCCCTGGACGCCAGGGACGGCGAGCGGCTCGAGGCCCTCCTCGCCGAGGGCGACCGGCTCAAGAGGGAGGCTGAGAGGCGATGAGCGACGCCGTCTCCATAGCGGTGGACACGCCCTCCCGCTCCTACCAGGTCACCGTGGGGAGCGGGGTGCTCGGACGGCTCGGACGGCTCGCCCGCGCCACCTGCGGCGGCCAAAGGGCCTGCGTCGTCTCGGACTCGAACGTCGCCCCCCTCTATGCCGAGGCGGCGCTCGGGAGCCTGCGCGCTGCTGGCTACGAGGCCGGCCTCCTCACCTTCCCCGCAGGCGAGGCGTCGAAGAACGTCCGCACTCTCTCGGCGCTCCTCGAGGGCATCGCCGGGCTGGGGCTCACCCGCGACGACGTGGTAGTGGCGCTGGGAGGCGGCGTCACGGGCGACATGGCGGGACTCGCAGCCGCCCTCTACCTGCGCGGCTGCCAGGTCGTGCAGGTGCCCACCTCGCTCCTCGCCATGGTCGACTCCTCCGTGGGCGGCAAGACCGCCATCGACCTCGAGGCGGGCAAGAACCTCGCCGGCGCCTTCCTCCAGCCCTCGCTGGTCCTCGCCGACGTGGACTGCCTCAAGAGCCTCTCCGCCGGGCTGCTGCGCGACTCCTGTGGGGAGGTCGTGAAGCATGCCGTCCTGGACGGCCCCCAGATGCTCCGGGACCTGACCGAGCACCCCGCCAACGAGTCGCTGGAGCCCGGGAGGATGACGGCCCTGGTGGCACGCAACGTGAGGATCAAGCGCGACGTGGTCGCCGACGACGAGCGCGAGCGCGGCCTCAGGCAGACGCTCAACCTGGGACACACCATCGGGCACGCCATCGAGGCGGCGAGCGGCTTCGCCCTGGGACATGGCAGCTCCGTCGCCGCAGGCCTCTGCTGCATGGCCCGCGCCTGCGAGCGCAAGGGCTGGAGCGAGCAGGGGCTTGCCGCGCTCGTCGAGGGGGCGGTGCGGGCGCACGGGCTGCCCACGGGCACCGACGTGCCGACGGACGACCTCATGCGCTTCGCGGCGCACGACAAGAAGAGGCACGCCGACTCCGTGAACGTAGTCGTCCCCCTCGCCCCAGGCAAGGTCGAGGTCAGGGCCGTGGGCCTCGACGGGCTGCGCGAGCTCATCGAGCTCGGCTGCGGAAGGGACTAGGTGAGAAGAGCTTGGACGTCACCATAAACCCACGTCCCCTCGAGGGGCGCGTCGACGCCGTGGCGTCGAAGTCCGTGGCGCATCGGATGCTCGTCCTCGCCTCGCTCGCCGAGGGTCGAAGCGATATAGACTGCGCCACGAGCTCGCGCGACATCGACGCCACCGTGACCTGCGCGAGGGCGCTTGGGGCGAAAGTCGCCCGCACCCGATTGGGGTTTCGCGTCTCCCCCCTGGCGAGGGACGCCGTGCGGGCCGCCACAGGG
>NZ_LT635494.1:119323-221360 GCF_900120385.1 Olsenella phocaeensis | reverse complement strand
GGGGCTTCGGCGCCGCCCGCCTGCGCGGGAGCGAGGACAACGACCCGTATCGCCTCGAGGGGGGACGGCCCGTTCCCTCCACCAACAACGCCGGTGGGGCGCTCGGGGGCCTCTCCACCGGGGCGGCCGTGCTCTTCCGCCTCGCCGTCAAGCCCACCTCGAGCATCGGCCGCCCCCAGGACTCCGTCGACCTCGTCTCGGGCGAGCCCGCGCGCCTCGGCGTGAGGGGACGCCACGACCCGTGCATCGCCCCGCGCGCGGTGCCCGTCGCCGAGGCCGTCTGCGCCTTGGCGCTGCTCGACTCATGGCTCGCCTTCCCCCCCGAGGGCGCGCAGTTCTCGCTTGGCGAGGGAAGGGACTAGACCATGGAGGACCTCGCCCGCCTGCGCGAGCGCATCGACGCCATAGACCACCAGATGCTCGCGCTCTTCCAAGAGCGCATGGACTGCGCCGAGGGCGTGGCCGCCTACAAGAGGGAGAGGGGCCTTCCCATCCTCGACCGCTCGCGCGAGCGCAGGGTGGTCGCCTCCGCCGCGGCCGAGGTGCCACCCGAGCTGAAGTCATACGCCGAGGTGCTCATGCAGCTCCTCATGGAGGCGTCGCGCATGCGGCAGGGGGAGCGCAACTACGACACCGGCCCCATCCTGGACCGCGTCGACGCCGCGCTCAAGGACGGCCCGGGCTACTTCCCCCAGGACGCCTACGTCGCCTGCCAGGGCGTCGAGGGAGCCTTCTCCCAGATGGCCTGCGACCGCCTCTTCAAGCACGCCGACATCAGCTTCTTCGACAGCTTCGATGCGGTCTTCCGCGCCGTGGAGGAGGGCTACTGCGAGTTCGGCGTGCTCCCCGTCGAGAACAGCACCGCCGGCTCGGTCAACCAGGTCTACGACCTCATGATGCGCCATGACTTCAAGGTGGTGCGGAGCTGCCGGCTCAAGATCGACCACAACCTACTCGCCAAGCCGGGCTGCGGCCTCGAGTCGATCTCTGACGTCTACAGCCACGAGCAGGCGCTCAGCCAGTGCGAGGGCTTCCTCTCGTCCCTCCATGGGGTCCGCACCCACGTGGTGGAGAACACGGCCATCGCCTCGAGGATGGTCGCCGAGTCGGAGCGCGACGACGTGGCCGCCCTCGCCTCGCGCTCCTGCGCCGAGCTGTATGGGCTCGACACGCTCGCTCGCAGCGTCCAGGACCGTGACAACAACTACACGCGCTTCGCCTGCATCACGAGGGACCTGCGCATCTACCCCGGCGCGGACCGCAGCTCCCTCATGCTGGTCGTGAGCCACGAGCCCGGCTCCCTCTACCGCGTGCTCTCGAAGCTCCATGCGCTTGACATCAACATCCTCAAGCTCGAGAGCCGGCCCATCCCCGACCGCGACTTCGAGTTCATGTTCTACTTCGACGTCGAGTGCCCCGTCGGGGCGCCCGAGCTCCGCCGGCTCCTCCTGACCCTGGGCGACGTTTGCGACGAGGTCCGCTACCTGGGAAGCTACTCGGAGGTGGTGTAGGTGGCGGCCGGGTCGGGCGGTCGCTTCGGCCTCCTGGGTAGGAGGCTCGGCCACAGCTGGTCGCCCACGATCCACGCGGCGCTGGGGCTCCCCTCCTACGAGCTCTTCGAGCGGGAGCCCGAGGAGCTCGACGACTTCCTCCTCCTCGGTGGCTGGCAGGGCCTCAACGTGACCATCCCCTACAAGAGACGGGCCTTCGAGCTCGCCGACGACGCCACGCCCGAGGCGCGACGGCTGGGCGTGGCAAACACCCNGGGGACGCGCGCCTCGTCGCCCGCCTGCTGGGGCTGCTTCCGCCCACCGCCCCCTAGCCCCGCTCGCGCGCAAGGTGCCACGGCACCCTTCCCTTGTGGGCTAAAGTCTGTATGTCGCACCGTCCGACGGCGAGCGCCCTGCCGCCATCGGACGAAGGATCAGGGAGGTTCGCGCATGACCAGCAGGGAGACGGCGTCTGAGGTCCTCGACCTCGTGGGGGGCACCCCCAACGTGACGGCAAACACGCTGTGCATGACGCGCCTGCGCCTCGTCGTGAGGGACCCGTCCCTCGTCGACAAGAATGCGCTCTGCAAGGTCGAGGGCGTCCTAGGCATCGTGGGACGCGGCAGCGACGGCATCGAGGTGGTCTTCGGGCCCAACTCGGTGGGCCAGGTCTTCGAGTCCTTCGCAGAACTCACCGGGCTGCCCGCGAGCTACGAGACCCCCTTCGCGGACCTCAGCCATGGCGGGAGCCCCCTGCAGGTGAGCTTCACCCCCAGTAGGCGCTCCTCCCACCCCGACGTGGCCACGCCCGCGGCGGACCCCGTCCCCCGTCAGGTCGAGGCTGCCGTCGGCGAGCGTCACTCCCGCCCCAGCTTCAGCGACCCGGCCTTCCACAGCCACCAGGCCGAGGGCGCCGATGAGATCGAGGCGCTCCTGAGCGGCATGGACGACGCGACCCAGGCGGATGACTTCGACGGCTACGAGGACGAGGACGGCCCCCACCTCCTGGTCATCAACGGGCCCAACATCAACATGCTGGGCATCAGGGAACCGGGCATCTATGGCCGGGAGGACTTCGCCGCCCTCCTCGAGCTCTGCGCGGACGCGGCTCGCGAGGAGGGGTTCGCCCACTGCGACTGCTACCAGTCAAACCACGAGGGCGACCTCGTCGACGCCATCCAGGACGCCTACGGGAGCGCGGACGGCATCGTCATCAACCCCGCGGCCTACACCCACACCTCGATCGCCCTGCTCGACGCGCTCAAGGCGGTCGGCATCCCCGCGGTCGAGGTCCACATCTCGAGGCTCGAGGAGCGCGAGGACTTCCGCCAGCGCTCCTACGTGCGCGCCGCCTGCATCGAGACGGTCTCGGGCATGGGGATAGGGGGATATCGCGAGGCCATCCGCATCCTTGCCGACCACCTGGGCATCACCCGCGGCTAGCCGCGGGACGGCCGGGGCAAGGAGGTCTGGCCAAGGGGCGCGCCCCTCTCGGTCGCGCCCGGCTCGCGTCTCCCGCGCCCTCCCTACCAGCGCCGGCAGCTCCAGACCGCGGCGTCACTCACCAGCACGTCGACGGCTATGTCGTGCTCGTCTGCGGGAAGGGGGTTCCCGCTCACCTGCATGCTGTGGGCGAGCCCCACCTTCGTGCCCGGGTACACGGCGAGGAAGTTGTCGTAGTAGCCCGCGCCGTAGCCGATCCGGTATCCGTCCGCGTCGAACACGAGACCGGGAACGAGGCAGACGGAGCCCAGCATCTGCCGGGTCGTGAGGGGCTCCCCCTCCGCCGGCGGCTCGAGGGCGCCGCGCGCTCCGGGGCGAAGCCCGTCGAGGCTCGTCACCTCGAAGAACTGGAGCGACACCGACCCGGGCACGCATCGCGGCAGGGCGACGCGCTTCCCGTCCGCCCAGGCGCGCTCCATGATCGGGCGGGTGTCTATCTCGTCCCTGAAGGGAACGTACGAGAGCAGGAGCTGCGCCTCGGCATAGGTGGGAAGGGCCAGGAGGTGGGCTCGTATCTCAGCGTCCAGGCGCTCGCGATGGCTTGGCGCAATCCGGTCACGAATCGCCAGGTAGCCCTCCCTCAGAGCGCTCTTGCTGGCATCCTCGCCGTAACTGCTCGCCATGGTGCTCCCCTCTCGCCTGCCAACACTACAATATTGGCACATCGCGCAGCCTGATGCGCATGCGAAGCGCCATGGAAACCGAAGGGGGCATGTGTCCACCAGCAGAACGCTCGAGGTGGACGGGCTGGAGGTCGAGCTCGTCCGGGGAGACGTGCGTCGCGTCAACCTCAGGGTGNTCCCGCGCCCTCCCTACCAGCGCCGGCAGCTCCAGACCGCGGCGTCACTCACCAGCACGTCGACGGCTATGTCGTGCTCGTCTGCGGGAAGGGGGTTCCCGCTCACCTGCATGCTGTGGGCGAGCCCCACCTTCGTGCCCGGGTACACGGCGAGGAAGTTGTCGTAGTAGCCCGCGCCGTAGCCGATCCGGTATCCGTCCGCGTCGAACACGAGACCGGGAACGAGGCAGACGGAGCCCAGCATCTGCCGGGTCGTGAGGGGCTCCCCCTCCGCCGGCGGCTCGAGGGCGCCGCGCGCTCCGGGGCGAAGCCCGTCGAGGCTCGTCACCTCGAAGAACTGGAGCGACACCGACCCGGGCACGCATCGCGGCAGGGCGACGCGCTTCCCGTCCGCCCAGGCGCGCTCCATGATCGGGCGGGTGTCTATCTCGTCCCTGAAGGGAACGTACGAGAGCAGGAGCTGCGCCTCGGCATAGGTGGGAAGGGCCAGGAGGTGGGCTCGTATCTCAGCGTCCAGGCGCTCGCGATGGCTTGGCGCAATCCGGTCACGAATCGCCAGGTAGCCCTCCCTCAGAGCGCTCTTGCTGGCATCCTCGCCGTAACTGCTCGCCATGGTGCTCCCCTCTCGCCTGCCAACACTACAATATTGGCACATCGCGCAGCCTGATGCGCATGCGAAGCGCCATGGAAACCGAAGGGGGCATGTGTCCACCAGCAGAACGCTCGAGGTGGACGGGCTGG
Source organism: Olsenella phocaeensis (assembly GCF_900120385.1). Classification (GTDB taxonomy): domain Bacteria; phylum Actinomycetota; class Coriobacteriia; order Coriobacteriales; family Atopobiaceae; genus Olsenella_I; species Olsenella_I phocaeensis. The sequence goes on along the minus strand of NZ_LT635494.1, from coordinate 216,827 downwards.
AGGTCGAGCTCGTCCGGGGAGACGTGCGTCGCGTCAACCTCAGGGTGAGGCCCGACGGCAGCGTGCGCCTGAGCGCCCCGTCGCGGGTGCCGGCGGACGAGCTCGCCCGCTTTGTCCGTGCCCATCGGGCCTGGGTGGACGGTTGTCTGGAGCGCAACGGACTCAGGGACAGGGCCGAGCGGGAGCACTGGCAAGACGGCGGCGCGCTCGACCTCCTGGGCGAGCGGGTCTCCCTCAGGGTGGAGCCGGCGGCCGGACGGCACACCCAGGTCGAGAGGGTCGCGGGCGAGCTCGTCGTCCGTCCGCACGCGCCTCGGCCGGACGGCCTGGGCAAGCCTGGCCTCGCCGATTGGCGGCCCGCCGGCGAGGAGCTGCGCCAGCTCCTCCTTCCCTGGCTCAAGGACGAGCTCGTAAAGGCGGCCCTTCCCCTCCTGGAGCGACGTCAGGAGGAGATGGGCGTCCGCTGCAGCCAGCTCCGCGTGCGCTGGATGAGCAGCCGCTGGGGCTCCTGCAACGTGCGCACGGGCGCCATAACCCTCAACGCCGAGCTGGCCCTGCGGCCCGAGGCCTGCCTCGACGCCGTCGTGTGCCACGAGCTCTGCCACCTCCTCGAGCCCAGCCATGGCGCGCGCTTCTACGCCCTCATGGACCGCTGGTGCCCCGGCTGGCCCGAGGCACACGCCGCCCTCAGGGAGAGCCCGCCCATGCGCTAGCCGCCGCACGTCGGCAGCAGGTCGGGACGCGACGGCCCCCCTCGCGTCCCGCTGGCGCCGGCCTGGGGCCTTGCCGTACCATAGGGGGGTTTGCAGACACGACGCGAGGGAGCACCCATGCCCAACGAGGGAAGCTATGAGGCCGCGCTCAGGCGCAGCGACCAGATACAGGAGGACCTCGAGGTCCACCCCCAGAGCTACAACATGCTCACGGGCGACCGGCCCACCGGCAGGCTCCACCTGGGCCACTACTTCGGCACCATCCGCGAGCGCGTGCGCCTGCAGGACATGGGCGTGCGCACCAACATCATCATCGCCGACTACCAGGTGATCACCGACCGCGACAGCACGGAGCACATCCAGGACAACGTCTTCAACATGGTCATGGACTACCTGGCCTGCGGTATCGACCCCCAGAGGACCATGATCTTCGCGCACTCCGCCGTCCCCGCCGCCAACCAGCTCATGCTGCCCTTCCTCTCGCTGGTGACCGAGGCCGAGATGGAGCGCAACCCCACCGTCAAGGCCGAGCAGGAGGCCTCGGGCCACGCGCTCACCGGGCTCCTCCTCACCTACCCCGTGCACCAGGCCTGCGACATCCTCTTCTGCAAGGGCAACGTCGTCCCTGTGGGCCGCGACCAGCTCCCCCACATCGAGGTCACCAACAAGATCGCCCGCCGCTTCAACGAGCGCTATGGCAAGGTGTTCCCCAGCGTGGCGGGACTCCTCACCTCCACCCCCCTGCTCCCGGGCCTGGATGGTCGCAAGATGAGCAAGAGCTATGGCAACGCGATCTCGCTCAGCATGAGCGCGGACGAGACCGCGCGGCTCATCAAGAAGTCCAAGACCGACTCGGAGCGCAACATCACCTTCGACCCCGAGGCGCGCCCCGGCGTGGCGGCGCTGCTCACCACCGCGGGCATCTGCACGGGCCGCGACCCCAAGGAGATAGCCGACGAGATTGGCATGGGCGGCTCCGGCCAGCTCAAGAAGTACGTGACCCAGGCCGTCAACGACTACTTCGCCCCCATCCGCGAGCGAAGGCACGCCTTCGAGCAGGACCTGGACTACGTGAGGGACGTGCTGCGCGACGGCAACGCCCGCGCCAATGCCATCGCCGACCAGACCCTCGACGAGGTGCGCGAGGCCATGGGCATGGTCTATTAGGACCTCGCATCCCCACGCGCCGGCAACCCTCCCGCCCCGCACCAGTCCTCGGACATCGGCGCGGGGCGGGACTTTTTTCTGTGCGACTCCCCCACCCGCGACGTGCAGGTGTTCCCGTCCCACCCCGCTGCTAGCCTAAGGGTCAGTTGCAGTACAGATGTTCGTATCTGTGGAGAGGGGCACAGGAGCCGTGTACGTGACGCCACCCCACGAGGAGGACCGCGCCTACGTGGCGGTCTCGTTCTTCGTGGACACCAACGGGAACCAGGAGTTCACGGCCCTCCACTGGCCCTACCAACCCCACGCCTGCAGCCTGCAGGTGACTTCCACGAGGGAGGTCTCGCCCGCGCCACGACCGGGGGTGCGCCCCTTCCGGGCTTGGGAGCTCGTGCTGGGGCGCAGAGGCGCGAGGCGCACCGTCTTCTTCGAGGACGGCCGCTACTTCGTGCGGAGGGGCCACCTCAAGCCCTTGGGGGCCGAGGTGCAGCTTCGGCCCGCCTAGCCTCACGTAGGGCGGCAAGGGCCATAGAAACCGAGGGGTACCCCGCCCCAGCACGCTCGAGCGAGATACCCCTCGTATCGTCCAGTTGCCTGGGCGTCAGGCCATGGGCAACAGGCGGCCTACAGGACGGGGCGGCCGTGGCGCGCCAGGAGCTCCTGGGCGGCCGTGCAAGCAGCGCAGTCGCAGTAGTGGGCGCCCTCGGCCTTGCGCTCCTGCTGGTGGACGAGGAGCTGGGAGGCCGCCTCCTCGCCGAGGAGCTCGCGCGCGGGGCCCTCGGCAAACGAGATGACCTCGTCTATCGTGGTGTGGTGCTCGTCCAGCGCGTCGAGAAGCTGCTTGGTCTGCGCCTCGAGCGCGACGTCGTCGAGTCCGCCCGCAACGGCGTCCTTCCAGGCCCGTGCGGCCTTGATCGTGCCCTCGGAGCTCGACGAGGCGGCGAGCAGCTCGTCCACCTTCTGGGCCGTGTAGTCGAAGAGTTCCTTGTCCATGTCGTGTCCCCTCTCGTTCGGTCTGCTTGCTTGTGCTTAGATGCCCGAGTCCCCGGGTCACCCGCGCGGAAACGAAGCGGGGTCGACGGGGCGCAGCCTCCGGGGAAGCTTCGACACCACGAGGAGGTAGGACTCCGTGACCAGCCTCCCCACCAGCGCGTCGTCCAAGTCGTCCCCCGCGCGCAGGCTCACCCAGTGCCTCTTGTTCATGTGGTAGCCGGGCGTGATCGAGGGGTAGGCATGCGTGAGCTCGAGCACGTCGTCCGGCTCAGCCTTGAGGTTCACGAGCTGTCCGCCGTGGTCGGTCAGGAGGGCGAACCACTTGCCGCAGACGCGCACGTCCTCCCATCCGTCAGAGAAGCAGCCCGCCACGCTCCCAGGCAGCTCGAGCGCGCTGTCAAGGGCCACCCTGTAGAGCTCCTCGCCAGTCATGCCAGCTCCTCCCTGCCTCCGCCCACGAGGACGGGGCTTCCCCTCTTGCATCTTAGGCCTCTGGGAGGCCCGCGCACAAGAAGAGGGAGGGCGCCCCGAAGGACGCCCTCCCAGCCGAAGCACGATGTGGGTCTGACCTACGCGGCCGCGGGGATGGCCAGCATCGCGATGGCGAGGATGACCATGGAGGCCACGGCGATGGTCGCGACGACCTTGATCGCGAACTTGACCCAGGTGCCGTACTCGATGCGCGAGAGGGCCAGGCCACCCATGATCGCGCCGTTGGTCGGGGTGATCAGGTTCACCGCGCCGGAGGCGGCGGAGAAGATCATGATCATGACCGCGGGGTTGAAGCCGAGCTTGACGGCAAGGGGCCCCATGATGGGCATGGAGACGGTCGCCATGCCGGAGGTCGAGGGGATGAGGAAGGACAGGACGAAGTAGAGCAGGTAGGAGCCGATGGTGAAGACGATTCCGGAGGTTCCGGAGAGGCCCTCGGCGGCGGCGTTCAGGAAGTAGTCCGAGAGACCGGTGGAGCTCATGAGGACGGAGACGCCACGGGAGACGGCGATGATCAGGACGACGGACATCATGTCGCCGGCGCCGGCCATGAACTCGTTGACGATCTCGTGCTCGGAGAGGCCGCCCACGATGCCGATGATGATGGCGAGGAGCAGGAACCAGGTGGTGGACTCGGCGAAGTACCACTGGCCGAGCGGAGTGCCGGTCAGGAAGGCGGACCAACCGGCGTTGTCGGTGACGGAGGAGCTGAGCTCGCCGGTGACGGACTCGGGGCTGAGCGTCAGGTCACCGAGCTTGTCGCTGCTGTACTGCTCGACGATGTCGGCGGCGGTGACCTCGGTGGTCTCGTCGTGAGAGGCGGAGCCGGCCACGAAGGCGTCGACGCCGAGGTCCTCCCAGGGCACGAAGCCGATGATCATCACGAGGAACGCGGCGGCGAAGAAGACCAGGACGCCCTTCTGCTTGCCGGTGAGCTCGGCCTTGACGGCCTCGCCCTCGCCCATGCCATAGGACTCCTCGGCGGAGGCGAGCTCGGAGGAGCTCATGAGGGTGCGGGAGGGATCGGCCTTGACGGACTTGGCGTACTGCAGGACGAAGAAGACGGCGATGGCCCAGGTGACGAGCATGAGGACGAGGCCAAGGCCGATGACCACGGCCTGGTCGACGGCGATGCCCATGTCGACCAGCGCGGAGGAGGCGATGCCGGTGGCGAAGGGGTTGACGGTCGAGCCGAGGCAGCCGACGCCGGCGCCGAGCAGGATCATCATGGCGCCCGTCAGGGAGTCATAGCCGGCGGCCATCATGGTCGCGGAGAGCAGGGCGTAGAAGCCGACGGTCTCCTCGCAGAAGCCGTAGGTGGAGCCCAGGACGGCGAAGAGCAGCATCAGGATGGGGATGAGCTTGAGCTCGTTGCCGTTCATCTTGCGCACCAGCGCGTTGATGCCGGTGGTGAGGGCCTCGGTCTTGTTTACGATGCCGAGGAAGCCGCCCAGGACGATGACGAAGAGGCAGACGTCAATGGCATCGCCGAAGCCCTTGACGGGAGCCATGACGAAGTCCGCCAGGGTGGCGCCGGTCACGGCGTCGGTCGACCCGGAGAGGATGACCGTGATGACGGCCACGACCGCCAGGAGGATGAAGATGATGGAGAAGGACGAGAGCATCTCCCTCTTCTTCTTAGGCTGCGCTGTCGAATCTGACATGACCGCAACTCCTTTCGGCGTCCAAGACGCCTGTCGTATGGAACAGAAAACCTTGCGAAACCAAAACTGAACAGAAATCCCGCAAGTTCTCCTAAGATTGTACAAATCTTGAATGCGGGGGCAAATCGGCAAAGGGTGAGCGTTATTCAATAGTCCCCGAATGGTATGACGCTGCCAGTCATCTTTAACAAGAACCCTTTGCCAGATTTCACACCCTTTCAAGCTCATGGACTACTGGACTTAGGGCAACAAAGTCGCAGTTTGGATGGGGTAAGGATCTTGCTCTGACCAAAAGTGAAAGACAAGCGACGCTTCTGTATCCACATATGCTCCACAATCAACAAACTGCATATATTCGTGAATCTAAACGTCGCATCGCAAAGAAAAACTGATAGGACGACTGCAAAAAAGTAAGGGAGGGAACCTTCTCCCCCCACCAGAAAAAACCTCCCCGCCAAATGGCGGGGAGGTCGGGGCGGAGCCGTCTAACAGAGGGTGGCGTACATGACCGCCTTGATGGTGTGCATGCGGTTCTCGGCCTCGTCGAAGACGCGGGACCGCGGCCCCTCGAAGACCTCGTCGGTGACCTCCATCTCGGTGATGCCAAACTCCTCGGCGACCTCCTTGCCGTGGGTGGTGTTGGTGTCGTGGAAGGAGGGCAGGCAGTGCTCGAAGATGGCGGTGGGCTTGGCCTCGGCCATGAGCTCCTTGGTCACGCGATAGGGCGAGAGGAGCTTGATGCGCTCACCGAAGAGGTCGTAGGACTCACCCATCGACACCCAGATGTCGGTGTAGAGCACGTCGCAGTCCTTGGCGCCCTCGTGGGGATCCTCGGTGAGGACGACCTCGCAGTGGTTCTGCGCGGCGATCTCGCGGCAGGTGGCGACGAGCTCGTCCTCCGGCATGCGCTCCTTGGGTCCGCAGGCGCAGAAGTTGATGCCGAGCTTCGCGCAGACGACCATGAGGGAGTTGGCGACGTTGTTGCGGCAGTCGCCGAAGAAGGTCAGCTTGCGGCCGCGGAGGTCCTGGCCGAACTCCTCCTGGGCGGTGAGGATGTCAGCGAGCATCTGCGTGGGGTGGAAGTCGTCGGTGAGGCCGTTCCACACGGGCACGCCGCTCTTCTCGGCGATCTCCTCGACCTGGGCCTGGCTGAAGCCGCGGTACTCGATGCCGTCGAACATGCGGCCGAGGACGCGGGCGGTGTCCTCGGTGGACTCCTTGTGGCCCATCTGCGATGAGTTGGGGTCGAGGTAGGTCACGCCCATGCCGAGGTCGGAGGCGCCGACCTCGAAGGCGCAGCGGGTGCGCGTGGAGGTCTTCTGGAAGAGGAGGACGATGTTCTTGCCCTCGAGGTAGCGATGGGGCACGCCGGTGCGCTTCATGTCCTTGAAGTTGGCGGAGAGCTTGAGGAGGTAGCGAATCTCGTCGGAGGAGTAGTCGAGGAGCTTGAGGAAGCTGCGGCCGCGGAGGTTGACGCCCATGCGTTGTCCTTTCTGTCTGCCGGCGACCTCATGTCGCCGGCACCTAAAAACCGGGGTGACGAACCGATGTACAGCCCGAATCCGGAGACGACGGGGTCATCTCCGGATTCGGGGGATTGCCTAGGAGGCTAGATGTCCTCGCGGGCGAAGGGCATGCTCATGCAGCGGGGGCCGCCGCGGCCGCGGGAGAGCTCGGCCGAGGGAACCACGAGGAGGTCGAGGCCCTCCTTGTAGAGCACGTCGTTGGTGACGGTGTTGCGCTGGTAGACGCAAATCTTGCCAGGTGCGACAGCAAGGGTGTTGGAGCCGTCGTTCCACTGCTCGCGGGCCGCCGCGACGGGGTCGCCGCCACCGCACTTGATGAGCTTGACGGCATCGAGGCCCATGGCCTTGGCCAGGACGTGCTCGAGGGTGTCGTTCATCTCCTCGATCTTGACCTCGCCCTCAGAGGCGCCCTTGGTGAGCTTGAAGACCTGCAGGGTGCCCATGATGCCCGGGTGGATGGTGAACTTGTCGACGTCGATCTGCGTGAAGACGGTGTCGAGGTGCATGAAGGCACGGGACACGGGGATGTTGAAGGCATAGATCGTGTCAATCTCGCACTCGTCGCCCTTCTCCCAGAACATGTGCTGGGCGAGCGCGTCGATGGCGGCTGCCTGGGTGCGCTGCGAGATGCCGATGGCCAGGGTGTGGGCGTTGATGTTGAGGACGTCGCCACCCTCGGTGTGGTAGGCGGAGTCGCGGCGGTACCACAGGGGCGCGTCGTTGTAGTCGGGGTGGTCGCGGAAGATGTACTTGCCGAAGAGGGTCTCGCGGTTGCGGGTCACCGAGAACATGTGGTTCAGGTTGACGCCCTTGCCCACGATCGCGAAGGGGTCGCGGGTGAAGTAGGTGTTGGGCATGGGGTCGATCAGGAGGTCGGACTCACTGTCCTGGTCATAGCCCACGAGGTCGGCAAGGAGGTTGCTCGACTTGGTGGGAAGCTCAAGCTCGTTCTTGCGGATGCCCGCGATGCACTTCTCGACGAAGGCCTGGGTGTCGGTGATGGAGTCCATGAACTCCTTGACGGTGGCGCGGGTGTGGGTGCCGCGCAGACCGGACTCGTCGAGCCACTGCTCGGTGAACTCCTCGCGGGAGCCGGCGGCGTCCAGGGCCTCGGCGACCAGCTTCTCGAGGTACAGGACCTCGGCGCCCTGCTCGCGCAGAATCTCGGCGAAGCGGTCGTGCTCCTGCTGGGCCACCTCGAGGAAGGGCACGTCATCGAAGAGCAGACGACCCAGCTCGTCGGGGGGAAGGTTGAGAAGCTCCTCGCCAGGGCGGTGAAGCAGGACCTTCTTCAGGGGGCCAATCTCGCTGTGGACATAAAGCCCGTTAGCCATGGTTCCTCCTACTCTTTCTGTGCCAGCACAGTGTCTGGCACTAGACCGATAGTCCTCTCGCACGGGAGGCATCCCGGCGAGACCAGAATAACGCCAAGACAGACTATATCCAATCAATTTATGCGTCTCACCCACAATCGCGACTTTCGCGGGAACGGTCCCTTTGGATCCCTAAGCGGTAGCACCATTATTTCTTGCTTTGATTATCACCTATATTTACCTGCTATTTTATGATTTGGCAAAACTAATTTTCTGATTTCCTAAATTATTTTTTGAACTTAAGACGCCTATTCACCCCCTTGACTCAATCTAATAAACCTTCCATAAATATACTATAGATTTTCATTTTCATTCATCACTGCGAATCACGCCACTCCGGGCGGGAGGCGGGCGGTCGCCAGTTGCTAGAATCTTCTGGGACCCGGGAGTGACCGGGACACGAGCCTTGGAGGGAAACCGGTGGCAGAAGAGGTGCGAGGGGAGCTCACGCTCAGGGTCGAGAGGATGGCCTACGGGCCCGACTCCGTCGCCCATCGCGACGACGGGAAGGCGGTCTTCGTGAGCGGTGGCGTTCCCGGGGACCTGGTGCGCGCACGCGTNCCTCTTCCCCCAGACCTTCCACGTCGAGTGCGTGACATTGCTGTCGAGGGCCCGGGGCTGAGGCCCGAGGGCCTCTAAGAGGCCGGATGGTGCCTTGGGGCTCGTGCTGTGGGCCGGACGCCGCAGGGGAAGTCGGAATCTGGGGGTGGCAGATGGGGATAAGGGAGTACACGGACTATCGCGAGGACGAGATACAGCCGCTCTATGATGCGGTGGGCTGGACGGCATACACGAGAGACCCCGCAGCTCTGCGAAACGGCTTCGTGCATTCTCTGCTGGTTTTGGCCGCTTACGAAGGCGACGAGCTGCTTGGCGTCATCAGGGCCGTCGGCGACGGCTTCACCATTGTGTTCATCCAGGATGTCCTGGTCTACCCCGAGAGGCAGCGGCAGGGAGTCGGCACGGCACTAGTCGAGGCCGTGCTCGACCGCTATGGCGACGTGCGCCAGATAGAGCTTGCGACCGACGACAACGAGAAGACCAAGGCCTTTTATCGGTCAATGGGGTTCCGTACGCTTTCGGAGCTGGGCTGTTGCGGATTCATGAGACGCTGATGACCTTCGGCCGCCACGCCCAACCCGAAGTGGGCCCATGCGTATGGCGTCCCTTTTGGACGGACGAGCCCCAGTGGCTCGCGCGCTACCCACATTGGCACTAGCGCTCCGGGCGAAGTAATAGTACAAAGGGGTCTAGAGAACTTGGGTAAGGGGCCTGGGTTCGGATTCAGAGTGAGAGGAAACCACCATGAAGGCAACTGTGAACGAGGATTGCATCGGCTGCGGTCTCTGCGAGTCCACCTGCGCCGAGGTCTTCGCCATCGGTGACGAGGGCGTCGCCGAGGTCATCGTCGACGAGGTCCCCGAGGAGAACGAGGACAGCGCCCAGGAGGCCGCCGACAACTGCCCCGTCAGCGCCATCACCGTCGAGTAGCACAGCTACCAACGAGCGTGACGCCCGGGAGCCGCTGACGCGGCTCCCTTTTTCTTGGAGGAACAGCATGCGCATCGCACTGGGATCTTCTTCGCCCCGCCGCCGCCAGCTGCTGGAGGAGGCGGGGTTCGAGCTCCTCGTGCTCCCACCTGAGGTCGACGAGACGCGCCAGGAGGGAGAGTCTCCCGTCGCCCTCGTCGAGCGCCTCGCGAGGATGAAGGCACAGGCCTGCCTTGCCCTCCCCCAGCTCCAAGCACCCGGGCGCTCCGGCTGCCAGGCCGTGGTCGCCGCGGACACCGTCGTCTGGATGCCCGGACGGGACGTCCTGGGCAAGCCTAGGGACACGCATGACGCGGCCCGCATGCTGAGGGAGCTGTCAGGGCGGGAGTCGCGGGTCTCGACCGGCGTCTGCCTGGCAGCGCTGCCCGAGCACGGCTCTCCCCGCCCGGCCTCCTTCGTCGAGACGACGACCGTGTCCTTCTGGGAGCTCACGCGCACCCAGATCGATGCCTATGCCCAGAGCGGTGAGCCGCTCGACAAGGCCGGTGCCTATGGCATTCAGGGGCGCGGCCGTTTCCTGGTACGCTCTATAGCCGGTGACTACCAGAACGTCGTGGGGCTTCCCGTCTCCCGGCTCGTCCGCGAGCTCTCGGACCTGCTGGGCGACGAGGTGGACCTCGCGGCCCAAGTGCTAGGAGGAGCGCAGTGAGCAGGATCGACGGAGCCGCCTTCCCCATTGCGGGCGTGTTCGCGGCGAGCGTGTCGAACCACGAGGCGGGCACGGGATGCACGGCCATCGTCTGCCCCGAGGGGGCGACGGGGGCCGTGGACGTGCGAGGGGGAGCCCCCGCCACGAGGGAGACGGACCTCCTGAGGCCCGAGGAGACCGTGAGCAAGCTCCACTGCGTCGTGCTGTCGGGCGGCAGCGCCTACGGGCTCGCGGCGGCCTGCGGAGCGGCCGAGGAGCTCGAGCGCAGGGGCATCGGCCTCGACGTCGGGGTAGGCGTCGTCCCCATCGTGAGCTCCGCCTGCGTCTTCGACCTCGCCTGTGGTTCCCCCGACGTCCGTCCGGGGACGGCGGAGGGCGCGCTCGCCGTGGCCCGTGCGCTTGACGAGAGGGACCGTGAGCTCGAGGCGGGCAACCACGGCGCTGGCTGCGGCTGCACCGTGGGCAAGCTCCGCGGGCCCGCCCACGCGATGAAGGGCGGCCTAGGACGGGCGACCGCAGGCTCCGGCGAACTCGTCTGCTGCGCCATCGCCGCGGTGAACGCCTTCGGGAACGTGGTCGACCCAAAGGACGGAAGCCCCGTCGCGGGCACCCTGTCAAACGAGGGCCGTCCCCTCGACCTCGCGGGGTCACTCGCGGCCCACTCTGACCATGTGCCCTTCCTGAGGACCAACACGACCATCTCCTGCGTGGTGACCAACGCCTCCCTCACGAAGGCCCAGGCCACCAAGGTGGCGCAGATCTCCGCCGACGCCTACGCGCACGCCATCAAGCCCACCCACACCACCAACGACGGCGACACCATCTTCGTGATGGCGACCGGAGAGGTCGAGGCGACGGTCGACGAGGTGGGCATGCTCGCCACGAGGGCGCTCGAGGAGGCCATCGTGGACGGCGTCCGCTCCGCCGAGGGCGCCTACGGCTTCCCTGCCGTCAGCGACCTCGAGTGAGGTGTTGACAGGCCAATCGTCGTGCGACTAGGCCCATCCGCTTCGCAGGTGGGCCTTTTTACGGCTTGGCAGGCTAGAAAACTGCGCACGGTATCTTTCCAGAGTGAGGATCATCTGGGCAAACGTCACGCGTCTTCACAATTCGACGCTATCGTGCGCAGTTTTCCGCTTGGGTGCCCCGATGAGGCGGGCGTCCGCCAGGGACGGCTAGTTGAACTTGACCAGCCTCCGGGCGATGCGGTAGATGCCGACCGTGGCCCTTCGGCCACCCTCTCCGGGAAGGTTCATGGCGATGCCCACGAGCCCGTTGCGCGCCCTCCAGTACATGCGCGCGTCGAACTGCCGGAGCTCCTTCCAGAGCGAGTCGAGGTCGTCCATGGCGGAGGGATCGTCAGAGAGCTTCGAGAAGATGGAGCAGGCGGCCATCATGAGGGTGAAGTGGCCCACCATGTAGCTCCGCAGGCGACGGCTCGGTATGTCGTCGTAGAGATGGTAGGCGCGCATCATCACGCGGGTGACCCGAAGCTGCTGGTCGATGCGCGATACCATCACGTCCTCGTTCACCGACTGGTCCTCCCGCCCGATGAAGTAGCGGTAGAGGTCCACGTCCAGGTAGTAGAGGGTGCGGCAGCGCGGCAGGGGGACGTAGGCGTAGATGTTGTCCACGTAGAAGGTGTGCGCCGGCATGGGCACCCCTCCGTCGCGCAGCACGTCGGTGCGGTAGCAGAGGGCGTGCATCAACATGTTCTGGGCCATGTTGAAGTGGCCAATCCTGTCCCACCCGATGATCTTGCGCTTGGGAAGGGCGAACCCGTAGTCGACGACGTTCTGCTTGCCGTCCTCCGCATGCTCGTACACGTAGTTGGTCACCACGAGGTCGACGCGCGTCTCGTAGGCGATGAACTCGCGCAGGGTCTTGAGCAGGGCCTGGAGGGCTTCCTCGTCGACCCAGTCGTCGGAGTCGACGATCTTGAAGTAGGTGCCGTCCGCAGCCTCCAGGGCGGCGAGCACCGCCATTCCGTGCCCGCCGTTCTCCTGGTGCACGACCTTCACCAAGCCAGGAAAGCGGCCCTCCCACTCACGGGCCTTGGCCAGCGTGTCGTCCTTCGTGGACCCGTCGTCCACGATGACGATCTGGACGTCCTCGGCGTGGCCCGAACCCTCGAGAATGGACCCGATGCAATGGTCCATGTACTCGGCGGAGTTGTAGCACGGCACGCCAAAGCTGATCGTCTTCTTCTGACTCGTCTGCGACATCAATCGGACCTCGACCGGGACCCTCGGCTAGTGGTTGGAGATGATCTCGTCGGAGAGCTCGAGAGCGGAGGCGGTGACGCCGTCCATGTCGTAGTAGCGGTACTCGGCGAGACGACCCACCACGTGGAAGTTGACAAGCCCGCTCGTGCGGTCGCGGTAGCGACGGTAGAGCTCGAGGTTCTCGGGCTCATTGATGATGTAGTACGGGGTCTCGCCCACGCCGGGGATGTAGCTGCGGGAGTACTCGCGCATGATGGTCGTCTTGCCCGGGAGGACCTGGCCGGTGAGGTGCTTGAACTCCGTGATGCGGGTGAAGTTCTCGCTCACGGTGTAGTTGACGGTGCCCACGGGCTGGAACTGGTCCATGTCCAGGGTCTCGAAGACCATGTCGAGCGTGCGGTACGGCAGTGCGCCGAGGTCGAAGCCGTAGAGCTCGTCCAGGGGACCGGTGTAGATGACCTCGCCGCCAAAGGGCCTGCCGCAGACGTTGACCACGCCGTCCGCCGTGCTGAGGAGGTCCCGGGCGTCGACGCCCACGTAGACCTTGATCAGGTCGTGGTCGAGCATGCGCTCGAACATGGCGGTGTAGCCGTCGGCGGGCATGCCCTGGTTGGGCGCCAGGGGGAAGTAGCGGTCGTCGTCGCCCACGAAGACGGGAACGCGGCCCATGACGGAGGGGTCGATCTGGTCGGGCGTCTTGCCCCACTGCTTCATCGTGTAGTGCAGGAAGACGTTCTCGTAGACGTAGTCCGCCACCTCGGAGAGGTCGGGGTCGTTCTTCTCGCGCAGCTCCATGATGGGGACCTTCTTGTCCATGCCGAAGGTCGCGACGAGCTTCTGGAAGAGCCGCTCTCCCCTCTCCTCGCCGAAGGCGAGCTTGAGGGACGTGTGGTTGAAGGGGACGGGCATGAGGGTGCCATGCACGTCGGCGAGGACTTTGTGCTGGTACTCCGTCCAGTCGGTGAAGCGCGAGAGGAACTGGTGGGCGCGCTCGTCGGAGGTGTGGAAGATGTGCGGGCCGTACTTGTGCACCAGCACGCCGGCCTCGTCCTCGTAGTCGTAGGCGTTGCCCGCCACATGGCCGCGGCGCTCGAGGATGCAGACCTTGAAGCCGCAGGCCTCGGCCAGACGGCGCGCGCAGACGGCACCGGCGTATCCGGCCCCCACGACGATGGCGTCGAAGGAGGAGGGGTTGAAGTCGTCCGGAAGGCCTGCGTTGAGGTTCATGGTCGTTTCCCTTCGATGGGCGGCCCGCACGTGACGCGGGCGCTGCGCACAAATAAATCGAGTTGCAGGCCCCTGCCCGCGGCTCGATTCCTTGGTCGATTCTATCACGCCGCCCTATAATGGGGAGGATTGCACCCAAAAGCCAGGCCCAGGCCCCATAGATTGGGGCCGAGCGGCCTTCTTGGGCAGGGAACAACAACCAGAAGGAGAGTCGATGAGCGAGTTTCTGCAGCGCATGAAGGACGCAGCCAAGGCCGACGTCAAGACCGTCGTCCTGCCTGAGGGCGAGGACCCCCGCACCATCGAGGCGGCCAGGAAGATCGTCGCCGAGGGCCTGGCGAAGCTCGTCATCCTGGGTGACCCCTCCCAGATCGACGTCGAGGGCGCAGAGGTCATCGACCCCAGGACCAGCGAGCGGCACGAGGCATACGCCCAGAAGTTCGCCGAGCTGCGCGCGAAGAAGGGCGTGACCATCGAGCAGGCCCGCGAGCAGATGGACGACGCCACCTACTTCGGCACCATGATGGTGAAGATGGGCGACGCGGACGGCCTGGTCTCGGGCGCCTGCCACTCCACCGCCAACACCCTGCGTCCCGCGCTGCAGATCCTGAAGACCGCCCCTGGCACCAAGCTCGTCTCGGCCTTCTTCATCATGTGCACCGACAAGGCGGAGTACGGCCAGGACGGCACGCTGCTCTTCGCCGACTGCGGCCTGAACATCGACCCCACCGCCGAAGAGCTGTCCGAAATCGCCATCGCCTCGGCCAACACCTGGAAGCAGTTCATGAGCGACGAGCCCAAGGTCGCCATGCTCTCCTTCTCCACCAAGGGCTCCGCCAAGGGAGAGGTCCCCGAGAAGGTCCAGGAGGCCACCCGCCTCGCCAACGAGAAGGCCCCCGAGCTCGCCCTCGACGGCGACCTCCAGCTCGATGCCGCCCTCGTGAAGAGCGTCGCCGCCCTCAAGGCCCCCGGGTCAAAGGTCGCCGGCAACGCCAACATCCTGGTCTTCCCCGACCTCGAGGCGGGCAACATCGGCTACAAGCTGGTCCAGCGCTTCGCCGGCGCCGAGGCCTACGGCCCGGTGCTCCAGGGCATCGCCAAGCCCGTCAACGACCTGTCGCGCGGCTGCTCCGCCGACGACATCGTGGGCGTCGTCGCCATCACCGCCGTCCAGGCCCAGATGGCCGAGTAGCCCCTCCGGCACAGGCCCCAGGACGAACGGTGGCCCCTCTCGCCCACATGGGTGAGAGGGGCCACCTCCTTTTCTGGCGAACCCCGTGCCTGGAAGCCTAGCGTCTCGCCAGCGCCGCGTCCGGGGCGGACTCCGCCTCGCGTATCCACTCCGCGGGCATCTTCCAAGCCCGGAGGTCGGTGTGCAGCAGCTCCTCGGCGAGCTCGGAGTTGGGCTCTCCGAAGAACTCCTCGTAGCAGCGCCTGACGGCGGGGCTCTCGTAGGAGTTGCGCCACTCCGAGCGCCTGTCGAAACCGTAGAGCGCCTGCCCGCGCACGCCGGCAAGCTCCTGCCCCTCGTGGATGGGCTGCCCGCCGCCGCCCACGCAGCCGCCGGGGCAGGCCATGACCTCGACGAAGTCGTATTGGGCCTCTCCCGAGACCAGCGCCTTGCAGAGGGCGTCGGCATTGGCCAGCCCGTGAGCGACGGCCACCCTGAGCGTGGTCCCCGCCAGGTCGAAGCTGGCCTCCTTCCATCCCTCGAGGCCCCTCACGTCGCCGAACATGTCGTCCTTGGGCGGCCTCCCGCTCACCAGGTAGTGCGCGGTCCTGAGCGCGGCCTCCATGACGCCGCCCGTGGCCCCGAAGATGATGCCCGCGCCTGTCCCCACGCCCAACGGCTCGTCGAAGGGCTCCTCCCCGAGGCTCGCCACGTCCACGTGGTCCGCCCTCAGGAGCCGTTCGAGCTCGCGCACCGTGAGCGCGCAGTCGACGTCGGGGTCCCCGCAGGCGTCGTTCATGTTGGGATAGGCGCACTCCGCCTTCTTCGCCACGCAGGGCATGATCGAGAGCGAGAAGACCTTGTGGGGGTCGAGCCCCAGCAGCTGGGCGTAGTAGCTCTTCACCACGGCGCCGAACATCTGCTGGGGGCTCTTGCTGGTGGACACGTCGTCCACCAGCTCGGGGTGGTGCGCCTTCACGAAGCGGACCCAAGCGGGGCAGCAGGAGGTCATGAGCGGGTAGGGACGGCCCTCGCCCAGGTGGCGGAGGAGCTCGGTGCCCTCCTCCATGATGGTGAGGTCGGCCGCCACGTCGGTGTTGACCACGTAGTCGAAGCCCATGTGACGGAGGGCGGAGACGAGGCGCCCCATGCCCGCCGTCTCCCCCAGGCCCCAATGGTCGCCCCAGGAGGTGCGCACGGAGGGGGCTATCTGGACGACGGTCGTCACCTCGGGGTCCTGGAGCGCGTCGTAGACGCGGGACACGTCGTCGCGTTCGCGCAGCGCGCCCACCGGGCAGTGGGTGATGCACTGGCCGCAGAGCGTGCAGTCCACGTTGAGGATGCTGGCCCCGTCGGCCACGTCCACCGTGGTGTGGGTCGCGCGGTTGGTGATCCCCCAGACGTGCGAGGCCTGGACCTTGTCGCAGACCTGGATGCAGCGCATGCAGCGGATGCACTTGTCGTTGTTGCGTATGAGGGGGAAGCCCTGCGGCCAGGAGCCATGGGGAAGGATGGTGGGATATGGCATGCCCACGAGGCCAAGGTCGTTTGACACCTCCTGCAGCGAGCAGTTGCCCGAGCGCACGCAGGTCGTGCAGGTCGCGTCATGCTGCGAGAGGAGCAGGAGCACGTTCTCGCGGCGGGCGCACCTCACCTTGGGGCTGTTGGTGAGGACTTCCATCCCCTCTTCGACGCAGTTGTTGCAGGAGGCGACGAGGCGCTCTCGGCCCTTGACCTCCACGACGCAGACACGACAGGAGCCGATCTCGTTCAGCTCCCTCAGGTAGCAGAGGGTCGGGACCTTGGACCCCGCGGCGCGGCAGGCGTCCAGGATGCTGGTGCCCGCGGGGACCGTGACGGGCATCCCGTCCACGACGAGGCTCACCGCCTTGGTCGCGACGCCCCTCTCGCCTTGCTCGTGCTCGTGTCCTACCACTGGATCTCCCTCCCCCCGCGGAAGGCCCCGAAGCCGAAGTGGTCGCAGCGCAGGCAGCGCGAGGACTCCTGCAGCGCCTCCTCGGGCGTGAGCCCGCGCTCTATCTCCTCGAAGTTCCGCTTCCTCTCCCCCGCCTCCCGCAGGATGGTCTCGCAGCGGGCGCAGTGCCCCATGTCCTCGAGCTGGGGCGCGGGGACGTCGACGTCGAGCTCGATCCTGTGGTCGAAGCCCAGGTAGTTGTCGATGTTGCCCGCAGCCACCTTGCCAGCGTTTATGGCCTTGATGACGGTGGCGGGACCCGTCTGGCAGTCCCCGCCCGAGAAGACGCCCTCGAGCTCGGGGATGCTCGCGTCGGTCTGGGTCGAGATGCGGCCCCAGGAGGTGGGGATGCCCAGCNGAGAGGAGCAGGAGCACGTTCTCGCGGCGGGCGCACCTCACCTTGGGGCTGTTGGTGAGGACTTCCATCCCCTCTTCGACGCAGTTGTTGCAGGAGGCGACGAGGCGCTCTCGGCCCTTGACCTCCACGACGCAGACACGACAGGAGCCGATCTCGTTCAGCTCCCTCAGGTAGCAGAGGGTCGGGACCTTGGACCCCGCGGCGCGGCAGGCGTCCAGGATGCTGGTGCCCGCGGGGACCGTGACGGGCATCCCGTCCACGACGAGGCTCACCGCCTTGGTCGCGACGCCCCTCTCGCCTTGCTCGTGCTCGTGTCCTACCACTGGATCTCCCTCCCCCCGCGGAAGGCCCCGAAGCCGAAGTGGTCGCAGCGCAGGCAGCGCGAGGACTCCTGCAGCGCCTCCTCGGGCGTGAGCCCGCGCTCTATCTCCTCGAAGTTCCGCTTCCTCTCCCCCGCCTCCCGCAGGATGGTCTCGCAGCGGGCGCAGTGCCCCATGTCCTCGAGCTGGGGCGCGGGGACGTCGACGTCGAGCTCGATCCTGTGGTCGAAGCCCAGGTAGTTGTCGATGTTGCCCGCAGCCACCTTGCCAGCGTTTATGGCCTTGATGACGGTGGCGGGACCCGTCTGGCAGTCCCCGCCCGAGAAGACGCCCTCGAGCTCGGGGATGCTCGCGTCGGTCTGGGTCGAGATGCGGCCCCAGGAGGTGGGGATGCCCAGCCCCTCGAAGGGGGCCGACTCGATGGCCTGGCCGATGGCGACGACCACGCGGTCGCAGGCGATGGTGCGCTCGGGCGCCGAGGCAGGTCGGGGAGCCGGCCTGCCCCCGCGGTGCCCGCCGATGAGCTGGGGCTGGACCACGAGTCCCGCGACCCTGCCCTCGGAATCGGCCTCTATGCGGACGGGGGCGTTGAGCTCCAGGATCTCGCAGCCCTCGGCCCGGGCGCCCTCGATCTCCTCGTCCTGCGCCGTCATGTCGCAGGCACGGCGGCGGTACACGATGTAGACGCGCTCGGCGCCGCAGCGCACGCTGGAGCGCGCGACGTCCATGGCGACGTTGCCGCCGCCCACGACGCAGACGTGCTGCCCCGAGAAGTCGGGCATCTCTCCGTCGCCGATGGAGCGCAGCATGTCCACCGCGCTCTCGACCCCCGGCAGCCCTTCCCCCGCTATGTCCAGCTTCTTGTCGCCATGGGCGCCGATGGCCAGGTAGACAGCATCGTATTCCTCGCGCAGGCGCGCGAGGCCGGCCGCGTCGACCTTCTCGTCCATGCGGACCGTGACGCCCTGGCCCACGATCCAGCCGATCTCCTGGTCCAGCCGCTCGCGCGGGAGGCGGTAGGCGGGGATGCCGTAGCGCAGCATGCCGCCCAGATGGTGTCGGGCCTCGAAGACCGTGACCTCGTGCCCCATCAGCGTCAGGTAGTAAGCGCAGCTGAGGCCGGCGGGACCGCCCCCCACCACACAGACCCTCTTGCCCGTCGAAGCGGCACGCGCGGGCTCCTCGGGAGTCCCCTCGTGCTCGCAGGCAAAGCGCTTGAGCGCGCGGATGTTGATGGGGTCGTCCACCATCCCGCGGCGGCAGTTCCTCTCGCAGGGATGCTCGCAGACCAGGCCGCAGACCAGGGGGAAGGGGTTGTCCTTCCTGATGAGGCGGACGGCGTCCGCGCACCTGCCCGCCCGGACGAGCGCGAGGTAGCCGGGCACGTCCACGCCGGCGGGGCACCCTGCCACGCAGGGCACGCTGGGAGCCAGGGCGCTCGCGCAGGAGTTGTGGCTCACGTGGCTCACGAAGTCGTCCCTGAAGCCCCTCACGGCCCTCAGGGCCATGGCGCCGGCCTCGTAGCCTATGGCGCAGTCGCTCGAGAGGTAGGCCGTCTGGGCGAGCCGCTCGATCTCGTCGATCGTCGCCATCGTCGCCGTGCCCGTGAGCACGTCGCTCAGGAGGTGCCTGAGCGCCCTGAGCCCCACGCGGCAGGGCGTGCACTTGCCGCAGCTCTGTGTCGCGCACATGTTGACGAACGACATCGTGAACTCGACCGGGCAAGGGGCGAGGGAGCTCACCTCGAGCCGCCTGCCCACCGAGGCATGCAGCTCGTCCATCACCTTCTGCTCGGGAGTCAGTTCCAACAGATGAAATCGAGCCATCTGCCCCCCTATGGTCTGGGGCGCGCCCGCGCCCGGCCTGAGCGTGGCCGCGTTCCTCTCCCCTGGCCACGCACCTGAATGTATATAGCTAAGGATGGGCCAAGGGCTGTCGTTTGGGGACCGAGGGGGCCGTTGCGAGGGAACCAGTGGAAGGAAAGCGGGGATGGGTGGCCGGGCGAGAGGGGCGCGCGGCCGAGGTCGGAGGCGCCGTCGCACCGGAACGTGGCACAGGCTCCGACGGGGGCCGGCCCCCGGGAGCCAACGCCGCACGCTGGCCCCGGGAGCCGACGGCGCTAGGCGGGGTTGGGTCCCGCGGCCCTCACGGCAGGGTCCATATCGGGGTACTTCTCGCGTGCGTTCTCCACGAACATGCCCGCGAGCTGGCGGGCGACGCCATCATAGGCGGCCTTGTCCGCCCAGGTTCCACGCGGGTTCAGGACACGGCTGTCAACGCCCTCGATGTGCTGGGGCACGTCCACGTTGAACACGGGGTCGTGGACGAACTCCGCCTCCTCGACCGAGCCGTTGAGCGCCGCCGAGACCATGAGACGGGTGGAAGCGAGGTCCATGCGCATGCCCACGCCGTAGGGGCCTCCCGTCCAGCCCGTGTTGATCAGGTAGACCCTGGTGCCGGCCTTGTCGATCTTCTTGCCGAACATGTCGGCATAGAGCAGGGGCGAGAGCGGCATGAAGGGCTCGCCGAAGAGGGTCGAGAAGGTGGGCTGGGGCTCGTCCACCCCGCGCTCGGTGCCCGCGACCTTGCTGGTGAAGCCGCTCAGGAAGTGGTACATGGCGCCGTTCTTGTCCAGGCGCGAGATGGGCGGGAGCACGCCGAAGGAGTCGCAGGTCAGGAAGATGATCACGTTGGGATAGCGCCCCTGGCCCATGACCTGGGCGTTGTCGATGAAGTCGATGGGGTACGCCACGCGCGTGTTCTCGGTCAGGGTGCCGTCGAAGTAGTCGGGCTTGCGGGTGGCGTTGTCCACGATCACGTTCTCGCAGATGCTGCCGAAGCGGATGGCGTTGTAGATCTGGGGCTCGGTCGCGGACGAGATGCGGATGGCCTTGGCGTAGCAGCCGCCCTCGAAGTTGAAGACGCTCCCCTCCGCCCAGCCGTGCTCGTCGTCACCGATGAGCATGCGGTCCGGGTCGGCCGAGAGCGTGGTCTTGCCCGTGCCGGAGAGGCCGAAGAAGACGGCCGTCTCGCCCGTGACGGGGTCCATGTTGGCCGAGGAGTGCATGGGCAGGACGCCCTCCTCGAGGGGCATGAGGTAGTTCATGACCGAGAAGATGGACTTCTTGATCTCGCCCGAGTACATGGTCCCCGCGATGAGGACCTCGCGCTCCTGGAAGTTGATGAGGACGACCGCCTCGGAGTGGGTCCCGTAGGTCGCGGGGTCCAGCCGCAGCGTGGGGGCGACGAGGACGCTGAAGTCCTGGGGCTCGAAGTCCGCCAGCTGGCGCTTAGACGGCCTGACCAGGAGCTGGCGGGCAAAGAGGGCCTGGCTCGCGCGCTCGCAGACCACGAGGAACTTGCGGCACCAGCGGCGATCGGCGCCGGCGATGGCGTGGACCACATAGAGGTCGCGCGTGCTCAGATGGTCGACCACGGCCTTCTTGACCCTCTCGTAGCCCTCGACGTCGAAGGGACGGTTGACGGCGCCCCAGGCGATGTCGTCGTGCACGTCGGGCGTGTCCACGATGAAGCGGTCCTCGGGGGAGCGACCGGTGTAGCGGCCCGTCTCCACGTACAGGGCGCCGCGCGAGGTCAGGCGACCCTCGTTGGCGAGCAGGGCCTTCTCCACCAGGACGGCCGGGGCCGCGTCCACCTGGATGGCACCCCTGCAGTTGACAAGACCGCAGGCAGCAAGCTGGTCTTGAATCATGACCCACCTCCTTCTCCATGGCCGCGGGCACGGGCTGGGACACGGCGCCGCGGGAGTTCAACCCATCCAGCATATGGGAAGGCCGGAGGTGCCGGGAGTTTATTAACAAAGCTTAACGAGGGACGCGCCATGGGACGGGCCGGCGCCAGGTCCGCCCGCTCGCTAGCGCGTGGGTCGCAGGGAGAGGGGGCGCGCGCCCAGGGCGCGCAGGTCCCCCTCGTCGTGGGAGGCCATGACGAGGGTCCGGCCGCCGAGGAGCCGGTCCACGAGGGAGCGGCAGCGCCTGCGCGCGTCTGGGTCGAGCCCCGCGAAGGGCTCGTCCAGAAGGACGGTGTTCGAGGGCGAGAGGAGCGCGCGCACGAGCTCGACGCGCCTGCGCTGCCCACCGGAGAGCTCGCCCACGGGTCGAAGGGGATCCACGCCGGGAAGGGCCTCCGCCAGGGTGCGCTCGACCTCGTCGCGCGCGCGGCCGCGCGCGCAGAGGAGGACGTTCTGGAGCGCCCCCATCTCGTCGACGAGGAGGCTTCCCTGGGTCTGGACGGAGAAAGGCGCGCCTCCGCGCAGCTCACCCGCCGTGGGAGCGAGGACGCCGTCGAGCAGGCGCAGGAAGGTGGTCTTCCCCGAGCCGGAGGCGTCGTTCAGGCAGGCGCGCGAGCCGGGCGCGAGCTCGAGGTCGAGTCCCTCGATGACGGAAGGGCCACCATACGAGAAGCGAAGCCCCCTGGCCACGATGGGCGTCAGGGGCGGAAGGGCACGCCCCTCTCCTCCGTCCCCTCGCCCCAGGCCCATGAGGGAGAGGCTGCGACAGAGCGGGCCGGAGGCCTCCAGCAGCGCCACGACGAGCGCCTCGCTGAGCCTCGACGCCAGGATGACCAGCGCCGTCCAGGCGAAGACGTCCGAGGTCTCGAGCAGGAGCTTGGCCTGGAAGACGCGCTCCCCCACGCTGCCCAAGGACGAGCCGACGAGCTCGGCGGCCACGGCGGCCTTCCACGCCATCCCCACGGCACTCCGGGAGGCGGCGACCACGAAGGGGAGCACCTGCGGCCAAAAGCTGGCGAGGAGACGCCTCCAGAGGGGGACCCTCATGACGGAGAGGAGCGACGACATCCCTCGGTCTAGCTCGGACAGCCCCTCCAGGACGGCAAAGAGCAGGGGCGGGAAGCAGGCGAGGAACACCGCCGCCTCGGCGACGCGCGCCGCCCCGAACCACAGGAGGAGCAGGACGATGACGCACACGATGGGGGCGCTCTTGAGCACCGTCACGCCGGGAAGGACGACGCGTCGGACGGCGGGGAAGGCGTCGAGCGCCCATCCCAGCGGGAGGGCCAAGAGGAGCGAGGCGGCAAAGCCCAGGGCGACGTGCGCGAGCGTCGCCGACCCCACCCGGACGAGCGTCCCTGCGGCAGCGAGGCGCGCGAGGCTCCCGAGCACGGCCAGGGGGCCAGGCAGCAGGAGCTCGCTCGAGACGAGGAGGCTCGCGACCTGCCAGGCGCCAAGCCAGAGCAGGCAGGCCGCGAGCCACGAGGCAAGC
The DNA here is from genome assembly GCF_900120385.1 of Olsenella phocaeensis. Taxonomy (GTDB): domain Bacteria; phylum Actinomycetota; class Coriobacteriia; order Coriobacteriales; family Atopobiaceae; genus Olsenella_I; species Olsenella_I phocaeensis. The sequence continues at coordinate 194,183 of NZ_LT635494.1, read as the reverse complement.
CTATGGGAGCGGCTTCCCCTCAAGGGCTAGCCCTGGAAGTAGAAGTCCTTGGGAGGGAGGCTCCCGCCCACGGAGCTGGCGTCGACGGAGGCGATCGCCCCGAGGTAGCCCGAAAGCGCGCTTTCCATCTCGCCGCCGGTCAGGCAGACCAGGTGGCAGGCGGGGATGGCCTTCTCGACGACCTTCTCGTTGTCCATGATCCCGGCGGCCACCACCTTCGGGGAGACGCCAGCGGGGTCGGAGTTGGCGGCATCCACCGACGCCGCATGCTCCTTCAGGAACTCCTCCACGGCAGCCGGGTGGTCCCTCAGGAAGTCGTTGCGCACGACGGTGACGCCGGTGACCATAGTGGCGCCCTCGCCCGTCGCCGCCCAGGCGTCGTTGAGGTCGATTGCAGCGCGCAGCGAGGGGTTCTTCGAGGTTGCCGCGGTCACGTAGGGCTGGGGCAGCACACCGACCGCGGACGGGTCTGCCACGAGGGCGGCCACGACCTCGGTGGGGGCGCTCTTGAACTCGAGGGTCACCTTGTCTGCAAGCTCCGACTTCTGGAGCAGGTACTGCATGACGAACTCGGGCGTCGTGCCCTTGCCGGTCATGTAGACCGTCCTGCCGGCGAGGTCGGCGAGGCTCGACACGCCCTCGTCGCCCGTCACGACGGAGAGCACGCCCAGCGTGTTGACGTCGATGACCGAGACGGCCCCCTTGGTCTTGTTGTAGAGGACGGAGGCGACGTTGGCGGGAACCAAGGCAACGTCGAGGTCACCGCTCACGACGGAGGGGACGATCTCGTCGGCGGAGGAGGCGATGGTGAAGCTGTAGGCGTTCGCGGTGCCGCCACCAGCCGCCCGATCCATGAAGGACGCGAGGCCGATGGAGGTGGGACCCTTGAGGGAGCCGACGCGCACCTCGGTCACTCCCTGGGACCCCGTCGCATTCTGCCCCTGCCACGGCGCGCCAGCGCAGCCGACAAGGGCGAGGGCGAGGAGGACCACCACGAACGACGCGAGCGGGAACAGCTTCCTCTTGTGCATGCCTGAGCCTTCCTTTGCCTGGGGGATGTACTATCTATGTGCTCACACATTGCACATATTACTGCATCCAACTCAAGCGTTCGGGGCGGGAGGACGGCATGGAGGACACGGCACGCATCTCCTCTGGTCAAATCGAGGCCGAGGTCAGCAGGCTTGGGGCTCAGCTCATGAGCCTCAAGGCGGGCGGTACGGAGTGCCTGTGGCAGGGAGACCCCCGTTGGTGGCCCCGCCGGGCGCCCGTCCTCTTCCCCATCGTGGGCAACCTCAGGGGAGACCACGCCACCAGCGCTCGGGGAGAGATACGCCTCGGCAGGCACGGCCTCGCCCGCAACGAGGAGTTCTCGTTGGTGGAGCGGGAGGGGAACCGCGTCCTCCTGGAGCTCGAGTCGAACGAGGGGACGCGCCGGTCCTTCCCCTACGACTTCAGGCTGCGCCTCTCGTACGCCATCGACGAGAGCTCGCTCGTGCAGGGCTTCGAGGTCACCAACACCGGCTCGCACGACCTTCCCTATGTGCTGGGGGGCCATCCCGCCTTCAACGTCCCGGCTGTGGGAGCCTCCGATGGCTTCGATGCCTACCGCCTCGAGTTCGCCGAGCCTTGGACCTACGCCGCTCCGCGGATCGACGTCTCGACCGGCCTCCTCGACTTCCAGGACCGCCTCCCCCTCCTGGACGGCTGCTCCGTCCTGCCGCTGACCCACAGGACCTTCGACGTCGACACCCTGGTCTTCGAGGACGTCCCGCAGAGGCGGGTTCGTCTCGTGGGGCCGGAGGGACACGGCATCAGGGTCGACTTCGCGGGATTCGACTACCTCGGCGTCTGGTCTGCCGCCGGGGACGCGCCCTTCGTCGCGCTCGAGCCCTGGACGGGCTGCGCCACGGCGGAGGACGAGGACGACGTGTTCGAGCACAAGCGGGGCATGAGGCTCCTCTCGCCCGGACAGAAAGACCGCCTCTCCTTCGTCGTCACCCCCTTCTAGGGACGTCATGTCGGAACGACGCATCAGGACGGCAGAGGTCCACGAACTTGACGACGTCATGCACGCGCTCGAGTCGTCGCGCTCCTTCATGCGCGCACGGGGCAACCCACAATGGGAACGCTCCTTCCCCACGAGGGCGGAGCTGACGTCGGAGCTCAGTCGCGGCACACTCATGGTCTGCGAGGAGGAGGGCGAGGGGGTCGTCGGATGCTTCGTCCTCGCGCCGGGGCCAGACCCCTGCTACCTGCGAATCGACGATGGAGACTGGCTGGACGACGGCCCCTACTTCGTCGTGCACCGCTTTGCCACGCTTCGTCAGGGCAACGGAGTCGGCTCCTTCATGATGGCTTGGCTCTGCGAGACGGCAGACAGCCTGCGCATGGACACCCACGAGCTCAACCTGCCCATGCAGGGGCTGCTCGAGAGGCATGGCTTCAGGCGCTGCGGGGTCATCTGCCTTTCCAACGGAGAGGAACGGCTCGCCTACCAGTACCTCTCCCCCACACACGAGCCAGAGCCGCGGGGCATCCTAGAATGGCTTCCTTGGCGCAAGGGCGGGCTCGGCAGGTAGGAGGAGCCACGACAGGGCCCTGCCAGGCGAAGGGCACTCGCCCGCAGTAGCGCAGCAACTCAAGACTCTCGACTATACAGGCCGACCAGGCCTCGCGAGTGCGCAAGCTGAAGGGTTAAGGTTGCACACTCGAGAGACGCTGGCTTCCTCTCAACTGGGAAAACACTGGGGAGAGGGACGTCGAATGCGCAACCTTAAGGTTTCAGCTTGCGCACTCGACATAGCGAGGGTAGGAATGGGCCCTGCCAGGCGAAGGAAACGCGCCCGCATTGCAGAGACGGCCCGACGGGAAATCCCGCCGGGCCGTCTCTGCAAAGCGTTTTGGCTTGAGACTACTTGCCCAGGAGCTCCTCGACGTCCATGGCGATCATGAGCTCCTCGTTGGTGGGAACCACGAGGACCTTGACCCTAGAGTCGGGCGCAGAGATGACGCGGGGCTCGCCGGAGCGGACCTTGTTGGCCTCCTCGTCGATCTTGACGCCGAGCCACTCGAGCTCCTTGGCGACGCCAAGGCGCATGATGTCGGAGTTCTCGCCGATGCCCGCAGTGAAGACCATGGTGTCGAAGCCATGCATGGACTGGGCCATCTCGGCGACGAGCTGGGAGGTGCGGTAGTAGAACATCTCGAGCGCGAGCTTGCAGTTCTCGTCGCCCCTCTCGGCACCCTCCTCGATGTCGCGGGAGTCGCTCGAGACGGCGCTGAGGGCCGCCAGGCCGGACTGCTTGTTCATCATGGTGTCGACCTCGTCGACGGTGTAGCCGCCGACGCGCTGCAGATAGAACACGGTGGCGGGGTCGACGCTGCCGCAGCGGGTGCCCATGATGAGGCCGTCGAGCGGGGTGAGGCCCATGGTGGTGTCCATCACGCGGCCGTCCTGGATGGCGGCGAGGGAGGCGCCGGAGCCCAGGTGGCAGGAGACGAGCTTGTGGACGTCGCCGTCCAGGAACTCGTTGGTGGTCTTCCAGATGAAGCGGTGCGAGGTGCCGTGCGCGCCGTACTTGCGGATGTGCAGCTTGTCGACCACGTCGCGCGGCAGGGCGTAGCGCCAGGCCTTCTCGGGCATGTTGTAGTGGAAGGAGGTGTCCGCCACGATCACGTTACCGATGCTGGGGAAGAGCTCGCGGCAAATCTGGATGACGTCTGCCTCGGCGTAGTTGTGCAGGGGCGCGAGAGGAGCGACCTCACGAGCCCAGCCCAGGGTCTCGTCGGTGACGACCTTGGACTCGGGGAAGTACCAGCCTCCCTGGACCACGCGGTGGCCGATGCCCTCGATCTTCGAGGTGTCGAAGCCGGCCTCGTCCAGGATCTTGAATACGTGCTGGATGGCGGTCTTGTGGTCCGGCAGGGCCACCTCGAGCTTCTGCTTCTCGCCGTCGTTCTCCTGGTGGCCGATGAACGAGCCGTCGATGCCGATGCGCTCGCAGTTGCCCTTTGCAAAGACCTGGCGGGTCTTGGTGTCGAGCAGCTGGTACTTGAGCGAAGAGCTGCCGGCGTTGATGACTAGGACGTTCATGGATCTCCTCTCGAGGCGGTGTGCCCAATCGGCACAAACTCTCTCTATCATAGCCCTCCGCCAGCCATGGGAGGACGTCACGGGCTAGGCCTGGCGCGTGCGCGCCTCCCGGAGCACGTCCTCGGCGATCCTCACCGCGTCGCTGACGCACTTCGTGCAGGGCGCGAGCACCGTTCCCGTCCCCACCCCCTTGAGCTCGCGACAGGTGGTCGATCCGTTTGCCTCGCCAAATCGCTCCACGATCTGGCGCGAGAGACGGTACGTGGATGCCTTGCTGTTGGGATGGTCCAGGTCGCCCGTGCTGTTGAGGAGGCCGGCAACCATGCATGCGCCCGCGACGGCGCCACAGGTGGCCTGCATGCCGCCCATGCCAAGCCCCAGTCCCTCGGCAGCCCTGAAGAGGGAGGCCTCGTCCATGCCCAGCTCGTCGGCGAAGCTGCACGCCACCGCCTGGGCGCAGTTGTAGCCGCGGGCGTGTCGCTCGGCGGCCGCCTCCTCATGCGACGGCACGCTAGGACCTCGCGATCAGGCCCTCGCCCAGGGACTCCCCGCCCAGGACGTGGAGATGCAGGTGGTGGACCGTCTGCCCGGCGTCATCGCCCGTGTTGGTGATGACGCGAAACCCCGTCTTGTCGATGCCCTCCGCGCGCGCGACCTCGCCCACGGCATGCGCGAGGGCGGCCAAGGTCGCCTCGTCGACGCCGTCGAGGATGTCCTCATGATGGCTCTTCGGGACGACCAGGACGTGCGTCGGCGCCTGGGGGCTCATGTCCCTGAACGCGCAGACCAGCTCGTCCTCGTACACGTAGTCGGACTCGATCTGGTGGTTGGCGATCTTGCAGAAGATGCAGTCGTCCCTGATGGCCATGGCCGTTCCTCTCCCCAGATGTCTGTTGCTTCCCGCTGGCATGGCGCGATGCGCCCGGACGCGGCGGCTACTCGTCCAGATAGGCGGTAGACGGCGCGGCCGTGGTGTCCGCGACGGCGGCGGGTTCTGTCGAGTCCACGAGCAGCTGCACCTTCTGCTCCGCCTCCGCGAGGCGCCTGCGCAGGCTCTTAAGGAGCTCGACGCCCCGTCCATAGCGGCTGAGGGACTCCTCGAGCTCGAGGTCACCCGCCTCGAGGGAGCGCACGATCTGCTCGAGCTCGATCGAGGCCTCCTTGAAGCTCAGCTGCTCAACGTCGGCGTTCGCGGTCTTCTCCTCCATGGGGCTACTCCTTTCGCGGGGCATCCTGCCCCGCCGCTTCCGGACTTACGTTCGTGACGACCGTGCCCACGCTGCCATGCGCGAGCAGCAGCCGAAGCTCGTCGCCCACGCCAACGCTCTCCGCGTCGCTCAGGACGTGCCCCTCGCCGTCGCGGGCTATGGCGTAGCCGCGCGTGAGGACCTTGAGGGGCGAGAGCGCCTCGAGCGTCGCCGCGAGGCGCAGNCCTGGCGGGCGCCGCGCCCGTCGAGCCCCTGGCCGTTCGCCGAGAGGTAGGCGACCGCGCGGCGCGAGGCGTCGATCTCGACGGGGAGGGTGACGAGCTGGAAGACGACCGAGAAGGCGAAGAGGGCGATGGCCAGGCGCACGAGGCCGGAGAGGCTTAGGAAGACGCCCAGCATGAAGACGACCGCCCACGCCTGCTGGGTGACGTTGACGACGGGCACCAGCGCCGAGCGCAGCCTGCCGAAGGCATAGCCCCTGGCGGTCTGCACGGCATGCCCGGCCTCGTGACAGGCCACGGCGACCGAGGCGACCGAGCCCTGCGCGTAGTTCTCGCCCGAGAGGTGCAGCTGGTTGTCGCGCGGGTCGAAGTAGTCCGTGAGGTGGCCCTCCACCCTGGTGATGCCCACGCCATGCGCCCCACCCGAGTCGAGCATGCGGCGGGCGACCTCAGCCCCGGTGGCGCCCAGGGTGGACGGGACCTTGGACCACTTCCTGTAGGTGGACTGGATGTAGCTCTGGGTGAGGAGCCCCAGGACGAGCGAGACCAGGACCACGCCCAGGTAGCCCAGGTCCGCACCGTAACCGTAATACATGCCCATTGGCATACGACCTGCCTCCCATCCGATCGGTGACATGGAGCACTTGTACCCCATCCGCCCGCGCTGTCTTGCGCCCATCCTACGACAGTCCTGGGACACAATCGGCAAGGCCGCTCAGAGAAGCTCGATGTGTCCGTCCTTGACGGTGAGGCCCATCTCGCCCGAGAGGAGGCGGGAGAGCTGGCTTCCCAGGAGCTCCGCCCTCCACGAGCGCGAGAGCTTGGAGGAGGCGGGGTCAGAGACGTAGTCCTGGAGGTCCTCCCTCGTGGCGATGAGCTGGGCGGCGACGCCGCTGCACTCCGAGACCAGCCTGAGGANTGCGCTCCAGGGCCATGAGTCCCTCCGCCTCGAGCTTGCGGGCGAGCTGGGCCACCTGCTGGCGCAGGAGCCCCTCGCCCGCCACGCTGATGCGCGACGCCACGAACGAGAGCCTGCCGCTCCCCCGGTATACGTTGAACCTGCCCTGCATCTCGAGCTGGAGCCCGTCCCTGAGCCGCACGCCGGACTTGGCGTAGCTCCCGCGCCAGACGATGACGTCCATCGCGGAGGAGTCGTCCTTCACCTGGAAGTAGCAGTGGCCCGAGCGGGCGTTGGGGCCTCGGAACCCCGTCACCTCGCCGTTGACGAGCAGGGTGGGCATGGCGTCCGCCGCCGCGGCGGCAAGCCCCACCGCCTGGCTCACGGAGATGNGGGCCGCCTCGCGCTCGCGCCAGGCACAGACCTCGCGCGCGACGGAGAGCTGGCGGCGGGTGAGGGAGTTGGAGCGCTTGAGGTGCAGGTAGGCGTCCCTGGGGTCGCGCTCGACGCGCGAGGGGTCGGTGAGGGAGCGCATCTCGGGCTCGAGCCAGGCCAACCTGTCGCGGCGGGCGAGCTCCGACACCATCTGCTCATAGATGCGCGGGAGGTAGATCACGTCGTCCTCCGCGTAGCGCAGCTGCTCGGCGTCGAGGGGGCGGCGGGACCAGTCGGTGAGCGACTCCGCCTTGGGCAGGCGCACGCCACAGCAGGCCTCGACGAGGGCACCGTAGCCAATCTGCTGGCGATGCCCCAGGAAGGCAGCGGCGAGCTGGGTGTCGAAGACCGGCGCGGGCACGCAGCCCATGCCGTCCAGGATGACCTCGAGGTCCTGCGTACACGCATGGAAGACCTTGGTGACGGAGCGGTCCTCGAGGAGCCTCCTGAGGGGCGTGAGGTCCTCGATGAGGATGGGGTCGACGGCACACGACTCGTCGGCGGTCGCGACCTGGATCAGGCAGAGCCGGGGAAAGTAGGTCCTCTCGCGCAGGAACTCGGTGTCCACCGCCAGCACCTTGGAGTCCGAGGCCCGCTCGCAGAAACGCGCGAGCCCCTCCGCGTCAGATATGTACACGCACGCTCGATTCATGTCTTGTCGCCAAAACGGATACATTTGTATCCGTCGGCCGGCCCCTCGCCGGCCCCACCATCATACTCAAGGCCGTCGGAGGTCAGCATGCGCAGCCTCATAGTCCACAACAACGCTTCCGGCTTCGGGTCGGACGCGGTCTTCGAGTTCGAGCGCGCCCTGCTCGAACAGGGCGACGAGTGCGTGATGCGCGTGCTGCCCGGCTCGGGAGGAGGGCGCGAGTGCCTCGCGGACGCGGAGGACTTCGACCTCGTCGTGCTCTCGGGCGGGGACGGCACGGTGTCCGGCCTCCTCTGGGAGCTCAGGGGCCGCGACGTCCTCAGCTGCGTGTTCCCCTCGGGCACGGCCAACCTCCTGCACGCCAACCTGGGATCGGCCGCCGAGCCCGCGGCGATCGCCCGGGCCTGCAGGCGCGGCCTCTGGGCGCGCACCGACCTCGGCGAGCTGAGCTGGGAGGACCCCTCCGGCGCACACGTGTGCGGATTCGGCGTCATGTCCGGGACAGGCTACGACGCCCGCCTCATGCAGGCCGCCGTTCCCAACAAGCAGAGCATGGGGGAGGCGGCCTACTTCGCGGCGGCGCTGAAGAACATCCGACCGCAGGTATCACACTTCTCCATAGAGGTGGATGGCGAGCGTCACGAGCGTGACGGCATCGCCTGCATGGTCGCCAACTGCGCCATGATCCAGGGCGAGGTGGAGATCGTCCCCGACAGCAGCATGGACGACGGGCGTCTCGACGTGATCGTGCTCGAGACCGAGGACGCCGTCCACCTGCTCAGGCCCATGTTCGCGAGCCTCGTCGACCCTGCGGGAAGCCACCTGGGCAGGCCATACCTCGAGCACTTCTCGGGCGAGAGGGTCCACGTCCGCTCGAGCGAGCCCATGCCCATGCAGATCGACGGCGAGCTGGTCACGGAGGGGGTCACCGAATACGAGGCGCGGGCCCTCCCCTCCTGCTGCAAGTTGGTGGTGGACGGCCTCAGCCGCTACAGGCCACAGGGCGAGCGGGCGCCGGTGCGCCCCTAGCGAGAGAGCCGGACCACGGCGTAGCTCCTCTCGCCGCCGTCCGAGAGGTCAACGCAGGCGCCGTCCTGCCACCGGTGGACCCGGGGCGCCACGAGGTCCCCCAGAAGTGCCATCTGGCGGTACTGCACGCAGATCCGCCGTGGCTCGAAGGCCTCGCCCAGCTCCTCCAGCGCGTCGCAGGCAAGCTGGATGTACTGGGCATTGTTGACGTGGCGGTTCGTGTCGAGGTGCTGCTCGGCGATGGTCACGGGACGCGTCTCTCGGTACGGTCCCTCGACCTCGAGCTTCCTCTTGGTGGGTGGCAAGTCGAGCCGGGGCGTGTCCTCGGCATATGCCAGCTGGGACTCCGGTATGCGCACGGGTGACTTTGCCTCGGTGTCATACACGAACCAGAGCGAGTCCGCCTGGACGTAGGTCCTCCCCTCGGGCGAGGAGATGGTGAAGCAGCGACCCGCCTGGGTGCGCCTCATGCTGTACGCCCAGGTGGAGACCACGATGGGGTCGAAGAAGCGCGGGAGCTCGTCAATCTCGATCTGCCAGGCGGAGATGAACCACGCGAAGTGGTGCGCGGCCATGAAGTCAAGGCCGATGCCCAGGCTCTGCGACTGGAAGGTCGAGCAGTCCTGCAGGTAGTTGACAAGGCCCAGGAGCGACAGCCTCCCGTCCTCGTCGCACTCGCTGTAACGCACCCTGCCATCGAAGCTGTACATGCGGCACCTCGCCATCTGGGTCGCCATCCCCGGGCGACGACCCCCCATCCTAGTCCGAAACGTCCGAGTCGAGCCCCACGGTGAAGCTCCAGTCGGGATATGCCTCGGAGCATTCTGCACGGATCGCCTCGTAGGTCCCCATCCTGTCAGGGTCGTCGAAGTCGACGATCACGTCGAAGAGCGCCGTGTGCCTCTCTTCGTTTGCGTAGAACCCGTGCATCTGCGCCACGTGCTCGTGGGACCACACGATGCGCTCCACCCCCTCGCGCAGGTCCCTCAGGGCCTCCGACCCCGAATCGTTCGTCGCATAGATCCCGACCGTGGTCAGGATGACCCCGCATCGCTCGAACGCCCGTGACTGGATGGCGCGGGAGAGCGCGTCAATCTGGGGGGCGGCGAGGCGGTCATCCACCTCCACATGCACGCTTCCCTGAAGGCGCTGGGGCCCGTAGTCGCTCAGCAGGAGGTCATAGGCGCCACGCACCCCATCGACGGACTCTACTGCCTCCTTGACGCGACGCGAGACGCCGGCGTCGACGCGCTCGCCCAGCACCTTGGAGAGGGTCTCGCGAAGCATGGAGACGCCGCTCTTGAAGATGATGACCGAGATGAGCGCGCCAAGCCATCCCTCGAGGCGCGCTCCGGTGGCGAGATGGACGAAGGCGGCCGCAAGGGTCGTCGCGGAGATGGCCGCGTCCATGGATGCGTCGGTGCCGGAGGCGACGAGGGCGTCGGAAGAGACGCGTCTGCCCACCGACCTCGCGTGTCTTCCCATGAGGAGCTTGGCGACGACCGCCGCCGCGACGATGGCGAGGGACGTCGCAGAGTAGTCTGGCGTCGCGGGGTCCAGGATGGACGCGACAGACTCCTTGAGGGAGCTTGCGCCCGCCGCAAGCACTATTGCCGCGATCACGATGGCGGAGAGGTACTCCACGCGGCCGTAGCCAAAGGGATGCCGCCTGTCGGCCGGACGGGAGGCAAGTCGCGTCCCGATGATGGTGATGAGCGAGGACAGGGCGTCCGAGAGGTTGTTCACCGCGTCGAGCGCGATCGCGATGGAGCCCGTGAGGGCGCCCACGACCGCCTTGAAGGCCGCGAGCACGACGTTGCCGGCGATGGCCAGCTCGCTCGCGCGAACGATGATCCGGTCCCTCTCGCCCTCGTCCCTTTCCAGGAGCGTCCTCAGCTCCTGGCCCCCCTCCGAGTCGACCTGCTCCCCTGACATGTCGCGATACCTCCGCGCTATAGAATCGAATGGGCTCCGCATACCAACCACTGATACCCATCGCGAGGGCCCGGAGGTGCGTGAATGGAAAAGACCAAGGTTGTCTGTGCCATCGTCCAACGCGACGGGAAGGTCCTGGCGGCACGGCGCGGACATGGCATGGAGGGATGGGAGTTCCCCGGCGGCAAGGTGGAGGAGGGCGAGTCGCGCGAGGAGGCCCTCAGGCGCGAGGTGCGGGAGGAACTGGGGTGCGAGCTCTCCACCATCTGGTACCTCGACAGCGTCGACTACGAGTATCCCGGCTTCCACCTGGACATGGACTGCTTCGTGTGCAGCCTCGCCGAGGGGGAGGAGCCCGTCCTTCGCGAGCACCGCGAGCTCCGCTGGCTGGGCCGGGACGAGCTCACCGACGTCGACTGGCTTCCCGCGGACCACGGGCTGATCATGACGCTGGGCGTGATGTGGGACTCCATCTTCGAGTCCAGCCATCTCTAGGCTGCGGGCACCCCGAGGAAATGCGACGTGACGCCTTGCCTCGGGTATCATGGGAAGCCAGCCCACAGAGGAGGTATGCATGGAGGAGCAGGCTCAGGTCACCGAAAGCGGGCCGCAGGTCATAGAGACCGCCTCGGGCACCACCTCGCCTGACAACGCGAACTCGGGGGCCAAGCCCCTCGTCATAGCCGGCCTGGGCCTCCTGCTGGCCATCCTCGTCTTCTCCTACCTGGGTGGCTGCGCCGCCCAGGTCGTGGGTGACGCCCTCGACAGGGAATTCAGGGCCTTCGCCCAGATGAAGGGCTCGGGAGGGAATGCCTGGGAGACCGACGAGGACGACGAGGAGCTCGTCCGGGAGCTTGAGGAGCTCCTCCGCGACGACCAGGACCTCGGGTCATCCCCCATCCAGCGAGGCTAGGCCAACGAGGGCGGCGACGTGCCGCCACAACCAAGATCCAGGGCGCAAGGCGAGAGGAGCGCGCATGAGCAAGGCCGACGATATCTTCATTGGCATGTGCAGGCAGATCATCGAGCACGGCAGCACCACCGAGGGCCAGAAGGTCCGGCCCCGCTGGGAGGACGGCAGTCCCGCCTACACCATCAAGAGCTTCGGCATGTGCAACCGCTACGACCTGCGGGAGGAGTTTCCCGCCCTCACCCTGAGGAGGACCGCCCTCAAGAGCGCCATGGACGAGGTCCTCTGGATCTACCAGCGCAAGTCCAACAACATCAACGACCTCCACTCCCACATCTGGGACGAGTGGGCCGACGAGGACGGCAGCATAGGCAAGGCCTACGGCTATCAGGTCGCGCAGAGGAGCCATTACCCCGAGGGCGACTTCGACCAGATGGACCGCGTCCTCTATGACCTCAAGAACAACCCCTACTCCCGCCGCATCATGACCAACCTGTACACCTTCGGCGACCTCAGCGAGATGAACCTCTATCCCTGCGCCTTCAACGCCATCTACAACGTGACCCATGCGGAGGGCGACGAGAGGCCGACCCTCAACATGCTGCTCGTCCAGCGCAGCCAGGACGTGCTCGCCGCGAACAACTGGAACGTCTGCCAGTACGCGCTCCTGCTCATGATGGTCGCCCAGGCCAACGACATGGTGGCCGGCGAGCTCGTGCACATGATCGCCGACGCCCACATCTACGACCGCCACGTGGACATCGTGCGGGAGCTCATCTCGCGCCCGACCCACCCTGCGCCCAAGGTGAGCCTGAACCCCGAGGTGCACGACTTCTACGACTTCACCACCGACGACCTCGTCGTGGAGGGCTACGAGCACGGGCCGCAGGTCAAGAACATCCCCATCGCGGTCTAGGGAAGCCATGATGAACGCGATAGTCTCCGTCACCCCCAGCTGGGGCATAGGGCGCGACGGCGCGCTCCTGGTGCGCAACCGCGCCGACATGCGCCGCTTCGTGGAGCTCACCATGGGCGGCNCCCGCCGCCTCGGCGGCGTCGCGGACCACGCGCGCGGCCTCGATGGTGCACTGCTTGGCGCGGGGGTGCGGGCTGATGATGATGGCGTTGCGGGTCTTGAGGCAGACCAGCGTCTTGAAGATGGCCGTCGAGGTGGGGTTGGTGGTGGGGATGACGGCGGCGATGATGCCGATGGGCTCGGCAATCTTCTTGAAGCCGTAGGCCTTGTCCTCGAATATCACGCCACAGGTCTTGGTGTTGCGGTACTTGTTGTAGATGTACTCGGCCGCATAGTGGTTCTTGATGACCTTGTCCTCGACGAGGCCCATGTGGGTCTCTTCCACCGCGAGCTTGGCCAGCGGGATGCGGGCCTTGTCGGCGGCCATGGCCGCCTCGTAGAAGATCCTGTCGACCTGCTCCTGGGTGAACGTTGCGAACTCGGCCTGGGCCACGCGCATCTGCGCGATACGCTCTGCCAGGGCATCGACGCTGTCGATGACTTTCTCGGCCTTTGCCATGCTTCCCCTTTCGCGTAAGGTAGGGCACCGCAGTCGGTGATGCCGTCTACGTAGGGCTCTACGTACGGTCCTAATCATAGCGAAAAAGCCTTGCGGGGATATGTGCAAAGGCAGGCCTAAGCGTTTCAGACTTGCACCTCTACCTGCGGTTGTCTACCAAACGATGTACAAGTGGACCCTAATTGGCGCCCAGCGGCGCAATTGGGCCGCAAGGCAACGAGGCCACTGACGCCATGCGGCGACGGAGCGCGCGTCCCTCTCGCCTGGAGCGTTCTCTATGCAAGCAACTGCGCCCCTGCGGGCGTTCTCTATGCCGTCGCGGCCCTGCAGGCGTTCTCTATGCAAGCCGCCACGCCCCTGCGGGCGTTCTCTATGCAAGTCTCTTACTTCTCGCTTACAAAACCCCAGTTGGGACCGAAACGATTTCAGAGATGTGCATAGAGAACATCGGGGGCAAGAAGAACGTACGGAAGGAAGAACGCATGGGGAGGCTTCGTGGACGAAAGGGCAAGATGCCAGAAGCGCCCCATACCCCGCCGCCGCCCGCTGCCAGGCCCGCGACCCCATTTCGGGCAGCGAGGCGCACAAAAGGGCAGAGGGAACGCCCGGGGTCAGCAGCCTTGACGGCACAGCCGTGCCTCCAGCCGTGCCACGAGCCCCCGTGCGTCTCCCCCGCCGCAGGCGACGCGACACCAGGAGGCCTCCCCCGCCAGCCGGAAGTCCACGAGGGGCCCGAATCCGTCGAAGAGCAATGCCGCCGCAGCCTCGTGGTCTGGGTCATCGGGAAGCCCGGGATAGCGCAGCCCCGAGACGGCGNCCCCCTCAGGGGACGCCGCAACGTCGTGCTCACGCGCGGGGCAGGGGGCCTGCCCGAGGGCGTGGAGGTCGCGAGCGGCATCGAGGAGGCGCTGGGCCTCGTCGCGGACACGACTCCCGACGAAGTTTGGCTCATAGGAGGACAGAGCGTCTACCAGGAGCTCCTACCCTGGTGCGAGCGCGCCTACGTGACGATGAACTACGTCGAGGCGGAGGCCGACGCCTGGTTTCCCCGGCTCGACGACCTTCCTGGCTGGAGGATCGAGTCGCGCGAGGAGGGTGGCGTCACGGCGGGGGGCGTGCCCTTCGAGTACCTGACCTACCGTCAGCTTGAGCCACGGGGCCTGGCGGAGGACGAGTAGACAGCACTGGCCAACAGCGCGGGTTGCGAACGATGCGGGGCGCAGACCGTCTTCGGCCCGCGCCCCGTCTCTCGCTGCTCAGACGCCAGGGCTAGACGAGGGACTCCAGGGACGAGAGGTCGATGTTGCCGAACAGGACGTCCGCCATCCTCTGGGCGTCATCCTTCGTGGGCTGCCAGCCATCCTCGCCCTTCACCAGGTCGAGCGTAACGTCACCCTCGACCTGGGCGTCACTTGCGTCCAGGTTCTCGTAGAAGCGGGAGAGGAGCTTCTGCGCCACGGCGGCCTCCCCGCCGTCCTGGTAGGCGGAGACGAGCTCGGCCATCCCCTCGCCGGAGGAAAAGCCCGACCAGGTCGCCTCGAGCGCCGGGGCGAGGTCGCGCCCCTTGACGTGCACGGCGGCGGTCGCCGTGTCACCATCCACGCTCACGTCCCCCAGCTGGTAGTCGAAGCCTTTGAGTACGTGCGCGGCAAGGTCGTACACGTCGATCCCACAGCCTTCGAGCCTGCTCACGCCGTCCTGCCCCAGCTGCGACACGTAAGGCTCCAGCGACTCCCTGCTCGGGTTCTTGAGCGCGTCCAGGCTTTGCGTGAGGCCAGCCCGTATGAGCTGCTCCTCCGCCTGCTTGCATCCAGCGAGCGAGAGCCCCGCACCCACGGCAAGCACCAGGGCGAAGGCCAGGCAGGCAAGCCTGGCAAGTCCCCTTCGAGTGGTCTTTGCGCGCATCTCTCCCCTTCCTTCGGGCCTTGTCCTTGCTGGGGCGTCATGCGCAGGGGACCCGAAAGGCTCTCCGGGTCCCCTGCATCCCTAACTCACGTGGCGGGCCATGCCCCGTTGCCTACTCGTAGTCGCCCACGTTGACCATACCGGCGAGCTTCTCCTCGTTGACCTTGCGGTTACGCGAGAGCTCCGCGGCGGCGACGACGGGCAGCCAGTAGTGCACGACCTGCTTGGGCGTGTCGGTACGCCGCGAGTAGATGACCAGGTACTCCTCGGCAAGCTCGGGGTCCTCGAGGCTGAAGAGCAGGTAGGTCATGGCGGCGTCAAGCTCGGGCAGGCCGGCGGTGACGTGCGCCCAGTCGCAGACGTAGAGCTCGTTGCCGTCCTCGCTCACGATCACGTTGGAGGGGACGAAGTCGCCGTGGCACACCCTCATGCCGGGCTTCATCCCGTCGACGCGCATCTCGAGGTCGTAGCGCACGGAGGGGTCGATGCCCTTGCAGCTGGCTATCATGCGTGCCAGCTTGTCCTTCTGGCGGTTGAGCAGGGGCGCCTCGAAGGAGTGGACCTCCGCCTGGAGGTCCACCAGCTGCTCCAGGTAGCGCCCCCTCCCCTCGGGATCGCCCTGGGCGACCTCGAGCAGCGTCACGCCGTGGACGTAGCGGGTGGCAAGGGCCCAGGAGCCCTTGTGCTCGCCCTCCTCCACGCGGGAGACCTCGAGCACCTCGGGGACGCGGATGCCCACGCCCTGGACGCGCGCGAGGTTGAGGGCCTCGTTGAACACGTCGGCCGCGGGCTTCTCGCTGTTGAACACCTTAACGAGCCTGTCACCATCGTGGTAGACGACCTTGTTGCCACGACGCACCAATTCGACCTTGCCGTCAGACAGCTTCATTGCGATCCTCCTCGTGGGTCACGAATCGTTGCTTCCTTCGACCTCCCGCAGCGCTAGTCCTCGTAGGAGCTAGGCTCGCGGCCGTAGTAGGCATCGAGGTAGAGCTCCTTGATCTCGCTCATCAGGGGATAGCGGGGGTTCGCGCCGGTGCACTGGTCGTTGAAGGCCTGCTCCACCATGGCGTCGAGGTTGTCGAGGAAGTTCTTCTCGTCCACGCCGTACTCGGCGATGGTGCGATGGACGCCCACGTAGTCGAAGAGCTCCTGGATCTTGGCGACGAACTTCTCGAAGACCTCCTGGTCGTCCTTGCCGGTGACGCCACAGTAGCGGGCGGCCTCGGCGTAGCGGTGCAGGGTCTTGGGATGGTCATACTGCGGGAAGGTGCCCATGCGGGTGGGGCGCTCGGCCGCGTTGTAGCGCATGACGCGCGTGAGGATCACCGCGTTGGCCCAGCCGTGCGGGATGTGGTGGAAGGCGCCCAGCTTGTGCGCCATGGAGTGGTTGATGCCGAGGAACGCGTTGGCGAAGGCGAGGCCACCCAGGCAGGAGGCGTTCGCCATGTGGTCGCGGGCCTCGACGTCGGTCGGGTTGTCGTAGGCGCGGGGCAGGTAGTCGAAGACCAGCTTCATGCCCTGGAGTGCCAGGGGGTCGGTGTAGTCGGACGCCATGACCGACACGTAGGCCTCGAGGCAGTGGGTCAGGACGTCGACGCCAGAGGACGAGGTGAGGCCACGCGGCTGGGTCATCATGTTGTCCGTGTCCACGATGGCCATGTTGGGCATGAGCTCGTAGTCGGTGATGGGCCACTTAACGCCGGTCGTCTTGTCGGTGATGATGGCGAAGGGCGTGACCTCGGAGCCGGTGCCCGAGGAGGTGGGGATGGCCACGAAGTAGGCCTTCTTGCCCATCTTGGGGAAGGTGTAGACGCGCTTGCGGATGTCCATGAAGTCGGCGGACATGTCCTCGAACTTCTCGTCCGGGTTCTCGTACATCGACCACATGATCTTGCCGCAGTCCATGGCCGAGCCGCCGCCCATGGCGATGATCACGTCGGGCTCGAAGGCCTTCATCTGCTGCAGGCCCTCGAGCGCGGACTGCAGCGAGGGGTCGGGCTCGACGTTCCAGAAGCTGGAGTGCACGATGCCCATCTGGTCGAGCTTGTCCTCGATGGGCTTGGTGAAGCCGTTCTTGTAGAGGAACTGGTCGGTGACGATGAAGCAGCGCTTCTTGCCCATGACCGTGCCCAGCTCGTCCAGGGCGACGGGCATGCAGCCCTTCTTGAAGTAGACCTTCTCGGGGGTACGGAGCCACAGCATGTTCTCACGCCTCTCTGCCACGTCCTTGACATTGAGCAGGTTGGCGACGCCGACGTTTCCGCAGACGGAGTTGCCTCCCCAGGTTCCGCAGCCGAGGGTGAGCGACGGGGTCATCATGAAGTTGTAGATGTCACCGATGCCGCCCTGGGCAGCGGGGGTGTTGACCAGGATGCGGCAGGTCTTCATGGCATTCTGGTGCTTCTCGAGCTTCTCGGTCTCGCGCACGTCACAGAAGAGGGAGCTCGTGTGGCCGTAGCCGCCGTCGGCGACCAGGCGCGATGCCTTCGCGATGGCGTCGTCGAAGTCCTTGGCGCGGTACATGCCCAGGATGGTGGTGAGCTTCTCGTGCGCCCAGCGGTTGGAGGGCTCGACGGACTCGGTCTCGCCAATCAGGACCTTGGTGGACCTGGGGACGTCCACGCCCGCCTCGCAGGCGATGTGGTAGGCGGACTGGCCCACCATGGCGGCGTTGACCGCGCCGCCGTCCTTGATGACGAGGTTGACGACCTTGTCCGCCTCCTCGCCCTTCAGGAAGTAGCAGCCGCGCTTCTCGAACTCGGCCTTGACCGCGTCGTAGACGCCGTCGAGGACAATCACGTTCTGCTCGGTGGCGCAGATCATGCCGTAGTCGAAGGTCTTGGAGTGGATGATCGAGTTGACCGAGAGCTCGACGTCCGCGGAGTCGTCGATGATCGCGGGGTTGTTGCCGGGGCCGACGCCCAGGGCGGGCTTGCCCGAGCTGTAGGCGGCGTTGACCATGCCGGGGCCGCCCGTGGCGAGGATGGTGTCGCAGGAGTGCATCAGCTCGTTGGTGAGGGCGAGCGAGGGCTCGTCGATCCACGAGATGATGCCCTTGGGCAGGCCCGCCGCCTCGGCGGCGTCGCGGACCACGCGCGCGGCCTCGATGGTGCACTGCTTGGCGCGGGGGTGCGGGCTGATGATGATGGCGTTGCGGGTCTTGAGGCAGACCAGCGTCTTGAAGATGGCCGTCGAGGTGGGGTTGGTGGTGGGGATGACGGCGGCGATGATGCCGATGGGNCCGAATCCGTCGAAGAGCAATGCCGCCGCAGCCTCGTGGTCTGGGTCATCGGGAAGCCCGGGATAGCGCAGCCCCGAGACGGCGGGATGGCAGCGCAGGTAGCAGGCGACGACCATCGCCTCGTCGTTCGCGGCACGTCGGCGCAGGTCGAAAGCAGGAAGCGCCGCCACGAGCGCCTCGAGCTCCCCCGCACTCGCGCCGTCGAGCGCGTCCACAGCCTCGTCCAGTCCCGCGACGCGCCGCGAGTCGCGCGAGAGGCTCACCGCGGCCAGACCCGCGCCCTCTCCCAGGACGGGGTCGAGGAGCTCCACCGCCAGGTGCGCACCACGCCTGAGCGGCGCCGCGCCAAAGGAGCTCGCGAGCGTGTTGTCGGCCACGACCGCCCTGCCCTGCCCCCGCGCCTCGGGAGCGAGGACGCGCAGGTCCGGCACCCCCACGGGCATGCCTCCGAGGGTCGGCACCACGAGGGCGTCCCCGGGCAGGCACAGACGCGAGAGGAGCCCCTCCCGGGAGCCGGCGCGCACGACGCGCGTGCGCCGTGCCCCGACCCTCTGGGAGAACCCCCTCTCGACCTCGCTCTGAGGACGGCCCCCCACGCCTAGCCGCGACGTTCGGCGATCTCTGCCGTCACGCTGGCAACGAACTCCTCGAGGCTCGTCTGGTGGGTCTCGTTGGAGCGGTCGCGGACGCTGATGTTGCCCGCCTCAGCTTCCTTCTCGCCCAGGATGAGCATGTAGGGCACGCGGTCGATGGAGCGCGCCTCACGAATCTTGTAGCCGATCTTCTCGTCGCGCTCGTCCACCTTGACGCGGATGCCGGCGGCGCGCAGCCTCTCGCCGACCTCCTTGGCGTAGTCGCGGGCCTTCTCGGACACGGGAAGGACCTTGACCTGGCAGGGGCTCAGCCAGGTGGGGAACTTGCCGGCGTACTGCTCGATGAGCATGCCGGTGAAGCGCTCGAAGGATCCGAAGCCGGCGCGGTGGATCATGATGGGGCGCTGCTTGCTGCCGTCGGGGGCAGTGTACTCGAGCTCGAAGTTCTGGGGGAGCTGGAAGTCGAGCTGGATGGTGCCGCACTGCCAGGTGCGGCCCAGGCAGTCCTGCAGGTGGAAGTCAATCTTGGGGCCATAGAAGGCGCCGTCGCCCTCGTTGAGCGTGTACTCGACGCCCATGGAGTCGAGCGCCTCCTTGAGGCCCGCCTCTGCCTGCTCCCAGTCCTCGTCGGAGCCCATGGAGTCCTCCGGGCGGGTGGAGAGCTCGACGCGGTAGGGGAAGCCGAACTGAGCGTAGTAGGTGGTGATCAGGTGCGCCGTGTCCGTCACCTGCTCGGTGATCTGGTCGGGACGGATGAAGAGGTGGGCGTCGTCCTGGGTGAACTCGCGCACGCGGAAGAGGCCGTGCAGGGCGCCCTTGAGCTCGTGACGGTGGTCGAGCCCGGCCTCGGCGAGCTTGAGGGGCAGGTCGCGGTAGGAGCGCGGACGGCTCTTGTAGATCAGGCAGGCACCCGGGCAGTTCATGGGCTTCACCGCGTAGTCCTCATCGTCGATGAGGGTGGTGTACATGTTCTCTTTGTAGTGGTCCCAGTGGCCCGAGGTCTCCCAGAGCTTGCGCGAGAGGATGATGGGCGTCTGCACCTGCTCGTAGCCGTAGGCGTCCTGCATCTCCTGCCAGTACTGCATGAGGGCGTTCTTGACGCGCATGCCGTTGGGGAGCCAGAAGGGAAATCCCGGACCCGCGTCGCTCATCATGAAGAGGTCCATCTCGCGGCCTATCTTGCGGTGGTCGCGCTTCTCGGCCTCCTCGAGCATGTGCTCCCAGGCCGCGAGCTCGTCCTTGCTGCGGAAGGCGGTGCCGCTCACGCGGGTGAGCATCTTGTTGGAGCTGTCGCCCTTCCAGTAGGCGCCCGACACGCCGGTGAGCTTGAAGGCCTTGAGGGCCTTGGTGTACATGAGGTGGGGCCCCACGCACATGTCGACGTACTCGCCCTGCCTGTAGAAGGTGATGCGCGCGTCCTCGGGGAGGTCGCCGATGTGCTCGACCTTGTACTTCTCCCCCCTCTCCCTCATGTGCTCGATGGCCTCGGCACGGGGGAGCTCGTAGGTCTCGAACTTGAGGTTCTCCTTGGCCACCTTGCGCATCTCGGCCTCGATGGCGGGAAGGTCCTCGTCGGTGATCTTCTGGCCCCCGGGCAGGTCGATGTCGTAGTAGAAGCCGTTCTCAGTGGCGGGACCGTAGGCGAAGTCGGCCTCGGGGTACAGGCGCTTGATGGCCTGCGCCATGATGTGCGCGGCAGAGTGGCGGATGACGTGGAGCTCCTCGTCCTCGGGGACCTCGTCCACGCGGCCGTCGTTGAAGAGTGCCTTCATAGTTGTAAAACCTTTCCTTGCAGCTGGTCGCTTGCCATGCTCGTCGGTACAAGAAAAAACGCCCGACCTCCCTCTGGGGCCGAGCGGTTGAGGCGCCTGCCACAGGCAGCTCGCTGCCGTGAAGGGACAGACGCCTAGATAGTCGGAGTTCGGGTGGAGCTGGCAGACGCTGGCCTGTCGCAAGAGAGCATGCTGGGAAACCTCCGTTTGGCTACAGGGCAAAGGTTTACCACATCCTGGGCCTCCGGTCAGCCCAGACAGCGCACTTGGAACCCATCGCCCCAAGGAGGCCACATGGACGACGCGGGCGAGAGGAGCCATCCGCGACCGCGCACGCACGCCCCTCTCGCCCGCCCCGCGCGGTGGCTATGCCCCCAGCTGGGCCAGAACGTCCTCGCAGACCTGCTCGGGGGCGAGCCGCGCCTCGCGCAGGAGCTCGTCCGCGTCGTAGCGGTCGTAGAAGGCCTTCGCGAAGCCGCGGACCAGGACCCTCGTGGAGGGGTCGGCCGCGAGCCGACCCGCCACGCACTGGCCGAAGCCGCCGTCCACCGAGCCGTCCTCGAGGGTCACGACGAGCTCGTGCGTGCGGGCGATCTTGTCCAGGGCGCCCTCGTCGAGACCGGAGGCGAAGAGGGGGTTGACCAGCGTGGCCTCCACCCCGTGCTCGGCGAGGAGGTCCGCCGCCCGCTCTCCCAGGCCGAAGAAGTCCCCCAACGCGAGGATCGCGACCCTCTTGCCCACGCGCGCGTGCTCCCAGCGGGTCTGGGAGTAGTCGTCGCGCTGGACGGCGCCCTCGGGCGCGTGCCGCACGGGACCGGCGGGAAGGGCGATGTAGACCGGGCCCTCCTCCTGGTCGAGCGACCACCCGAGCATGGAGAGGTACTCCTCCACGTTGGTGGGGGCGAGGTAGGTGATGCCGGGGATGTTGGCCACCATGGGGATGGAGTAGAAGGCGGCGTGGGTCACGTCGCTCATGCCCCAGACCGAGGCGTTGGCACCCACGATGGTCGCAGGGTTGTGGTTGATGGAGAGGTCCTGCGAGAGCTGGTCGTAGACGCGCTGCAGGAAGGTCGCCTGCGTGCCGAAGACGACGTGCGCCCCTGCCTTCGCCGCTCCGGAGGCCAGGGCGACGGCAGTCTCCTCGGCGATGCCGACGTCCAGGTAGTGCTCGCCGAGGTCCGCGCGCTGGGAGGGCCCGAGGCCCAGGGTGCCGGGCACTGCGGCGGCGAGCACGAGGAGGTCGCGGTCCGACTTGGCGCGCTCGAGCAGGTAGCGCGCCGTGATGGAGCCGTAGCCCTCGCCGGAGCCCTGGCGGAGGGGACGCCCCGTGGCGAGGTCGAAGGGGGCGTTGTAGTGCCAGGGCTCGGGGTCCTGCTCGGCGGGGGCGTAGCCCTTGCCCTTCAGGGTGTTGACGTGGACCACCACGGGATGGTCGATGTCGCGGACCTCCTCGAAGGCGGCGACGAGGGCCGCGCAGTCGTTGCCGTCCGCCACGTAGCGGTAGTCGAGGCCCATGGCCCGGAAGAGGTTGTCCTCCGCCTTGCCCCCCGTCTCGCGCAGGCGGGCGAGGCCCGCGTACATGCCGCCGTGGTTCTCGGCGATGGACATCTGGTTGTCGTTGAAGACGATGACGAAGTTGCTGCCCAGCTCGCCGGCGACGTCCAGGCCCTCGAGGGCCTCTCCCCCGCTGAGGGACCCGTCGCCTATGACCGCGACGACGTTCTCGTGCCTCCCGGCGAGGTCGCGGGCCTTGGCCAGCCCCAGTGCCAGGCTGATGGAGGTCGAGGTGTGGCCGACCTCGAAGAGGTCGTGGTCCGACTCGGCGGGGTTGCTGTAGCCGCTGACCTCGTCGTAGCGCGCGGGGTCGAGGTAGGCGTCGACGCGCCCTGTGAGCATCTTGTGCGGGTAGGTCTGGTGCGAGACGTCGAAGACGAAGTGGTCGCGAGGCGAGTCGAACACGTAGTGCAGGGCGATCGTCGCCTCGACGAAGCCGAAGTTGGGGCCGAAGTGCCCACCGTGCGCCGCGGCGCGCCTCAGTAGCGCGTCCCTGATCTCCTGTGCGAGGACCGGCAGCTGGTCGCTCGCGAGGGCCTTCACGTCCTGGGGCGAATGGATGTTCTCTAGGTACATGCGCTTCCTTTCTGCGCCGCATCGGAACGGCGGCTTTTCTCGGGACCTTATTCCCCGGGGTGGGGCGCGCGAGAACGACGTCACGTACCTTCCCGCCCATCGAAACGCATGCGTAACGAAGCGGGCCGCACGACGTCAGAGGTCCGTCGCGCACAAGTCAGGCGCCCCCGTCGCGGTGACGGAGGCGCCTGGCGTCGGAACTACGTTGGCCTTAGGGCTACTGGATGCGGGTACGGCAGTAGGGGCAGACCTTCCAGTCCGCATTGAGCGGGCGGTGGCAGGTGGGGCAGACGTTGCGCACCTGCGTGTTGCAGATGGGGCAGACCACGAAGTCGCGGTCGATGGGAGCTCCGCACTTGGGACAGATGCCGTAGTGCGAGAGCTGGTGCTCGCGCAGGGCGATGTCCAGGTCCTGCTCCTCGCGGTCGACCAGGTAGCTGCTGGGGCGCAGGATCACGTAGGCGAGAAGGCCCACGATGGGGATCACCGAGATGATCGCCCAGAGCCACCAGGGCTCGGCACCGCGCCGCTGGGCGTCGCGGATGACGTAGACGATGGAGAGGATATAGAGCATGACGACGCAGGCGACCATGAGGTAGAGCACCATGCGCACCTCAGGGGTGATGAGCTGGTCAAGTAGGTCTGACATTAAGGCTGTGCTCCTTTGCTGTCATAGGACGGCGCCACGCGGACGGACATGCTCGCGCCATGACCCATTTGGGTAGCTCGGGCAATTGTAGCAGATGGCTAGCGCAGGGCGGCCGCGACCTCTCCCGCAAGCGTGATGGAACCACAGGCGACGAAGGCCTCTCCCACCAGGGCGGCCAGCGCCTCTCCGCAGCTCGCATACTCCCCCACCGGCTCTGCGGCATGGGCGCGGAAGCGCTCGGCAAGCTCGTGCGCCGCCAGGGCGCGCGGCGAGGACGTCTGCGTGACGACCACGCGGGGGAACTCCGGGGCAAGCAGGCCGACGATCCCATCCACGTCCTTGTCCGCCAGGACGGCGCAGAGCAGGGTGGGCCTCGTCGCCACCTCGGGAGCCACCTCCCTCACGGCCGAGAGGAACACCCCCACGGACTGCGGGTTGTGGCAGGCGTCGATGAGTCCCACGGGGTCGGCGCGCACCACGTCAAAGCGGCCGGGCGTGGGGCAGCAGACCACGGACTCGAAGAGCGCCTCGGGATTGAGCCCGCGTCCCAGAAAGTCCTCGCAGAGCACCACGGCACAGGCCACGTTGGCGGCCTGGTAGACGGGCTTCAGGGCCGAGAGCTCGCGGTAGCGCGAGCGCGGGGTCGTGACGTCGAACACCAGGGATCCGCCTATGCGCCCCGGTCGCCGCAGGACCTCGTAGCTGGCATGGGGAAGGTCCCCGTGGGTGCGCGGCAGTCCGGGGTGGAGCTCCCCCACCGCGTCCTCGAGCCTGGCGGGCCTGAGGAGCGTCGGTGCCACACCCTCGTCGGCGCAGCGCCGGAGGAAGACGTCCTCGACGCTCGCCGGGGTGGCGGTGCCCACGCCCAAGACGCAGCTCCTTCCGGAACGGATGATGGCGGCCTTCTCGCCCGCGATCTTCTCGAGGGTGTCACCCAGGATGCGGGTGTGGTCGAGGCCCACCCCCGTCACGGCGACGGACTCGATGGAGCCCACAGCCGTGGTGGCGTCCCAGCGGCCGCCCATACCGCACTCGAGCACCACGACCTCCGCCCCCAGAAGCGCGAAGGCGACGCAGGCGCCCACGGTGAGCAGGTCGAACTCGGTGATGTCGTAGGGACGCTCGCCCGAGGCCTCCCGGGCGGCGTTGACGCGTCGTCCGGCCTCCGCCGCGGCGGCGATCGCCTGGGCGAAGTCGCGCTCGGATATGGGGGCTCCGCCCACATCTATGCGCTCGGTGTAGCTCACGAGCTCGGGCGAGGTGTAGAGGCCCACCTTGAGCCCCTCCCCGCGCAGGATCGCCGCCGCGTAGCGGGAGGTGGACGTCTTGCCGTTCGTGCCCGCGACCTGCAGGCTGCGGAAGCGAAGGTCGGGGTTCCCGAGCTCCGCGAGCATGTCCTCCACGCTCTCGAGCATGGGGCTGATGCCGAGGCGCAGGGTGGCGTGAAGCCGCCCCATGGCCCCGTCGAAGTCCCAGTCAGGTACCTCGAACGGAATCTTGTAGCTCATGTGATGCGGGCCTTTCAGCTCTTGGGCATCACGCCGTCCGCCTGCCAACGGGATGCCCCTCTCGTCAGATACTGCAGCGTGCTGCGCCCTAGTTGCTCACGCCCAGGAGGCGCAGGGCCTCCTCACGCGTCTTCACGTCATTCTTGAAGCAACCGCGCACCGCCGAGGTCACCGTGAGGGAGCCTGCCGCGCGAATTCCGCGCATGGTCATGCAGGTATGCTCCGCCTCGATGACCACCATCACGCCAAGGGGGTCGAGCTCGGTCACGAAGGCATCGGCCACCTCGGCCGTGAGACGCTCCTGCAGCTGGGGACGGGCCGCATAGCCCGCCACGCAGCGGGCGATCTTTGAGAGCCCGGTGATGCGACCTGCGCGCGGGATGTAGGCAACGTGCGCCTTGCCGATGAAGGGCAGGAGGTGATGCTCGCACATCGAGTGGAAGGGGATGTCCCGGACGATGACCATCTCCTGGTTGTGGTCCTCCTGGAACTGCTTGCGCAGGTGGCGGGCAGGGTCGTCCGAGAGCCCCCCGAACAGCTCCTCGCAGGCGCGCGCCACGCGGTCGGGGGTGCCCCTGAGCCCCTCGCGGTCGGGGTCCTCCCCTATGGCGAGAAGGAACTCCCTCATCGCCGCCTCCACCCGCGGCCTGTCTATCCCATGCGCCACCTGGGCCTCGTCCCGTTCCATGCACCTGCCTTCCCTCCGGCCGCGCGCGGGCGCGGCGCCATGCACCGTCAACGTCTGAATCAGTGCCGCAGCTCGGCCGCACTCACCACGTGCTCCATGAGCACGGCCGTCGTTATGGAGCCGATCCCGCCCGGGACCGGCGTGATGGCAGAGACGAGGGGCGCCACCGCGTCGAAGTCGACGTCGCCCACAAGCCTGCCCGCCTCGCCGTCCCAGTTTATGCCCACGTCCACCACCACCTGGCCGGGAGTGACGAAGTCCGCGCCGACCATGCGGGGCCTGCCCGTGGCGACGACGAGGACCTCGGCCCCGCGGCATGCGGCGGCGAGGTCACGGGTCCTGCTGTGGCAGAGCGTCACGGTAGCGTCACGCGCCTGCAGCAGCAGCGCCAGCGGACGTCCCACGACCAGCGAGCGCCCCACGACGGTCACGCGCCTGCCCGAGAGCCCGATGCCGTAGTGGTCGAGGAGGCGCAGGGCCGCCTCCGCCGTGCAGGGCGCGAAGCCACGTCCCCTGCCCGAGAAGACCTTGGCAAGCGAGAGAGGCGTGACGCCGTCCACGTCTTTCCCAGGAGCGAGCAGGGTGCAGGCAGCCTCCCCGTCGAGCCCCGCGGGAAGCGGACGGAACATGAGGCAGCCGGAGACCTCGTCGTCCTCGTTGACGGAGCGAATGGCCGCCTCTAGCTCCCCCTGGCCGCAGCCCTCGGGCGGCAGGACCCTCCTCAGGCCGATGCCGAGCGCGTCCGCCCTCTTCTGGAGGCCGCGCTCGTAGCTGAGGTCGTCGGGCCTCTCCCCCACGCGAAGGACCGCCAGCACGGGTGGCCTCCCGGCTTCGGCGAGGGCATCCACGCGCCGGCGCAGCCCCTCGGCGATGGCTGCGGCGACGGGGGCACCCCTCAGTTCCCTGGACATGCTAGCCCCTCTCCCTCAAGGCGCGCGTGACCGCGCGCAGCAGCGCCTCGGCCCTTGGCTCCCACTGCGCCAGGAGCGCATCGCAGCGGGCGTCGAGCCCATCCGCCACGTCGCGCCGCACGAGCGAGCGCGTGTTCACGTAGACGTTCAGGCTTGCCGCCGAGAGCGACGCCCCGCAGAGCGCCGCGGCGCAGCCCACGTCCGAGACGAGCAGCCGCGATCCCTTCTCGCCCAGGAGCTCCAGCTGCGGGATCGCCCGGGCGACGAGTCCCATGAGCTCGAGGGGGACCTCGCAGGCGCCTCGGCCCGCCTCCTCGAGGGCGGCGGGCCTTCGGGGGTCGCCCGCGGGCAGGGCGTAGGCTCGGGTCAGAGGCTCGAGCGAACGGGCGTCCTCGTCCACGAGCTCGACGAGCCTCAGACGGATCCGCCCGAGCTCGTCCAGGGCCTCCCTGACCTCCCCCTCCACATCGGCGTAGCGAGACTTGCCCAGGGTGAACTCTGCTGCCATGGAGCCCAGGGCGGCACCCAGGGAGGCGACGTAAGCGACGGCCGCGCCGCCTGCGGGACTCGACACCCTGGCCGCGAGGTCGTGCGAGAAGTCCTCGCAGCTCCTCTGCACTAGGCGGTCTTCCATGTTTGCTCCAAACGACGCCTGGGCACCGGGGCAGGGGCTCCCGGCACCCAGGATGCTTTTGCTTGACCCCGTCGATGTTCCCACAGCGCGCGCTCCGCGCGGACGGCGAAGGCGACGCTCTAGAAGAGGCCCACGATGCGGCCGTCCTCGGTGACGTCGATTCCCTCCGCCGCGGGCCGCTTGGGCAGCCCAGGCATGGTCATGATGTCGCCGGTGAGCGCCACGACGAAGCCCGCGCCGGCAGAGACCTTCACGCTGCGCACGGTGATGCGGAAGCCCTCGGGTGCGCCGAGCTTGGCCGCATCGTCAGAGAAGGAGTACTGCGTCTTGGCCATGCACACCGGCATGTTGGTGAAGCCTTGGTCCTCGAGCTGCGTTATCTGCTTCTCGGCAGAAGTGGTGAAGTCGACCCCGTCGGCGCGATACACGCGCCTCGCGATGGCCTCGATGGACTCCCTGATGCCGCCCAGCTCGTAGCTGAACCGGAAGTTCGAGGGCTCGTCGCAGAGGCGCACGACCTCCTCGGCCAGAGCACGTCCGCCCTCGCCTCCCTTGGCCCACACCTCGGAGAGGGCCACGTTCACGCCCAGCTCCCTGCACTTGGCTTCGACGAGGTCGAGCTCGTCCTTGGTGTCGGTGGGGAACGCGTTGATGGCCACCACGACGGGCAGGCCATAGACGTTCTTCATGTTGTCCACGTGCTGCAGGAGGTTGGGCAGGCCCGCCTCGAGGGCTTCGAGGTTCTCGTTGTTGAGGTCTGCCTTGGCCACGCCGCCGTGGTGCTTGAGCGCGCGCACCGTGGCGACCACCACGCAGGCATCGGGCGTGAGACCCGCGAGGCGGCACTTGATGTCGCAGAACTTCTCGGCACCCAGGTCGGCCCCGAAGCCCGCCTCGGTCACCACGTAGTCGCCGAGCCTCATGGCCGTGGTGGTGGCGGAGACGGAGTTGCAGCCGTGGGCGATGTTGGCGAACGGGCCGCCATGCACGAAGGCGGGGTTGTGCTCGAGGGTCTGCACCAGGTTGGGCGAGATGGCGTCCTTGAGCAGCGCCGTCATGGCGCCTTCCGCCTTGAGGTCGTGTGCGGTGACGGGCTTGCGGTCAAAGGTGTAGGCCACCACGACGCGCCCCAGGCGCGCCTTGAGGTCCATGAGGTCGGTGGCCAGGCAGAAGATGGCCATGACCTCGGAGGCCACGGTGATGTCGAAGCCGTCCTCGCGCGGCATGCCGTTGGCCACGCCGCCCAGGCCGTCCACGATCTTGCGCAGCTGGCGGTCGTTCATGTCCATCGCGCGCTTCCACACGATGCGGCGCGGGTCGATGACCAGCTCGTTGCCCTGCTTGATGTGGTTGTCGAGCATGGCGGCCAGCAGGTTGTTGGCGTTCTCGATGGCATGGAAGTCGCCGGTGAAGTGGAGGTTGATGTTCTCCATGGGAATGACCTGGGCGTATCCGCCACCTGCCGCACCACCCTTGACACCGAAAACCGGCCCCAGAGAGGGCTCGCGCAGAGCGAGCACCGTCTTGTGACCGAGGGCGTTCATGGCGTCGGCCAGTCCGACGGAGGTGGTGGTCTTGCCCTCGCCGGCGGGCGTGGGATTGATGGCGGTCACGAGGACGAGCTTGGCCTTCTTGGGCTTGTCGGCCATCTTGGTGACGTCCACCTTGGCCATGTGGTGGCCGTAGGGGATGAGCTCGTCGTCGGTGAGGCCCAGCTTCTCGGCAATCTCGCCAATGGGCCGAATCTCGGCCTCCTGTGCGATCTCGATGTCTGACTTTGCCATCGCTTACTCCCCTTCTCCGGACGCAACGCTCGCCTTTGGACTCACGGGACACATGCTAGGGAACGTGCCCCGGCTCCCCACGCCATTTTGGCAAGAACTCCTGCGCCAGGGTTGGTCATTTTGCGCCGATGAAACCAGCCGCCCGCAGGTGGTACGACAATGACAATCATATTGAACGGAATGCCCGAGCCACACACCCAAGCTTCGGCGCGTGGGGGCAATAGGCAGAATCACCCATACGATGGCGTGTTCCGGCACGCATTGGGCTTCGCCGATGGCAATGCCCCCGGGCGGCTGCCCGCAAGGATAACAGGGCGCCCTGGGTGGAGCAGGCCGCGCGTACGAGTGCTCTGTGCGTGCGGCGCCCGTCGCGCTTGCTAGAGTTGCCTTATGCGGGCAAGGGCTCTCGCGACCTTGGAATCCTGTGCGACCAAGCTCCATTCGCCGCGGCCCTCGACCATGGAAAGAAGGCCCTTCCTCACCATTGATGCCGGGGGTCGCACCATGTCCGCCGCGTTGCCGGGGGCGAAGACGTGCTCGAAGAGGGGACCGGCAGGGAACCTCTCACCTTGCTCCGCCGCGCAGATGACCTTCTCCGCCAGGCCTGCGAACCTGGCGAGATAGGATGCTGCCTCCGTCGCCTCCTCAAGCTGGGCCGAAGCCGCCGCTGCCCCGGCCCAGAAGGTAAGGGCGGTCTCGGGCAGGTGCTCCTCCAGCTCAAAGCCCGACACGAGGGCGTTCCCAGCCTTGAGCAGCGCATCCGCCTGCGCCTTGGATGGATGGGCCAGCAGCTGGGCGCAGATGCCCCCCATGACCCCACCGAGGCTCGAGAACAGCTCGCGTTCACGAAGAGATGCGGCGTCCTCCGCTCGCCCGCACTGCTCGTACAGAGAGGCGAGCACCGAGGAGGTTCCTATGGGCGTTGCCCCAACGATGCCTTCAAGCAGGGCGATCGCCTCCCCCAACCTGTCATCTTGCCTGCGGAGGAACCCCGCCCTGATGAAGCGCGCCAGGGCGAGTTGCCTCGCGTCCTCGGAGCGAGCCTCGACACGGTCGAGGCAGTCGAAGGCGTTATCCCTCAGCTCGTCGGCTCGCGTGGGATCCGCCGCGCTCCGACCAAGGTAGAACATTGCTGCCTGGAGTAGCCAAAGCAGGCAGAAGGGGTGCTCTGCCGTCACCGACCTGATCTCTGCGTAGGCACCCTCGGGGTCGTCGTTGGCGCGCAGGGCAATTCTCGCCGCCGTCTCCCTGACCTGGCCTTCGTCCAGCTGGGAGTCCCAATCGAACAGCTCGTCAAGCGACATCCCAAACTGTGCCGCTATGCTCGGCAGCAGCGCCACGTCGGGCAGGCTGAGCCCAAGCTCCCACTTGCTTACGGCAGCCTTCGTCACGCCAAGGAGGTCCGCGAGCTGCTCCTGCGTGAGCCCCTCGGCATGGCGTGCCCGCGCGATGGTGGCCCCGATGTTGGTCGCGCTTGTGTTCTGCATGATGGCTCCCCTCTTCAGGATGGCTCCCCTCTTCCGTGCGGGTCCATTCTCTGGCGCTGGTGCCTACCGCTCAAGCGAGCGCGAGTTGACCTTTTCGAGGGTTGAGTCAACTAGTCCCGCGGACGGACGAAGGACTTCACCTGTCCGCTGAAGCGGGTGTCCAGCGCTGCAAAGAGCAGGGTCTCCAGCGCGAGCAGGGGAACCATGGTCACAGCCATGCGCACGTAGACATGTGCGCTCGCTACGTCCATGCTGATGAGGAACGCCATCGCAAAGCCCGTCAGCACGACTGCGAACCCAATGGGCAGGGAGAAGAGCAGCTGCAGCTGGCGCCTCTGGATGCGCAGCACCTGTGCCAGGGACAGCCCCATGCGGTTCAGGTTGCGCATGACGGGCAGGCTCTCGCGCACGTCGGAGAGCAGCCGGAAGTAGACGAGGCTGATGGAAGCCACTATGAAGATGACGGCCAGCATGAGCGAGATGTAGGTGTACATCTCGTACGAGTACTCCTGCAGGAAGATGGTCTCTATGCGAGGAATGAAGAGGAAGTCGTTCCCGTCCCCGAGGCCCACGCCTATCGTGCTGCGTATGCGCTCGCAGGCGGTACGCACCTCCTGGGCTTGGGCATCGTCATCCACGTCAAACGTGAAGACCCTCACGTCCACAAGGCTGCCCGTGTCCTGCAGCATCTGCCAGTCCGCATCGCTCACCACGTAACTGCCGCTGCGCTTGGCGGTGTCCAGTATGGGTGTGGACGTGCCGACGACCTCCAGCACCCGGCCGCCTGGCACCTCCACCGAGCTTTCTGGCTCGGCCGCGCCGGAGACGTCAACCGCCTGTCCGTCTTCGATCGAGAGCGTCCTACCCGACTGCCTCTCGTATGAGCTCTGGGCAACGAACTTGTTCCCGAAGATGGTCTTCTCGGTCTGCAGCATGCCGTAGGAGTCCTTCGCGTACGCCACGCCATGGCTGGCGAGCTCGGCCTCGATCTCGCTGACGTCTGACGACTCCCGCGCGTTGTCGCCATACGAGAAGTACCCGATTCCGAAGGGGATGTCCCTGGTGATGTCGGCGCGGACCGTCGTGACGAGGGCGAGGGACACGACGATGGCGCTGAACGACATCGTGAGCATGAGGGTCGACACGAACATCGTCGTGACCGACCCCTTGAGGCGGTCCCTGAGCCCGGAGACCCAGATGGCGTTTCCCTCCCTCAGGTAATAGCGCGACCGCGCGACGCGCGAGATCACGAGGAACGAGAACTGGCGGTACGCGAGGAAGAGTCCGGCGAGCGTGGACGCGATGATGAGCCAGGGTATGACGTCGACGAGCGCGTCGTGGGACTCCACGAACGTTCGCACGGACGGGATGACGCCGAACAGGCAGGTGCCGCAGCCGCAGGCGAGCAGGACGATGCCCAGGACGGCCAGGGGCTTCGAGAAGCGCATCTCGCGGCTCTCGTCGACCTTGGCGGCAAGCAGGTCGACGATGGGACGCCTGCATATCCCGCGCGCCTGCGCTGCGCTCGCCACCAGGAATATGACGGAGAACGTGACGACAGTCTGCACGATGGACGCGGACGGGAACTGGTATGCGATGTCGGCGACATGGATGATGCGGGCCATGAGCATGACCATGAGATGCCCGAAGACAAGCCCGATGACGAGTCCTGCGGCGATGGCGCTCACGCCAATCAGGAGGCTTTCGAGCACGATCGAGAGGGCGACCTGGCGCCTCGTCATGCCCATGGTGAGGAGGGCTCCGTACAGGCGCCGCTTGCGCTTCAGGAAGGCGCTGAGCGAAAGCCCCAGGAACCCCAGGGAGTACACGGCGATGAAGGCGATGGCGAGGCGCATGATGTCCTGCACGCTCTCGCTCTGCGCAAGCTGCGGATGGTTCATGTTGGCGGAGAAGACGAAGAAGACCACGATCGAGAACACGCTGCTCAGCCAGAACGCGACGTAGCTCTCCTTGTCGCGCATGACGTTGTTGAGGGCAAACCTGAAGAAGCTCATCCTACTTCGCCCCCATGAACTTGAGCACGTTCAGGATCTCGTCGTAGAACGCCAGCCCGTCTCCCTCGCGGTACAGCTCCTCCAGGATGCAACCGTCCTTGATGAAGATGGCGCGCGTGCAGAAGCTTGCGGTCTTGGCGTCATGCGTGACGATGATGGTGGAGGTGCCCCGACGCGCATTGAGGTCGGCAAAGATGCGCATGACGCCCTCGGCTGCCGCCGAGTCGAGGTTGCCCGTGGGCTCGTCGGCAAGAAGGAGGCGTGGGCTGTGGATGATGGCGCGGGCGATGGCGGCACGCTGCGCCTGACCTCCCGACACCTCATGCGTCCGTTTGTCGAGGATCTTGCCGATGCCAAGGCTCGCGGCAATGCTCTCGGCTGCGGCGTTCATGCGTGCAGGCGGGACGTGGCGCAACATGAGTGGGAGCATGATGTTCTCGCGGATGGTGAGCGTGTCCACCAGGTTGAAGTCCTGGAAGACGAAGCCGAGCTCGTTGCGGCGGAACTCGGCCGCCTCGGGCTCGCCCAGGTGGGAGATGTCGCGCCCGTCGATGCGAATTTCTCCCGAGCTGAGCGGGAGGATGCCCGAGATGAGGTTGAGGAGCGTGGACTTTCCCGATCCCGACGCCCCCATGATCGCTACGAACTCGCCCTCCTCCATCTTCATGGACAGGTCGTTCACGGCACGCACCTGAACTCCGGTTCCGTATATCTTGCTCGCGTGCTCGATGGTGAGAATCGCCATGAGGTTCTCCTTTCCGATTCGCTGCAAGCAGAATACGAAACGGCACGTGAGGGGCGCTATCGAGTGGAGTGACGAAAGATGACAGCCCCTGTCACTTTTGCACAAGGGGGATGATGGGCGCGAGTCGGGGGCGACGCTAGAAAACTATGTCCACTCGGGTTCCATGCCCAACCTCAGACCTCACCTCTATTTCGTGCCCAAGCTCGTCGAGCGCGCGCTTCACCACGTACAGTCCGACGCCTGACGACTGGTCGTGATCGCGTCCGTTGCTCCCCGTGAAGTAGAGGTCAAAGATGCGCGGCAGGTCGCGCGGGCGGATGCCAATGCCGTGATCGACAAAGCTGAGCTCCACGCTTCCGTCCGACTCCCCCGCGCCGACCTCGATCGACGACCCCGCGTCCGAATACTTCACGGCGTTATGCAGTATCTGCTCGATGACGAACGCGAGCCATTTCCTGTCGGTGCGCATGCGCAGGCTTGCGTCGATGCCTACAGTGGGGAAGACCTCCCTCTGCGCAAAGAGGCGCCTCTCTTTGTCAATAACGGCCTCTACCACCTCTTTGAGGGACAGATCCTCGATGGTGAGGTCGGCCTGCATGCGCTCCATGCGCACGAGACTCAGGATGAGGTCGAGCTGCCCCTGCATGCGATCGAGCTCGCAGAGCGCACCGAACGAGTCCATATGCCCGGGGTCCTTCTGAACCATGAGGCGCAGGACGCTC
This sequence comes from Olsenella phocaeensis, assembly GCF_900120385.1. Taxonomy (GTDB): domain Bacteria; phylum Actinomycetota; class Coriobacteriia; order Coriobacteriales; family Atopobiaceae; genus Olsenella_I; species Olsenella_I phocaeensis. The sequence continues at coordinate 160,477 of NZ_LT635494.1, read as the reverse complement.
ACGGGCGTCTTCATCTGGTGCACCCACTGCATGACATGCGTCCGCCAGCGCAGCATCTCGTCGTCTCGCTCGTTCAGCTGGCGCTGGTAGCTGCGGTAGGCATCACGCCTGCGTGTGACGTACGCTTCGGTGACGGGGTCGCCGCTATGGCGCCCCACCAGCTGTTCCATGGTCTCGACGTCATCTTCCAGGCTTTCGTAGAACGCCCGCTTGCGCGCGAATCGCACGACAAGGAACACCGCCAGCACGAATGCCGCCACGAAGAGGAAGTAGGCGATGCCTGCGGCCGTCTCGAAGCCTCGGCCAAAGTGAAAGGCAAGGGCTATGGCAACGGACTCGAGGAGGAAGAGGGCCATGACGTCCAGATGATCCCTGAGGAAGAGCCTCATGGCCTTCCGCCCATGTAGAGACGATAGCCAACGGTGCGCACCACCTTGATCTGGGCGAGAATGCCCGCACTGGAGAAGCGATCGCGAAGCCGGCGGATGTTGACATTCAGGGTGTTGGGCTCCACGAAGCCCTCCCCGTCCCACGCGGCCATGTACAGGTCTCCACGCGCAGCCGTCTTTGGATATGCCCTCATCAGGCATCCAAGGAGACTTGCCTCCGTGGCGGTGAGCTCGATCGTTGAGCCCTGGTACTCCGCCCTGAGGAGTCCCGGGAAAAAGACGAGCCCGTCGCAAGCGAGGGACTCGAGCTCCGTTGTGGCAGGTGCGAGCTCCCCATAGTTGCGGCGCATCTGCGCCTGCACCTTGGCGAGCAGCACGTCGAGGTCGAAGGGCTTCGTCACGTAGTCGTCAGCTCCCGCCTCCATGCCACGCACCTGGTCGGACGCGGCATCACGAGCCGAGACCATGACGATGGGGACGTGCGATGTCTCGCGGATGCGACGACACCAGAAGAATCCGTCGTAGCGGGGCAGGCTCACGTCGAGCAGGACGAGGGAGGGGTCGAGGGCACGGGCCTGGGCGTCTATGTCATCGAACGAGTCCGCCACGCGGCACTGGTAGCGATACCGCCCCAGCAGGTCTGCTACCTGACCCGCGAGGGCGCTGTCATCTTCCACTATGAGGATGGGCCGCAGCGTTGCGCCCTCCTCGGCCCGCCGCGCGCCACCATGTGCCGCCGTTGTCTTCTCCATGGTCATGCCTGGCCCTCCTTCTCTCGCACCCAATTGGACCAGGGGCTCTCGGACGTTTCGATGGTGCGCCGCTCCGTCACTACCACGTCGACGCCCAGGTCATGCTCCCCCACCACGCCCATGGCTGCCAGGTTATCGGTAAGCTGCGCCTCGCGACATATGCCGACGGAAGTGCCAGGAAAATCGGCAAGCAGCGTGTCATAGAAGCCGCCCCCGTACCCCATGCGGAAGCCATGGCCGTCGAAGGTCAAGCCAGGCACGACGGCGAGGATGCTCCCGCCCGCCTCTGCCTCGCGCGCGACGTCCAGAAGGCGATCTGGCTCCGCAAGGGGCTCCTCCACGCCAAAGGAGCTGCGCTCGAGGCGGTCGAAGTCGTCGATGCGATACCACTCCATGAGACGAGTGTGGGGCACCACGCGGGGGATGGCAACGACCTTGCCAGCCAACCACGCCTGACGTACGAGCCCGCGTGTGTCCACCTCCTCGCCTACCGAAAGGTAGGCGAGGACGATCTGGGAGCGTTGCCACTCGGACAGAGAGAGGACGCGGGAGGCGATGCCGGCATCGGCACGCTCTCGCGCCTCGGAGCCAAGGTCCTTGCGCGCCTGCCTGAGCCGCTTGCGAAGCTCCTTCTTGCGCGCGGTGACTTCCTTGTCCTCCATGTGCCTCCCCCAGGACCCAATTCACATCGAGGAGAGCTTACTCCACCCCGAAGCATGCGTCACAGGGAAGGAGGCGCGCCATCCTGCTGCAATGCAGGCAAAGGGAAAAGTATCTGGCACAAGAACCCCGCCTCCTAGCCCATCGAAACTTGGAAGGTCTACGATGGCAGCGCTGACTTCGAGGAGGGGCCATGAGATACGCATTTGCCAATGCCACCGTGATCGACGGAACGCTCGAGGCTCAACCCCAGGAGGGACGCTGCGTACTCGTCGCGGACGGACGCATCGAGTCCGTCGATGCGGGCACGGCCCCCTCCGGATACCGCGTGGTCGACCTCGGGGGCAGATTCCTGCTGCCCGGCCTGATAAACATGCACGTCCACCTCGCGGGCAACGGCAGCCCGAAGTCGGGTGGCAAGGACCCCAAGAAGACGGTGGACGCCATCTTTGCCACTCCTGTCGGCGCGGCCGTCGCCCACCTCATGGTGGCCGGGTTCGCCAAGGCCGCACTCATGGGCGGCGTGACCACCGTGCGCACCGTTGGCGGCCTGCGCGACCTCGACACGCGCGTGAGGGACGAGATCGCCGCAGGCAGGAGGATCGGACCGCGCATCCTCGCCGCCAACGAGGCGGTCTCAGTGCCGGGAGGGCACATGGCCGGATCGGTCGCCGTCGCGGCGACGACCGTCGAAGAGGCCCTGGCCGCGGTCGATGCCGCCTGCGACCAGAACGCGGACCTCGTCAAGCTCATGATTACCGGCGGGGTCATGGACGCACGGGCCAAGGGAGAGCCCGGCGAGATGAAGATGCCTCCAGAGATGGTGCGTGCCTGCTGCGACCGGGCGCACGCGCGCGGTCGCATCGTGGCGGCGCACGTGGAGTCTCCCGAGGGCGTCCGCGCCGCACTCGAGGGCGGCGTCGACTCGATCGAGCACGGCGCCAGGCCGGACGAGGACACCATGGCCCTCTTCGCCGAGAGGGGTTCCTTCCTGGTGACCACGCTCTCCCCCGCCCTCCCCTATGCGCTCTTCGACAGAAGCGTCTCAGGCGCCTCCGAGATGGCCCAGTTCAACGGCAAGGTCGTCTTCGATGGCATCAGGGAGTGCTCGAAGGCGGCACTTGCCGCCGGGGTGCCCGTGGCGCTCGGCAACGACGTGGGCTGCCCCTGGATCGCCCAGTACGACTTCTGGCGCGAACTCGTCTACTTCCACAAGTACGTGGGCGCAAGCAATGCGCTCGCCCTGCATACCGCAACCCTCGGCAACGCCCGGCTCGCGGGCATCGACAGGGTGACGGGCTCCGTCGAGGAGGGAAAGGACGCCGACCTCGTCGTCTGTGCGCGGAACCCCCTCGAGGACCTCAAGGCGCTTCGCGAGGTCGACATGGTCATGGCACGCGGCATCCTCGTACGGCACCCCCACGTCAGACGCAACGCCCTGCTCGACAGGGAGCTGGACAAGTTCCTGGATTAGCCTCGCGGCGCACGCGCTACCTGGCTCTAGCCTCGTCCACGAGCGCCTGGGCCTGAGCCCCCAGGGCGTCGGCCACCGGGAGCGCAAGCTCTCGACCCCGCGCGAGCGCGAGGAGCTCCGGCGCGGCCATCACGATGGCCTGGGCGCCATGCTCGACCGCCTCGCCCACGAGCTCGTCAAAACGTGCCAGGTCGTCCGCTGAGGGTTCCTCTCCCCCGGACACGCGCCCGATCACGGCGTCGACCCACTCCTTGTCCTCGTCGTTGGGCGTGAACACCGGAACGTGGCTCGCCGCGATGGGCGACTTGAAGAACTTCTCGCGCATGGTGGTGGACGTGCCAAGGAGAAGTACGCGCACATACCGCGCTGCGACGATTCTCCTCCAGCTGGCCTCGACCACGCTCAGCAGCCGCACGCTGGTCGTACCCCGCAACTCGCGGAGGACGAGGTGCGCGTCGGTCCCCACGATCGCAACGAGCTCGCAGCCACGATGCTCGAGCGACTCGACCGCAGGGGCGAGGAGCGCGACCAGGCCCTCCCTGTCGCCCTCGCCGGCGAGGGCGTTCGTCAGAGCGGCATCCACGGACGAGCGCTCGACCTGCGCGGCGGTCTCGCCCAGCTCCTCCCCGAGCACGTCCGTGAAGTGGCGCATGCCTGCCTCGCCCGTCGCCAGAACGATGCCCATCTTCCTCATGAGACCCCCCGTCCGCCGGCGCGCGGCTAGCTCAGGAGCATGCGGTCGTTGGCGAGCTCGCCGCCGCTTGCCTCCTCGAACTTGAGGAGCAGGTCGTGGACCTTGAGCGCGCGCTTCTCCTCGCCGCTCACGTCGTAGATCACGTGGCCCTCGTGCATCATGATCAGGCGGCTGCCCAGGCGGATGGCGTCGTTCATGTTGTGCGTGATCATGAGGGTGGTGAGGGAGTCCCTCTCGACGACCTGGGCCGTGAGCTCAAGGACCTTCTTGGCGGTCTTGGGGTCCAGTGCCGCCGTGTGCTCGTCCAAAAGCAGGAGCTTGGGCTTCTTGAGCGTGGCCATGAGCAAGGTGAGCGCCTGGCGCTGCCCGCCCGAGAGCAGGCCGACTTTGGAGCTCAGGCGGTCCTCGAGGCCCAGGTCGAGCGAGGCCAGTCGCTCCGCGTACTCGGCGCGCTCGGCCTTCCCGATGCCCCAGGACAGTCCCCTGCCCTCGCCGCGGCGGCGGGCCAGAGCCAGGTTCTCGTCGATCTGCATGTCGGCCGCGGTGCCGCGCATGGGGTCCTGGAAGACGCGCCCCAGGTAGCGGGCGCGCTGGTGCTCGGAGAGCAGGCTCACGTCGGCCCCGTCGATCTGTATGACGCCCGAGTCGGGCGGGAAGACGCCGGCTATGGCGTTGAGCAGGGTCGACTTGCCCGCCCCGTTTCCGCCGATCACGGTGACGAAGTCGCCGGGCTCGAGGTGGAGATCCACGCCGACGAGGGCGAGCTTCTCGTTGACGGTGCCCTTGTTGAAGGTCTTGCTGACGTTGGTGAGGCGCAGCATCAGCGCTCGCCTCCCTTCGAGTAGGAACGCCTCTGCCGCTGGCGCTCGACGACGGTGGGTACCACCAGGGCAAGGGCGACGATCACGGCCGAGAGGAGCTTCATGTCGTTGGCGTCGAGGCCCATCTGGAGCACGATGGCCCTGATGAGGAAGTAGACGACGGAGCCCACGACCGCCGAGGTGAGACGGCTGCCGAAGGCCTGGAGCTTGCCGGGGGTGAGCCGGCCCAGGACCTCGCCGATGACGATGGCGGCGAGTCCGATCACGATGGCGCCCGTGCCCATGCCGATGTCGGCGTACTTCTGGCTCTGGCAGATGAGGGCGCCCGAGAGGCCCACCAGGCCGTTGGAGAGGGCAAGCGCTATGAGCTTGGTGACGCGCACGTCGATGCCCAGGGCGCGGCACATGTCCTCGTTGTTGCCCGTGGCGCGCAGGGCGGAGCCAATCTCGGTGCCGAAGAACCAGTACATGGCCGCCACCAGAGCCGCTGCCACCACGAGCCCCACGACCATGGCCGAGGCGGCCTGGTTGAGGCCCGTCAGCGCGGAGATGCGCGTGAAGACGGTGTCCACGTTGAGGAGCGGGGTGTTCGACTTGCCCATGACGCGCAGGTTGACCGACCAGAGGGCGATCTGGGTCAGGATCCCGGCCAGGATGGCGGGGATGTCGAACACAGTGTGGAGAAGCCCCGTCACCAGGCCCGCGANGTCGGCCACCGGGAGCGCAAGCTCTCGACCCCGCGCGAGCGCGAGGAGCTCCGGCGCGGCCATCACGATGGCCTGGGCGCCATGCTCGACCGCCTCGCCCACGAGCTCGTCAAAACGTGCCAGGTCGTCCGCTGAGGGTTCCTCTCCCCCGGACACGCGCCCGATCACGGCGTCGACCCACTCCTTGTCCTCGTCGTTGGGCGTGAACACCGGAACGTGGCTCGCCGCGATGGGCGACTTGAAGAACTTCTCGCGCATGGTGGTGGACGTGCCAAGGAGAAGTACGCGCACATACCGCGCTGCGACGATTCTCCTCCAGCTGGCCTCGACCACGCTCAGCAGCCGCACGCTGGTCGTACCCCGCAACTCGCGGAGGACGAGGTGCGCGTCGGTCCCCACGATCGCAACGAGCTCGCAGCCACGATGCTCGAGCGACTCGACCGCAGGGGCGAGGAGCGCGACCAGGCCCTCCCTGTCGCCCTCGCCGGCGAGGGCGTTCGTCAGAGCGGCATCCACGGACGAGCGCTCGACCTGCGCGGCGGTCTCGCCCAGCTCCTCCCCGAGCACGTCCGTGAAGTGGCGCATGCCTGCCTCGCCCGTCGCCAGAACGATGCCCATCTTCCTCATGAGACCCCCCGTCCGCCGGCGCGCGGCTAGCTCAGGAGCATGCGGTCGTTGGCGAGCTCGCCGCCGCTTGCCTCCTCGAACTTGAGGAGCAGGTCGTGGACCTTGAGCGCGCGCTTCTCCTCGCCGCTCACGTCGTAGATCACGTGGCCCTCGTGCATCATGATCAGGCGGCTGCCCAGGCGGATGGCGTCGTTCATGTTGTGCGTGATCATGAGGGTGGTGAGGGAGTCCCTCTCGACGACCTGGGCCGTGAGCTCAAGGACCTTCTTGGCGGTCTTGGGGTCCAGTGCCGCCGTGTGCTCGTCCAAAAGCAGGAGCTTGGGCTTCTTGAGCGTGGCCATGAGCAAGGTGAGCGCCTGGCGCTGCCCGCCCGAGAGCAGGCCGACTTTGGAGCTCAGGCGGTCCTCGAGGCCCAGGTCGAGCGAGGCCAGTCGCTCCGCGTACTCGGCGCGCTCGGCCTTCCCGATGCCCCAGGACAGTCCCCTGCCCTCGCCGCGGCGGCGGGCCAGAGCCAGGTTCTCGTCGATCTGCATGTCGGCCGCGGTGCCGCGCATGGGGTCCTGGAAGACGCGCCCCAGGTAGCGGGCGCGCTGGTGCTCGGAGAGCAGGCTCACGTCGGCCCCGTCGATCTGTATGACGCCCGAGTCGGGCGGGAAGACGCCGGCTATGGCGTTGAGCAGGGTCGACTTGCCCGCCCCGTTTCCGCCGATCACGGTGACGAAGTCGCCGGGCTCGAGGTGGAGATCCACGCCGACGAGGGCGAGCTTCTCGTTGACGGTGCCCTTGTTGAAGGTCTTGCTGACGTTGGTGAGGCGCAGCATCAGCGCTCGCCTCCCTTCGAGTAGGAACGCCTCTGCCGCTGGCGCTCGACGACGGTGGGTACCACCAGGGCAAGGGCGACGATCACGGCCGAGAGGAGCTTCATGTCGTTGGCGTCGAGGCCCATCTGGAGCACGATGGCCCTGATGAGGAAGTAGACGACGGAGCCCACGACCGCCGAGGTGAGACGGCTGCCGAAGGCCTGGAGCTTGCCGGGGGTGAGCCGGCCCAGGACCTCGCCGATGACGATGGCGGCGAGTCCGATCACGATGGCGCCCGTGCCCATGCCGATGTCGGCGTACTTCTGGCTCTGGCAGATGAGGGCGCCCGAGAGGCCCACCAGGCCGTTGGAGAGGGCAAGCGCTATGAGCTTGGTGACGCGCACGTCGATGCCCAGGGCGCGGCACATGTCCTCGTTGTTGCCCGTGGCGCGCAGGGCGGAGCCAATCTCGGTGCCGAAGAACCAGTACATGGCCGCCACCAGAGCCGCTGCCACCACGAGCCCCACGACCATGGCCGAGGCGGCCTGGTTGAGGCCCGTCAGCGCGGAGATGCGCGTGAAGACGGTGTCCACGTTGAGGAGCGGGGTGTTCGACTTGCCCATGACGCGCAGGTTGACCGACCAGAGGGCGATCTGGGTCAGGATCCCGGCCAGGATGGCGGGGATGTCGAACACAGTGTGGAGAAGCCCCGTCACCAGGCCCGCGACCACGCCGGCAAGCATGCCCAGTAGGATCGCGACCAGCGGGTCGAGCCCCAGCGAGACGGAGGCGACCGCCGCGACGCAGCCGCCCAGGGCGAAGCTGCCGTCGACCGTCAGGTCCGCGATGTCGAGCATCTTGTAGGTGACGAAGAGTCCGAGCACCATGACGCCCCAGAGGATTCCCTGAGAGACGGCACCCGTTAGAGCTGACAGCATGCTACCCCCAAACCTGCGATGTGCCCCGGGTCGCCCCGGGGCACACGACGAACGTCAGAAACTGTCGTCCCATCCCGGGACGAGACGCGACCCGCGCCTAGGCGCCCAGCACGGAGAGGTCGACCCCGATGGCGTCGGCCGTGGCCTGGTTGGTCGCAAGGGTGCAGTCCTCCGCAGCGAGGTACTCGATGGGCATCTCGGCAGGCTTGGCCTCGCCCTTCAGGACCTTGACGGCCATCTGGCCAGCCTTGTAGCCCAGCTGGTCGTAGTTGACGCCATAGGTGGCAAGGCCGCCGTTGTCGACCATGCCCTGCTCGCCCACGATGACCGGGAGCTTGTGCTCGATCGCCACCATCGAGACCGTGGACATGCCTGCGGCGATCGTGTTGTCGGTCGGCGCGTAGGCGACGTCCACCTTGCCCACCATCGACTCGACGACCTGCTGGATCTCGTTGGAGCTCGAGACCGAGAAGCGGACGGCCTCTAGGCCGCGGGCGGAGGCGGCAGCCTCGGCGAGCGCGACCTGGACGTCGGAGTTCGACTCGGCGGTGCAGTAGAGCAGGCCGACCTTCTTGGCGGAGGGGATGAGCTTGACCAGGAGGTCGAACTGGTCCTCGACCGGCGTGAGGTCGGAGCTGCCCGTTACGTTGCCGCCCGGGGCGTCGTTGGAGGCGACGAGACCGGAGGCCGCGAAGTCGGTGATGGCCGTACCGATGACGGGAATCTGGTCGGTGGCGCCTGCGACCGCCTGCGCAGCCGGCGTGCCGATGGCGAGGATGAGGTCGTCCCCGTCGTTGACCAGCTTGGAGGCGATGGTCTGGCAGGCCGACTGGTCGTTCTGGGCGTTCTGCTGGTCGATCGTGTAGCTCAGTCCGGACTCGTCGAGCGCGCGGACGAAGCCGGCGTTGGCCGCGTCGAGCGCGGCGTGCTCGGTGAGCTGCAGCACGCCGACCTTGTAGCCCCCCACAGAGGGAGCGGCGGCGTTTCCGCAGGCAGAAAGGGTGAACGAGGAGCAGCCCCCCAACGCGAGGGCAAGGAAGGACCTTCTGCTAAGGCTGTTCATGGCAATCCTCTCTGAACGCGCCGCAGGGCGGCGGCAGACGTCTCGATGCAGTTGGTTATATCAGTTGCAAGACGTCCGATGGTTTCCTGCGCATTAAGTTATTTATGGGACCGCTCGGGATGCCGTGCAATTCGCCCGAGAGCCCTAGAAGCGCTCCGCCACGAGGGCGAAGAGGGCGCCCAGGCACATGGTGGCCGGAAGGGTCACGACCCAGGCGGTCACGATGCTGCCGGCGACCCCCCAGCGCACGTTCTTGATGCCCTTGGCACTGCCCGCACCCATGATCGAGGTGGTGAGCACCTGCGTGGTGGAGACAGGTGCGCCCAGGGCGGTCATCGCCTCGATGGCGATGGCAGAGGCCGTCTGGCAGACGAAGCCGATGGCGGGCTCCAGCTTGGTGACGCCCTGGCCCACCGTCTTCATGATGCGCTGCCCGCCGATGGCGGTCCCCAGGGCCATCATCGCCGCGCAGAGCACCTTCACCCAGAGGGGCACGCCGGCCCCGGCATCGAGCATCCCCGCCGAGACAAGGGCGATGGTGATGATGCCCATGGTCTTCTGTGCGTCGTTGTTGCCGTGGCTGTAGGCCATGAACATCGACGAGGCGACCTGGGCCTTGTGGAAGAAGGAGTTCGCGTTATGGGCCGTGACGTCGGCGAAGGCCTCGAAGGCCAGGTTCATGAAGACGAAGCCCAGGGCCAGGCCGATGAGGGGCGAGGTGAAGAGGGGAATCACGACCTTGTCCACAACCCCCTCCCAGATCACGTCCTGGGGTCCCCCCGTGAAGACCATGGTCGCGCCGATGAGGCTCCCGATGAGGGCGTGGCTCGAGCTCGAGGGAATCGAGAACCACCAGGTGAAGAGGTCCCAGGCCACGGCGCCCAGGAGGGCGGCGAGGATGACGTGAAGTCCCAGCTGCACGCTCACCAGGCCCGTGGCGATGGTCATGGCGACCTTCTCGCTCGTGAGCGCGCCGACGAAGTTCATGGCCGCAGAGCTCAGGATGGCCACCCGGGGAGAGAGGGCGCGCGTGTACACCGTGGTGGCGATGGCGTTCGCCGTGTCGTGGAAGCCGTTGATGAACTCGAAGGCGAACGCGATGACGAGCACGGCGGCGAGCAGCGGGCTAGGCATTCTTCATTACCACGCTATGAGCGACGTTGGAGACGTGCTTGCAGTTGTCGAGCGCGTCCTCCATCTTGTCGAGCAGGCTCTTCCACTTGAGGGTGTGGATGGGGTCGTCGTGGGCGGCGAAGACGGCGCCGAGCGCCTCCCGGTAGACGACGTCGCCCTGGTCCTCGAGCTCGTTGACGCGCCGCATCTGCTGCGTGACGACGGGATCCTTCTTGAACCTGTCGAAGTGCTCGAAGAGGGTCTGGAGCTCGCGGGCGGAGGCCAGGGTGAGGTCGGCCATGTCCTTGGCGGGGGCGATCATCACGTTGACGTCGTAGATGGCGAAGCGCGCCGAGACCCCCTCCATGCCGTCCACGATGTCGTCCAGGAGGGTGATGAGCTGGAATACGTCGTCGCGGTCGAAGGGCGTGATGAAGGAGCGGTTGAGCTCGTCCATCGCCTGTCCGGTGAGCTCGTCGTGCCTGCTCTCGAACTCCTTCATCAGGGGGATGAGGGGCTTGGAGCTCGGCCACTCCCCCACGATCCTCACGAAGAGCTCCGCGGCTTCGACGATCATCTTCGACGACGCCCTGAAGTGGTCGTAGAAGACGGCTTCCTTGCGACTCACGCGGCTCATAGGCCCCTCTTCCAGGGCGCGTGCCCATCTCGTTTTTTGACGAACCGTTGAATTCTACACCCGTGGCAGAGTGCCCCGCCACCGCAGGGCGTCAGGGCACTCGAATCCGTCTGTGGCGGGCGGGGGCCGCGGGCGGCAGGCCTATGCGAAGTCGGCAATCTGGCTCCTGAGCTGCTCCACCGCCAGGTCGAGATCCTCCTGCTGCTGGCGTTTCTTCTCGATGACCTCGGGTGCCGCCTTGGCCACGAAGCCCTCGTTGGAGAGGGTGCGAACGACGGACGCGAGGTCTTTCTCCGCCTTGGCAAGCTCCTTCTGGAGGCGCCTGGACTCTGCGGCGAGGTCCACGAGCTCGCCCACCACGACGAAGGCCTCGAGGCCGCCGTCGGCAACCGAGACGGAGCCCACCGGGCGCTCCTGCCCGGCGTCGAGCATGAGCTCGCTCACGCGGCCCACCTTGCGGATGAAGCCCTCCTGCGAGGAGAGGACCGCGAGCTCTGGCTCGCTGGCGCGCACCGCCACGGCAAGCTCGGCCTTGGGCGAGAGGCGGTAGCGGGCCCGGGTAGAGCGCACGACGGAGATGAGGCGCTTGGCGAGCTCGAAGTCGCCCTCGGCGCGCTCGTTGACGAAGCCCGCGAGCGCCTCAGGCTCGGGCCAGGCGGCCGTCATGAGGAACTCGCTCGAATGGTCGTCCAGGGCGGAGGCGGGAAGCATGTCCCACACGCTCTCGGTCACGAAGGGCATCACCGGGTGGAGCAGGCGCATGCTCACGTCGAGGACGAAGACCAGGTTGCGCTGGACCTGCAGGCGCTCCGCGGCGACACCGTCCAGGAGGCGGCCCTTGCAGAGCTCGATGTACCAGTCGCAGACCTCGTTCCAGAAGAAGGACTGGATGTCACGGGCGTAGTCGCCGAACTCGTAGGCCTCGAGCTGCGAGGTCGCCGTGCGCACGGCGCGCGCGAGGCGGCTGAGCATCCAGGCGTCCTCGGGGGTTTGCGCGAGCGCGGGGCCCGGCTCGTAGCCGTCGAGGTTCATCTGGACGAAGCGGCTCGCGTTCCAGATCTTGGTCACGAACCCGCGCGCCTGCTCGGTCCGGGGGCTGTCTATGAGCGCCTTGGTCTTCTTGTCGATGTTCGCGTCGAACTTGACGTCCTGGTTGTTGGTGATGAGCGTCAGCAGGTTGAAGCGCATGGCGTCGGCGCCGTACTTCTCCATGAGCTCCATGGGGTTGACGCCGTTGCCCTTGGACTTGGACATGCGGCTGCCGTCCTTGGCCAGGATCGTCGCGTAGATGTACACGTCGTGGAAGGGCACCTCTCCCGTGAAGTAGAGGGAGCTCATGACCATGCGCGCCACCCAGAGGGCGATGATGTCACGCGCGGTGACCAGCACCTTGGTGGGGTGGTGCCCCTCCATCTGCTCCGGGTGGTCGGGCCAGCCCTGCGTGGCGAAGGTCCAGAGCTGCGAGCTGAACCAGGTGTCGAGCACGTCCTCGTCCTGGTGCACGTGGTGGCCACCGCAGTGGGGGCACACGTCCACGTCCTCCATGAGGGCGTCCTGCCAGCCGCAGTCGTCGCAGTAGAAGACGGGGATGCGGTGGCCCCACCAGAGCTGGCGGCTGATGCACCAGTCCTTGAGGTTCTCCATCCAGGTGAGGTAGGTCTGGGTCCAGCGGTCAGGGTGGAACGTGACCTCGCCGTCCCTCACGACCTCGCAGGCACGCTCCTTGAGCTTGTCCACGGCCACAAACCACTGCTCGCTGAGCCAAGGCTCGAGGGCGGTGCCGCAGCGGTAGCAGTGCATGACGGAGTGGTCCAGCTCCTCGACGTGGTCGAGCAGCCCATGCTCCTCGAACCAGGCCACGATGGCCTTGCGGCACTCGTCGCGGTCCATGCCGCTGAACTCGCCGTAGCCCTCCACCACGTGCGCGGTCTCGTCGAAGATGTTGATCTGCTCGAGGCCGTGGGCCTGGCCCATGGCGTAGTCGTTGGGGTCATGCGCGGGGGTCACCTTGACAAATCCGGTGCCGAAGCCGGCGTCGACGTGCCAGTCCGAGAAGATGGGGATCTCGCGGTCCATGATGGGCAGGATGACCGTCTTGCCCACGAGCCCCGCCTTCTTGGGGTCGGATGGGCTCACGGCGATGCCGGTGTCGCCCAGCATGGTCTCGGGACGGGTGGTGGCCACGGTCACGTACTCGACGCCGTCCACGGGCTCCGCCAGGGGGTAGCGCAGGTACCAGAGGTGACCCTTCTCGTCCTGGTACTCCGCCTCGTCGTCCGAGATCGCGGTACGGCAGCTGGGGCACCAGTTGACGATGCGCTTGCCGCGGTAGATCAGCCCGTCGTGGTACCAGTCGACGAAGACCTTGCGCACGGCCTTCGAGAACTCGGGGCTCATGGTGAACTTCTCGTCGTCGAAGTCGATCGAGCAGCCCATGCGGCGGATCTGGCTCACGATGGTCCCGCCGTACTCGTGCGTCCAGTCCCAGCAGGCGTCGAGGAACCTCTCGCGTCCGATCTCGAGGCGAGAGACGCCCTCGGACTTGAGCTTCTTGTCCACCTTGGTCTGCGTGGCGATGCCGGCATGGTCAGTTCCCAGGATCCAGCGGGTGGAGCGGCCCCTCATGCGGTTGTAGCGCACGAACGCGTCCTGGATGGCGTCGTCCATGGCGTGCCCCATGTGCAGGATGCCCGTGACGTTGGGGGGCGGGATCACGACGGTGCAGTCTCCCACGCCCTTGCTGCGCTGGTAGCAGCCTGCAGAGACCCAGCGGTCGATGAGAGCGGGCTCGCTGGCCTGGGGGTCGTAGGTCTTGGGCATCTCTTCCACAGGTACTTCCTCTCGTCTGGCCCGGGGCACGCGTTGGCACTCGTGTCTTGAGCGCGCGCGACCTTCGGGCTGGTCAGGTCTGCGCGAGGGGCCATGCCCTCGCGGCTAGCAAAGAAGAATAGCACGCAGCGGGTGGGGCCTCCCCTGCCGGATCGACCCGCCGCGCGTCGGGTTGCCCTGTCGTGCGCTACCCCACCACGCGGAGCTCGTGGCCGGACTTGGTGAAGGGATGGTAGCCGTCCTCCCCCATGATGCCGAAGTCCTCGAGGCGCACTCCGAAGCGACCGGGCAGGTAGATGCCCGGCTCGATGGTTATCACGGAGCCGACGGGGACGGGCTTGTCGTAGAGCCTGCCGAAGCTGGGCTGCTCGTGGATCTCGAGCCCCACGCCGTGGCCCAGGCCATGCTTGAAGTAGTCGCCGTAGCCGGCGTCGGTGATGACCTCGACGGCCAAGTTGTGGATGTCGCTGCCGATGCAGCCGGGCCTTGCCTCGCGGGCGCAGGTCTCGTGGGCGAGACGAACCACGTCGTAGACCCGGCGCTGCTCCTCCCCCGGTTCGCCCACGCACACGGTGCGCGTCATGTCGGAGTGGTAGTCGTGGTAGCCGGCACCGTAGTCCATGACGACCATGTCGCCCTCCCGGACCACGTACTCGCCCGGCTGGGCGTGCGGGTTGGCGCCGTTGGGCCCCGCGGCGACGATGGTGTCAAACGAGAGCGCGTCCGCACCATGCGTGAGCATGTAGTTCTCGAGCTCGACCTTGATCTCCTGCTCGGTCACGCCCGCCTTGACGAAGCCGCAGATGTGCTCGAAGGCCGCATCGGTGATGCGCTGGGCGTGGCGCATGAGCTCGACCTCCTCGGCGTCTTTCACGATGCGCAGGCCGACGATGTCGCCGTGCATGCGCGGGACGAGGCAGGCGGTCGACTGCTTGGCGCAGGCAACGTTGAAGGCGTCGAAGAAGGCGAGGCTGCAGCTGTCCTCGATGGCCACGACGCGGGCGTGCGCCATCGAGACAACGCGCGCCGCCCACTCCGCGGGGTCGACGAGCTCCATGTCGATCTGCCAGGGTGTGTCGGCGCCCAGGCGCTCCTGGAAGGTGTTGAAGTAGCGGGAGTCGGTATGGAGCCAGAGCCCGTCGGCCGTGACGACGGCCGTGTGCGCCACCTCGCCGTCGAAGGTGCGCTCGGCACCCGTGAGCCAGCGCAGGTCGGGGTTGTTCCTCAGGATCGCGGCGTCGTAGCCACGCTCCCCCATGAGCGCGCGGAAGCGCTCGACGCGTCCCGCGCAGGCCTTTGCGTCTGCCATGTTCTGTTCCTCTCTGGCCATCCTCTGCCGCGTGGGTGCGGGGTCCTGCCCCGCGTCGGCAGTTCGATCCTTCTATTCCTCGGGCAGGTGGGCGTCGCACCAGGCGGCGGCATGCTCGGCGAGCAGGTCCTCGTCGACGGAGGAGAGCCTCACGCGCCCCACGGCCTGGGGCAGCGCCAGGAGGAAGCGGTTGCTGCGCGCGAAGCGCTCCCTCCTCAGGGCCTCCACCATGGCCCCCGGCTCGAGCTCGCACTCTATGGGCTCGACGCCCAGGCGCTCGAGCAGCTCGTCCTGCACCAGCACGTCGTCCACGTCGAGCTTGCCCTCGCCGGCCGAGATGCGGGCGGAGAAGCGAAGGGCCTCCCCCAGGAGCTCCGCCTCGGATGCCGCGGGGACCAGCGGGCGCAGGGCGCGCACGAAGTCCTGCCCATAGAAGAGCGACTGTCGCACGGCGACGGCCGTCGAGGAGGCGAGCTTACCGCGGGCCTTGAGCAGGGCCATGGCTTGGTCGAGGAGGACGTCCTCGTCGCCCTCCATGATCTGGGGCGTGGCGTCCCAGAGGTGCTCGAGCGTCGGCCTCGAGTCCGCGACGGCCGTGGCGACCATCAGCGCGAGCGAGAGGCGCGTGGCCTCCGAGTNCGAGGCCTCCTTGACCAATGCACCGGCGGAGAAGCCCAGGGCGACGGCGTCGTCGGTCGCTGCCGCGAGCAGGGCGACCTTGCCGTCTGGCGTGGCGGAGGCGATGACGCAGGCGGCCTTCTGCCCGCCCATGCCGTCGCGGATGGTGTCCCAGGCGCTGCGGAGCTCCTTGCCCGAGAGGCCCTCGACGCGGGCGATAGCGCAGCGGTAGCCGCCCAGGTCGACCGCGGAGGAGATAGCCTGCGCCAGCTGGTCGCTGGAGGCACCCACCTTGGCCGCGTCCAGGCTCTTGCGCGCCTCGCGGAGCTCCGCCTCCAGGGCCTCGACGCGCGCCTTGAGGTCGGACGGGCGGCACTTGAGCGACGCCGCGACGTCTTCCAGGAGCTGCAGGCGCTCGTCCACGTACTCTATGGCGCCGGCGGAGGTCACGGCCTCGAGCCTGCGGGCGTTGGACCCCACGGAGCTCTCGCTCACGATCTTGAAGAGGCCGAGCTCCGCGGTGTTGCGGGCATGGGTGCCGCCGCAGAGCTCGCGGGAGAAGGGCGTCTCGGACTCGCCGCACGAGACCACGCGCACGACGTCGCCGTACTTCTCGCCGAAGAGGGCGACTGCACCGGACGCCTTGGCCTCCTCGATGCCCATGATCCTGGTCACGATGGGCTCGGCTGCGAAAATCTGCGCGTTGACCAGCCCCTCGACGCGCTCGACCTCGTCCTTGGTCATGGCCTCGAAGTGCGTGAAGTCGAAGCGCAGGCGGNGGTTCCCCGCCACGACGTCGGTGAACACCTGGTCGCCCACGAGCACGGCCTGCTCGGCGGGGACGCCCACCTTGCGCAGCGCGGCATGGACGGCGAAGGGCAGGGGCTTCATGGCGTGATGCACGACCTCGCAGCCCAGCTCGCGGGCCGAGCGCTCGACCTCGGCGGAATGGAAGTTGTTCGAGACGACGCAGGTCGCCATTCCCGCCTCCCGCACCCGCCCGAGCCAGTCGAGGACCTGCGGGGGCGCGACCTTCGCGTCGCGAGGCACGCAGGTGTTGTCACGGTCCAGGAGCACGCAGCGCACCCCCTCGGAGGCGAGGCGCCCGACGTCGACGAGGTCAACGGAGGCGACGTAGGCCGTTGCCTCGAAGGGACTACGAGGCATTGGAGATCGCCTGCAGGTGCTGGTCGTAGGTCTCGGAGAAGACGTGCTCGCTCTGGGTGATCCAGAAGTAGAGGTAGTTGGTGCTGGGCGGGTCCATCGCGGCCTGGATGGAGGCAAGGCTGGGCGAGCAGATGGGAGTCGGGGTCAGTCCCGCGTTGAGGTAGGTGTTGTAGGGGCTCTGGGTCTTGAGGTCGTCGGCGCTCACGGCACCGCCCGTCACGTAGCCCATCGTGGCATCGCTCTGCAGGGCCATGCCCTCCCTCATGCGGTTGTACATCACGGACGAGATGTTGCTGCGGTCCTCGTCGTTCAGGGCCTCCTTCTCGATGATGGAGGCGAGGGTGAGGATGCCGTAGTCGCTCATGTCGATGCCGTAGGTCTCCTTGATTCTCGCCTCCGCCGAGGCGAGGTCGAGGCTCGCGACCTCCTGCCCATATTGGTCGAGCATGGCGCGGATGACGGCATCCGCGCTGGCCGCCTTGCCGCCCAGGTCGTAGGTCTTGGGATACAGGAAGCCCTCGAGGGAGTCGTTGGCGGCCCGTGCGAGGAAGGGGTAGTCGGCGACGTAGTTGGAGGCCTTTGCCTGGTTGAGGAAGTCCTCGGCCGACACGCCGATGCCGCTCGAGCCGACGGCCTCCGCCGTCTTCTGGAGGGTGAGGCCCTCGGCTATGGTCAGCTTGCCCGCCGCGGAGTTGGGCCCGCTCACGAGCTGCCTCACGACCTCGGACACGTTGGCGCCGGTGAAGAAGTCGTAGGAGCCGCTCTTCATGCTCGACTCCGCGCCCTGGGCCTGGACGGCCTTGAAGAACTCCCCGCTGTCGCTGATGACGCCGGCGTCGAGGAGGATCTGGGCTATCNCCCTGAATCCGGCGTCGGTGACCTGCCTGCGCAGACGCTCGACCAGCCCCTCGTCGGAGCCCGCCGGGACCACGATGGCGCAGACCTCGGGCCTTCCGGCCACCGTCTTGAGGACGGACCCCAGCCCCTCGACGAGGTCGCGGCCCACGCGCACGTCGCAGGAGCCCCCGGGCACCGAGACCCACTGTCTGACCAGCTCGGGCACCTCTTCGCTCATAGCAGACCCTTCTCCCAGAGCAGCTGGGCCGCATCGGCACAGACCTGCTCGAACGTCCTGTTCCTGATGTCTATCGTGTAGTCGGAGGTCGCCTCGTAGAGGGGCCGCCTCCGGACGTGGAGGCTCCTGGCGCAGTCCACCGTGGCGAAGTCGGGCCTGAGCTCGGGATGCCTGAGCTGGCGAAGGGAGTCCTCGACGTCCCCGTCGAGGTAGACCACCGTGCCCATGCGGTGCATGAGCTCGCAGCTCTCCCGCCCCTCCACGATGCCGCCCCCGCAGCTCACGAGCAGGGACTTGCGCGAGAGGAGGCCCCTGAGGACCTTCGCCTCGTCGCGTCGAAACGCCTCCTCGCCCTCCCGCTCAAAGATCTGGCAGACGCTGAGGCCGCGCATGCGCTCGACCATGCGGTCGGTGTCCACGTAGTCACGACGGAAGAGCCCACCCAGGTTGCGCGCCAAGGTGGACTTGCCCGCTCCGTGAAAGCCCACGAAGAAGATGTGGTCGCAGCCCTCGTGGACCACGTACCCGCCAGCCGATGCCATAGAGCCTCTCGAGAGGAAAGATGTCTTTCGTGACGATTCTAGCATCCGAGTCCCGGGCTATTCCCCCCTGAACCGGCGGTCTCCCAGCACGACGCGCTCCGCGACGCGCAGGAGCTGCGNCCGCGCGAGCGACGCGTGTCGCCGCCGCGGACGGGCCGGGAGCCGCGACTCGAGGGCTCGGGCGAGAAGTGCGATCCGTTGCGGGTCGGGTTGTCAGACATCAGGGACCTAATCTACTCGGGCGTCCAGCCAGGCCTGCAGGAACAGGGACGCCGCCACCATGTCGACGCGCCCGCGCATCGAGCGCTCGTCGTACCCCTGCTCACGAAGGATACGCTTGGCCTCCCTGGACGAGAAGCGCTCGTCGGCAAACTCCAGAGGAAGGCCGCAGGAAGCCGCGACCCCCCTCGCCTGCTCCATGACGCGCTCGGCCTGGGGACCCTCCTCGCCCGCAAGGGTGAGGGGGCGGCCGCACAGCAGGAGCTCGGGCTCGTAGTCCTCCAGGATGCGCCTGAAGCTGCGCGCGTTCTGGAGGACCTCCTGGGCCGGGAGCACCTTGACGGGAGAGGCGATGCTTCCGCTCGCGTCGCTCGCCGCGACGCCGATGCGCACCTCCCCTATGTCGAGGGCGAGGACCCGCATGCCGCTAGGCGCCCAGCATCTCTCGGACGGCCCTCAGCGCCGCGTCGATTCCGGAGGCGTCGGTGCCGCCTGCCTGGGCCATGTTGGGCCTTCCGCCACCGCGGCCACCCACCAGCTGCGAGGCCTCCTTGACCAATGCACCGGCGGAGAAGCCCAGGGCGACGGCGTCGTCGGTCGCTGCCGCGAGCAGGGCGACCTTGCCGTCTGGCGTGGCGGAGGCGATGACGCAGGCGGCCTTCTGCCCGCCCATGCCGTCGCGGATGGTGTCCCAGGCGCTGCGGAGCTCCTTGCCCGAGAGGCCCTCGACGCGGGCGATAGCGCAGCGGTAGCCGCCCAGGTCGACCGCGGAGGAGATAGCCTGCGCCAGCTGGTCGCTGGAGGCACCCACCTTGGCCGCGTCCAGGCTCTTGCGCGCCTCGCGGAGCTCCGCCTCCAGGGCCTCGACGCGCGCCTTGAGGTCGGACGGGCGGCACTTGAGCGACGCCGCGACGTCTTCCAGGAGCTGCAGGCGCTCGTCCACGTACTCTATGGCGCCGGCGGAGGTCACGGCCTCGAGCCTGCGGGCGTTGGACCCCACGGAGCTCTCGCTCACGATCTTGAAGAGGCCGAGCTCCGCGGTGTTGCGGGCATGGGTGCCGCCGCAGAGCTCGCGGGAGAAGGGCGTCTCGGACTCGCCGCACGAGACCACGCGCACGACGTCGCCGTACTTCTCGCCGAAGAGGGCGACTGCACCGGACGCCTTGGCCTCCTCGATGCCCATGATCCTGGTCACGATGGGCTCGGCTGCGAAAATCTGCGCGTTGACCAGCCCCTCGACGCGCTCGACCTCGTCCTTGGTCATGGCCTCGAAGTGCGTGAAGTCGAAGCGCAGGCGGTCGGGGGCGACGAGGGAACCCGCCTGGCTCACGTGCTCGCCCAGGACCTGCTTGAGCGCGGCGTCCAGGAGGTGGGTCGCGGTGTGGTTGCGTCGGATGAGCTCGCGGCGGCCGTGGTCGACCACGGCACGGAGCTCGCGGCCCTGGGCCACCTCACCCGCGACGACCTCCGCCACATGCCCCACAAGACCACCCTCGTGGTGGCGTGTGTCAGTGACCTGCAGGCTCAGGCCCTTTGCCAGGAGCCTGCCGGTGTCGCCCACCTGGCCGCCCATCTCGGCGTAGAAGGGAGTGCGGTCGAGGACGACCTCGACCCTCTGCCCCAGGGTGGCGGAGGGGACCTCCTCGCCGTCGCGGACGAGGGCCAGCACCCGGGCGCCCTCGAGCTCGTCGCTGTCGTAGCCCACGAACTCGGTCTGGGCGATGCGGTCGGAGATGGAGACCCACACGTTGTTGGCCTTGCCCCAGGCGTCGCGGTTGGCCGTGGCGCGGGCGCGCTCGCGCTGGGCCTCCATGGCGCTGTCGAAGGCGCCCATGTCGATGCCATGGCCGGAGTTGGCGCAGATCTCGCGCGTGAGGTCGATGGGGAAGCCATAGGTGTCATGCAGCTTGAAGGCCACGGCGCCCGAGAGGTCCTCCCCCTCGCCCAGGGACTCGAGCTCGGCCTTGAGCATGGTCTCGCCGGCGTCCAGGGTTGCGCCGAAGCGCTCCTCCTCGGCGTTCACGATGCCGTCGATGAGGGCGCCGTTCTCCACCAGCTGCGGGTACACGTCCGCCATGAGGCTCGTGACCTCGTGGACGTAGCTGGAGAGGAAGCGTCCCTGGATGCCCAGGAGGCGTCCGTGGTAGACGGCGCGGCGCAGCAGGCGGCGCAGGACGTAGCCACGCCCCTCGTTGGAGGGCAGGATGCCGTCGCCGATCATGAACGAGACGGCGCGGCTGTGGTCGGCGACGATGCGCAGGCTCTTGTCCACCGCGTCGGACGCATGATAGGTCACGCCGGCGAGCCGCTCGCCCACGCCGATGAGGGTGCGCAGGACGTCGCCCTCGTAGTTGGAGCCCTCGTGCTGCATGATCGCCGCAATGCGCTCCAGGCCCATGCCGGTGTCGATGTTGCGATGGGGCAGCTCAGGCATCGAGCCGTCCTCCTGGCGGTCGTACTGGGTGAAGACGAGGTTCCAGAACTCGAGGTAGCGGTCGCCGTCGTCGCCGGGCGCCTCTCCCTCGAAGTCGGGGCCCTGGTCGAAGTAGATCTCGGAGCAGGGACCGCAGGGACCGGTGGGGCCGGCGGCCCAGAAGTTGTCCTCCTCGCCCAGACGCGAGATGTGGTCATAGGCGACGCCCTGGGCGTGCCAGAGCTCGATCGCCTCGTCGTCGTCCTCGAAGACGGTCATGTAGAGGCGGTCCGCGGGAAGGCCGAGGTGCTCGGGGCTGGTGATGAACTCCCAGGCCCAGGCGATGGCATCGGCCTTGGTGTAGCCGCCGAACGAGAAGTTGCCCAGCATCTCGAAGAACGAGAGGTGGCGGGAGTCGCCGATGTTGTCGATGTCGTTCGTGCGCAGGCACTTCTGGCAGGAGGTGGCACCTATCTCCCTCATGGTCTTGGTGCCCTGGTAGTACTCCTTGAACTGGTTCATGCCGGCGTTGGCGAGGAGGAGCGAGGGGTCCTCGGGGACGAGCGAGGAGGACGGATAGAGCTTGCAGCCCTTCTCCTCGAAGAAGCGCAGGAAGTCGCTGCGAATCTGCGCGGTGGTCATGGTCTTGTAGTCAGAGCTGCTCATGCTTCTCCTTGTGGTTTTACTCGCGGCGGTGGCGCCGAGCCAACCCATATATCATACGTGGCGCGCCCTTCGAGCGCGGCTGGGAATTGCCACTCAGCTACTTCTCTTCATCGTCTGCGCCAGACCTGCCGCGCATGGCATGCCGCGCGACGTTTTGCACCCGCGCCCCCAGGCCGACCCCGGCCGCGTCCGGCCGGGGCTCGGGCCGCACCGCATGCAGGCCCTCGGGGCTCACCAGCCGCGTGCTCTCGAAGAAGCGGTCGTCGTCCAGGGCGTCGAAGGAGGGCTCGATGCGCCCCTCCTCGTCGCGGAAGGGGGTGCTCCTGAACAGCGCCCCGTCGTACGAGACGAGCTGCCGTCCGCTCTTCGACTCGAAGAAGTAGACGAAGACGCTGCGGGCCGCGGCGGTGAGCGGTATCGCCAGCGCCATGCCCAGGACCCCGCCCAAGGCGTTGCCGATCACGATGCCCAGAAGCGAGAGCGCCGGATGCACCTTGACCGACGACTGCATGACCAGGGGAGAAACCACGTTGTCCGTCAGGTTCTGCACCACCACCGACACGAGCAGGGCCTCGAGGGCGAGCACGGGGCTCACCGAGAGCGCGAGCAGCACGGCGAGGGCGGAGGCGATCCAAGGCCCCACCACGGGCACGAAGTGGAACACGCCCATCGCGATGGCCATGAGCCCCGCGTAGGGGTGTCCCATGAGCGCGTAGCCCACGAAGGCGAGGAGCCCGCCCACGAGCGAGGTGATGGTGACGCCCCTCATGTAGCCGCCCACGGACCGGCTCATCACGGCGAGGAGCACCGAGAGGTCCCTGCCGTGCGCGGGGCCGGCGATGACCATGAGCTCGCGCGCAATCCTTGGGTAGTCCTTCGCGAACCAGTAGCCCAGGACGAGGCCGAGGAAGAGGGTGAAGAGCCCTCCCACGGCAGAGACGGCGTTGCGCACGATGCCGCTGGAGAGCCGCTCCACCAGCTCGGAGGAGGTGTTGAGGCCCAGGTTGGATATGGCGGTCACGAACTGGTCGAGGCTCTGCTGGACCTCTACGGTCTTGTCGCTGCCAAAGGACTCCCAGAACCCGCCCATGGTCGCGCGCAGCTGCGAGACGTACACGGGCGTCCTCTGCAGGACCTCGAGCAGCTGGCTCATGAAGGGCGGTCCCAGCAGGACGAAGACGAGGGACGCGACGAGGAGCACGAGCAGGAGGGAGGCGAGCGCGGCGAGCGCGCGGCCCACTCCTCTCCCCTCGAGCCAGTTGGTGATGGGGCTGCAGACGAAGCCGACGACCACCCCCACGATGAGGAGCTCCACCGCGGGCCACACGATCACGAGCGCGCGGCTGGCCAGCCAGACGGCGAGCAGGCAGCCCACGGTCGCCCAAGCCCGCAGGGCGACCCTGCGGGCCCTTTCGTCGCTGGCGCCACGGTCGTGGGCGTCGGTCTGGGGCATGAGGGCTCCCTTCCGGCCTAGCGCATGAGCCCCTCGGGGTCGATCTTCTCCTGGACCTTCTTGAGCGTGCGCCTCAGGAGGCGCGACACCTGCACCTGGGAGATGCCGAGCTTCTTCGCTATCTCGACCTGGGTGAGGCCGTCGATGAAGCGCATGCGTATGATCTCCTGCTCGCGCGGAGAGAAGTCGCGGATGGTGTCCTCGATGACCATGCGGTCGTCAGAGGAGGCGAGCTCCTCGTCCTCGCTGGCGTAGTGGTCCAGGACCGAGGGGCTGTCGTCGTCCCCACCCGAGCTCGGCGCCTCGAGCGAGACCGAGCTGTAGGCGCTGGAGGACTCCATCGCCTCGAGCACCTCGTCCACCGTGGAGTCGAGCTCGCGGGCTATCTCCTCCACCGAGGGGCTGCGCTGCAGCTCCTTCGTGAGCTCGTCGGTCACCTGGTTGACCTTGGCCGAGAGCTCCTGCAGGCGACGGGGCACGCGCACCGACCAGCCCTTGTCGCGGAAGTGGCGCTTGATCTCTCCCGTGATGGTGGGCGTGGCGAAGGTCGTGAACTCGAGGCCGCGCTCGGGGTCGAAGCGGTCGATGGCCTTGATGAGGCCGATGGAGCCCACCTGGATGAGGTCGTCCAGCGGCTCGCCGCGGTTCTTGAACTTGGACGCGAGGAAGCGGACCAGGTTCAGGTGGCTCTCGATGAGCTGCTCGCGGGCCTCCTCGTCGCCCTCCTCCTTGTAGCGGCGGAAGAGCTCGCGCGTGCGCCCCTTGTCCCAGGCGAGCTTGCCGTGGGTGAGGCGCGCGGAGCTCCTACGACGGCGGCGCTCGGCCGAGGCGGACGTTGCGTCGAGGCTAGGCATGGGCAACGACCGTGCCCTTCGCGAGGTGCAGGACGCCCTCCTCGGTGATGTCGAACTCGTCGCAGATGGCCGAGAGGAGCAGGCCCACCATCTCGAGGCCATCCTCCCCTGCGCCCCCCTCCGACTCGTCGGGCTCGCCCTCGCCCAGCACGAAGTCCATGCGCACGGCACGCTCGCCCAGGCGGAAGCTGATGTCGCAGGACTCGGGACGGGTCGCGCAGCAGTAGACGAAGCCCTCCTCGGCGGCCATGCGGACGTCCTCCACGTCGTCCACGCTCATGTCGCAGGCGACGGCGAGGCTCGCCGCGGTCATGCGCACGGCGCGCGCGTACTTCGCCTCGGCGGGAACGCTCAGGCGAACCATGTTCTCGGTCATTTCTCTCCTTGTCAGGGGCGCTGTCAGGCGACGCCCGCGTGGTGTGTGATCGATCCTCGGCTGGGAAGGAGGCCGATGCTACTCCTCGGCGTCGCCCTCGTTCGTGGTGGCGTCGCCGCCCTCGCCCGCCGCCCCCTGTGCCTTGGGGCTGCCATCCTTGGGGTCGTCACCCTTGGGGCCGCCGTAGGTCACGTACCCCGTGGGCTCCTTGGCGCGATGCGGCGTGGCAGTCGGTCCATCCGCAAGCGAGGCGTCGTCAGCGGGGGCGAGCTTGGCCGAGCCGCGCTCGCCAGGCACGTGGGCGAGGCGTGAGACGATTCCGTTCACCGAGTTCGCCGCGTTGTTGGCGACCTTGGTCACGGCGTCGGTCACGCCGACGGCGGTGCCGGACACGGTGGAGACGTCGCCCAGGATGCCGTTCACGCGCTCGAGGCTGACGTTTGCCTGCGTCACGGCGACGTCGAGCTTCGCCGCGATGGGGTCGGCCTGCTTCAGCGCGGGCTGCAGCTCGTCCATGACCCCGTCCAGCTTCGAGATGATGGGCTGCACCTGCTCGATCGTCTCGTTCGCAGACCTCGTCACCTCCTCGACGGAGGAGCGGGCCTTCCTGAGGGTGAACGCCAGCTCGACGACCGCCCATATCGCCGCGGCCACGAGTGCCAGGATCAAGATGCCAAGAGGTGTGAGGTCCATGACCTGCCCTTCCCTAGTGCGTGGGCCGCAACGCACGGCGCGGCCACGTGGTCGGATCCAATTCTAGCCGTTCGTGCCGTCCTGGCCAGGACGGCCGTCCTGCGCGTCAAGATGGTCCCTTCCCGCAGCCTCCACGCGCCAGGCCTCCCAGCCCCTCGGCCCCGGATGGTAGAAGTCGCCCCGCGAGAGCCCGTCGGGNGCCAGACGGCGAGCAGGCAGCCCACGGTCGCCCAAGCCCGCAGGGCGACCCTGCGGGCCCTTTCGTCGCTGGCGCCACGGTCGTGGGCGTCGGTCTGGGGCATGAGGGCTCCCTTCCGGCCTAGCGCATGAGCCCCTCGGGGTCGATCTTCTCCTGGACCTTCTTGAGCGTGCGCCTCAGGAGGCGCGACACCTGCACCTGGGAGATGCCGAGCTTCTTCGCTATCTCGACCTGGGTGAGGCCGTCGATGAAGCGCATGCGTATGATCTCCTGCTCGCGCGGAGAGAAGTCGCGGATGGTGTCCTCGATGACCATGCGGTCGTCAGAGGAGGCGAGCTCCTCGTCCTCGCTGGCGTAGTGGTCCAGGACCGAGGGGCTGTCGTCGTCCCCACCCGAGCTCGGCGCCTCGAGCGAGACCGAGCTGTAGGCGCTGGAGGACTCCATCGCCTCGAGCACCTCGTCCACCGTGGAGTCGAGCTCGCGGGCTATCTCCTCCACCGAGGGGCTGCGCTGCAGCTCCTTCGTGAGCTCGTCGGTCACCTGGTTGACCTTGGCCGAGAGCTCCTGCAGGCGACGGGGCACGCGCACCGACCAGCCCTTGTCGCGGAAGTGGCGCTTGATCTCTCCCGTGATGGTGGGCGTGGCGAAGGTCGTGAACTCGAGGCCGCGCTCGGGGTCGAAGCGGTCGATGGCCTTGATGAGGCCGATGGAGCCCACCTGGATGAGGTCGTCCAGCGGCTCGCCGCGGTTCTTGAACTTGGACGCGAGGAAGCGGACCAGGTTCAGGTGGCTCTCGATGAGCTGCTCGCGGGCCTCCTCGTCGCCCTCCTCCTTGTAGCGGCGGAAGAGCTCGCGCGTGCGCCCCTTGTCCCAGGCGAGCTTGCCGTGGGTGAGGCGCGCGGAGCTCCTACGACGGCGGCGCTCGGCCGAGGCGGACGTTGCGTCGAGGCTAGGCATGGGCAACGACCGTGCCCTTCGCGAGGTGCAGGACGCCCTCCTCGGTGATGTCGAACTCGTCGCAGATGGCCGAGAGGAGCAGGCCCACCATCTCGAGGCCATCCTCCCCTGCGCCCCCCTCCGACTCGTCGGGCTCGCCCTCGCCCAGCACGAAGTCCATGCGCACGGCACGCTCGCCCAGGCGGAAGCTGATGTCGCAGGACTCGGGACGGGTCGCGCAGCAGTAGACGAAGCCCTCCTCGGCGGCCATGCGGACGTCCTCCACGTCGTCCACGCTCATGTCGCAGGCGACGGCGAGGCTCGCCGCGGTCATGCGCACGGCGCGCGCGTACTTCGCCTCGGCGGGAACGCTCAGGCGAACCATGTTCTCGGTCATTTCTCTCCTTGTCAGGGGCGCTGTCAGGCGACGCCCGCGTGGTGTGTGATCGATCCTCGGCTGGGAAGGAGGCCGATGCTACTCCTCGGCGTCGCCCTCGTTCGTGGTGGCGTCGCCGCCCTCGCCCGCCGCCCCCTGTGCCTTGGGGCTGCCATCCTTGGGGTCGTCACCCTTGGGGCCGCCGTAGGTCACGTACCCCGTGGGCTCCTTGGCGCGATGCGGCGTGGCAGTCGGTCCATCCGCAAGCGAGGCGTCGTCAGCGGGGGCGAGCTTGGCCGAGCCGCGCTCGCCAGGCACGTGGGCGAGGCGTGAGACGATTCCGTTCACCGAGTTCGCCGCGTTGTTGGCGACCTTGGTCACGGCGTCGGTCACGCCGACGGCGGTGCCGGACACGGTGGAGACGTCGCCCAGGATGCCGTTCACGCGCTCGAGGCTGACGTTTGCCTGCGTCACGGCGACGTCGAGCTTCGCCGCGATGGGGTCGGCCTGCTTCAGCGCGGGCTGCAGCTCGTCCATGACCCCGTCCAGCTTCGAGATGATGNCCCTGAAGGCGGCCTCGGCCACGAGGAGGGCCTGGGGGTCGGCGTTGCCTATGTCCTCGGAGGCGAGGATGAAGATGCGGCGCGCGATGAACTTGGGGTCCTCGCCCGCGTCGATCATGCGGGCGAGCCAGTAGAGGGCCGCGTCGGGGTCGCTCCCGCGCATCGACTTGATGAAGGCGGAGATGACGTCGTAGTGCATGTCGCCGGACTTGTCGTAGCTGAGGCCGCGGCGGGGGTTCGCCTCGCGCACGTGCTCGGAGGTGATGGCAAGGGGGTGGGAGGGGTCGGCCTCGGCGGGGTCTCCGGTGGGAAGGGCCATCTGGCTCGCGAGCTCGAGCGAGGTGAGGGCGGCGCGGCCATCTCCCCCGGCCAGGGTCACGATGTCGCGCAGCGCCTCGTCCTCGAGGGCGAAGGCGCCGGCCAGGCCCTGGGGGTCCGCCACCGCCCGCAGGACCAGCGTGCGCAGCGACTCGTCGTCGAGGGGCTGGAGCTCGACCACCCGCGAGCGGCTGATGAGCGCTGAGTTGACCTCGAAGTAGGGGTTCTCGGTCGTGGCACCCACGAGGACGACCACGCGGTCCTCCACGGCGTGCAGCAGCGCGTCCTGCTGCGAGCGGTTGAAGCGGTGGATCTCGTCCACGAAGAGGATGGTGCGCCTTCCCTGGACGAGTAGGCGGCTCTCCGCCGCGTCAACCTCGCGACGGAGGTCCTTCACCGTGCCCGTCACGGCCGAGACCTCGACGAACTCGGCATGGGTGCCATTGGCGATGATCCGCGCGAGCGTGGTCTTGCCCGTGCCGGCGGGCCCGTAGAGGAGGACGGACGAGAGCGTGTCGTGCTCTATGGCCCGCCTCAGCCACGACCCCTCCCCCACGGCCTGCTCCTGGCCCACGAACTCGTCGAGGGTCTGGGGCCGCATTCGCACGGCGAGAGGGGCGTTGGCCTTGCGCTTGTAGCGCTCGACGCTTGAGAAGAGGGTGTCCATGTGGCCCTCTACGCCCGCACGCCGTCGAAGTAGCGCCGCCTGGGGAAGAGCGACCTAGCCTCGGGGAAGGCCTCCTGGCAGATCGCCACGAAGTAGTCGTCGGTCATGGCGCTGATGAAGTCGCAGACGGTCTGGTCGGGGTCCGTCTCCCAGTCGTACTCGCGCCCGTAGTGGCCCAGGTGCCGCTGGAGCGGGAGCACGTGGTGCTGGAACACGGCGCTGCCCTCGTCACCCTCGGCCAGGGCATCCAGCTCGTGCTCGTAGAGGCGGTGGAAGTACTCCCCCACCTCGCGCGAGAAGTCGCCGTTGACCTCCGCCGAGCGGTAGATCTTCTGGTAGTTCTCGCGCTTCGCGCGCCTGAGCTCGGCGAACCCCTCCACGCTCAGGGCGATGCGGTCCTTGCCCAGGCTGTTCTCGACCACGTCGGCCACGAAGGCCGAGAGCGCCCACGCGTTGTAGGCGCCTCCCAGGCCGTCGTCGAAGCTGTCCTCGTCGCAGATGCCGGCGCGGATGGCGTCCTGCCGGTCCTTGCCCACGTAGGCGATGATGTCCGACACGCGGACGACGCAGCCCTCGAGGGTCATGGGGCGCAGGCGCCCGATGGCATCCTCGCCCGTCTCCCAGCAGCCCGCCACCACGCGGTCGAAGGTGTCGAAGTTGGTGAGCCCGCTGGTCTCGAGCCGCTGCTGCTCGAACTCGCCGTTGTGGCAGATCACGCCGTCGAGGGTCTGGAGCGAGAGGTTGCGCCCGTAGAGGCGGTCGAGCACGCGCACGCTCTGCACGTTGTGGAAGAACCAGCGCCCCGTGCGCTCGTGGAAGACGTCGTTGAGGCACTTCTCGCCCACATGGCCGAAGGGCGTGTGCCCCAGGTCGTGGCCCAGGGCTATGGCCTCGATGAGGTCCAGGTTGAGCCCCAGGGCGCGGCCGATGTCCCGCGCGACCCTGCCCACGAGCTGCTCGTGGAGGCCGCGGCGGCAGAGGTCGTCGTTGGGCCTGAACGAGAAGACCTGGGTCTTTCCGTTGAGCCTGTTGTAGGCGGGGATGTGGAGGATCTTCTCCGTGTCGCGCACGAAGGCGGGGCGCAGGGCGCTGTCCTGGTCGCGCTCGTCGTCGCGGCGGATCGCCGCGAGGTCCGAGGTCGCGTAGTGCGAGAGCGTGCCCGACGCGCGCTGCTCGCGCACGCGCGCGGCCGCCTCGTCGGAAAGGCGCCCCGTGAGCAGCGGCGCCAGCCTGTTGGTCTGCATGGTCCCTCCCGGCATGGCCTCGACCGTCAGGGACGCGAGCCTCCGCGCTGCACCTGGGCGACGTCAGCCATGTGATAGCTGTCTTCTGACGCCCAGTATAGGAGCAGCCTGGGACCTAGTGCCTGGGGCCGTCCCCCGCACATGCCGGTGGCTCGTCCGTCTGCGCGGTATCTCCACCTTGCGCGGGCTCCTCGCCCGCACCGTGGGCCCAGCCGTCGCCGGCCCCCTCAGGCGCGACCACCTCCCCCGCCTCGGGAGCGCGCGAGACGTAGCAGCTCTCGTTGGCAGCCTGGACCTTGAGACCAAGGCGTCGCTGCAGCCTGAGGGAGTCCCTGTTCTCCGGCCACACCTCGCACCAGGGCCTGAGGCCACGCGCCAGCTGGTCCTCGATCTTGGCGCGCTCGAGCGCCTCTCCCCAGCCCCTGCCCCTGTGCTCGGGGAAGACCTCCAGCATGCCCATGGAGCCACCGGGGTGCTCGCCCACGAACCCCACCAGCTCGCCGCCCTCGAAGCCCCCCAGCAGGAGTCCCTGCTTGAGCAGCCCCTCGAGCTCCCCTTGGCGCAGGTACTCCGGGTGGGAGTAGCGCTCCCTCACGACACTCGCGAAGGAGGCGTCAAGGGGACGGACCTCGCGCGGACGAGAGGGACGGTGCCCCTTCGCCGCTGGCTTGGGCCGCCCCTGACACACGCAGATGCTCACGGGGCTCACGGACTCGAGCCCCAGGGTGAGGCACACGTCGCGAACGAGCGCCGGCTCGAGGCAGTACACGAGCTCGACGTCGTCCAGCATGAGCAGGACGTCGTGCGCGAGCTCCCGGTCGCGGCCCCAGATGGTGACCTGGCCGGGCACCAGCGAGAGGGCCACGCAGCCCTCCTCCGCGAACAGCACCTCTCCGATGCCCCTCCTCAGCTCCTCCTGCAGGGGGAAGCAGCGCCGCGGCGCGCCCTCGAGCAGGGTTTGCGCCCGCGTGCGGCGCTCCTCCACGTCGCCTCGCCGCATCATCATGCGAACCCAGAGCCTGCGTGCGAGCTGGCGCGAGCCCTCTGCGTTGGGATGCTCGAAGCCGTCCGCCATGAGCGAGGCCCTGTGGTCCAGCAGCCGCCCCCCGTCCAGGAGGGTCATCTGGTCGTGCGGGGCGCAGTGGGCCGCCAGGAAGAGGGGCACGCTCCGCCAGCAGCTCATGGAGTGGGAGGGGTAGGCCTCCTCGTCGTGCCAGAGGGGCGACATGACCCAGATGGGGACCCTGGGCCAGAGGCGCGAGAGCTCGAGCAGGTAGCCCCTGACGTCGCGCGTCACCAGGCGCTCGCGGCAGGGCTCGTAGCGATAGTTTGCCCCCAGCTCCACGACGATGCAGGCGGGGTCGACCGCCTGGGCGAGCCCCAGGAGCGTCCCCGGCTGGAACACCTGCCCACCTATGCCCTGGTTCACGAGGTCCAGGTCCAGGCGGGACGCCAGGAGGGCGGGCCAGGCCTGGAAGGGGTCGTCCGAGACGAACCCCTGGGCGATTGAGTCCCCCAGGACGAGGAGCTCCCGACGGGCGGAGACCCCCCTCACGAAGCT
Source organism: Olsenella phocaeensis (assembly GCF_900120385.1). GTDB lineage: Bacteria > Actinomycetota > Coriobacteriia > Coriobacteriales > Atopobiaceae > Olsenella_I > Olsenella_I phocaeensis. The sequence goes on along the minus strand of NZ_LT635494.1, from coordinate 129,724 downwards.
CCCGTTGCCCACGACGTCGCGAAGCCGGCATCCGCGCAGGCAGGGAAGCCAGATGCGCACGTGGTGCGTGTCTCCCATGCCGGGGAGCTGCATGACGCCATCGGCCGGGGCGGCGTCGGGGTCGTCGAGCGAGAAGACCACGCAGTCGTCGTCGCCGGAGGGCTGTCGCAGGCCCAGGTGCCTGCCGTCCACCTCGCAGGAAACGCCGTCGTGAGGGAACGCCTCCCCCTCAGGGTCCACGTAGTCGAGCACCGCACGGGTGCCCCGGGGCTCGTCGTCGAGCAGGAGTTCGAGGGCGACCTCTGACGAGTCCGTCGTGAACTCGAGCGTCACGCCGGCGGTCGTGCGGGCCATCTGGCGGTACAGGCCGGGGTGCCAGGCCTGGCAGCTCCCCAGGGCGCGCATCTGGATGGGCGAGAAGCGCCAGGGCCGCACCCAGCCCTCTCCCTCGTCGCTCGTCCTCAGGGCGCCATGCAGGAGCTCGCGCGCCCTCGCCGAGGCAAGCGTCCGCTGCGATCCGGGCGTCATGTCCATGTCACGAAGCCTCATCGACGTCTCTCTCGTTTGAGCTGCGGTCATCGCCGTTGGGCACTGACATTCTCTCAGAGCGTGCCGACGTCAGGCAAGGTTGGCGCAAAAAAGCCAGGAGCGGGGCCGCTACCCGCCCACCGCGTCCCGGGACAGGCAGGGCGGGTCGCTCCCCTCCGCGGCCTCGCGCACCACGGCGTAGGCCCGGACCAGGTCGTCGAGGCGCCACCGGGCGTTGGCGGGGCTCGTCGAGGGCAGCGCCACGCAGGGCACGCCCAGGACGGGCTCGACGTGACGGCGGTAGAGCCGCGCCGCAGTCGAGCCCGTGCAGAACACGCGGCAGATGGGGGATGCCCTGAGGATGGGCCCGAGGTCGTTGGGGACGGGATTCGCGATGGACGAGTCTGATGCCCCCGCGATGTCGCAGCTCGCCAGCACGTCATGCAGGGCAAGACGATGGCGGCGCAGGAGGTCCCGGCGACCCTCGACGCTGTTGGGAGGCTCCTCATCCCAGAGGGCGGAGAGCACGCGCCAGAAGCGGTTCTGGGGGTTCCCGTAGTGGTAGCCCCTCTCGCGCGAGAGCGGGCTGGGGAGGCTCCCCAGGACGAGCACCCTGGAGTCCGCGTCGAAGACGGCGGGAAGCGGGGACTCGACGTGCCTCAGCGGCCGGGTCGCGCCCCTCCCGGCGTCACGGCCGGAGGGCACGCTACTCTCCCTCGCGGACGGGCTCGTAGAACTCCATGCCATCATCCAGACGCAGCATGCAGACCTTCCCGAAGCCCGCGCCGCCCGCGGCGCCGCAGTCGATGTCCCAGCGGTCCGAGACGCCGCCCGTGGCCTCGCAGGCCCCGACCCTGACCATCTGGCAGAGCCCGTCATCCGCCCTCGAGGGCCGCTCGGGCAGGTCCGCCATGCCGTCCAGGTACGCCGTCGGCGTGTGGCCCGCGATCACGATGGGACCGCGCCCCGCCTCGTCGAGGAGGTTCGTGGGCCGCCCCCAGAAGTCCTCGCGGATCCAGAGAAGGTCGTCCACGAGCTGCCGGTCCAGGAGGTCGAGCAGCGCCTGGGCGTCCCAGGACTCGCGGGGAGAGAGCCCGTCGGCGCGGATGCCCGCGTGCACCAGGATGTAGGGCCTCTCGCCCACCTGGGTGATGGCGCAGACGGGAAGCTGCTCCACCCAGCCGAGGAGCTCGGTGCGCGACGCCTCGTCGAGCCCGTCGAGGCCCGCCTGGGTGCTCGCCGCGCCGTTGGTCTGCCAGTTGTACTGGCGGATGGGGTCGTCGGGCTGCTCGAGGCACGAGAGGAGGAGGTCCTCGTGGTTGCCCATGAGGACGGTGCAGCCGGGGAGGTCGCGACAGCAGCGCATGACCCCCACGGGATCGGGCCCGCGGTCGATCATGTCGCCTAGCATGAAGAGGCTGTCACCCTCGCCGGGGGTGATGCGCTCCAGCAGGCGGTCGAGGGGGGCAAGGTGCCCATGCACGTCCGAGAACACGTAGGTTGACACGAGCGTCCCTCCTCAGGTGGCAGTGCGTCGCCCCTCTGGCTACGGCGCTGCCTGGCAATGTCTCACAGTCTAGCGGTAGTGCCCCGACGCGTGCCTGCCCGACCTTATGGTCCTGAGCCTCCAGCCCGGCAGGGACCCGGCCTCCACGATGCGCCCCGCGTGCGTTCCGGCACCGCCCGCCCGCTCGACCTGCGTCACCACATCGCGCATCGTGGGCTCGAAGCGCTCGCCCTTGAGGTGGCACTCCCAGACCACGACCACCGTCCAGCCGTCCTCCATGAGCAGGACCTGGTCACGCTCGTCACGAGCCCTGTTGCGGTTGAACTTCGCCTCCCAGAACTCGACGTTGGACTTGGGCATGCGCAGGTCGCAGTGGGGGCAGCGATGCCAGAAGCAGCCGTTCACGAAGATCGCCACCTTGCGGCCGGGATAGCAGATGTCGGGCCTCCCGGCCGCCTTCTTCCAGTGCAGGCGATAGCCGGGGTAGCCCGCGGCGCGCAGGGCCTCCCTCACCCTGAGCTCGGGCTTGGTGTCCTCGCTCTTGTTGGCCTGCATCACATGGCGCGTGGCAAGGCTGGTCATGCTGCGGGAGCGCCGCCTTCCCTACTCGCCGGCATCAGGGTCGTCCGGGTCAACCGGCATGCCCGAAAAGTTGAGGTCGCGGGAGAGGCGCAGGCTCGCCGCGTAGTCGAACGAGGGCGAGAAGAACGTCGTGACGTTGTCGAAGACCTCCTCCAGGGCGTCCTCGTATATGTCCCAGAAGCTGTCGGTGCTCGAGACGCCCTCCACGAAGGGATGGCTCCAGACATGGTGGTCGTGATTGTCGAAGGCCGAGGTCCTCTCGGCCCGCACGCGATGCGCCATGGCGCCATAGAGCGAGTAGCGCTTGTGGCCGACGAGGCGCTCCAATGGCGCAAGGACGCGGGCCTTGCCCTGGCGGGGGGTGTAGAAGAGGCGCTGCATGAGCCTGAATGCCTTGACGGCGCGCGTGTAGCAGTCGAGGTCCAGGGTGCGGCTGTAGGTCCAGAGGCCCATGTAGAAGTACAGCTTGTCGATGATGGCGAGGGTCTGGTCGCTGGCGTGCAGCACCTCCTCGTAGGGCCTGTAGTCCGCGACCGTCTTGCCCGTCTTGGTATAGAGCACCATCTCGTCCAGGTCGCGCTCGATCTCTGCGTGCACCTCTCCCCCGTCGGAGCGGTCGAGCCCGTCCACGCCGGCGTCGCAGATGGCGTACTCGTTAAAGAACACGAGGGGGTGCACGGCCCGGTCGAGCGTGTAGTGGCAGAGAAAGCCAGCGGCGTAGGCCTCACCCACGGGGCGCTCCTCGCGCGTGAGCATCGAGAGCGCGTCATGGAGCGAGAGCAGGAGCTTGGCAGGGCGGGCGTGGTGCATGAGGCCACCCACGCGGTTGCCCTTGGAGACGCGGGGGTCGGCCACCAGGTAGAAGAGGGGGTCCGGGCCCTGGTTGCCCAGGAAGAAGGCATCGTGCTCCTCGACGGAGAGCAGGCCCAGGCGGGAGGAGACGTCGGCGTAGGCGTCCCTGCCAAAGAAGTCGTGGGTGAGAATCGCGGGCACGGTGGCTCCTTCCTTCCGTCGTCCCACCCATGGTGCGGTTTATCACCTTGCGATGCAAGGGGCACTTGGCCCCGTGCCCCCCGGGTGCCCCGGCCCCGCCGCAGAGCCCTGGTGAGGGGCCGTTGGGCCTGAGCGGCGGGGATCGCGTACGAGGGCGCACATACAATATGCAAGAAATGCGCGATGGGCCCTGCTGGGAGGGAGCAGAGATGGCACGCACCAGGTTCACGAAGGCCGAGAAGAGCTGGATCATGTACGACGTTGGCAACTCAGCCCTCGTGCTGCTCGCGACGAGCGTCATCCCCATCTACTTCAAGTCGCTGGCCGATGGGCCCGCGCTCGTGGCCTGGAGCTACGGGGAGACCGTCGCCTCCCTGGTCATAGCCCTGCTCATGCCCATCCTCGGCTCCATAGCCGACATGCAGGGCATGAAGAAGAAGTTCGTCCTGGGCACGGTGCTCACGGGCGTCGTCGCCACCGTGGGAATGGGGTTCCCCACCAACGCGATGGCCTTCCTGGTCGTGTACGTCATCTCGTCGGTGATGCTCAACTCGTCGATCGTGTTCTACGACGCGCTCCTGGTCGATGCGACCACCGACGAGCACATGGACGAGGTTTCGAGCCAGGGCTACGCCTGGGGATACATCGGCAGCTGCGTGCCCTTCGTGGTCTGCCTCGCCGTCGTGCTCCTGCGCGAGCGGCTGGGCCTGGCGCTGCAGACCTCCATGCAGATCTCGTTCGCCGTCACCGCGGCCTGGTGGCTCGCCTTCACGATCCCGATGCTGCGCGACGTGGAGCAGACCCACTACAAGCCGCTCGAGAGCCACGCCCTCTCCAAGGCAGTGCGGGGCATCGGCTCGACCCTGCGCTGCATCGGCGGAGACGAGGCCCTGCGCACCTACATGCTGGCGTACTTCTTCTACATCGACGGCGTGCACACCATCATCAAGCTCTCCACGAGCTATGGGTCCGACCTCGGGATCGACGGCACCCAGCTCGTGCTCGCCCTGCTGGTGACGCAGTTCGTGGCCTTCCCCTCGGCCATCGCCTACGGCAAGCTGGGCAGCCGGGTGGGCACCCGCAAGATGATCCTGGTGGGCATCGCGGGCTACACCTTCATCACGCTCTTTGCCGCCTTCTTCCTCCGCAGCGCCGCCGAATTCTGGTTCCTCGCCATCATGGTGGGGCTCTTCCAGGGCGGGCTTCAGGCGCTCTCGCGCTCCGAGTTCGGAAAGCTCTGCCCCAAGGACCACGCCAACGAGTACTTCGGCTTCTTCGACATCTTCGGCAAGTACGCTGCCATCCTGGGAACCTTCATCGTGGGCACCATGACGGCGGTCACGGGAAGCGGGTCTCTGGGCGTGCTGTCCATCGTCGTGCTCTTCGTCATCGGCTTCGTCCTGATGACCCGCGTGCCCGAGCGCAGGTAGCGCCGGCGACGGCCGAACCCGCGGGCCACGGCCGGTGGCTCGCGGACTATGGGCCGCGAGCCACCGGCCAATTCCGGCTGCCCTGGGGCGCCCGCTTCGAGCGCCTCGCACGGATTGCCAGCGAAGCGCGCATTCTATTTTTAGAATGCGCGCTTCGTCTCAAAATGCCAGGTCGGCATATGGGGGTGCGCATTCTAAAAATAGAATGCGCACGTGACAGCTCCCCGCAAGGGAAGAGGGCAGGTCATTCTCAGACGCAGCCATGTGCCGACGACCAGGCGGGAGATTCCGCTAGGGGTTGCAGTGGCCGCAGGGGCTATACCCCTGAGCGATGAGCTCCTCGCGCGTCGACTCCACGATTTTCTTGTTCTTGTCCTTCATTCGGCTAATGTCGCGGCACCCCTCGCGATGAAACTTGTGGGTATGGGTGTTGAGCACGTATGTCTGGGTCTGGGGCTCTGACGCGGAAACTACCGAAGTCGGTTCCTGGGCTGATGAGACCTCCTGTTGGGCCGTGGAGGCATCGGGGGACTTCTCCTCTGGCTTGGAGGACACCTCGACTCTGAAGGACTTCTTGGCGCTGTTTCCGCTTGCATCACAAGCTCTGACCACGAGCTCGTAGCTGCCCGGAACGTTGGTGTCAACCGACCCGTCGATGAGGTACCAGCCCACTTCGTAGAAGTTCTTCCCATCCTGGCTTCCCTTGGGGACTGGCTCCTCCTCCACGCGTGGCAGAGCCCCATCCACCGGATCTGCCGTGACACTCACGTTGGAGGCCACGTCGAGGCCATCCCCCTGCACAATCCCCAGCACGTCCTGTGCGAGAGTGATGTTGGGAGCGCGGGTGTCACGCACCTCGAAGGCGACGTTCTGCTCCTTCGTCTTGTCGCCCAGGTGGATGACATAGCTCAGCTCCTGTCGCCCGAGCCTCCTAAGGTCGATACCGCCAGAGGCGGAGACCTCCGCGCCCTCGTCGGAGCATCTCATGAGAGTCAGGGGATCAACGGGAAGGTCGGAGTACTCGAGCACCCCAGTCGTAGGGGTGAGATTCACCGCATCTAGCCTTGCCTGCATTTCGTCCGTCCGCTCCTCCGTCGAGGGAGCCTCCCCGCTGTTTTGGACAGTGCTCGCCCCTGCGGAGTAGCAGGCCGTAAGGAAGAGGGCGAGGGCTGCCGGTAGCCAGTAGCGTCCCGCCCTACGTGCCCAGGCGGGCGCGTCGAAGTCTCCTCGATGAAGGTGAGGCAGCCGGTTCGATAGCTGCTTCACCGGAGCAAGGAAGAACGCCGCCAAAACGAAGAGCAGCGAGGCAAGACTGGGAAGGAAGCAAAATGAGAAGAGGAGACAGGCTCCCGTACAAGCCCAGCGAAAGACGCTCCCCGCAAAGCCGAACGCCCGGCCCTTCCAAAGCCTGCGCAGCATGAGCTCCCCCTTGCAAGGAAGTGAACCTGGAATGTGTGATCGTGAGTCCAGGGATAGGTTTCCGGATGCCTTCCAGGACAAGATATGCACGGACGGCAGAAGGGAGCGGCAAGCGGGGTACGCCAGCTAGGAGACGCTGGCAAACTCGCCCGTGTGGTAGTCGATCCGGTAGCCCTTCGCGGCGTTGTACACCTCGAGACGCTCGTCGATCTGCCCGTCAGACGAGAGGACGTCCACCATGACCGAGCGGCAGATGGGCTCGTCCCCCTCGTAGAGGGGCGTTGCCACGTACTGGACGCTCACGTCGGGATACACCTCCAGCCAGCTGCGGATGGCCGACTCGAACATGTCCATTCCGCCCTGCCCGTCGTTGGCGCCGACGTTCTGCATCCTCGTCCCGCAGACCAGATTCTGCAGCTCGTCGCTCCCGCCCAGGGACTTGGCGAGCAGGTGGCTGCGGTTCCAGAACCAGCCGTGGTAGATGCGCCCGTCAGGGAGCTCGATGGATACCTCCTCGTTGTGGGAGGGCCACCCGGATGGGTCTGGGAGGGAGCGCGAACGCGCCCTGGCACGACCCTCGTCCATCATCTGACGCGTGATGCACGCGCGCACGCGACCCGTCCTCCCCAGCGCGTCCAGTCCTTCGTAGACGACCTTCCCCGGCTCGAGCGGCTCTGCGACCTCGGCCGTGCCGACCAGGCGAACGTAGTTGGGGCTCTCCTGCTCCGACCAGCTGGTGTAGACGAGAGCGCCCGGCTCCGTCGCCGCGGCATCGACGGAAGTCCCCGGATCGCCGTCCTCCGAGGGGGACGTCTGGGACCTCGCGGCCATGGGTTGCGCCCCGGGCACCCCATAGGGGGCGGTGGCCAGGACGCCCAGGGCGACGGCAAGGCCGCAGGCGACAAGGAAGTTGCGCCATGCCCTCCTGCCTGCCCTGTTTGGAGAGGGGACTTTTGCAAACGCCACGGGAGGGCGAGCCACCTAGTCCCTCGAGACCTCGTCGGGAATGGCCAGGTCTCCTCCGCTCCGCGCGATGGCCTCCATGACCCGTGCCGGAGCGTCGTCGAGGTCGCGGGCGATGTGGAAGCTCGCCGTTCGCTTCGCCTCGTCGCTGCCGTTCTCCACGCAGACCGAGCTGGGAAGGCGACGCATGAGGGCGAGGTCGTTCTCGGAGTCCCCGAAGAACGCCACCTCGTCCGTCGCGAGCCCAAGGGCCTCGAGGAGGAGGTCAAGTGCCGTGCCCTTGTTCCAGCCGCGGGGCATGACGTCCAGGAAGCCGGGGGCGGGAGAGACGAAGTCGAGCTCCGGCGCCGCGACGGCAAGCTCCTGGCGGACCTCTGCAAACCTCGTGGTGGAGCCGCTGCAGAGGAAGCCCACCGTGAGGATGGGGCAGTCGGGCAGCTCGGGGGCAAGGGTGACGTCCACGCGCCCGCCCTCGCTGGTGCGCATCCCCGCCGCCTCCTCGGCGCTCGCCCCCAGGAGCAGGCGCTCCGCGCTCCCGTCGGAACGGGCCGGCCCATGGGTCACCAGGCCGCAGTCACGCTGGCTCGCGGCGTAGTCGACGACCTTCTGGAGCGCATGGCGGTCGAGCTCCCGCCTGTACACCACCTCGCCACCCGCCAAGACGTACTTGCCATTGGCGAGGATGCCGTTCTCTATGGTGACGCTTCCCTTGCCGAAGAAGCCCATCACGTCCTCGAGCTCGCGCCCGCTTGCCGGGCCGAAGCCGATTCCCGCCCGTCGCAGCGCCTCGATTGCCGCAAGCGTCCGCGCGGAGACCTCCTGATGCCCAAAGGGCAGCAAGGTGCCGTCCATGTCGCAAAGAACGAGTCGTATCATGCGAATTCTCCCAGCGTCGGCCAACCGCGCGGACGCGGGGCGAGTCTCGTGTGAGATAGTAAGCCAAAAAAGGGAGGGACATGGCCCAGGCGAGCGCGGAACGCAACGCACGAGACATGCTCGAGCAGGCGCGCGAGCTCATCCGGAGCGGTCACTCCTCCCGTGCGGCGACGGCATGCCGTGCCCTCGCCGACGTGCGGCGCGAGCTCTCCGCCCAAGAGGCGGTGGACCTCCTGGAGCGCGCCTGCTGCATGGCGGACGCCTCCGTGGTGGAGGCAGTTTGGCAGGCCTTCTCGGGAGACTTCGCCTACAGCGGCTGGGCGCTCGCGCTGGCCCTGCGCTGCGCCCGCGAGGACGTGGCTCGCCTGCTCCTCTCCCGGGGCGTGGACCTCCTGGGAGGCGTCCGGCACCCGCGCGCGATTCGCTCCCTCCTCCCCCACGAGGGGGTGTTCACCCGCTTCGACCTCGTGCGAGAGAGTCCTACCCTCTTCGTGAACAACATGGACCCCACGGTCTCGACCGAGGTCTTCGAGCCCTTCACGGGCAGGGAGCAGCTCGCCGGGCCGCCCTATGCGCCAGAGGTCGACCTCGCCGCCAGCTGCGGGCTCGTCGCACGCCTGGCCGAGGAGGGGCTCTTTGACGCCACGGTGTTCGACGACCTGCTGCGCGCCAGCGCCGTCAAGGCCTGGAAGGCCCTGCGCCATGCCGACCGGCGCGACGAGGATGTGGCCGGAACCTGCCTGGGGCTTGCGCGAAGGCTCCTCGAGCTCCATCGCGAGCGCGGCATGGGGGACTCCAACATCGAGCACGTCCTGGGAAACCTCATAGTCCCCCGGGCGGACCCGGCCATCGTCGCCTTCGTCTGCAAAACGGAACCCCAGGTCTTCCTGGGAAGGCTGGTCGCCCTCGGGTGGCTCCGCGAGGACGGCGAGCTGCTGCGCTCGATGGTGCCCCTGCTCAGCGCGGGCAGCGAGGAGCAGAACCGTGCCGTCCTGGTCTGCTGCGCCAGGAACTCGTTCCTGGACGAGCTCGGGCTGCTCGAATCCTGGCCGCGCACCATGACCGAGCGAAACCTCCGGGAGGCCATCCGGGCGGCAAGCGAGGCGGGCCGCGCCGAGGCCGTAGCCTGGCGGCTGGCACGGCTCAAGGGGGTGGGCGACGCGGCGGCCCTGCGGCCCGCGGCCGCCAGGCAAGCCCTTGGGGACGACGTGGGACCAAACCCCTCGCGAAGGGTCAAGGGCCTTGCGTCGTTCCAGCCCAGCCACATCGTCTCGACTCCTTCCGGGCCTCTCCCTGACGCAGGGGAAGACGATGGGGCCCAAGGCGAGAGGGACGCCCTCGCGCTGGAGGTGGTCTCGCTCGCCCGAGACGCCCTCCTCGCCCAGAACCCCTTCCTCGCCTCCAGCATGGGCCTGCTCGAGCTGGCGCCCCGGGAGCTGGGGGGCACGTCCCTCTCGACCGATGGCGGGACGCTCTGGTACGACCCCACCCGCATCCTCGACGAGTTCCGCGCCACGCACGAGCCCCCCGTCCACGAGATCGCCCACCTCTTCGTGCACTGCCTGCTCCTGCATCCCTTCGTAGACGCCAGCGTGGACGCAAGGTCATGGGACCTCGCCGCCGACATCGTGGCCGAGGGCCTCTCCACCGAGCTGGTGGGCCCGCGCGAGGGAGAGCGCGGGAAGAAGATCGCCGCGGTGATGGAACAGCTCCGCGACGCCTTCGAAGGGCGCGTCACGACCGAGAGGCTCTATGGGCGCCTGCGCAGGGGCTGCTGGGACAACATGCGCGAGGTCTGGGAGGAGCTCTTCCGCGTGGACGACCACGCGCCCTGGCACCCCCGTGCGGCAGACCAGCCCACCGACGAGGGCGACGGGGCGGACGCGCAGGACGGCCCCTCCGACGGCCAGGCGGATTCCCAACGCCGCAGGAGCTCGCAGGGCCAGGACCAGGGCTCCGCAGGCTCGGACGGGCACGGAAGCGGGGGCGACTACCGCGACGACATCTGGGACGAGGACGAGGGGGACGTCAAGGGAGAGGGGCCCTCCGAGGCCGAGGGTCCTGCCCACGGCTCCCCGCGCCCCCAGCAGGCACCGGCCCGCG
>NZ_LT635494.1:108115-119268 GCF_900120385.1 Olsenella phocaeensis | reverse complement strand
CTCCTTCCGGGCCTCTCCCTGACGCAGGGGAAGACGATGGGGCCCAAGGCGAGAGGGACGCCCTCGCGCTGGAGGTGGTCTCGCTCGCCCGAGACGCCCTCCTCGCCCAGAACCCCTTCCTCGCCTCCAGCATGGGCCTGCTCGAGCTGGCGCCCCGGGAGCTGGGGGGCACGTCCCTCTCGACCGATGGCGGGACGCTCTGGTACGACCCCACCCGCATCCTCGACGAGTTCCGCGCCACGCACGAGCCCCCCGTCCACGAGATCGCCCACCTCTTCGTGCACTGCCTGCTCCTGCATCCCTTCGTAGACGCCAGCGTGGACGCAAGGTCATGGGACCTCGCCGCCGACATCGTGGCCGAGGGCCTCTCCACCGAGCTGGTGGGCCCGCGCGAGGGAGAGCGCGGGAAGAAGATCGCCGCGGTGATGGAACAGCTCCGCGACGCCTTCGAAGGGCGCGTCACGACCGAGAGGCTCTATGGGCGCCTGCGCAGGGGCTGCTGGGACAACATGCGCGAGGTCTGGGAGGAGCTCTTCCGCGTGGACGACCACGCGCCCTGGCACCCCCGTGCGGCAGACCAGCCCACCGACGAGGGCGACGGGGCGGACGCGCAGGACGGCCCCTCCGACGGCCAGGCGGATTCCCAACGCCGCAGGAGCTCGCAGGGCCAGGACCAGGGCTCCGCAGGCTCGGACGGGCACGGAAGCGGGGGCGACTACCGCGACGACATCTGGGACGAGGACGAGGGGGACGTCAAGGGAGAGGGGCCCTCCGAGGCCGAGGGTCCTGCCCACGGCTCCCCGCGCCCCCAGCAGGCACCGGCCCGCGACCCTGCCGCGGAGAGCGCACGGCGGGAGGAGGAATGGAGGGAGGCGGCCAAGTCGATCCGCGTCGACCTGCAGACGCTCTCGAGGCAGAGCGGCCAGCGCGTGGGAGGGCTCGTCGGCGAGCTCGAGGTCTCCTCCCACGAACGGGTGGACTACCGCGAGTTCCTGCGGCAGTTCGCCGTCCAGAACGAGGAGATGCGCCTCTCGCAGGACGAGTTCGACTACGTCTTCTACACCTACGGACTCGAACTCTATGGAGACACGCCCCTCGTCGAGCCACTCGAGTTCAGGGACGAGCGGCGCATCCGCGACTTCGCCCTAGTCATAGACACCTCGAGCTCGGTCACGCGCGAGGTGGTGCAGCAGTTCGTCGATGCCAGCTTCGACGTCCTCAGCAGCGAGTCAAGCTGGGCCGCCCGCACCAACATCCACATCATCCAGGCGGACCTGCGCGTGCAGAGCGACGTGCGGATATCCTCCGTCGCGGACCTCGACCGCTGGAGGCGCGACATCAAGCTCAGGGGCTTCGGCGGCACCGACTTCCGCCCCGCCTTCCGCTACGTGAACGACCTCCTCGCCAACGGGGAGTTCGACGACCTGCAGGGCCTCATCTACTTCACCGACGGCTGGGGCATCTACCCCGACCGGATGCCGCCCTACAAGACGACCTTCGTCTTCTACGACGAGGACCACCGTCCCGAGCTGGTGCCACCTTGGGCGCTGCAGATCACGCTCCATCCCGGGGAGTTCGAGTCGCTCTCCGTCTACTAGCGAACGCCAGCACGACCAGGCGGGCAAGCGCGCGACAGGGAGCCAGACGCGCTCCGAGGAAGGAAGAAACGTGAACATACGATCGGCGACCGAACAGATCGAGGGTGCCGTCAGGGCCTACCTGGCAAAGGACGAGCACGGGCTCTATCTCGTGCCGCCCCAGATGCAACGGCCCATCATAGTGATGGGCCCTCCCGGCGTGGGCAAGACCGCCGTGGTGGCCCAGGTCGCCGACAGGCTGGGCGTCAACTTCGTCTCGTACTCCATCACGCACCACACGCGACAGAGCGCCCTGGGGCTCCCCTACATCGCCGAGGCGGAGTTTGGGGGCAGGACCTACCGCGTGAGCCGCTACACCATGAGCGAGATCGTCGCGGCGGCATACGACAGCATCGAGGCCACGGGCGTCACCGAGGGCATCCTCTTCCTGGACGAGGTCAACTGCGCGAGCGAGACGCTCATGCCCGCCATGCTGCAGTTCCTCCAATACAAGACCTTCGGCCAGCACCGCCTGCCCGAGGGTTGGGCCATAGTCTGCGCTGGCAACCCACCGGAGTACAACCGGGCGGCGCGGGAGTTCGACCCCGCGATGATGGACCGCCTCAAGCGCATCGACGTGGAGCCCGACTTCGAGGTGTGGATGGACTACGCCGTCACCCATGGGGTGCACCCGGCCATCACCACCTACCTCTCCAGCAAGCCCGCGAACTTCTACAAGGTGCGCGCAAGCGTGAACGGGACGCGCATGGTCACGGCACGGGGCTGGGAGGACCTCTCGCGCATGCTCCTCGCCTACGCCCACGAGGGAATCGAGACGGGCCAGGAGCTCGTCTCCCAGTACCTCCAGGACAAGCAGGTCAGCGAGGACTTCTCGCTCTACCTCAGGCTCTTCGAGAAGTACCAGGACGACTACAAGGTCGCGGACATACTTTCCGGAAGCGCGGGCGAGGACATCTGCGGTAGGGCGGCCAGGGCGCCCTTCGACGAGCGCGTCGCGCTGGTGAACCTCCTCCTGGACGCGCTGGTGTCCCAGGCACACGCGGTCGATGCCCGGGAGCTCGCCCTTTCCGACGTGAGATCGGAGCTCGGCCTGCGCGAGGGGGACGCCGGTACGCCCGCCGCGCAGGGAGGAGCCGGGAGGCTGGCGGCGCTTGCGGCCAAGGCCCAGGACGAGCTTGCGGAGGCACGCTCCAAGGGAGGGGTTCCCGAGGGAAGGCTCCTGAGGCTCGCCGGGCGCCAGGAGCTCCTCGAGGGGCTGCGGGCGCTTCTCGCCCGAATAGAGTCCGAGCGGCGCCCCGAGACGGACGCGCAACGCGTGGCGGAGCGGCTGTCGTCCCGACTCGACGAGCGCGCACGCGAGCTCGAGGCCGAGGCCACGAGCTGCGCCCGGGGACTCGACCACGCCCTCGACTTCCTCGACGGCTGCTTCGGCGAGGGCCAGGAGCTGCTAGTCTTCGTCACCCACCTGGCGGTCGACCCCACCTTTATGGGCTTCGTCGCCAACCATGGGTCCGATTCCCTCGCCCGCCACGGCAGCGCCCTCATGCTCCACGAGCGCGGGAGCGAACTCCTGGGCAGGGTCGAGGCCCTGGGCAGGTAGGGACTGCCCCGCAATGGGCCCCGCGCCTGCCCAGGGCGGGCGCGGGGCCTCGGCTACTCGACGCTCTTGAGCGACTCGACCATGTCGACGCCGTCGAGCTTGTGGCGCATCGCCAGGAGCACCAGACCCGTGAACAGCAGGGTGAGCGCGAAGGCGACGGCGAAGCTCTGCGGGTGTATCTCGCGGCCGAACATGACGTAGTCGACCTCGGCGGTGGTGACGACGAAGTTCTCGAGCCAGGCCCCGAGGAACATCCCCAGGACGTCCCCCAGAAGCGAGAGGATCCAGATCTCGCGGAAGATGTAGGCGTATACCTCGCGCCGGGTGAAGCCCAGGACCTTGAGGCTCGCGATCTCCCTCACGCGCTCCCCGATGTTGATGTTGGTCAGGTTGTAGAGCACGATGAAGGCGAGGGCCGCCGCAGATACGACGAGCACCACGACCACGGCGTTCACCGCGCTCAGCATGCTCCGGTAGGTGTCTATCGTCTCCTCGCTGAAGAGCACGGTGGAGACCTCGTGCCACCCGTGCAGCTCGCGCGCGATCTGGCTGCGGGCCTCCGGGTCCTTCGTGCAGTTGGCGAGTATGGTCGAGAAGGCGGGGACCTCCTGCCGCGCGCGCCACCAGGCACCGCGCCCCACGTAGACGTAGTTCCCGACGTAGTTCTCGACCACGCCGGTCACCGTGAGGCGCAGGCCCTCGCCCACGGCGTTGCCCACCTCGTCCTGTTCGTAGACGGTGACCTGGTCCCCCACCCCGACGCCGCAGAGGGTGGCGAGCTTCTCGCTCACCAGCACGGAGTCGTCCGTGAAGTCGACCCGCGCGCCGCCCAGACGCTCCCTGAAGCTCACGAGCGAGCGCAACTCGGCGGACGCGCGGGGGACCACCACGCTCACGCGCGTGGTGTCGGTGGCAGAGCTGCCCTCCCCGGGGCCCGTAGCCTGCATGTTCGTTTCCTGTACGCGGCAGAGGTCCTCCACCTCGCCCGTGGACTCGAGGAAGTCGACGACCGAGCTCACGTCCAGCTCGTCGGCGGAGGCGCTCAGGCCCACCGTGGTGTCGTAATGGACGATGGGACCAAACTGCCTGTCGATGATGTCCCATATGGAGTCGTGCAGTCCCAGCCCGACGAGCAGGAGGGCGGCGCACCCCGATATGCCGATCACCGTCATGAGCAGGCGGCGCTTGTAGCGGAAGAGGTTGCGCAGGGTCACCTTCCACGAGAACGAGACGCGCGCCCAGAGGGGGCCCATGCGCTCGAGCAGGATGCGCTTGCCAGGCTTGGGGGCACGCGGGAGGAGGAGAGATGCCGGGGTCTCGCGCAGGCTGCTGATGACGGCCGCCCAGGTCGCCAGGAGGGTCACGCCCACGCCCAGGCCGCCCGCGAGGAGGGCGGAGCGCGACTCGACAGGCAGGGGGAACCCCAGCGGCGGTAGCGCGTAGATGATCGAGTACGAGCTCATGATGATGTGGGGCAGGAGCTGGGAGAGGAGCGCGATCCCCAGGACGGCTCCCGTCCCCGCCGCGAGCCCGGCATAGAGGAGGTATCTGAGCGCGATCTGCGCCTTGCCGTACCCCAGGGCCTTGTAGCTGCCAATCTGCATGCGTTCGTCCTCCACCATGCGCGTCATGGTGGTGAGCGACACCAGCGCCGCCACGAGGAAGAAGAAGAGGGGGAAGACGTTGGCTATGGAGTCGATGCGCTTGCTGTCCGCGCTGTAGGTCGCCGCCCCCTCGCTCTGGCCGCGGTCGAGCACGTAGAAGTCGGGCAGCTCGATGGAATCGATCTTCTCCTGCGCGTCCTCGAGCTGCCTGCGGGCGTCAAAGAAGCGCCTGTCAGCCTCGTCCTTACCGCTGCGATACTCCGCCAGCCCCTCCTCGTAACGCGCCCGCGCGTCGTCCAGCCTCTGGCGGGAGGAGGCCAGCTCCCGCGCCGCTGCGTCGAGCTTGTCCTTTGCGCTGGCCAAAGACTCGTTGGCATCACGTTTTTTCTGGTCGAGCTCGGCCTGCCCGGCGTCGAGGCGCGCTCTTCCGTCCTCGAGCTGCCGTCGCCCCTCGACGAGCCGGGACTCGGAGTCCACGAGCTTCGCAGCAGACTCGCGGGCGGCCGCAAGTGCCTCGAGCTCCTGCTCCGAGGGAAGTTGGGACTCGATTGTGGCGATGCCGGCCTCGAGTTCCGGAAGGTACGCCACGCTGGCATCGAGCCCGGCCAGACTCTGCTCGAGCTGTTCGAGCTGCGCCCTCGCCTGGTCGAGCTGCTCCTGCATCTGGGGCGTGAAGCCCTCCTGCAGGAACTCCTTGGCCTCCTCGAGCCGCTCCACGGCAGATCTCGCCTGAGCTATGCCCCCCACGAGTGCCTCCCGCTGCGAGGCCGCCTCCTCGATCTGGGACCTCTGGGCCTTCAAGGCCTCGAGCTGCTCGCGTGCCGAAGCCAACTGGGCAAGGCGGTCGTCGAGGGCCGCGAGGAGCTCCAAGGCGCTCCCGCCCATCCCCTGTGGCGCAAGGGCTGAGGACAGGGCGTCGTAGCCCTCCCTCCATTCGGACTCTGCCGCCACGAGCGCGGCCTCCTTCTGGTCGAGGAGGTCGCGCTGCTCGTCTATCTGCCCCTGGGCGTCCGCGAGCTGTCGCTCGGCGTCCGCCTTCTGGTCGAGGTAGGTGGAGAGGCCCTCCTCGTACTCGGCCTGGCCCGCGTCGAGCGACGCCCGACCGCTGGAGATGCTCTTCTCGGCATCGTCGAGCTCCGCCTTCGCCTCAGCCAGCTTCCCGTAGGTCTCGCCGTGCTGTTCCTCGTACTCCGCCCACTTCTCGTCGAGCTCCGACTGGGCCTTCGCCCTGAGGTCCTCCTGGCGCTCACGCTCGAGGACGCTGGCCTTCCCCTCGAGCGCCGCCTTCACCCTGCCCACGACGTCAAAGTAGGCGTCCGACTCGCTCAGCTCCTCGCGTGCGCCCCTCACCGTCAGGTATGCCTCGCTGTAGGGACTCGCGTCCTTGAAGGCCTCCTCGCCGACGAAGACGAGCTGCTCGATCGAGCCGCTTCCCAGCTTGGTCGACCCAAGGCTTCCCGTGTAGGGATGGTCGGGGGAGCTGACCGTGCCCACGACTTCGAGCCTGCGCGCCTCGAAGAGGTCCGCGAAGCCCTTGCCGCCGTAGAGGACGTCGACCTTTTGGCCCTCACCTGCCTTCACCGGGGCGTCGGAGCAGACGACGCACTCGTCCGGACCCTCGGGCCAGCGACCACTCCTCAGAAGGAGCCTGTTCAGGTAGGAGTCGTCGTCCGACTCGACGGAGCCGCTGCCCAGCTGCCTCGATGACTCCGCGCTTCCCGTCCTAATCGAGCTAATCCGGACGGCAAGCTGCTCGTCGCCCAGGCGGGCCATGGCATCGACGGAGCGCGAGGGCATGACGTCCTCGACGCCGTCGACCTCCGCCAGACGCTCGAGGTCGGCGACGTCGAGCCCCAGCGTGCTGATGACTCGCAGGTCCCAGAGCCTCGTCTCGTCGTAGTAACGGTCGGCGGCGAGCCTCATGTCCGCACCGCTCGCCTGCAGGCCGGCAAAGAACCCGCACCCCAGCGCGACGATGCCCATGATGGCGAGGAAGCGGCCGAGGGAGCCCCTCACGCCGCGCGCGAGCTCAACCCAGAAGGCAAGGCGCCTCCCACGGCGCGTCGACCTGGCCTTGTCGGGCCCACCCGGCATGGGGCTACCACTCCACCGTAAGCGCGTCGACAGGGCACTCGTTCGTCTCTATGCTCTGGGCACGCCCCTCGCGCACGCGGATGACGCGGTCGGCGATGCCCGTGAAAGCGAGGTTGTGCGTCACGATGGCGACGGTACGCCCGTCCACCCTGCAGCTGTCCTGCAGGAGCTTGAGGACCTGCTTGCCCGTCCGAAAGTCCAAGGCGCCCGTCGGCTCGTCACAGAGGAGTAGCTTGGGGTTCTTCGCCAGGGCACGGGCGATGGCGACGCGCTGCTGCTCGCCGCCAGAGAGCTGTGAGGGGAAGTTGTCCGCGCGGCCTGCCAGGCCGACCTGCTCGAGAACCCTGGCCGCAGGCAGAGGGTCGCGGCAGATCTGGCTGGCGAGCTCGACGTTCTCCAAGGCGGTGAGGTTCTGCACCAGGTTGTAGAACTGGAAGACGAAGCCTATGTCGTGCCGTCTGTACTGGGTGAGCTCTCGCTCCCCCATGCCACTCACGAGCTGTCCGTCAAGCTCGATCGTCCCAGAACTGCAAGAGTCCATGCCCCCCAGCATGTTGAGGACGGTCGTCTTGCCCGCGCCGGAGGGTCCCACGATGACGACGAGCTCGCCCCGCTCGATGGAGAAGCTCATCCCGTCGACGGCCCGCACCTCCACGTCGCCCATCCTGTAGGTCTTGCATACGTCCCTGAACTCGATGAATGCCACACGGACCCCCTTCCCGGCCCCATCATGACACAGGGAGGTTTAGGGCCGCCGCATTTTCGGCCATGGGGACGCGCCTCTTGGCGAGAGGGGGCTCAGGCCCTGCCGCCAGGCCCCCTGGCATCCCGGATGCGACCGACGCCCAAGTAGAAGAGGGCGACTCCGACAAGGGCAAGCAGCACCGACGACAGGGCCAGAACGACCCCACGCTCGAGCGAGACGAGCATGAACCTACCGGCCGCCAGGGCAACGACGAGGCCCAGCAGGAGGAGGGTCACCCCACCGCGTCGCGGCTCTCCCAGGGGTTCGCCGTCGCCAAGGCCCGGGCGTCCCTCCCTCTCGCGACGCACGAACGAGGGCTCCTCTCCCCATTCGACGCCGTCCGCGAACTCCCCCAGGGCGGAGGCGACGCTTCCCTCGCTCCGGGGGCCGATCACGTAGCGGGCTGCTTCCAGAGCCACTCCCGGCGCGTCCTCGCAGGTGGCGGAGCACCCCGCCCGGAGCATGCAGCCAAGCCCCGCGGCGGACTCCCCCAGGAAGGCAGCGTCCTCCCAGCCGAGCCCATGCGTCGCGAGCAGGCAGCCCACCGCGCCTTCGAAGCCCCGCGCCTCGGAAGGCGGGAACGCGCGGCCCCCGTCCAGAACCATCGCGCCGCCGTCCAGGACGGCTAAGGGCGCCAGGTCCCGGCTGCCGCCCAGGAGCGCAGAGAGCTCCTCCCTGCCACCCCCGCAGAGGAGGACGACGCGAACCCCAAGCGCCTCCAGGCGTCCCAAGGCGTCCAGCTCCTCCGCAGACGCAACGCCTTGCCTGGTTGGCCCCAGCATTCCCGCCTCTATGGCAACGAGCCTGAGCAACGTCACGACCCCCTCTCTCGTGCGAACCACGCCAAGGCGGCTCCGTCGCACGTCGATTCCTGTACCCAGTATTCCCACGCACTTGCTGCCGTACCGCCCCGACTTCCAAAGTGCGGGAACCCCACCTATGGGGACTCTGGAAGGTCCCGCACCCCCTCGATGCCCACCACCGAGGCGAGCGGGACCCGGAGGCTTCCCACCAGCAGGAGGCCATGCCCCTCGTCGAGGCCGAGGAAGGGCCCCTCGGCCGACCTGGTCTCACCCTCCGCGTGATAGCGCACGACGACGGCATCTCCCCTCCCCAGGTCGACAAGCCGGCGGGAGAGCTCCGCGCCCCGCTCGTCCGAGAGCTCGGGCCGAACGCTCAGGGTGAGCCGTCGCTCCCGCTCATCCAGGGCCTCCCTGAAGCCCTTGAGGGGCTCGAAGGGAATGAAGATCTTGGCACGCTCGGAAAGCGGCATGCGCGGGTGCCTCAGATAGAACTCATCCACTGCGATGGCCCCCTATCTGCGCGTTTCTCTCGCGCGCCGTCGCGTCGGGCAGGAGGTCGAGCCCCCTCAGAAGGGCGTTCTTGCCGAACCTCCGCTTGACCGCGCTCACCGCCTCCTGGCGTGCCCGCTCGCGCGGTGACTCCCCCTCCCCCTGGAAGAGGCTCAGCTGGAGCCCGCGCTCGTCCGCCCCGTGCACGTCACCCAGGGTCAGGGTGAGCCGGTGTATGGGCCGACCCGGGTCTGCCACCTGACGAAAGAGCGGCTCGAGCGCAGCCCAAACCTGGTGCAGCGAGCTCGTGGGGGCGGGAAGGCGGACGGAGCCGCCATCCGCGAACTCCCCCCAGCGCACCCGCCGCCCGTGCTCGCCCTCGGCCGTGGCGTGGCTGGACGTGAGGGCGGCCTTTTCCCTGCCGTTAAGGCGATACCCCAGGGCAAGAGAGAGGGACGAGGCCACAAGCCCCCTCTCTACCAGCTCGAGGACGAGGGCATCCGCCATCTCCTTCGCGATCACCAAGCCGCCCTCGATGCCAACGTCGTCGCCCAGGACCTGCCCGCTGCTCAGGCTCTTGCTCTGGGACCGATAGGCCTTTATGTCCGCGATCGTGACGGGCTCCCTGCCCCAGGCATGGTCTATGAGCAGCTCGGCGTCTATGCCGAAGATGCGATAGAGAAGCTCACGCGGGTAACTGGCGACCTGCCCCATGGTATGGATGCCCAGCTCGGAGAGCCGCCGGGCCGTACCCGCCCCCACGCGCCAGAAGTCGGTGATAGGCCGGTGGTTCCAGAGCGTGGCGCGGTAGCCCTCCTCGTCCAGCTCGCCGAAGAAGCCAGGGTCATGCTTCGCCGTGATGTCCAGCGCGACCTTGGCGAGGTAGAGGTTGGTCCCCAGGCCACAGGCGGCGGGTATGCCCGTCGTCCTCACGACGTCCGCGCGGATCCGCTCGCCCAGCTTGCGGGCGCTGCAGCCGTAGAGCTCGAGGTAGCCCGTCACGTCCAGGAAGGCCTCGTCTATGGAGTAGACATGGATGTCGTCGGGAGAGAGGTAACGCAGGTAGACGGCATAGACGTCAGCCGAGCGCTCGATGTAGAGCGACATCCGGGGCGGCGCCATGAGATAGTCGATCGAGGGCGGAATCTGGAACACGCGGCAGCGGTTGCGGACGCCCAGGGCCTTGAGCGCGGGCGAGACCGCCAGGCATATCGTCTTGCTCGTGCGTGTGGGGTCGGCCACCACGAGCCTGGTGGTCATGGGGTCAAGCCCGCGCTCGACGCACTCGACCGAAGCATAGAAGCTCTTGAGGTCGATGACCAGGTACTGGCGACGTGACCCGGTGGCGGCCTCGCCTCCCCCATCGGGCCACGGGCACGTCTTTGCCCGCATGTGGCCTAGCCCTGGTACACGATGCCGGCCTTGACCCTCTCCTGGGCCTCGTCGCCCAGGATTCGGCGGACCAGGACGAGCCCGAGCTCGATGGCCGTACCCAGCCCCTTGCTCGTCACGACGTTGCCGTCCTCCACGACCGCGTCCTGGAGAAGCTTCGCCCCGTGCTCGACGAGGACCTCCTGGAAGCCGGGATTACCCGTGGCCCTGCGCCCCTCGAGAAGCCCGAGCTCGGCCAGCACCGAGGGCGCCGCGCAGATCGCCGCGACGTCGCCGCCGTGTCCCACGTGCTCGACGAGCGCCTGGCACAGGGGCCCGCAGGCGCGCAGGTTCTTCGTCCCGGGCATGCCCCCGGGAAGGAAGAGCAGGTCGTAGCCAGAGAAGTCGAAGTCCTCGTCGCAGACGCTGCGATCGCAGCCCACGCTCACGCCATGGCTCGAGACGACCGTGAGCCCGGGCGCGACGGAGACCTTATCGCAGGGGATGCCCGCCCTGAATAGCAGGTCGGCAACCACGAGCGCCTCGCACTCCTCGAAGCCCTCGGCAAGGAACGCCGCCACCCTGTACTCGCTGGACTGCCTGAACATGTGAGCCTCCCCTTCTCGCCCTTCCATGCCACAAGAGTATAGAACATGTGTTCCTATATTGGAAGCTCAGTCGTCGGGACCGGGCTTGCGGCGGCGCGACTTCAGCTGGGAGCGCCTCCGCTTCTCGTCCAGCCTCCTCTGGCGGGCGGCGCGGCTGGGCTTGGTGGCATGCCGCTGCTTGGGCGGGACCGACCGGCGCAGGAGCTCCCGCCTCAGCTTCTGGAGGCAGAGCAGGCGGTTC
>NZ_LT635494.1:33256-107873 GCF_900120385.1 Olsenella phocaeensis | reverse complement strand
TGTAGAAGAGACGGGGGCGGGCCCGACGGGCGCGGGAGCCCCCGCCTCAGCTTCTGGAGGCAGAGCAGGCGGTTCTGGTACTGGCTGCGCGACTCCCTGCTGGTCACCACGATGCCCGTGGGGAGGTGCCTCATGCGGACTGCGGAATCGGTGGTGTTGACGCCCTGCCCGCCGGGACCCGTGGCACGGAACGCGTCCACCGCACACTCACCCGCAAGCTCCTCGATCCCCTTGCGTGCGAAGCGTGCGTAGTCGCAATGTCCCAGGCCGCCCTTGGCGTCCATGCTATGCCGCCTCCAGCCTGAGCTCGCGCCGGAACGCCAGGAGCACCCACAGCGAGAGCACGAGCGAGAGGAACGACATGACCGGGTAGTTGAGCCAGAGCCCCGTGAGGCCGAGGGGCCAGAGGAGCGGGAGCTCGAGGAGGGGGAACACGAGCGCGCTGCACACCGAGAGGAGCGAGGCCAGCTTCGACATCTGGATGGCCGTCATGAGGGCCTGGGTGGCAAACGAGAACCACCTCACGGTAAACGACACGGCGAACACGCGGAAGGCGACGGTCGCGAGGGCCATGAGCTCGGGGGCCGGGTCAGAGATGAAGAGCAGGGTGAGCTCGCGCGGGAGAAGGGCCATCGCGACGCCGGAGGCGAGCGAGATGGCGGCACAGGCGGCGAAGACGCAGCGCTCGATGGCGACGACGCGGTCCTGGCGGCGAGTGCCCCAGTTGTACCCCACGGAGGGCTGCAGCGAGTCGCAGACTCCGTAGATCAGCGGGAACACGAAGCCGTCCACGTACATGAGCAGGCCGTAGGCAGAGACCGCGTACTCCCCACCCAGAAGGAGCAGGGCCGCGTTGAGCGCGATCGAGGTGACGCGGCCGGCGACGTTGTTGAGGAAGGTAGGCATGCCAGAGGCCGCAATCTCCCGCACGAGGGCCCAGCTCAGGCGAGGCCTCACGAAGCGCAGCTGCATCCTCCCCAGGGCGAAGGGCAGAAGCGCGAGCACGGTGCAGACCGCCATGGCGAGGGCGTAGCCCAAGGCGGCCCCCAGGATCCCCAGGTGCAGGAAGTACATGAGCGAGAACTCCACCACGCCGCCGAACACCGCCATGAAGACGTTGAGGGCGAGGGAGGAGCGAATCCTCCCACAGGCCTTGAGGTAGTTGTCGACCGCAAACATCCCCACCGTGATGGGCGAGAAGGCCGCGTAGACGCGCAGGAAGTCCACCGCCATCGAGGCGAGCTCCCCCGTCGCCCCCATGGCCGCCATGATGGCGGGGGCTGCGAGGAAGAGAGCCGCGCCCGTGACGGCACCCAGCAGGACGTTGAGGAGGACGGAGCAGCTGAAGATGTTGTTGGCCCGCTCGTCGTCACCCCTTCCCATGCTGATCGAGATGGGAACGGACGAGCCCACGCCGATCATGTCGCCGAAGGCGAAGTTGAGGATGACGAAGGGCATGGCGAGGTTGACCGCGGCGAAGGCCTGCTGCCCCAGGAGCTGCCCCACGAAGATGCCGTCGGCAAGGTTGTAGAGGGCGGACGCGAGCATGCTGGCCGCCCCCGGGACCGCCGCCACGAGGAAGAGCCTGAGTGGAGGCGTATCGACGAAGAGCCTGCGGGCGCGCTCCGCCGCCAGGCCGCTCTCCTCCTGCATCTGCGCCATGCGTCCCCTCTCGCCTGCAAAAGTGCTTGGAATCGGCAAGGTGGGCCGCGCGACGGCCCCGCAATGCCCAAACAAGAAAATACCAGTCGAAGGGAACGTCCGCACGCAGGGAGGACCCGACGCACGGACGTCCCGACGGGGCGTCATGAGGCCGCCGGCCACGCCCGTGACGCGCTACTCGCTCCTGAGCGCCTCCACCGGGTCGCGGCGGGCGGCCATGCTCGAGGGGATGAGCCCGGCGACCAGGGTGAGCCCCACGCTGATGGCGACGAGCGCGAGGGCGCTCTGCCAGGGCAGGACCATGATGTTGGGCACTCCCTTCCAGCCCAACACGAAGGCGTTCACGGGAACCGAGGCCAGGTACACGAGGCCGACGGCGAAGACGCCCGAGAGAAGCCCCTCGATCACGGTCTCGGCGTTGAAGATGTTGGCGACGTTGAGCCTGGAGGCGCCCATGGCGCGCAGGATGCCGATCTCCTTCTTGCGCTCGAGGACCGAGATGTAGGTGATGATGGCGATCATCACCGAGCTGACCACGAGCGAGATGGACACGAAGGCGATGAGCACCGTCGAGATCATGTTGACGATGTCGGTCACGGAGCTCATGAGGGCGCCCACGAGGTCGGAGTACTGGATGGTCGAGTCGGGCTTGCCGGCGGCCTCCTCGCCTCGGTTGTAGGAGTCGATGACCCCCTCCACCGACTTCTTCGCGTCGAAGTCGCGGGGGTAGATGCTGATCGACTCGGGGTCGTCGAGCCTCGCGTAGCCTAGCTTCCTCATGTTGGCGTCGTAGCTCAGGTCTTCCGCGTTCATGTAGTTCTGCAGGAGGGAGCTCAGGTCGTCCTGGCTCATGTTGACCTTGATGGCGCGCGAGAAGGCGCCGGCGTCCACCGAGAAGCCGCTCTGGAGCGCGGAGGAGAGGGACGACATCTGGCTCTGGATCTTGCCCGCGATGGCGTCGGAGAGCTGTGTCCCCAGCTTGGAGGTGGCCGCCGCCATCTGGGTCTGGAGCTGGCTCGCGAGCTGGGTGGCCATGACCTGCGCCGCCTGCCTCACGAGGGCCTGCATCGCGTTGGAGAAGTAGGGTGCGAGCTGCTCCTGGAGGTACTTCTGCATGGCCTGGCCAGCCACGTCGCCCATGCTCGACCCGAAGCCCTCCTGGAGCTTGGCGATGGTCGCCTTGGCGGNTGCGCCTGCGCCGCCGACGCCTCCGCCGGCGAGGGCCAGGCAGACCGTCCGTAGGGCGAGGCGGCGCCGCGAGCCCCAAGCCAACGCACATGACAGACCACGAAGAAAGGACTCCCATGAAGTGCTCGGACATCCCCGAGGAGCAGGTGGACAACCTGGTAGGGCTGCTCGACGGCTACGCGCAGGAGGGCGGTCACCACCTCAACGTGAACGTCTTCACCAAGGAGACCCTCCTCGACGCCCAGGCCCACCCCGAGAGGTACCCACAACTCACCATCCGCGTCTCGGGCTACGCGGTGAAGTTCAACTCGCTCACCCGCGAACAGCAGGACGACGTGATCGGCCGCACCTTCCACGAGGCGCTCTAGGCCTTGGACGAGGTCGAGAGGACCCTGCTGCCCCAGGCCTCGGACCCGCTCGCCAGCCGCGGGCGGGTCCATTCCGTCGAGAGCATGGGGACGGTGGACGGACCGGGCTGCCGCATGGTCGTCTTCCTCCAGGGCTGCCCCCTGCGCTGCGCCTACTGCCACAACCCCGACAGCTGGGACTACGCGGGCGGGAGCGAGGCCAGCGTGGGCGAGCTCCTCGAGCGCTTCGAGAGGAACCACCCCTTCTACCGGAGGGGCGGCATGACCGTGAGCGGAGGGGAGCCCCTGGCCCAGCCCCGCTTCGTGGCGGACCTCTTCCGTGCGGCGCACCGGAGCCCCCGTGGCCGCATCCACTGCTGCCTCGACACNGCGCGCTGCTCGTCGGAGAGGCCCGAGAGCGCGTCGGTGATGCCGCTCTTGGCGAGGTCGAACCTGGGCGCCCCCGCCATGAGCGCGGCCATGCTCTGGGCGCTGAACACGCCGGAGAGCTGGCTGGTGTCCAGGCGCACCGAGCTCATGTCGAAGCCCGAGGCGTCGGGCGCGAGCCCCGAGAGGTCGAGCGAGCCCAGGTCCATGCCGGACGAGAGGCCCGAAATCGCGCTCGCGTCAAACGAGAAGGCGCTCTTGAGCGCCGACTCGTCGACCGTGAAGAGGGAGCCCATGTCAAGCTCCTTGCCCTGCTTCTGCTGCAGCTCCTCGAAGCTCTTGCCGGTGAAGACGTCGGTGTCGGGCTTGGCGACCTGCTCCTTCACGATGTCGGAGTCGGCGGCTTCCTGGATGAGCTCGTTCGTGAGGGCCGCGGTGTAGCCGACGCCCTCACGCACGAGGCTCGAGGAGCTGACGCTCCGGGGCTTGACCACCCCCACGACGCGCAGGTCCAGCCCCTCGTCCACCGCGGAACGCAAGAATCCGTCGTCGGCCGACATGTCCGTCCATCCACCCGTGCTGTCGTTCCTCTGGTAGAGGGCGGTGGCGGGGACGACCTTGAAGCTCATGCCCATCGCGTCGTCGTAGCTGAAGTCGCGGTAGTCGTCGGGCACCTCCACCTCCTTGCCGCCCAGCATCTGGCTCATCATGTCGTTCATGGCCTCGGTGTCATAGAAGCCCAGGCTGTAGAGGGTGTAGTCGCTGATCCTGCCGTTGGCGTCAAGCACGAGGACCGCCTCGTCCGCCGCCTTGGGCCAGCTGCCGGCGACGACCTCCATCTGGTCGTCGAGCATCTTCTGGTCGCTCACAAGCTCGTTGAAGGAGGAGTTGGTGGTACCGCCCGTGAGGGCCGAGCCCATGACCCCGCTCGCCATCTTGGTGGTCACCTCCGAGGGGTTGAGTCGCGTGATGCCCGCGCTCGTGTCGGCCTCGTAGATCTGCGGCGTCACGCCGTAGGAATACTTGATCGTGTTGACGTAGGGCTCGATGCCGCTCTGCCCGCCCTCGAGGAAGGCCTTGAAGGACGAGAGGTCGTTGTTCTTGACCTGGGCGAACATGTCGGTCATGACCTTGTCCTGGCCGATGGTGCCAGCGTCTGCCGAGGCCTGCTGCGCCTCTCCGCCAAAGCTGCCGCCCGCGATGCCGGAGCCCAGCAGGCTCGAGACGTCGAAGCTGCTCTTGGTGATGGTGAGCGGATAGGAGGCCAGCGAGCTCTCCTCCGTGTCCTTGATGTATCCGTTCACGCCGTTCGAGAGGGCGAGGATGGCAGCGATTCCGATGATGCCGATGGAGCCCGCGAAGGCGGTGAGGAAGGTGCGCCCCTTCTTGGTCATGAGGTTGTTGAACGAGAGCGAGAGGGCCGTCGCGAACGACATCGAGGCATGCCTGCCAGGCTTGGAGGCGTCCCTCTCCCCTGGTCCGGCGGTGGCCGAGGCAGGACCTGACACGCCGGCCATGGCTCCCGACGCGCCCGCGCGCGCCGTCCCCAGCCCCTCGGGGCGCAGGGGGTCGCTGTCACCCTCTATGCGACCATCGCGCACGCGCACGATGCGGGTGGCGTAGGCCTCGGCGAGCTCGGGATTGTGCGTGACCATCACGACGAGGCGGTCGCGTGCCACCCCCTTCAGGATGTCCATGACCTGCACGCCGGTCTCGCTGTCCAAGGCGCCGGTGGGCTCGTCGGCGAGGACGATGTCGGGGTCGTTCACCAGCGCGCGTGCGATGGCCACGCGCTGCATCTGCCCGCCGGAGAGCTGGCTCGGGCGCTTGTGCAGGTGCTCGCCGAGCCCCACGCGCTCGAGGGCCTCCCTCGCCCGCGCGCGCCGCTCCGAGCGGCCCACCCCCGAGAGCGTGAGGGCGAGCTCGACGTTGGAGAGGATGCTCTGGTGCGGGATGAGGTTGTAGCTCTGGAAGACGAAGCCCACGCGGTGGTTGCGGTAGGTGTCCCAGTCCTTCGAGCCGAAGTCCTTGGTGGAGGTCCCGTTGACCACGATGTCGCCCGAGTCGGCGTGGTCGAGGCCGCCCAGGATGTTGAGCATGGTGGTCTTGCCCGAGCCCGAGGGCCCGAGGATGGCCACGAACTCGTTGTCCCTGAAGGTCACCGACACGTCGTCCAGGGCCACCTGGGTGAAGGAGTCGGTGACGTAGGCCTTGCGTATGTTCTTGAGCTGGAGCATGGCAAACCATCCCTCGCGCGCGATTTTTCACCTGCTGGTTCTACCCAGAACGCCCCGACCTAGGCGGGGACGGGGAGATTCATCCCATGCACACCTGACGCCTGGTGCGAGACGAGGGAGGATCGAAGGGGACGCCTCTCTCCCCCTCATCTGCTTCTGAAGCAATTGGTTTAATTTATATGCAATATGTGGTGTTTCACAGAAATTAAATAACAATATGTTGTGCTAATCCCAGATGGACTGGTTTAGACTGGGTCTCACCCCTCGCAAAGGACTCTGGTAGGTTAGATAGAGCTAACAGTGCGGGCGCCGCAGGGGACGCCCGCAAACGGACCCTTGGGAGCGTGCGATGCAGAAGGCATGGGAAGGCTTCGTCGGCGGCAACTGGGAGCGCCACGTGGACGTCAGGGACTTCATCCAGAGGAACTACACGCCCTACGACGGCGACGAGTCGTTCCTCGCAGGGCCCACCGAGGCCACGAGGAGGCTCTGGGACGAGGTCATGGACCTCTTCGAGGAGGAGCGTGCGCACGACGGCGTGCTCGACATGGACACCGACGTCGTGAGCACCATCACGAGCCACGGGCCCGGCTACATAGACCGCCCGCTCGAGAGGGTCGTGGGGCTGCAGACCGACCGCCCCCTCAAGCGCGCCCTCATGGTGGACGGCGGCATACGCATGGCGGTGGCCGCCTGCGAGAGCCACGGCTACCATGTGGACCCCCAGATCGTCGACTTCTACACCAAGCGCCGCAAGACCCACAACGCCGGGGTCTTCGACGTCTACACGCCCGAGATGCGCGCCTGCCGCCACTCGCACATCATCACGGGGCTCCCCGACGCCTACGGGCGCGGGCGCATCATAGGCGACTACCGCCGCGTCGCCCTCTATGGCGTGGACTTCCTCGTCGCAGAGAAGAGGGCCGAGAAGGCGGGCACCCAGAAGCACATGACGGAGGCCGTGATACGCCACCGCGAGGAGCTGGCCGAGCAGGCGCGCGCCCTCGAGGAGCTCAGGGAGCTCGGACGCGTCTACGGCCTCGACCTGGGACGTCCCGCCCAGAACTTCCAGGAGGCGGTGCAGTGGCTCTACATGGGCTACCTCGCCGCCGTCAAGGAGCAGAACGGCGCGGCAATGTCCATCGGGCGCAACTCCGCCTTCCTCGACGTCTATGCCGAGAGGGACCTGGCCCAGGGCCTCTTGGACGAGTCCCAGGTGCAGGAGATCATTGACCACCTGGTCATGAAGCTGCGCATGGTCAAGTTCGCGCGCACCCCGGAGTACAACGAGCTCTTCTCCGGTGACCCCCAGTGGGTCACGGAGTCCATAGGCGGCATGGGCGTGGACGGTCGCTCCATGGTCACCAAGACGAGCTACCGCTACCTCCACACGCTCGAGAACATGGGCACCAGCCCCGAGCCCAACCTCACCGTGCTTTGGAGCACCCGCCTGCCCGAGCCTTTCAAGCGCTACTGCGCCAGGATCTCCATCGCTACCAGCTCCATCCAGTACGAGAACGACGACCTCATGCGCGTGTACCACGGCGACGACTACGCCATCGCCTGCTGCGTGAGCTCGATGCGCATCGGCAAGGAGATGCAGTTCTTCGGAGCCCGCGCGAACCTCGCGAAGTGCCTGCTCTACGCCATCAACGGCGGACGCGACGAGAAGACGGGCGAGCAGATCGGCCCCAAGTTCCGTCCGGTGGAGGGCGAGTACCTCGACTACGACGACGTGGTGGAGAAGTACCGCGACATGATGGCCTGGCTCGCCGGCGTCTACGTCAACGCCCTCAACATCATCCACTACATGCACGACAAGTACTGCTACGAGCGGCTCCAGATGGCCCTGCACGACGAGCACGTGCATCGCTGGTTCGCCACGGGCATCGCCGGGCTCTCCGTCGTGGCGGACTCGCTGAGCGCCATCAAGTATGCCAAGGTGCGCGTGCTGCGCGACCAGACGGGCCTCGTCACCGACTACGAGGTGGAGGGGGACTTCCCCAAGTACGGAAACGACGACGACCGCGTTGACCAGATCGCCCACGACGTGGTCGAGGTGTTCATGAAGTACGTGCGCGAGACCGACACCTACCGCAGGGCCGTCCCCACGACCTCGATCCTCACCATCACCTCCAACGTGGTCTACGGCAGCGCGACGGGCAACACCCCGGACGGACGCAGGGCCGGGCAGCCCTTCGCGCCCGGCGCGAACCCCATGCACCGGAGGGACACCCACGGTGCGGTCGCCTCGCTGGCGTCCGTGGCGAAGCTCCCCTTCCGGGACGCCCAAGACGGCATCTCCAACACCTTCTCCATCGTTCCCGACGCCCTGGGCAAGCGAGGGGGCGTGATGTTCTCGCCCGACGAGCTCGACCTGGGAGACGTGGACATCGCGGGAATCGACTTCTCCAAGGCCGACTTCTCGCTTGAGTCCCACGTCGACTGCGCCTGCGCCGCCGACGCCTCCGCCGGCGAGGGCCAGGCAGACCGTCCGTAGGGCGAGGCGGCGCCGCGAGCCCCAAGCCAACGCACATGACAGACCACGAAGAAAGGACTCCCATGAAGTGCTCGGACATCCCCGAGGAGCAGGTGGACAACCTGGTAGGGCTGCTCGACGGCTACGCGCAGGAGGGCGGTCACCACCTCAACGTGAACGTCTTCACCAAGGAGACCCTCCTCGACGCCCAGGCCCACCCCGAGAGGTACCCACAACTCACCATCCGCGTCTCGGGCTACGCGGTGAAGTTCAACTCGCTCACCCGCGAACAGCAGGACGACGTGATCGGCCGCACCTTCCACGAGGCGCTCTAGGCCTTGGACGAGGTCGAGAGGACCCTGCTGCCCCAGGCCTCGGACCCGCTCGCCAGCCGCGGGCGGGTCCATTCCGTCGAGAGCATGGGGACGGTGGACGGACCGGGCTGCCGCATGGTCGTCTTCCTCCAGGGCTGCCCCCTGCGCTGCGCCTACTGCCACAACCCCGACAGCTGGGACTACGCGGGCGGGAGCGAGGCCAGCGTGGGCGAGCTCCTCGAGCGCTTCGAGAGGAACCACCCCTTCTACCGGAGGGGCGGCATGACCGTGAGCGGAGGGGAGCCCCTGGCCCAGCCCCGCTTCGTGGCGGACCTCTTCCGTGCGGCGCACCGGAGCCCCCGTGGCCGCATCCACTGCTGCCTCGACACGTCGGGGGCGACCTTCGACCCCAAGCGTCCCGAGCCCTTCTCGCCCGTGCTCGCCGAGTGCGACCTCGTGCTCCTGGACATCAAGCACAGCGACCCCGCAGGGCATCGCAGGCTCTGCGGCTCGGGGCCCGAGGCGCCCCTCGCGCTCGCCGACGAGCTGGCGCGCAGGCGCATCCCCATGGTGGTGCGGCACGTCGTGGTGCCTGGCATCACCGACGTGGAGGAGGAGCTCAGGGGCCTGGGCAGGCTCCTGGGGAACTGGGACAACGTCGTGGGCCTGGACCTCCTCCCCTACCACACCATGGGGAGGGATAAGTACGGGAGGCTCGGCCTTCCCTACCGCCTCGAGGGCGTGCCGGCAATGGACCCCACGCGTCTGCCCGAGCTCAGGGCGATCGTGATGGAGGCCCGTGCCGCGCGCAGGGCGGAGCGGGTGCGCTAGGTCCGTCGGAGCTCGCTGCGCCACGGAGCATGTGATCCATCGGCGTCCGCGGACCACTGGGTCTGCCCTTTGCTCGGCGTGCCTGGCCCTCCCCCAAAAAGAAGGGCAGTACAGGACGAATCGCAGCCCCACCGTGCGCGAGGAGCGCCGGCTCCGCCCCGACTGGCACCCCCCGTCATGCGAGAGGAACGCAACCCCAGTGCCGCCAGCAGCCCCGCGGCGCCCGATCCTACCAGATGGTCTCCGCCAGCCACACCAGGGCAGGTATCGTCACGATGGAGAGGAGCGCGGAGACGACGACCGTCTGCGCCGCGTAGCGGTAGTCCTTGCCGTGCAGCTGCGCGTAGACGGCGACGTTGGACCCCACAGGACAGGCACAGGCGATGGGGACGGCGAGGGGCCGGACCGAGTCGGTCGACCCTGTCATGAGCGCGACGCCATAGGTGAACTGCAGCACGTTGAGAAAGCCGATGTACGTCGCCTCGAAGAAGGTGGCCTCCTGCCCCAGGAGGGCGATGACCAGGGGGGATGCCGAAGAAGCCGGGGTTCGAGAACGCCGCGGCGAAGCTCCCTATGGGGTCGTCCCTGAAGCACGCGCGCGAGATTGCCAGGCAGAGCAGCATGGCGAGCGCCGCAACGGCCGTCGAGGCCAGGAGGCCCTCCACGTTCTGCTGCGTGCGCGGGACCCTGAAGCCGTTCACGATGACGGCAGGGAGCACCACGTACACCAGGACGTTTCCCAGGTCGCGGCTGCCAACGTCGCCTATGCGGCCGCTGCGGTAGAGCCAGAAGCCGACCCCCACGAGGAGGAACATGACGAGTATCTGGGAGGCGAGCACGACGACGGATGACATGCAGACCACAGCCTAGCCACGGGGAAGCAGAACCTCGCAAGGCTAGCACTTGAACGGGGGCGAGGGACGTCGCGCCCTCCCGCCTAGCGCCTGGACTCCCGCATGATCTGCCGCACCAGCCAGAGCCCCAGCACCAGGGCGACCACGTAGCCCACGAAGCCGATGACCGGTATGCCAAAGATGACGGGCTGGATGCGCGCGTAGTACACCACCGAGGACCCTATGAAGAGGCCCGCGATGATGATGCCCATGGTCAGGCGGTCAGCGGCGTGGGCCATGTCGCTGATGGGGTTCTCGGTGCCGGGGAGGTCGAGGTTCATGCGCAGCTGGCCGCGGGTGAGCATCTCCATGGCCGTGTCGGCCTGGGACGCGGCCCTGAGCAGGCCGTGCGAGGCCGAGGCGGACTCCCGGAGATACGAGCGCAGCTCGCCCTTGGCGAGGTCGAGTGGCCTGGTGTGGGCCTTGATGTGGGCCCGCACGATGTCGACCATGCTGGCGTCCGGCAGGAAGCCGTCCACCGTCCCCTCGAGGGTGACGAGGGAGCGCGCGAGCATGGTGACCGTGCCGGGGAGCTCGATGCCGTTCCTGCGCGCCATGCTTATGAGCGAGTTGAGGAAGGCCCCGATGTCCAGCTCCGCGAGGTCCGCCTCGCCGAAGTCCGCGATGATCGAGTCGAGGTCGGCGAGCAGGCTCGCGTGGTCGACGTCCCTCAGGTCCGACACCGAGAAGCGCAGGAGCCCCGCCTTGAGGCCCGCGCTGTCGCGGGCGGCGACGGCAGAGACCATGTCTGCTATGGCGGAGCGGTCGTGGGACGAGAGCCTTCCCATGATGCCCAGGTCGAGGTAGACGATCTTCCCGTCGCGCACCACGAGGTTGCCGGGATGCGGGTCCGCATGGAAGAAGCCGTCGTCGATCATCTGCTGGGTGTAGTTGTCGACCAGCTTGGTGCCTATCTCCTCCAGGTCATAGCCCTGGGCGAGAAGCGCCTCGCGGTCGTCGAAGGGGATGCCCTCGACGTAGTCCATCACCACGACGTGCTCGGTGCAGAGCCTGGGGAAGGGCCGCGGGCAGTCCACGAAGCGGCAGCTCGCGTTGTTCCGGCGGAACTCCTCGAGGCTGTGGGCCTCCACCAGGAAGTCCGTCTCCTCGCGGAAGGACTGCCAGAGCTCGTCCACCACGGATTGCAGGTCGAGGAACTGGTCGTCGCCCATGAGGCCCTGCGCGCGGCGCGCGAGCGAGCGCATGATCGAGATGTCCTGCGCCATGATCTCCTGGACGTGGGGCCGCTGCAGCTTGATGGCCACCGTCTCCCCGCTGACCAGCCGCGCCTTGTGGACCTGCGCCACGGAGGCGGAGCCCAGCGGCACGTCGTCTATGGCGTCGAAGATCTCCTCGATGGGGGTCTCGTACTCCGCGCGCAGCGTCTGGAGCACGAGCTCGCGGTCCATGGGCTCCACGTCGGTCCTGAGGCGCGTCAGCTCCTGGCAGAAGCTCTCGGGGAGTATCTCCGACCTCATGGAGAGGATCTGCCCCGCCTTCACGAAGGTGGGGCCCAGCTCCTCGAGGAGCTGCCGGAAGCTGACCGGCGTGAGGCCGTGGAGGATGTCGTAGTGGCTCGCGATGGCCAGAATCTCGCGCAGGCGGGCGGCCTTGCTCAGGCGGGAGATGCGGTACCTCCGGGCGTCGCCGGGAAATCCCCCCAGAAGGCCGATGGTGTCGTCGCGCACGGGAGCCCAGGGTCCCTTTTCGGAGGGCCCCCAGCCGTCAAGGGGGCCACGGCCTCCCGTGGCCCCCTTGACCTGCGTGCCTTGGTCCCTCTCGCCCTGAGCCATGGGGACCTTCCTACTCGGCGTCCTGCGGCTCCCCGCCGGCCTCGGCATCATCCTCGGCGTCGTCCTCGACGACCTCCTCGGACTCGACCTCGACCTCGACGCGCTGGGCGTCGATGTCGTCCGCGACCTCCTGGGCATGCGCCAGCCATGACGCACGCTCCTCGGGGCTCATGGACCGCAGCTTCGCCCTGAGCAGGGCGTCGGATGTGTCGTTCGACGCCTGGCTCACCTTGTGCTTGAGCTCCTCGTTCAGGGCCTTGCCCTGCTCGACGGTGAGCTCGCCCTTCTTGACCAGGTCCTCGATCATGCCCTGGGACTTCTCGGCCCCCAGGGCGACGGCGCCGACGCCGGCCAGAAACGCCTTGCGAACGACCTCGCCAAAATCGTCGATCCCTGCCATTGCGAACCCCTTTCGGCCGCGGGGCGCCCGTGCGCCCCTCCAACATGCCGCCCTTGTACCCAAGACGTCGACGGGCAAGACGCGTCCCGTCGACGGACGGTCTATCCCAAGAGCAGGCCACACAGCTCCGCCACGCTCCGCGCCACGGCCACGGCACCCGCCCCCTCGAGCTCCTCGACGGTCCCGGTGCCGCCCAGCACCACGCCCACGCGGGGCACGCCGCAGGCGCTGGCGGCCTCCACGTCGTAGTGCCTGTCGCCCACCATGACGGCGTCGGCGGCGGCGAGCCCCATCCTGCCCAGGACGTCCCTCATCGTCTGCGCCTTCGAGATGCCGTGGTCGGCGTCCTTTCCCCCGATGACATCGAAGAGGTCGGAGATGCCGTTGTCCGCCACGGCCCTCCTGAGCAGGCGGGTCCTCTTGGACGAGACGATTCCCAGCCTCTTGCCCGCGGCGCGCAGCG
Organism: Olsenella phocaeensis; assembly: GCF_900120385.1. Classification (GTDB taxonomy): domain Bacteria; phylum Actinomycetota; class Coriobacteriia; order Coriobacteriales; family Atopobiaceae; genus Olsenella_I; species Olsenella_I phocaeensis. Next base: position 94,879 of record NZ_LT635494.1, on the reverse strand, counting down.
ACCCGAGGAGCTCGGGGATGCCCCCGAAGACGGGCCAGGCGGCAGGCCCCAGGGACTCGTATATCTCCCGATACCTGCGCGTCACCTCCTCGGCGTCCCCCTCCGAGAGGCCAAAGACCAGGCTGAATGCCTGGGGGAAGGGCGGGCCCACGAGCTCGCCCGCACGTTCGAGCTCACGCTCGGGGATGCCGAAGTCGCGCAGCACCCTGGTGGCCGTCCCCACGATGAGGGGCTTGGAGTCCGCGAGCGTCCCGTCGAAGTCGAAAAGGACACATCCGCGCTCGGCGAGGGTGGCCCCTCCCATGGCGGTCCCCACCGACCTGGCCTCTTGATCCTGCATGGGCGCGTTCCCTTCTCCTCGTGTTCGCCCGTCCATGATAGCGTCTGGGCCGCCCCAACCTGCCCCCTCGCGCCCGCCATCACGCAAGGTTACAAGCTGCCGTCGCCTTGGGCCGCGCGTGGCGCGACATCTGCCGGGCGCGCTACGATGGCTTTGAGTGCGCACGTTGGCATCCAGGTCTGGAGGACAGATGGCACGCGTCTTCAACTTCTCTGCGGGTCCCGCGGCCCTTCCCGAGCCCGTTCTGCGCGAGTGCGCGGAAGAGATGCTCGACTACCGGGGGTCAGGCATGTCCGTCATGGAGATGAGCCACCGCTCGCCGCTCTACCAGTCCATCATCGACGACGCCGAGGCGACGCTCAGGCGCGTCATGGGCATCCCCGCCAACTACCACGTTCTCTTCCTCCAGGGCGGCGCGACCCTCCAGTTCGCGGGCGTCCCCCTCAACCTCATGCGCCACGGCAGGGCGGGCTACGTGGTGAGCGGCAACTGGTCCCAGAAGGCGTGCCAGGAGGCCCGGAGGTACGGCAGCGCCGAGGTGGTCGCCTCGAGCGAGGGCACCGGCTTCGACCGCGTGCCCGAGTTCCCCTCGGACCTCGACCAGAGCCTCGACTACCTCTACCTCTGCCAGAACGAGACCGTATTCGGCAACATGATGCGCGACTTCCCCGACGCGGGCTCCGTGCCGCTCGTGGCCGACGTCTCGAGCTGCTTCCTCTCGCTCCCCCTGGACGTGAGCCGCTTCGGCCTCGTCTACGCAGGCGTGCAGAAGAACGCCGGCCCCGCGGGCGTCACCGTGGTCATCGTGCGCGACGACCTCGTCCAGGACGGGCCCGCGCTCGGCGTCTGCCCCAGCTACATGGACTTTCGCCTCGAGGCGGAGAGGGGATCCATGCTCAACACGCCAAACTGCTGGGGCATCTACGTGTGCGGCAAGGTCTTCCGCTGGGTCGAGGAGCAGGGCGGGCTCGAGGCCATGGAGGCCCGCAACCTCGCCAAGGTCGGACCACTCTACGACTACCTCGACCACAGCGCGCTCTTCTCGCCCAGCGTCCTTCCCGGGCACCGCTCCATCGCGAACGTCTGCTTCAGGACGGGCGACGAGGCGCTGGACGGGGAGTTCGTGACGGGGGCGGCCGAGAGGGGCATCGTGAACCTCAAGGGGCACCGCCTCGCCGGTGGCATGCGCGCGAGCTGCTACAACGCCGTCCCCCAGGAGGCCGTCGACGCGCTCCTCGCGTACATGTCCGACTTCGAGGCGAGGCACCTGCCGCGCACGCGGCCCATCTAGCCGGGACGTGCCCGGCACCTGCGGGGCGTCCCGCGCCCCCACCAAGGAGAAGGTCGCAGACCAAAGGAGAAGGCATGCGCTACGTGAAGGTGATGGACAACATAGCCAAGAGGATCACCCGTGACGGCGAGGCGGAGCTTGGCGAGGGATACCAGAAGACCGACGACATAAGCCAGGCGGACGCGATCCTGGTGCGGGCCAGCGACATCCACGGCATCGACTTCGGCCCCTCCGTGCGCTGCGTCGCGCGCTCGGGCGCCGGCGTGAACAACATCCCGCTCGAGGAGTGCGCCAAGCGCGGCATCGTGGTGTTCAACTCGCCCGGCGGCAACTCCAACGCCGTGAAGGAGCTCGTCGTGGGCATGATCCTGGTCAACTCCCGCGGCACCGCGGGCAGCATCGANGGCGAGCACCGCCGGCAGCCCACGGCGACCTCCACCGGAGCGAGCCACTACATCCCCACCGCCACCTACGGGAGCGCCCACCGCAGCTCCCGGCCCCTTGCCGGCCCCAGGGACACGGCCGCCCCCGGCGGTCCCAACCTCACCCGCCGCAACGCCATCGCACTCGCCGTCGTGGCCGCGCTGGGAGGAGGCGGCGTCTGGTTCGCCACCAGCAGGCCCGTCCAGGTCAAGGTGAACGGGCAGGGACTGAAGGTCACGAGGGGGGCTACCCTCGAGCAGGTGAGGGACGCCGCGTCCCTCTCGCCCAACGCCGGAAACCTCGTCTCGGTCTCGGGCAAGGTGCTCGAGCAGGGCAAGGGCTTCGCCCTCTCCGCCCGCGTGAACGGCGCGGACCTCGACCAGGACCAGATCGGCTCATACCGCGCCAAGGCGGGCGACGACATCCAGATCGGCGACGGAGCCGACCGCAGCGAGGAGTACAGCGCCACGACCAGGGAGGTCCAGCCCAAGCTGCTCATGCAGGGCGGCTACGGCGCCGTTGCCTACGTGTCGCAGTGGGGCAGGCCCGGCAGGGTCGAGACCCGCACCGGCACCACCTCGGGAGAGACCGCAGACACCACCGTGGACGAGGTCCAGGACTGCGTCATCATGCTCCACAACGTGAAGCCCGACAACGACCAGAAGCTCGTCGCCCTCACCTTCGACGACGGTCCCAGCGAGTACACCCAGCGCTACCTGGACATCCTCAACCAATACGGCGCCAGGGCGACCTTCTTCAACCTGGGCAGCCAGGTGGCGGCGTACCCCGACCTGTCGAAGGCGGTCGTCGCCCAGGGGAGCCAGGTGGCGTCGCACTCCTACACCCACCCGGAGCTCCCGACCCTGGACGAGGCGACGCTCCGGGACGAGCTCAAGAGGACCTTCGACGCCATCCGGGATACCGACGGCGTGGGCACCACCGTGATTCGCCCGCCCTACGGCGCCTTCAAGGAGTCCACCTGGCTCAAGTCCGGCGGACTGCTCTCGTGCTCGGTCATCTGGAACCAGGACTCCGAGGACTGGCGCAGGCCCGGCGCGGACAAGATCGCGGCAAACGCCCTGAACGGCATCGCGCCGGGCTCGATTATCCTCATGCACGACGGCGGCGGCAACCGCGACCAGGACGTCGAGGCGCTCCCCACCATCATCAGCAGCCTTCAGGGGCAGGGCTACACCCTCGTCACCATCAACGAGCTCCTGGCCTCCGACAGCTCCATCCCCGACGACATCAAGTCTGGCAACGCCACCCTCCCCGAGGGCTGCGTCTGGCCGACCGAGCTGGGAGACGCCTAGGCCTGCCCCCCTGCCAGCCCCTGACGTGACCTTGTTGCGAATTGCCGAGCTGGTCCCCTTCCCTGGGTATAAACCGGGGGAGGGGACCCGTCGTTTGGAGAACAANCGGTGGCATGCGCGCGAGCTGCTACAACGCCGTCCCCCAGGAGGCCGTCGACGCGCTCCTCGCGTACATGTCCGACTTCGAGGCGAGGCACCTGCCGCGCACGCGGCCCATCTAGCCGGGACGTGCCCGGCACCTGCGGGGCGTCCCGCGCCCCCACCAAGGAGAAGGTCGCAGACCAAAGGAGAAGGCATGCGCTACGTGAAGGTGATGGACAACATAGCCAAGAGGATCACCCGTGACGGCGAGGCGGAGCTTGGCGAGGGATACCAGAAGACCGACGACATAAGCCAGGCGGACGCGATCCTGGTGCGGGCCAGCGACATCCACGGCATCGACTTCGGCCCCTCCGTGCGCTGCGTCGCGCGCTCGGGCGCCGGCGTGAACAACATCCCGCTCGAGGAGTGCGCCAAGCGCGGCATCGTGGTGTTCAACTCGCCCGGCGGCAACTCCAACGCCGTGAAGGAGCTCGTCGTGGGCATGATCCTGGTCAACTCCCGCGGCACCGCGGGCAGCATCGACTGGGTGCGCAGCAACGCCGGCGACCCGGACATCGTGAGGGCGAGCGAGCGCAGCAAGAAGGCCTTCGTGGGCCACGAGGCCATCGGGCGCAAGGCCGGCGTCGTGGGCCTGGGCGCCGTGGGCTCCAAGGTCGCCAACGCCCTCATCAACCTGGGTCTGGACGTCTACGGCTATGACCCCTACCTCTCCGTCGAGCACGCCTGGCAGCTCTCTCGCGAGGTCAAGCGGGTGGACAGCCTCGAGGAGCTCTGCCAGGGGGCCGACTACGTGACGCTGCACGTCCCCTCGAAGGAGGACACCGTCCACATGCTGGGAGAGGAGCAGGTCTCCCTCATGGCGGACGGCGCGATGCTCCTCAACTACGCCCGCGCGGACATCGTGGACGAGGACGGCGTGGCCAGGTCCCTCGAGTCGGGCAAGCTCGGCTGCTTCGTCTGCGACTTCGCGACCCCCAAGACCACCCGGATGCCCCGCACCCTCATCACGCCCCACATGGGGGCCTGCACCGACGAGGCAGAGGAGAACTGCGCCCGCATGGCCGTGGGCGAGATGAAGGCGTACCTCGAGGACGGCACCATCAGGAACTCCGTCAACTACCCCGACTGCGACATGGGCCCCTGCCAGGGCCAGGGGCGCTTCGCGGCGCTCCACGCCAACGTCCCCAACATGATCGGCCAGCTCACCGCCGCGCTCGCTGGCACGGGCACCAACATCCAGCGCATGAGCAACGCCTCGCGGGGCGCGCACGCGTACACGTTGGTGGACACCGACTCCCCCCTCGACCGCCAGACCTACGACCGCCTGCGCGCCATCCCCGGCGTGTACCGCATCAGGGTGATCAGGCCGGCCCAGGCCTAGCGGCCCACGCGGGCACCGCCTGACGAGCTGCAAGGAGGAATGCAGATGAGAGCCGAGCCCATGAGCTGCCTGCGGCCCACGCCGGAGCGCGCCGCCAGCTTCGCGAGCCTTCCCTACGACGTCTTCGACCGCAGGTCCGCCGCGGCGTACGTCGAGGCGCACCCCGACTCCTTCCTCGCCATCGACAGGCCCGAGACCGCCTTCCCGCCCGACCAGGACATGTACGCCCCCGAGGTCTACGCCAAGGCGGCCGAGCTCCTCAGGGCGCGCGCGCAGGACGGCACGCTCCTGCGCGACGCGACCCCCTGCTACTACGTCTGGCGCCTGGAGCAGGGCGGGCACGCGCAGACCGGCATAGCCTGCGCGTGCGCCGTGGACGAGTACCTCGATGGGACCATCCGCCGGCACGAGGGCACGACCGCCGCCAAGGAGGCGGACCGCATCGAGCACATCCGCGCGACGGGCGCCCAGACGGGGCCGATCTTCCTCTGCTATCGCGACAACTACGCCATCGACGTCCTCGTCCGCGCCGCCACGCAGGCGAGCCCCCTCTACGACTTCACGGACGGAGAGGGCGTCCGCCAGACCATGTGGCGCATCGCGCGGCCCGCTGCCGTGGAGGCCCTGCGCGCCTGCTTCCAGACCGTGCCCTGCGCCTACATCGCCGACGGCCATCACCGCGCCGCCAGCGCCGTCCATCTGAGCCTCGAGCGCAGGCGCGCCGACGGGCGCCCCGAGGGTGCCTGCGCCAAGGGCGACGAGAGGCCCTACGACCTCTTCCTCTCGGTGCTCTTCCCCGCGAGCCAGCTCAGGGTGCTTCCCTACGACCGCGTCCTGTTCGACACCGCCGGACTCACGCCGGAGGACCTCCTCCGGGGCCTCGACCAGGCCGGCTTCGACCTCATGGGAGAGGGCCCCTCCTTCGCGGTCCCGGGCGCGCGGCACGAGTTCGGCCTCTTCGTGGGAGGCTCCTGGCACGGCCTCAGGCTCAGGGACCCCGAGACGCTCCCGGAGGGTGACCCCGTGGCGCGGCTCGACGCCGGCATACTCCAGGACCGCGTCCTGGGGCCGCTCCTGGGCATCGACGACCCGCGCACGAGCGAACGCATCCGCTTCGTCGGCGGGGTCGAGGGGACGGGCAGGCTCGAGGAGCTCGCCGGCGCGGGTGGGGCGGCCTTCTCGCCCTTCCCCACCTCGGTGGGCGAGCTCATGGCCGTGAGCGACGCGGGACGCCTCATGCCCCCCAAGTCGACCTGGTTCGAGCCCAAGCTCAGGAGCGGGCTCCTCATCCGCCGGATCTAGCCTCCGGCCAGAGCCGCCGCCCCGTATGCACCCTATGCAATCGCCCCAAAACGACCGAATCCGGGGAGAGGCGCGGGCTCTGCGTGTTAGATTGATTGAACATGTAGGGCACCAACGCAGCAGANCCATCCGCCGGCACGAGGGCACGACCGCCGCCAAGGAGGCGGACCGCATCGAGCACATCCGCGCGACGGGCGCCCAGACGGGGCCGATCTTCCTCTGCTATCGCGACAACTACGCCATCGACGTCCTCGTCCGCGCCGCCACGCAGGCGAGCCCCCTCTACGACTTCACGGACGGAGAGGGCGTCCGCCAGACCATGTGGCGCATCGCGCGGCCCGCTGCCGTGGAGGCCCTGCGCGCCTGCTTCCAGACCGTGCCCTGCGCCTACATCGCCGACGGCCATCACCGCGCCGCCAGCGCCGTCCATCTGAGCCTCGAGCGCAGGCGCGCCGACGGGCGCCCCGAGGGTGCCTGCGCCAAGGGCGACGAGAGGCCCTACGACCTCTTCCTCTCGGTGCTCTTCCCCGCGAGCCAGCTCAGGGTGCTTCCCTACGACCGCGTCCTGTTCGACACCGCCGGACTCACGCCGGAGGACCTCCTCCGGGGCCTCGACCAGGCCGGCTTCGACCTCATGGGAGAGGGCCCCTCCTTCGCGGTCCCGGGCGCGCGGCACGAGTTCGGCCTCTTCGTGGGAGGCTCCTGGCACGGCCTCAGGCTCAGGGACCCCGAGACGCTCCCGGAGGGTGACCCCGTGGCGCGGCTCGACGCCGGCATACTCCAGGACCGCGTCCTGGGGCCGCTCCTGGGCATCGACGACCCGCGCACGAGCGAACGCATCCGCTTCGTCGGCGGGGTCGAGGGGACGGGCAGGCTCGAGGAGCTCGCCGGCGCGGGTGGGGCGGCCTTCTCGCTCTTCCCCACCTCGGTGGGCGAGCTCATGGCCGTGAGCGACGCGGGACGCCTCATGCCCCCCAAGTCGACCTGGTTCGAGCCCAAGCTCAGGAGCGGGCTCCTCATCCGCCGGATCTAGCCTCCGGCCAGAGCCGCCGCCCCGTATGCACCCTATGCAATCGCCCCAAAACGACCGAATCCGGGGAGAGGCGCGGGCTCTGCGTGTTAGATTGATTGAACATGTAGGGCACCAACGCAGCAGAACGGAAGCGGTCCCATGAGCAGCACTCCCCACCCCCGCAAGGGAACCACCCGCAGGGACGCGGACNCGCACGCGCCAGGCACGAGTCGAGGGGAGGGGCGACGAGACGCCCCTCCCCGACGGAGGCGACCCCGAGGCCCCCGGCGCCCTCGACCCCCTCGCCTTCCGCACGACACGCGTGCGGAAGGACGGGCAGGTCGTGGCACGTCCCTCGGGCCTCGAGCTCTACCTGGCACGCAGGCTCGAGGAGGCGGGGCTCTTCTCCAAGGACGTCCGCCTCCCACAGGTGGACGTCGCGGTGCTCTCGTCCACCCAGGGCATCTACCTGCGCATCCTAGAGCCGGAGCTTCCCTATCTGGCAAAGCTCCGCGTGCTTGCCATCGAGGCGGCGCTCAACTCCGTCCGCTATGCGGCCAGCTACTTCGACGAGCCGGGCAACGTGAGCGTCGAGGACTGCTACAAGCTCGACCGCGAGCTGGCGAGCTCCATCTGCGCCCAGATGCCGCCCCTCGACCAGCCCGTGCCTCTCCAGGAGGGCGAGCTCCCCGACGGCGAGTGGACGGTGCGCAGGGCCATCTCCTCGGCGATCGAGAACCTCCAGCTCCCCTACCGGCTCGAGGCGGACTTCCGCTGCAACGTCTCCGACGGCAACGTCGCCATCCAGGTCGAGCTCACGCCGGAGTCGGTGTTCCCCTCGTCCATGTTCGTGAGCGGGCTCGGCGTCGTCCCCAGCACCCGCCAGATGCGCCGTCAGGCGGCCTCTGACTATGCCAGGCGCCTTGCCATCCTCCTCGCCGCGGCGGCCTTCCGGAGCTCGTCCAAGGTCCTCCACGTCTGGTTCGCCGGCGTGGTCAACGGCGCGAGCACGCATCGCTGCTACATCTCGGTCGACTTCGACCGCTGGCGCTTCGCGCGGCTCGACCTCGAGCGCCTGGACGACCTCGAGCGCAGCTTCCGTCCCTTCGTCCCCGTCATACGCGTGGAGGACGGCGTCCTCCGTCCCGTGCGGCAGGGGTTCAGCCTCGCCGAGGGGCGCTTCTGCCCTCCCATGCGACACCTCCCGCCTTCGCTCAGCACCCGCAGGCTCAGCAAGCCCGTGGCCCGCGCCCTGGGCTGCGAGCGCGTCTACGGGCTCTCCATCGAGGAGGGGGACAAGCGCAACGTCCTGGCCTTCGACATCATGAGGAGGCTGGTCCCCGCCTCCCAGGACGGCTCGGTCGAGAAGAACGTCAAGACCATCCTCGAGCTGGCGGGCGACGACCCCGACCCGTTGGTGAGGTCCGCGGCGGAGCGCTGTGTCACCAAGNCATCGACCCTCGACTCCCTCCCGCCCTGCTGGACGTAGGGGCGCAGCAGGTCTCCCGCCCAGTCCGTGAAGCGCACGACGGTCTCGTCCGTCGCGTGCGAGGGAAGGAAGAGGTAGCTCCCGCCGTCCAACTGGGTGGAGCGGACCTCATGGCTGCCCCCCTCGCTGCCGACCGATGCCGCGGCGCAGGTGGCCGCCCCATACCAGGCGACCCCCTCGCCATTCCATCCCACGGAGGTCAGGTGGGAGTCCTCGTTCCTGGAAACCGTGAAGTTGTGCGCGCCCGCCTTCGCGCTGGGGTTGTACTCGCGCAGGAGGGGAACGCCGCCCTTCCCTGCCGAATGCCAGCCCACGCCCTCGTAGCGCCAGCCCACGTGCACGAGCGTCCTGCGCTCCTCGTCGCTCAGGGTGTAGTGGTGGTCGCCGACGTTGGGGTTGTAGAGCCTGAACACGTCGAGGCCCGTCCTGGGCGCGATCCAGCCGACGCCCTCGTAGCGCCAGCCCACGTGCACGAGGTTGTCGCGCTCCTTGGGCGAGGTGGTGTAGAAGTGCTCGCCGCTGTTTGGGTTGTAGAGGCGGTGCACGTCGTCGTAGGAAAGGGTCGACTCCTTCCCCTCGGCCAGAGCCTGCTTGGCGGAGGGCTGCGCGACGGGCGCGGTCGGCGCCTTCTTCGCCGACTGCGCCGTGGCCGTTGCCCGCGACGTCGCCTTGGCCTTGCCGGAGTTCGTGGCAGGGGCGGCGAGCTCGCGCGCCATCAGGACGGGCTCCTTGGCCTCCATCGGCTCGGGGGCAGCGGAGGGCCGCGTCTCCACGACGCCCCCCTCGGGAGCTGTCGCCGCCTCGCCCTCGGCCACTTCGGGGGCAGTGCCTTCGGTTGCGTGGCCTTCCCCCTCGTCGGAGGCTGCGTGGCCTTCCCCCTCGTCGGAGGCTGCGGGGCCTTCCTCCTGGACGGGCGCCACGTGGACCACGGCATCCTCCGCCGTGCCCGGCGCACCCGCCCCATCCCATGCCTTCGCGTCCCCCTGGGGGGAAGCGGCCGGCCCCTCAGGCCCGTCGGGCCGGTTGAGCTCGTCCGGAATCGTTGCGCCCCCTTCCTCGTCCGACGTCGTGGGGGCGGACGCCGTGACCTCGCCGAGGCCTCCCGAGGCCGGTGACGCCGCCGGCTCGACGGCACACGCGAGGGACGTGGGCAGCAGCAGCGCCGCAAGAATCGCACCAGAGATGCAGGCAAGCCCCTGAGCACCCTTTAAGCGCATGTGAGGGTCCTTTCGATCAAAAAATTTTCCACACCTCTCCTAGTATAGGCCGTGGCATGAAAATGACAGGAACCATTCAGCCAAACGGCGCGGCCGAGGCAGGACGATTCCCACCCCGGCCGCGCACGCGTGAGGCCACGTCTTGGCCGCGCCTCTAGAACTCGAGCTCCATGAGCCTGGCGATGCTCACGATGTAGATCTCGAGAGCGCGCTTGAACTGCGCCTCCTCGAAGCCCTCGTCGGCGCTGTGCTCGGCCCCGACCCAGTCGGGCATGGGGAAGTGCGGGTCGTTGGGGCCAAAGGCGCCGCCGGCCTTGAAGTGGCGCGCGTAGGTCCCGCCTCCGATGGTGTAGGGCTGGTCGTTGCGGCCCGTGTACTCGTTGTAGGTGCGCACCAGGGTCTGGATGCCCTCGGCGGCGGGGTCGGTGTAGAAGGGCACCATGTCGAGGTCGACGGTCAGGCTGCAGTGGTGTGCCTCGCAGAGGGCGCCCACCTCAGCCGTGATCTTGTCGGAGGTGATGGACTTGGGATAGCGGGAGTCGATGGTCTGCTCGAAGACGCCGTCCTTGGTGCGGATGGTGCCACCGATGCAGGTGAGGGGGTCGAAGAGGTCGTCCGTCGCGGCGATGTTCAGGGTCGAGCCATCCGTGGAGCCAAAGACAAGGCGCTCGAGCTCGAGGAACTCGCGCTCGCCCTCGCCGCAGAGCCCGTTCTGGAGCAGGTAGTCGACNCTGTTAGGGCTCCCCCCCCGCCTCGACCTCTCGAGGCTCGCCCAGGCGCAGGGCATGGGGCTTCAGGGCCTGGCGCTCGTCGGCCTGGGGGGACAGTTCCAGGCGGGCGACCCCGAGGCGCTCCTCGAGGAGAACGACATCCCCCTCGCGCCCACCCCAGAGATGAGCAAGGCGTTCCAGGACTGCGCCCGCGCGTCCGTGGACGCGGAGGTCTTCCCCGTGGCGCGTAGCTTCGTGAGCATCCTCAACCGCTTCGACCCGAGCGACGTGCTGACGGGCATCCTGCGCTCCCTGGAGGACGCTCCCGACGCATAGCCGAGTCCCTTCCCCGAGCGCATCCGTCGACGCAAGCCCCCCGCCCATCCCAAGGGGTGGGCGGGGGCTTCGAGGCCATGCCAAGGGGCCTGCTGCTCGTTGGGCTCCGAAGTGGAGAGCCTAGCGGACGGGGCGCGCCTCCTTGAAGCCAAGCTGGCAATAGTGGCGGTAGTACTGGGAGAGGTCGTTGCCAAAGGCCCGGTCGAGGTCGGGGTTGGCGGCACGGTAGGCCCTCACGTCGAAGTTGCGGCTCGACCTTCTCCCCTCCCTCATGCCGAACTCCGCGAAGTGGGCGAGCGCCGCCTCGGGGCTCCCGCCGAAGGCAGCCCTCAGGTCGGGGTTGGACGCCAGGTAGTACTCGCAGTCGAAGACCATGCCGTAGTCGAAGCCCTGGTACACGAACGGCGCGTTGGGCGAGCCGGCATGGGAGATGCCATCACGCAGCCAGTCATTCCTGTTCCTGACCCAGGTCGTCAGGTAGTCGACGTTCCCGGCCCAGCTGTCAAAGGGCCTCACCGTGTTATCGAAGTGCGTGATACCGAAGACGGTCTCGTTCATCCGCTCTGAGGCGGCAAGCTCACCGCGATAGAAGGCGATGGAGCGCAACTGCCCTTCCCCACCCCGGGCGGAGCCGCCACCCAGCAGGACCTTGTCGACCAGCGGGGAGAGCTGGCCCCCATAGACCTCCCCCATGCGTTTCCGCACGGCCGCGATCCTGGGCACCCAGGCCCCGTTGATCAGGCTGAAGCCCTCATAACGCGAGAACTCCGAGTCATAGTGGTCGGTGCGGGTGCCGCCGCAGCAGTCGAAGTCCCAGACGGGGGCCCAGACGAAGGTCTTGCTCCCGGCGTCGAGATAGCAGTAGGTCGACGTCCCAAATGCGTCGACGTTCTTGAGGAGCTCGTTCAGCAGGTAGGTCTTGGCGAGGGAGTCGAGGTCGAAGGAGTAGCCGTCACTCAGGTTGAAGCGCCCCTTGTCGGCGTTTGCCATGGCCTCGCGCATGGCGGCCGCCACGTGGAGCACCGCCTTCTCCGAGGCCACCTCGGGGTTCTTCAGCACGAAGTGGCCATGCTGGGTCGAGAACCAGCTCTTCTCGCCCTTGTGCCAGGCGTCGTCCAGCTCGAGCAGGTAGCCGCCGCTCAGGTCCTTGGGGTCGCGCACCCCCGGCACGCAGGAATACTCGAGGCCGCCTGCGCCCTTGCGTATGGCGGCAGGGAGGGAGTCGAGGTCAACGCCCTCGTTTGCCTTCTTGTAGTCGTCCTCGAGCTTGTGGATGTCCACGCGGCCGGACCCGACGTCGACCTTCTCGGTGAGGAGGTAGCTGCCGCGGTACTCGCCGTCGTAGTACAGGTCCACCGGGGCGCACTCCACGCCCAGCATGCCCAGCTCACGGGCAAGGTCGTAGGCTATGCTGCTGCGCATGAGCGTGGGGTCGGCGGCGTTTGCGAGGAGCACCCACTTCTTGGACTGGTTCTCCTTGTTGCCCGTCGCGAGCAGGTCCGCCTTCTTGCTGAGCGAGACCTGGTACGGCTTCTTGTTGCCGATGCCCCAGGTCGAGTTGCCCCTGCCCTTCACGGTCGAGAGCTTGCCCTTTGACGCGTCGTCCCTCTCGTATATCACGCCACCACGGGCGTCGACCGCGCTCACGACCACCTTCGCCTTGCGCTCGTGCCTGGGGTCGGCCTCGACGTAGGCACGGCCCCTCGCCTTCGCGTCCTCGCTCGACAGGTAGATGGTCTCGATCCTGGCGGAGCGCATGATCGTCAGGCTCTGGGGGCTCAGCCTGGGCGCCATCCTGAGCGAGAGGGACAGGTCCCCCTGGCCGTTGGCGCTTCCCAGCCTCCTCAGCGCCGCGAGCGTGAGGGGGCCATCGACCCTCGACTCCCTCCCGCCCTGCTGGACGTAGGGGCGCAGCAGGTCTCCCGCCCAGTCCGTGAAGCGCACGACGGTCTCGTCCGTCGCGTGCGAGGGAAGGAAGAGGTAGCTCCCGCCGTCCAACTGGGTGGAGCGGACCTCATGGCTGCCCCCCTCGCTGCCGACCGATGCCGCGGCGCAGGTGGCCGCCCCATACCAGGCGACCCCCTCGCCATTCCATCCCACGGAGGTCAGGTGGGAGTCCTCGTTCCTGGAAACCGTGAAGTTGTGCGCGCCCGCCTTCGCGCTGGGGTTGTACTCGCGCAGGAGGGGAACGCCGCCCTTCCCTGCCGAATGCCAGCCCACGCCCTCGTAGCGCCAGCCCACGTGCACGAGCGTCCTGCGCTCCTCGTCGCTCAGGGTGTAGTGGTGGTCGCCGACGTTGGGGTTGTAGAGCCTGAACACGTCGAGGCCCGTCCTGGGCGCGATCCAGCCGACGCCCTCGTAGCGCCAGCCCACGTGCACGAGGTTGTCGCGCTCCTTGGGCGAGGTGGTGTAGAAGTGCTCGCCGCTGTTTGGGTTGTAGAGGCGGTGCACGTCGTCGTAGGAAAGGGTCGACTCCTTCCCCTCGGCCAGAGCCTGCTTGGCGGAGGGCTGCGCGACGGGCGCGGTCGGCGCCTTCTTCGCCGACTGCGCCGTGGCCGTTGCCCGCGACGTCGCCTTGGCCTTGCCGGAGTTCGTGGCAGGGGCGGCGAGCTCGCGCGCCATCAGGACGGGCTCCTTGGCCTCCATCGGCTCGGGGGCAGCGGAGGGCCGCGTCTCCACGACGCCCCCCTCGGGAGCTGTCGCCGCCTCGCCCTCGGCCACTTCGGGGGCAGTGCCTTCGGTTGCGTGGCCTTCCCCCTCGTCGGAGGCTGCGTGGCCTTCCCCCTCGTCGGAGGCTGCGGGGCCTTCCTCCTGGACGGGCGCCACGTGGACCACGGCATCCTCCGCCGTGCCCGGCGCACCCGCCCCATCCCATGCCTTCGCGTCCCCCTGGGGGGAAGCGGCCGGCCCCTCAGGCCCGTCGGGCCGGTTGAGCTCGTCCGGAATCGTTGCGCCCCCTTCCTCGTCCGACGTCGTGGGGGCGGACGCCGTGACCTCGCCGAGGCCTCCCGAGGCCGGTGACGCCGCCGGCTCGACGGCACACGCGAGGGACGTGGGCAGCAGCAGCGCCGCAAGAATCGCACCAGAGATGCAGGCAAGCCCCTGAGCACCCTTTAAGCGCATGTGAGGGTCCTTTCGATCAAAAAATTTTCCACACCTCTCCTAGTATAGGCCGTNACTGGCGCGCACGACGGCCGCGGCCTCGCCGGCGACGGCGTTGCCCACCGTCCCGCCGTCGAAGTCCACGATCACGTCAGAGACCCTGCCCGAGCGGATGGTGGCGGAGTAGCCACCCTTCTCGCCGCAGATCAGCGGGAAGTCCGCGTCGGGCGTGAAGAGGAACTCGGGCTGCTCGAAGTTCTCGATGTACCACTCGACGTCGCGCATGTCGGTCTCCTCGTTGTTGCCGAGGATGCAGCGCAGGGTGTAGGGCAGCCTCCTGCCCGTGGCGACCACCTTGTCGACGAAGTACTTGGCCGCATAGAGCGAGAGGACCGTGGGGCCCTTGTCGTCGAGGACGCCGCGACCGATGAGGAAGCCGTCCTTGCGGGTGACCTTGAAGGGATCGTAGTGCCAGCCGGTCCCCTCGGGGACGATGTCGGTGTGGCCGATGGTCGCGATCTGCTTGGGCGAGTCCCCCTCGAGGTCCGCATAGCCGATCCGGCCCTCGCAGTCGTGGGCGTCAAGGCCCAGGCGAGAGGCGATCCGGAGCGCCTCGCTCAGCGCTTCGTAGGGTGCGGGGCCATAGGGCATGCCGGGCCTCGCGTTGCCCATGTCCTCGACGGACCTGATGGCCACGAGGGACTCGATGTCCTTGACGACGTCCTCCCAGACGTCCTCGACGTACTGGTGGACCTCCTGCTTCAGCTCTTCGTCGCCCATCCTGTCTCCTTTCGCATAGAGACGCCTCGTTATTGCAAACACTGCAAGGGTAGCATTGACGGCCGGCATGTCCTGGCGACCTCGCGCGCGGTACGGCAAGCGGGGGCCATTGCGCCCGTCGGCGCGACCCCTTGGCGAAGCTGCCGCTACAATGGGTCGCACGCCCACGCGACAGGACGTCGCGCAAGAATCCGAGAGGAGCCCCATGGCACCGCAGGAACTCTGGCCTCCCCGCTTCTCCGTGGCGATATTCGACTTTGACGGGACCCTAAGCGACACGGCAGGCATCTGGCGACAGGTCGACGAGGTCTTCCTGAGCTCGCGCGGGCTTCCCTACGAGGAGGACTACCCCCAGGCCATGAACGCGCTGGGGTTTGCGGCGGGGGCAGCCTACACCATCCAGCGCTTTGGCCTGGAAGAGACGGTGGAGGACATCTGCGACGAGTGGAACCGCCTGGGCCGGGCGCTCTACGAGACGCAGGCGAGCCTGAGGCCCGGCGCCCTACGCTACCTGCGGGAGCTGAGGTCCCGGGGGATCCCCCTGGGGCTCGCCACGACCAACGACCCCGAGGTGCTCCTGAGCATGCAGAGGGTCGACCTCCGGTCCCTCTTCGACGTGCTGGTCACGAACCGCGAGGTCGAGGTGCCCAAGAGTGAGCCCGACATCTACCTCGCCTGCGCGGACGAGCTCGGCGGGGAGCCGCGGGAGACCATCGTCTTCGAGGACATCGTGCCCGGCACGCGCGCCGCGCGCGAGGCTGGCTTCCTCACCTGCGGGGTGCGCTGCGACGACCCGACCCAGGAGGTCGAGGCGCTCAGGGAGTCTGCGGAGCTCTGGCTGGACGATTGGCGCGACATCGAACTGTAGGCGACCCTCCCGCACGCCCAAGCGCACGGGAGGGTCGCAATGAGGCAGGCTCGTCCGGGAATGCCGGCTTCGGCTAGTCGAGCTGCATGAGTCTCCAGATGGCAAGGACGTAGACCTTGAGCGCACGGCGCAGGCTCTCTTCGCTCACGCCCTCGTCGGCCCCGTGCTCGGGTCCCACCCAGTCGGGGACCTCCTCCTTGGGCTCGTGGGGACCGAAGGCGCATGCCCTCTCGAAGAGGCGCGCGTAGGTGCCTCCCCCGATCACGAAGGCCTCGCTCCTGCCGCCCGCGTAGTCGTCGTAGCTCCTGAGGAGGCACTGGACCTCGGGGCTCTGGGGGTCGATGTAGAAGGGCACCTTGTCCTGGTCGACGGCGAAGCTGGCACCATGGGCTTCAGCGAGGGCACCCAGGCGCTCGCGGATGGCATCGCCGTCGATGCTCGTGGGATACCGGCTGTCCACGGTCTGGACGAGACGGCCACCCACCGCGCGCACGGTCCCGCCGATGGCGGTGAGGGGGCCGAACTTCTCGTCCGAGGTCTTGATGCCCAGCACGGCGCCATCGTGCCCCGAGGCGCAGAGGGCGTGCTGGAGCTCGAGGAAGCCCCTCTCGCCCGCGCTGCAGATTCCGTTGTCGAGCAGGTAGCCCACGAGCAGACCGATGGCGTTGAGCGTCCCCTCGGGAAGCGACGCGTGCCCTCCCCTGCCCGTGGCGACGATGCGGACGAGGCCCGAGGGCTCCTCCCTGAGCTCGATGCCCTCGGCCACCGGAAGGGCGGGGGCGTCGGCACGCACGAGCGCCTCGGCACGACCGGGGATGGCGTTGGCGACGGTGCCGCCATCCATCCAGGCGATGCGGCTCTCCCCCTCGCCCCCAAAGGCCTCCGCGGAGGTGAAGTGGCCATGGAAGACGCCCTTCTCGCCGCAGATCAGGGGGAAGTCGGCATCCGGCGAGAAGCAGAAGTCGGGCCCGTCGTAGTGGGCGAGGTACCACTTGAGGTCGCCCATCGTGGTCTCCTCCGCGTTGCCCACGATGCAGCGAAGGGTGCGGGGCAGCCTCTTGCCCGTGCGATCGGCAAGGCGCTTGAAGAAGTGCGCGGCATAGAGCGAGAGGACCAGGGGGCCCTTGTCGTCGAGGACGCCGCGGCCGATGAGGTAGCCATCCCTTCGGGTCACGTCGAAGGGGTCGACGGTCCAGCCCAGACCCTCGGGCACGACGTCGGTGTGCGCGATGGTGGCGATCTGTCGCCTCGAGTCGCCCGGCAAGTCCGCATAACCGATGTAGCCCTCGCACTCGTGGGCCTCCAGGCCCAGGCGCTCGGCGATCTTGAGGCCCTGCACCAGGGCGTCGTGGCTGGCCGGCCCCCAGGGCATGCCTGGCGCGGCCGCCTCGAGGTCCTCGACGGAGCGAATCCTCACGAGCGAGCGGATGTCCTCGACGGCATCCTCCCAGACCTCGTCCACATATGCGTCAAGCCGTTCCTTGAGCTCCTCTTCGGTCATACGTCCTCCAAAGTCGACGTTTGCTCAGCGACCTGAGTCTACCCTCTGGCAAGCGACGCGTGGCACGCCGCGCCAGTCGTCGGCCGCACAAGGGCCAAGGTCCAATTCTGGACAAGGAACGGGGACATGGCATTGCACGCCCTCCGTTGGCCGCGTGCGACGATACAACCCCGGCACGGGCTCGTCTAGACTGTTTGGGACCGTAGACTTCGAACGGAGAGCCCCACATGCCCAAGGCGTCCATAGCCATACCCTGCTACAACGCGGTGCGGCACATCGAGCAGACGGTGGCCTCCGCGCTGGCCCAGACCATGGGGGACTTCGAGCTCGTCCTGGTCAACGNTCGGGAAGCGACGCGTGCCCTCCCCTGCCCGTGGCGACGATGCGGACGAGGCCCGAGGGCTCCTCCCTGAGCTCGATGCCCTCGGCCACCGGAAGGGCGGGGGCGTCGGCACGCACGAGCGCCTCGGCACGACCGGGGATGGCGTTGGCGACGGTGCCGCCATCCATCCAGGCGATGCGGCTCTCCCCCTCGCCCCCAAAGGCCTCCGCGGAGGTGAAGTGGCCATGGAAGACGCCCTTCTCGCCGCAGATCAGGGGGAAGTCGGCATCCGGCGAGAAGCAGAAGTCGGGCCCGTCGTAGTGGGCGAGGTACCACTTGAGGTCGCCCATCGTGGTCTCCTCCGCGTTGCCCACGATGCAGCGAAGGGTGCGGGGCAGCCTCTTGCCCGTGCGATCGGCAAGGCGCTTGAAGAAGTGCGCGGCATAGAGCGAGAGGACCAGGGGGCCCTTGTCGTCGAGGACGCCGCGGCCGATGAGGTAGCCATCCCTTCGGGTCACGTCGAAGGGGTCGACGGTCCAGCCCAGACCCTCGGGCACGACGTCGGTGTGCGCGATGGTGGCGATCTGTCGCCTCGAGTCGCCCGGCAAGTCCGCATAACCGATGTAGCCCTCGCACTCGTGGGCCTCCAGGCCCAGGCGCTCGGCGATCTTGAGGCCCTGCACCAGGGCGTCGTGGCTGGCCGGCCCCCAGGGCATGCCTGGCGCGGCCGCCTCGAGGTCCTCGACGGAGCGAATCCTCACGAGCGAGCGGATGTCCTCGACGGCATCCTCCCAGACCTCGTCCACATATGCGTCAAGCCGTTCCTTGAGCTCCTCTTCGGTCATACGTCCTCCAAAGTCGACGTTTGCTCAGCGACCTGAGTCTACCCTCTGGCAAGCGACGCGTGGCACGCCGCGCCAGTCGTCGGCCGCACAAGGGCCAAGGTCCAATTCTGGACAAGGAACGGGGACATGGCATTGCACGCCCTCCGTTGGCCGCGTGCGACGATACAACCCCGGCACGGGCTCGTCTAGACTGTTTGGGACCGTAGACTTCGAACGGAGAGCCCCACATGCCCAAGGCGTCCATAGCCATACCCTGCTACAACGCGGTGCGGCACATCGAGCAGACGGTGGCCTCCGCGCTGGCCCAGACCATGGGGGACTTCGAGCTCGTCCTGGTCAACGACGGCTCCACCGACGGCACCCTCGAGCTACTCGAGCGCCTCGCCTCCACCGACCCGCGCATCCGTGTCATAGACCAGCCCAACGGCGGCGAGGGCGTGGCCCGCGACGCCGGTCGCGCCGCCTGCAGGGGAGAATGGCTCTACTTCCTCGACTCGGACGACCTCATGGAGCCCACCCTCCTCGAAGAGGCCATCGCCCGCGGGGAGGAGACCGACGCAGACCTGGTCGTCTTCCGAACGCAGGAGCTCGACGACCAGACGGGCGAGCTCAGGTACTTCCACTGGTGCTTCGACGTCGACTGGATAGGCGCGGACGTGTTCGACCCTCACGAGCACCCCCAGCGCATACTCAACTCCTTCCAGAACTGGGTGCACAACAAGCTCTGGCGAGCGAGCTTCGTGCAAGGGCGCGGGCTCCGCTTCCAGCACGTCCACCGCACGGCCGACCTGCTCTTCACCTGCAGGGCCCTGACCGAGGCGCACCGGATAGCACTCCTTGACCGCCCCCTCCACCGCTACCGGGTGAACAACCCCGGAAGCGCCCTCTTCACGAGCGACTCGTACCCCCTCGACTTCTACGACGCCTTCGTCGAGCTCAGGGACCAGATTGACGGGGAGGGTACCTGGGAGCTGTACGGACAGTCCTTCGTGAACTGGGTCACGGAGGGCGTCGCGATGAACCTCCAGCGCGCACGCTCCCTCGAGGGCTTCTCCGCGATCTACCAGAAGATGCACGACGAGGGCTTGCGCGAGCTGCGCTTCGACCAGCTGGCACGCGAGGACGCCATCAACCCCGACCGCTGGGACCGCTGCGAGGCGATTCTCGAGCTGCCCCTGGACGAGCTCCTCTTCCGCTACTTCGCCCTCGAGAAGGAGGAGGTCCGGCGCTCGCAGACCGACCTCTCGTTCGCCAGGCTGGGCCTTGACGCCCTGGCGGGCGAGCTGGAGTGCGTGACCGGGTCGCCCTCCTTCAAGATAGGCAGGGCGATCACCTCTCCCCTGCGAGCGTTCAGGGACGCCACGGGCGGGGCGGGGCGCTAGGCGCGCCCGGGCGGGGCGGCACCCTCGGGGCGGCACCCTATGCCTCGTCGTGCCTCAGCTGGAAGTAGTCGCTGAAGCTGTCCAGGTTGGGGTCGACGGCAGAATCCCCCTTCGCGAAGAAGCCAGGGTGCTTCCGTACGACGAGGGCCTTCTCGCTTAGGTAGCGCTGACGCATGCCCACGTCCACGGACTCGCGCCCGCGTGACGAGAACTCCCGGTGGCGCAGGCGGGCATACGGCGTGTACGCGACCACGTAGCCCGCCTCGCGCGCCCGCAGGCAGAAGTCGCCGTCGTTGAAGCCCACTGCCAGCTCCTCGTCGTAGCCCCCCAGCTCGTCGAAGACCTCGTGCCTCACCGCCTGGCAGGCGCCCGTCACCATGGAGAAGTCGCCGGGCAGGCCGGCGGAGTAGCCGTATCCCAGCGCGTCGGCCGCCAGGTTCTGGTTGACGTGGGCGAAGTCGCAGTTGGCATTGGCCACCATGCCCGCATGCTGCACGAGGTCGTCCTCGTAGAGGAGCTTGGCCCCCACGACTCCCACCTCGGGCCTCCCGAGCTCCCCCACCAGCTCCGACATCCAGGAGGGGTCGATGACCTCCGTGTCGTTGTTGAGGAAGAGGAGCACGTCTCCCAGGGCGTGCGAGGCCCCCAGGTTGACGATGGCGGAGTAGTTGAACTCGCCCTCGTGGCGCGGCTGCCAGCTCACGACGCGCACGCGCGGGTCCTGCCGAAGGCTCTCGTAGAGGTCGAACGTCTCCTGGTCGCAACTCCCGTTCTCCACCACCACCAGCTCGAGGCGCGGGTAGTCGGTGCGGTCGAGCAGGCTCCTGGCACAGCGCCCCAGAAGCCCCGCGTGGTCGCGGTTGGGCACGATGACGCTCACCAGGGGCGGCTCCTCGCCCAAGTCGTAGCGGACGCGATAGGTGTAGGGCAGGGGCCCGTCGCCCACGCTCGCGACGAGACCGCGGCGGGCAAGGTGACGCTCGAGCGCGATCCTGCCTGCCACGTGGGCGTAGGGCTTCTGGTCGCCACCTCCCGCCGTGGAGCCTCCGTGCTCCCTCCAGTGGTAGAGCACCCGCGGGACCCGCACGACGTCTCGCGCGACCTCGAAGGCCTTGAGGGTGAGGTCGAAGTCCTGCGCGCCCGCCACGTCCGCGCCAGAGCGCTCCGTGAGGTCGAGGACCCTCCTGCTCACCATGAGGAGGTGCGTCACGTAGTTGTGGCCGTGCAACTTGGTCAGGCTGGGAGGAGACTTGAAGGCAGGCCCGTGCAGGTGCCCGTCCCTGAGCCTGTCCTCGTCGCAATAGAGGAGGTCGACCTCGGGGTTGCTGGCGACCTCCTGGGCATAGCACCAGAGGCAGTCTCCCTCCAGCACGTCGTCATGGTCCATGAAGCCGACGTAGTCGCCCGTTGCGGCAGCTATACCTGCATTCGTGTTCTCCGCGATCGAGCGGTTCTCCACTTCCACGACCTTTATGCGGGGGTCGTCGATCGCACCCAGGACCTGGTCGACGGAGCCGCAGGGACCGCTGGCGTTGACCAGCACGAGCTCCCAGTTGGGATATGACTGCGCGAGGACCGAGCCCACGGCCTCGCTCAGGAAGCTGGCAGGCGTCCTGTACACGGGCATCACGAGCGAGACGAGTGGCGCGTCCGGGCCAAGGGAGTCCCTCCAGCCCCGGCGCTGGCGGCCAAGCTCTGCGTCGCTCGCGCGGTGGGCCTCGAACCAGCGCTCGTAGGCGGGATCGGCGTACGCCGCGCCCAGGCGCTCGTTCGTCCTGGCCCAGTGGGAGGCGGCGACGTTGGGGTGCATGCCCGCGAAGCAGCTCCTCTCCCCCACGCGGACGACCACGCAGAAGTGGTCGAGGCTGCGAGGAAGCTCCAGGGAGAAGCTCATGACGCGGTGGGAACCCACCACATCCCTCACCAGCTGGTCCTCGAGCAGGTGCCATCTGGCATGCACCTGCCGAGAGGCGTCGGACGAGAGGACCTCGAGCTCGGGCCCACTCGCACCCTCCCCGGGGAAGGTCGCGCCCAGCCGCCACACGGCGACGTCATTCCCCTTGGACCAGACCTCCCTGACGCTGAGGGAAGCGGTCGCCCCCGAAGCCCTGCGCTCGATCCCGCGAAGGGCCGACGCCACCTGGGGATGGCGCATGGTGAGGAGGCGGGACTGCAGCTTGGAGCCGCAGACGGAGAACCTCAGGCGACCCTTCTCCCCAGAGGGAGACTCGAGCGCAATGTCGCAGTCCGTGGAGAGGAGGGGGAGCACTACGACCCATACGCAACCTGCGGCGGCATGGTGGCAGAGCGTCTCGCGCACGCCCGGCCCGACGGGAAGGCAGCGAGAGGGGACCTCGTCACCAGCATGGGTGGATACCCTGGCCTCCAGCATCCCAGCCGGACGGTCGAGGAGGACGCAGGCGTAGCCCACGCCCAGGCCCCTGCACATCGCAACACATCTCACGCTTCGCTCCCAGTCTGCCGTCGCCGCTCAAGAAGAAGTATATCCGCCCCAAGCGAGGTGTCCCCCTCCCGGCAGAGGTCGGAGGTCGGAGCTCGGGCGGGCAGAGGCCGGCGGCGTCCGACGCGTCTCTCGATGTAACGACTACGTCCGACGCACCTCTTGGCGTGACGACGACGTCCGGCGCGTCTATCGACATGCCGACAACGTCAAACGCGTCCCCCGAAACGGCGAAAGCGTCCGACGCGTCTGAGGCCACCGCGTTTGCCCAGTTGGCGCGATTGTCTCAGACGCGTTCGACGCTTTGGGGCAAGAAACGCACGCGTTGGGCGCTTCGGGACGAAATTGGCACGCGTTGGGCGCTTTGGGATGCAACTATCACGCATTCGACGTTTTGAGACGAGAGGCGCGCGCGTTCGACGTCACAGGTTTGCGAGAGTCGAACGCATTCGACGTCGTGAGCGTCGCCTAGCCGACGGATGGACGGAATCACGACGCAAGAAAGTGCCCCAACCCGCCGTGATGGGCGAATTGGGGCACGAAAGCTTTATGCAAGCCTTCTACCTGCTGTTTTGCAGGGCACTTACATCTTGTGAACGTTGGAAGCCTGGAGCTTGCCGTTCTGGCCGGTGGTGATGTCAAACTCGACAGCCTGGCCCTCGTCCAGAGTCTTGAAGCCGTCCATCTGGATCTCGGAGTAGTGGACGAACAGGTCGTCGCCATCCTCGCGAGAGATGAAGCCATAGCCCTTGTCGGGGTTGAACCACTTAACAGTACCCTGTGCCATGTCGTGCCTTTCTTTCTTGCCCCGAGGGGCGAAGCGCTGCGCTGTCGCGCGATACATTGTGACGCCTAGTCACAAGAGCTAGTGTACCCCATTGCCATGAGGTTCTGGGCAACAATCGTGCGGGCCCAAGAAAATGGGGCATTCCCATGGAATGCCCCACAAATCAGCCCCCTGGGAAGCGAACCCTACCTGCCGTCGTACATCCTCGCGTAGTACTCCTGGTAAGAGCCGCTGGTCACGTGGTCGACCCACTCGGGATTGTCCAGGTACCAGCGGATGGTCTTCACGATGCCCTCCTCGTAGGGGGTCTCGGGGTACCAGCCCAGCTCCTCGCGGATCTTGTCCGGCGCCATGCCGTAGCGGCGGTCGTGCCCGGCGCGGTCGGTGACGTGGCGGATGAGCCCCTCGTTCACGGCTTCGTCGCCCGTGACCTTGGCCACCTCGGCGATAATCGTCTTCACGATGTAGATGTTGGCGCGCTCGTTGTGTCCGCCCACGTTGTAGACCTCGCCCAGGCGGCCTCCCGTGGCGACCATGTCGATGGCCTTGCAGTGGTCGTCCACGTAGAGCCAGTCGCGCACGTTGAGCCCATCACCATACACGGGAAGCTCCCTGTGGTTCAGCGCGTTGTGGATCATGAGGGGGATGAGCTTCTCGGGGAACTGGAAGGGCCCGTAGTTGTTGGAGCAGCGCGTGATGACCGCAGGGAAGCCGTAGGTGTCGTGATAGGCCTTGACGAAGAGGTCGGCAGAGGTCTTGGACGCGCTGTAGGGGCTGTGCGGGTTGAGCGGCGTGGTCTCGCGGAAGTAGTCGGTATGCTCGGGGTCGGCGGGGCTCCCGTCAGGGTTGATCTTCTCCGGGATGGCCAGGGTGCCGTACACCTCGTCGGTGCCCACCTGCAGGTAGCGGTGGTCGCCGAAGCCGCCCTTGCCGTCGTCCCAGGCGGCGCGGCAGCAGTTGAGCAGGTTCACGGTGCCCATCACGTTGGTGTCGGCGAAGATGCCGGGGTCCGCGATGGAGCGGTCCACGTGGCTCTCGGCGGCGAAGTTGATCACGTAGTCGGGCTGGTAAGTGGCGAGGGCGTCGCTCATGGCCTTCTCGTCGCGGATGTCCGCGTGCAGGAAGACGTGGCGGTCGTCGCCCTCGATGGAGGCGAGGTTCTCGAGGTTGCCCGCATAGGTGAGGGCGTCCACGTTGACGATGCGGATGTCGTCGTGCTTGCGCAGCATGTACAGCACGAAGTTCGATCCGATGAATCCGGCGCCGCCGGTGACGAGGTAGGTCTTCAAGGGGGTTCCTCCAAGCGTTGATCGGGAAGCTGGCCAACTTCGGGCGGTCTCTCTTCCCTAGATTCTACGGACGCAGGCCATCACGTGCAGAGACGAACACAAACGCCATGCTCGTCCTGCGTCCGCACCTCTCCAGGCCATCATGCGTCCCGCGATCGTGCGCCACGCCCATGGGCTTATCCGGCAAGTTCGTCGAAGTTCTGGCGATAGGAGCGCAGCGCCTCCCTCCATGGCCTCATCTGATTGCCAATGGTCGCCTCCAGACGGGCGTTCCTGAGCGCCGAGAAGCGGGGACGATCTGCGGAGGCGGGGTTGGCCCGCTTGTATTCCTCGCTCGTGCAGCGGACGACATCGCAACCCTTGCCAAACTCCTCGAAGGTCGCCTGGGCGAAGTCGGCCCAGGAGCAGGTGCCCTCGTTGGTGCAGTGGTAGATGCCGTAATCCCCAGTCACCGCAAGCGAGAGGATCTCGTGCGCAAGGTCGTTCGCGCTGGTGGGGTTGCCCATCTGGTCGTCGACGACGGTCACCCGGTCGTGCGTCTCGGCGAGGCGCAGCATGGTCTTCACGAAGTTCTTCCCCACGTAGCCATAGAGCCAGGCCGTGCGGAGCACGAAGGTCCTGGGGTTGGCAGCGAGGGCAAGGCCCTCCCCCGCCAGCTTCGAGCGCCCATAGGCGCTGATGGGCGCCGGGACGTCGGACTCGAGGCGCTCGCCCTCGACGTTGCCGGGAAACACGTAGTCCGTGGAGACCTGGACGAGCGTCGCCCCCTGTCGCGAGCAGGCGCGGGCGAGGTTCATGGGACCCAGGGCGTTCGCCGCGAAGGCGGTCGGGAAGTTGGCCTCGCAGCCGTCGACGTTGGTCATCGCGGCACAGTTGATGGCGAGGTCGTATGGCCCATGGGCGTCAAACCAGGAGTCGACGGCCGCCGCATCGGATATGTCCAGGTCCTCGATGTCTATGTAGTCGACGTCCGCGCCCGCGTAGGCCTCGGGAATGGGCCCGATCTCGGAATGGCCCTCCTTGATGAGGCGGCGCAGCTCGTTGCCCAGCTGGCCGTGGGAGCCGGTTACCAGAATCTTCATGGGCGTTCCTTCCCTCGCTAGCGGGCGATGCCGCGGGCAGAGCAGTAGTCGGAGAAGCTGGGATGCCTGGTGTCCTTCTCGGACAGGTTGACCTCGACGCCCTCGACCAGGGGCCACTCGACCCCTATCGTCGGGTCGTCCCACATGAGGCCGCCCTCGTCGTTGGGATGGTAGACGTCGTCGCACTTGTAGCAGAATACCGCCGTCTCGCTCAGCACGTAGAAGCCGTGCGCGAAGCCGCGGGGGACGAAGAACTGGCGGTGGTTCTGGGCCGAGAGGACCACGCCCTCCCACTTGCCGAAGGTCGGGCTGCCCTCGCGCAGGTCGACGGCGACGTCGAAGACCTCCCCCTCCACGACGCGGACCAGCTTGCTCTGGGGGTGGTCGATCTGGAAGTGGAGGCCACGCAGCACGCCCTGGGTGGAGGAGCTCTGGTTGTCCTGGACGAAGTCGGCGTCGATCCCGCCCGCCACGAAGTCGAAGCGCTTGTAGGTCTCCATGAAGTAGCCGCGGGCGTCACCATAGGACTTGCAGTCGACGACGGTCACTCCCTCGATGGACGTGGGAGTGAAGGTGAAGTTTCCGGAGCTGACTGTCTCTTGCATGAGCACCTCTCAAGTATGGGGCGGGATGGTTGCGCCCCAAGAGTGTAGGACAAGGCACCGCGTGCTGGCCAAACGGGCACGAAGGCACCAGAACGGCAGGACGAACGTCAGGGCCTCGACGTCACGAACTCGCTATACCTGCGGGCGATGAAGCAGTCCTCGTACTCCCCCAGCCCCGCGATGGGCTCGCCGAGATGTGCCCTCAGGTGGTTGGCGACGCAGTCGTACGCGGCCATGCAACTGAACTTCACGCCGCCCGAGAAGCGCGGGTTGCACTCGAGGAAGCGGTATGCCCCCTCCGCCTCCTCTATGAACTCGAAGTTGACGCAGCCCACCACGCCAAGCTCGTCCGCCAACCCCTGGCAGGCGGCAACGAGCGCGTCGTCGTGAAACATGCGCACCGACGTTCCCGCCCCGTTGGGCGTGCGCAGGAGCTCCCTTCGCGGGACGGCGACGACGGCCGATCCGCACTGGTCGCGGACGACGTCCACGGTGACGACCGGCCCCTCGACGAGGGGCTGCACGATGTAGCGCTCGGGGTCGGGAGGGCAGACCGCACGCCAGTCCTCCGGCCCCCTCACGCGCGTGAGACCCTGGCTGCTCCTGCCGTCGAGCGGCTTCACCACCACGGGATGCCCTGGATAGCGCCCGTCCAGGGGTGCGAGGGGGACGGTGGGGATGCCCCGCACGCCGGACTTCGACCCCTTGAGGAACTCCGCCATCGCACGCTTGTCGCGGCAGAGGGCGAGCGCGGACGCCGGGGAGATGAGCACCTTCGTGCCCAAGTCAGCCAGCAGGTCGCGATGGGCGTTGAAGAAGTCCACCTCGACGTCCGTCAGGGGGAGAAGGAGCCCCACCCCCTCGCTGGCGCAGACCTCCCGCACGAAGGCGGAGTACTTCGCCTCGGACGAGGCGAAGGGGGCCTGGCGGAAGGAGTCCACGAAGAGGCTCTGCGCCACCCACTCCCGTGGGTAGACGTCCACGCCCACCACCCTGACGCCCTGGTCGTGCAGCCCCTGGACCACTGCCTCGGCCGAAAAGGACCCTATTGCCGTGACGAGCGCGACCCTCTGCTCCATGGGTGCCCCTATTCGAAGAAGTCGAGCACGGCGCGGATGACCACGTCGCGGTCCGTGGCGGACA
The DNA here is from genome assembly GCF_900120385.1 of Olsenella phocaeensis. Taxonomy (GTDB): domain Bacteria; phylum Actinomycetota; class Coriobacteriia; order Coriobacteriales; family Atopobiaceae; genus Olsenella_I; species Olsenella_I phocaeensis. The sequence goes on along the minus strand of NZ_LT635494.1, from coordinate 67,796 downwards.
TGCCAAAGTAGAGGGGAAGCCGCACCAGGCGCTCGCTCTCGCTCGTAGTGTGCAGGTCCTCGCCGTCGAAGCGACCGAAGCGCAGGCCAGCAGGCGAGCTGTGCAGGGGGATATAGTGGAAGACGGCCATGACCCCACGCTTCTTGAGGTGGGCGATGAGCTCCTGACGCTGCCCGAGGTCGCGGCACTTGAGATAGAACATGTGGGCGTTGTGGACGCAGCCCTCGGGGACGACGGGAAGCTCCACGAGCCCCCCCTCGGCCAGGGGCGCGAACGCGTCCCGGTAGGCATGCCAGGTGGCAAGGCGGTCGTCGTTGATCTGGTCCGCCGCCTGGAGCTGGCCCCACAGGTAGGCCGCGTTGAGGTCGCTCTGGAGGTAGGAGCTGCCGCGGTCCACCCAGGTGTACTTGTCCACCTGCCCGCGGAAGAAGCGCTGCCGGTTGGTGCCCTTCTCGCGTATGATCTCGGCCCTCTCGATGTAGGCGGGGTCGTTGATCACGATGGCGCCGCCCTCGCCCATGGAGTAGTTCTTGGTCTCGTGGAAGGAGTAGCAGCCAAAGGTGCCGATGGTCCCGAGCGCCCGCCCGTGGTAGCTGCTCATGACGCCCTGGGCGGCGTCCTCGACGACGAGGAGGCCATGCCTGCGGGCGATGTCCATGATGCGGTCCATCTCACAGGAGACTCCGGCGTAGTGCACGGGCACGATCACGCGGGTGCGCTCGGTGATGGCGGACTCGACCCTCTCCTCGTCCATGTTCATGGTGTCGGGTCGGATGTCCACGAACACGAGGGTCGCGCCCACGGCCTGGAAGGCCGTGGCGGTGGACGAGAAAGTGAAGCTCGGCAGGATCACCTCGTCACCCGGCTCGAGGTCGCAGAGGACGGCAGCCATCTCGAGGGCGGAGGTCCCGCTGGTGGTGAGGAGGACCTTCTCCGCGCCGAAGCGCTCCTCCATCCACTTGTGGCACTTGAGCGAGAAGGGGCCGTCACCGCAGATCTTGTGGTTCCTCTCCGCCGCCTCCCTCACGTATTGCATCTCGGTTCCCACGTAGGGGGGTACGTTGAAGTCAATCATCCTGTGAACTCCTGGTGTCTTCGTGAACTGGGCGAGAGGGGACGCATCGTGGGGCCGGCAGCCTAGGCGGTGCCCTCCGGGACCTTCCGCCGGTTCCTGAGGAGGAGCTCCCTCCCCTGCCCGTCGGTCATGCTCGCGCTCTGGAAGAGCTCGTCGGTCCTGCGGTCGAGCTCCCCGCGGTCTGGGGAGCAGAGGTACACGCGGGCGGCATAGGGCTTGTCGCCCACCTGGTGCGAGATGATCTCCCCGGGCCGGTAGTAGACGATCGTCTCCTTGACGAGGGGGTCGGACTCGTCGGGGAGCCCGCCCACGGAGACGACGCGGCCGTCCCTTCCGTGGAAGTAGAGGCCCGCCGCGACGTCGGCCAGGTGGGGGTCATGCCCCTCGAGGCGGGACGAGACGGCGACGGGGTCATAGACGTTGTCGAGCAGGAGGTCCTCAACGCAGACGGCCCCGGCGCTCGCGTACTCGAGCAGCTCGTGCTCATAGCCGAAGATGCGTCCCGCGCACTCGCAGACCCTGACGCCCCTGCCGGGAGCCCAGAAGAACTGCATGCACAGGGGGCCATTGAGGAGCCCGACGTAGCCTGCCACCTTCTGGAGCATCTCCGTCGCCTCGCCCAGGACGTCGTCCGTGTGCGCGCTGGGGTAGACGATGCGGCTCACCCAGGGGACCGTCGCCTCGCCGTCGTCGCTCTTCTCCCGGTCGGCGACCTCGAGCACGACGGGACGGCCGTCCACGACCCACGACATGAGGTTGAACTCGAGCCCGTCGTCATACTCCTCGACGAAGATGTAGGGAGCGTCCGAGTAGCCGGCCACCTCGTCGTAGGCGGCCTCCACCTCCCGCGCGTCCCCCAAGACCCTCACGCCATGCGACCCCCAGGCGTCGGTGGGCTTCGTCACGCAGGGGAAGCCCATGCCCTCGAGGTCCTCGCGGACGTGTCCCCTCCTCACCCTGGCGGTCTTGGGATAGGGAATCCCCAGCTCGTCGAACATCCCCTTCATGAGCGACTTGTCACGCAGGTATGCGAGGCGGTCGGGAGGGAGCGGGCAGCCCAGCCCAGCACGCTGTGCGATGTTCGCGCAGCACTCCGCGAGCAGGTCCGAGTACGAGCTCACGATGCCGTCGGCGCCGACCTCGGCGCAGAGGCGCGCCACGGCGTCCGCGTCGCGCGGGTCGACGTCGTACGACTCGTCGGCGATCAGCTTTGCGGGGGTGTTGGGATACCCGTCGCAGACGATCGTGTGCCAGCCGCGCTCCCGGGCCTTCCTCACCAGCGGGACGAACTCGTCCATCGACCCCAGCACGACCAGACGATGTCGGTCTTCTGACACTGCGCGCTCCCATCACCGCATGGACAGTCGGATGGAGAATATGATAGCAGTGATGAATCCGCGTCCCCCTTCCTCAGAGGAGCATCCCATTGAACTGGGCCGACTACACCTTCGAGCTTCCCATCTCCGCCCTCTCGCTCCTCCTCGCGTCGCTCGCGCCGCGCCTCCTCGCGCGGGAGGGGGACGTGTCGGGAAGGCGCGACGCACGCGAGCTGGCTGTCCTCTGCTGCGGGCTCGCGCTGGGCGTCGCCCTGGTGTATGGCGCCATGCTCATGGGCGGCAGGCTCTTCGTGTATGGGGCGGGGGACGCGGGGACGGACACCATAGACCAGTACGTCCCCTTCTACCTCAACCTGATCGGCCGCGTGAGGGAGGGGTCGGCCCTCTCCTTCAACTTCGACTACGGCCTGGGAACGGGCGTCACCTCGTTCCAGTCCTGGCTCTTCGACCCCTTCAACCTCGTCCTCGTGCCCCTTGGCCTCGCGCTTGGGGAGGGAAGGCTCGCCCTCGTGCTGGTCGTGGTGCAGGCCCTCAGGATAGTCTGTGCCGGACTGCTCTTCGACCACCTCCTCGTGGGCTTCTGTGACAGCAGGCTGGCGCGCGTGCTGAGCTCGCTCCTCTATGCCTTCTCCGGCTACCTCGTCCTCTGGGGGCAGCACTACTGGCTGGGATCGGCCTTCGTCGTCTTCACGGCGCTCGTCCTCGTGCTCGAGCTCCTCATGCAGAGGCGGACGTCGGTACGCCTCCTGCTCGTCTCCGCCGTCGTGGCAGTGGCAGTGGGCTGGAGCGCCTACACGGCGTTCATGTCGCTCGTCGCGGCAGCGCTCTATGTGCTCCTTCGCCTCCCCNTCACGATGCCGTCGGCGCCGACCTCGGCGCAGAGGCGCGCCACGGCGTCCGCGTCGCGCGGGTCGACGTCGTACGACTCGTCGGCGATCAGCTTTGCGGGGGTGTTGGGATACCCGTCGCAGACGATCGTGTGCCAGCCGCGCTCCCGGGCCTTCCTCACCAGCGGGACGAACTCGTCCATCGACCCCAGCACGACCAGACGATGTCGGTCTTCTGACACTGCGCGCTCCCATCACCGCATGGACAGTCGGATGGAGAATATGATAGCAGTGATGAATCCGCGTCCCCCTTCCTCAGAGGAGCATCCCATTGAACTGGGCCGACTACACCTTCGAGCTTCCCATCTCCGCCCTCTCGCTCCTCCTCGCGTCGCTCGCGCCGCGCCTCCTCGCGCGGGAGGGGGACGTGTCGGGAAGGCGCGACGCACGCGAGCTGGCTGTCCTCTGCTGCGGGCTCGCGCTGGGCGTCGCCCTGGTGTATGGCGCCATGCTCATGGGCGGCAGGCTCTTCGTGTATGGGGCGGGGGACGCGGGGACGGACACCATAGACCAGTACGTCCCCTTCTACCTCAACCTGATCGGCCGCGTGAGGGAGGGGTCGGCCCTCTCCTTCAACTTCGACTACGGCCTGGGAACGGGCGTCACCTCGTTCCAGTCCTGGCTCTTCGACCCCTTCAACCTCGTCCTCGTGCCCCTTGGCCTCGCGCTTGGGGAGGGAAGGCTCGCCCTCGTGCTGGTCGTGGTGCAGGCCCTCAGGATAGTCTGTGCCGGACTGCTCTTCGACCACCTCCTCGTGGGCTTCTGTGACAGCAGGCTGGCGCGCGTGCTGAGCTCGCTCCTCTATGCCTTCTCCGGCTACCTCGTCCTCTGGGGGCAGCACTACTGGCTGGGATCGGCCTTCGTCGTCTTCACGGCGCTCGTCCTCGTGCTCGAGCTCCTCATGCAGAGGCGGACGTCGGTACGCCTCCTGCTCGTCTCCGCCGTCGTGGCAGTGGCAGTGGGCTGGAGCGCCTACACGGCGTTCATGTCGCTCGTCGCGGCAGCGCTCTATGTGCTCCTTCGCCTCCCCTTCCACGTCAAGTCTCCCGGGGTGGCGGCGTACCTCAAGGGGCTGGCGTGGGTCGCTGCGGCGGTCGCCTGCGGGCTGCTGCTCTCGGGCGCGCTCTTCCTGCCCTACGCCCTCTTCCTCCTCAACGAGACGGGCCGCGTCACGGGAGGCTCCCCCCTGCCCGCGCGCCTCGCGGCCGCCCTCGCGCCGGTGCCCGCGAACTGGCTGCCCTACGTCCTCAGCCGCTTCCTTGGAAGCGGGCTCGTCAACACGGGCGCCGTGGGCTTCACCCCCGACGTGGTCGACCTCGCGAGCACGAACTTCCAGCGTGGCTTCGCCTACGAGTTCCCGGCGCTGGGCTACTCCGCCGGCTGCCTCATGCTCCTCGGGCAGTTCTTCTCCTGGCTCCATGACGAGGGGAGCCGCAGGGAGCGCGTCCTCTGCACGCTCTCTGCGGTCCTCGTCGCCCTCTACCTCTTCGACCAGCTCCTTCCCACGCTGCTCAACGCGATGGCGTACGTGAACTACCGAAGCAGCTTCGTCCTCGCCCTCCCCGTCTGCCTCGCCATGTCCGTGGCGGTGGAGAGGCGCGTGCTTGCCGGGCGCACGTCACGCCCCCTCCTTCTCGCCTCCCTGGCCCTGACCGCTCTCGTCGTCGCCTGGTCGCTCGCGCACACCCTCAACGGCAGGCTCGTCTGCCTGCTCTTCGCCGCGGCGTCGGCGTGCGTCGCCGGAAGCCTGTGGGCGGTGGGGAGGTCCGGCTGGGACGGGGCGGGTCGTCTTGCCCAGACCGCGTTGGTCGCCGCCCTCCTCGCCTCCTCGGTGGGCGACGCCTTCTTCGTGACCAACCTGCGCGGCACGCTGGAGCCAGACGCCATGCCGAGCCTTGGCGCCAAGGACAAGGACACGCTCGACGCCTTGGACAAGCTAAGGGAGGAGGACCCGGGAGTCTGGAGGGTGGACAAGCTGTACGTGGACTGGACGCACTACAACGACTCGCTGGCGCAGTCGTACCCCTCCGCCACCACCTACAACAGCACCATAGACAGCGACCTCAGGGAGTTCCTCGACAGGCTGTGGCCCGAGGCCTACGGCCAGGGCAGCATAATGGAGTACGCCTACAGGCACGCGCCGGACGCCGACGGGGTGCCCGCCCTGCTCAACCTGCGCTACGTGCTCTCGAAGGAGCCGATGCGATCGAGCTGGGCGTCGCTGCGCGAGCGCATAGGCAGCGTCTACGTGTACGAGAACGCCCAGGCGAGCTCCCTGGGCAGCCTGCGCCAGGCGGTCGTGAGCGAGGGAGAGGCCAACGCGCTGCCCGATGCGGGCGAGAGGCGCGCCCTTTTGGAGAGGGCCGTGATCGTCCCGGACGAGGTGGCCTCCACGGAACAGGCAGGCAGGCTTCCCGGAGCCGACGAGGGCGACGGGGCAGCGGACTTCGGGGACTTCACGCGAGCCACGGACGGCTCGCTCGAGGCCAGCGCGTCTGCCAAGACGAATGCGGTCGCCTGCGTCGCCGTGCCCCACGCCGACGGATGGAAGGTGCTGGTCGACGGCAGCGAGGTCGAGAGCTTCAGGGCGAACTACGGCTTCGTCGGCTTCTTCCTGCCCGCAGGCGACCACCACGTCCAGCTCGGCTTCACGCCCGCCGGCCTGGGCGTGGGCTGCCTGATGAGCCTCGCCGGACTGGCATCGTGCCTCGCGCTCTGCCTTGTGGGCAGGCGCAAGGTGGCGAGGTAGTCGACGCCACTCCCACGGACAGACGTGGTACGTCCTCAATAAGGCGTGTAGACACAAGAAACGGGGCTGCCAGGATTCCTCCCGACAGCCCCGCCACCCCCTGCTTCTGACGAGCTAGTAGCTCACCACGCGCGTGCCCCGCGCGCAGTTGTCGTAGATCCACTTGGCATTCTGTATGAGCAGCCTGACACAACCATGCGAGATCTTGCGACCGACCTGGTTCTCCGCAGGCCCAAGGCTCGGGATGGTCGAGTGGAAGCCACAGTCGAGCACGAAGCCCGAGAAGTAGTACAGGTCGTCCTTCTCGTAGTAGTAGCGCCTCCACTCGCCGTTGCCGCTGGCGTTGTAGCTGGCGTTGTCGCCACCGAGGGTGTAGTACTCGCTCTTGGGGGTCCCGTTGCCGTTGTTGTACTTCGTGAGGCCGACCCCAGCCAGCCACTCGAACCTCGGAACCCAACGGCCGGCACTCCCCTGGAAGACGAAGGTCTTGCAGGCGTCAGAGTCCACGACGAGGATGTACTGGGTCGCACTGCCGTAGTTCGCTATGCGACGCCACGCCCGCAGTCCGGCGGCGGAGAGCCAGCCGCTCGTGAGCTTGCCGTCGTTGTCGCCGAAGTAGGCCTCGCCCTTGGGGTTGATGTAGTAGCCACGGACGACGTAGCCGGTGTCTTCCCTGCCGTAGTAGTCGGTCTTGCCGACCTTGAACTTCCCGACACGGGCATACAGGTGGCCGTCCTTGGCCTTTTCGAGGTAATAGCGCTGGGGCTGGCCATCGTAGCGCTTGCTTACGACCATGCCGGGCTTCTCGTAGTTCTCGGCAAGGGAGCCATTGACGTAGTCGGAGACGATCACGCCGTTGCTGGCGCGATACGCGCCACGGGTCACGTAACCCTGGGACGGATGGCCGAAGAACCAGAGCTGGGTCGTGGTCCCCTCGAGGGCAGCCTTGAAGAAGCCCGTCTTCGCGTAGGAGTAGCCGTCTCCCGTGTCCTTTGCCAGGTAGTAGCGCTGGTTGCCTCCGTCGTATACCTTGGTGATGAGCCAGGAGGTCTGGGTGGTCAGCTTGCCTTCGTTGTTGGAGAGGAGGACCTTCGAGCCGACCTTGACCTTGCCGCGAGAGATCTTGCCGTCCGACTTTGCGTAGGCATAGTAGCCAGCACCCTCGCTCGGGGTGACGAAGCGCGAGCGGGCGATGTCGGCGTCGGCGCCGACCCAGTAGCGCTCCCTGCTCCCCCAGGCCGAGGAGACCGCCCAGAAGCCCTTGATTGCCCGCACGTCCTGGTTGGACGCGTTCCAAGCGATCTTCTCGTCGCGCCAGCCCACCTTCACGAGGTGGTCCTTCTCGACGGTGCTGGTTGTGAAGTTGTGCGCGCCGCTCCTCGCGTTGGGGTTGTACTGGCGCCAGACGCTCACGGAGTCCTTGTCGAGGTCGGAGTACCAGCCTATGCCCTCGCTCCTCCAGCCAAGCCTCACGAGCTGGTCTCGCTCGCCCTTGTTGGTGGTGTAGTGGTGGTCTCCCGCGTTGGGGTTGTAGAGGCGATATACGGGTGCCTTGGACGTCTCGGGGGCGACCCAGCCCACGCCCTCCCAACGCCAGCCGAGCTCGAAGAGGTGCCTGGCCTCCCCAAGCGCGGAGGTGTAGAAGTGCTCGCCGGAGTTGGGGTTGTACAGGCGGTACATGTTGGCGTACTTGACCGCCGGCTTCGATGCCTCCTCCTCCTTCTTTTGCGCGGACTCCGCCGCCTTTTTGGGCGCGGGCTCCGTCTTCGCCTTGGCATCCGCCTCCTGGGCCTTCGCGGGCTGCTTCTCCACGGCAAGCTTGGAGAGCTTCAGCGGCGACCTCGCACCATCGGGGGAGCTGGCCGTCGCAATGCCCTTTGCAAGCTGGTCGCCCACGTCCGGCTTTGCGGCGCTCGCCTTGGCGTCGGAGGCGCTCGCATCCGCCTCGGTGGCTGGCGCGACGGCTTCCGCAGCCTTCTTATCGGCGGCTGCCCCATCCGTGGCGGGCTCGCCCGCCGTCTCCTTGGCCGTCTCGTCGCCCGCGGGGTTGGCGGAGGCGTCCACCGTCGCAGGGTCGCCCGCATTGGAGGCATCCTCTGACGAGGGGGAAGGCGTGGCAGCGCTGGCCTGCGCATCATCTGAGACGATCTGCTTGGGCTCATCCCCCTTCCCCTCTTCCACGGGCGTCGACGCATCTTCCGACTTCGCCGCCGTCTCGCTGGCTCCCACTGCGGGAGCTGCCACAAACGAGTCTGCCTCCGATGCGCCTGTCACGGCCGCAGGGGCCTCGCCCACGACGGAGTCGGACGGCGCCGACTCTGTCGCCTGGGAGGTGGCGACGACCTCGGGGCCCTGTGCCGCCGCGACGGCGGGCTCCTCGGCCCGGGCGATCGCGGGAGTGAGCGCGAGGGTGGCGCCCAGAGCGACGGGGGCGATCAGCCCCAGCAGGCTGCGCCTGACTCCAAAGCAGGAATAGCTCATCTAAGACCTCTTTCGCCGAAGACGTAGACCGTCGTCCCCTGGCTGGTTCCGTGATAGGCGTTCTCGTCGCTCGGGGCGACGTTGCGGGCAGCGTTGTCGTAGACCCACTTGGCGTTCTCCCGCAGGAGACCTATGCAGCCGTAGTTGTCGTAGCCCGTTCTCTTGTAGCCCGTCGAGTGGATGGTCTGCCCGTCGTCGTAGCCCTTGCCACCAACATACTGAAGATGACCCGTATCATCGGGCAAGAAGGACTCTATGTAGCAGCTCGCCCAGTCGTTGTAGCCCTTGCCGAAGTAGTCGTGATTCCAGTCGCATTTACGCTTGTGGCTGATGTGCCAGACGCCCTTGAAGGTGTGTCCGCCCATGTTGGAGTTCCAAGTCTTGATGACCTCCCAGCTCCCGTTCTTGCGCTCGAGCACCGTGACGCGGCAGAGATCGTAGTCGCAGGCGAGGAAGTACTCGGTGGGACTGCCTATCTGGTTCGCGAGGGACTTCATGCGGTTGAGATAGGCGCCGTGGTTGGACCACGTAACGTTAGCGACGTACTCGTCCCTCTTCTCCTCGAAGGGGACGTCCACGCGCTTCGCCACGCTGGCGTCCTTGCCAATGGTGACGATCTGCAGGCTGCCCCAGGCGGGACTCTGGACGGAGAACGACTCGATGGGAGCCGCATCCCTGTTGGAGGCACGCCAGGCATAGCCCTCGCCGCTCTCGTCCCTCCAGCCCAGCCCAACCAGGTAGTCGTGCTCCTCGCGGGAGGTGGTGAAGTTGTGGGCGCCGCTCTTCGCGTTGGGGTTGTACTCCCTCAGCATGCCCTTCGAGTTCGAGGACTCCTCCGAGTACCAGCCCACCGGCTCGTTGTTCCAGCCGAGCTCGACGAGGTGGTCGCGCTCCTCCACGCTGGTGGTGTAGTGATGGTCGCCCGCGTTGGGGTTGTACAGGCGATACACGGGAGTGCCGGACGTGGCGGGCGCCACCCAGCCCACGCCCTCCCAGCGCCAGCCCACCTGGAGCAGGTGCTTCGCCTCGGGGAGCTGCACCGTGTAGAAATGCTCCCCGGAGTTGGGGTTGTACATGCGGTACACGTTGTTGTACGAGGCGGCATGCGCCGGGGTGACCAGTACGGCAAGCGAGAGTGCCAACGAGGCCAGCACGGTCGCCGCCAGAATCGGGCTGCGTCGCTTCTTCATGGCGAAGTCCTTTCTCATTGCTGGCAAATAGACCCCCTGCCAGGATGATGCTATCGTTTTATTTTAGACTAAGGTGCCGTGGGATCGGGGGCGGTACCAGAGAGTTCACACGAGCCCTCCTTGATGCCACGCCGCGCGCGAGCCCGTGCGCGACACCGGGGACGGGCAAGGCCTTGGGAGGCGCCCTTGCTCACCAGCGATGACCACAGCTTCGCCGTGCTCGCGTACGGCGAGAGCCCCTACCTCGCCGAGTGCGTGGAGTCCCTCCTGGCGCAGACCGTGCGCACGAGGGTCTTCGTGTCCACCTCCACGCCCAACGAGCACATACGCTCGGTGGCCCGGCGCTACGGGCTCGAGCTCCGCGCAAACGAGGCCGAGCCGGGCATCGCGAGCGACTGGAACTTCGCCGTAAGCCAGTCGCAGACCCCGCTCTTGACCCTCGCGCACCAGGACGACACCTACGAGCCCGGCTACGCCGAGCACATGCTCGGCGGCATGGCCGCGGTGGAGCGGCCGCTGATCTTCTTCACGAACTACGGCGAGCTGCGCGAGGGACGGAAGGTGGACGACAACCGCCTGCTCCGCGTGAAGCGCCGGCTCCTCTCCCCCATCGGGTGGTCGGGGTCCGCGGACGACCTGCGCACGAAGCGGAGGGTCCTCTCGCTTGGTTCGGCGATCTGCTGCCCCTCGGTGACCCTCAACCTCCCCCTACTTCCCAACCCGCCCTTCCGGACCGACATGAGGAGCAACCTGGACTGGGACGCGTGGGAGCGCTTCTCCCGCCTCGAGGGCAGCTTCGTCTACGACCGCGAGGTGCTCATGCACCACAGGATCCACGAGGGCTCGGAGACGAGCGCGCTCATACGGGACAACACGCGCACCGAGGAGGACCTCAGGATGCTCGAGAGGTTCTGGCCCACGCCCGTTGCGCGCGCCATCAACCTCGTCTACTCGCGTGCGCAGGCGAGCAACTCCAAGGCCTAGGCAGCGGCGGGCTAGAGGTTGATGCTGCGCCCCCTGAGCACCCTCGCGAGCAGCCCGGCATACCAGCGCGGCTGGGCGAGGACCAGCGAGAGGGGGCTCCTCTCCCGGAGCGCGTCGCGGAGCACCTCGCCCATGCGCTCGACCCTCCTGGAGCCGTGGCTCCACTTGAAGCGCAGGCGATAGCAGGTCAGGCGCGCCCAGGACTGGGCCTCCTCGTCCCCGTAGCGCAGGGCGTAGTCGAGGAGCGCCTTGCCGTAGAGGACCTCGTTCCTCGCGAAGGCCGCGTCCTTCTGCCTGGTGGCCGAGTAGCTCGAGCCGCCCTTCCTCACGTGGCGGTAGGCGCTCCAGCGCTCCTGGACGCAACGCACCTTGCCCATGGTGAGGAAGAGGAAGGCGTTGCGGCGGTCGCCGGGGTAGAAGTCGTACCCCTTGAGCTCGTTGAATCGGTCACGAGCCGCGAAGTACTCCTCCCTGCGGCACATGAGGGTCCCGCTCTGTCCGGGGAGGCAGTAGTAGAAGTTCTCGCGGTAGCTGTACTCGTCGTCGACGCACTCGGGATAGCGCTCGCCGTTGGGTCGCGACAGCGCGTCCACGACGAGGCAGTTGGTGTACACGGCGGAGTGGTCGGGATGCCCCTCGAGGAAGCGCAGCTGCTCGGCGAGCTTGCCGTCGTAGGTGAAGAAGTCGTCGCCCTCGAAGTCGACGAGGTAGCGGCCCCTCGCGCGCGCGTACAGGTCCTCGCCGTTTGCCACGGCCCCCATGTTGTGCTCGCGATAGAGGATGGTGAAGCAGTCGGGCAGCTCGGGCTCGAGCCTTCGCAGCACCTCCCTGCTGTCATCGGTGGAGCAGTCCTCCCCCACCAGCACCTCGAAGGGGAAGTCGACCTTCTGGGAGGCGATGCTGCGCAGGCATTCCTCGATGTAGCCGCCGTGGTTGTAGACCGATACCACGACGCTCAGCAGCGGGCTCTGCTCCATCTACCCCACCCTCACGGAGAGGACGACGTCGCAGATGCGGTCGACGTCCTCCAGGGCGAGGTCCGCATAGAGCGGGAGGGTGAGGACGCGGCTCGAGACCCTCTGGGCCACGGGCGTGAGCGACGAGTCGAAGCGCCCCGCGTAGCAGGCGTAGTCGCTGATGAGGGGGAAGAAGTACTTGCGCGTGTGCACGTCGCGTGCCATGAGGGCCTCGTACGCGTCGTCGCGCGTGGCCCCGAAGGCCTCGGGGTCGAAGAGGACGGGGAGGTAGGCGTAGTTGGGGGTAACGCCCGGCTGTCCCGCGCAGAGCGTCAGGCCGCCGATTTCAGAGAGGCGCTCGCGGTAGCGTCCCACGACGCGCGCGCGCTTCGCGATCTCCTCCCCGAGGTGGCGGAGGTTGCAGATGCCCATGGCGGCGCAGAACTCGTTCATCTTCGCGTTGCCGCCCACGTACTCCACGGACTCCGTGCCGGTGATGCCGAAGTTCTTCCACTGCTCGAGGAGGGGCTTGAGGCTCGGGTCACGGAAGCAGATGGCGCCGCCCTCGATGGTGTTGAACACCTTCGTAGCATGGAACGAGAACATCGAGGCGTCGCCGAACGACGCGGAAGAGACCCCGTCCCTGCTCACGCCCAGGGCGTGCGCGGCGTCGTAGATGACCTTGAGGCCATGGCGGTCCGCCACCTCCTGGATGGCGTCGACGTCGCAGAGGTTGCCGTAGACGTGGACCGGCAGGATGGCGCAGGTCTCGTCGTCGACGAGTGCCTCTAGCTTCGAGGCGTCGAGGGTGTAGTCGTCCGGCCTGATGTCGCAGAAGACGGGCGTGAGGCCCTTGCGCACCAGGGCATGGGTGGTGGAGGCGAAGCTGAACGGCGTCGTGATCACCTTGCCGTGCAGGTCCATGGCCTCGAGCACGCACTCCAGGGCCGAGTGGCCGTTCGTGAAGAGGGCCACGTTGGGCACGCCCAGGAAGGACTCGAGCTCAGCCTCGAGCTGCTGGTGCTTCTCGCCCATGTTGGTCAGCCAGTGCGACTCCCAGAGCGGCGCGATCTCGCGCACGTACTCGTCCAGCGGCGGCATCGACGAGCGCGTCACCAATATCGTCTTAGCAGACATGCGAATTCTCCAAACCTTGCGTGCACTTTGACGAACCCGGGCGCTGGCATGGCCGCGCCCATCAGCCGGCCCTTCCCATCCTAAGCTCTCGCAGCGTGTCAAGGAGATAGAAAAACTCCTCCACGCGGAAGAGGGCGGAGAGGCCGACGTACGCGACGAGCATGGCCACGCCCTGGAGGAGGATCGTGGGCAGGTCGCCGAGGCCCAGGAGAGAGACGGGCCAGGCGACGAGCGCGGCCGCGAGGGCGAGCAGGAAGGCGGGGCAGATGTCGCGCACCTGTTCGAGGTAGGCATAGCCGATGACCCGCTTGTTGGGCGAGGCGTTGATGAAGGTGCAGAGGAGGGCGACCACGATGTACCCGCTCACGATGGCGTGGAGGTCCCTGAGCACGAAGGTGGTGAAGGAGAGGACCGCGATGCCCACCACCTTCTTGACGACCTCGAGCCTGAGGAAGAGGTCGCTCCTCCCCATGCCGTTGAGCACCTGCAGGTTGGTGGTGTGGATGGGGAGCATGGCGTACACGACGCAGTAGAGCTGGACGAAGGGGACGCTGGGGAGCCACGCCTCGCCCAGCACGATGCGCACGACCGGCGTCGCGGCGACGGCGAAGAGCGTCATGGCGGGGACGATGAGGTAGGTGGAGGTCTTGAGGGCCCTGCGGGCGAGGCGCTTGACCCGCGCGGCATCGTCCTGCACGTGGGCCACGGCCGAGAGCATGACGGGCTGGATGGCGCCGTCGAGCATCGCGCCCAGGGCGAAGGGGTACTTCTTGCCCTGCGAGACGTAGCCGAGCTCGGAGCTGGAGAAGACCTTGCCTATGAGGAGGTCGGAGAGGCTCTGGTAGCCCTGCTCGAGAATCCCCGAGGCGAGGAGCTTCCAACCGAAGCGGAACAGGAGCAGGGCACGGTCGCGCTCGAAGCGCAGCCTCGGCTTCCAGGGGATCTGGAGGGCGAGCACCAGGCACTTGCAGGCCTGCTGCAGCAGCTGCTGCACGACGAGAGCCCAGATGCCGCCACCCAAAAGGGCGACGAGCACGCCAGAGGCACCCGAGACGACGCCCGCGGTGACCGTGGCGCGGAAGGTCTTCTGGAACTCGAGCCTGCGGGCCACGATGGCCTCCTGGATCGAGTTGTACGCGTTGACCACGAGGACCAGGACGAGCACGCGCAGCGGGGTCACGGCCTGGGGCATGCCGTAGAAGGAGGACACGGCCGGGGCGAGGCAGAAGACCGCCACGTAGAGCACGACCGAGATGGCGAGGCTCATCCAGAAGACCGTGTCGAAGTCCGCCTCGCTGGCGTCGGGCACCTGGATGATGGCCGTGTTGAGACCGCTCTGGACTATGACGTTGCCCACGTTGACGAAGACGAGCATGATCGCCAGGACGCCGAACTCCGCCGGGGAGAGCAGCCGGGCCATGACGACCTGGACCACGAGGGTGACCACGGCGGTGCCACCCTGCTCGAAGAGCTTCCAGAAGAGCGAGCTGAGCGTTGTGGACTTCAGGTCCTTCGCGGGCAAGGGTGCCCCTTCCTGGGTCAGGGCTCGCGTCGCGATGGAGCCGTCGGATGCGCGCCGCACTCGTCGGCGGACGCCTCATTGTATGATACCTAGAGTTCATAGGCCCAAACGTCGGGGAAGTTGACAGATGAGAGACAGAATGAAGAGTACGCTACCCAAACTCGAGGACCTCCTCGCGGACGGTTTCACGAAGAGGATGGCCGCGAGCTACCTCGGCATCCTCGAGACCGAGCGCGCCAGCGGGCTCTTCGACGCCGACTACCTCGAGTGGGCGCACGCGCACGGCTTCTGCGCCGAGTCCGCCTACGCCTACGGGCTGAGCGACGCCAACCTCGGAAGCTACCTCTCTGACTACGACTATTGGAGGCTCTGGCCGCTCAACGACTGGCAGCGCATCTGGATCAACGACAAGCTCACCCTCAACGCGCTGCTCAGCGACTCCGAGCTCGCGCAGTACCTGCCGCGCTACCACTACTACAGCTCCCGCGGGCACCTGCTGCCCCTGGGAGAGGGCGACGGAGCGGGAACGGAGGGCTTCCTCGCCTGCCTACGACGGGAGGGGGAGCTGGCCTGCAAGCCCTGCAACGGCAGCGAGGCCAACGGCTTCTTCAAGCTCGCGTTCGAGGACGGGAGCTACCTCCTCAACGGCAGGCCCGTGGGGACGGAGGGCGTGGGGCGCTTCGTCGCCGAGAACCCCAACTACGTGTTCACCGAGTTCATCCACCCCAATGCCCAGCTGGCGGCCATCGACCCGCTCATTCACACCATGCGCGTCCTCGTGCTCAACCCCACGGGCATCGACCCCGTGCCCGCCGCCTCCTACCTCCGCTTCGCCGTGGGCGTGGACGAGACCGGGAGCTCCGCGAACTACCAGGCCCCCACGACGGCGGACATCTGCTCGTACAACGTGGGCGTGGACCTCTCGTGCGGGCGCTACGGAGGAGGCAAGGTGGTGTACGCCGCCAAGGTGGTCGACTCCCCCAAGCACCCGACGAGCGGCACCCTCGCCGAGGGGCAGATCGACTGCTGGCCCCAGATGCTCGAGATGATGCGTCGCATATCCCTCAAGGTGCGCGCCTGCGAGTACCTGGGCTTCGACGCCTGCGTGACGGACAAGGGGCCGCGCATCATGGAGATAAACTCCCACTCCGGCGTGAAGTACCTCCAGCTCTTCACCCCCATCATGGAGGACGCCCGCCTGAGCGAGTACTTCTCGTCCAAGATAGCCGCCATCGACGTCCTGGACGAGGCCGACAGGGCGGCCCGCAACGGGATCGTCCGCTAGCGTGGGCGCCACGGGACGGGGCGGGACGCCCCGGGTCATAGCGATCGTCCCCGCCTACAACGAGCAGGAATGCCTGGCGCGGACCATAGGGGAGCTCGTCTCGACCTGCCCTGACATCGACTACCTGGTGGTCAACGACGGCTCGAGCGACGACACGCCCAAGATCTGCGACGAGCTGCGCCTGAACCACATCGACCTGCCCGTCAACTGTGGCCTCTCCGCCGCCTTCGGGGCGGGCATGCGCTACGCGCTCGAGCACGGCTACGACGCGGCCGTCCAGTTCGACTCCGACGGGCAGCACGTGCCCAGCTACATACCCTCCATGGTCCAGGCGATGGCCGAGCGCGACGCTGACATCGTGATCGCCTCGCGCGTCGTGGCGGGGGGCAGCGCCGTGGGCCTGCGTGGGTTTGGCGCGAAGCTCATCACCCTGCTCATACGGCTCACGACCGGCCAGGTCATCGGGGACCCGACCTCGGGCATGAGGCTCTACTCAAGGTCGATGATCGAGCGCTTCTCGCGCAGCTTCGACCTCTCGCCGGAGCCCGACACCATCGCCTACCTCATCCGCAGGGGTGCGAAGGTGGTGGAGGTCCCCACCGTAATGCGGGACAGGCAGGGTGGCACGAGCTACCTCAGGCTCTCCAGCTCGCTCTCGTACATGGCGCGCACCTGCCTGTCGCTTCTTCTATTCCAATGGTTCAGGTGAGGAGAGACATGCCGCTCACCCTTCGCATCAGCCTCGTCGTCGGGACGCTCCTCGCCCTGGCCCTCGTCCTGCGTCGCATCAGCAAGAGGAAGATCCGCGTCGCGGACGCCGTCTACTGGGTGGTCTCGATGCTCGTCCTGGTGCTCCTCGCCCTGTTCCCAGGCGTGGCCATCCTCGTCTCGGGCTGGCTGGGGTTCCTCTCTCCCAGCAACTTCGTCTTCGTGACGATCATCGCCCTCATGCTGCTCAAGCTCTTCGGCCTCGCCTCTGACGTCTCGAGGCTCACCGACAAGGTCGAGCGCCTCTCGCAGGAGATCGCCCTCATGAACGGGGATGCAGGCGAGGGGCAGGGCCGCCAGGGCGAGCGGTCCTAGCGACCCTGCCGGCCCTCACGCGAGGGGGAGGCCGCCTCACACGAGGACGAGACCGCCTCGCGGACGATGAACTGCGGGGAGCTGTTGAGCGACAGGACGATGTCCCCCAGGTACTCGCCAATGATGCCCAGGGCGAGGAGCACCATGCCAAAGAAGAACAGCATGACGCAGATGAGCGACGTCCAGCCCATGGGCACCCCGGGGTCGAGGAGCCTGTGCACGAGCGAAACGATGCCAAACAGGAAGCCCGCCAGGGCGGTGGCGGCGCCAAGCGTGGACATGACCCGCAGGGGCAGCACCGTGTAGTTGAAGTACGAGAGCCAGAGCCTCACGAGCTTCCCGAGTGTGTAGTTCGACGCGCCATGCTCGCGCTCGTGGTGCTCGATCGTCACGTTGCCGATGCGGTTGGTCATGCGGCCGAAGAGCGCCTCGACGTAGGGGTTGTAGTTCTTGTACTTGATGACCTGGTCGCACACCGCGCGGCTGATGAGCCAGAAGTTGCTCGTCTCCAGCCCCTTGGGACGAGAGAGCAGGACCTGCGCCGACGTCTTGTTGAGCCAGCTGCTGAGGTTCTTGAGCGGCCCGTTCGCGGACTCCCGGTACACGCCGTAGACGATGTCGTAGCCTTCCTCCATCTTTTTGAGGATGACGGGAATCTGCGAGGGATGGGTCTGCAGGTCGTCGTCCATGCCCATGACGAGGTCGCCATGGGCGTAGTTCATCCCGCACATGAGGGCGTTGTGCTGGCCGAAGTTGCGCATGAGGGTGAGCGCGAGGACGTCGTCCCTCTCGCGCGCGAGCTGCGAGATGACCGAGAAGGTGTCGTCGGGGGAGCAGTCGTCCACCAGCACGAACTCGCAGTCGTAGCCCGCGAGCCCTTCGAACACCTCGGAGCAGAGCCCCACGACGGCACGGATGCTCTGGCTCGAGCGATAGCAGGGTATGACTATGGAGACCAGCATGACGCTCCAAACTGCCCAGGGGGCTCAGGTGGGTTGGGGGCCGTCACAGTCTAGACCCAAGCGGACCTCCGGTCTACGAGAGGCCTAGGGAGTAGATGACGATGCCCAGGACGATCAGGGCGAGCGCCAGCCCCTTCTTGGGCGTGATGCGCTCGTGGAAGATGGTGACCCCGAAGAGGGTGACGTACACGTAGCCGGTGGCGTCCAGGATAGAGCCCATGGAGAGCGGGATGCCCCGATACGCGAGCACCGAGAGCAGCGTCGCGCCCACGAAGAGGGCGTACGCGACCACGACGAGCGGGTTGAGGTACTCGCGCAGCGCGCTCTCGTGCCCCCTCAGGGCGCTCTTCTTGAGAAGGACCTGCGAGACGGAGCTCACGAACACCCCGAGGAGACTGAGCCCGGCGTATGCCATGACCGAGCCGCTCACGAGGCCTCGCCCCCTTGCTCCCCCTCGCCGTCAGGCGAGGTCGCGAAGAGAGCCACGCCGACGAGGACGACGAGGGCGCCGACGACCTTCTGCGGGCTCAGCCGCTCGCCGAAGAGGAGGACGCCCCAGACGATGCCCCAGACGACCGTGATGGCCCGATTGGCATAGGCGGTGGTGAGCGGCAGGCGCTTGATTACCTGCTGCCACCCCAGGGCGTAGAGTCCCAGCACGAGGATCATCCCGCCGTAGTAGAGGACGAACCCCAGGCTCATGAACTCCTGTCCGGCGGCGAGCTTGCCGAAGATGCTGCACAGGGAGTAGAGGACGAGGAGGAGGTGCAGGAGGAGGTAGGTGGCGCCCCTCCCCCTTCCGGAGCTAGTCGATCCCAAGGTAGCCCCTCCAGAACCCCTGCGTCACGAAGCGCCTGCCCGCCTCCGCGTACTCCTCGCGCAGGCGGTCGCCGTTGCGCTCGATCTCCTTGGCGTCGCGCTTGTAGCGCTCCCAGACGGCCCTGAAGCGCTGGCGGTCCATGTGGCGGATCACCCCACGCCGGTTCTCGAGGTCCACCGCGACGATGGTGTCCTTGCGCCTTATCTGGTCTGCGGGGTACAGCCATCCCGCCACGTCGATGATGGCGGAGCTCCCCCTCTGGACGTAGCCGAGGTCGAGGCGCTGGCCGTTGAAGGTGGCGAAGTCCTCCAGGCGCTGACGGAGGCTGCGCCTCTCCACCACGTTGCTGTCCTTCTGGGCGTCCACTTGTGCGATAAGGGAGAGGTCTATGCCCTCCTCCTCGGCCTGGCGCCTCAGCTCCGGGAAGGGCAGGAGCCTCTCCGCCCGGCGGTTCGCCTCCATGAAGGCCCTCTCGGTTCGCCCGCGCTCCTCGAGGAAGGCGGGCCCCTTGAGGAAGTCCTCGAGGGCGTCGAGGACGAGCTCGGCGTTGGTGTAGTTGAACTTCTTGAGCTCCAGCTGCACCAGGTGGTAGGCCTTGCGCAGGAAGTCGGACTGGGGGGCGACCCCGGTGGCGTACTGGGCGACGAGGGAGTTGCGCGTCACCTGGTAGCGCTCGACGGCCGCGCTGTAGCGCCTCACGAAGGAGGGATGCCAGAGGCAGATGCCGTTCATGGTCATGAAGCGGGCGCGGCAGCGCAGCGCGTACTCGATGTCGTCGTAGCGGACGAAGAGGGGAAGCGGCAGGCCATGGCACTCGATGGCGGTGACGGGGATGACGCAGTACCACCACCCCCCGTACTGCTGGGACTGGTCCTCGCTGCCCGAGAGCTCCGGGTGGGCGCCCATGGCCTCGTTGGCCACGACGGAGTGGAGCTGCCCCATGCGCAGGGCGGGCTTGAGGGGGACGCAGTCGCCCGAGAAGGTGACGAAGCCGGTGTCCTCCCAGCGCACGTCCGGCTCGAAGAGGTCCATCATCGCGCCGGAGACGAAGTCCTGGGCGTGGTCGTCGCTCACGATGCGTAGGAGGTTGTAGGTCCTCAGGATGCTCTCGGGAGAGATGAGCACGTCGTCGTCCATGAGGATGACGTGCGTCGCCTTGGGCCTCTGGCCGAGCGCCTCGATCATGCCGCGCGCGTAGCCGCCCGACCCGCCCACGTTGTCGTTGGGATGGACGCGCACGCGCTCCGCCTGAAGGCGCTCGGCGTCGAGGCTGCGGCCGTTGTCGACGATGTGCATGGTGAAGTGCGTGGCGATAGGCTCGTCCGAGGCCAGTATGCGCGTCTTGGCAAGCTCGACGTTGCGTTCGACGTACTCCTCCTTGCGGAAGGTCGTCGTGCACAGCGCGAGCTCCACGTCGCGCAGGCCGTCAGCGGGGACGCTGGCGAAGTAGTGGGCGTTGCGAATGAAGACCGGCCCTTCGCCCTCCTGCACGATGACGAACGACTCGATCACGTCCTCGTCAGAGTTCTCCATCCGGAGCTCGATGCTGTGCCACTCGTCCGACGCGGGGACGTCGAGCTCGCTTCCCCCCACCAGCTCGACGTCCCAGCTGAAGACGTCGGCGCGAGACTGGAGCAGCCTGAAGGCCGCCCCCTTGGCCTCGAGGTGGAGGAAGAACTCCTTGGCGACCGTGTAGCTGCGCCACTTGGAGACCGAGAGGGCGTTGAAGAACGTCGTGAAGTCATGGGTCCCCGGGCCCTCCAGGGCCCATGCCTCGGGGCCCTCCCCCTCCGCACGCCGCACGAGCGCGGTGGAACGGTGGAGGAGGGTGGGCTCCTGCAGGAACTGGACGCTCTCGTCCAGGAGTACGTTCGCTAGCTTCACGTTGGCCACTTCAGCCATGGGCGGCTCCTCGGATGGTGGGTCTCATGCACCTACTCTAGCCCCTCTCGTCACGTCCCTGCCACGCGCATGGCCCCGCCCATACAGTCATCAGACGTCGGTCCCCGGCCCATCCTTCGGCAGCTTCGCGGCGAGGTAGCCCGAGAGCCCCTCCTCGAACTGCTTCGCTCGATCCTCGTCCAGCTCCGAGACGACCCCTCCCCTCGTGCTCAGGGTGGCGTTCACGTCATAGAAGGTCGTGTCGTAGAGGTTCCCATCCTTCTCGAACAGGCTCGTCCCGAGGAAGAAGTTGGGAGCGGAAAGCCCAAGGTAGTCCATCAACGTGGGCGCGAGGTCGAGCGAGTTCCTGCCGCCGGCGTCTATGGCCCTCCTTACCACCCCCTTGTGATAGATGAAGAAGGGGATGTCAGAGATGGCCTCCGCCCGGTACGACGACTCGGGGAAGGCGGTGACGAACCCCCGCTCGGCGAACGATGCGTGGCCTGCGGTGAACACCACGATCGTGTCGTCTGCCATCCCGCTGGCGAGGAAGCACTCCATGAAGCGCCCGAAGTGGTGGTCCGCGTCATGGAACTTGTTGAGCACGGCGTCGCCGCCGTCGCCGAAGCGCCTGTCGACCGAGTCGAGGGACGCATGGGTGCCAAAGGTGTATATGGCCGCGAAGAAGGGCTCGTCCCCGCCCTCGAGCTCCTCGGCAAGGTCAAAGAGGCGCTCGTACGCCTCGCCGTCCGACATGCTTGCCGCCATGCCCGAATACGTCCCAGGCTCGCCGACCACCTCGTCGAAGCCCAGAGTGCCGAGGTAGTCAGTGAACTGCTCGTTATTGGGCTCCGTGTTGATGAAGCGCGTGACGTAGTCCAGGCCCGAGAGCGCCTGAGGAAGCGACACCAGCGCGTTCGCGTCGTAGTTATCGTACTGGTATCCCGAGAAGAGCTGGCCGGAGAGGCCGCGATAGGTCGCGAAGCTGTGGTTGTAGCAGTTCTCGAACGAGACGGACTGGCCCTGGAAGCTCCGGACGTTGGACATCACGTCACGCTCGTCGTCGATGACCTCCTGAGAGAGACCCTCAGTGAAGATGAGGATGACGTTGGGCCTCTTGGGGAGGTTGTCTTCCCTGCTCACATGGCTGTCCAGCCCGGGGCGAAAGTACCTTGACGAGGTGTCGGACATCCTCGAGAGGCGCTCGACGTACGCCGCCCTCTCCCTTGCCTGCGAGACGAGGCTCGCGCAGCCGAGCAGCGGCGAGCCACCTGGCCCCATGGCCGTGACGGCAGCGGCCTCTGCGAGCAGGAGGGCGAGGAGGGAGAGTCCCAGGGGCCTGCGTGGGGCGCGCGGGGCGACGGGAAGCAGGCAGATGGCTATCGCCGCGACGGCAGCCGCAAGGTATGGCCCCGCGTTGCCCGCGAGGTCCTCGATCGAGTCGACGTTGGTGAGCATGACCATCGTCACGTACGAGCCAGCGAAGTGCAGCACCGCGAGCTGGACGACGACGAGCAGGACCATGGCGTCGTTGAGCAGCTGGGCGACCATCCGGAGGCGCCCCCGTCCCATGAGCGCGAGCGTGAGCGCAAATATGACGAGGACCTCCAGCATGCCGACCAGCCCCTGAGCCATGTGCCCGTCCACGAGGGTCAGGAGGCAGAGGGACGCGCAGCACGCGAGCTTGAGGAGCGTCGAGACAAGGAGGAGCCTCCCCTTTTCGGGGGAGGCTCCGTGT
Source organism: Olsenella phocaeensis (assembly GCF_900120385.1). Taxonomy (GTDB): domain Bacteria; phylum Actinomycetota; class Coriobacteriia; order Coriobacteriales; family Atopobiaceae; genus Olsenella_I; species Olsenella_I phocaeensis. Next base: position 45,709 of record NZ_LT635494.1, on the reverse strand, counting down.
CCGCCCTCGCGCGCGAGGTGCCTACTCTCCACCCGGGACGATCCTTCCCTCCGCCACGTCACGCAGGTGGCGGCCGTAGTCGCTCTTCCCGTAGCGCTCGGCGCACTCGAGCAGGCGCTCGCGGCTCACCCAGCCATTCTCGAAGGCGATCTCCTCGGGGACGGAGACGGGCAGGTCCTGGGCGGTCTCGACCGTACGCACGAACTGCGAGGCCTCGAAGAGCGAACCCATGGTTCCGGTGTCGAGCCAGGCGAAGCCACGACCCAGGGTGATGACGTCGAGCGACCCGTCCTCGAGGTACATGCGGTTGAGGTCCGTGATCTCGTACTCGCCGCGAGCGGAGGGCTTCACCTGGGCGGCCAGGTCGCTGACGCGCTCGTCGTAGAAGTAGAGGCCCGTGACGGCGTAGTTGCTCTTGGGCTCGGAGGGCTTCTCCTCGATGGAGACGGCGTTGTAGCCCTCGTCGAACTCGACGACGCCGAAGCGCTCGGGATCGTCCACGCGATAGCCGAACACGGTGGCGCGCCCCTCGGCCGCCGAGCGGGCCGCCTTGCGGAGGCGCTGGGTGAGGCCGTTGCCGTAGAAGATGTTGTCTCCCAGGACCAAGGCGCAGGGACCCCCGTCCACGAACTCCCGCCCGATGACGAAGGCCTGGGCGAGCCCGTTGGGCACCTCCTGCTCCGCATACGAGAGCGAGATGCCGAAGTCGGAGCCGTCCCCCAGGAGGTTCTTGAAGTTCGGCAGGTCGCGCGGGGTCGAGATGACGAGGATGTCCCTGATTCCCGCAAGCATCAGCGTGGACAGCGGGTAGTAGATCATGGGCTTGTCGTACACGGGCAGAAGTTGCTTGGACGTGACCGTCGTGAGCGGGTACAGGCGCGTCCCGCTCCCTCCCGCAAGGATGATGCCCTTCATGGCGGCTCCTCTCGAAACTTTGGCCAGTTGTTTGGAGACTATATTAGAAAGTTTAGCTTTCGGTACTTTCCGTCCTTGGCGATGTAGGGACTCAGCATGGGATCGCCCTCGACGAAGTAGCTCGGCCACCGCCTGAGGAGGTTCGCCCTCTCCGCGCAGTGCCGAACCGCCTTCTCGCCGCCCAGGTCCGACCCCCTGGAGACCGACTCGTAGTGCGTCAGGACGGACTCCGCACAATAGACGACATGGTAGCCAAGCTCCCCGAGCCGCAGGCAGTAGTCGACGTCGTTGTACGCGACCGTGAAGTCGGTCTCGTCGAAGCCGCCCAGCCTGTCGAACAGCTCCCGCCTGGTGAGGAGGCACGCCCCCGTCACCGCGGTGACGTCCTGGGTGAAGTTCAGCAGGTTGAAGTAGTTTGACGACATGTCCGGCATGAGCTGTCCGAGGTGGTCCGGGAAGGTGAGGTGGAACGAGACCCCGGCATGCTGGATGGTGCCGTCAGGGTACAGGAGCTTGGCCCCGACGGCGCCGACGTCGTCACGGAGGCACCTCCCGACCATCTGCGTCAGCCATCCAGGGGAGACGACCTCGGTGTCGTTGTTCAGCAGGAGGATGAGGTCCCCCTTTGACCTCCTCGCGCCGAAGTTGACCAGCTTGGAGAAGTTGAACTCGTCGCCCTGCAGGGGGTAGGTGACCACGGAGACGCGCTCGTGCTCGCGCGCCAGGGAGTCATACAGAGCAAACGTCTCGGGCTCGCGAGAGCCGTTCTCCACGATGACGACCTCGAAGTTCTTGTAGGACGAGCGGTAGAGGGAGTCGACGCAACGTCCCAGCATTCCGGACTCGTCGCGGCTGGGGATGACGATCGAGACCAGCGGCTCCTCCTCGAGCTCGAAGTCGAGCTGGAAGATGTTGTCGAACTTGGGCCGGATGACGGCCTTAGCGGGAATGTGGCAGCGGTCGAGATGCCCTTGGACGGACAGCTGGCCGGCATTGGAGGTGAAGCTCTTCGCGTCGGGAGAACCGGCGGTGGAGCCGGGGTGGATCCTCCAGTGATAGAGCACCTTCCGCACATGGTGGACGTGCCGCGCGAGCTCGCTTATGCGGAAGGTCATGTTGTGGTCCTGGGCGCCGTCGAACTCCCTGCCCGGCAGCTCGAGCTCGTCCAGGACGGACTTCCTCACCGCCAGGAGGTGGGTGACGTAGTTGCAGGAGCAGAGGAGGTCGGGGTTCCAGTCCGGCTTGAAGAAGGGGCTGACGAGGGTCCCCTCCTGCAACTTGTCCTCGTCACAGTACAGCAGGTCGGTGTCCGGGCGCTGGTTCACCGCCTCGGCGTACGAGAAGAGCAGGTCCGGCTCGATGACGTCGTCATGGTCCAGGAAGCAGACGAAGTCCCCGCTGGCAGCGAGGATCCCCTGGTTCGTGTTGAGCGTGATTCCCAGATTCTCGTCGAGGGTCAGCTCCCTGACGCGCCGGTCCGCATTGACGTAGCGGGCTATGCGGTCGGCGAGCTCCCGGTTGTCCGGACTGGCATTGACGAGCAGGAGCTCGAAGTCCTCATAGGACTGGCCGAGCACCGAGCCCACCATGTCGTCCAAGAAGGGGATCGGCGTGTTGAAGACGGGGACGACGATCGAGAAGCGCGGCTGGATGGCCAGCCTCGTGCGCCTCTGGATCTCGAGGAGGCTCCGGGATGCCTTGTGAGAGCGGAACCACTCGGGGTATGCCTCGTCGAAGTCTGCGCTCAGGGTGTCGAAATGCCACCTGTCACGCCAGGCCTGGAGCTCGAAGTCCTGGATTGTGACGAAGGAGTCCTCCCCATCCCGCGGCCTGACCCAGACCACGAACGACCATAGGTCGCGGGCGATGCGTACGGAGTAGGTGACGTGACGCCTCGAGTAGTAGCCCCTCTCTTCGATGCGGTCGCTCAGGACGATGGGCTCGGCGATGCCATCTTGGACCTCCCTGCCGTTGGAGTCGAGCAGGACGAGCCCCGGGACCTCCCCCCAGTCATGGCGGGGCGGGGCGAGGCTGACGACGCTGATGTGCACGATGTCGTTGTTGTCCCAGGCGTTGAAGCAGACCCTGTCGATGGTGATCTCTGACTTGTTCAGCCGATTCTTGCTGTCGATGTTCCTGATCGACTCCGCCTCCTCGTTCTTGAGGGCGGTGTTGATCCTCGACCTGTTCTTCGCCCAGCCGGGGCTGACGTTATGCGAATCGAGGAGGCTGCGGCCACCGTCGGCGGAGACGGAGAACAGCTCGACGCATTGGGGCAGGTCGAGCACCGGAACGACGATGACGAACTCTTCCTCTCCCAGCCTGTGGATGGAGGAGGGGACGACGTTTCCCTCGCTCGTGGTCGAGCGGACCTCGAGAGACCCGAGGGCCGAGCCCTTCCCCTCCACGGTCAGCCTCTGGAAGATCTTCCCCTGGCCCCTGGTCACCTGGCGGTATCTCAGTCTCACTGACGTTCCCTTCCGTCACTCTCCCCTTGCCTTAAGGCGAGGCGCCTGGCAGATTGAGAGGGTTTGGCCACAGCGTTTTATCCCATCATATTATGGCCGCTCGTCTCCCTTGCGCCGGGCGACGCGACGGCATGCGGGCGAGAGGAACAAGCCATGGAGGCATGGGCTAGTAGACCACATCGCCCAGTCGGTCACGAAAGCTCCGCATCGAGGCTCGCGAACTCCTCGGGGACGGCGCCGGGCTCGCAGCCAAAGCTCTCCTCGACGGCGCGCGCCTGGGCGAGGCGCAGCTCGGCGAGCGCGGCCCTGCCCATGTCCGCATAGGCTCCCGAGAGCCTCCTCAGGGTGTAGGCGACGTAGCCGGCGAGCGAGTCCGCCACGCCGGAGAGCAGCATCATGGTCACCAGCGAGTCTGGCGAGAGCTGCAGGGCGACCTCGGGGTCGAGGTCGAGGAGTCCCGCGATGGCGTCTTCCGCCTGCCCCGCGGACTTCACGTCCCCGTCCATGACGGCGCCCCTCAGGGCCGCCGTCGCGACGTCGACGAACTGGCTGATTATCTCGAGCAGGTAGTCGTGCTGGAGCATGTCGGTCTCCCAACGTCGGGCTGCGGTCAACAGAGGACAGTCTATTACCTAGGCAGCCCGACTTGCAGACGAGACGTGGCGGGCATCGGCCCACCGAACGCGAGGGTGGGACGCAGGTGTCAGCGGGGACCTGCGGGCGGGACGACGCCGAGGTGCTCGAAGGCGAGCTCCGTCGCCTGCCTCCCCTGGGGCGTCCTAATGATGAGGCCACGTTGGAGCAGGTAGGGCTCGTAGACGTCCTCGAGGGTGGAGGGGTCCTCCCCCACGGCGGATGCGATGGTGGTCAGGCCCACGGGGCGACCCCTGAACGTGCGCGTGAGCGCGTCGAGGATCTTGATGTCCATCCAGTCGAGGCCCATCTCGTCTATCTCGAAGAAGGTGAGCGCCTCGGCGGCGACGTCCCAGCTTATGCTCCCCTCGGCCTTAACCTGCGCGTAGTCGCGCACGCGCTTGAGGAGGCGGTTCGCCAGGCGTGGGGTGCCGCGCGAGCGAGAGGCTATCTCGGCCGCGCCCTGCGCGTCTATCCGCACGCCCAGGATCTGCGCCGAGCGGACGACTATGCCCGCAAGCTCCTCGATGCTGTAGTAGTCGAGGCGGTAGCTGATGCCAAAGCGGTCGCGCAGGGGGCCGGTGAGGAGGCCCGTGCGCGTCGTCGCCCCGACCAGGGTGAAGTGCGGGACGTCCAGGCGGATGGAACGGGCTGCGGGGCCCTTCCCGATCACGATGTCAAGGAAGAAGTCCTCCATGGCGGGATAGAGGACCTCCTCGACCTGGTGGTTCAGGCGGTGGATCTCATCCACGAAGAGGACGTCGCCCTCCTCGAGGTTGGTGAGGATGGCGGCGAGGTCGCCGGTGCGCGCGATGGCGGGACCGGAAGTGGTCTTGATCTTGGCGCCCATCTCATGGGCCACCACGTTTGCGAGCGTGGTCTTGCCAAGGCCCGGGGGGCCCGAGAAGAGCACGTGGTCGAGGGTCTCGTGACGGTCCTTCGCCGCCGCGATGAGCACACGCAGGTTCTGGCGCACGCGCTCCTGGCCGCAGTACTCGTCGAGCGTCACGGGGCGCAGGCTGCGCTCGACGTCCAGGTCGTCCTCGGTGAGCTCGCCGCTCACCGACCGGGGGCCGCCCGCCCTTCGCTCGAGGTCCGCCACGTCGTCGAAGAGGTCGTCTCGCCCGTTCTCCCACATCAGGCAGCACCCCCCAGCCTCTTGAGGGCGTAGGCGACGGCCTTCTCGATCGTGGTGACGCCAGCCTCGCCAAGCCCCTGGAGGGCAAGCTCCGCCTCCTGGGGGGTGAAGCCCATGGCCAGCAGGGCAGAGCCGGCCTCGTCCCTGACGGACTCGCTCGTCTGGGGCAGCGGGACGTCGGAGGCAGGCGCTTCGGACATGCCCACGAGCCCTCTGAGCTCCGCATCCTTCGCGAATACGTCCTGCAGCTCCATGAGCAGGCGCTGTGCCTTCTTCTTGCCCACGCCGGGCACCTGCGCCATGCGCGTGGCGTCCTGGGTGGCGACGATGGTGGCGAGCGATGCGGCGGAATAGGTGGAGAGGACCGCCAGCGCGAGNTGCTTGATCTGCATGGGGGTGTACTCCCCCACCTCGAGCCCCGCCCGGGCGCAGGCGACGATCGCCGCCCCGCGTGCGTGGGCCGTGGCGATGGCGGAGCGGCTGTTCTCTCCGAAGAAGATCTTCTCTATGGCGAGCTGGGACGGCTGGTAGGCCTGTATGGCGTCGGATATCTCCGCATAAATCCTGCCCAGGCGACGGTCGAGCTGCTCCGAGGCGGGGGTGCTTATGCAGCCGTACGCGCGGGCGCGGCACACCGGGCCCCGCGTCTCGACGATGCCCCAGCCGGTGTTCGCGAGCCCGGGGTCGATGCCCATTATCACCATCCGCACTCCAATCTAGAACGTGCGTTCTATGATAGCAGAGCGGGCGCGGCCTCCCGGCCCAGAGCTCAGTTGTCCGAGAAGGGGCCGGACCACTCGCGTCTCCCGTCGGCACGTCNCCAGCGAGAGGCCCGTCTTGTCAAGGAAGCCCACGGGCAACAGCCCCCCTTCCTGGGCATATGCGGCAAGCTGCGCGAAGGGCAGCAGGCGAGGGAGGGTTCCTTCCCGGCCGCGGCCGGCCATGCCGGGCAGCTCGACGAGGTCGACCCCGAGCTCACGGGCGAGCCTCCTGCACGAGCGCTCGCGCGCCTCTCCCCCAAGGGAGGGCAGGAGGGCGTGGACGTTCTGGGGGCCGAGCGCGTCGCTCGAGAGGGTGGCGAGCAGCCTCGAGCCCAGGCTGCCGTCCAGGACGAGGGCGACCCCCGGAAGCCCCAGCTTGCGCACGTAGTCACGGAGTCCGAGGCAGAGGGCCTGCCACATGAAGAGGGTCTCGTCGAAGAGCTCGGGCTCGACCGGGCTCCGCAGGACCACCTCGTCCCCCCGTGCGGGCAGCTCCGCCACGAGGAGCTGCTCCTCGAAGGAGGGGGCGAGGGCGGCGAGCTCGCCCTCGGGGGTCATGACGAAGCTCCCGCCCGTGTAGACCTGCTCGCCGTAGCCCCCGAGCCCACCCACGGCGACGACCCAGGCGCCCGTGGCGGCGGCGTCGGCGGCGAAGCGCCCTCCCAGGACGTTTGCGCCAAGGGGGGAGCTGGGGTCGTCGGCCGCATAGGGATAGGGCGAGAGGAACACCACCGCGTCCAGGTCGCGGTCATGGTCGTCGTAGTCGTCCAGGTCCTCGTAGCTCAGGGCGAGCCCCAGACGGAGGCCGGAGAGCTCGAGCACCGGAGGCGCCGCCGACGTCGACGCCTCCTCCGACGCGCCACCTGGCACCCCAAGCGAGGCGTCGCCCGACCAGGCGAGCGCCCCGAGCGGCACCACGCGGCCCCGCTCGAGGAGGAAGGCCTCGGCCTGGGAGACGTCGCCGAGGCTCATGACGGCGGGCACCACGCAGGGACAGGCGACCTCGCAGGAGAGGTCGGAGAGCGCCAGCAGAAGGCTTGAGGCGAAGGGCTCCTGGTCGGCGGGGGCGGTCGTGCCCTCCGGACCCGAGAGCAGGGGCAGGGGGAAGAGCAGGAGGTCGACGCCCCTTGCCGCGGCACGCTCGGAAAGGGCCGCCACCCTGCCCGGAGTGCCCAGCAGGTCGCCCGGTCTGCTTCCCATCTGGGCGATTCCCATCCTCATCCGACCTACCTCCGATCACGTTCCCGGCCGCCTGGGGCCGGGCGGCGAAAAGGAGGCGCGGCGACCCCGATGCGAGGCCGCCGCGCCGACGTTGCAGCTGCCAGAGCCTGGCCTACGCCTCGGCCTTCCAGAGGCCGTGGAGGTTGCAGTACTCATAGGCGGTGAAGGCGCCGGCGGGCTTCGCGAAGGTCGCCTGGGGCTTCATGCCGGGCTTCAGGTACTTGACGGTGACGCCGTCCTCGGTGGCCAGCGCGATGAACTGGATGTAGTGCTCCTCGAGCATGGGGTGCTCGACGGAGCCGACGGTGACGACGACCTGGTCGCCCTCGACGCTGACCTGGGGGACGTGCTTCTCGGTGGCGGCGTCGGTGGAGCCGGCGACGAGCTCCTCCATGGGGGAGCCGCAGCAGCTGAGGGTGCCACCGCCCCTCCTGATGAGGGCGACGATGTTCCCACAGGTGTTGCAGCGATAGAACTTGGCCTCAGGCATGGCTCATCCTCTCTTCTCTGCCCACGCTCGTCGAGCAGGTGGCCCCTACCACCTCGGGCATCGCTTCCATTATGCCCCCGCGCGCACGCAGCTATGCGCAAGAAATGTCAGTAATCTCATAACATTATTGGCATGGCCCCCTAGGCGACGCGCACTCCCCCGCCCGAGCCCACCAGGTCCTCGACCTCGGCCATGAGCACCATGTTGCGCGCGTCGACGCGGGCGGGAAGCTCCATGCGCATCAGGTCACCTCCCACCGCCTCGACCAGGAGCTCCACCCTATCCATCCCGGAATAGCGGGCGAGGATGGCCTGGAGCTGCTCCATGCGCGCCATCGAGAGCATCCGCGAGCTCATGCTGACCTCGATCACCTTGGGCCGGTTGGTCTTCTCGCTGAGCTCCATCGACACGATGGAGCTCGCGATGATCTGGTTGCCGCGGTCCCCACGCTCGAGCTTGCCCGTGACCTTGATGAAGACGTCGCCCATACGCTCGCCGGTCTCGGGGTCCACGTCCCCCTCCAGCGCCGCGGCGCACTCCTTGTAGGTCTTGGGGAAGACGACGAGGGATATCTCGCCCTCCATGTCCTCGAGCGTGACGATGGCCATCTGGTCGCCGTTCTTGGTGACCTTCTTGGCTACGCCGCCCGTGGGCACCATCCCCGCGAGCCGGATGGGCTTGCCCTCGGGGACTCGGAAGCGGGTGGAGCTGCCGCCCGTGAAGGGGTCGACCACCTCCTCCGACTCCTCTATCTCGGCGATGGTGTAGTCGCGCGCCTTCGAGAGCGCGTACTCGAAGGGCCTGAGCGGGTGGTCCGAGACGTAGATGCCCAGCACCTCGTGCTCCTGGGCGAGCTTGGTGTGGCGGTCCCACTCGTCACCGTTCGCGGGGGGCACCTCGTCCTCGAAGCCCGAGCCCTCGACGTCGGCGAACATGTCGAAGAGGGAGCTCTGTCCGCAGGCGCGGTCCTTCTGGCGCTTGGCGGCGGCGTCGATGATGTTGCTGGGGTCGTTCTTGTCCACGAAGCTCATCATCTGCTTGCGGGGATAGCCGGTCGAGTCGAAGGCGCCGCTCTTTATGAGCGCCTCGACCACGCGACGGTTGGCCTGGCTCGAGTCGACGCGGTCCACGAAGTCGTGGAGGCTCTTGAAGGGTCCCCCCTGGCTGCGCTCGGCCATGATCGCGTCGCCCACGCCCTCGCCCACGCCGCGGATGCCCGCGAACCCGAAGCGGATGCCCTCGGGCGTCGCCGTGAAGTCCTTGCCCGACTCGTTGATGTCGGGCGGCAGGACCTGGATGCCCTCGTGCCTGCAGGAGCTGACGTAGTGGACGATCTTCTCCGTCTTGCCCATGTAGCTGGTGAGGACCGACGCCATGTACTCGCGGGGGAAGTACGCCTTGAGCCAGGCGGTCTGCATGACCAGGATGGCATAGCCCGCCGAGTGCGACTTGTTGAAGGCGTAGGAGGCGAACTCGAGGACGTCGTCCCAGATGCGCTGGGCGGTCTCCCTCTCGTAGCCATTCTCCACGGCGCCGTTCATCCAGTGGTCGTAGGTCGTCTCGTCCTTGCCGTTGTCCCAGTGGAACACGGTGCTGGTGAGGAGCTTGATCTTCTTCTTCGCCACGGGCTTGCGGATGCGCGAGTCGGACTCGCCGGCGGAGAAGTTGGACATCTTCACCGAGATCTGCATGACCTGTTCCTGGTAGACGATGGTGCCATAGGTCTCGTCCAGGATGTCGGAGAGACGGTCGTCGTAGAAGACGACGGGCTCCTTGCCGTTCATGCGGTTGATGTAGCTCGTGACCATGCCAGCGCCGAGGGGGCCGGGACGGTAGAGGGCGATGAGTGCGACGATCTGCTTGTACTCCTTGGGCTGCATGTTCTTGATCGTCGCCGTCATGCCCGCGGACTCGACCTGGAAGACCCCGGCCGTGTGCCCCGAGCCCAGGAGCTCGTAGATCTTGGGGTCGGAGAAGTCGATCTTGTCCACGTCGATGTCCACGTGGGTCGCCCCGTCCCTCAGGCAGGCGCGGACGGCGTCGGGGATGTCCTCCTCGCTGGCGAGGCCGGGATGGCTGCGCCTGATGTTGGCCAGAGCCTTGTTGATGACGGTGAGGGTCCTCAGGCCGAGGAAGTCCATCTTGAGGAGGCCCATGTCCGCGACCGAGTGTCCCTCGTACTGCGTGATGGTGACGTTGCCCTTGGTGTCGAGCTTCGTGGGCACGTGGTCGGTGACGGGAGTCGGCGCGATGAGCGTCGCACAGGCGTGCACGCCCTCGCCGCGGGTCATGCCCTCGATTGAGAGGGCTGCGTCGATGATGCGGTGGGCGTCCGCGTCCTTCTGGTAGGCCTCCTCGAAGTCCGGCGAGTACTGGTCGGGATGCTTCTCGGTCTTGTGGAGGGCGCAGGGCAGCGACAGCTTTGGGTCGTTGGAGAGCATCTTGGAGAGGCGCTGGCCCACGTAGACGGGAAACCCCAGCACACGCGCCGCGTCGTTGATGGCCTGCTTCGCCTTGATCGTGGAGTAGGTGATGACCTTGCAGACGCGGTCCTCGCCGTACACCTCGCGCACGTGGGCGAGGACGTCCTGGAGGTGCTCGTCGTCGAAGTCCATGTCGATGTCGGGCATCTCGGAGCGCTGGGGAGAGAGGAAGCGCTCGAACATGAGGCCGTTCTCGAGCGGGTCGAAGGAGGTGATGTTCATGGCGTAGGCGACGATGGCCCCGGCGGCGGAGCCGCGGCCCGGGCCCACGCCGATGCCGTTGTCCTTGGCCCACTGCACGTAGTCCTGGACGATGAGGAAGTAGTTGGCGAAGCCCTTGTCGCAGATGATCTTGTACTCGTACTCGAAGCGCTCACGCACGTTGATGCCGCCGATGACCACGTTCTCCCAGTCGTCGCCGTAGCGCTTCGCGAGGCCGCGCTCGCACTCCTCCCTGAAGCGCGCCTCGGCCGTCTCGCCCTCGCGAAGTCCGGGGTATTGGGGCAGGTACATGTTGGCCCAGTCGATCTCGAAGTCGCACTTGGCGGCGACCTCGAGGGTGTTGTCGCAGGCCTCGGGGATCCATGAGAAGAGCTCGCGCATCTCCTCCTCGCTCTTCATGTAGAACTCCGTGCCGTCCATGCGCATGCGGCCGGCGTCGTCGAGCGTGGTGGCCTTGCCGATGCACGAGAGGATGTCCTGGGTGGGGGCGTCCTCGCGAGAGAGGTAGTGGAAGTCGTTGGTGGCGATGACCTTGACGTCCAGCTCGCGCGCCATCTTCACCAGGTACTCGTCGAGCCTGCGGTCGTCCCAGCCGTTGCGGAAGCTCAGGCCGTGGTCCTGGATCTCCATGTAGAAGTCATCGCCGAAGATGTCCTTGAAGGTGCGCGCCCACTCGCGCGCGCCGTCGAAGTCGCCGTCCAGCACGCACTGCTGGATGATCCCCTGGACGCAGGCGCTCTGGCAGATGAGGCCCTCGTGGAACTCCCTCAGCATGGCCAGGGTGGTGCGCGGCTTGTAGTACATCATCTCGTGCCCCGCGGCCTTCGACATGCAGCGGATGAGGTTGACGTAGCCGGTCTCGTTCTTGGCCAGGAGTATGAGGTGGTAGCGACGCTGCTTGGTGCCGCGCTCGATGCAGTCGTCCGTGATGAAGTACGCCTCGCAGCCGAAGATCGGCTTGACCTTCAGCTCGGGGCGGTTCGCCCTCACCGCCGCGATGTCATGGCCCGACTCCTCCCAGACCCTGCAGTCGGACTCCCACTGCGCATGGGGCAGGTCGCAGGCGGCGGCACCGAGCTCGTCCGCCTCGGGCTCCTCGAGCTCCCAACCCTTCTGGAAGCACTCGATGTCGTGCTTCCACTGCCTCATACCCAGGGCGCCGTCGTTGTACTTGCGGCACTCGAGGTCGAGGTTGGGGATCCCGAAGAGGTAGCCGTGGTCCGTGAGGGCGACGGCGGGCATCCCGAAGTCGACGGCGCGCTTCACCATGTCCGGTATGCGGGTGGCGCCGTCGAGGATGGAGAAGTCGGAGTGGTTGTGCAGGTGGACGAACGCCATGGTTGCTGCTCTCCAGACTGCCTCGTGACCAAGGGCGAACGGTGACGGACGCGCGAGGGTCGCGAGGCCTCGGGTAAGGTGCGCCTCTGCTCTGCTTGCCGCCGGAGGCGTCGGCGTGGCTTTTGGCCACCCATGATAGCCGATGGGCCAGGACGGTCGGGCCTAGTTCAGGGGAGAGGGGCCTCCCCCGAACTCGTAGCGCAGGACGAGCGGCTGGCCGCCGCCGGCCTCGAGCTCCACGCAGACGAAGGCGCATCCCACCTCGTCGAAGCCCTCCCCCAGGAGCACGTTGGCATAGAGGCCCGCCTGCATTCTGTGGCGCTCGAGGAGCTCCTGGGAAGGGAGGCCCGCGTCTCCGGTCTTGTAGTCGACCACCAGCGCCCGGGGGCTGCCGGGGTTGAAGCAGAGGAGGTCGATGGCGCCCTCCACGTAGCTCCCGAACCTGGACTCGACCTTCCTGAAGAAGGGCTGCTCCGCCCTGAGGCACGCGTGCGAGAGGGCCTCGCGCCTTATGTCCGACCCCTCCCAGCGCTCGAGCGCTGCCTCGAGCCTGTCGCACTGCCGGGGCGAGAGCCGCCAGTAACGCTCCGTCTGGGCGACGCGCTCGGGCGAGGGGGACGAGGCCGACTCGACCATGGCCTGAGCAAGCTGGTGGAAGGCGGAGCCCAGGCTCGTCGCCCGGTCGGCATCGGCCTCCGCGCCATCGGACGGGCCAGGCTCCTCGCAGTTCCCCTCGACGTCGCAGGAGAGGAGCGCGGTGGCCTCGTCCCGCCCCCCTCCCCCC
>NZ_LT635494.1:30335-32543 GCF_900120385.1 Olsenella phocaeensis | reverse complement strand
TCCTCGAGGCGGGCGACGAGGCCGGACTCGCGGAGCATCGCCGCGAGCACGTCGCGCACGGGCCAGCTCCCCAGCCTCCGGAAGGCGCGCACGACCAGCTCGCGGGCTGAGCGCAGCGCGGGAGAGGGCTCGAGGCCCGCGGGGAGGTCGAACGACACGAGGCCGGCGTCTATCCCCCGCTTCGTAAGGGCGTCCACCTCCTCCTGGTCGCGGGTCGCGAGGAGGAGGAGGTCGTCTGCCGAGAGGCAGAACATCTGGCTCGTGAGCACGGGGTAGAGCCCGTCCTGGGTGTCCCTGGGGTTGGCGAGGAGGTGCAGCAGCGCCGAGACGAGGCGCACCTCCTCGCTCTGCGAGAAGGTCGACCCGCCGCTCACCACGCACTCGATGCCGCGGGAGCGCAGGGCCTCGAGGTAGCTGCCGAGCCTGCTCATGCGCCCCAGGAGGAGGGCCACGTCGGAGGGCCTCTGGCCGGCGTCGATGTAGCTCGCCAGGCGCTCGGCCACCCTGTCCGCCATCACGCGGGCGCGGTCCTGGGACGAGACCTGCGCCCTCCCCTGCCGCCTCGAGCACACGAGCTCCACGCTGACGCGGGGAAGCCCCCGCGCCGCGAAGCCGCTCGCGCGCCCCTCCCAGGCGACGAGGTCCATGAAGCGCGGGAGGAGTCCCCCTCCTCCCTCCTGGCCGCGTCCGAGGACGTGTGCCACGAAGCGCAGGACGTCGTCGTGGCTGCGGAAGTTGTTCTTGAGCTCCACCACCGAGGAGGGGGGCAGCGACGCCTGACGGTCGCGGAACACCTGCACGTCGGCGGCACGGAAGCGGTAGATCGACTGCTGGGCGTCCCCCACCGTGCAGAGGTGGCAGGCACCGGGCCCGCTCAGGAGCTCGATCATACGCACCTGCTGGGCGTTGGTGTCCTGGAACTCGTCCACCATGACCAGGCGGAAGCGCCGACCGTACTCTGCCGCGACCTCCGGATGCTCGCGGAAGGCGCGCAGGGTGAGCGAGAGCAGGTCGTCGTTGTCGAGGACCCCGAGCCCCGCCTTGAGTCCGGCGTAGCGACGGTCCACCTCGCGCGCGAGCTGGACGAGCTGGGTGCGGAAGCGCATCGCGCCAGCCATCTGCACGGCGAGCGCACAGTCGGCATAGGCGGCCTTGATCTGGGCGCCCAGCTCCCTCATCTTCTTCGACCTGTAGGCGTCGCCGGGCTTCCTTATGCGCCCGAAGGCCTCCGCGGCGTGCGCCGCGTCGCGCTGCGAGGGCGGGAGCGAGAGGAGCCTTCCCACCACCTCGAGGGAGTTCTGGAGGTTCGTGCGCTCCGCCTCGCCGGCCTTGGACGAGAAGGCCTTTGCCTCCTGCCCCAAGGCGAGCGCCCTCTGCACGCAGTCGAGGTAGAGCGAGAGCTCTCCGAAGACGTCGGGGGCGGTCCCCGGGAACTCGACCGAGTCGAAGCCCTCCAGGGCCGATCCCGCCGCGTCGCGAAGGGTCCTGAGCATGCCGAACACCGTAGCGGCGCCGTCGATTCCGGCCCGCCCCCTGAGCTCGAAGCTACGCCTGAGCTCCGCGTAGGCGGGGTCGTCCTGGACGATGCCGCACACCTCGTCGACCGCCCGCTCGACCAGGCCCGCCGAGACGCCCTCCCCCGCGACCTTGAAGCCGGGGTCCAGGCCGAGGGCGAGGGCGTGCCTCCTCAGGATGCGCGAGCACATGCCATGGATGGTGCTGATCCAGGCAGAGTCCACCTCGAGGGCGTGGCCTGCCATGCCCCCCTCGCGCAGCCGGGCGCGGATCTTCTCCTTTATCTCGTCCGCGGCCGCATGCGTGAAGGTGATCACCAGGACCTCGTCGAGGCTGTCGAGGTAGGGCGCCCCTCCCTCGCCCGAGCCGGGGGTGAGGGCCCACGCGACCCTCTCGGCCAGGGTGGACGACTTGCCCGACCCGGCCCCTGCGGCCACGAAGAGCGGCCTGTCGAGGGTCCGCGTGATGCGCTCTTGCTCTGGTGTCAGACGGCGTGCCACTAGGACAGCCTCCTCTCGCAGTTGGTGACGGGACACCACTGGCAGGCCTTGGCGTCGACGGGGTCGGCGCGGACGTCACCCGCGAGCATGCGCCCTATCGCCGCGGCGACCTGCTCCTCGGTGGCGTCCAGCAGCTCCTCGAAGCCCAGTTGTCCAGGCCCGCCGCAGCAGCAGGAGTCGAGGCGGGCCTGCC
>NZ_LT635494.1:16258-29119 GCF_900120385.1 Olsenella phocaeensis | reverse complement strand
CTTGCCCCTGGGGTGCCGTCGTGGCCGCGCGCCGGCCCCAGACGGGAGACGGCCGCGCCCAGGGGCGATCGGCGCCCTGGCACGTCTAGAATGCAAGGATACGGGAGAGGGCCAGACCATGGGCGCGAGGGGAGAGGGGCTTCCATGAGGCGCGGACGAGGGGGACGCCACAACTTCCTGAGCTTCCTGCTCTGGATGCTCATGCTGCCCCTCCTGGGGCTCCTGGTCCTGCGCATGCTGCCCCTGAGCCACGCGCAGGGACGCGCCGTCCCCGAGCTGACCTCCTTCGTGATCTGGACCCTTCCCGCCTTCGCCTTCGTCCTCGCGCTCTCCCTCCTCTGGCGGCGCAGGAACCTCGCCGCGCTCTCCCTCGCGGCTGCGGCCCTGGTGGTCGTCTGGCACCTGGGCTACTTCCTCCCCACGCAGACCGTGTCGGAGGCGGCGGTCGAGGCCACGAGCCCCTCTGACGTCGACGCCCCCGTCGCGGACGACGACTACCTCAGGCTCATGACCTTCAACACGAGGAACGGCAGGGCGGATGCGGCCGCGCTGGTCCGGGCCGTCAGGGAGAGGCGCGTCGAGGTGCTCGCCTTACAGGAGGTGAGCTGGACCTTCCTGGACGAGTTGGGCGAGTCGGGCATCCACGAGCTTCTCCCCCACTACGTCCTGGGCGAGGCCTCCGCCACGGACAACGGCGGCATCAACGCGATCTTCTCGCTGCAGCCCCTCTCGCACACGAGCTCGAACCTCATGCCCACCGAGTCCTCTGCCCTCGCCGCGGGCACCGTGACCCTGGGCGAGCGTCGGCTCCGCTTCGTGAGCACGCACCCCAACTCGCCCCATCTGGGAGGGCAGGGCCTCTGGAGCGAGGGACTGGCGAGCGTGTCGGAGCTGGCAGGCTACGACAACGCCTACGTGATCATGGGGGACTTCAACGCGACCTGGGACCACGTCGGCTTCAGAAAGCTTCTGGGGGACAGCTTCCTGGACGCGGGAGAGGCCGCAGGCGAGGGACTCCACCTGAGCTTTCCCGCCAACTCGGTCATCCCTCCCCTAATCGAGATAGACCACATCGTCTACAGCAAGGGGGCGGGCATCGCGGTCGGCCAGCTCGAGACCCTGCAGATCGCGGGCAGCGACCACCTCGCCCTGCTCGCGACCCTCGAGGCCTCGTAGGCACGCCGTGGGGAAGGGGGGCGGCCCCATGGACCGCCCCCCCTCGCAGGTGACGATGGGTGGTAAGGCCTACGCCATGATCTTGCGGAAGAGCCCCTTGACCGCCTCGTGGTCGGCCTCGCGGGGGTTGCCCGGGTAGCAGGCGTCCGCCAGGGCGTCGTCGGCGAGCCGGTCGAGGTCACCCTCGACCAGGCCGTCGCAGGTCTTGGGGATGTTGACGTCGGCCGAGAGCTGCCTGACCGCCGCGATGGCGGCGTCCGCGGCCTCGTCCTCGCCCATGCCTGTGGTGTCGACGCCCATGGCGACGGCCACCTCGGCCAGGCGCTTCGTGACGGCGGGCTTGTTGAACTCCATCGCGATCGGCAGCAGCATCGCGCAGGCCACGCCGTGGGGGGTGTCGTAGTGGGCCGAGAGGGTGTGGGCCATGGCGTGGTCGATGCCCAGGCCGACGTTGGAGAAGCCCATGCCCGCGACGTACTGGCCGAGCGCCATGCCCTCGCGGCCGCTCGCGGGCTGGCCGCTCTTCGCCTCCGCGTACGCGTCGCGCAGGTTCTGGGAGATGAGCTGGATCGCCTTGTAGTGGAACATGTCCGAGAGCTCCCAGGCACCGCGGGTGGTGTAGCCCTCGATGGCGTGGGTGAGGGCGTCCATGCCGGTGGCGGCGGTGAGGCCGGCGGGCATCGAGGCCATCATGTCGGGGTCGACGACGGCGACCTCGGGGATGTCGTTGACGTCGACGCAGACGAACTTGCGCACCTTCTCGGGGTCGGTGATCACGTAGTTGATCGTGACCTCGGCAGCGGTGCCGGCGGTGGTGGGGACGGCGATGGTGAAGGTGGCATGGGCCTTGGTGTCGGCGACGCCCTCGAGGGAGCGCACGTCGGCGAACTCGGGGTTCTCGGCGACGGTGCCGATGGCCTTGCAGGTGTCCATGGAGGAGCCGCCGCCGATGGCGACCATCATGTCGGCGCCGGACCCCTTGAAGGCGGCGACGCCGTCCTGGACGTTCTTGATGGTGGGGTTGGGCTTGATCTCGCTGTAGAGGGACCAGGGGATGCCCGCCTCGTCGAGGAGGTCCGTGACCTTCGCGGTCACGCCGAACTTGACGAGGTCGGGGTCGGAGCAGACGAAGGCCTTCTTGAAGCCCCGGCGCCTGATCTCGCCGGGGATCTCCTTGATCGCACCGGAGCCGTGGTACGAGACGGTGTTGAGGACGAAGCGGTTTGCCATGATTCCTCCCAGGGACGAAGCTGACCTATGAACGCCTCCTGCATTATCTACCTAACAAGAACTAAACATATAGATAAACATCCGGCAGCCATGTCCCATTCCCGCATAGGCGGGTGGGGCGCACGTCGCGCCGCCGGGACGGGAGACGGAAGCCCCGCCGGCAACAGCTACCGACGGGGCTTCGCGGTCGTTGCGCGCGGAGGGGACTCGCCCCGCCCGGACCTGGCTACTCTCCCCTGACCGAGGCGGCGAGGGCGTGCGCCAGGGCGTCCAGCTCCCCCACGGTCTCCTCCTTCACGGACGAGGCGAGGTGAACGACGGGCTCCAGGACCTCGACGTCCTTCGCGGCCTCCAGCTGCGCGAGCATCAGCTTGCCTGCGGCGGGCGCCCAGGAGCCGTTGTAGATGACGCCCACGGTGCGCTTCGAGAAGCCGTGGTTGCCCAGGTCGAGCAAGAGGTCGCGCATGCCGTCGAAGATCTCCATGTTGTAGGTCGACGAGGCGAATACCAGGTGGGAGTACTGGAAGGCACGCGAGATGAGCTCGGAGACGTCGGTCTTGGAGCTGTCATACACGCGCACGTCGCGCACGCCCAGCTCGGCGAGCTGGCGGCTCAGGATGTCGGCGGCGTTTGCCGTGTGCCCGTACACGGAGCCGTAGAAGATCGCGACCGAGCGGAGCTCCGGCTCGTAGGAGGCCCACTTGGCGTAGCGGCCCAGGATCTGGTCGAAGTCGCGCCTCCAGAGATGGGCGTGCAGGGGACAGATGAGCCTGACGTCGAGCTTCGACGCCTTTTTGAGCAGCGCGGTGGTCTGCATGCCGTACTTGCCCACGATGTTGGCGTAGTAGCGGCGCGCCTCGTCGGCCCAGTCGCGCTCCCACTCGACCTCGTCGGCGAAGATGCAGCCGCTCATGGCACCGAAGGCGCCGAAGGCGTCAGCCGAGAAGAGCGTACCCGTGAGCTGGTCGTAGGCGACCATGACCTCGGGCCAGTGGACCATCGGGGCGCAGACGAACTGGAGGGTGTGGCGCCCGAGGTCGAGGGTGTCCCCCTCCTTGACCTTGATGGCGCGCGACTCGGCGTCGAAGTCGAAGAACTGCCCCATGAGCTTGAAGGCCTGGGCGGTCCCCACCAGCCTCAGCTGGGGGTAGCGCCTCACAAGGTCGGGGATGACGGCGCAGTGGTCGGGCTCCATGTGGTCGACGACCATGTAGTCGAGGTCGCGCCCGCCCAGGGCGAAGTCGAGGTTCTCCCAGAACTGCGTGGTCACCGCTTCGTCCACGCCGTCCAGGAGGCAGGTCTTCTCGTCGAGGACGAGGTAGTTGTTGTATGACATGCCTTCCGGCACCCTGTGGATGTTCTCGAAGAGCTCGATGCGGCGGTCGGAGGCACCGAGCCACCAGGTGTCCTCCGCTACCTTGCGTACGTTGTGCATGTGCGTTCTCCTCGCTGGACCACGGCTCCGCCGCCGCCCGTATTTCTGCCTTTCGCCATTCTACTANCGCGCGGCCCCTCCTAGCTGGCGTGCGCGGCGTGGCGCCCGGAGGACCACTGGCCGCATCGGCGCAGGAGCTCCATGCGAGCCGTGACGTAGCGCTTCTCGACCGCCTGGGCGAGCCTTCGTGCGATGCCGTTGGCGACGCCGCTCCCAAAGCAGCTCAGGAGGGCGTCCAGGCCCAGGAGGGCAGCCAGGACGAGGATGGCCATGCGCTGGGCCGCGTCCTGCCGCGCCAGCGCCCAGTCGCAGACGACGAGCACCAGCGGCAGCATGAGGATGCCGTACCACTGCTTCTCTATGAGGTCGGCGAGACTCGACTGGTAGGCCCCCTGCCGACGCACCTCGACGTGGATGCGGGTGACGTGACTGACCAGGCCGTTGGCGGCCTCGCGCAGGGTCCCGCTCAGATGCCCCGCGAAGAGCTCGTAGAGCAGGAGGTAGCTGGGGTAGACGCAGGCCGCGACCGTGCGCGCCCAGTCACCGAGGCCCGCCGCAGGGCCCAGGTCGAAGCGGGCCTCGTTGCCCCCCACGAAGGGGAAGGTCCGGTACCAGACCTCGAGGCCGAGGCGGGCCTCCTCGAGGCGGTGCCGGACCAGCCCTGGCACAAGGGCCAGCTGGCGCGCGCTCGCGAGGGACTGGAGCGGCTGGCGAGAGAGTAGGCTTGCGTCTCTCGGCTCGCAGCGTGACGTCAGTCGCCCGCTTTTGGCGAGCGGCAGCAGGGCTCCAGGCGGGAGGGCGAGGTGCGCAGTGGAAAGGACGCTCATGAGCGACTACAGGCTACGTCCCGAGGTCAGGATCCACGACGCCGAAAGGGGCGTCCGCGGCTGGCCCGCCGTCCTCGCCGCCGTCAGAGGCAGGCTGGACGAGCTCGCGGGCGAGAGAGGCAGCAGGCTCACCCTCGCCATCGAATGCTATCCGGGGACCAACATGGACGAGATCCGACAGGGCCTCGTGGAACCGCTTGGCGCCGAAGCTGCCCTCCTTGCCGACGACTACGCATGGGACGCCCCGCGCGTGCAGGCGCGCATCGCCGACACGATCACCGACGACCGCGTGTTTGGCGTCCTCTCCCACTACACGGCGGACGAGTTCTTCGACGCAGGCCGCGTGGGGCAGGCACGCGCCAGGCTTTCGTCCGCCCCGGGGCTCTCCGTGGTCTTTGGCGTCGGCGCCACCGTCATCTGCCCTGATCCCGACCTCCTGCTGTACGCCGACCTCACCCGCTGGGAGATCCAGCTGCGCCTGCGTGCCGGCATGCCCAACTGGAAGGCAGACAACACCGACGAGGACGCCCTGCGCAAGTTCAAGCGCGGCTACTTCTTCGAGTGGCGCATGGCCGACCGCAGCAAGCGGGCGCTCTTCGACCGCGTGGACTTCGAACTCGAGACCAACGTGCCCGGCGAGCCCAAGATGGTGCCGGGTGGCGCCTATCGCGCGGGCCTCGCTCAGGTCGCGCGCCAGCCCTTCCGCCTCGTCCCCTACTTCGACGCAAGCGTCTGGGGAGGCCACTGGATGCAGCGACGCTTCGGCCTCGACCCCGACGCGCCAAACTTTGGCTGGGCCTTCGACGGCGTGCCCGAGGAGAACAGCGTCATCCTCGACTTCGATGGGGTGCGCCTGGAGATTCCTGCGATCAACGTCGTGCTGCGCGAGCCGGACGCGCTCCTGGGGCCCAAGGTCCACGCCCGTTTCGGGGCGGAGTTCCCCATCCGCTTCGACTTCCTCGACACGATGGGTGGCCAGAACCTCTCCCTGCAGGTCCATCCGCTGGTGGAGTACGCGCAGGACAGGTTTGGCATCCACTACACGCAGGACGAGAGCTACTACATCCTCGACGCGAGCGAGGACTCCTGCGTGTACCTGGGCGTGAGGCCCGGCGTGAGCCGCGAGGAGATGGTGGCCGACCTCAAGCGCGCCGAGCGCGGCGAGGACCGTTTCCACGACGAGCGCTTCGTGAACCGCTTTCCCGTGAGGAAGCACGACCACGTGTCGATTCCCGCTGGCACCGTGCACTGCGCCGGGCCCAACACCGTGGTGCTCGAAATCAGCGCAACGCCCTACATCTTCACCTTCAAGCTGTGGGACTGGGGTCGCGTGGGGCTCGACGGCGTCCCCCGCCCCGTGCACGTCGACCACGGCGCGCCCAACATCAGGCTCGACCGCGACACCGACTATGCCCTCTCGCAGCTGATCGACCGGGCGGACGCCCCGCACCAGGACCTTTCCGACCAGGAGGGCGTGGTGATCCAGAGGACCGGCCTCCACGAGCTCGAGTTCATCGAGACGGACCGCCACTGGTTCGAGGATGCCGCCACGGTCGACTGCCACCAGAGCGTCAACATGCTCAACCTCGTGGAGGGCACGAGCGCCCGCATCGTGAGCCTGGACGGCAGCTTCGAGCCCTTCGACGTCTACTACGGCGAGACCTTCGTCGTGCCCCAGAGCGTGGGGCGCTATCGCATCGAGAACACCGGCGACCGCACGCGGCACGTCGGCGTCATCCAAGCCTTCGTCCGCAACCTTTAGGCGGCAGGCAGCGGGTGCGCCCGTCGCACGTGTGGACCGCGATAGGCCACGAAGGTCCTTGCCCGACCACAACGTCGAAAGGAAGAGTCCCATGCGGCCCCTCAAGCTCATTCCCTTGTATGACAGGACCATCTGGGCTGGCGAGCGACTCTCGGTCCTCCGGAACCGTCCTGCGGCCGGCGAGGGGACGAGCTGGGAGATCTCGGCGCATCCCCATGCCCAGTCGGTGGTCGCCAACGGCCCCGACGCCGGCCGCACCCTGCGCGAGCTCATCGATTCCGACCCCGAGGGCATGGAGGGGCCGGGCATGGGCGACGCGGAGCTCCTGCGTCTCGCCTTCCTGGACGCACGCGATCCGCTGTCGGTACAGGTACATCCCGACGAGGCCTATGCCCAGGCGCATGCGCGCGACCACGGAAAGACCGAGGGCTGGTACGTGCTCGACGCCGACCCCGGTGCAGCGCTGGTGGTCGGCTGCGACCTGGCCAGCAAGGACGAGGTCGCGCGGGCGATTGCCGACGACAGCATCGAGGACCACCTCTGTCGCGTGCCCGTGACGGAGGACGACTTCGTGTTCGTGCCCGCAGGCACCCTTCATGCCCTGGGCGCGGGAATCCTAGCCCTCGAGATCGGCACCAACTCGAACACCACCTATCGCTTCTACGACTACCATCGCAAGGACGATGAGGGCAACGAGCGAGAGCTGCACGTGCGGAGAAGCCTGGACGTGGTGAGGCTCGACTATCGCGGCAATGTCGTGCACACACCCCTTGACGGCATGCTCAAGGAGAGGACGCTCGTGAGCTCCCCGGAGTTTGACGTCATACTCATAGACGTCGCAGACACCCATGTCCTGCCTGCCGACCACGCCCGCTTCCGCACGATCTCGTGTGTGAGGGGCGCCTGCGACCTCGTCTGCGGGGGTACGAGCACGCATCTGGGCTACACCGAGTCGGCGTTCCTTCCCGCAGCGCTCGGAGACGTCCTGGTGACGGGCGACTGCCGCTTGCTCGTGGGCATACCCCACCGCCGCTGAGTCTTCTGGGCTCGTGCCAGCTGGTCGTACCAGCCGGTCGTGCAGAACTCGTCCGAGTCAACGAATTCCTGTCATCTCGGACGAGTTGTGAATCCGCTCCCTCCGAGGACCTCCGAGAGATGAGACCGTGCGCCCCCCATGCCTTCCCTATGCCTTCTTCTGAGTCTGCCGCGCCAGCCCCGCCATCGGCGCGTTCGGCGCCCGGGTGCTCTTCTCATATCCCAAATTGCACGTGACCCAGCTATCCCAATTTTCGGAATGCGATGCAGGGTGCGTAACGTCACCCAAAAGTCGTTAGAGTCACTCGAGATGCTCTAACGACTTTTTTTAAGCGAAAAAAGTCGTTAGAGTCTATCATGTTCTCTGTAACGACACTTTCCAGTCATAAGGAGAATCATGGAGTTCGTCCCCAGCGGACAGGGATTCTTGCGCAAGAACCTACATGGTGCCATGGAGTACCAGTCCTTCGTGCCCACCCCACTAAACGAGGTTGTCCCCCTCGGGCTCGGAAGCGACACCAACCGCCTGCTTAGCACCTGCTCGCTCAAGCTTGGCGAGCTGAAGGGGATGCTGAGGTTCATCTCCAACGCAGACATGTATCTCGCCATGTACGTGCGCAAAGAGGCTCTCCTCTCCGCACAGATCGAAGGAACACAATGTACCTTCGACGACGTGCTTGACCCCACAAGGACGGACCTCATCGGGCATGAAGTCGCTGATGTTGTGGCATACGTGAGGGCAACGGAGCTTGCGGTCCAGAGAATGAAATGCCTTCCCCTTTGTATGAGACTGCTCCGTGAGGTTCACAAGAAACTCCTCGATGGAACACGAGGGGCAGAGAAGAATCCAGGAGAGGTACGGACCTCCCAGAATTGGGTTGGACCGACAGGCTGCACGATCAAGGGGGCAGCTTACATACCTCCCAATATCGAAGACATGAATGCCGCGCTTTCGGAACTGGAGCGCTTCATCAACGAGGCAGACTCTGTTGACCCGATACTCAAGGCCGCGCTTGTACACTACCAGTTTGAGACCATCCACCCCTTTTTGGATGGCAACGGCAGGCTCGGGAGGCTGCTCATTACGCTCTCCCTGCTTAACGATGGAGTGCTGACGGGTGCCGTGTTCTATCCCTCGTATTACCTGAAACTAAACAGGTCCGAGTACTACACAAGACTCATGAATGTGAGACAGAGGGGAGCCTATGAAGAGTGGGTCGCATTCTTTTGCAAGTGCCTCATAAAAAGCGCCGATGATGCCATCGAATCGCTGGATCGGCTCGTCGAGCTTCGCCGATGCAACCTAGAAAAGCTGGGCAAGGCAACGGGGGTGTCTGTACAGAATGGTCAGCGTCTGCTGGACCTCCTCGAAGCAAGTCCCTTCGTAAGCATCGGCGACGTTACCGAAAAGCTGAACATCGCCCGAACCACTGCCAGCAAGCTAGTGGAGGGATTCGAAAGGCTCGGGATTCTCGTGCAGCATGAGACTGGCAGGCGCCGCTATCGCACGTTCCAGTACGAGGAATATCTCAGCATCCTGAGACAAGGGAGCGAGCCACTATAGGGCCTTGCGCGCATTGATGCGCATGCTAGAAACACAGGCGAACGCGCGGGGCGCGGCAGCCAGGACCCAGAGCCAGCGGCTACGGCGCTTCGGCGCAAACGAGCGGGATACGCAGCCGTACTCCGAAGCCGTCGCCGTGACGTGTCGGAGCAATCCGTCGAGCCCCTCGCACGCGTCAAGGCCTGGCTCAAGCGAGCGGACCTCCTCTTCCGAGCCGAGCACGCACAGCAGGTCGCAACCCGCCCACGCCTCGACGGGCCGCACGCCGAGGGCGGTCTCCGTGGCTATGCCCTGCATGAGGCGGTCGTCCAGCCAAGAATCAACTATGTAGATCGCGGCGGGGTTCCCCGAGAAGACCTTTTCGGCGAATGCGTCCGTCCGCCGCATATCGGCGCATGTCCATTACTGTTGCTCCAAACCGTCACATCGTGAATCTTGAACGGACCGGGAAGCTCACGTACGTGTCGGAGGACGAGCACGAGAGGCGCCACCTGGCGCGCAAGGGCACCCGCCGTCCCGGGTCGGCCACGCTATGAGGTTCAGGCTCACCGAGCTTGCCGACGAGGACCTCTCCGGCATTGAGGACTGGGTCAGGGTGACCCGCGGGGCCGACACCGCAGACGAGGTGTCGGACGACATAGACGCGAAGATGCGCGAGATCGCTGAGCACTCTCTTCGGTCCACCGTCTGCCAGTTCGACGGGGAGCACGGCCTCCTGCACGAGTACCGCAGCGCGGGCACCGACCGATTCAAGGTCTTCTACTGGGTGAACGACGCCGAGGGTTTCGTCGAGATTTGGCGCGTCCTTCATGTCCCGTCCGACTTCACGCGCATGGGCTGGTACGCCGGGAGGCAGCCGGCTGCCCGAGGATGGCGAATAGGCATTTGCACGCATGCCGCTCGTCCTGCGGGGGTTCCGTGATCGTCAGATGAGGGTTCCGCGAGTGACGGGAAGACGGTCCCGCACGACCTGAGATCAGCAATATCGACGCGCGTCCTTGCCTCGCCGTGCGCTTTCGCACTTGTCGGTAAGATGTCGGTAGCAATATCGGTCACGTGACAGTCAAAACCCCGGCCTGTTTTCGCAGGCCGGGATTGTGTTTCTGGTCGCGGGGGCAGGATTTGAACCTGCGACCTCCGGGTTATGAGCGAGTCAAGCTGGAGGTTCCGCAAATTCTCCCTCGTCTACCTCGTCTGGACGCACTGCGCTGAGCAGGCGTTTTGTGTCTCTTCGCGTCTCCAACGGTCTGCAGGATTCTGCTTCTCTTGCATCTCCAACCTCGTTTTGGCGGACACAGTGCCGGTCAGAAACGGCTGTCGAAAACCGAGTGGAAGGAAGTGGAGATGCAGGACCTTACCTACACCAGCCGTGGCCTGAGGAGACGGAGAAACAGCGACCGATGGGAGGCTGTCCTCTCGCACGCCGACCCCGTGACGGGCGAGGTCGTGAGGACGTTCCACACGGTCGAGGGCAAGACGCGCCGGCAGGCGGAGCGCGCACGCGACGCGCTCATCCTCGAGCTCGAACGCAAGGGAGGGGCCGTCGGCTCCTCGATGAGCGTGCGCGAGTTCATGAATCAGTTCCTCGTCTACAAGGAAGAATCGGGCACTATAGAGCCCTCGACCGTGCGCGGATACCGCGCCGAGGCGCGCCAGATAGACTCCTACATCGGGAACGTCCGCCTGGCGGACCTCTCAGTGGAGGACGTGTCGGGATGGATGCGCGACATGAGCGCCGACGGCTACGCACCCAAGAGCGTGTCGAAGCCCTTCCGCCTGCTCAAGCAGGCGCTCAAGTGGGGCATGGCTCAGGGCCTCATCACCAAGAACCCCTGCGACTTCTGCAAGCCGCCCAAGCGCGTGAAGACGCCCATCAACGCCCTGCCGCGCGAGGAGCGCACCCGCATGCTGGAGCTGGCGAGGCGCGCGCAGCCGGCGCCCCTGGGCATAGCCATAGAGCTCGCCCCCACCACGGGCATGAGGCGCGGCGAGGTCTGCGCGCTCAAGTGGTCCGACCTCTTCGACGACGGCACCATAACCGTGAGCCATGCCCTGGGGAACGGCGACGGCGGCTTCTACGTGAAGGAGCCCAAGACCTCGAGCTCCCTGAGGACGATTCCCCTCACCAGGCGCACCTTCGACATGCTGCGCCTGGTGCGGGCGGACGCCATGCGCATCGCCAACGAGTTCGCTCTTCCCTTCGGCGACCCCTACATACTGGGCACGCAGGAGGAGAAGAGCAGGCCCTACAACCCCACGCAGCTCGGGAAGGACTTCTCGGCCTTCTGCAAGATGAACGGCTTCAAGTGCACCTTCCACGACCTCAGGCACACCTTCGCCACCATGATGATCGCGAGAGGCTGCGACGTGAGGACCGTGGCGAGCTACCTGGGGCACGCGAGCGCGTCGATGGCCCTGGACATATACGCGGACGTGGATCCGGAGGCCAAGCGCGCCGCCGTGAGCAAGGTCGAGGAGAGCTTCGACGCCGAGATGAGCGGCTACGGCGACGCCATCATGGACAACGTCATCGGAGCTCCCAAGCGCCGCGAGCCCGCGATCAGCTTCTCGGTGGAGCAGCTCAAGGCGATGCTCGCCGCCGCAGAGGAGAAGGAGGCGGGTCATGGGCGTCTTTAGGCTCGTCTGGCGCTTCGTGCGCTGGCTCTTCCGCGCCGTATCGCGATGGATGTGAGCACGCGCTTGATAAAATTGCATCAACGGTTCGCGCAGAAAGGCCACGGCTATGCCCGATAAAGAACCCGCCAAGACGGAGGCATCAATTGCTCTCTCAAGCGGTACTCAAATCAAAGACATGATCTATACCGTGCGAGGCCAGCAGGTCATGCTCGACAGCGATCTCGCAGAGTTGTACGGAGTTGAGACGAAGGCACTCAACCAAGCTGTAAGCAGAAACCCCAAGCGCTTTCCCGAGCGGTTCTGCTTCCGCACAACGCGAGAAGAGGCCGAAGGCCTAAGGTCACAAATTGTGACCTTACATCCTGAACTGGGAGAACGGGACACATGGTGGCGCTATATGCCACGCGTCTTCACCGAGCAGGGTGTGTCGATGCTCTCCGCAGTGCTGCGCAGCGACACGGCAATCGACGTGAGCGTGCGCATCATGGACGCCTTCGTCGAGATGCGCCATTTCATCGCATCCAACGCCACCATGTTCGAGCAGATTCGCACGGTTGAGCTCAGGCAGCTTGAGTATCAGAAGAGCACAGATGAGAGATTCGAGCGCGTCTTCGACTACATGGAGACCCACGAGGCGCCGAACCAGAAGGTCTTCTTCGAGGGGCAGGTCTACGATGCATTTGAGCTCTTGGTTACACTCGTGCAGAGGGCAAAGCGCGAGATCGTCTTGGTCGACGGCTACGTGGACACGGGGACACTCAACATCCTTGCTAAGAAGAAACCCGGCGTTTCCGCCACCGTGTGGACGCACCCCAAGACCAGCCTCACCGAGCGCGACGTAGCGACCTTCAACGCGCAGTACCCAACGCTCGTGGTCAAGCACACGACCTCGTTCCACGACCGCTTCCTCATCCTGGACGGAGCCGAGGGCTACCTGATTGGAGCATCGCTGAAGGACGCAGGCAAGAAGAGCTTCGCCATCACCAAGCTCGAAGGCTCAAGCATCGTCGAATCGATTGTCGCCGCGCTCGGCGAGTAAGAGATTAAAACGTGTGACATCTTTGAGGCCGCAGTTTGCGACCTCAAAGCGCCTAAGCCCCTAAGCCAACCTGGCGCGTGATAAATGAAATAAAACCGTAACCAGTAAACCCGCCTGGCCTCCGCTTCCGAGCATGCACGCTGGCGGGGCTTCTTT
>NZ_LT635494.1:0-16157 GCF_900120385.1 Olsenella phocaeensis | reverse complement strand
CGCCAGACGCCCCGGCGCACAGACACGCAACGCCTCGCGGCAACCGCATCGCCGCAATCCCACGGGCAGCCTCCGCGCACGCCCCGCCCCGCCTCGCCTTGGGAGCGAAGACTCGCCCACGGACGCTCTAGAGCAAGGGGCGCGAAAACTTTTCCGAGAGGCACAAGGCGCCCCTCGGAAAACTCGGGCGCATCCGCGTTTCGCTTTTGCCCCTTGCGCTGCCGCTTTCCCGCAGGCGCCATCCGCACCACAAGGCGCGCCAAGGGGGCGGGCCCCAACACGAGGAGACAGACAGCCATGGGAAAGAGCATCGACGAGAGGTCGCACGAGGCAATCCGCGCGTACCTGAAGCACAGGGGCGTCGAGGTCCTGGAGGAGGGCTGGGCGCGCGGCTCGGGCAGCATCGACCCCATCGCCATGGACGACGAGGAGCTCGTCTTCGTGGACACCGCCACCAAGTGCGGGGGCTACGACATGCCCCGTGAGGAGCCCGACCAGGGGCGCTTCGAGCGCATCGCGGCGGCCTACCTCGCCGAGGCCGAGGTGGAGGGACTCACCAGCATCCGCTACGGCATCGTGAGCCTCCTGGTGACCGGCTCCGAGAGGGCCCTCCTGCGCCACCACAAGAACGTCCTCAACGACGGGAGGTGACCCTAAAGCGACTGTCCCGGGCCTTCGGGCTCGGGGCAGTTAACATGCAAAAATACTCAGACGCGCGACGATTGATTCTTCTTCCTCAGACCTGCCGGCAGTAGGTCGTCAACTTCCCCCGGCCTAAATGTCTGCGCTTCCTCGTGCTTGAGAGCCTTTTGGGCCTTTTGGTAGTCGCTGTCCTCCGTACGGGGAGCTTTGCGATACACGGCATCGAGATTCTCGAGCAGCTCATCGCGCCTCGCACGAATTTCGGAGACGTCAATATCGTTAAAGTCAGTCAACAAGGAAATAAAAGCCTGTTCAACCGTCCACAAGTCATTAGCTGTCTGAACATGTGCGCTAGATAGCTCTGCCAGCTTGGCACCACGCGAATAAATAGTTAGAGCCAATGCTAGAGCCGAACAGATAGATGCAACAATTACCGCAACACTACTCTGCCCCAAAACTGCGCCTATGCATCCTGTGGATGAAACAGCGGTAAGTACAATCTGCATGATAGAAATGCATTTAGCGCACTTACGAGTACGATTCGCTGCAACATTCTGCGTCTGTCTTGAATAAACCTCTTTGCCGTATATCTCTTCTATCTGAGAGTAGAGCTTCTCTTTTTCGTCCACTTCAGAACATCCCAAGGCTTCTGTCATGACGCCATCCAATTAAGTACTTTACGCAGACAGTCACCGTCATTTCCAATCTCGACCGTCTGTCCGCTTCCGGGGGCTTTAAGTGTCAAGAAGCTGTACTTGCAGTTAGTGTCGAAATAATCCAGTAGGCATGATTCATACGACTTCTCTTGCCTTGAACCTTCACCAGGATCAACCCAGTGCCAACCGCCTATAGCTGCATAAACGAAGCTATCAATCAAAATACCGGAAAGATGATACGAAGAAAAGTGCTGCGTATGCACATACCTAACATGCTTGCAGGTGTCGAAGAGCAAGCCATTGGAGCATACGTCCTTTTCCCGCATTGCTTCCTGCTCAGATTTCGGATTTGTGCTAAGCCATCTACCGCCACTATTAGTGTCTGCATATGTATATGTATCGTTGTTCGTCCATGAGTAGGCATCCTTAAATGCAGGCAAAATCTCGAATCTCATGCCGTCGGAGAATTTGACTACAACCACTTGCCCATCAGCGTGAATATCTGAAGTGGACCATATCAACTCGATGGAGCCCTTGATAGCCTGCAGAAGGCGTGACTGACCATTTCCTCTATATGCATCAAAACGTTCGTATTCACTTCTCGGCAAACTGATAAGAATATCAAGATCACTATCGCTAATGGCGGTTCCACGGCCATACGATCCTACATATAGAGAATTAGCGGTATCACTTGAAGTACCCCAAAACTCACGGTTGACAGCTGCTGTCATCCGCTTATATCTCGATGATATAAGACTTCGTTTTTCGCTATTTATTACGTGGCCATTTCTTGGGACTTTATCCATTTGTGCGCACTATCCTCTCAACGTCAGAGAGCCATTATCTATTTATATAATATTTTACTTCTGGTGCATTATTACCCGTAATTGAATTTGCCTATTCTCGTGGATACGAACCACCACACATGACAAGACGCATCTCCAAGTGGACGGAAAGCCGACATCCACTTGCAGCTAAATGATTATTTGGCTGCTGCTTAGTAGCTCGAATTAGAACCCTGCGTGCTTTGAAATTGCAGCTATATCGGATATTAGATTCTCGAACGAATCCTTCCGCCACAAACCAGCATGCATGTAGCCATGAACAGTGCTATTTCTATTGTTGCCACGATCAAAGGCTGTTGATCGAGAGAAGTACTTCTCCACATTATCAAGTCCGGCAAGAAACGCAGTGTCATCTGCGTTTTCTTGACGCGCTAGCTTCAATAAACCGATGCCAGTCCGTCTGAATACTTCATTACCGTCGGAATCGATCAATTCGCACCCATATTCAGAAGTCCTAGACCTTATCAATTCTTCGAGATAGGAATATGCGAAAGGCGTCAACACCGAAAATGAATTTGGAAATTGCCTATAGATATCCTTTACCTCGTTCCAATCGGGAGCCCAGTTCCAAAAGTGGGCATAGTTAATAATTTCATCGAACTCATCCCAAATGGACATACGCACTCCTTGGTACGAAATTGAACCCATAGATTTTTATCTAGTAACTAAGGGTAACTCAACTCCAGACACATCGATTTCTCTGGACATCAACTTAGGGAGTAGTGTATCGCGGATGGTGCCTAGCCTCCGAGATTCTTGCTCGTTATTGAGTATTGCCATGTCAATTGGGCGGATCACATCCTCGAATTTTCCCATGTCGTCAGCTGAGGGAATCGCAATTGGCAAAGATTTCAATGATTTCCCGTTGATTGAGCCAAAGACGGTGCCCTCTCCATTGAAAGCGTCTAGCTTACCCTTGAGAGACCGCATGAGGTAGAGGGAATAGCTTGCATACTTGCTCGAAATGGCTGCAAGGCCGCGTCCTATACAGCACGCTTCTTTGGCGACATTAAGATCGCCAACGGGTGCGCGAACGCTCATGAGCACATCCATCGGCTTGGCCATGCGTTTAGGTTCTGTGGTGTAGAGCCTTCTTGTGGGGAATCTCCAGCCGAACTCACCACGTCCCTGGTAAAAAACCTCGCCAACGCCATCTTCGTTGTAGGAGCTACCGGCAGGCGATTGTCCCATGGTGATGTTTGCTATATCGGAAAGTACAGCATTGTCTGTAAGAGATCCAAACATCTCAGTGAATAGCGCGTCGCCACATTGCTGCAAATAATCATTTGTGTGCTGATTAAGCCGTATTTTTTGTTGATAGGATTGAGCAGACGAAGGATTGCTCTTTGGCTTTCTGTAGTTGGAAGTTCGAGTTCGATGGATTGCAAATTTTTCTGGTTTAGCTTTGGTTGCGCTGCTCCCGTAACGTAAGAAGAAATATTCATCTCATTTAGTAGCCATGCCAGGATACGAATGTCACATTTATTCGTTCCTCGCAATACATGAGCATGATTATTTACACGAAACTCTCCACTTACTACATGCGCAATCGGCTGTTTCCTACTACGAAGATTCTCGCCATCCTCGGCAACCAATAAATAGGTTCCTTTGTAGGTAAAATCATTCAGATGGTCGACTACCCCTTGCGCACCATAGTATGGATACGACCCTTTGCGACTCGCTCGTTGACGTGAAGAAAGTGGCTCTCGTTTTGAGTCTTCGAGCAGAACAACGTCGCCCAGTTGGACAGTATTAGAGCCCATACCCGATAGCCTCCAGGTTCTTCTTGATTTCCTCCTGCAGGCGATTCGATTCCTCAAAGCACTTGGAGAGCTCGCCGGTTAGACTTGCCATCTTTTCCTCGAAGGGCTCGGCGTCGTCCTCTTCGTCGGGGATGCCGACGAAGCGACCAGGCGTGAGGATGTAGTCCTGCTTGGCGATGTCCTCAGTGGTCACGACTGCGGAGAAGCCTTTCTCCTCTTCGAACGTGCCCTCGCGGAACGCGTCGAATGCCTTGGCCACCTTCTGGTTGTCCTCTGCCATGAACTCGCGCAGGGCGCGAGACACCATCGTGCCCATCTCGCGGGCGTCCACGAAGAGCGTCTTGCCCTTCTGCGGCTTGTCCTTGTCGATAATCCACAGGGATACGGGGATGCCCGTGCTGTAGAAAAGTTTGTCGGGCATGGCGATTATGCCCTCAACGTAGTCCGCATCCACAATCGCCTTGCGAATCTCACCCTCGTTGTTCGTCTACGACGACAGGGAGCCATTCGCCAGAACCATACCCATGCGACCGTGCTCGTTCAGATGATGGATCATGTGCTGCATCCACGCGAAGTTGGCGTTGCCTTCAGGCGGGATGCCGAACTCCCAGCGTGGGTCGTCCTGCAGGCGGTCACCGCCCCACTCCTTCAGGTTGAAGGGCGGGTTGGCCAGGATGAAGTCGAAGCGTTTGTCCTTGTGCAGGTCATTGAAGAACGTGTCGGCGTTGTGCTCGCCGAGGTCAGCGTCGATGCCGCGGATGGCCAGGTTCATCTTGGCCATCTTCCACGTGGTCGGGTTGCTCTCCTGGCCAAAGATGGAGATGTCGCTGATGTTGCCGGCGTGGCTCTCCACGAACTTGGCCGATTGCACGAACATGCCACCCGAGCCGCAGCACGGGTCGTAGACACGCCCGTGATAGGGCTCGATGATCTCGACCAGGGTCTTGACTATGCAGGTGGGCGTGTAGAACTCGCCGGCGTTCTTGCCCTCCTGCTCCGCGAACTTCGCCAGGCAGTATTCGTAGGTGCGTCCCAGCACATCTTGCGTGCCGTCCTCGCCAGCCATCTTCACGTTGGTGAAAAGGTCGACAACGTCGCCCAGCATGCGCTTATCGAGCTCCTGGCGGGCGAAGTTCTTGGGGAGAATGCCCTTGAGCGTCTTGTTCTCCGCCTCGATCTCACGCATGGCCTCGTCAATGACCTTACCTATCTCGGGCGTGTGCGCAGCCTTCGCGATCTCCTCCCAGCGGGCTCCCATGGGAACCCAGAAGATGTTCTCGAAGCTGTACTCGTCGCGGTCCTCCTCGAAGCCCTCGCCCTCGTCTACGAGCTCCTGATGCCGCTGCTCGAACCTGTCCGAGATGTACTTGAGGAAGATGAGGCCGAGCACCACGTTCTTGTACTCCGAGGCGTCGATGTGGCCGCGCATGCTATCCGCTGCCTTCCAGATCTTCTCCTCGAAGCCCAGCTCCTGCGTGTTCGTCTGCTTCTTACGTGCCATGTTGCCGCCTTAATCCATAACCCGACTGTCAGCCCAGAGCTCGCACTGCCGCATGACGGTGTCGAGCGCCTCCTCCTGGCCGTCGGGTGGGTACTTGTACTTCTTGAGGAGGCGCTTTATCGAGCGTCGCATACCCGCGCGGGCGCTCTCCTTTCTCTGCCAATCTATCGTAGCGTTGTTCCTCAGCTGCTCGGTGAGCTCTCGCGTGATGGCAACCAGCTGGTCGTTGTCGTAGAAGTCCTTAACCGCCTGCGGCTTGGTGAGGGCGTCATAGAAGGCGAGCTCCTCCTTGCCCAGGCCGAGCTTCTTTCCCTCCTCGCGCTCCGCCATCATCTCGTGCGCCATCTTGAGAAGCTCCTCGATGACCTGCGCGTTGGAGAGCATGCCGTTGAGGTAGCCGTTGACGGAGCGCTGGAGCATGTCGGAGAACTTCTCCGCCTGCACGACGCTCGTCTTTCGGTAGTCGCGGACCTGCTCCTTGATGAGGCGCTTGAGCGTCTCGTAGGCGATGTTCTTCTCCTTCATGCGGCGGATCTCCTCGAGAAAGCCCTCGTCGAAGAGCGACACCTCCACCTTATCCTTGCTGTCGAACAGGTCGATGACGCCCTCGCTGTGCACGGACTGCTCGAGGATGGCGGCAACGCGGCGGTTGAACTCCTCGTAGGTCATACCCCCACCGCCCGTGCCACTGCGGCCCAAGATGCGCATCACCTGCACGCGAAGGACGTCTAGGAACGCCGCTTCGTGCTGATCTTCCTCCGAGATCATGCTCTTGCAGAGGCTCTCCGCCTTCGCGAGGAGCTGCGCCTGCTTCAGGAAGTCATCGCGAACCTCCTCGCATGCCGGGTTGAGCAGCCAGTCGGCGCACTCGGATATGAGTGTCGCGAGCGTCACCTTATCGGACGTGAACACGCGCTTGCGGTAGCGCGTGCCATGCAGGAGGTCGCGGCAGACCGAGAGCTTCTCCTGGAACTTGGGGTATGCTGTCTTGGCGACGTCCATGTCCCCGTAGTTTCTGCGGTCGCGGTTCGTGTAGGACTTCATGGCGTACTTGAGGGCGCTCGCGATGCCGATGTAGTCGACGATGAGGCCGCCCTCCTTGCCCGGGTAGACGCGGTTGACACGGGCGATGGCCTGCATGAGGTTGTAGCCTTTCATGGGCTTGTACATGTACATGGTGGCAAGCGACGGGACGTCGAAGCCCGTGAGCCACATGTCCACGACGATGGCGATCTTGAGGGGGTCGTCGTCGCTCTTGAAGCGGCGCTCCATCTCCGCCTTGTGATCCTTGCCACCGACAACGTCGAACCACTCCTCGGGGTCCTGGTTGCTCGTGGTCATGACCACGCCCACCTTGTCGGACCACTCCGGGCGAAGATGCATGAGCTCGTAGTAGATCTTCATGGCGATGGGGCGCGAGTAGGCCACGATCATAGCCTTGCCTGCAAGCAGCCCCGCGCGGTTCGCCTCGTAGTGGGAGACGATGTCGCGGCAGAGGTCGGCCACCGTCTCGGGGGCGCCGAGGATTCCGTCGAGTCCGGACATGAGGTGCTTGCTGCGCTGGGCTGTCTCCTCGTCGTGCTTGTCGGAGAACTCCTTGTAGGCGTTGTCGAGGCTCTCAAGCGCATCTGCGTCGAGGTTGAGAGCCACGACCCTGCTCTCGTAGTAGACAGGAACCGTCGCCTCGTCCTCAACCGCCTGCGTCATGTCATAGATATCGATGTAGTCGCCGAACACCTCGCGAGTGTTGCGCCCGTCGAGCGCGATGGGCGTCCCCGTGAAGCCGATGTAGCTTGCGTTGGGAAGCGCATCGCGCACAAGTTTGGCCGCGCCGATCGAGATAGTGCCGTCGGGTCTTATCTCCTCGGTGAGGCCGTACTGCCCGCGATGGGCCTCATCGACCATAACGATGATGTTGCACCGTTCGCTGAGCGGGCCGTTCCCCTCGGAGAACTTCTGCATGGTGGTGAACACGATGCCGTTTGCCTCGCGCCCAGAAAGCAGGTCTTTGAGGTTGCCCTTGCCCTTGTCGCGGTGGAGCGCCTGCATGGGAACTTGCCGAAGGAATTTGGCGCAGCGACCGAACTACCCGAAGAGCTGGTCATCGAGGTCGTTCCTGTCGGTCACGACGACGAACGTGGGGTTCTCCACCAGCCGCTGCATGAGGTGCGCGAAGAAGACCATGGAAAGGGACTTTCCGGAACCCTGCGTATGCCAGAAGACACCGATCTGTCCGCTCCCGTCGACGGCGGATAGAGCTCGCGCTGCCGCCTTCTTCACGCCGAAGTACTGGTGGTAGGCCGCCAGGATCTTCACCGCCTTATCAGCGGAGTCGTTGAAGCAGATGAAGTTGCGGATGATGTCGCAGAGCCGCTCCTTGCGGAACATGCCCTCGAGCATGGTCTTCCAGTCGGCGCCCTGGGTGTCGGAATAGTCGCCGTCCATGCTCTTCCAGGCGACGTAGCGGTCCTCGGTCGCGGTGATGGTGCCGACGCGCGTCTCGGCCATGTCGCTCATCACGCAGAACGCGTTGGGCACGAACAGGGAAGGTATCGCCTTCATGTAGTTGCGCAGCTGCAGGTAGGCGTCGGAGGCGCTCGTCTCCTCGCGGGAGGGGGACTTGAGCTCGAAGATGACGACGGGGATACCGTTCAAGAAGACGATGAGGTCGGGGCGCTTGTTCTCGTACTCGACGTACGTCCACTGGTTCACTACGTGGAAGAAGTTCTTCTCGGGGTGCTCGTAGTCAACGAGGTAGACGATGTCGTCGCGGTCTTCCTTGCCGTCGAAGTAGCGGACCTCGACTCCAGACTGCAGGTAGTCGGTGAAGACCTCGTTGCACTGTTCGAGAGAGCCGCCCTCCACCGAGGAGAGCTTCATCATCGCCTCGTCGATGGCAACGGCGGGAAGCTCCGAGTTTATGCGGCAGAGGCTCTTCTTGAGAATCCTTGGGAGGAAAACGTCCTGGTATAGGTCGCTCGTACGCTCCACGTTCGGGCCATGCAAGTACTTGTACCCGAGGTTCTCCGTGAAATACTGGATGAACATTTCCTCGTAGAACGTCTCGTCGAACGGCACGGAGACGGATGCGTACTTCACATCGCCCATCACTCGGCCTCCTTCACGACGGCATCAGCGAGGATGGACGAGATGAGCGCGCTTACGCTCATGCATTTCTTCTCGGCCAGCTTCTTGACTGCACTCTTGGGCTCTGGAGTCACGGCGAAAATGACCCTCTCGGTCTTCTTGCCGTTGAGGAGAGCCTGTCTGTTGGGCTGCTCCATAGGTGCCTCCATCTGGTTACGCATAAGACTTATATAATTTTAGCACCATCTCACAATTCTCTAACAGAGCAGCTTTCACCCCTAAGCAAGCAGCCTATCTTGTGCGCACAACGCACGAGATAGCGCTTGTCGGCACCGAGGGCCGTGCCCATCGCGCTGCTGCTTCGATGGAGCGTCGCCCCACCCGGATGCCGAGCGACGGGAGCACGCGCGCATGCGCACGCGATACGCTCCCTTGCGGGGGATGACCCGCGCCCCTGGGAAGCCCGGACGGATGCCCAGGCAAGACGCGCCGCCTCTCGGCGCAGAGGGGGAACCATGGAAAGATTCGACAGACGCCTGCATGTTCGTGTGGGCGAAACGGACGTCGAGCGCGCGCAGGCACTCGCGGGAGCACTGGACATCACCACATCCGCACTCGTGAGGCTGCTCCTGCAGCTGCCAGCGGAGGACATCGCCGCACAGCGCCACGTGGTGCTTGACCTCACCTGCGCGAACCGTCTCTACCGCGAGCTCAACCAGTGGGGCTACCAGCAGAACCAGGCCGCCCACGCGCTGAACCGCATCGCCTACTACCTAAGGCGCGAGGCCATGGACGCATCCGACGTCCTGGATGAGCTCTCCTCGGTGGGGCGCCAGCTTGAGCGCCTGCGCGAGAGGACGGGCGAGCTCGTCGCTCCCGTGCGCAAGGTGGCGGAGTCCCACCTGCTCTTCCTATAGGGGCCGCCCATGCCGCTGCTCAAGCCCATATCCGGGCACACGTCCTGCAAGGGCGTCTACCGCTACCTCACCAAGGACGGACGCGCACTCGCCTCCGACTACCTGAACCTCGACATCCCCGAGCACGAGGGCACCGCCTTTGACTGGGCGGCCGCCATGGACGACACGCGCACGCGCTGGCGAAACGACACTCCCTGGGGAGGCAGGCCCTGCCGCACCTACAAGCACTACGCGCTCTCGCCGGACCCCAAGGACCACGTGAGCCTGGACGCCCTCCGCGAGCTCACGGTCGCCTGGGTGCGCGAGCACTTCGGCGACTACGAGGTGGCCATCGTCTACCACGACGACAACACCAGGCACATCCCGCACGCCCACGTGGTCGTGAACAACACCAACATCGTCACGGGGCGCCGGCTTCAGGACCCCGACCCCAGGGAGCTCAAGCACTCGCTTCAGCGCATGGCCAAGGAGCGCGGGCTCTCGGACTTCGACAGCGTCGAGGAAAGGGCGTCCGTGCGCGGGCGCGTGCGGCCCCGCACGCCATGCTGCGCGCGATGCCGATGACGGAGGCGGCGCAACCCGCCGCAGCCAGGGCGCAGATGCCCGCTATCGGCAGCTCGTCTCCCGTCTGGGGAAGCTTGCCGCCGGGCGTCGGCGCCTCGGGGGTCTCGGGCGGCACGAGCTCCACGGTCTGCCCCTCGTCGTTCACGTCGGCATGGGACGCGACCTCCTGGCCGTCCAGGGCGAGAGACTCGAAGGCCACGACCGCGTGCCCGGAGAGCTCCGCGCCGTCGAAGGTGAAGGTTACCTCCTGCGTGCCGTCCGCCGCGTCGAGCACGAAGGCCACGGTGGAGGTGACGGCCTTGCCGACCGAGCGGACGGGCTCGCCGGTCTCTTTGTCCACGAGCGTGCCGGTGAGCGTGTACTCCTTGCCGGGCGTGAGCCCCGTGCAGGAGACGGTGTCCACGATGGTCACCGAGTCGTCGGCCACGGCCTCGTGGTCGCCGTCGTCCGCGTCGGTCGCCTCGGTCTGCGCGCCGGGCGCGGGAGGCGTCTCCGTGGGCGGTGCGTCGTTGGTGAGCGAGCCCAAATCCACGGCCACGGCGTCGCGGTAGACCGACACGTCGAAGGCCGGGATGAGCGTGCGGTCGGCATTGGCATCGTAGGGTTGCTCCTCGACCGTGTAGGTGTCGTAGGGCAGCGCGCCCTTGGCGTCGTCGGGCTCGGCGCCTCCGAACCACACGCCGGAGTCCGCCGTGCCGCCGTTGGTGTCTGCGGTATGGGCGTTCCAGCTCGCCGCCGTCGATGCTTGCCCGTTGCCGTCCGTCACGACCACATGCTCTCGCCCGTGGTCTTGCTGGTGATCTTGAAGGGCACGCCCGCGAGTCGCTGCTGGTGCCGTCCGCCACCTTCACGAGCGCGAGGTCGCCGCGCACCACCTGCTCGGTGAACTCGCCTTCGGGCGTGAGCTCGAAGACCGCGGAGCCGTGTGGCCCGCATCCTCATTGGCGGGGCGGCACGCCAGGCCTTCCTGCACCACCTGACCTGCATGAGGTGCGCCGGGACCGACAGGCGCCAGCTCGAGAGGCGGGTAAAGGAAGGAGCGCGCAAGGGCAGGTGGGCCGCCACCGTGCGCGCCCTCTCCTGCGTCAGGAGCATAGACGAGATAAGCGCGTTCTGCCTGGCCGCGGAGGCTGGCTGCCTCTCGGGGTTCCCCGCCGCACCGGAGTATGCGAGCTGGTGCGGACTCGTCCCCTCCGAGCACTCGTCAGGCGAGAGGGAGGAGACGGGGCACATCGCCAAAGCGGGCAACTCCGCGTCGAGGAGGACGCCCGTCGAGAGCGCCTGGCACCATGCGAGCTGCTCGGCAAGGCCCAAGCGGCTCCCCGGCGAGTGGGGCGCGCCCACTGCCGCCATACGCCCGCGCGGCAACGCCTGCGCCCGCGAGCTCGCCTGCTGGGTCTGGGAGATAGGCCGTGGGGCGGGAGGCACCTATCACAGGTAGTTCCCCCGTATCCCATGGGCATCTCTGCCAGGAGGGCCTGCGGCCCTCGACGCACCGCCGGGAGCCGCTCGCGACTCCTTTTTTGGACAACCGCAAGGCTGCATCCGCCACAAAGACTGACGTTCGCACGAGGCTCCCAGGCGAAGAATCGAACTGCGACACCACGCCTCCCTACCAATTGCTGGGCCCTATGACCGGCAGGGGCGCGGGCACAAGCCCGCGAACATTAGCTTGCCAGGCAAGCGTCGACCAAGAGATGCGTGCCCCCAGGCCCACGCCTGGCTGGAAGTGACGGCAGGCCACTTGACAACGCTTCTCTCGCATTAAAAGAAAGGCCAGGGGTTTTCGCCGCTGACCTCCAGTTTTATAGTCGCGGTGGCAGAATTTGAACCTGTGACCTCCGGGTTATGAGCGACCCAGAGGGCGTTTCATACCAGTTCCAGCGATTCCAGAATTGCAGCGAACGGTACCTGAACTGTGGTTTTCCCATTCTCCACGTTCTGTGCGCTCTGGGTTTCCTGTCCTTCCGACATCCGTTTGTCGGTCATTTGTTGGTTCTGATGTCGGTGAGAATGTCGGTTGACAAATGGCTGTGGAAAACGGACGTTTGGAGGACCGATGGAGTACGCGAGCAGGGGGCCTGAGGAGGCGCGGCGACACCGACCAGTGGGAGGTGACGCTCTCCCGCAGGAACCCGATAACCGGGGAGCCCGAGAGGCTCTACTGCATCGCGAGGGGCAGGACGAGGCAGGCAGCCGAGAAGGCGCGCGACGAACTCATAGCATAGTGCAGCTCGAGCTGGAGGGCGGCACCGCGACGTCCAACGTGTGCGTTCGCGACTTCATGGACGCGTTCCTGCGCTACAAGGAGGGCTCCAAGACGATAGAGCCCTCCACGGTACGCAGCTACCGCGCCGAGACAAAGCAGATCTGCCACTACCTGGGCGATGTGAGACTCTCGGCGCTCACCGTGGCCGACGTCAACGGCTGGATGGCCCGCATGACCGCCGACAGCTATGCGCCGAAGTCGGTGGCCAAGCCCTTCCGCCTGCTGAAGCAGGCGCTCAAGTGGGCGATGTCGCAGGACCTGGTGCGCAAGAACGTCTGCGAGTTCTGCAAGCCGCCCAAGTGGGTGAAGACGCCCATAAACGCGCTCGATTGCGCTGCGCGCACGCGCATGCTGAGGCTCGCCGTCGCGGCCGAAGCCACGAGCCCGCTGGGCCTGGCCATAGAGCTCACGCTCACCACCGGCATGAGGCGCGGCGAGGTGTGCGCGCTGCGCTGGAGCGACGTGGGGGGCGACGGCACCGTGACCGTCTCCCACGCGCTGGGCAACGGCGAGGGCGGCTTCTACCTGAAGGAACCCAAGACCGGAAGCTCCGCGCGCACCATACCGCTCACGGCGCACACGGCGGCGACCCTCAGGGCCAAGCGCGCCGACTCCCGGCGCGTGCTGGCCAAGATGGGAGTCCCCGCCGGCGACCCCTTCGTACTGGGGACGCAGGAGCCCGAGAGCAGGCCCTACAACCCCACGCNTGTCGCAGGACCTGGTGCGCAAGAACGTCTGCGAGTTCTGCAAGCCGCCCAAGTGGGTGAAGACGCCCATAAACGCGCTCGATTGCGCTGCGCGCACGCGCATGCTGAGGCTCGCCGTCGCGGCCGAAGCCACGAGCCCGCTGGGCCTGGCCATAGAGCTCACGCTCACCACCGGCATGAGGCGCGGCGAGGTGTGCGCGCTGCGCTGGAGCGACGTGGGGGGCGACGGCACCGTGACCGTCTCCCACGCGCTGGGCAACGGCGAGGGCGGCTTCTACCTGAAGGAACCCAAGACCGGAAGCTCCGCGCGCACCATACCGCTCACGGCGCACACGGCGGCGACCCTCAGGGCCAAGCGCGCCGACTCCCGGCGCGTGCTGGCCAAGATGGGAGTCCCCGCCGGCGACCCCTTCGTACTGGGGACGCAGGAGCCCGAGAGCAGGCCCTACAACCCCACGCAGCTGGGGAAGGACTTTCTCGGCGTTCTGCAAGATGAACGGCTTCGACTGCACGTTCCACGACCTTCGGCACATCTTCGCCACCATGATGATCGGGAACGGCTGCGACGTGCGCACCGTGGCGAGCTACCTGGGGCACGCGAGCGTGAACATGACGCTCGACATCTACGCGGACGTGGACCCGGAGGCAAAGAGGGCCGCCGTGGGCAAGGTGGACGAGAGCTTCGACCTGGACATGAGCTCGCCGGCGCTCTGGGAGCCGCAGGTCGCACAGCCAGCCGCCGAGTCGGAGGGCCTCACGTTCACCGTGGGACAGCTAGAGGCCATGCTCGCCGAGACCAAGCGGAGGGAGGCCGGCCATGAGGGCGCTTAGGGCACTGCTGCGGTTGCTGAAGGCCGTCGCGCGCATCGCGCTGCGCTGGATGTAGCCGCGCCGCTAGAGCCTACTCGAACCCGAGGTTCGACCTCCACGGGCCCCTTTACCTGTGAGACCCTCGGACGGGCCGGCTTTACTCGAACCTACTCGAACCTACTTGGACCTACTCGAACCTACTTGGACCCGAGGTTCGACCTCCACGGGCCCCTTTACCTGTGAGGCCCTCGGACGGGCCGGCTTTACTCGAACCTACTTGGACCTACTTGGACCTACTTGGACCCATGCAGGGAATAGTACTGCGACGGGTCGTGGGCGCTGTTGCCGTGCCAGTCCAGAATCCCCTTCTTTACCAGGGACTTGAGGGCTGGTCGCGAGACCTTTACGCTGCGGCCGAGGTGGTCGGCGAGCTCTCTGGCGGTCACCCGCCCCCTCCCGTACACGTACTGGAGGGCGGCGAGCTCGTACTCGCCCAGGGCGCCAAGCGCGTCCTCGCCGATGTCACTCGCGATCGTGTCGCCCCGGCGCAGGACGCGCGAGGTCGCGCTGTTCTCGAGCGTGAGCCTCACCGAGGCGCCGTTCGGCTCCGAGAAGGTGGGCTCCCTCAGGAAGAAGCTCGCCATCTCGTCGTATATGCGCTGCACGCCCTCGTTGAGCTCCCTGACCCAGCCGAACTCGACCAGGGTGCGCGCGATCGTAGGGTTGCGCGACCAGCGGGTGTACTTCATGTTCTCGAGCGTCACGATGTTGGGGAGCTTGCCCGGGCTCGTTATCTCGAGGCGGTCGTCGTACATCATCACGCGGATGTGGTCGCCGCTCATCGCGTAGTCGCGGTGTGTGACCGCGTTAACGAGCCCCTCGAACCAGGCGAACTCCGGGTACTCCGGTATGACCTTGAACCTGCCGTCGTCCCCGAGGTACTGGAACTCCCTCAGCTGGCTCGAGATGAACTCCTTCGCGCCATTGATGGTCTTGGGGAGCGGCCCGTCGAAGGTCCTGTCCTTGACTATGTTGAGCCTGCGCCCCGTCTCCATCTTGCTGCCGTCGAGGCGGATGACGCGCACCCGCGCCCACGGCATGAATCTGGCGGGGCTCTCCGAGAAGAGGAGGACTCCCGCGTTGGTGAGATGGCCGTCCTGGAGGAAGCCGCAGCTCCGGAGGACCTGCTCGTCGCTCGCCTCCGTGCCGAGCTCGGCCTTGTAGCGGGCCATCACCTCGGGGTCCACGTCCCCTATCGAGGAGCGCTCCTGCACCTCGTCCTCGTAGCGGCGCTGGTTCTTGTCGTACTCGAGCGCCAACACCTGGTCGCGCTCGAGCTCGACGCTGCTGTCCTTCTGGCGCAGGA
Organism: Olsenella phocaeensis; assembly: GCF_900120385.1. Lineage (GTDB taxonomy): Bacteria > Actinomycetota > Coriobacteriia > Coriobacteriales > Atopobiaceae > Olsenella_I > Olsenella_I phocaeensis. Next base: position 1,030 of record NZ_LT635494.1, on the reverse strand, counting down.
AGACCGCCTTGTCGCTGCGCCTGGATATGACGTGACCCGACGAGGGGCTTATTTCGAGCACGAGGATGCGGTCGTCCTCTCCTCGCGAGTTGGTTACGGGGATTCGCACGGGATGGACCTCCGGCACGGGCTCGCACCCCGCGAGCGCCGCCTGTTCGAGCTCCTCGATGCTGCGCGCTCCGCCCCTCTTGAACCCGGTCACCGTGCCGTCATCCTCTATCCCGATGACCAGCTTGCCGCCCGACGCGTTGGCGAAGGCGCAGATGTGCCGGGCCGCCTCTTTGGAGTTGAGCCGGGCACTCTTCCGGTCGAAGTACTGGTTCTCGTCCGCCTCGGCGAAGAAGCCAGGGTCGTTGTTGTCCAATGGCGGCTGCATGCGCGTCTCCTAAAAACAAGAAGGGCGCAGTCCCGTCCCCTCTGGCTAGCCGAGCAGGGCGTTGAATACCTCCGAAGAGCTGGGATGCGTGTAGATGCCCTGCCCAAGCTCGGTTGCGCTCACGCCGTGCGCCATGCAGACGGCGACGGTGTTGATGAGCTCCTGCGCGTCCGTGCAGAGCAGGGCCGCCCCGAGGATGAGGTCAGTCTCCGTGTCCACGATGAACTTCGCCATGCCCTCGCTCTCGCCGAGGATCTTGGGGCGCGGCATCACCGCCAGGCTCGCGATCGGCGCCTTCCGCACCGCATACGGCCTGCCAGAAGCCGCAGCCTGCTCCTCGGAGACGCCCACCGTCGCGAGCGGGGGCTCCAGGAAGGTGGTCGTGGGCACCGTGCGTCCAGCGGTGCTGCGACCCGCCAGGCCGGGGTAGACCTCGGGCCAGGCGTCGGCGAGAATCACGCGGTGGTCGTCGAAGGAGACGTAGGTGAACTGCGGGCCGCCGTTCACGTCGCCGGCAGCCCAGACGCCCTCGACGGAGGTCCTCAGGTGCTCGTCCACCTTGATGGCGCCCCGCTCCGTGAGCTCGATGCCCGCCGCAGCGACATCGAGCGCAGCGACTTCCGGGCGACGACCCACGGCCACGAGGGCCGCATC